>CAVRWL010000003.1:0-937500 GCA_963724945.1 uncultured Alphaproteobacteria bacterium | reverse complement strand
TTTTCGTCGTCATCTACGGCTCGAGCGACCAGCGCGAGGCCAAGGGCGGGTTCCTCCCGGCGCTCACGATGGGCGAGGCCGATTTGAGCGGGCGCGGGGCGTTGTACGCGCACGCGAGCGAAGGCCTGAAATGGGCCACGCCCAAGAGCGATCGGCTGCAGATCACCAGCGGCGCGGTGACGGTGCGCTATCTCATCAACGAGTCCTTGAAGCAGCGGCGCGGCGGTCGCGAATACATCCATGCCAAGCCTTACGTGCGCATCGTGGGACGCCTCGCTCCGGTCCCGCCGGACTACGAGGCGAAAATTCCCAGCTTCAACCCGCTGAAGCTCTACGCCAACGACACCACGAGCGACGGAAAGGATAGCGACTCGAGCGCAGCGGACCAGGGCAACGTCACCACCAACGTCCTCGAGCTTCTCGGCGGTATCCTGCCCGCCGAGGACGGAGAGTCGCTCGACGATACGGAGGTCGCCCAGCACGTCATTCGCGCGAAGGAGGCGGAGGTGGAAGCCGAGAAGATCCGCGCCGGCGCCGAGGCCGACGCCAACCACTCGGCCGACGATGATGACGCTGCCGCGAACGCGAGCAAAGCCGTGCCGCCGAACACCACCGTGCTCACCAAGGTGAGCGAGGACGCGGAGGACACGCTCGCCGATCTCGAAGGCCGCCAGACGCTCGTCGTGAAGGTCGGCGACAACGACACCCTGAGCAAGATCCTGGTCCGCGCCGGCGCCGACAGCTGGCAAGCCCGCGGCATGATCGAGGCGGCGCGCAACATCTTCCCCGCATCGAACCTCGCCGCCGGGCAAGAGGTGCGCATCACGCTGGTCCCCTCGCTCACGCAGAAGGACCGCAAGGAGCCGGCGCGCTTCAGCGTGTTCTCAGCCGGCCATGATCATCTCGTCACCGTCACGCGCAACGCCTCGGGCGAGTTCGTCGCCAGCCGCTCGCCCGGCATCGAGGAGGAGATCGCAAAGGTAGCGATCGGCGGCAGCGATCGGGCTTCCACGTCGAGCATTTATGCGAGCCTCTACTACGCCGGTCTCTTGCAGCATGTGCCGCCTGACGAGATCTGGAAGATCATGAAGATCCACGCCGCCGAGACCGATTTCCGGCGACGTTTGAGCCCGGGCGACTCGGTGGAGTTCTTTTTCGACATGAAGGACGGCGCGAGCCCCGACGGTCCTCCCGGCGAGCTGCTCTACACGGCGATCACCACCGGCGGCGAAACCTATTCCTTCTACCGCTACCGCACACCCGATGGCGTCGTCGACTACTACGACGAGCACGGCAACAACTCCCGCAAGTTCCTGATGCGCCGTCCGGTGCGCGGCGAGAACGTGCGCCTCACCTCCGGCTTCGGCATGCGCTTCCATCCGCTTCTGAACGAGCGGCGCATGCACACGGGCGTCGACTGGGCTACCGCCACGGGCACGCCCGTGCTCGCGGCGGGCAATGGTGTCATCGAGGAGGCCGGCCGCAAGGGCCAATACGGCAACTATATACGCATCCGGCATCCCAACGGCTATCAGACGGCCTACGGGCACATGCTGCGCGTCAAGAAGGGCATCGTCCCCGGCGTCAAGGTGCGCCAGGGCGAGATCATCGGCTATGTCGGATCAACCGGCCTTGCCTCGGGCCCGCACCTGCACTTCGAGGTGCTGATCAACAGCCGCTTCGTCGATCCTCTGAAGATTCAGGTGCCCAACGAGCGCCAGCTCACCGGACGGCAGCTCGCCGAATTCCAGAAAGAGCGCGCCCGCATCGACGACCTGCGTCATCTCGCGCCCGTCATGACGGCGAGCAAGTAGCGACCGTCAGTTCCCTCTCCCCGCAAGCGCCCCGCAAGCGGGGAGAGGGAGAGTTACGCCGCGGCCCTGACCGGCTCGCCGTTCAAGACGAGCTCGCCGTCGCGCACGCTCAAATGCACCTTCTCGCCGTCCTTGATGCGGCCGGCGAGGATCTGCTCGGCGAGCGGATCCTGCACGTGGCGCTGGATGACGCGCTTTAAGGGCCGCGCGCCGTAGGCTGGGTCATAGCCGCGGTTGGCGAGCCAGGTACGCGCCTTGTCGTCGAGATCGATGGTAATCTTGCGGTCGACCAAGAGCTTCTGCAGCCGCGCAATCTGGATGTCGACGATCTTGCCCATCTCCTCCCGCTTCAGCCGGTGGAACAGGATGATGTCGTCGAGCCGGTTTAGGAACTCGGGCCGGAATTTCTGACGCACCTCCGCCATCACGAGATCGCGCACGGCATCGGTGTCCTCGCCCTCCTTCTGGTTGACGAGGTACTCCGCGCCGATGTTGGAGGTGAGGATGATGATCGTGTTGCGGAAGTCGACCGTCCGGCCCTGGCCGTCGGTCAAGCGCCCGTCATCGAGCACCTGCAGCAGCACGTTGAACACGTCAGGGTGCGCCTTCTCGATCTCGTCGAAGAGGATCACCTGATATGGGCGCCGGCGCACCGCCTCGGTGAGCGAGCCGCCCTCCTCGTAGCCGACATAGCCCGGAGGCGCGCCGATGAGGCGAGCGACCGAGTGCTTCTCCATGTACTCGCTCATGTCAATGCGGAAGAGCGCCGTGTCGTCGTCGAACAGGAACGCCGCCAGCGCCTTGGCGAGCTCGGTCTTGCCGACGCCCGTGGGGCCCAAGAACATGAACGAGCCGATCGGCCGGTTGGGATCCTGCAGGCCCGCGCGCGCACGCCGCACCGCGGTTGAGACCGCATCGACGGCCTCGCGCTGGCCGATGACGCGCTTGGACAACGCGTCCTCCATCTTCAGGAGCTTCTCGCGCTCGCCTTCGAGCATGCGGTCGACGGGGATGCCGGTCCAGCGCGAGACGACGCCGGCGATCTGATCGGGCGTCACCGCCTCCTCAACCATGGCGCCCTTCTGCTCCTGGGCCTCGACCTCTTTGAGCTTCTTCTCCAACTCGGGGATGCGACCGTAGGCAAGCTCGCCCGCCTTGGCGAGATCGCCGCGCCGCTGCGCCTGATCGAGCTGCGTGCGCGCAGCGTCGAGCTCCTCTTTCAGCTTCTGCGCGCTGCCGAGCTTCTCTTTTTCTGCCTCCCAGTTCTGGGTGAGGACCTTGCTGCGCTCCTCGAGGTCGGCGATCTCCTTCTCGAGCTTGCCGAGGCGATCCTTGGAGGCGGCATCGCTCTCCTTCCTCAAGGCTTCGCGCTCGATCTTGAGCTGCATCAGCTCGCGATCGATCGCGTCGAGCGCCTCGGGCTTGGAGTTGATCTGCATCTTCAGACGCGAGGCCGCCTCGTCGACGAGGTCGATGGCCTTGTCGGGGAGGAAGCGGTCGGCGATATAGCGGTTGGACAGCGTGGCGGCGGCAACGAGCGCCGAATCGGTGATGCGCACGCCGTGATGCAGCTCGTACTTCTCCTTCAAGCCACGCAGGATCGAGATCGTGTCCTCGACCGACGGCTCGTTGATGAAGACGGGTTGGAAGCGCCGCGCCAGCGCGGCGTCCTTCTCGATGTGCTTACGATATTCGTCGAGCGTCGTGGCGCCGATGCAGTGCAGCTCGCCGCGCGCGAGCGCCGGCTTCAAGAGGTTGCCGGCGTCCATCGACCCTTCGGTCTTGCCGGCGCCGACGATGGTGTGCAGCTCGTCGATGAACAGGATGATGCGACCGCCTTCCGCCTGTACCTCGGACAAAACGGCCTTCAAGCGCTCCTCGAACTCGCCGCGATACTTCGCGCCCGCGATGAGCGCGCCCATGTCGAGCGCGAGCAGCTTCTTGTCCTTGAGGCTGTCGGGCACGTCGCCCTTGACGATGCGCAAGGCGAGACCTTCGGCGATCGCCGTCTTGCCGACGCCCGGCTCACCGATCAGCACGGGATTGTTCTTGGTGCGGCGCGACAGCACCTGGATGGTACGCCTGATCTCCTCGTCGCGTCCGATCACGGGGTCGAGCTTGCCCGCGGCCGCCGCCTCGGTGAGGTCGCGCGCGTAGCGCTTCAGCGCGTCATAGCCCTGCTCGGCCGACGCGGTGTCGGCGGTGCGGCCCTTGCGCAGATCGTTGATCGCGGTGTTGAGGCCTTGCGGCGTCACGCCGGCATCAGCCAGGATTTTCGCCGCCTCGGTGCCCTTCTCGAGTGCCAGCGCGAGCAAGAGCTGCTCCACCGTGACGAACTTGTCGCCGGCCTTCTGCGAGATCTTCTCGGCCTGGTCGAACACGCGCGCGAGCTCGCGCGTCGCAGCGGGTTGGCCCGCGCCGCCGCCGGAAACCTTCGGACGCTTGGCGAGCGCGGCATCGACGGCCAAAAGTGCAGCCCGGGGGTCGCCGCCGGCCTTGCGAATGAGGCCTGCGGCCATGCCCTCGCTATCGTCGAGCAGCGCTTTCAAGAGATGCTCAGGCGTCAGCTGCTGGTGGCCTTCGCGCAGAGCGATGGTCTGCGCCGCCTGCACGAAACCGCGGGCGCGGTCCGTATAAATCTCGAAATTCATCGTCCCTCCTTGAGCACGCTCACTCCGCCCTGGGGGCACGGAAAAGCGCCTTATGCGTCAGGATTATGGGGCTCGGACCGACCTCGGGTCATTGATGAGCATCAGTCCGAAACCTTTCCAACACGTGATATAGTGCACGCCAAACCCGACAAAAGGGGCACGGCAGCGGGCCGAAAGCGGCCTGCCAAGTTGCATCGACGATGGCCCAGCCGCCCGGACGCCAAGTGCAGGGTCTTTATCGCTATCCCGTCAAAGGCTTGTCGCCAGAGCCGCTTGCGCGCATGGCGCTGGAGGCCGGCGCGACGGCGCCGTTCGACCGCGTCTATGCCATCGAGAACGGCCCGGGGCGCTTCGATCCCGAGCACCCTCAACACCTGCCCAAGATCACCTTCCTCATGCTGATGCGGGACGAGCGCCTCGCCACGCTCGCAACGCGCTTCGAGGAGGCGACGCACACGCTGACGATCCTGCGCGACAACAAGCAGGTTGCCCGCGGGCAGCTCTCGACGCCGCTGGGGCGCAAGATGATCGAGCAGTTCCTTGGAGCCTACATGCACGCGGAGCTACGCGGGGCGCCGAAGATCGTGAGCGCGCAGGGCCACTCATTTTCCGACGTGGCCGACAAGTGCCTGCACATCATCAGCCTTGCCTCCCTGCGCGAGCTGGAGCGGGCGGCCGGCCGACGCCTCAATCCCTTGCGTTTCCGCCCCAACGTCATCGTGGACGGCCTGGAGCCCTGGGAGGAGCTCGGCTGGATCGGCAGCAAGATTGCCGTCGGGTCTGCCGAGCTCGAGGTCTTCAAGCGCACGCAGCGCTGCGCGGCGACCGACGTCGATCCTGATACGGGAAAGCGCGACACGGCAATTCCCGCCGTTCTCGAACGCACGTGGGGACACGCCGACTTCGGCGTCTACGCGCGCGTCGCACGCAGCGGCGTCGCCGCTCTCGGCGATCGGGTCATCGCACCTGCCGATGCGCGCCGGCAAGCCGGATCATAAAGTTTAAGTGTGCGCGACGACCGATCCCATCAGTCGTGGTCGGTCTCCTCGGCGACGGCGTCACCGTTCGTCTCGGGGGCGCCATTGCCTTCCCGGCGCGGACGGCGCACGGGCCGGCGCAGGAATTCGGGCTGCTCGTGCGACTGCCCGAACCGCTCGCGGCGGCGCTGCTGGCCGTCAGGCGACGGCGCGCCGCCCTCGGCGCCCGCGTCGGCATTCTGCTGCCGCGGGGGAGACTGAAATCCGCGATCGGACCGCTCGGGGCGGTCGCGGAAACGATTCTGCTCGTGGCCGCCGCGCTGGTCATGCCCGCGGTCATGGCGCTGATCATGGCCGCCCCGCTGCCCCTCGAAGCGTTGGCCGTCCATGCGAGGCTGCGGCTGCTGCTCGTGGCGCATCGGAGGATGCGACGGCTGCATCATGTCGCCGCCTTCGCCGTCCTCATCGAACTCGTCGTCAGGATCCATGGGATCAAACGGGCGATGGCGGCCCATCCCGCCGTTCATCTGCTGCTCTCCGCCCGGCCCCATGTTCTGCTCGCGGAACGCCATGATGATGCGGTTATAGTGCTCGGCGTGCTGCAGATAGTTCTCGGCGAGCACAGGGTCGCCGGAGGACGAGGCGTCGCGCGCCAGCGTCATGTACTTCTCAGCTATATGCGCCGGGGTGCCGCGAATCTTCACGTCGGGCCCCGTGCTCTCGAAGCTGCGTGTGAGCGGGCTTTGTCCCTTGCGGTTACGCCCGCGACCTCTGCGGTTCTGCTGTCCTTGCCTCATTGGCTCCGTTCTCGATCGTGATGGAAAGCGGTAAGGGTGTGCCTCGCCCGTGGCGGCAAATGTGTTGTCGCTAGTGCCCCGCACTCAGGGCAGGCGCGGCCATCCCAGGCTCATGTGGGCTGCGGCCGGCGCACACCATTGATCTCTTCTCGTGACGCTCAAACGGCTGTCGCTACATCCAGTCGGAAAGGGGCGTTCAACGCCATGCCGCCAGCGATCGCTATTTCAGCGGGAGCATGAAGATGTCGGCGCTCGCGCGCGGCGTCCTCTTGCTTGCAATCCCAGCTCGTGCGGTTCCGCAGGGCCCAACCACTGAAGCGCGACGCACGATCAATACGGCTGCTATATTTCAGATTAGCGCGGAACGGACGCAAATCAAACTCTTTATTTGCGACATCGTTACAACTGTATCTCCATGGCCACAGAGCGATCGTGGCCGCCTAGGTCTTTGCGTATGCGAATGGTGCCCGACCGCGCACGAGGCACTCCCTCGCGCAGCAATTGGGCCACGGTGGCGGCCTGGCCGGCTCCGACCTCGAAAACCACCCAGCCGCAGGCTAGCACGCGGGCGAGCTCCGGGATGATCTTTCGGTATATGGCAAGACCGTCTGCGCCGCCGTCGAGCGCGTCCAGCGGATCGTGCTCGCGCACCTCCGGCGCCAGCGCCGCGATCTCACCCGTCGCGACGTAGGGAGGATTGCAGACAACGAGGTCGAACGGCCCGACGACGCCCTGAAGCGCATCGCGAAGCTCGAAGCGCGCGCGCTCCAGGACCGCATGGCGTTGCGCGTTCGCGGCCGCGACCTTGATCGCCTGCGGGCTCACGTCCGCGCCGACGCCGGAGCTGAGCGGCACTTCCGCGAGCAGCGTCACCAGAAGCGCGCCCGAGCCGGTGCCGATGTCGAGAATGCGGATCGGACGCTCGCGCCAGCCCTCGTTGTCCGCAATCTCCAGCGCGGCGTCGATCAGCGTCTCGCTGTCGGGGCGCGGATCGAGCGTCGCCGGGCTGATCAGGAAGGGGCGGCCATAGAAGTCGCGCGTCCCGAGAATGCGGGAGACGGGCTCGCGCGCACAGCGGCGCGCAATGAGCGGCGCAAGGCGCTCCCAATCGGCGGCAGCGATCGTCTGCTGCGGCCGGGCGATCAAATCCGCGATGCCGAGCCCGGTTGTCGCCACCACGAGCCGCTGCGCATCGAGCCGGGGCGTCTCGACGCCCGCGCCTTCGAGCGCACGCACGGCACGGCGCACGACATCGTCCAACCGCAGCGCTCCCGGCTCAATTGGTGCATCAAGCCCCGACATGGCTCTCCATCGCGGCAAGCTGCTCGGCCTGACGATCGGTAATGAGCGCATCGACCAGCTCATCGAGCGCGGTACCCTCCAGAACCGCATCGAGCTTGTGCAGCGTCAGGTTGATGCGGTGATCCGTGACCCGGCCTTGCGGGAAGTTGTAGGTGCGGATGCGCTGCGAGCGGTCGCCGGAGCCGACCTGGCCCTTGCGCGCCGCCGAGCGCGCGGAGTCGAGGCGTTCGCGTTCCAGCTCGTAGACGCGCGAGCGCAGCACCTGCATGGCAAGCCGCCGGTTCTGGTGCTGGGACTTCTCGGCCGAGACGACCACGATGCCCGTGGGCAGATGCGTCATGCGCACCGCCGAGTCCGTTTTGTTGACGTGCTGGCCGCCGGCGCCGCCCGCGCGCATGGTATCGATGCGGACGTCCTCCGGCCGGATCTCGACGTCGACCTCCTCGGCCTCGGGTAGCACCGCGACCGTGGCAGCGGACGTGTGGATGCGGCCTCCCGTCTCGGTGTCGGGAATGCGCTGCACGCGGTGCACGCCGATTTCGAACTTGAGGCGCGCGAACACGCCCTCGCCGGAGATCGAGGCAATGATCTCCTTGTATCCGCCGAGATCGTTCTCCGAGAGGCTGATGATCTCCGTCTTCCAGCCTTTGAGCTCGGCATAGCGGCTGTACATGCGGAAGAGATCGGCGGCGAACAGGGCCGCCTCGTCGCCGCCCGTACCGGCCCGCACCTCCAGGATGACGCTCCTTTCATCGGCCGCGTCCTTGGGCAAAAGCTGCAGCCGGAGCTGGCGCTCCAGCGCCTCGCGCTTGGGCTCGAGCGCCTCCAGATCGGCGCGCGCCAGCGCAATCATCTCCTTGTCCGATGCGGGATCCTCCAACAGGGCCTCCAGATCGCTGCTCTCCTTATGCGCCGCCCGCAGCGCGTCGATCGTCGCCACGATCGGATTGAGCGCGGCAAACTCCTTGGTCAGCTTGGTGCGCGTTGCCTGATTGACGCCGGCGTTGAGCTCGCTCTGGATCGCGTTCCAGCGCCCGACCAGCTTGTCCAGCTTCTCTTGGGGGATCGTGCTCATTGCGGTTTGGCAGTTTCTAGGACGGACGGGGCGCTCTTGGGCCGCAGACAATTCGATTGGGTTGCGGGGTGAATATAGGGATGCGGCCGGGAAAGCACGCAAATCCAACCGGCCAACATCTAATCTAAGTGGGCCGTCATCGGCAATTTGTCGCCGCGCCGGGAGCGCGGGTCGGGCACGTCGATCCAGCGCATGCCGTCGTGCACGGGGGCCAGCTGGACGATGACGTAGTTCTGCGCCCCGCGAACGATGCGCGCCACCGGAGGCGGGAGCCTGGAGACCGCGGCCTCGAGCACCGAGGTCTGGGTTAGGAGCACGACGAGGGCGACGGGAATGGCGGCCGCGACAAGAATCCGTGCCGCCCGTCCCAGCGGGCCGTGCCAGGCTTGCCGCAATCCCTCGACGGCAGCGGACAAGAGGCTTTCGTCCTCGTCGGCGTAGTCCTGAGCCGGCATCGGCGAGCGCCCCGCGCTCGTCTGCAGGATCTCGATCAGGCGCAGGATGGGCCGCGGATCGAGCCCGACGAATCCCGTGTAGGTCCTGACGATGCGGCAGGTCTCGGGCCAGGGCGGCAGATTGCGCACATCGCCCGCCTCGAGCGCGGCGATGATGTCGATGCGGGTCGCGAGCCGCCCGGCGACCTCGGGCTGGGACAGCCGGAAGTTCCGCCGCAGGTCGCGGAAGAAGCCGCCCACCTGCGTTGCGATCGGCGGGCCTGTCGGGGCAGATTGCGTGGGGGCGAATTGCGCAGGGCTTTGTTGCACCGGCAGGTGCTGCGCCGGTCCGGTCCGCAATGGCGCGAGTGTGCTTGCAGGGCGCGCGCCATGGTGCGGACGAACCGGCTCATGCCGTCTGCGCTCATACCCCCTATGCATCACTGACGCCACGAGCCAAAAATTCCTGAAGCCCCCCGAGCCGGCATCGTCCGGCAAAAGCCGGCCGTTGTCAAAGACCCGGCCCACGCCGGGATCTCAAGCCTCGATGCCCTCCGATTTGGCGAAGGCATCGAGCTCGCCGCGGATGTTGCGCGAGCCCTTCTTGAGCAGCTCGTCGAGCAGCTTGGCGGCGCGGTCGGCATGCAACGCCAGGATCATGGCCTTGACAGGGCCGATCGAGGCCGGCGCCATCGACAGCGCGCGGAACCCCAGCGCCACGAGCGCCAGGGCCTCGATGGGGCGTCCCGCCATCTCCCCGCACAGGTTCAGCGGCACGCCGTGCTTATCGGCCGCCTTCACCAGCACCTTGAGCGCCTTCAGCGGCGCCGGCGACAACGGATCATAGCGTGAGCCGACGCGGGCGTTGGTGCGATCGGCGGCGAACATGAACTGCATCAGGTCGTTGCTGCCGACGGAGACGAAGTCGACCCTCTTCATCAGGGCATCGAGCTCGAAGAGAAGACAGGGGACCTCGATCATGGCGCCGATGGCGATCCGTTTCGGGCACTCGTAGCCTTTTGCCGCGACGATTGCGCGCTCCTTTTCGACGAGCTCGCGCACCGCGTCCATCTCGGCCGCCATCGACACCATCGGGATCATGATGCGCAGCTCGTGCCCGCCGGCGGCGCGCAGCAGCGCGCGCACCTGCGTGCGCAGAAGCGCGGGGCGGTCGAGACCCATGCGGATCGCGCGCCAGCCCATGGCCGGGTTCTCCTCCTTGGGCTGGCGCAGATAGTGCAGCACCTTGTCGCCGCCGATGTCGAGCGTGCGGAAGATCACCGGCTTGTCGCCGGCATGAGCGACGACGGCGCGGTAGGAGGCGACCTGGCGCTCGAGCTTCGGCAGTGTGCTCGACAGCATGAACAGGAGCTCGGTGCGGAACAGGCCGACGCCGTCGGCGCCCGACTCGGTCAGGTGCGGCATGTCGACGAGCAGGCCGGCGTTTATGTGCAGCTCGATGCGCACGCCGTCCGCCGTTATCGCCGGAACGTCCTTCAGCGCCCGGTACTGGCGCTGGCGACGGGCGAGGAAGCGCACCTTGTCGGAGTAAGCCGAGATGACGTCGGAGGAGGGGCGCAAATGCACCTCGCCCGTGATCGCGTCGACGATCGCCGCATCACCCGCGCCGACGCGCTCAACGACGCCGAGCGCCTGGCCCACCGCGGCAATGCCGAGAGCCTTGGCGACGATCGCCACGTGGCTCTGCCCGCTGCCGTCCTCTACGACGAGCCCGCGCAGCCGCTTGCGGTCGTAGTCCAAGAGCTCCGCCGGCCCCATGGTGCGCGCCACGAGAATCGTATCGGGCGGCAGCCCGGAGGGCTCATCGGCGCTGGTGATGCGCCCGGCGAGGATGCGCAGCAGGCGGTCGGAGAGATCGTCAAGGTCGCGCTGGCGCTCGCGCCAATAGGCGTCATTCTGGCGCAGCATGCGCGCCCGGGTGCTGTTCTGCACGCGCTCCACCGCCGCCTCCGCGGTCAAGCCGCCCTCGACGGCCTCACGCAACCGTCGCTCCCAGCCCTTGTCGTGGGCGAACATGCGGTAGGCCTCGAGCACGTCGCGGTGCTCGCCGGCGGCGGCGAGGTGCTCGTGGTCGAGCATCTCATCGAGCGAGGCTCTGAGCGTGGCAATCGCCGTATCGAGCCGCACGAGCTCCTCCGCTGTGTCCTCTGCCATGAGCTTTGTCACGACGATGCGCGGCTCGTGCAGAACGACGTGGCCCAGTGCGATGCCCTCGGAGATGGCCTCGCCCTGAATGACCGCGGAGAGCGACTTGCCGAGCTCGACCGCGGTGCCGGCACCGGCGACCGCGCCGGACACGAGGTGCTCGGCGACGAACATCGCTGTCGTCTGCAAGACCTCCACGTCCTCGTCGGAGTATTCTTTCTGAGTGCGGTTCTGCACCACGAGCACGCCCAGCACCTGGCCCGAGCGCTGGATCGGCACGGCGAGCAGCGAATGGTAGATCTCCTCGCCCGTCTCCGGCCGGTAGGAGAACGCGGGGTGGCTCGAGGCCTCGGGCTCATTGACCGTGATGTTGAGCTCGGCGCAGCGGCCGACGAGGCCCTCGCCGCGATTCATGCGGGTCTTGTGCACGGCACCCCGGTTGAGGCCCTCGGTCGCGAACAGCTCGAGCGATCCCTCCTGGCGCTTCAAGTAGACGGAGCACACCTCGGTCACCATCACGCCGGCGATCTGCTTGACGATCTTGTCGAGCCGCGCTTGCCCGTCGCCCGGCTCGGACATGATCTCGCGCAGGCGCCGCATGATGACACGCAGTGCCGGCTCAGATGGCATGACCCGTGGCTCGTCGCCTCGCCTTTGCATCGAAATAAGCCGCTCGACAGGTTCGCCCTGGGGCTGCGCTCAGGGCCGATCGCCCGCCTGAGCCGTGCCGCCGAAGGATTTCGCCGCGACCGCGGGGTTTAGTCCGCGTCGAGACCGTAAATAGAATGCAATGTCCTAACAGCAAGCTCCGCGTAGGCGGCGTCGATCAGCACGCTGATCTTGATCTCGGACGTGGTGATGGCGAGGATGTTGATGCCCTTCTCCGCCAGCGCCTTGAACATTAGGGCCGCGACGCCGGCGTGGCTGCGCATTCCGATGCCGATCACGGAGATCTTGGCGACGTCGGCTGAGCTCTTCACGTCGAACTCGCCGATCTCCTTCTTGGCGCCCTTTAATGCCTCGAGTGTGCGCGGCAGCTCGCTGGCCTGCACGGTAAAAGTGATGTCGGCGTGCTTTCCGTCGGGCGTCACGCTCTGGATGATCATGTCCACGTTGATGTTGGCATCGGAGAGCGGCCCGAAGATGCGTGCGGCCACGCCGGGCTTGTCCTCGACCTTGATGAGCGTCACTTTCGCCTCGTCCTTGACGTAGGCTATGCCGCTGACGACCTGGCTCTCCACTATCTCATCCTCATCGCAAACGATCGTGCCGATGTCCTCGAGGTGGTCCATGCGCACCGGCGCCATGGCCTCAGGGGCCACGAAGCTCGACAGTACGCGCACCATCATCCGGTTCACCATGGCAAGCTCGACCGAGCGCGTCTGCAGCACCTTGGAGCCGAGCGAGGCCATCTCCAACATCTCTTCGTACGACACCTTCGGCAGCCGGCGTGCCTTGGGCACGATGCGCGGATCGGTGGTGTAGACGCCATCGACGTCGGAGTAGATGTCGCACACATCGGCTTGAAGCGCGACGGCCATGGCAACCGCGCTCGTATCCGAGCCGCCGCGTCCCAATGTTGCAATGCGGCGGCGCTCGGGCTCGATGCCCTGGAAGCCCGTGACCACCGCGACTTCGCCCTGCTTCAGGCGGCGGACGATCTCGCTTCCCTCGATCCCGGTTATGCGCGCTGCACCATGGGCCGGCGTCGTGGTGATCGGAATCTGCCAACCCTGCCAGGAGCGCGCCTGCAGCCCCATCTGCTGCAGCACGATGGCGAGCAGCCCGGCCGTCACCTGCTCGCCGGTCGCGACGACGGCATCGTACTCGCGCGCATCGTGCAGCACGGACGCTTCGCGCACCCAAGCGACGAGCTGGTTGGTCACGCCCGCCATAGCGGAGACCACCACCGCCACGGAGTTGCCGGCGTCGACCTCGCGCTTGACATGGCGCGCGACATTGCGGATGCGCTCGACGTTGGCGACGGAGGTGCCGCCGAACTTCATGACAACCACGGCCATTGGCGTTTCCCGCTGCGTCGCGCCCTATTGCACGTCTTGCTTGGAGGTGGCCCCGCTCTAGCGCCGGCGGCGAGCAAGGGCCTCGTGCCGGTCGGCGCAAACGGCCTCATGCATCCAGTCATGCCGTTTACGGCCCGTTCTCATAACGGGATCGGCTCAACCCCGCAATACGGACCCCGTTGATCGACGGCCATACCCGCGCCCGATCCCGCGCCCAATCCCGCGCCTTGACATTCGCCGACCGACCCCCGGTATCCTCACCGTCATGGAAAGCACCCCACTCACCACGACCGGCTCAGGCCCTACGCTCGACCCGCGCGAGGTTGCGCGCTTTATGGCGCTCTCCGGCGAATGGTGGGATCCCGACGGCAAGTTCCGCCCGCTGCACCGGCAGGGCCCGGCGCGGCTGGCCTTCATTCGGGACACGCTTCTTGCCCACTTCGGCCGCACGGCAAAGACGCTCGATTGCCTCAAAGGCCTGTCGGTCCTGGACGTCGGCTGCGGCGGCGGCCTCGTCTCTGAACCGCTCAGCCGGCTCGGCGCCGCTGTGACGGGGATCGATCCGACCGAGGAGACGATCGCGGTCGCGCGGGCCCACGCCAAGGCCCAAGGGCTCACAATCGATTACCGGGCGATGACCGTGGAGGAGGTGCGCTCCGCCGGCCAGCAGTTCGATGCCGTCGTCTGCCTCGAGGTCATCGAGCACGTGCCGGACGTGGGCGCCTTCCTCAAGACGCTCGCAGACCTAATCCGTCCTGGTGGCATCCTGGTGCTGTCGACGCTCAACCGCACGTGGAAGGCCTATGCGCTGGCGATCATCGCGGCCGAGTACGTGCTCAGCTGGCTGCCGCGCGGCACGCACGACTGGAGCCGCTTCGTGACGCCCGACGAGCTTGAGCGGCACCTCAAGGCCGCCGGCTGCGCGGCCCCACGCCTCTCCGGCATCGTCTACGACCTGATGCGGGACGAATGGCGGCTCGCTCCCGATTGTGACGTCAACTACATGGCCGCAGCGCCGCTCCTGAGCGCGCGTGGCGACAAGCGGACCCCGTGAAACGGCGGGACACACGTCCTCCGGAAACGAAGCAACGTCCACAGAATGTACTGGACTGCACTATCGTGAATCACATAGGGATCAATGGCTTGTTGCGTCGCGACGCGATCCATCTGCAACAGGAGCTTTCGAGATGCCCCGCCGCACCATGAACGTCTACTACCGGGACGGCTACCCCACGCGCGTGGTCGCCGACGACCCGAGTCTCAGAGACGTCGAGGTGAATATCATCACCAACGACACGCCCGAGCGGCTCATGTTCGTGGCGATGGTTGCAGAGGCGGAAATTGAGCGCTTCTGCGCCGATCAGCGGGCCTGCAAGGCCAACACGCAATGGCACGGCCTCTCGATCGCGGCCGAGTGCGTCGGCGAGTGCCTCATGGCCATGCGCGACCAGCACTACGGCGATCCCGTGGCCATGAATGCCGCCATCGACGACATCCTGATCCGCTTCAATGCGGCCCGCGCACAGGCGATGGAGCTGCACGCCGCGGCCGACGAGGACGGCGACCCTGCGAGCGCTGCCCGCGCCCACTTTTCGGCCGACGCCCCACTGCCGCGCAAGGGCAACGGCAAGCAGGCCGGCGCGCAGAAGTCGGTGAATTAGGGCTTTTCTCGCAGACGCCACGGACGAGCATTACGGAATTGGTACCGCCTGGTGGGCTCGAACCACCGACCTCTAGATCCACAATCTAGCGCTCTAACCAACTGAGCTAAGGCGGCACGCTGCAAGGCTCGCGATGAGCGCAAGCCTACCTGGCGCGTCCTAAAACTCCCGGCACGCCCGTATCGTCAAGCAAAAACGGCCTGTGGCCCGCATTCCGGCGCGGCCCTACGCCCGGCAAACTAGCGGCCCACGCAAGGCGCCGCAAGGAAGCGCAAATCTACGCCTTCGGCTGCGCCTTCTGGGCGGCCTCGCTCAGAAGCTTGCCGAGCTCCTGGGCCTGCTGGGCGTAAGCCTGCATCTGCTTCTGGGCGAACCGCTGCTGGATCTCGAGGTACTCTTTCAGGTCGCGGACGCGTGACAGATCCGAGGCGAATGCAAAGCTGGCCTCCATGTTCTCCTCGGCGAACTTGGCGACCTGGGTCTGCAGCTCCATGGCGCCCGTCGCCATCGCGCCCTGCGATTTGGCGACCGTATCCTGCACGCGCCGCGCCATATCCATGAACTGATTATAGGCAGAGCGCGCCTGCTCCACGTTGCGCTCGGCGAGCTCGCGGACGGCTTCCGGAAACTCGAACTGCGGCTTGTCATACATCGGCGATCTCCTCCAGGGTAGCCAGGAGGTGTTCTGCGCCCGCTCCTGGTCATCGGGCAGTATGCGATTATAACCACGGTGTGTGACGAGGCGATCCGCAAATGAGTGTGGAAAGCGTTGCCGTGGCCTTTCCGCTCGTGGACGGAAAGGGCTCATCGCGCTAACAGAATCCCAACCCCGGTGTTCCATCCATGGCTGCCGACGCTCCGCGCGCATCGCAACAACCGGCCGCTACCGGCCCGGAAGCGGCGCTCGCGCGCTGCCGCGGGCCCGCCTGGGTGATCGATCCCGCCAGGGGCCGCGTGCTCGCCGCCAACCCCGCAGGTGCTGCGCGCTTAGGCCTGCACCCGGATGCCGCCTCCGGAGCCCTCGACGCCGCCATGCCCGGGCTGATCCGCCTGCGCGCGCTCATGCACGAGCCTCTCAATGGCGGCCGGCGAGAGCCCCTGATCTTCTGGACGGCCTACGGCGCGGAAAGCCTCGACTGCAATGTCCGAGCGCTGCCGGAGCCGGCCGCGGCATCGCTCGTGCTCGTCAGCCTTGGCGGCGAGGATGAGCCGACGGCGCCCCCTGCCGCCAAGCCTGCGAGCGCCGTTGCGCCCTCGGCGCAGGACGCCGCCACGATGCAGAAGATCGCGCGCGCCATACGCACGGGCTTCGCCAAGCCGCGGACCGAGCACGCCGGCGGCGAGCCTGAGCCCGAGGCGGAAGCCACAGGAGCCGGCGAAGAGGCCGCGGACCGCGCCGTGCAGGTCTCCAAGCTCGCACACGAGCTTAGAACGCCTTTGAGCGCCATCGTGGTGGCCGCCGAGATCATGAAGGACCAGCGCTTCGGCACCATGGGCAACGAGCGCTATCGCAGCTACACCTCCGACATCCACGCCAACGCCCGTCATGCGCTCGCCGTGATCAACCGCCTGCTTGGCGACAGCCTGCCTGAGGATGCTCCCGCGCGCCTCGAGCCGGCCCCGCTCGATCTCAACGCGCTCGCCGAAGGCTCGGTCTCGGCCATGCGTCCGCTCGCGGAGGAAGCCGAGCTCAACCTGACGCACGAGCTGCACTCGCGCCTGCCGCTCGTCGTCGCCGACGCGATGACCGTGAAGCAGATCCTGTTCAACCTGCTGACGAACGCCCTCAAGTTCACCAAGGCCGGCGGCGAGGTGCGCGTCGTCACTGGGCTTGGATTCGATCGGTCCGTGTTCGTCGCGGTGCAGGACACCGGTGCCGGGATGAGCGCCGAGGAGATCGCGCGCGCGCTCAACACCGATGCGCCGCCGAAGCCCGAGCGCAAGGAGGCGGGCGGGCTCGGCATCGGCCTGCCGCTCGCGTCGAGCCTCGCCCGCGCGAACGGCGCGCGGCTCGAGATCGACAGCAAGCCCGGCGAGGGCACGGCTGTCGCGCTGATCTTCCCCAAGGACCGCGTCGCGCCGCTCTAGCCCGTGCGGCGGTGAGCGCATCTTCGCCCGAGTTCGAATTAGACAATTTCTAATCTATTGTGTTTGCAAGCACTTTTGTTGACTGTGCGCGCACCGTCACGTTAGGAATTGAGACAGGGAACGCTTGAAGGCTTCGGAGCTCATCGACCGTACGCAATTCGATCAGGGGCCGAATTTCTGATGTCGCAAATCGAAACCTTCCGCAAAGGGCGCCCGGCTCGCTGCTCCGCGATCCCGGCGGCTGCATTGTTGTCCGCGCCCGATCGCCTCGTGGGCGTCGGCTTCCGCTGCTGGCTCGCCGGCTTTCAGACGAGCGACATCGGCTGCTGGGAGGTCGCCTGGCACGAGTTCTCGCGTGCCGTCGGCCCGCGCGCAGCCAGGCCGCTGATGACGGAGCTTGCCGCGTGGGTGCACGCGGTGCAGGAAACGGCCGAGCGCAGAATTGAGCTCTATCCGGCGCGCTGCCAGCAATTCTGCCGCGACGAATGCCTGGCGATCTCCATGGTCGCCGCCTGCCAGCACAGCGTTTGCCCCGCGTTCCGCGCGTGCGCCGTGGCGCTGCTCGGCTGCGACGAGATCGACGAGGCCATGGACGGTGCCGAGGAGTTCGCGCTGCGGCTCAAAGAGGCCGATCAGCTTCTGTCGCCCGGCATCGTATTCATGGGAACGGGGCTGGTATCGCCCGTCCTCGAGGGGCACGGCTGACGCGGAGCGTCGCCGGCGGGCACCCGGAAGCCGCTCATCGCTATTCGACGATCTCCTCCTCGTCGAACGCAGAGTCCTCGAGGACATCGCGCTCGGGCGAATGGGTGCCGTCGGTGAACTCCTCCGACCACCCGATGTTAAGCAACGCATCGCCCATGTTCACGATGGGCAGCGTCGTGCGTCCGATGATGATGCCGCGGCGAACGGAGCGAACCTCGACAGCGACGTCCTCATACGGATTGGCGACGTGGCCGACGACCTCGTTGACGTTGACTGCATCGCCGATGCGCTTTGTGGTTCTGAACACGCCGCCTTCCGGCGCGCGCACCCAGCTCGAGGCGTTGATCATGACGGGCGCGCGGCGCTCGCCAGCGGGCAGCTCAACGCCCTCGGCGAGCTCCAGCATCCCCACCTGCAGCATGACGCCGGTTATGCCCTCGACACCCGCCCTGATGGCGAACTCGTCGAAGCGCAGCCCTTCGCCGCCCTCATAGCTCAGAACGTCGACGCCGGCCGCCCGCGCCGCCTCCCTGAGCGAGCCGGGCCGCTCCGGGCTCTCCAGCATCACCTCTGCCCCGAACGCCACCCCCAGCTCCTGGCAACGCGGACGTTTGTGAAAAACGCAGCGGATCTGCGGCAGATTGATCCTGTGAATCGCCGCGGTATGCAGATCGATGCCGATCTGCGAGCGATTGACGATCTCGGTGAGGAACAGATGGGCAAGCCGCGCCGCGAGCGAGCCCGATGCCGATCCGGGAAAGGAGCGGTTCAAGTCGCGCCGATCCGGCAGATATCGGGAGCGGCCGATGAAGCCGAATACATTGACCACGGGAACGCACAGAAGAGTCCCGCTGATGCTCTGCGGATCGAGCGTGCGCAGAAGTCTGCGTATGATCTCGACCCCGTTGAGCTCGTCTCCGTGGATGGCCGCGGAGACGAACATGGTGGGGCCTGGCTGCAGTCCATGCAGCACGTGGACCGGAAGCGTGACCGGCGCGTGGTTGGACAGCTTGGAGATCGGCAAGTCGACGAGCCGCCGCTCGCCCGGCCGGACCGACAAGCCCCCGATGACAAACGGCTGTCTCACGACGACGTCCCGGATCGCATTCCACATTGGATTGTGCATGAAGTGCACGAGAGGTTGCGCGCGCGCAAGGGCGCACCTTTCGGTATTGGCGTGCCAAACGTGCCATACGGCGGCCCGGCCGCTCCGCGTTTTGCTGGCGGGGCATCACCGGTGTCATTGAGGTTAAGGAGCTGTGGAGTGGGTGCGCGCCGGCGGCTACTTCGGCTCGCCTTCGGACTTCAAGAGGTATACAAAGAAGCCTTGCTGCGTCGAGCCAAGCATAGCCGCGTCGGCGATTGAGCCCGCGGAACGCTTGCGCACAACGTCGGCCCCCATTAAGACTGTCGACGTCCGCAAAGGCACAAGGGACGGCCACCCCGCCAGGTCCGGCAGCGCAGTTCGCGAACGGATCGGCAGTGGGTGGCGTGCGCTGAAACGGCAGGGTCCATGAAACGCGGAAGGCAAACGCTGCGACGCTATTCGCTGGCGCTCGCACTCCTGTGTTGCCTTCTCTTCCTTAGCGCCACCCCCTATTTCCTCGACAGCCATCACAATCTCGGCCTAAGCGGCGCGGCCGTGTTCGCCGCCTCGCGCGAACTCTTACAACCTCAGCGCTCCGGTCCGCCTGCTCGACGCCCCGACGATCGAGCTCGCGAGCGGAACGCTGTCGATGCCGCACAACCGCACCGGCCTTGCACGCAGCGGCGAGGTGCTCGCCATGCTGATAACGGGCAAGAGCGCGCGGATGACGCTCGACGACGCGACCTTCACAGCGGACTTCACGACGAGCGAGCCCACCTTTATGCAGGGGTCGGCGATGGGCGGCGTCGCGCCCCTCGTTGCCGCGTTTCAGAAGCTGCAATTCGACGCCCTCGGCGTGCGTGACAGCGCGATCCGAATCAAAATGGCGGACGGCACCGTCTTGCAGCTCGATCAGCTGACGGCCGACGTCACCGCCAAGCCGGACGGCATGATCCGCGCTACCGGGTCCTTTGTCTTCCGCGGCGAGAAGGTCGCCTTCGATACGACGATCGGCACGAGCCCCGACCCGCAGAGCGGCGCGCGGCCGATTACCGCCTCGCTCGATAGTGCGCCGCTGAGCGCGAAGCTCGACGGCACGTTCATGATCGGAGAGACCCCGCGGCTCTTATCGCCGCAAGCCGAGATCACCATCGCCAACCTGCGTCGCACAGCCCACTGGCTCGGCGCCAGCTGGCGCCCCGGGGTCGGCTTGGAGAACTTCCACACCAAGGGCCAGCTGGAGTGGGTCAATCATACCGTCGCCTTCCAGAAGGCCACAGTGCAGATGGACGGCAACGAGGCGACGGGCACGCTGTCGGTAAACTTTAGCGGACCGCGGCCGGCGATCGACGGCACGCTTGGTCTCAAGACGTTCGACCTTTCGAAATACTTAGGCGCGGCCAGCACGCCTGTCGAAGGTGCACCCGCCCAGAGCCTGCTCTCCCTCTTGCGCGGCGCCGACGGCCTGAAGTTCCCCCTCATTCAATTCGTCGATGCGGACTTGCGGATCTCCTCCGACAGCGTCGTCGTGCCGGGCCTCACTATCGGCCATAGCGCGGCGACGATCTCGCTCAAGAGCGGCAAGATGCTCGCCGACATCGCCGAGCTCGAGATCGACGACGGCACAAAGGGCGGCGGACAGCTGCGCATCGACACCACCGGCCCGCGCCTCAGCTACGACGTTCACGGCAAGCTCGAGTCGCTCGACCTCGGCCGTGCCGCTCAGGCCATATTCGGTCATCCCACCGTGCAAGGACGCGGCGACGTCACCGTCGACATCTCGGCCGCGGGCGACAGCGGCGCGGCGCTCTTGAGCTCGCTCGACGGCAAGCTGTGCGTGTCGCTGAACGACGGCGGCCTAATCGGCATCGACGTCAACAAGCTCGTTGCCGCCGCAAACACGCCACAGGCCGCCAGCGTCTGGCAAGCGGCGACCACCGGCGCGATCGCCATCGACAAGCTCGATGCGCGCTTCGCGGTAGCGAACGGGACGATCCGCACGGAAAGCGCCGAGGCGCTGTCGGGCGACCGCACGATGAAGGCGGAGGGCGCCATCGATCTGCCCACGCGCAGCATCGACCTCGAGCTCGCCATCGGCGATCGGCCGCAGCCGGATGCGGCCGCCGGCGTGCAACCGGTGAAGACGCGCGAGGTCATCGACATGCGCGGCCCCTGGACCCAGCCGGACGTGCACTCCAACGCGCCCGTCGCCTCCCCGACCGGATCTGCAAATCCCGGCTAGCCCAATTACATGAGCGCGGCGATCCTTTCGGCGGCGGCAAGCCGCTCCGCGTGCGTCATGCGCAGGGCGCACTTCGTACGCCGCCACAGCACGTCCTCCGGCTCGCGCGCCCATTCCCGCTCGATGAGATAGACGACCTCCCGCTCGGTGAGGCCGCCACCGAGCGAGGCGCCGAGGTCGGATGGGCTGCGTGCCTCGCCCAGAACATCCTCGGTCAGCGTCCCGTAGCGGCGCGCCAAGCGGCCGAGAAAGACCGGCTCGAAGCTCCGGCGTCGGCTGCACAGGCGCGTGATGAAGCCGGCGAGGCCGCCGTCACCGAGGTCTCCACCGGGGAGCGGAGTGTCTGCGGTCCAGGCTGGCCGCATGGGCGGCAGGTGCGGCGCGAGCTTCGCCAGCGCTGCCTCCGCGAGGCGCCGGTAGGTCGTGAGCTTGCCGCCGAGCACGGTGAGCAGCGCAGGCCGGCCCGCTCCCGCAGCGAGCTCGAAGCGATAATCGCGGGTCACCGACGCGGCATCGGCGCTCCGGTTGTCGTCATAGAGCGGGCGCACTCCGGCATAGCTCCACACGACGTCGCTGCGCGAGGGAGGGTTGGCAAAGAAGCGGCGCATGAGAGCGAGAAGATAGTCCTCCTCCTCGCCGCTGATGGCGATCGAGGCCGGATCGCCCGAATAGGGAATGTCGGTCGTGCCGATGAGGGTGAAGCGCTCCTCGTAGGGGATTGCAAACACCACGCGTCCATCCGGGCTCTGGCACAGATAGGCGTCGTCGGCGCCCCTGATGCGCGGCACGACGATGTGGCTGCCCTTCACGAGTCGCACCGGCTCGCGCGCATGGCCGGCGCCGACCTCGATGGCGTCGGCGACGGCCTGCACCCACGGCCCCGCGGCATTCACCAGGGCGCGTGCGGCCACCTCGCGCTGGCCGGCGCCGCTCTCGAGCACGATCCGCCATACGCCGTTCTCCGCGACCATGCTCTTGACGCGCGTGCGCGTCTCGATCGTCGCGCCGTTGCCGGCCGCCGCACGCGCATTGAGAACGACGAGGCGCGCATCATCCACGCGGCAATCCCAATAGGAAAAGCCGCGGGCGAGCTCCGATCGCAACGGCCGGCCGGCGGGGTCGCGATTGAGATCGAGCGCGCCCGAGGCGGGAATGCGCCGGCGCGCGCCCAGGTGGTCGTACAGAAAGAGCCCGGCGCGCAGCATGAGGCCTGAGCGGCCCCCCGGCACCTGCGGCAGCACAAAGCGTTGCGGCCAGACGATATGCGGGGCCTTCGCGAGCAGAACCTCCCGCTCCCGCAATGCCTCGCGCACCAGGCGGAATTCGAAATGCTCGAGATAACGCAGGCCGCCGTGGATGAGCTTGGAGCTCTTCGAGGACGTGCCACCGGCGAGGTCGCCCATCTCGGCCAGGAGAACGGAGAGGCCGCGGCCCGCGGCGTCCGCCGCGATGCCGACGCCGTTGATGCCGCCACCGACAACGACGAGATCATAGATCATGGCGCCAAGGTAGCATCGACCTCTTAACAACGCCGCGTCGGCGGGCCCGTCAGGCTTGGCTGCGCGGGGCCGGCGTCGCGAGCGAGACGGCGATGACCGCCGCGATGCCGACCGGCAGCGCCAAGAGGGTCACCGCCAACGCCTTCACGCCCCACCAGTTGGCGATCGTCTGCGCGTGCGCGTCAAGTGCTGCCCACGCAGCATCCTTGGCGGCGCCCGGCGCAGCGGTCATCCAGGCCTGCTTCAGGTCGGCGAACGTCTCCCTTGCGGTCATCCCGGCGCTCGAGATGGACTGCCAAGTCTCGAAGAAGCCGACCGCGAAATAGCGCGTGCCGACGAGATAGACGAGGCAGACCGCGAAGCCAGCGGCCATGGCCGCGCCGGCACCGTAGGCGTTGGCGCGCCGCCACCACAGGCCGGCGAGAAGCGCGGGAAGGAGCCCAGCGGCCGCAAGTGAAAAGGCCCAGGTGGCGAGGGTGAGCAGACCTGCTGGCCGCGTCGCCGCAGCAAGAGCGGCGAGGACCACGACGACGACCGCAATCGCGAACGACGCGAAGGGTCTGACGGAGGGGGCATTGCCGCTATGCCCGTCACGGCCGATCGCTCCAACGATTGACGCGAGCGGCCCATCGGCCGTCACAAGCGCAGCAGCAAGCGCAGCGGCGGCGAGCACGCCGAGCGTCACCGGGTCGAGGCCGGCAATCTCCGGCATGGCGAGCGTGATCATGTCGGGTTGCAGCGTGAGGTCCTGCAGCCGCAGCACGGTGCTCGCGTCGGGAAGCGCGGCGCAAGCGCCGGCGACGGCTGCGGCGTTGGTTGCGGGGTGCCCGCAGATCTCGACCAGGCCGAGCTTTCCATAGGTGTAGATCCAGGCCGGCAGCGCCGCGAGCTCGGTGTGATCGCCGATCAACGACAGGAGCGCGAGCTTGGCATAGGCCGCGAGCGCCGGAGCGGCGGTCAGCAAGAGCGCCGCGAACGCCAGCGCCCACACCGCCGACCAGCGCGCCACGCGCACGTCCGGCCCCAGGCAGTGGCGGGCGAGCACGTGCGGCAGGCACGCCATCCCTGCGGCGATACCGAGGATCACGCCGAGGACGTTGGCGGACGACAGCGACAGGAATGGCCCCAGCATCGGTTTCATGAGCGCGGGATCGGCGAGGTCTTGCTCCAGCAGCGTCTCTTCCAGGCCCTGGACCTGCCATAGCGCGTTCGCGTAGGCGATCTGCGGCACGGGCAAGCCGTAGCGCTGCACCGACACCTGCACGGCGGGCGCGAGGAAGGCAATCAGCATGAGGGGAAAGAGCAGTCCCGCGACCCAGGGCGTGCCCTCTTTACCCTTGAGCAGGAAGCAGATGAGCAGTGCGCCCGCCGCGATCGCGATGCCGGCGCTGATGTTGAGCTCGAGCAGGCGCGCGGCGACCAGACCGGCCGCCGTCAGCTGGGCGATGAGCAGAACCGTCATCGAGACCGCGACGACGAGGGCGGCGAAGAGGCGCGGCGCTTGCCCCCCATACCGCTTGGCAAAGAAGTCAGGGACCGAGGCAGCACCCCAGCGCGGCAGGAGCGGCACGACAAGAAGTTGCAGCAGCAGGTAGCCGCCACCGAGCCCCAACGCAAAGGCGAGGCCGTCTTCACCCCAGGCGAAGACGGCGCCGGAAAGTCCGAGAAAGAACGGCGCCGAGATGGTGTCGGCTGCGAGCGCCAGGCCGCGCAAGGCCGGGCGGGCCCCCGGTGCAGTCCGGCGCGCGAGCCCGGCGAGTGCGGCCGCCCCCAAAAGGCCGAGGAGGAAGAACCCTGCGTTCACTCCTCGCGCTGCAAGACCGAGCTGCTGCAGCAGAATGAGAGCGAGGACGCCGGCCCCCGCTACCGCGGCGACCACGCCCAGCGGGTGAACGAGATGCGGCTCGGCGCGCGGCTGCCCGGGCACTCTACCGCTCCTCGTTGCGGAGGCCTTCGATCCTGTCCTGCCGACGGGCCGACAGGACGGCAACGATGAGGAAGGCGATGAGCGAGCCTTGCGCCACCATGAAGAAGCCAAGCGGGACCGCAAAGACGTCGACCGCATTGAGCGACTGTGCGAGGCGCGGAGCAGCGAAGGCGAAGACCGCCCAAGCGAGCAGCGCGATGACGGGAAAGCGCCGGCGCCAAGGCTTGGCGTCTTTAGCCTTGGCGCCTTCAGAGCGATCGGGACTGCTTGCCACCGTGCCTCCCCCGTTTCCTGGCCCGCATCGCGACGGACGGTGGACCGTGCCCCGTCAGCTTGCGGCGATCAAGCTTACGGGCGTTTGCGACAAGGACATGGCCACAAGGACATGGCGACGGAACGGATGGGTGGCGACGGATGGCGGACGGGTGAGAAGGCGGGGCGATACTCGGCGGCATCCCCCCGCCCGGGATCCTCTCCCTAGACTTGGACCTTATTCGCTTTTTTGAGAACCGCCAGACCGGTCCATGATTCGGCGGCCCCGGGACAATGTGCGAGGCCGGTGCGAGCGTCAAGCGATCTTGCTTTCATATTTCTGATGCACTGCAGCGATTTAACCGTTGAAAGCTGCGAAAGACGATTGACGACGCAACGCATCGGGGGCCGCTCACGAGACCGACGGTGTGCAGTCGTCGTCCGCGGGGAGTGGATCGCAATAGGAGGCGGCGGTGCACGCGCGCAACGCGCGACTCACCGCGCGCGTATAGATGCCGTCGAGCGCGCCGAAATAGAGGCCCTGGGCGCGCAACCCGCACTGGTAGAGGCGGACAATCGTGCTGCCGCCATAGCGCATGGCGAGCTCGTAGTCGGCGAGGGCCTGCGCCGCGTTGCCCCCGGCCTGCCGGATGTGGGCACGCGTATCGAGAGCATAAGGGCTGCCAGGGGCCAGGCGCAGCGCCCGCTCGACGTCATCGGCCCCTTCCGCCATGCGCCCCAGCTTGAAATACACCCACGCCCGATTGTTGAGCGCGACGGCGAAGTCGGGATTGAGCTTGATAGCGTTGTCGTAGTCGGCGAGCGCGCGCGCGTATTGCCCTTTCAGGGAATAGGCGAGCCCGCGCAAACCATGCGCCAGGCTCAGCTGCTCGACTGGCAGCCCGGGAGTGTCTATCAGCACCGAGCAGCCGCTGATGCGGCGCTCGTTGTCCCCGCTCAGGCAGTCGACCGCGGGATCTTGGGCTGCGGCGAGCACCCCGCCGACGCCGATAAAAAGCAGGCCAAAAAGAAGCAGGGCGGCCAACGCCGCAATGCGCGTGAATTCCCGCAACTCACACCTCTTATCGGCGCTCTCCCAAAGCGGCCTCGAATTGGGGCAATAGAGCATATACAGAGCGCAGAAATGAGGCATGATCGGCCCACTTAACCCTGGACGCTCGCTCTTGTGCTAGTGTCCGTCTCCGAGCAAACCAGCAACAGTAAATCCACGTGAAGCAACAACGCATTTTGCTCGTCATCGGCGGCGGCATTGCCGCCTACAAGTGCCTCGACCTCGTGCGCCGCCTGCGCGAGGAGGGGGCGTCCGTGCGCGCCGTGCTGACCCGGGCCGCTACCCAGTTCGTCACGCCGCTTTCGCTCGGCGCCCTCACCAACGCGAAGGTCTTCACCGACCTCTTCGATCTCGGCGACGAGCAAGAGATCGGGCACATACGTTTGTCGCGCGAGACCGATCTCGTCATCGTCGCCCCGGCAACGGCCGATCTGCTCGCCAAGATGGCGGGCGGCCATGCCGACGATCTCGCCTCAACGATTCTGCTTGCGACCGACAGGCCGGTGCTGGCGGCGCCCGCCATGAACCCGCGCATGTGGCTCAGCGCGCCGACGCAGCGCAACGTCGCCCAGCTGAAGCACGACGGGGTCCACTTCGTCGGCCCCAACACCGGCGAGATGGCCGAGCGCGATGAGGCAGGCCCAGGGCGGCTCGCGGAGGTGCCCGAGATCATCGCAGCGGCAAGAGAGATCCTCGCCGACGGCAATTCGCACACGGTCGCCTCGCTGCACACGGGGCCTGAGCGCAGCGAGGCCAACCTGCGCCGTCTCGCCGAGGTGCAGGATGCCCTGGCGGCCGCCAGACTGCCTTTCAACGAGCCCAGCTCGCATCCCGTCGCCGCACCGCACACAAGCCGCCCCCTCGCCGGCCGCCATGTGCTGGTGACGAGCGGACCCACGCACGAGCCGATCGATCCGGTGCGCTACATCGCCAACCGCTCCTCCGGCAAGCAGGGCCACGCCATCGCCAGGGCCGCGGCCGCGTTCGGTGCGCGCGTCACGCTCGTGACGGGCCCAGTGGCGCTGCCCGACCCGCCGGACGTGGCCGTCCTCCACGTCAATACCGCCGAGGAGATGCTGCACGCGGTCGAGCACAGCCTGCCCGCGGACATCGCCGTCTTCGCCGCCGCCGTCGCCGACTGGCGCCCTGCCAGCACGCCGCGCCAGAAGATGAAGAAGTCGGGAGACATGCACGCGCTCGAGCTCGTGGAGAACCCCGACATCCTCGCCACCGTCGCCAAGGCGTCCCCGCAGCGCCCTGCGCTCGTCATCGGTTTTGCCGCGGAGACGGCGGACGTCGTCGCCTATGCGGCCCTGAAGCTTCAGACCAAGGGGGCCGATTGGATCGTCGCCAACGACGTCTCGCCGGAATGGGGCGTGCTCGGCGGCGACAGCAACACCGTGCACTTCGTAACCCCCGCCGGCGCGGAGAACTGGCCGCCCATGAGCAAGGACGAGGTCGCGCAACGCTTGATGCTGCGCGCGGCCGAGCATTTGCGGCGATCGTCGGCGGCGGCCGAATGACGACACCCCGCCCAGCCGGCCGGGTTCGCGTGCGCATCGTCCGCCTCAAGCACGCGATCGGCTTGCCCCTGCCCACCTACCAGTCGAAGGGCGCAGCCGGGCTCGACCTCCTCGCCGCGCTCGACACGCAGCACCCGCTGACCCTCGCACCCGGCGCACGCGCGCTGGTGCCGACCGGCCTCGTGCTCGAGCTGCCGGCAGGCTTCGAGGCGCAAGTGCGGCCGCGCTCGGGCCTGGCGCTCAACTACGGCATCGCGGTCCTCAACAGTCCCGGCACGATCGACAGCGACTATCGCGGCGAGGTCGGCGTCGTTCTGGCGAACTTGGGCCATGCGCCCTTCGAGATCCGCCGCGGCGAGCGCATCGCGCAGCTGGTAGTGAATCCCGTCGCTCACGCAGAGCTCGTCGAGGTGGATGCGCTCTCCGAGACGGCGCGCGGCGATGGCGGTTTCGGCTCTACTGGGAAGTCCAACGCAGCGCCGGCAAAACAGCCCGTCAAAGCGCCGCCAAAAAAGAAAGCCATGCCCCCGCAGTCAGCTCCGGTGAAAACTCGTTCGCGCGGCCGCGCCGCGGTTAAGCGATAAAGCCCCAATCCGGCTTGACTTAGAACGACTTTACCCCAACGTGCGCTTATAGAGCGGCGACGTTTGCGGCGAGAACGCCATTCACACCCCTCATCGCGCACCGACCACATGGGCAGGACCGCTATGAACGACATATCCGAGATCAAAACTCTGGCCGCCACCAAGACGTGGGGGCGCGGCCGCGTTTATGATTCGATTGCAGAGACGATCGGGCATACCCCGCTCGTGCGCCTGTCGAAGATCATGGCGGCGGCCAAGAGCAAGGCCGACATCCTGATGAAGCTCGAATTCTTCAATCCGCTCTCCTCGGTGAAGGACCGCATCGGCGTCGCCATGATCGACTCGCTCGAGGCGCAGGGACGAATCACGCCCGGCAAGACCGTCCTCGTCGAGCCCACCTCCGGCAACACCGGCATCGGTCTCGCCTTCGTGGCGGCGGCGCGCGGCTACCGGCTGATCCTCGTCATGCCGGAGTTGATGTCGATGGAGCGCCGCAAGATCCTGACGCACCTCGGCGCCGAGCTGGTGCTGACGCCCGCAGCGGGCGGCATGCCCGTCGCCGTGGAGCGCGCCGCCGAGCTCGCCAAGACGATCCCCGACGCCGTCATTCCGGGGCAGTTCGACAATCCCGCCAACCCGCTCGTGCACGAGCTGACGACGGCGCAGGAGATCTGGAACGACACCGGCGGCAAGGTCGACGCGCTCGTCATCGGCGTCGGCACCGGGGGAACGCTGACGGGCTGCGCGCGCGCGCTGAAGCCGTTGAAGCCGAGCCTCAAGATCATCGCCGTGGAGCCGTCGACGAGCCCGGTGCTCTCCGGCCAGCCGCGCGGGCCGCACAAGATCCAGGGCATCGGCGCGGGCTTCATCCCTTCGATCCTCGACACGAGCTTCATCGACGAGATCGTCACGGTGTCGAGCGAGATGGCCTTCGAGGTCGCACGCATGCTGGCCAAGGTCGAGGGCATTCCCGGCGGCATCTCGACGGGAGCAAACCTCGCCGCGACGCTCACGCTCGCGGAGCGCCCGGAGATGGCCGGCAAGACCATCGTGACGTTCGCGCCATCGAGTGCGGAGCGCTACTTCTCGAGCGATCTTTTCGCGGAGCCCGCGGTCTAGATCCGCCACGATCCGGCCATCGCAAGCCCCTCGTGCCGTCACGCGATCACCGAGGTCGGGCCGCAAAGCTCCGCTAAGACCGCAACTCTCTTCTGGCTCAATCCGGAAAGGGAGTTGCCATGCAAATGCTTTCCTACGTTGCGGCTGGTCTTGCGGTCTTCGGCTTTGCCGGCGCGGCAGCGCGCACAGCGCTCGCCGAGCCACCGACCCGCATCTCGGGTCCCTACGCTCATGAGAACCTCGCCGTCTATTTCATTCACGGCAAGAGCGCGCCGGGGCCCGTTCCGCTCACCCTGCAAGAGGCGCTCGAGAAGGGCTCAGTGCGCGTGCTGGAGACCGGCGCCGTCAACGAGCTCAAGATCGAGAACACGGGCAGCGAGGACATCTTCATCCAGTCCGGCGACATCGTGAAGGGCGGGCGTCAGGACCGCGTGCTCGCCATGAGCTTCATACTGCCGCCCAAATCCGGCGAGGTCGCGCTTGCAGCCTTCTGCGTCGAGCACGGCCGCTGGTCGGCGCGCGGCGCCGAAAGCGCAGTTGCGTTCTCGAGCGCGACCGAGGCTCTGCCCTCGCGCGAGGCCAAGCTCGCCATGCGCGCGCCGATCGAGGCCGCCCCCGAGCCCGCCAACTCCGCGCATGGAGGCGTCGCCGCCTACACGAGCGGCGGCACATACGTGCGCCAGGGTGAGGTGTGGAATTCGGTCGCCGCGACGCAGATGCGGCTATCGGACGAGCTGAGCGCCCCCGTCGCCTCTCCGCGCTCGGCGACGAGCCTGCAGCTCTCGCTCGAGAACGAGAAGCTGAAAGAGGCGCGCGCCGGCTACATCAAGGCGCTGCAGGATCGCGGCACGAAGGAGGATGATATCGTCGGCTACGCGCTGGCGATCAACGGGCGCATCAGCTCAGCCGACGTCTATCCCTCGAACGCGCTTTTCCGCAAGATGTGGGAAAAGCAGCTGACCGCCGGCGTCACGGAGGCGATCGGCGACAAGACCGACGCGACGACAGCATCGGCGCCGAGCACGGACAGCGTCGCACAATTCTTGGCCGCGGCCGAGAAGCCGAAGGCGGAGGATCAAGTCGTCAACGATCTGTCGCGCCAAGAGGTGCGCGATGCGGACAAATCCCTCTTCGTCGAGGCGCAGAGCAGCAGCGGGGCCTGGGTGCACCGCAGCTATCTGGCGAAGTGACGCTCAGCGATAGCGCTGCGATCGGCGCGCCGCCCCTCAGGCAACGGGGCGGCGCAACTTGCTCGAGCGTGCGAGTTCGATGAGATCGGCCTTGAGCGTGCCCTTGGGTTGCAGGCGCCAGGTAGACGGCCTGTCATGCACGATGAGCAGCTTTCCGGCACCGACGACGGCGATTCCTTCCGGCCGCTCATGCGGCTCCGGGCGACCGCTTTCAACATTGCGCTTGGGCGCGGGGAAATCGAACAGGAACTCGAGCCGCTCACCGTCCGGCTCGATCCGCTCGTCAGCCGTCCTTCGTAGAAAGGCACCGCGCCAGCGGTAGAGCGCAAAGGGCGCATCGAGATCCATGGTCGGCCCGGCGAGCACCAAGACGTCGTCGCCGACGCGGAAGAGATCGCGCACGCCGAGCCCGTTGAGCTCGAGAAAGCTCAGAAGATAGCGCGCGCCCTTGCGCTTGCGCAGCGCGAGGCGCTTGGCGCCGATCTTCACGCTGAGGCGCATGATGATGGCGAAACCGCCCGCGGCCGGCCCGCGCAAGCCGAGCAGGACCTGATCGTCCTTGACCGCAATCCCCTCGATGTCGAGGCCGTTCTCTTTGGCGGGCCACTTGAGCGCCTCGGCGAGGTATCCGTCGTCCGCCTTCACCACAGCACGCAAACTCCCCCTCGTATCTCCGAAAGGCAACGCCAATCCCTTACCCGGCTCCGGCTCGCCGGCAGCCGTCAGCGGCACGAAGCCTAGAAGCGTGCGCGTTGGCTCTGCATCGAGGCTGCGGGTAACGCCTTTGCGCAGCGTCTGCGGGGCCACCTTGTCCATGCTGCCGCGCCCGCGGCAATGCGAGCCGGCCACCCACAGTCGCCGCCGCTCCGGATCAAAGGCAAGGCTCTCGAGATCCGCCTCGCGGCCTTTCTTCTTCTGAGCCTTGCCGGCTCTTTTCGCCTTCCCGCATACCGCGGCGTACGCCGGGAAGAGCTGGGCGAGATCCCAACTGCGCGCTTTGCCGTAGCCCAATCCATCGCGCGTCAGCCGCTCGATGGCCGCCCCTTCGTCCGGGGCCGTCCACAAATCGTCGCCGACCGCGGCGACGCCCGAGACATTGGCGATCGGGGATACGTCCTTCGACCCACTCCTGGCCCGCTTGGCGCCCTTCAAGATCTTGCCCGCAACCGCCCGATAGTCGAGCACCACCTGCCGCGCTCTGTCCGCCCCCACATCCGCCTCCGGTTAACCGCAATACTCGCGAGCGCGCGGCAAGAGCACTCCGTAGCACCCATCCTGGACGGCCCCCACGCGGACGCGATACTATCAGGACAAATGCCGGAGCCTTCCTCTCATATTCTGTCGCCCGAAGAGATCGAGCGCTACAAGCGCCACCTCGTCTTGAAGGAGGTGGGCGGCCAGGGCCAACAGAAGCTCAAGGCCGCGCGCGTTCTCATCGTCGGTGCCGGCGGACTCGGGTCGCCGCTCCTCATGTATCTCGCCGCCGCCGGCGTCGGCACCATCGGCATCGTCGATGACGATAAGGTGACGCTCGACAACCTGCAGCGCCAGATCGCTCACGACACATCGCGGGTCGGCGATGCGAAGGTGGCGAGCGCGCGCGCAGCCGTTCGGCTTCTCAACCCGCACGTCAAGATCGAGGCGGTCGAAGCGCGTCTCGACGCGGCCAATGCGCTAAAGCTCGTCTCGAGCTACGACATCGTCGCGGACGGCTCCGACAACGCCGAGACCCGCTACCTCGTCTCGGATGCCTGCTATCTCGCCAAACGGCCGCTCGTCTTCGGCGCGGTGGGTCCGTTCGACGGCTACGTCGCCACCTTCAAGCCCTACGAGAAAGGCAGCGACGGCGCGCCCTATCCGAGCTACCGCTGCCTCTTTCCGGAGGCGCCGCCCCCCGGAACGGTGCCCAACTGCGCTGAGGCCGGCGTGCTCGGCGCCGTCGTCGGCGTCATCGGCACGCTGCAGGCGACCGAGGTTCTCAAAGAGATCTTGGGCGTGGGCGCCACCCTTGCCGGCCGCCTTCTCATCTACGACGCGCTTGGAAGCCGCTTCGAGACGCTCACGCTGGCCTGGGATCCCGACAACCCGCTCACTGGGCGCAACCCGACGATTACGGACTTGTCCGTCCACGCCGGCGCGGGCAAAACGGGCCCGGCGTGCGCCGCCTGATCCCGCGAGCCCGACGGCCTTGATTCCTCTCCCGCCAAGACCCCGCCATCGATGCCTGCCGCTGGCCGCAGCCTTGCTGCTCGTGCCGCTCACGGCGCCTAGCGCGCAACCGGGCGAGCAGGTGCCCTCTCGGTTACCGCAATCGCCGGCGCCGTGGGTCGAGCCCGCGCCCGAGTTGTTCGGCGCCATCGCCTTCACCGCCGACGGCTCGTTCGCCTCGGCGTGGAAGTCCCCGTCCAAGGCGAAGGTCGAGGCCAAGGTGCTCGCCGAGTGCTCCGAATTCAAGCGCGGCCGCTGCGAGCTCGTCAGCGTGCGCGACGGATTGTGCGCGGCGATCGCGACCTTCCACGTGGGTGAAGCGCGCAAGGTCACCTATGCCGGTGGCGGGCTGACGCCGGCGGACGCGCAGAGGCTGGCCTTGCAGCGCTGTAACGGCGATCAGCGCTCTGGCAGGAAATGCCAGGTGCGCACGGTCGTCTGCGGAGATGGGCGCTAGCGCACGTCGACGCCGTCAGAACATCGCCGGATGCACGCGGTCGGGCGGCGCATGCCCGTCGAGGAAGGCTTTGATGTTGATGATCACCTTCTCGCCCATGTCGATGCGGCCCTCGATCGTCGCCGAGCTCATGTGCGGCAGGGCCACGACCCGCTCCGAATGCAGGATCTTCGGGTTGACCGCCGGCTCGTGCTCGAACACGTCGAGGCCCGCGCCGGCAATGGCGCCCGCCTCGATCAGCCGCGCGAGCTCGTTCTCGTCGATCACCTCGCCGCGCGCGGTGTTGACGACATAGGCGGACGGCTTCAGGAGCCGCAGGCGCCGCGCCGAGAGCAGATGGTAGGTGCCCGGCGTGTGCGGGCAGTTGATGGAAACGATGTCGACCCGGGTCAACATCTGATCCAGGCTCTCCCAATACGTCGCCTCGACCTCCTTCTCGACCTCTTGCGAGACGCGGCGCCGGTTATGGTAATGGATCTGCAGGCCGAAGGCCTTGGCCCGGCGCGCCACGGCCAAACCGATGCGGCCCATGCCGATGATGCCGAGCCGCTTGCCGTAGATGCGGTGGCCGAGCATCCAGGTGGGCGACCAGCCGCCCCAGTGGTTGGCGGCATCCTTGAGGTAGGCGGCGCCCTCGGCGAGGCGGCGCGGCACGGCAAGGATCAGCGCCATGGTCATGTCGGCGGTGTCCTCAGTCAGTACGCCCGGCGTGTTGGTGACGGTGATGCCGCGATTGCGCGCAGTGTCGAGATCGACGTTGTCGACGCCGGTGCCGAAGTTGGCGATGAGCCGCAGTTGCGGACCGGCCTGCGAGATCACCGCGCGGTCGATGCGGTCGGTCACCGTCGGCACCAATACGTCGGCAATCTTCAGCGCCTCCGTGATCTGTGCCGGCGTCATCGGCGCGTCATCGACGTTGAGGCGAGCATCGAACAGCTCGCGCATGCGCGTCTCGACGACGTCGGGCAGCTTGCGGGTGACAATGACGATCGGCTTCTTGGCGCTGGTCGGCATGGGGGGTTCCGAAGTTGCTTCGTAGTATTTTTCAGGACGGGGACGCGCGCCGGGAAGGGGCCAGGACACGCCTAAGGCTCGTTTCAGGCAGTGTCTAACAGATGGCCATCGCGATGACAAAGTGGCGGATAAGCTGTGCGATGCAACAGAGGCAAACTGCCCTCTCGCCGCGCCCTTAATGATGTGTTGTCAGTGACCTTGGGAACCGGGTCGGGCGAGGCGGCCGAAGAGGAAGGCGAATGCGCGAGAAGACGTCCTGTGAGAAGCCGGCACGTGAGAAGCGGGCATGGGGTCCGCGTGGTCTCGCGCTCGTAGCGCTGCTCGCCATCGCGGTGGCGGCGGCGCCTGAAGCGCAATCGCAACCGGCTGCCCCGAGCGTCCCCGGCACCAGCGGGCTGCCGCTCCCCCGCTTTGTCAGCCTCAAATCGGACCGGGTCAACATGCGCAAAGGCCCCGGCACCGACTATCCCACGGCGTGGGTCTATCGCCGGGCCGGCCTGCCGCTGGAGGTCATCAAGGAGTTCCAGGGCTGGCGGCAAGTGCGCGATGCCGACGGCGCGGCCGGGTGGGTGCTGCAATCCTTCCTGTCGGGACGGCGCACGGCGCTCGTGCTCCCGTGGGATGTCAAGCAGGGCACCCCGGCCCCGAAGGTGGCGCTGCATTACAACGACAGCGGGCGCTCGCGCCCAGTGGCCATGGTCGAGGCCGGCGTCATCGCCAACATCGCCTCGTGCGACGGCAGCTGGTGCCATGTCAGCATCGACAAGTTTCGCGGCTACATCGAGCAGAAGAAGCTTTGGGGGGTCTACGAAGGCGAGGTCATCGAGTAGCGGGACAGCCCCCGACTTAGGCACTCGCTACTTAGTACTCGCTCAATCCTTGTGCGCGACCAGCCGGACCACCACGTCGATATGGCTGATCCTCATCCCTTCGGGCGGCTGCGGGACGCCGGCGACGCGGATCGCATCGCCGGGGATGTCGTGCAATTCCCCTTGGGTCTCCACGAAGAAGTGGTTGTGGTTCGACGTGTTGGTGTCGAAGTAGGCCTTGGAGCCGTTGATCGCCAGCTCGCGCAGCAATCCGGCTCGTTTGAACTGGTGCAGCGTGTTGTAGACGGTCGCCAGCGAGACGTGATGCCCGACGGCGATCGCCTCGGCGTGCAGAAGCTCGGCGGTCACATGCCGGTCGTCGCCTTCGAACAGAAGCGCACCCAACGCCAGGCGCTGGCGCGTCGGCCGCAGCCCTGCCTGCCGCAGGAGCTGAGAGATGCTGCGTACGGGCTTTGCGTCTTTCTGATTTCGGGCGGTTGTGTTGGTCATGCGTTTCAGCGGCAGATCCAAGATGGCGAGGTCTTGGGTAGCACCGAGCGCCTAGCGGGCGGAGCGCGGCGAACCCAAGCTAGCAAAGGATCATATACTATAGGGTTCCAAAGGGAGGCCTGCAACTTAAGGCCCCGGGGCCGGCTCGCCAACGCCATTCGTGGCCCCTCCCTTGCCCGCAATCCCTTTTGGAGGCCGGTGGTCTGTGTTAGGAAGCCCGCGGCTACGGCGGTATTTCCTGACGCCTGGAGTATCGTCAACGAGGACTTGAGCGAAGGATCATGACAGAACGCCGCACCAGCTTCGAGTACGAGGATCTTCTTTCGTGCGGGCACGGCGAGCTGTTCGGCCCGGGCAATGCCCAGCTGCCGCTGCCCCCGATGTTGATGTTCGACCGCATCTCGACGATCTCGGAGACCGGCGGCCCGCACGGCAAGGGGCAGGTGGCCGCCGAGCTCAAGGTGGCCGGCAACAGCCGGACCGACTGGTTCTTCAACTGCCACTTCGAGGGCGACCCCGTGATGCCCGGCTGCCTCGGCCTCGACGCCCTATGGCAGCTCACCGGCTTCTTCCTCGGCTGGCTCGGGGCACCCGGCCGCGGGCGCGCGCTCGGTGTCGGCGAGGTGAAGTTCTCCGGCATGGTCGTGCCCAGCGTCGCCAAGATCGAGTACATCGTCGACTTCAAGCGGGTCATTCTGCGCAAGTTGAAGCTTGCCATCGCCGACGGTGTCATGAAAGCCGACGGACAGGTGATCTATATGGCTACCGATTTGCGCGTCGGCCTGTTCGAAGCCGGCGAAGCAACGGCAGCGCTCAGTCCTTGATCTCGATGCATTTTCGTGCACGCTTCCGGAGCGGAGCGGAGAGGTTTTGCGCATGAGACGTGTGGTCGTCACCGGCATGGGCATCGTTTCCTCGATCGGAAACAATTGCCAAGAGGTGCTCGCGTCGCTGCGTGAGGCGAAATCCGGCATCGTGCGCGCCGAAAAGTATGCCGAGCTCGGCATGCGTTGCCAGGTGCACGGCGAGCCCCATCTCGACTGGGAGGCGCAGGTTCCCCGCAAGGCGCGCCGCTTCATGGAGGCGGGCGTCGGCTGGAACTACATCGCCATGGAGCAGGCCATCCGCGATTTCGGGGATCAGCGAGACCGACGTCGTCAACGAGCGCACCGGCATCATCATGGGCTCGGGCGGGCCCTCGACGAAGGCGATAGTCGCCGCCGCCGATACCGCGCGCGAGAAGGACCCGCGCAAGATCGGCCCGTTCGAGGTGCCCAAAGCCATGTGCTCGGGGCCGTCTGCGGCCCTTGCCACCGCTTTCCAGATCAAGGGCGTCAACTACTCGATCTCATCTGCCTGCTCCACGTCCGCCCATTGCATCGGCAATGCCGCCGAGCAGATCGTGTGGGGCAAGCAGGACGTGATGCTCGCAGGCGGTTGCGAGGAGCTCGATTGGACCCTTTCGGTGCTGTTCGACGCCATGGGCGCCATGTCTACCAAGTTCAACGCCACGCCCGAGAAGGCTTCCCGCGCCTACGACAAGGATCGTGACGGCTTCGTCATCGCCGGCGGGGCCGGCACGATCGTGCTCGAGGAGCTGGAGCGCGCCAAGGCCCGCGGAGCAAAGATCTACGGCGAGCTCGCCGGCTACGGTGCCACGTCCGACGGCTTCGACATGGTCGCGCCCTCGGGTGAGGGCGCCGTCAGGTGCATGCGGTTGGCGCTGCAGGGCCTCGACGGCAAGGGCGTCGGGTCGAAGATCGACTACATCAACCCGCACGGCACCGGCACCCCGGTCGGGGATTTGCGCGAGATCGAGGCGATCCGCGCCGTGTTTGACGGCGAGGTGCCGAAGATATCGGCGACCAAGTCGTTGACCGGGCATTCCCTGGGGGCGATCGGGGTTCAGGAGGCGATCTTCTCGCTGCTGATGATGAATAACGGATTTATCTGCGAAAGCGCCAATATCGACGAGCTCGACCCGGCCTTTGCGGATATGCCCATTGTGCGCGAGCGCCTCGACGGCGTTAGCCTTAATTGCGTCATGTCGAATAGCTTCGGCTTCGGCGGCACCAACGCGACCCTCGTGTTCCGCCGTCTGACCGGTTAAAAAACTGTCGTGTTGCGGCGGCAAGGAGTTGTAAGTTGAACTCCGCAAGGCCCTCCCAGCATGAGACTTTACAAAAACGGCACTGGCTGGTTCGAAATAAAAGGACGAGCCTTCGGCGCAACGATGGGGACTCCCATGACCGAGATCGACATCGCAAAACCCGGCCCGATGATGGCGGGCAAGCGCGGCCTCGTGATGGGCGTCGCAAACGATCGGTCCATCGCATGGGGCATCTCCAAGGTGCTCCACGGGCAAGGCGCAAAGCTCGCGTTCAGCTACCAGGACGGCGCCTTCGGCCGGCGCGCGGTGCCGCTTGCTCAGTCGATCGGCTCGGAGATCATCGAACCGTGCAACGTGCTCGACCTGAAGAGCGTCGACAACGTGTTCGCACGCGTCAAGGAAACGTGGGGCAGCCTCGACTTCGTCGTCCATGCCCTCGCCTACTCCGATCCGCGCGAGCTGGCGGGCCGCTATGTCAACACCACGCGCGAGAACTTCACCAACACCATGGTGATCTCCTGCTTCTCCTTCACCGAGATCGCCCAGCGTGCGATCGGTCTCATGCCCAACGGCGGCTCGCTGCTTACGCTCAGCTACGGTGGGGCCACCCGCTCGGTGCCTTCCTACAACGTGATGGGCGTCGCCAAAGCCGCGCTCGAGGCCTCCGTGCGCTACCTGGCCGCCGATCTCGGGCCGCAGGGGATCCGCGTCAACGCGCTCTCGGCGGGGCCCATGCGCACGCTATCGGGCGCGGGCATTTCCGACGCGCGCGTGCTGTTCAATTTCCAGAAGGACAATTCCCCGTTGAAGCGCACGCCGACCCTCGCCGAGGTCGGCGGCTCGGCTCTCTATCTCTTGTCGGATCTCTCCGGCGCGGTAACCGGCGAGGTGCACTTCGTCGATTGCGGCTATTCCACCATCGCCATGCCGAGCCTCGATGCACTGAAGGCGCTCGACGCCGATTCCGTGCCGACACCCAGCGGTGGATCCAGTCCGTCGGAAGCGGCCGAATAGCAAGTATTTTGCCGAGATCGCGCTCGTGCGGGACTCGGACGGGCCTTTTCGCATCTTGACGGCCCTCATCTTGACGGCGCCCATCTTGACGGCACCATGGCGGCATCGCACACACGCGCATGATCGGCGTCTTCGATTCAGGGCTCGGGGGTCTCACGGTCTTGCGCGCGCTCGTCGCGCGCTTTCCGAACCTGCCCTTCATCTATTTGGGCGACCACGCTCACGTCCCCTACGGAGACAGAGCCTCGCCCGAGGTCATCGAGCTGACGCGCCAGGGCGTCGAGGCCCTGTTCGCGGCCGGCTGCAAGCTCGTGCTGCTCGGCTGCAATACGGCAACCGCCGTCGCCGCCCGCCACCTGCAGCAAGCCTGGCTGCCGCAGAGCCGGTGGCGCGGCCACAACGTGCTCGGCATCGTCGCGCCGACGGTCGAGGCCGCGACGCAGACGCCGTGGGCCGTCTCCTCTCCGCAATACCCGCAGAAGTACAATACCGACCTCATCGCGGTGTTCGGGACGACGCGCACCGTCACATCCGGCGTCTATCCCGAGGAGATCCGCAAGCGCTGCCCCAAGGTCACCGTCGTCCAACAGATCTGCGCTCAGCTAGCCGGCGCCATCGAGGAGGAGGCTCCCGAGGCGGAGCTCGACCGCTTGGTCGCGGACGCCATCGCGGGCATGCTGGAGCAGACGGGCGGCGTGCCCCCGCATCGCGCCATCCTCGGGTGCACCCACTTTCCGCTCGTCGAGCATTTGTTTAAGCGCCATCTTCCGCCGTTCGCCCGCATCCTCTCCCAGCCCGAGGTCGTCGCCGATAGCTTCGAGGACTATCTCGCGCGCCATCCGCTCTATGTCGCCGGCAGCCACGGCGGCTCGCTTCTCCTGCTGACGACTGGCAATCCGGCGCAGATCAGCGCGCGCGCCCGCGTGTTCTGGCCCGAGGTCGCCGCCTTCGAGCGCACTGCGGCCTGAAATTGCCTCTCAACCTAAACTCGGAATTCCTATATTTAGGGCTCCTGCTGCTTGAGGAGCCGCCATGACCGCCGAATCCCCCCACGCCGCACACGAGCATGGCGGCTGCGCGCATGGCGCTGCTCCCGAGGCCGAGATCCGGGCCAAGGACCCCGTCTGCGGCATGGACGTCGACCCGCACAAGACGGCCCACCGCGCCGAGCACGCCGGGCGCACCTACTATTTCTGCTCCGCAGGTTGCCGCACCAAGTTCCTGGCCGACCCCGAGCGCTACCTGTCGCCGGCTATGGCCAAGGCCGAGCCGATCAAGCCCGGCGCCATCTACACCTGCCCGATGCATCCCGAGATCCGCCAAGTTGGGCCGGGCTCCTGCCCCATTTGCGGCATGGCGCTGGAGCCGCTCGATGTCACGGCGGAGCAAGGGCCGAACGTCGAGCTCGTCGACATGCAACGCCGCTTCTGGATCGGCCTGGCGCTGGCATTGCCCGTGTTCGCGCTCGAGATGGGCGGGCACATTTTCGGCCCCCTGCTCCCTCCGGCACTCTCCAATTTGATCCAGCTCGTGCTGGCGACACCGGTGGTGCTGTGGGCGGGGGCGCCGTTCTTCGAGCGCGCCTGGCAGTCGATTAAGACGCGCAACCTCAACATGTTCACGCTGATCGCGCTCGGCACTGGCGCCGCCTGGGCCTACAGCGTGATCGCCACGCTCGCCCCCGGCATCTTTCCCGCAGCCTTCCGGGCGCCTGACGGCTCGGTCGCGGTCTATTTCGAGGCGGCCGCCGTCATCACGGTGCTGGTGCTGCTCGGCCAGGTACTGGAACTCAAGGCGCGCGAGAGCACGAGCGGCGCCATCCGCGCGCTCCTCGACCTCGCGCCGAAGACGGCGCGCCGCATCGGCCCTCGCGACGACGAGCGCGAGGTGCCGCTCGAGGAGGTCACGATCGGCGACCGCCTGCGCGTGCGCCCGGGCGAGAAGATCCCGGTCGATGCACACGTCCTCGAGGGTCACAGCGCGGTGGACGAGTCGATGGTGACGGGGGAGTCGATGCCGGTCACCAAGGAGACGGGCGACACCGTCATCGGCGGCACGCTCAATCAGAGCGGCAGCCTCATCATCGAGGCCGACCACGTCGGCCGCGACACCATGCTCGCGCGCATCGTTCAGCTCGTTGCCGAGGCACAGCGGAGCCGCGCGCCCATCCAGCGCCTCGCCGACGCGGTCGCCGGCTGGTTCGTCCCCGCCGTGATCCTCGTGGCCATCCTCGCCTTCGCCGCCTGGGCGACGTGGGGCCCGGAGCCGCGCCTCTCCTACGCGCTCGTCGCCGCGGTCGCCGTCTTGATCATCGCCTGCCCCTGCGCGCTCGGGCTCGCCACGCCCATGTCGATCATGGTCGGCGTCGGGCGCGGCGCGGAATCTGGCGTCCTGATCAAGAACGCGGAAGCGCTCGAGCGCATGGAGAAGGTCGACACCCTCATCGTCGACAAGACGGGAACGCTGACCGAGGGCAAGCCGGCGGTCACGGGCATCGTTCCCGCCAAGGGCTTTAAGGAGACGGAGCTGTTGCGGCTCGCCGCAAGCGTGGAGCGGGCGAGCGAGCATCCGCTCGCCGCTGCGATCGTTGCCGCGGCGGAGAAACGCAACGTCTCTCTCGGCCTCTGCGACGGACTTCGATGCGCCCACCGGAAAGGGCGCTCTCGGGCGCGTCGAGGAAAAGCGCGTCGCACTCGGCAATGCGCGCTTCATGGCCGAGCAGGGCATCGATATCTCCGCGCTTAAGGGCGCCGCCGACGACCTGCGCAAGGAAGGTGCAACGGCGATCTTCGTCGGCATCGACGCCAAGGCGGCGGGCGTCATCGCCATCGCCGATCCAATCAAAGCCTCGACGCCAGCCGCACTCAAGGCGCTGCAATCTGACGGCATGCGCGTCGTCATGCTGACCGGCGATAACCGCACCACGGCCGATGCCATCGCCCGCAAGCTCGCCATCGCAGACGTCGAGGCCGAGGTGCTGCCCGACCAGAAGAGCGCCGTCGTCGACAAACTGAGACGGGAGGGTCGCGTCGTCGCCATGGCGGGCGACGGCGTCAACGATGCCCCCGCGCTTGCCGCAGCCGACGTCGGCATCGCCATGGGCACAGGAACCGACGTCGCCATCGAGAGCGCGGGCGTGACGCTGCTGAAGGGCGATCTCGGCGGCATCGTGCGCGCACGCCGGCTCTCGCAGGCGGTGATGCGCAACATCCGCCAGAACCTGTTTTTCGCCTTCATCTACAATGCCGCCGGCGTGCCGATTGCCGCCGGCGTGCTCTATCCCGCCTTCGGCATCCTCTTGTCGCCGATTATCGCCGCAGCCGCCATGTCGCTCTCATCGGTGAGCGTCATCACCAACGCGCTGCGCTTGCGGGCTGTGAAGCTCGACGGCTAAGCGGCCGAACGTCCAGCCGGATATCAGCTGGCCGCGAGTGTTCTGGTGCCTTGGGGGCTCCGCTCCGCGGCCATGCCGAGCCCGAGGAGCGCAGCGACCGCGGTCTGCCAGGGCAGAAGCAGGATCACTGGGTTGTCATAGTTGCTGGTCCACGTCAGGAGCAGGCCGAGCACCGCCCCAGCCGAGACGACGGGCATCGCCACGGAGGTGCGCCGCAGTGCGCGCGTAGACGAGGCGGCTCCCGCCCACGTAACGAACGCCCCGACCGCCCCGGCCGCGAATCCTGGAACATAGGTTTTGAAGACATCGGGCATCACCACCGCCTTGAGCCAATGCTGATCCAGTTGCAGGGCGAGATTGACCGCCAATTCCCATCCGACCCAAGTCGCCACAAGGGCCGTCGCCGCCGCGCCCCAAGATGCGCCATGTGAGTGGCCTCCCCACTTCCAGACGCCGAAGCCGACGACGAGTCCGAACCACGTGCCGGACGGGATCATATAGAGACCGATGCTCGGCGCGTCTCCGTAACCGACGCCAAGAGCAAACGAGCCGAGAATGCCTGAGACGCCGCCGAGCGCGGCTAAGATCCAGGCCGGGTGCCGCATGATCGATTTCATAGCTTCCGCCGACAGTTCCGCCACCCGCCACTGGTGATATCGGCACCGCAACGTGGCTGCACGATGGTAGAAAGCGGCAGATGGTGTCGGAGGCTGGAGAAATGACGGACGACTGGCCCGACATTCCCTTCGAGCCCTGGAAGGACACGTGCGCCACGCTGCACCTGTGGACGCAGATCGTCGGCAAGTATCGCTTAGCGCGCACGCCCTGGATCAACCATTCCTGGCACGCGACGCTCTACGTGACGGCCCGCGGCTTGACCACGTCGCTGATCCCGGCCGGGAGCCGCGGCGTGCAGTTCGACTTTGATTTCATCGATAATGCCCTCATCGGCACTGCGACCGACGGCGCGCGCGCCTCCTTTGCGCTTGAGCCCATGACCGTCGCACAGTTCTATGGGCGGTTTTTGGCTTTGACGGATGAGCTCGGGGCTCGCATCGAGATCAACGGCACGCCAAATGAGATTGTCGACGCTATTCCCTTCGCAATGGACACGGTCCATGCGTCCTACGATGCGAACGCCGCACATACATTTTGGCGCGTGCTTGTCCAATGCGATCGCGTGCTCAAGTATTTCCGCACGGGCTTTATCGGAAAGGTCAGCCCTGTTCATCTTTTTTGGGGCAGCTTCGACCTTGCCGTCACGCGTTTCTCCGGCCGCCGCGCGCCGATGCATCCGGGCGGCATCCCGGGGCTACCCGACGCCGTGACGCGCGAGGCCTATTCGCACGAGGTGAGCTCTGCTGGGTTTTGGCCGGGCGGAGGGCCGGTCGACTATCCGGCGTTCTACTCTTACGCGTACCCGGCGCCGGAGGGGTTCGCGTCCGCGCGCATTGCGCCGGATGATGCCTTCTTCGATCGAACCGCCGGCGAGTTCATTCTGCCCTACAGCGTCGTGCGCAGCGCCCCCGATCCCGACCAATGCCTGCTGCGCTTCCTTGAGACTACGTACGACGCGGCCGCCCGGCTCGGAAGCTGGGATCGCAAGTCGCTCGAGTGCCGGTTGGGAATCGCCGGCACGCCGCGCCCGCTCTCATGATCCCCTTTGCTCAAGGGCTCTTCGCAGTCGGCTCCGACGGCAACGTATTGAAGCGCGCCTTCTGCTCGTCGCTGAGTGAATCGTAGAAGCCCACCAGCGCCGGGCGCACCTCGTTCACTGCGACGATCGTCTGGTGCAGCCGCTGGTCCATAGCCTCGAGCCGCGCTTCCTGCGTCGCTGGGATACTCGTCGGGCATCCCGACCGCAGCGTCTCGGCGGCCTGCGCTGACACCGACTCGAGCTTGTCGAGCGCGGCGCTCTGCTTGGCGTCGGGCTTCACGGACTGCGCGATCTCCTGAGCCGGCAGGTCGACGAACTCCTGGCCCTCATCGACGCAGCGGCCGATGTCGCCCATCTCCTTATCGGGACCGCCGTCTTTGGAACCCATGCTGGCGAGCGCCTTGCGCTGCTCCTCGTCGAGCGCGCTCGAGAACTTTGCGAACGGCTCCTGCAAGGTATCGACCGCCTGGTCCATCGCCTCGAGGCGCTTCTGCAGCGCGTCGAGGCGTCCGACCGGCGTCAGCGGCGGTTCATTGGGGCACGCGCCCTTGAGGATCGTATCGGCCTTGGCGGAGGCCGCCTTGAGATCGTCGAAGGCCGCACGCTGGCTCTCTTTCGGCTTCACCGTCGCAGCGATCTGATCCAACGGCAGGCTGCCGACGCCCGGCGCAAACCCGGCGCACGACTGCGCGAGTTGCGTCGAGCTATCCGTGGCCGATTGCGCCAGATCGCTCCCGTCGGCCGGCCCGCCGCTGGTGACGTTCTCATGCGTCTCCCGCCCAACCTGGTAGGAATTATTGTCGCCCGACCACGCGTAGGCGCCGTAGCCATCCGGCCATTGATAGGCGCCGTAGGGCCAGAAGAGGCCGGTCACGATGTAGTTGAGGCCGTAGTTCCAGAATGCGGGCGTGCCGTCGTAGGGCCACCAGGCGTAGGAGAAGATATCGCCGAGGGCGAACGGCCAGAACACGGCGCCGGCCCAGCCCCAGCGGCAGCCGTTGCAGTTGAAGTTGTGGCCGCCCCAGCGATTGTTCGCGAACTGGTTGTGGTCCCAGTGTCCGACGTTCACGGGATGGCGCAGGTCCCGCTCGCGGTTGGCGAGGTCATGGTGCCCGGCGTCCTCGTGATGCTCGCGCGCCTCCTCGTGGTGCTCGCCCTCCTCGTGGCGGCGGGCATCCTCCCTGTGCTCCTCGGGCCTGCGCGCCTCCTCGCGCCGGTGCTCTCCCTCCGGCCTGCGGACCTCGCGCTCGCGGAACTCCCCACGGCCACCGAAGCGCTCGCCCCCGAAGCGGCCGCCGCCGCCGAAATGTCCGCCGCCTCCGAAGTGACCGCCGCCGCGCGCGAAGCCATCGGATGACCAGCATAGGGCGGCGAGCGAAACGCTGGCGAACAGCGCAACCGGCGAACTGCGAAGCATGTCGTCCCTCTCTGAGCAAAGCCCGATCATCCGAGCAGGCTTGGGCGGCCAAACGGGCTTGAGATGGAAGCCAAGATAGGCCGAAGCCCACCTTGCAAAGCTGGCTAGTTGCGGAGAGGGGAAAGAAACGGTTCACGAAGCGCACAAAAATCTCAGGCCTCCGCGAACGGGTTCGAGAGATTTCGTTCATTGTTTCTCAAAGGCGCCGTGGAGCCCACGCAAAGTCCGCCGGTTGCCAGCAAGCCCCCGCCGTGGTTCATGCTGCCGCCACTGGTTCTCACTGCGATCGCTAACGATATGTGCTCGCGACAAGAGGTCGGCCAAGGACAAGCTTGATCGATCCTCAGTAAAGAGGTGCAGAGATTGAACGTGACCGAGCTCGCAATCTCCGTCCCGGCGGAGTGGGCGCCGCAAAAGGCCATCTGGACCGCCTGGCCGGCCGATCCGCGCGAATGGAACGGCGACCTGGAAACGCCGCGCCGCGACGTGGCGGCGCTCGTGCGCGCGCTTGAACCCGCAAACAGGGTTCGGCTTCTGGTCAACGGGCCGGAGGCGGAGGCCTCCGCGCGCGCGGCGCTCGGCAGTGCCGCCGAGCTCGTGCCTGCACGCTACGGCGACATCTGGCTGCGCGACACCGGGCCGATCTTTGCGCGGGGAGCGGGCGGCGCAATTGCGCTGCGCTTCAAGACCAACAGCTGGGGCGGCAAATACGAGCTGCCTGATGACGCGAGCGTCGGCGACGACGTTGCGCGCCTGGCGGGCGTGCCGGTGCGCCGCTTCGGCTTCGTGCTGGAAGGCGGAGCGATCGACCACGACGGCGAGGGCACGATCCTGACGACGCGCCAGACGCTCTTAAATCCCAACCGCAACGGCTGGTCGAAGGCCGACGCCGAGGCGGCCTTGCGCGAGGCGCTCGGCGCCAGGAGCGTCATCTGGATCGCGGAGGGACTGAAGAACGACCACACCGACGGCCATATCGACAACATCGCCCGCTTCGTCGGCCCGGGCCGCGTCGTGTGCCAGGCGCCGGCCGGCCCCGACGACCCCAACGCCGACATCCTGGAGGCGATCGCCGACACGCTCGCGGGCGCCAGCGACGCGATGGGGCGCAAGCTCGACGTCATCCGCATCCCGGGTGCCGGGTTGTATCGCAACGCGGCGGACGAGGTGGCGCCGGCCTCGCACATGAATTTCGTCATCGCCAATGGCGTTGTGGTGGTGCCGGTCTACGGCACGCCGACGCAGGATGCTGCGCTTGCAGCCTTGCAGGCCGCTTTTCCCGGCCGCAAGGTCTTAGGCGTCGATGCGCGCGGGCTTCTAGGCTGCGGCGACGCCGGCGGCGGGTCGTTCCACTGCATCACCCAGCAGGAACCGTTCTAGATGACGAAGCGCTCATTGACGGTCGCGGCCATCCAGACGGCCTACGGTCCCGACATGGCGGCAAATATCGCCAAGACCGAAGCGTTCGTGCGCGAGGCGGCGCGGGCGGGCGCGCAAGTCGTGCTGCCGTCCGAGCTGTTCCAGGGCATCTACTTCTGCACCAGACAAGATCCGAAGTGGTTCAAGACCGCCTACCCCACGGCCGAGCACCCGTGCGTCGTTGCCATGCAGAAGCTCGCGCGCGAGCTCGGCGTCGTCATTCCCACCTCCTTCTTCGAGAAGGACGGCCCGCGCTACTACAACAGCGTCGCGATCGTGGACGCCGACGGCGCCATCCTCGGTGTCTACCGCAAGAGCCATATCCCCGACGGCCCCGGCTATCAGGAGAAGTACTACTTTAATCCCGGCGACACCGGCTTCAAGGCGTGGAAGACCCAAGCCGGCGCCATCGGCGTCGGCATCTGCTGGGACCAGTGGTACCCGGAGGCCGCCCGCGCCATGGTGCTGGCGGGCGCCGAGGTGCTGCTCTATCCGACGGCCATCGGCTCTGAGCCCTATGACGCGAGCCTCGATACGCACTTGCAGTGGCAGCGCGCTATGCAGGGCCATGCGGTTGCCAACGCCGTGCCGGTCATCGCCGCCAACCGCATCGGGCTCGAGAACAACGACGGCGTCACGCAGAAGTTCTACGGGCATTCCTTCATCGCCGACCACCGCGGCGAGCTCGTCGCAAGCCTCGGCGAGGACGACGAGGGCGTGCTCATGTACACGTTCGACCTCGACGAGATCGCCGGCTACCGCGCCGACTGGGGCTTCTTCCGCGACCGCCGCCCCGACCTTTACGCCAAGAGCATCGTGTAGCGATGACGTTGCCCGCCAATCCGCTGGACGACCCTGAGGGGGCAGTGCTTTCGAACCGCGATCTCGAGGCGCGATTTGCGCCGAGCTTCGGCATGCTCGGCGTCTCGCTGCGCCATAAAGGCCTGGAAGTTTTGCGGCGCATCGACGATCTGCCCGCCGCCGCCGCGAAGGGGAGCACCGCGGGCATCCCGCTGCTCTACCCTTGGGCCAACCGGCTCGCCGCGCGAGCCTACGCGGCCGCAGGACAGTCCGTCACGATCGATGCGTCCTCGCCGCTCCTCCACTTCGACGATAACGGTCTGCCGATCCATGGCGTGCCCTGGGCGCGGCTCAAGTGGGCCGTCATCGAGAAACGCGCAGATCTTCTGATTGCCGGCCTCGACTGGTCGCACGCGGACCTGCTGGCAATCTTCCCCTATCGCCACCGCCTGGGGATGATGGCGAGCCTCCAAGCCGATGGCCTCACCATCGCGACCATGGTGCAGGCCGGCAATCACCCCGTGCCCGTCAGCTTCGGTTTTCATCCTTACGTCGGCCTGCCGGAGGCGGCGCGCGCCGACTGGCGCCTGCATCTGCCGCCCATGCGCCGGCTGGTGCTCGATAAGTGCGGCATTCCCACCGGAGCCAAGGAGCCCTTCTCTGGCCTCGAGACTGCCCTCGGCACTCACGATTTCGACGACGGGTTCGCCTTGCTCGGCCAGAACGCCAGCCTTTCGATCGCCGGATCGGGGCGCCGCATCTGCGTGGAGCTCATCGAAGGCTTCACGCACACGCAGGTCTACGCACCCAAGGACAAGGACTTTATCGCGCTCGAGCCGATGACCGCGCCGACGAACGCACTCGTCAGCGGCGATGGTCTGCGGCTCGTGGCGCCCGGCAGCAGCTTCCGCGCAACCTTTCGCATCCGTGTCGCCGTGGCCGCCTGACACCCCGGCTCTGCGCGGCTTCGTGCAGCGCGCCGACGAGCCGTCGCAAAACTGACATGGAGCGGCTCTTATAAGGGCTCGGACTGCGCATCGCCGTCACGCAACGTGACGGAAGGAAAGCGGCTTGGGGGGCCTTGCGCTTGGATGATACGAACTCTCTCGCGGCAAAGGGGGATCTGCCTGAGCCGCAGCCCCGCGTTGCGCGCCACTGTCGCCATATCGTCCTATGGCCAATCCAGATCCTGACGGCGAGGAAGGGAGGCCGGCAAGAGACGGCGGACGCACTGTTCGAAAGACTGGCCGGTAGCAATTGGACGCTCGTCGATGACGAGTTCGGCATTCAGGGTGCATTTCAAGAACGGCACTATCGCGAGTTCGTCAGCTTTCTGCCGCACGTGCAGCGCTTTCTTTACGGCGATGCTCCGGGGCCCGTGCGCGAGCTTGGGCGAGGCGACGCTCCGCTGCGGCTCTACCGCCGTACCGATGTCGGTGCGCTGCGCATCACGCTCGACAAAGGAAGTGAGCCGATCACTTGCGAGGTCGCGCATATCGACCTGCACTTCTTTCACGATGTCGACGCCGTCATCCTCGCATGCGAATTCTTTGCATCCAATCTTCCGCTTGCCGCGGTGCACGAGATCATGTACCGCGTCGGCCGCGCGTACCCTCCCGGCTGGACCGAGAGCGGCAGACCGCTCCATTGCCCCGAGCGCGTCGAATGGCTCGACAGAAGCGGAAACGTGCTCGCCACCTCCGACTACGAGGATCGGAATCGCTATCTCGAATTCGTCGGCCACCACAGATCGCCGTGCTTTGCGGCACACTGGGAGTTTCTGCTGCGGCCCTTGCGAGCCGGGGAACCCGACCAAAAGAATCCGCTAAGCTTTCGCCAGATCGAGTACTACCGCATGCCCGTCATGACTTATCTGACAGTTGATCGCCTGTGGGATCTAAAGCGAGTCGACTTCATGCGCCTCGCGTTTGCCGCCGGACCGAGCTCAAACGGCAACGCGCCGTACGCCGAGCGCTTCCTGCATGATTTCGAAGCGCGCAATTGCTACGATCGCTATTTCCACGAGGGCACCGAAATGCAAGGCGCGAATACGCGCTTCCTGCTCTCCGGTCACGCTTTCACCATCGTGGCCGGCGCTACTTCAAGCCGCGAGGACAACGAACGCGGCCTGTTGGGCCAGTTCCGGCACCAGTATTTCCTCCTGTTTCTTATGAGCCACTTTCAGAAGGCCGCACTGCTCATGTTGTCGGATCGGCTGGCTGCGGCAATCAAGCTGCTCGAGATCAAGAGTGCCGATTCTGCGGCGCAATTTCGCCGTGAGACCTATCGGCTGCAGGAAGCCTTCATGCGCTTCACGCAGCGCTACTGGTTCACCGAGGTTTCAGACCAGGTACAGACGCGCGACCTCTTCCGTTTGCAGCGCATGCATCTCGGCAACGACGATCTCTACAAGGAGCTGCGCGGCGAGATATTCGATATGGTCCAGTATCTCGACAGCGATATCCTGCGCCGGCAGAGCGGTACCATCCACCGGCTCACGGCGGTGACGATCGTCGGCCTGATCGGCACTATCGCCACGGGCTTTCTCGGTATGAACCTCATCGCGGCGGCCGAAGCTCCGCTCTCCACCAAGCTCGTATACTTCGGCATCGTCGGAATAGCGGTCACGGCGCTCACGATCGCCGTCGTCGTCTTCTCGCGTCCGCTGACCGCGCTGCTCGACCGCATGTCGGGCGAGCGGCCCTAAAGGCCGGCTTCAATCGGCGCTGAAGCCTGCGCGCACGATCACCGCAATGTCGGAGTACATGCCCATGACGGGCGCGAGCGCGCGATGGAGGGCGGTCTTTGCCACGAGCCTGTCGTGAATGACGAGATCGTCGATGCCGGTCGAAAGAAAGCACTCGATCGCGTCGCGCGGCGCCTCGACGATGGGCTCGCCCTTGACGTTGAAGGAGGTATTGATGAGAACGGGCACGCCTGTGAGCGCCTCGAAGGCTTTCAGCAGGCGATAGAGGCGCTCGTTGCTCTCGGCCCGCACCGTCTGCACGCGCGCAGTGCCATCGACGTGAACGATCGCCGGGATCTTGTCCTTCCAAGCCTCGCGCACGCGCTTGGCGATCAGCATGAAGGGTGATTCCTCCTCGCCCTCGAAAATCTCGTGCGCGCGCTCGGCGAGAACGATCGGCGCAAAGGGGCGAAAGGCCTGTCGGTGCTTGACGCGACTGTTGAGCGTGTCCTTCATCTTGGCGTCGCGCGGGTCGGCGAGGATCGAGCGGTTGCCGAGCGCGCGCGGCCCAAACTCGGATCGCCCCTGGAACCAGCCGAGCACCCGACCTTGCGCCAATAGGCCTGCCGCCTCCGTGCAGACGTCCTTGCTCCTGCGCGCGGTCGTCTCGAAAGGGACGAGCCCGGTGGCAAGCGCCGCGTCCACGTCCTCGTCGTTGTAGCGGCGCCCGAGATAAGCGTCGGCCATCACGAACGAGCGTGGGGCACCCTTGATCGCCAGATGGCCGTAGTAGGCGCAGCCGATCGCGATCCCATCGTCGCCAGAGGCCGGCTGGATCCAGACGTTGTCGAAACCCGCCTCGCGCACGATCCGCCCGTTCGCAACGCAGTTGAGGCCGACGCCGCCGGCGATGCACAGGTTCCTCGCTCCTGTCGTCTCGCGCAGCCACTTGGCGCGCTCAAGAAGCACCGTCTCGGTATCGTCTTGCACCTTAAAGGCGAGGTCCTCCCAATGCGACCGTGAGCCGCTCTTCTCCCAGTCCGGATCCTTATCCGCCAGCCACGGCGCGTTGAACTCGGCCGTCCACTCCGGCACGATGAGCTCACCATCGCGCACATACGCGAGCGGCTTCACCCGGTCGGGGCGGCCGTAAGGCGCAAGCCCCATCACCTCACCACACTTGTTCCAGTCGGCGAAAATGTAGCTCGACACCCGGCTGTAGAGCGCGCCGAGCCCGGGCATAAAAAAGAACTCGTCGCTCAGGAAGCCGCGCGTCGGCTCGAGCCAGACCTTTTTCAAGGTCGTAAGCGTTGAGCCGCTGAAGGCGTAGTAGCTCTCTGATTCGCGCGCAAGCGGATGCACGTTATCTGTCAGCTGGCTCGGCTCGCTCACGTCGGCGCAGTAGTTGCCGACGCCGTCCACGACCATCACGACGCCGTCGGCAAAGGGCGAGGCTGCAAACGCGCTGTAGGCATGCGCCAGATGGTGGGACACGGACACCACATGATCGGATTTTGTCAGATAAAGCGGGCTCGAACGCGCCTGCTCGCGCTCCTTGGTGTCCATGAACTCCGGCACATCCTCGTAGGCGAGCCGCGCGTCCATGTCCCCCACGGGCAGCACGTAGCAATTGCGCACGATGAGATCGACATCCTGAAGCGTGATCCCTTCCGCCTTCAGGCAGTAGTCGATCACCTCCTGATAGAAGCCGGTGTCGTGCTTGTCGCGCGTGATGCGCTCCTTGGCGACGGCGAACGCGATCGTGCCGTCACGCAAGAGACAGGCGCTGACGTCGTGGTCGTAGGCGTTGATCCCGAGGATGTAGGAGGGCTTTGTTGGCATCGGTCTTCTTCTAAGACGCGCTCGGCCAAGCTCATATTGCGTGGCGCCGCATTAGGCCAGCGTCTCGTGCGAGCGAGCGATCTGCGAGCGCGTGCCGACACTCTGACTTGTACCGGATTTGTGATTAGGACAAGTTCGGCTTGGCATCCTTACGCGATCGCGCGATACTGCCGCCAGTTCAACTGTCCTCAGCGCGTTCGGGCGCACTTGCGGCCGGCGTTGGGGGTCGAGCCCGGCCTCTACGCCGGAGCTGACGCAAGGACGGAGGAACAAGCACATGAAGGACGTAATCGCCGCCGCGACGAAAGCGGTCCCGCAGGGGCTCGGCAAGCTCGCTCGCGGGCTGCGGCGCGGCGTGGTCGCGGTGTGCGCGGCCGTCGCCATGATTGTCATCTACAGCGTCAGCTCGATCGGCTCCTACGGCTTGAGCGTCGCCGGCATCTCGAGCCTCGCACTCGTCTCGAGCACGACGAAGGCCGATGCGTGGCGGGGGCGCCATCGCCGCAGAGGTTGGGGCAGAGGTTGGGGCTGGAGGCGACGCCGGAGAGGGCTCTGGCTCTCGATTGGCCCGCGCCGGAGGCGGCGCCGGAGATGGCGGCGACGCCGGCGGGGAGGCATCTACTTCGCCTGGTAAGCGCTGTCGCCGAACGTGGAATGGTCTTGAAAGCCGCCGGAGCGATCCGGCGGCTTTTCAGTATGATTGCCGGTATGGCTCGGGCGCTGCAGCTCTAAGACTTGAGCGATTTCAGATACGCGATCACGTCGTCGCGGTCTTTCTGCGACGGCAGCCCTGGAAACGTCATGTACGTGCCCGGCGCGAACGTGCTCGGGCTCTTGAGCCAGTCATTGAGGTTGGCTGCGTTCCAATCGCCTGAGTGCTTCTTCAAGGCCGGCGAGAAGGAGTACCCCGGCACGCTTGCGATCTTCGTGCCGTAGACGCCGTAGAGGTCCGGCCCGACGAGCGTGCCGCCGCCCTTATTGAAGTGGTGGCAGGCGCTGCACTGCGTTTGCGCGATCTTCTTGCCGCGCGCCGCCTCATCCTCCTCGGGGCTCACCTTGGAGGCGGTCTTCTTCTCAGAGCCTTCTCTCGCCTCCGCGGTCTTCGACTTGTCGCTTCCGGATTGCGGCTTCGCCTCGGCGAGCGCCACGCCGAAGTAGGCGGCAACCGAGCGGCGCCAGTCGGGGTTTTGCAGCAAATCCTCGACCGCGTTGTCGGTGATGCGCGGCGCGTTCTGAAGCTTGAAGGCGCTCATGGCGACCAGGGGATTGTCCCACTGCCCCGTGAAGTGCACGAGATCGAACGGCACGACCACCTTGTAGTCGCCGAGGCCGAGGAACCCGCTGCCGCGATCGATGATGGCGTAGAGCGTCTGCCCCGACGAGCTGTCGAGGATGAGCCCGGACAGCGTGCCGAGCGTCTGGCTGTAGTCGCTGTCGCTGCGCACGGCGAGTCCGACGACGTCGCTCGTGACGATGAAGTAGGGCTTGGTCTTCAATGGATCAGTCGTCGGCGCCGGCGGAGCGGTGGCGTCCGCTGTGCTCTTCTCCGATGCGGCAGGCGCTGCCGGCGACGGCGATGCGGCAGGAGCGGGGCTCGATTTCGCAGCGGTCTTCGCAGCTGCAGGCGTCGTCACTTGCGAGCGCCATGCGGCCACCATGTCGGGTGTCGTATCCGGCACCGACTTGTTCCCCCAAGACGTACGCACGTAGTTGGCGATGTCGGAGACATCCTGGTTGCTCAGTTGGTTGGCAAACGACGGCATGGCGAAATAGCCGTGCCGTGCCGGCACGCCGCCCAGCACGACCGACAGCACGTCGTAGGGGTCGGCCGCCTCGACCGCCGGGTTGCCCGCGAGCGGCGGAACCTTGCCCTTCATGCCGTCGCCCGTCTTCTGGTGGCAAACGGCGCAGTGGTCGTCGTAGAGCTTCTCGGCGCGCGCAGCCATCGCGGGCGGCAGCTTGCTCACTTTCGACGGCAGCGTCTCGCCCTCGCCCGACTCGTCGTTGAGCATGTAGGTCGCGACGGCGGCGATATCGCTCTCTTTGAGCTTCGACAGGCTGTCGTGGACGACGACATGCATAGGGCCAAGCGTGGTCGAGTTCTTCGCAGCGCCGCTCTTGAGGAAGTCGATGAGACGCGCCTTGTCCCATTTGTTGACGTCCCTCAGCGCCTTGACCGTGATGTTGGGCGCATACCAATTGTCGATCTGGGCGCCTTCGAAGCGCTCGCTGGGGATCGTAGCGCCCATCAGGTTGCGCGGCGTATGGCAGTCGTTGCAATGGGCGAGCGCTTCAACGAGGTAGGCGCCCCTGTTCCAAGTCGCGCTTCTGTGCTTGTCGGGCTTGAAGTAGCCCTCATCGAAGAACAGAACGCGCCAGAAGAACATCAGCGCGCGGATGTTGAAGGGAAAGTAGAGCCCGTTCTCCTTCGGCGGCTTGCTGACGGGCTTGAGGCTCCTCAGGTAGGCCCATAGCGCCTTGAGGTCGTCCTCCTCTATCTTGGTGAAGGCGTCGTACGGCATGGCGGGGTAGAGATAGGCCCCGTCGGCGCGAATGCCGTTGTGAACCGCATTCTTGAAGTCGTCGAACGTCCACTTGCCGATGCCAGTCGCATCGTCGGGCGTGAGGTTGGCGGAGTAGATCGTCCCGAACGGCGTCGCGAGCGCAAGGCCGCCGGCGAACTCCTCGTTGGCAGCACTCGTGTGGCAGGGCATGCAGTCGCCGGCGAGCGCGACGTAGCGGCCGCGGGCCACGAGCTCCGCGTCGGCGGGCGAGGCCTCCTCCGCATCGGCGCGGGCGAGGCCGGCCGCACACAGCACGACCAGAACGCCAACGCGGAGATTTGCAAGTCGCATTGTGCTTACACCGCCGTTCTTGGGCGCTTGCGGGCCTGGCTCGGCCTGCAGCGACGTGGGGAGGAAGGATTGTTACGCCGAGCTGTTAGGGAAGCATTAAGTCCACCGATAATGTCATCGGCTCGTCGATAGCGGCTTGCGCGTCGGGAATCATTTGCTAGCGTTCGTGCGCGTATTCGTTGCGTTCGCCGGATCGGCCACATCGGCGCCGTGGCATGCGGCGCGGCTGCAGCCAACGCCAATTGCAAGCTCGTCACGAGGAGCGAAAGCCACGATGCGGGCCCGCGCGCGGCTCATCGCAGCTATCATCGGAGCCGCCCCTATCGTGGGCGGGGGTGCTGCGCGCGCCGGCTTCGGGCAACCGTCTCCATGGCAGACAGGACTGCAACAGGCCGACACGCCGGTGATGAACGCACTCACCGCGTTCAATGATGGCCTGCTCGTGCTCATCACGGCGATCGCCGGGCTCGTGTTCGTGCTCCTCGTCTTCGTGATGGTGCGCTTCAACAAGCGCGTCAATCCCACGCCGTCGACGCGAACCGGCAACCGGCCGCTCGAGGTTGCCTGGACCCTCATCCCGCTCTGCATCGTGATCGTGACGACCTTCTTCTCGTTCCGCCTCCTCTTTCTCGAGCAGGACATTCCGCGGGCCGATCTCACCGTGAAAGCGACGGGGCACCAATGGTACTGGAGCTATGGCTACCCCGACAACGGCGAATTTCCAATTCTCCTCCGAGATGCTCGACGACGCCAGCCGCAAGCCGGGGCAGCCGCGGCTGCTCGCCGTCGATAACGACCTCGTCGTCCCTGTCAACAAGGTGATCCGCGTCGAGGTAATCGGCGCCGATGTCGTCCATTCCTTCGCCGTGCCCTCGTTCGGGATCAAGGTCGACGCCATTCCGGGACGCCTCAACGCGACCTGGTTCAAGGCGACGCACGAGGGCATGTACTACGGCCAATGCTCGGAGCTGTGCGGCATGAACCATTCGTTCATGCCGATCGCCATTCGCGTCGTAAGCGATGCGCAGTTCAACGCGTGGCTCACCTACGCCAAGAGCGAGTTTGCGCAACTTCCAGCCTCGGGATCGCGCCAAGCCGCAGCGAGGAAAGCGAAAGTCGCCACCCGGTAGGGCGTCACCGAAGCCATCGAACCGTCACGACGGAAGGACCAGAGCATGGCGGAAGCGACAATCACCCCCGGCGCAAAGCCCATGCACGCTGCGCATCCCACCGGTTGGAGGCGCTATGCCTATTCGACCAACCACAAGGACATCGGCACGCTCTACCTGTCGTTCGCGCTTGTGGCCTCGATCGTCGGCACGTTTCTGTCGCTCGCCATGCGCCTCGAGCTGCACGAGCCCGGCCTGCAGATCTTCTCCAATCCCCAGACCTACAACGTGTTCGTCACGGCGCACGGCCTCATCATGATCTTCTTCGTGCTGATGCCGGCCCTCATCGGCGGCTTCGGCAACTGGATGGTGCCGATGATGATCGGCGCGCCGGACATGGCCTTTCCGCGGCTCAACAACATGTCGTTCTGGTTCCTCGTCGCCTCCTTCACGCTGTTCATCAGCTCGTTCTTTTTTGGCGGCGCGCCGGGCTCTAACGGCGCCGGCACCGGGTGGACGCTCTATCCGCTTTTGTCGACCGTCGGCCACCCCGGACCATCGGTCGATTTCGTCATCCTGTCGCTGCACTTGGCGGGCGCGTCCTCCATCCTCGGTGCGATCAACTTCATCGCGACGATCCTCAATATGCGCGCCCCCGGTATGACGCTGCACAAGATGCCGCTCTACGTCTGGTCGATCCTCATCACGGCGTTCATGCTGGTGCTGGCGCTGCCCGTGCTGGCCGGCGCCATTACCATGCTGCTCGTCGACCGCAACTTCGGCGCCACGTTCTTCAATCCGGAGGGCGGCGGCGATCCGCTGCTGTTCCAGCATCTCTTCTGGTTCTTCGGGCATCCGGAAGTCTACATCATGATCCTGCCCGGCTTCGGGATCATCTCGACCGTCATCTCCACCTTCAGCGGCAAGACGATTTTCGGCTATCTCGGCATGGTCTACGCCATGGTGGCGATCGGCTTCATCGGCTTCGCGGTGTGGGCCCACCACATGTATACGGTCGGCCTCAGTGCCAGCACGCAGGCCTACTTCGTCGCCGCGAGCCTGGCGATTGCGGTACCGACGGGGATCAAGGTCTTCTCTTGGATCGCGACGATGTGGGGCGGCTCGATCGAGTTCCGCACGCCGATGTTGTGGGCAATCGGGTTCGTGTTCCTGTTCACGATCGGAGGCGTCACCGGCGTCGTCCTCGCCAACGCCGGTGTCGACCGCGTGCTGCAAGACACCTACTTCGTCGTGGCGCACTTCCACTACGTGCTCTCGCTCGGCGCCGTGTTTGCCATCTTCTCCGGCTGGTACTACTGGTTCCCCAAAATGACGGGGTACATGCTGTCCGAGACGATCGGGCACGTGCACTTCTGGGTGACTTTCATCAGCGTCAACATCCTGTTTTTCCCGCAGCACTTCCTCGGCGCGTCGGGCATGCCGCGGCGCGTCGCCGACTACCCGGACGCCTTCGCCGCCTGGAACGCCGTCTCCTCGATCGGCGCCTACCTGTCGGCGTTCGGCTTCCTCATCTTCTTCTACGGGATGGCGGAGGCCTTCTATCGCAAGCGGCCGGCGCCGGCGAACCCGTGGGGACCCGGCGCGACGACGCTCGAATGGACGCTGCCGTCGCCGGCGCCATTCCACCAGTTCGAGGTGCTACCGCGCATCACTTGAGGACGAGCAAGCCCCATGACGGTCGAACCACAATTGGAGATGGCACCCGCGGACGAGAGCGGACATCCCTATCAGCTCGTCGATCCGAGCCCGTGGCCGATCCATGCAGCGATCTCGGCGCTTCTGCTGGCCTCCGGCCTCATCCTCTGGATCTATGGCCTGATCTGGCCGCCCTGGCTCGTCTTCGCGCTCGGCGTCGTCGGCGTCGCCACGACCATGGTCGGCTGGTGGCGCGACGTCGTGCGCGAGGCGGAGGACCACAAGCACACCCCCATCGTGCAGATCTCGCTGCGCTACGGCATGCTGTTGTTCATCGGCTCGGAGGTCATGTTCTTCGTCGCCTGGTTCTGGGCGTTCTTCAATTCGGCGCTGTTTCCGTCCGATGCCACACAGGTCGTGCGCGACAAGCTGATCGGCGGGGTGTGGCCGCCGCAAGGCATTCAAACGTCGGACCCGTGGGGTCTGCCTCTATTGATGACGGTGATCCTGTTAAGCTCGGCCGGAACCGTGACGTGGGCGCACAGCCGTCTGCTCAAGGGCGACCGGACAGGGCTGAAGCTTGGCCTCATCTGCACGGTGACGCTCGGAATCATCTTCACGTGCGTGCAGGCCTACGAGTTCACGCACGCGCTCTTCGATTATTCCGGCAACATCTACGGCGCGGTATTCTTCATGGCGACGGGCTTTCACGGCGCCCACGTCATCATCGGCACCATCTTCCTCTCCGTCTGCCTCCTGCGCGCGTTCCTCGGGCAATTCACCCCGACCGAGCACTTAGGCCTGATCTTCGCCGCCTGGTACTGGCATTTCGTCGACGTCGTCTGGCTCTTCCTGTTCGCCTTCGTCTACGTGTGGTGGGCTTGAGATCGCGCGACGTCAAACGAGCGACACACCGCCTCCGTCACTTGCGCTGCCACACGTACTTGTCGCACACGATCATGCTGCAGCCACAGTCGCACGGCTCGGACCCGACGAACGGCAATTCCACCGTCCACCTGCGGCAGCCTTTGGTCACCAGGCGATCGCCCGTCGGGTTCTTGAAGCAGGAGATGGCGCCGTACCCGGATGACGGTGAATAGCTGTCGCCGCGGTATGGCCAATCGCCGTTGCGCGTCCTCCGGATGTTCCAGATCACGGGCAGCCCAACGATCGGCTGCTTGCGCAGATCCGGGCTCGGGTTGCAAACGTCATCCTTGCGCTCAGATTTCGAACTCTTGCACCACGGCGCAAAGGCCGGAGATGTTCTCAGAATAAAGGGGATGGCCTTCCCTGCGATAGATCGGGTTGACCCGGTGGACATAGTCGAGGATGCGCGCCTTCACTGCGGCATACTTGGGATCGTCGCAATTGAAAACCTGGACATCGCTTTCGTCGACCCTTTGCGTGTCGGTGTCGGCGTGCCGCTGACACTGATCGCTCATCCGGAACCGCTCCTGCGCATAGGGGGGAACGCGCCACCTTCCCATCAGAGCGGCGGCATCATCCGCGCGGCTCGGCGTGCAGGCAAACCCGATCGCACTCGATGCGAGCATGAGCGGGGCGAGAAGCAGTCGTGTGAATTGGTGATGCATTGGGGGGCTCAGCCGTGGGTTTCCGAGAGTTAGCACGAGGTTCATCCCCGTGCTCCGTTTCCATTTCGCGCAAATCCGCGCCTCTCTAGCATATCCTCTGCGAGGACGGCAGGTGATCGGCTGCGGCACCCATTTCCCGCCGATCTCCCGCCCACCATGGGCCTTGAGCGAGCTGGCCCGGCGTTCCAGCATGGAACTGCGCCAGCAATGAGGAATTCCCGTGACCCGAGCCCTGCCCCCACAGCATTTCGCGCCTCTCCTGGCCGTTCTCGTGCTTGTCACCCCGGCTCACGCCAACGTGCGCGTGTGCCAGGAGCAGGAGCAGGCCTACGAGCAGATCAAGCGAGGCGCCGGTCCCTGCGGTTCTCGGCATTGAAGTTTGAGCTCAGCACAACTGGAGACGAGAGCATGGCACGCGCCCTCACCGCCTATCTGAAGCGCGAGAACGTGCCGGCGCGGCCAGCGCTGCAACAGGCGATCGCCGCGCTCAAATTTCCGCTGACGCTCGACCACACCTACGTCCCCTTCGAGACGTCGGGCTATTTGCCTTGCACGCTCGACGGCGAGGACGCCGGCTTCGATCTGCGCTTCAAGGACGGCGCCGGCGATCTGCCGCCGGCCCTGCAAGCGAGCCTCGGCGACCGTGACACGGCGTTCATCTGCAAATGGGGCGGCGACCCCTTCGAGGAGGTCGCAGCCCTCGTCGTGTGCGCTGCGCTCGCCAAGAGCTTTGACGCCGTCGTGCAGGAAGGCGGCACAGAAAGGCTCCTCACCGCCGAGCAGCTCGTGGTCAAAGCCAAAGCCACTGACCTTTAGAGATGCGGGAGGAGCGGGCGCCCCGCGCTGCCATTTTTTGTATTTTCTCAGCATCATGTCGATCGCCGTCAGCGATTCCGAGACGTTGAGCCAGTTCTCGGCCTGCTCCTCGTTCTTGAACTCCCGGCCCAGATTGACCGGCTCGCCGTGGCCCGGAACGGGCAGGAAACAGGCCCACTTGCCGCTCGGCAGTTGCTCCACCGTGACCTTATGATCCGACATATCCGTTCGTCCCTTGTCTGTGACGCGCCCACCCTGGCCGTGGCTTCTTGATGACAGGACATCGTCAACTCTCAATGGCTTCGCTGGGCCGGACGGAATTTTGCATCAGCGGTCTCTGCCGCCGGCGCGCAAAGATGCCGGAGGCTTTGCGCCACTTCACGCTCGGCGAGTGGGATTCGATGCTCACGCTCTATGGCCGCAACCTGCTCGACGAGGACTACGAGACATATAACGGCTATCCGTCCATCGGACAGGTCTGGGGCACGGAAGTCTCCTTCAAATACTGAAGAGCGCACATTCGCATGCGCACAACAAAAAACCGCCGGAGCGATCCGGCGGTTTTTGTGCCTGCGGTGAGCTTCGCCTGAGGCCTCAGCCCGCCTCGCGATTGCGGCGGGGCGGGCGCCGGTCACCGCCGCGGCCACCCTCGCGCCTGGGCGGGCGCGACGCGCTGAACTCGCCCTCGGGCTCCGCCTCGCCCTCGGCGCGCGGGATCTCCTGGCCTGTCGCCTGGTCGACGATCTTCATCGACAGGCGCGTCTTGCCGCGCTCGTCGAAGCCCAGAAGCTTGACGTAGACCTCCTGGCCCTCCTTGACGACCTCGCCGACCGTCGCTGGGCGCCCGGGTGCGAGTTGCGAGATGTGCACGAGGCCATCTTTGGCGCCGAAGAAGTTCACGAAGGCGCCGAACTCCATGATCTTGACGACCTTGCCGCGGTAGATCGTGCCGACCTCGGGCTCCGACGCGATCTCCTTGATGCGCTTCAGGGCCGCCTCGATCGACTCGCGCTTGGCGGCGGCGACCTTGACCGTGCCGTCGTCTTCGATATCGATCTTGGCGCCCGATTCGGCGACGATCTCGCGGATCACCGATCCGCCCGAGCCGATCACCTCGCGGATCTTGTCGGTCGGGATCTTGATCGTCTCGATGCGCGGAGCGTGCTCGCCGAGCTCGGTGCGTGCCGTTCCCAGCGCCTTGCCCATCTCGCCGAGGATGTGCATGCGCCCCTCGCGCGCCTGGTCGAGCGCGACGCGCATGATCTCCTCGGTGATGCCGGTGATCTTGATGTCCATCTGCAGGGACGTCACACCCTGGTCGGTGCCGGCGACCTTGAAGTCCATGTCGCCCAGGTGGTCCTCATCGCCCAAAATATCGGAGAGCACGGCGAAATCCTCGCCCTCCTTGATGAGGCCCATGGCGATGCCGGCGATCGGGGCTCTTGATCGGCACGCCGGCGTCCATGAGCGCCAGCGAGGTGCCGCACACGGTCGCCATCGAGGACGAGCCGTTCGACTCCGTGATCTCGGAGACGACGCGGATCGTGTAGGGGAACTCCTCCGGCCCCGGCATCACGGGATGCACCGCGCGCCAGGCGAGCTTGCCGTGGCCGATCTCGCGCCGGCCGGGGCCGCCCATGCGGCCCGTCTCGCCCACCGAGAACGGCGGGAAGTTGTAGTGGAGCATGAAGCGCTCCTTGCGCGTGCCCTCCAGCGCGTCGACGAACTGCTCGTCCTCGCCGGTGCCGAGCGTGGCCACGACGAGCGCCTGCGTCTCGCCGCGCGTGAACAGCGCCGAGCCGTGCGTGCGCGGGAGAACGTGCACCTCCGACAGGATGGGGCGCACGGTCTTCAAGTCGCGACCGTCGATGCGCTTGCCCGTCTTGACGATGTCGCCGCGCACGATCTCGCTCTTGAGGGCCTTGAACGTGTCCTCGAGCAGCACCTTTTCGCTCGCGTCGCCCTCGGGCAGCTCGATACCGGCCGCGACCTTCTTGTGCGCGGCTTCGACGAGCTCGTAGCGCTTCTGCTTCTCCTTGGTCGAGAAAGCGGCGCGCAGATCCTTCTCGGCGAGCTTTTTGACTTGGGCGGCATACTTCGAGGAATCGGGGAGCTGGATGTCCCAGGCGTCCTTGGCCGCCTTCTCGGCGAGCTTGATGATCGCCTTGATCACCGGCTGGAAGCTCTTGTGCCCGAACATCACCGCCTCGAGCATCTGCGTCTCGGCCAGCTCCTTGGCCTCCGACTCCACCATCATCACCGCGTCCTGCGTGCCGGCGATGACAAGGTCGAGGGCGCTCTCGGCCATCTCGTCGAGCATCGGATTGAGGACGAGCTCGCCGCCGATGAGGCCGACGCGGGCCGCCGCGATAGGTCCGAGGAACGGCACGCCCGACAGCGTCAGCGCCGCCGAGGAGGCGATCAGAGCCAAGATGTCGGGATCGTTCTCCATGTCGTGGGAGAGCACGTTGATGATGACTTGCGTCTCGTTCTTGAAGCCTTGCACGAACAGCGGGCGGATGGGCCGGTCGATGAGACGGCAGGTCAGCGTCTCCTTCTCGGTCGGGCGCCCCTCGCGCTTGAAGAAGCCGCCGGGGATCTTGCCCGCGGCATAGGTCTTCTCCTGGTAGTTCACGGTCAGGGGAAAGAAATCGACGCCGGGCTTGGGCGACTTCGCGGCAACGACGGTCGCCAGCACGCTCGTCTCGCCGTATTGGGCATAGACGGCGGCGTCGGCCTGGCGCGCCATGCGCCCCGTCTCGAGCGTCAGCTTGCGCCCACCCCAGTCAATCTCCACTCGATGGATGTCGAACATGTTCGGTCTTTCTTTCTCTGCATCTCGTAGCGACGCGCAGTCGACCGGATTGCCGATTGCGCCAGCCTTGGGCTCAATAGCCAAAGCGAAGGCTGTATGCCTTCTGCTGGATGCCTTCTAAGGATGCGGGCTGATGGACACGGCAGACGACGTCGCCGGCCCACCGCCCGCTTGTCGTCAGCGGCGGATGCCGAGCTTGTCGATGATGCCCTGGTAGCGCTGCTCGTTCTTGCGCTTCACGTAGTCGAGGAGCTGGCGGCGCTGGCTCACCATCTTCAACAGCCCGCGGCGCGAGTGATTGTCTTTCTTGTGCGTCTTGAAGTGCTCGGTCAGATAGTTGATCCGCTCGGTCAGGATCGCGATCTGCACCTCCGGCGAGCCGGTATCGTTGGCCTTGGTGGCATTGTCCTTGATGAGCGCGCTCTTGCGCTCCGGGCTTATCGACATCGGGCATCCTTTCTGTTGGTGGTGGGTGGGGGCGCAATGCCCCTCGCGAGCGGCCGCAGCCGGGATGTCGTCCAGCAGGGTCGTCGGGTGAGCGTCTTATACACGAGGCCGATGCCTGGGCGAGGGGAAAGTCGCCGGCTTGCACCGGCATGCCCGTGCGAACGGGGATGTTCTCATTTTGTGCTTAAGCCCCCCGGGGACGCGCGTTCGTGTCCAACTTGAGGGACACGGCTCTTACTGAGTTCTGGTCAGCACGATCGTGCGGCTGCCTAACTTTATGTGCCTTGAATCCTTTTGCCATGGTCCCTGCGATTCCCACCGCTCCGCAAGCTCCTGCATCTGCGTAAACGCGGCTGCTGCGGCGCCGAGCTGAGGATCGGTACGGATTCTGGCAACGAAGGTACTGGAGAGTTTCCACTCGCGCAGAAACGTCGAATACCACCATCGCCTGCAGATGGCGTCATCGTAGGCGCCATCCCTAATTCCTATGGCGATCAGCTCGCGGTCGTTGAGGACCTTTACCACGTCGTAGATGACCGAAGTCGCGAACTCAAACCTCTCTTTCTCCGCGGCGCTCAAGTTGGCCCATTCATTCCGTCGCTTCAAATCAAGCGCTCGAGCAAAGCTATCGTGGAGATTCATCAGCTTGGTCTGATCCTTCATCACGTCGGCGAAGGCCCCCGCCGCTTTCAGATAGTCTTCGTCCCAGATCTTCTTCATGAACATGTCGATCGTCGCCCGGCGCCGATTTATGGACCGCTGGGTTCTGATCGTCAGAAATCCAATAGTGATAGTTATTATTCCGGCCGTCCAAATTGCTAGGCCAGGATGCGTATTCAAAAGTCGGAGGACATCCATGAACATTACTCTGCACCCATCACGCACAAAAAAAGGCGGTCGATTGCGACCGCCTTTATTTCAAAAAAACGAGAAAACGGCGGTTGCTAGAGAAGGCCAAAACCTTCATCGCAGAGGTCCCCGTCAATAGTAATGTTCCGCACTCTTATCATCGGTATCTCCATATCTGTGTTCGACTCGCGCCTTTCGCTGCGGCGCCCGGGGTTAGGATGTAACGGTTGCCGAACAAAATTTGAGGGCTAAGTCGGCGCCTCACCGAAAGTTGATATATTGGCGACAGACAACCTCAAGTTGTAAACTATCCCAAGCAACATAAGTTCGTCCAGCGCTGATTATGCAGTGCCCACAATGTTGTAGCGACTCCTGTGGCTCCCCCGCTACTTCATCCCCTGCAGGCAAATTTATCGAGAGTTTACAACGGCAATTACGACGGCCGCAGACGGCTTTCAGCCGAAATTGAACACCCGCGTAGGGCGGAACGCGCCCTTCTCCAATTCTCCGAGCGCGAGCACCCGGCCCTTGAAATGGGCGTACGCCGCGCCCGACAGCACAGGCGCGTCGCGCCCCCGCACCAGCACTGCCTGACCGCGGGCGAGGCTCGCCGCATCGCCCGGTCCCACCGCGAGCCCGGGCAGCGCTTCGAGAGCCGCCTCGACGGACAACAGGCGGCGGCTGAGCGCCTCCTCGCCGGCGTCTGCGGCCGCCTCCAGGTCTGCAAGCGTCACCGCAACGGTCTCATCGAACGACCCCACCCGCGTGCGCCTCAAGCCGATCACGTGGCCGAGACAGGAGAGCGCGCGCCCCATGTCGCGGGCGAGCGCGCGCACGTAGGTACCCTTGCCGCACTCGGCCTCGAACACGGCCGTCTCGGCATCCGGCATGTCGATGAGCCGCAGATCCTCGATGACAACCGGACGCGCCTCGAGTGACACCTCCTCGCCGCTGCGGGCAAGATCGTAGGCTCTGGCGCCGTCGATCTTGAGCGCGGAGTAGCGCGGGGGCACCTGCAGGATCTCGCCGGTGAAGCGGGCAAGTACCGCCTCGACGTCGGCGCGTCCAGGCCGTGCCCCTGACGTGGCGCTCACCACGCCCTCGGAGTCGTCAGTGTCGGTCTCGGCACCGAAGCGCACGGTGAAGCGGTAGGCCTTCTCCCCGTCGACCGCGAACGGCACCGTCTTCGTAGCTTCGCCCAGCGCGATCGGCAGGATGCCGGTTGCTAAGGGGTCCAGCGTGCCGGCGTGGCCTGCCTTCTGCGCCTGAAAGAGCCGCTTCGCGGCGCCGACGGCCTGCGTCGACGTCATGCCCTGCGGCTTGTCGAGGACGAGCCACCCGTGAACGGGCTTGCCTTTCTTGCGGCGTGTCATTGCAGCTCTCGTGCCCTCTCCCCGTCCTGCCCCGGTGTCTGGCCCTCCGGGTCTGACACCCTGTTGATCGCTAATCCTCTTCCACGTCGTGGCGCACCTTCGGGCTCGCCAGCAGCGCGTCTATACGGCTCGCCTCCTCGAAGGTCTCGTCGCGGCGGAAGCGGATATCGGGAGCGAACTTGAGATTGACCGCGTGCGCGACCTCGCCGCGGATGAAGCGCTTGTGGCGGTCGAGCGCCTCGATCACGGTCTCAGTGGCGCTGTCCCCGAGCGCGATCACGTAGACGGTGGCAAGCTTCAAGTCCGGAGACAAGCGCACCTCCGGCACAGTGACGACATGAGAGGCGAGCCCGTCGTCGTGGATGTCGCCGCGCGCGAGCATCTCGGCGAGCTTGTGGCGGATGAGCTCGCCGACGCGCAATTGCCGCTGCGAGGGCGCCTTTGCATGTTGTGCTTTTTTTCTGGACATCTCTCGTTCCTACCGGGATCGAACCGGTATGAGGCACAATTGCCTCTTGAGCGGCATCGATTCGGCTGCGCAGCAGCCGGGAAGCAAGGCGACCCGCGCCGAGGCGCGCCCTGCGCAGCGCGCCGGATCGCCACCGGCGATCCGGTCAGCGCGTGTGAGCAGACTAAAGTGTCCGCGTCACCGTCTCGACGTTGAAGCACTCGATGGCGTCGCCGGGCCGGATGTCCTGGTAGTTGGCGAACGCCATACCGCACTCCTGGCCGGCCGGCACCTCGCGCACCTCGTCCTTGAACCGCTTCAAGGTCGACAGCGTGCCCTCGTGGATCACCACGTCGTCGCGGATGAGACGCACCTTGGCGCCGCGCTCCACCTTGCCTTCGACGACGCGGCAGCCGGCTACCTTGCCGACGTGCGAGATGTTGAACACCTCGAGGATCTCCGCCTTGCCGAGGAAGATCTCGCGGATCGTCGGAGCGAGCAGCCCCGACATCGCCCCTTTCACGTCGTCGACGAGATCATAGATGATGTTGTAGTAGCGGATCTCGACGCCGTCGCGATCGGCCGCGGCCTTGGCTTGCGCGTTCGCGCGAACATTGAAGCCGACGATGACCGCCTTCGATGCGTTCGCAAGCGCGACGTCCGACTCCGTGATGCCGCCGACGCCGGAATGCACGATTTGCGCCGCCACCTCGTCGGTGCCGAGCTTGCGCAGCGCGCCGGCGATGGCTTCGACAGACCCTTGCACGTCACCCTTGACGAGCAGTGTGAAGTCCTTGCGCCCCGTCTCCTTCAACGACTGCATCATCTGCTCGAGCGTGCGCGGGGTGCCGGCCGAGCCCATGGTGTCGCGCCGTTTACGCACGCGGTAATCGGTGATCTCGCGCGCGCGGCTCTCGCTCTCCACCACGGCGAACTGGTCGCCGGCCTCCGGAGCGGAATCAAAACCTAAAATCTCCACCGGGATCGACGGTCCGGCTGATTCCACAGTCTCACCACGGTCGTCGATCAAGGCTCGCACGCGTCCCCACGCCATACCGGCGACGACGATGTCGCCAACATGTAGCGTGCCGCGCTGCACGAGCACCGTTCCGACCGGCCCGCGGCCGCGCTCCAGCTTCGCCTCCACCACGATCCCTTCAGCGGAGCGGTTCGGGTTGGCCTTGAGGTCGAGGATCTCCGCCTGCAGGTGGATCGCCTCCAAGAGCTTGTCGAGGTTCGTATGCTTCAGCGCCGAGACGGGGACCTCAAGCGTCTCGCCCGACATGCTCTCAACCACGATCCCGTGCTGCAAAAGCTCGGTGCGCACGCGGTTGGGATCGGCCTGCGGCTTGTCGATCTTGTTGATGGCGACAATGAGCGGCACGCCTGCGGCCTTGGCGTGGTTGATGGCCTCCACCGTCTGCGGCATGACGCCGTCGTCGGCCGCAACCACCAGGACGACGATGTCGGTCACCTTGGCGCCACGCGCGCGCATGGCCGTGAAGGCCTCGTGGCCCGGCGTGTCGATGAAGGTGATCTTCTCGCCCGCAGGCGTCGTTACCTGATAGGCACCGATATGCTGCGTAATTCCGCCGGCCTCGCCCGACACCACGTTCGTCTGGCGGATGGCGTCGAGCAGCGACGTCTTGCCGTGGTCGACGTGACCCATGATGGTGACGACGGGAGCGCGCGGCTCAAGCGCGCCCTCCTCGTCCTTCTCGCCGATGAAGCCCGACTCGACGTCGGATTCGGACACGCGCTTGGGCGTATGACCAAACTCCTGCACGATGAGCTCAGCGGTGTCGGCGTCGAGCACATCGTTGATCTGGTGCATCGCACCTTCTTTCATCAGGTATTTGATGACGTCGACGGCGCGCTCGGTCATGCGGTTGGCGAGCTCTTGGATGGTGATGACCTCGGGGATCACCACCTCGCGCACGATCTTTTCGCGATTTTGCGGAATGCCCATCGCCTTGAGCTTCTCGCGTTCGCGCTTACGTTTGAGCGAGGCGAGCGAGCGCTCACGCTGCTTTTCGTCGAAGGCGTTGTTGATCGTCAGCTTGACGCGCTCGCGCCGCTCGTCGGCCTTGACGACCGGCGTGCGGGTGCCGGGCTTGCGCCCCTTCTGCGGCCCGCGGCTCTCGTCCTCGTCGCTCACCTCGACGGCGACTGCACGTCCGGTGCGCTTCGCCGGTGCCTCGGCCTCGGGCTTGGCGCGCGGGGGGCCGGGAATATCGATCTCGCGCGGTTTGCCGCCTTCGCGCGGCTGCAGCGCGGGATTGAATGACGATGGGCGCGTCTTGGCGGCGGGGCCGCCCCCGGTCCGCGCCTGCGTCGGCGCGGAGGGCTCGGCCTTCGCCGTCGCCGAACGCGCTTCAGGCGCGCGATCGGCCTTCAGAGCCTCTGCCGGCGCGGCGGCGGCAGCGCGCTCGGCAGATTCCATCTTCGCGCGCTCGGCGACACGCTCGGCGTCCTCGCGGACGCGGGCGGCGGCAAGCGCACGGGCGCGCGCGTCGCGCTCCTCTTCCGACAGTGTTCTGCCGGCAGGCGCGGCGGGCGCTTTCTCAGCAGCGGGGACCTCGGCCTTGACAGGCTTCTTCTTGAGCGCCGGCGCCTCGGGCGGAGCTTCGACGACGGGAGCCTCGGCCTCCGCCGCGGCGCCGGGGGCTGCGAGTTTGCGCGTTCTGCGCTTTTCGACGACAACCGACTTCGAGCGACCGTGGCTGAAGTTCTGCCGGACATGGCCGCTCTCGACCGTCCGCTGCAGCGAGAGCGGCTTGCGCACGCCTCCGGGGAGGGTCTTCTCGGTGGTGTCCTTCGTTTCTGTCATGCTCTTCTTCAAAACTCCAAAAGTCCGCGGGCTCGAGCCCGTCAGGATGTGCCCAAGCCCGACCGGTAGCGCCGCAAGCGCTCGGCCTCCCTCAGAAACCGGTTGGTGGCTCCGCCCTGTTTGAGGGCAGCATGTACCACATTTGCCCGGCCGATGGCCAAGCTCAATTGTGCGATGGTGAGCCAATCAACAATGGGCCCCGACCGGCCTTTTTCCCGGCCGACCGCTGTAAATTTACGGTCGAGCCGGTCTCTACCGTCGCTTGCCGCGTCCGATCCGTGCAACAGCGCCGCCGCCCGGCTGCTTCCCAGAAGCGCGTCGACCTTCTCGAAGCCGGTCGTAACAAGGCCCGCCTTATTTGTAAGGGAGAGCGCCTCGAGCACCCGCTTAACAAATAGGCTCTCGACGACATTCGACAAGTCGGCCGGCACAACGACTTGCCGTTTCAGGCTTTTCGCAAATGCGTTGCCCTTGGCCGCAGCGGCAACGGTGGCGCTGTCCGCCGTCACCCAGACGCCGCGCCCGGGAAGCTTTCGCGCCAGATCGGGAACGATCGTGCCGGCGGGGTCTACGACGAAACGGACAAGATCGGCGGGATCGCGCTCGGCGCGCGTGACGACACAGCGGCGCAGCGAGCCCGGCGCCGCAACGCCGTCGTCGTGATCGTGCTGCTGACCTTCAGCGCCCAAACCGGTCTCCTGCCGCCACCCGACATTGCCGTCTAGCCTTCGGCGGCGGCGTCTTTGCCGCCCTCAGCCCCGGCCTCGCCTTCGGCCGCTTCAGCCGCCTCGCCCGCTTCCGCTTCAGGCTCCGGCGGCGGCAAGAGATCCTCCGCCTTCACCCAGCCGGCCAGCACCCGCGCCGACATAATCATGTCCTCGGCCTCCTTGCGGCCGATCTCGAAGCTCTCCAGCACGCCCTTGTGGCGCACGGGCTCGGCATCCTTTTCCTTCTTCCTCTCGGTCCAGCCGACGAGATCGTCAGTGGCGCAATCGGCGAGGTCCTCGAGCGTCTTGATGTCGTTCTCGCCGAACGCCACCATCATCGCGGTCGTCACGCCCTGCACCTTGGCGACGTCGTCGGAGACGCCGAGCTCGCGCCGTTTGGCGTCGCGGTCGGCCTCTTGCTTCTCCAGGTACTCGCGCGCGCGCGTCTGGATCTCGTTGGCCGTGTGCTCATCGAAGCCTTCGATGTGCGCGATCTCGGAGAGATCGACGTAGGCGACCTCCTCGATCGAGGCGAAGCCTTCGGTGACGAGCAGCTGCGCGATGACCTCGTCGACGTCGAGCGCCTCCATGAGCATCTGCGAGCGCTCGGTAAACTCCTTCTGACGGCGCTCCGACTCCTCCTGCTCGGTCAGGATGTCGATGTCCCAGCCGGTGAGCTGGGAGGCGAGCCGCACGTTCTGGCCGCGCCGGCCGATCGCAAGCGAGAGCTGGCTCTCAGGCACCACGACCTCGATGCGGTTCGTATCCTCGTCGAGCACGACCTTCGTCACCTCGGCGGGAGCGAGCGCATTGACGATGAAGCTCGCCGCGTCGGGGTTCCACTGGATGATGTCGACCTTCTCGCCCTGCAGCTCGTTGACCACGGCCTGCACGCGTGAGCCGCGCATGCCGACGCAGGCGCCGACGGGATCGATGGAGGAATCCTTGGAGATCACTGCGATTTTGGCGCGCGATCCCGGATCGCGGGCAACCGACTTGATCTCCACGACGCCGTCGTAGATCTCCGGCACCTCTTGGGCAAAGAGCTTCGACATGAACTCGGGCCGGGCGCGGGAGAGGAAGATCTGCGGTCCGCGCTGCTCGCGGCTGACGTTGTAGATGTAGGCGCGGATGCGGTCGCCGTAGCGCACGTTCTCGCGCGGGATCATCTCGTCGCGGCGGATGACGCCCTCGGCGCGTCCGAGATCGACGATGACGTTGCCGTACTCGACGCGCTTGACCGTGCCGTTGACGATCTCGCCGATGCGGTCCTTGTACTCGTTGTAGTGGCGCTCGCGCTCGGCCTCGCGCACCTTCTGCACGATCACCTGCTTGGCGTTCTGCGCGGCGACGCGGCCGAAATCCAGAGGCGGCAGCGGCTCGGCGATGAGATCGCCGATCTTGGCGTCCTTGTTGCGCTGCTGCGCCTCCTCGAGCGTCACTTGCGTCGAGTCGTTCTCGACCGTCTCAACGACCGCGAGCACGCGCGACAGCCGCGCCTCGCCGGTCTTGGGGTCGATCTCGCAGCGGATGTCGTTCTCCGCTCCGTAGCGCGACTTGGCGGCCTTCTGGATCGCATCCTCCATCGCCTCGATGACGATCTTGCGATCGATCGACTTCTCGCGGGCGACTGCCTCGGCTATCTGCAGAAGCTCCAGCCGATTTGCACTGATGCCGGCCATTGCCATGGTTTCAAATCCTCCTCGCTGAATCCGCGATGCCGCTTAAGCGTCGCCGGATCCGGCCTCGTTGTTCTTCTTTGCGCGGCGCAGGGCCTCGCGGATGAGTTCGTCCGTCAGCACAAGCTTGGCGTCGGCGACGAGGTCGACCGGCAGGCCGACGACGCCGCGTTCGGTGGGGCCGAGATCGACCTCGATCCGGACCTCGCCGTCCTCGAAGCCCTCAAGCACGCCCCGGAAGCGCTTACGACCCTCGATGGGTTCCTTTAATTCGATCTTGGCCTCGTAGCCGGACCAGTCCTCGAAGTCGGAGGGGCGCACGAGCGGCCGGTCGATCCCCGGTGAGGAGACCTCGAGCCGATAAGCGCCGGCGATGGGGTCATGTACATCGAGCAACGGCGATATATCCCGCGAGATGGTCTCGCAATCCTCAATCGTCAACGTGCCATCCGACCGCTCCGCCATCACCTGCAACGTCTGGCCCTCGCGTCCCGAGACCGCGACGCGCACGAGGCGGAAGCCGCGGTCCTGGAGGGCAGGCTCTATGAGCGCTGCCACCTTGGCCGCCAAGCCCGCCTCACGAATAAACCGGTCGCGCAAGGCGCCGTCGTCGCCAGCGTGCATGATCTGAAAGCTATCCGGTTGGTCGTGCCCGATCCGCTGCGCCAATACAAAAAGAGCGGACCCAGAGGGCCCACTCTCAGAAGTTGAGATGATCATGAGCGTTGAAATATTAGGGGATCGTGACGGGCCTGGCAAGCGAATTGTGGCGAATTAGAGCTCCACTTGCTTGAAGAAGCGCAAGAAATAGCAGCGGCGGCCCTCCCCGCTTGCTTTGGCCTCATAGCGGGTCTGTGGCCAGTCGGCCGGCCGCTCACGCCAATCCTGCGCGCCCTCCGCTTGCCAGGCCAATGCGGGGTGCCCGCGCGCCGCAAGCAGGATGGTGCGAGCATAGTCGCCAATATCGGTCGCGATCCTGAGCTCCGCTCCCGGCGCCATGGCGCGGGCTACGAGGTCGAGAACGGCCCGCGTCACGAGCCGGCGCTTCAAGTGCCGCTTCTTGGGCCACGGGTCGGGGAACAGGACGAACACGCGGCCCAGCGAGGCCGGCGGCAGCCAACGCAGCAGGTCGCGCGCGTCATCGCTGCTGAGGCGCACATTGGCGAGCGCGTCCTCCTCGACACCCGTGAGGGCCTTAACGACGCCGTCCTCGAAGACCTCGCAGCCGATGAGACCGACCTCTGGGCTGTGGCGGGCCTGCCAAAGCAGATGCTCAGCCCCGCCGAAGCCGATCTCCAGCCAGACCTCGCGCACGGGGGGAGCAAAGAGCGCGGGCAAGGAGCGCGGCGACGGGTCCGTGCGGTCGAGCGCGAGGCGGGGCAGGACATCATCCAGCAACGACTGCTGGCGCGCGCTCAAGCGCCGCCCGCGCTTGCGCCCGAACGAGCGCAGCTCCCGCGGCGTCCCCGTCAAATCGGTGCTGGTCTTAGGCGGCGGCCTTCTTGATCGCGTCGGCAAGGTCGGTCTTCTCCCAGGAGAAACCGCCTTCCGCGTCGGGCGTGCGCCCGAAATGACCATAGGCGGACGTGCGCGCGTAGATCGGCTTGTTGAGGTCGAGGTGCTTGCGGATGCCGCGCGGCGACAGGTCCATGACCTCGGCGAGCACCTTCTCGAGCTGGGCCTCCTCGACCTTGGCGGTGCCGTGCGTGTCGACATAGATCGACAACGGCTTGGCGACGCCGATGGCATAGGAGAGCTGGATGGTGCAACGCTCGGCTAGCCCGGCTGCCACCACGTTCTTGGCGAGGTAGCGCGCAGCGTACGCGGCCGAGCGGTCGACCTTGGTCGGATCCTTGCCGGAGAACGCGCCGCCCCCGTGCGGGGCCGCGCCGCCGTAGGTGTCGACGATGATCTTGCGCCCCGTGAGCCCGCAATCGCCGTCGGGCCCGCCGATGAAGAACTTGCCCGTCGGATTGACGTGCCAGATCGTGTCCTTGCCGATCCAGCCCTCGGGCAGCGCCTTCCTCACGTAGGGCTCGACGATCTCGCGAATCTTCGTCGAGGGCAGGTTCTCGTCGATGTGCTGATGCGAGACGACGATCTGCGTGACGCCGACCGGCTTGCCGTCCGCGTAGCGCACCGTCACCTGGCTTTTGGAGTCGGGGCCGAGCATTGCGGCGGCACCTTCCTTTGCGTGCCGTGCCTTGGCCAGATCGTGCAGGATCTTGTGAGCGTAGTAGATCGGCGCCGGCATGAGCTCGGGCGTCTCGGTGCAGGCATAACCGAACATGATGCCCTGGTCGCCGGCGCCCTCCTCCTTGTTAGTGCCGGGCTGCAGCGCGTCGACGCCTTGCGCGATGTCGGCCGACTGCGGATGCAAGAGGACCTCGATGTCAGCCTTCTCCCAGTGGAAGCCCGGCTGCTCATAGCCGATGTCGCGGATGGCCATGCGCGCGACGTGCGAGATCCAATCCTTGGTCACGGTCTCGGGCCCGCGGGTCTCGCCCGCGATGACGACCTTGTTGGTGGTCGCAAGCGTCTCGCACGCGGCCCTTATCGCCCAGGGGTCGATGCCGGCCTTGGGCCCCTCGCGATAAAAGAGGTCGACGATCTCGTCGGAGATGCGGTCGCAGACCTTGTCGGGATGCCCCTCAGACACAAACTCGCTGGTGAAGAGAAAGGATTTACGTGCCACCCAGGCCCCCGTTTCTTTTGGACGTGTCGCGGGAAAAACGCCGGGGTTGTCTCAAGCTTTGCTATCGGGGTCAAGCCGTCGTGCCGGCCATCGCGCCGCCCAAACACCGGGATTGCCGCCGCACCGGCGCCCGGCCAAGGGCCGAGCGACGGCACAAGAAATGGCACAAGACGGGCAAAGACGCGCGGGCCCCCGTGCCGTTATTCGCTTGCGGATTCTCCGGCGAATGCGCGCACGAGCTCGACGATCGAGCGGCGCACGCGCGGATCGGTGATGCGGGCGAACGCCTTGTTGAGCTCGAGGCCCTCGCGGCTGCCCAGGAACTCGACCGCATAGCTTTCGGCAGGGCGCTCAGCGAACCCCCTTGCGCCATCGGCGCTGGTCACGGGCAGCTCCTCGTAGAAGAACTGCACGGGCACGCTCAGCACGTTGGCGAGATCGAACAGCCGGCTCGCACCGATCCGGTTGATCCCTTTTTCGTATTTTTGAATCTGTTGGAACGTCAATCCGAGATGCTCGCCGAGCTTCTCTTGACTCATGCCGAGCAGCATTCGGCGCAATCGCACGCGACTGCCGACATGTACATCGATTGGATTGGCGCGCCGTGTACCGCGGTCTTCTGGTTCTATTTCGTCCACCGCACTTTCTCTAGACATGGCGAGTTTACCTTAACTCCCCGGCATACGCCCCCGCGTACACCTCATGGGTGCGCCAGCCCCAGACGTCAACCTAGGGTGCGAGGGTTAAGCAGTGCCTAGGTTTGCCCGCTCAATTTTAGCTTTATGACGATAAGTTATGGCGCAAGCAACAAAGGAAATGGAAGCCTAGTTGTCCTGTCTGCGGGCATAAATGAGCACGCATCCCATCAGCACCAGGACCAGTGCGACGAAAGTCCAATCGCCAAGCCTTGCATAGAGTGGCGGCGCAAGTGCAGAGGGGACCTCGCTGTCGATGACCCCGCGCTGATTGAGCGCAAGCAGCGATAGGACGCGGCCATGCCCGTCGATGACCGCGGAGACGCCGTTGTTGGCCGAGCGCACTAGCGGCAGCCCTTCCTCCACCGCCCGCACGCGCGCCTGATGGAAGTGCTGCCACGGCCCCGTTGTGTTGCCGAACCAGCCGTCGTTGGTCACATTGATGAGGAGCCCTGGACGTTGCGCGCCCTCAACGATCGCGGACGGAAAGATCGCTTCATAGCAGATGAGGCCGGCAACCGGCGGCAGCCCGGGGATCGTCAGCAGTGGACGCGGTTCAGGACCGTCCAAGAACCCGCCGCGCCAACGCGTGAGCTGCTCGAGCCCAATCGATTCCAACGTCGATTGAAAGGGCAGGTACTCGCCGAAGGGAACGAGATGGATCTTGTCGTAGACCGCCTCGAGGTTCCCCCGGTCGGCGAAGACCATCAAGCTGTTGTAGCCCTCAAGCGCGCCGTCCGGCCGGGTCGCCACGGGCCGCTTTAGCCGCAGCGCGCCCGTGATCAGCTGCGCGCCGTTCGGCAGGAGATCGCCGATGGCGGCGAGGGCCTCTGGGTGCTCGAGCGGCAGGAACGGCATGGCCGCCTCCGGCCAAATGAGGTGCGTGATGCCGGCAAGGTCGTCGCGGTGGCCCGACGCGTCGTGCCGCGACAGCTCCAGCTGGTCCCGGAAGATCTCGCCTTGCTTCTCAGGTCGCCACTTGTCGCGCTGGTCGACGCTCGCCTGCACGATCCTGATGCGCACGCCCTTAAGCATCGGCGCGCGCTCGCCCGTAAGCCGCCACGCGCCAAAACCAAAAAGCAGAAGCAGCGGCATCGTCGCAATGGCCGGCGCCAGCCACAGGGCGCGCTTCGCACCATCGCCCGCGTCGTTACCGGCGACCAGCACCAATGGAGCGGCAAAGATCAAGACCGCGAGCAGCGTCAGCCCGTAGATGCCGATGAAAGCCGCCGACTGCATCATCGGCAGCGGCCAAGTGAGCGCGTAGCCGAGCACGTTCCACGGGAACCCCGTGAGGACGTGGCCGCGCAGCCATTCGGTGAGCCCCAGCGTGATGGCGAGAACCACGACGCGCACTGCGCTCTGGGGCCAATAAAGCCGCGCGACGCAAGCGGCAAGCGCGGTGAAGAGGGCAAGCCCCGCCGGCATCAGCGTCACGGCAAACGGTAGCAGCCAGGCGAACTTGTCGGCCTCCACGAGAAAGGCCTCACCGATCCAGAACAACCCGAAGAAGTAATAGCCGAAGCCAAACCACCACCCCGCCGTCGCCGCGCGCACCGCGGGACGCTTCCAGAATGAGGGGGTGCCGGGCGCCTCGGCTGCGGCACCGTCGATCAGCCACACGAGCACGGGCAGCGTGACGAAAAGCACGGGCCAAAGAAAGAACGGCGCCATCGCGAGAACGGAGAGGCTGCCGGCGAGGAACGCAACCCCGAGCCGGCGCCAGCCCGATAGACCCGCAACAGCCCTGCCGAGCGTCGCGATGCCCTCGATTGGTCGGCCTGCGTTCGATGCAAAGGTGGCCAACGTGGCGCGCGAGGATTCGGCCCCTCGGCTCATGCCCCGCCGGCTCATGCCCCCCCGGCTCATGCCTTGTCCGCGGCTGCGGCATCGGCGGCGCGCGGCTGGTGGATCCGCACCTTCTTCAAGCGCCGGGCGTCGGCGTCGAGCACCTCGAACTCGAGGCCGGAAGGATGGCGCACGAGCTCACCACGCACGGGAACGCGCCCCAATAGCGCGAACATGAGGCCACCGAGCGTGTCGATGTCCTCCTCCTCGTCGGGCTTCAAGAGCTTCACGCCCAAGTGCGCCTCGAGCTCCTTGATGGGCGTGCGCGCCGAGGCGACGAGGCCGAGCTTGGGATCGACCGATATGTGCGCGGCTTCCGCCACGTCATGCTCGTCCTCGATATCGCCCACGATCTGCTCGACCAGGTCCTCGATCGTCACGAGGCCGTCGGTGCCGCCGTACTCATCGACGACCAGCGCCATGTGAATGCGGGTTGACTGCATGCGGATCAAGAGATTGGTCGCCGGCATGGAGGGAGGAACGTAGAGCACCGGCCGGCGGATCTTCGTCGTGCTGATCGGCCGCGAAAGGTCGATGCCGTTGAGGTCGAGATGGTGCAGGTCCTGCGCGGTCGCCTCTCCCGTAGGCGTCGCGCCTGCAACGGCAATCGGTGCGTTGAGCAGCTCGCCCGCCGACTCCTTGATCAACCAGCGGAACAGATCTTTGATGTGGATCATCCCGCGCGGGTCGTCGAGCGTCTCGTTGAACAGCGGAATACGCGACACGCCTGCCTCGCTGAACACGCGCAAGAGCTCCGACAGCGGCTCACTCTCCTCAAGCGCGATAATGTCGGCGCGCGGCACCATGATGTCCTCGACGCGCAAAGCCCCGAAGCGCAGGAGGCGGCGCAGCATCTCGCGCTCCTCCGTGGAGAAGGCGGAGTCGGTCTCGGGCGCCTCCTTGAGGCCCACCTCCAGCATCTCGCGCAACGTCGGCGAGCGCAGACCGATGCGCGTGAGGAATGCCGACAAAAGGCCGTGCGTGGCGCCGCCCGGCGCTGGATCATCGCCGTCGCCGCGCTGTCCGATCTTTTCGCCGGGGTAGTTCGTGCTGGTCATGACTTTGAAAATTCCGCGTGCTCTCGGCGAGCCGGCGCTTCGGCTGCCGCATAAGGATTGGCAATTCCAAGTCGCGAAAGAATGCGCACCTCGAGCGCCTCCATCGCTTGCGCCTCCTCGTCCGTCTCGTGATCGAACCCGAGCAGATGCAGGAGCCCGTGCACGACGAGGTGCCGCACATGATGATCGAGCGGCAGCCCCAGCGGGGCGGCCTCGCGCTGAACCGTCTCGGCCGCGAGCACGACGTCACCGAGGAAGCGCGCCTGCGCGGTATCCGCGTGCGCGCTTGCGCCCGCCGGGAACGACAGCACGTTGGTCGGTGCCGGCTTGCCGCGATAGGCCGCGTTGAGCTTTGCGACGTCAGCATCGCACGAGAGCGCGACGCAGGCCTCGCTTGCCGCGAGGCCGAGCTCGGCGGCGAGCGCCGCCGCGGCCCCGCCAATCGTCTCGGTCAGGGCGGGAAGCGAGCCCCATTCGCCCGCCTCGTGAACGACGTCGATGGAAAGGCCTATCGGAGGCTCCGCGTCGGCCGCGCGACCTTCGCCGCCGTCGGGGCTCGCAATGCTCGGTGATGGGAACGCTGCAGGCATCGGAGGGCGGCTACGGCTTCTGCCGATCATAGGCTTCAACGATGCGTGCGACGAGATCGCGACGCACCACGTCGGCGGCGGTGAAGCGGACGGCCGTCACGCCGGGCACATCGTTCAGAAGCGCGACGGCCTCATCGAGGCCAGACTTCATGCCGAACGGCAGATCGACCTGGCTCGGGTCACCGGTGACCGCCATCTTCGAGTTCTCGCCGAGTCGGGTGAGGAACATCTTCATTTGCATGCTGGTCGTGTTCTGCGCCTCGTCGAGGATGACGTAGGCGTTGGCCAGAGTGCGGCCGCGCATGAAGGCCAGCGGCGCAATCTCGATGACGCCCGTCTCCATATCGCGCTCGACCTTCTCCGGCGGCAGCACATCATAGAGGGCATCATAGAGCGGGCGCAGGTAGGGGTCGACCTTCTCGCGCATGTCGCCGGGGAGGAACCCGAGGCGCTCGCCTGCCTCCACGGCAGGGCGCGAAAGGATGATGCGCTCGACGAGGCCGCGCTCCAGGCAATGCGCGGCGTAGGCAACGGCAAGGTAGGTCTTGCCCGTGCCGGCAGGCCCGACGCCGAATACGAGATCTACTTTTTCGAGCGCGCGAATGTAGACGCTCTGCGCCGGCGTACGTGCCTTGACGACGCGGCGGCGCGTGGCGATCTGCGCCTGGCCGTCCGCGGGCGGGATCTCCTCGCGCGCATGCCGGATCAACCCGTCGAAATCGCCCGCGCCAATCTGCTGGCCGGCGGCGACACGCGAATAGAGCTCCTCCAGAACGGTGCGTGCGATGTCACAGGCTCCTTGCGAGCCGTTGAGGATCACGACGTTGCCGTGGGCATGCGCTTCGATGCCGAGGCGATCCTCGATCAGCGCAAGATGACTATCGTACTCTCCCAGGAGCCGCGTCAGATGCCGGTTGTCCTCGAACGGCACCACGATGCGTTTGTTTGCAACTTGAACCTTGGGGGGCCTGCCCGGTCCCGGAACCGGGTTCCCACGAAATGCTGCCAATCGGGGCTCCAGACGTCTTCTGCTTCGAATCGCCACTTCCTGCTGCTCAGCCTAGCATAAAGCCCGCAGTCCCCGAACGAGGGCGCGGGTGCGCTGGCCGGCGCAAACATAAGCCCTCAATCAGGCCGCGCCTATGACACCAGATAAGCTATTGGGACCAAAAGATAAAATTTCAACATCGGCGACGCGGCCAAGCCATTCGGGGCCGGCCTGCGCGTGTACGCCCTGCGAGTAGGGCGAGCGTCCGATGAGCTGGCCCGGATGCCGCCCGGACCGCTCGAAGAGGACGGGAAAGGTGCGCCCAACGCAGCCCTCGTTGAATGCGACCTGCTGGCCCTCGAGCAGCGCCTGCAGGCGCGCTAGGCGCTCGGTCTTGACAGCGTCGGGCACCTGGTCGGCGAGGTTTGCCGCCGGCGTGCCGGGCCGAGCGCTGTACTTGAAGGAGTAGGCTTGCGCGAAGCCCACCGCGCGCGCGAGCGCGAGCGTCTCCTCGAACTCGGCCTCCGTCTCCCCCGGGAATCCGACGATGACGTCGGTCGAGAGCGCGATCTCGGGCCGCGCGGCTCGGATGCGAGCGACGAGCTCGAGGTAGTCGCGCGCGGTGTGCTTGCGGTTCATCGCGGCGAGAATGCGATCAGCGCCGGCCTGGAAGGGCAGGTGCAGATAGGGCATCAGCTTCTCTTCCTCGGCGTGCGCCCCGATCAGATCTGAGCGCATGTCGCCTGGGTGGCTCGTCGTGTAGCGCAAGCGGAGAAGGCCGTCGATCTTCGCCAGATGCCGGATGAGCCGCGCGAGCGACCAGATGCGTCCATCGGGACCCTCACCGTGATAGGCGTTGACGTTCTGGCCGAGCAGCGTGATCTCGCGCACCCCGCTCGTCGACGAGGCGGCGCGCCTCGCTCTCGACCTCGGGGACGGAGCGCGAGTACTCCATGCCGCGCGTATAGGGCACCACGCAGAAGGTACAGAACTTGTCGCAGCCTTCCTGCACGGTCAGAAATGCCGTCACCGAGCGCGCCGGCGCGCGCTGCGGCAAGCCTGAGAACTTGTCCTCCTCGGGAAAGGCCGTGTCGACGAGCGCCTTGCCTTCAGCCCGGGCGCGGGCGATGAGCTCGGGCAAGCGGTGATAGCTCTGCGGTCCGACGACGAGATCGACGATCGGCGCGCGCGCGATGATCTCCGCTCCCTCCGCTTGAGCGACGCAGCCGACGACGGCAACGAGCATGTCGCGCCCGACCGCGGACCGCTGCTCCTTGAGCTGGCGGACGCGGCCGAGATCAGAATAGATCTTCTCGGCTGCCTTCTCGCGGATGTGGCAGGTATTGAGGAGAACGAGGTCGGCATCCTCGATGCGCTCGGTCTCGGCGTATCCGCTGAGGCTCAAGGCCTCGCTCATGCGCTGCGAATCGTAAACGTTCATCTGGCAGCCGAACGTCTTGATGAACACCTTGCCGCCCGCCCGCGTGCCAGCGACCGCGGACAGGCGCTCCGCGGAGCAAGCGCCGTCCTCCTCCTCCTCCTCCGATGCCGGCGTCGAGCGGATGTCGTCCATAGCGTTCCCGCGCCTATCGCTTCTTGCTGCATGGCAGCATCCCCGACGCTGTTTGTCCAGCCGACCGGAAAGGACGCGCACAGCCAGCGCTCAGACCCATTTCGCAGAGCGATCGCTGCTTTTTGGCCTGACGGGGCCCGCGCCATCGGCGGGCGCCGCGATCACTAGCGGATCGTGCGGGCCGCGCGCGCGCAGGATGCGCACGACGTGCTCGCGCACCTCTGCTTCGCTTTGACGCGCCAGATCCTTGCGGTCGGTGAAGCTCGATAGCGGCACCGGGGGCCCGATGCGGATGCGCACGTCGAGCGGGCCGGCCTTCAATAGGCTCCAGGCGTGGCTCTTCATCTCCATGTCGCCGTACCAGCCGACGAGCGGCCGGTCGGCGCGCCCGAGCGGAATGCCGTGGAGCCGCGTGTAGACGAGCGACAGCGTTTGCACGACGGCGTCGGGCGCCTCAACGCCGGCTTTGGCCGACGGCTTTGCCGCCGCGAAGAGCGAGGTCATGAACGGCAAGACGCGGTTGCCGTCGCTCGAAGTCCCTTCGGCGAACAATACGATCGTGTCGCCTTGCGCAAGGCGCGCCAGAATCTCGCCGGCCGCCTCGCCGACGGCCAAGCGCCGCGCCCGATCGACGAACACCGAGCGTTGCAGCCGGGCAAGCGCGGACACGAACGGCCAGCTACCGACCTCCTTCTTGGCGACGAACGACATCGGAGCGATCGCCGACAGCACCGGTATGTCGAGCCAAGACGTGTGGTTGGCGACGAGCAGGACGGGCCGGTCGGTCGCAACCTCGCCCTCAAGCTCGATGTTGAGACCAAGGAGACGGCATACGCGCTTGTGATACCAATGAGGAAAGTGGCGTGCGCCCTGCCGACTTACGCGCAGGAGCGCGGCCTGCAACGGCATCAAAGGCATCGTGAGAGCGAAGAAGCCCGTTAGGATCGCTCCGCCTCTCAATGCTCCCATCGCGCGCCTCCGGCGCCGTCATTTCTTCGCAGCTTTCGCCCGCACGCCGTAGAGCTCGAGCCGATGGCCGACGAGCTTGAAGCCAAGCTCGCGCGCAATGCGATCCTGCAGCGCTTCGATCGCCTCGTTGCGAAACTCAATGACGCGTCCGCTTTCCACGTCGATGAGATGGTCGTGATGGACGTCGGACGCCTCCTCGTAGCGCCCGCGACCGTGTCCGAAATCGTGCCGCTCGAGAATGCCCTTCTCGGCGAACAGCTTCAGCGTCCTGTAGACGGTCGACAGCGCGATGCGCGGATCGACCTCATTGGCGCGCCGGTAGACCTCCTCCACATCCGGGTGGTCCTTGGCCGAGCACAGGACGCGCGCGATCACGCGGCGCTGCCCGGTCATGCGCAAGCCTTGCTCCGTGCACAAGGCTTCGATGCGGTTCAAGCAGGTCTTTTCGTTGTCGGCCATGGGGGGCGGTCGATCTGCTGCTTTGATGCTTTATATGGGCGCGCGTGAGGGCCGTCCACTTGCGGCTACGGGGCTCCTACGCTCAAGGCGTCCTCAAAGCGCCAGGGCGAGAACGAGGGCATCGACCGGCTGGCCGCTCGGGCGCCGATAGTAGGCCTTGCGCCGCCCGACGGCCTCGAATCCGAGGCCGTTGTAGAGCCTGAGGGCGGCCGTGTTGTCGGCGGAAACCTCGAGGAAGAGCCGCTTGACCTCGGCGCGTCGCGCCGCCCGCACGAGGCCCTCGATCATCTGCCGCGCGATCCCGCGGCGCTGCCACTCGGGCGCCACCCCGATCGAGAGGATCTCGGCCTCGTCCGCCGCGATCTGGCCGATGACGAAACCGGCCGTCGCCTTCGGCTCGCGCACCTGCGCGATGAACGCCGCGGCCGCGGGATGCTCGATCAGCGCCGAGATGCTCTCGCGATCCCAGGGCGGATCGAACAGGCGCGCGTGAAGCGCGGCTATGTCGTCGACGCGGTCGGGGCTCGCCCACAACAGGCTCAAATTCCGCGGATCGAGAGAGACATCCATTGCCGCGCTCATGGCTCAGCCCTCGCGATCGACTTGCCGTCCTGGGGCTTGGCGTCGGGCGCGCGCAGATAGAGCGGCAGCAGCGGTGCATCTGTCGCGACGAGGCCGGCTGCAATGCGCGCTAAAGCCGTCGCGTCGGGCAGCAAGCGGGGCAAGCAAGCCACCGCCACCCTGCCGTTGTGCGCCGCCGCCGCGGCGACGGCGGCAGCGCCCGAGCCAGCGATCAAAAGCGGAGCATTGTCACCGAGAAGCGCAGCGTCCTCCACCAACAAGAGCCTCGGCGGCGACTTTGTCTCATGTCCCGCGATGTCGAACAGCTGCGCGTAAACCTCCCCGCGCCGCGCATCGACCGCAATCACTAGCTCCGCATCCGCCACGCTCGCACCCGGCGGATCGGCGCCGGCTTCGACGGCCGCCAGCGCGTCGGCGACAACGCCCGCCATCACCGCAAGGCTCGAGACGCCGACGGTCGCGATGCCGGTCGCGAGCGCGAGCCCACGGGCTGCCGCGACGCCGATGCGCGTTCCCGTGAAGGTGCCGGGCCCGACGGTGACGGCGACGCGGTCGAGGTCGCCGAAAGTCACGCCTGCACGCACCATGACCTCATCGATCATGGGCACGAGCCGCTCTGCGTGGCCCGTCTCGAAACGCTCCAGCGTACTCGCGAGCGCATCGCCGTCGCGCGCCACGCAGACCGAGCAAGCGTCAAAGGTGGTATCGAAAGCGAGAATGTTCATGGCCCGCTAGCCTATACGCAGCGCCCGGCAGTTTCACCCCTCGAAAACGCGAAGCCCACCGCGAACTCAGGCGATCTTGGCCATCTCGTCGAAGGAGAACCGCGGCGAGCGCGGCCGCACCCCGGCCGGGTCGCCGTAGCCGATGTTGCACAGGAAATTCGACCTGATGCTGGTGCCGGAGAAGAAGGCTTCATCGACGCCCTTGTTGTCGAACCCCGACATCGGGCCGCAATCGAGCCCGTGCGCGCGCGCAGCGAGGATCAGGTAGGCCCCCTGCAACGTCCCGTTGCGCAACGCCGTCTCCTTAATCTTGTCGGGGTTGCCGGCAAACCAGCTCTTGGCATCCGTGTGAGGAAAGAGCTTGGGCAGATGCTCGTAGAATTCAAGATCGTAGGCAACGATGGCGCAGACCGGCGCCTGCATGGTCTTGTCGCGATTGCCCTCGCTCAAGTGCGGCTTCAGGCGCTCCTTGGCCGCCTTCGACTTGACGAAGACGAAGCGCGCAGGCGAGCAGTTGGCGCTGGTCGGCCCCAGCTTGAGCACGTCGACAAGCTGATGCAGGAGGCTGTCGGAGACGTCCTTTGGCTGCCACTTGTTGTGCGTGCGTGCGTCGAGGAACAGCTGACGCAGCGCGGCGTCGTCGATTGCTTGCGCCATGGAAGCTCTCTTGGACGGTCTCTTGAAAAGCCTACGCTCCCCATCCTAAACGAAAACCCCGCCCAGCGGGGCGGGGTTCCACTAATCTGGCGTGCTTGCCTCAGGCGGCCTGGACCTCCTGGACCTCCGGACAGAAATGCCGGAGCAGGTTCTCAACGCCGTGACGGAGCGTAGCGGTCGAGCTCGGACAGCCGGAGCAGGCGCCACGCATGTTGAGGTAGACGACGCCGTCGCGGAAGCCCGAGAACGTGATGTCGCCGCCATCCTGGGCAACCGCCGGGCGCACGCGCGTCTCGAGCAGCTCCTTGATGGTATCGACGATGGCCTGGTCCTTCGGATCGTAGGAGGTGTTGGCGCTATCGTTGGCGCCTTCCTCGGCAACGACGGGCGCGCCGGAGACGTAGTGCTCCATGATGGCGCCGAGCACCATCGGCTTCAGATGCTGCCACTCCACGTCACCCCTGGTGACGGAGATGAAGTCGGAGCCGAGAAACACGCCGCGCACGCCCTTGATGTCGAACAGCCGCGCTGCGAGCGGCGAGGCAAGCGCCTCGTTTCTGTCGGTGAAATCCGCTGTCCCGTCGGCGAGCACGGGCTTGCCCGGCATGAACTTCAGCGTGGCGGGATTGGGCGTCGCTTCGGTCTGGATAAACATCGCCTCGCATCTCCGTCTCGATCTTCAGCGTGCGCCCGCCCCGGAGGCGCGCAACATCAGATTAGAAGAAATCTAACATAGGGTCTACCCGCCACAATTTCGAGACCCCCCGGCCTTTAGGCCAAGGCCTGAATGTCCTCAAGCTCGAGCGCGCCAGGGACGATCGTGATGGGGATGGGGAAGCTTCCCGCCGCCGTGCCGGCGGCAAGGGAGGAGACGAGCGGCCCCGGGCCGGCGGGGTCCGAGGAGGCCCCGAGCACCAGCACGGCGATGTCCTCGTCCTCGTCGATGAGCTTGCGGATCTCCTCGCCCTTGGCGCCCTCGCGGATGATCTCCTCGGAGGCGACGCCCTCGAACCCGGCAAGATTGAGCTTGCGCCGGAACAGCCGGAACAGGGCCTTGGCCTTCGTCGTCTCCTCCTCCACCTGTTGCTGGCGCACGTTGATCCAGTGCTGAAACTCCTGCGGGACGATCACGTAGAGCATGACGATCGAGCCCGAGGAGTGCTGGATGCGGCTCGAGGCGTAAAAGAGCGCGGCCTCCACCTCCTGGCTCTCGTCGACGATGAGCAGGAATTTGCGGAAATGGCCGGTCTCGAATGAGCGGCGCTTCTTTATCGTGTTCATGTGCGCATGCTGCCATGAGGCGGGGACACCCACAATACGGCGATCTCGGGCGTCCGCGGCCCCGTCATGACCTGACGAACCCGACGATGTCCCTGACCTCGTCCATCACCGGCCCGGCGATCAAGCGGGCGCGGGCGGCGCCGCCGGCGAGAACGCGGTCGATCTCGGCCACGTCCGCCATCAAGTGCTTGGTCTCGGCCGCAATGGGCCCGAGGCGCTCGACGCAAAGCTCGGCGAGGGCCTTCTTGAAGGTCGAGAATTGCGCGCCGCCGAACTCTTTCAGGATATCGGCCTTCGACTTGCCCGCGAGAGCGGCGTAGATGCCGATGAGGTTCTCCGCCTCCGGCCGGTCCTCCAATCCCTTCTCCTCTGACGGCAGCGGCTCGGGGTCCGTCTTCGCTTTCTGGATCTTCTTGGCGATGGTATCGGCGTCATCGCTGAGGTTGATGCGCGACAGATCGGAGGCGTCCGACTTCGACATCTTCTTCGTTCCATCGCGCAGGCTCATGACGCGCGTCGCGGGCCCCGTGATGACGGGCTCGGGCAGCGGAAAGAAGTTGCCGTCCGCGTAGCCCGCCTTCTCGATCCACGTCTTAAAGTCATTGTTGAACTTCTGCGCGATGTCGCGCGCGAGCTCCAGGTGCTGCTTCTGGTCGTCGCCGACGGGCACGTGCGTCGCCTTGTAAGCGAGAATGTCGGCCGCCATCAGGTTCGGGTAGACGTAAAGACCGACGGAGGCGTTCTCGCGGTCCTTGCCGGCCTTCTCCTTGAATTGGGTCATGCGGTTGAGCCAGCCCAGCCGCGCCACGCAATTGAAGATCCAGGCGAGCTCGGCGTGCGTGGAGACCTCGCTTTGGGCGAAGAGAATTGAGCGCTTGGGATCGAGCCCGGAGGCGATGTAGGCAGCCGTCACCTGGCGGATCGCGTCTTTTGAGCTCGTCGGGATCCTGCCAGACGGTGATCGCGTGCATGTCGACGACGCAGTAGATGCACTCGTGCGTCTTCTGCAGCTTGATCCACTGCAGCATGGCCCCGAGATAGTTGCCGAGGTGCAGGCTGCCCGTCGGCTGCATGCCCGAAAAGACGCGCTCCTTGAATGCCATCGATCTGCCTCCCGCGACCGGCGCGCGTTATGGCGCGCTTGGGGACGCCGCGCAACCCTCGGCAGATTGGATCAGGCCGGATCAGATCGGGTCGGATCAAATTGGGCCGGTCGGCGCGCGGCGCTTCAGGTAGGTAGCGAGCTGGCGCCTATCGAGCGCGCCGGTCGCGACGACGGCGAGCGCGTAGACGGCGAGCCCCGCAGCCGCCAGGCCGGCGAGCGCCACGATGCGCAGAACCGCGGGCGAATGTGCGCTGAAGCTCGGCCCCAACCACTCGGAAACGAACCACAGCACGACGCCCATCACCGCGCTGGAGAGCACGATGCGCGGCAGCTTCTGGCGCAGACGCGCATCGGGCACGAAGTGGCCTCTGCGCAGAAGCGTCGTATAGAGCAGGCCCGCGTTGAGCCAGCCGCCGAGCGTCGTCGCCACGGCGATGCCGAGGTGGGGCATCAGACCGTAGGCGCGGAATAAAAAGAACAGCGCAATCGAGCCGATCGTGTTGGCGATCAAGCTGATGGCCGCATAGATCATCGGCGTCTTGGTGTCCTCGCGCGCGAAGTAGGCGGGCGAGAACACCTTGATCATCACGAAGCCCGGCAGCCCAAGCGCGAAGATGCCGAGCGCGTAGGCCGTCGCCGGCACGTCGGCGGCGGTGAACGCCCCGCGCTCGAACAGGCCGGCAATGATCTGCACCGGCGCGATGGCCAGAGCGACGGCGGCGGGCAGCGTCAGCAGCATGGAGAACTCGAAGGAGCGGTTCTGGCTGTCCATGACCGCGACGTGGTTCTCCGAGCGCAGGTGGCGCGACACGTCGGGCAGCAGCACCACGCCGACGGCGATGCCAACGATAGCGAGGGGGAGCTGGTAGACGCGATCGGCGTAATAGAGGTAGGACACCGCGCCGCCCTGCAGCGACGCAATGACGGTGCCGATGACGATGTTGATCTGCGTGACGCCGCCCGCGATGACGCCGGGGACGCCGAGACGAATGAGGCGGCGCATGCCTTCCGTCATGCGCGGCCGGCGCAGCTTCAGCCGGATGTCGTTGCGGCGCAGACCGTCGATCAGCAGCCAGAGCTGCAACAGGCCGGCGGCGAACACGCCCCAGGCTTGGATGATGCCGGCCATGGGATCGTTCTTTAATCCAAGCGTCATGGCGATGATGGTCGCCGCCATCATGGTCAGGTTCAGGACGATGGAGACGGACGAGCTCTCGACGAACTTGCCGAACGAGTTCAAGACGCCCGACATCATCGCCACGAGCGACATGCACAACAGGTAAGGCATGGTGATGCGCGTCAAGAGCACGGCGAGGTCGAACTTCTCAGGCGTCGCATCGAAGCCCGGCGCCAGGCCGTACATGAGCAGCGGCATGGCGATTTCGGCAACGATCGTCAGCGCGAGTAAAATGAAGACGAGGCCCGACATCGCCTCCTCGGCGAAGGCGCGCGCCGCCTCCCGGCCCTCGCCCTCGAGCCGCTTGGCAAAGAGCGGCACGAAGGCCGCATTGAACGCGCCCTCGCCAAACAGGCGGCGGAACAGGTTGGGAAAGCGGAAGGCGACGAAGAATGCGTCCGCCACCGTCCCGCTGCCCAGGATGGCGGCGATGAGGATGTCGCGCAGGAAGCCGAAGACGCGGCTCAGCATCGTCAAGCCGCCGACGGTCGCAAAGGAGCGGTAGAGCTTCATGGCGCGTGAGCGGTAGCGGAGCCTTGCGGCGAGAGCAAGAGAGTTAGAGGCCGCATGCCCACGTTGACAGAGCACGGGCGATGGCCGACAAATCCAGGCGCTCCCGGGGGAGGGTGTGGCCCATGTTTCCAATCGGTGATGACAACTCTGCGCGCCGGACCTTCCCCGTCGTCAACTACGCTCTCATCGCGGTGAACGCCCTCGTCTTCCTGCTCGAGCTCAACAACGGCGACGATTTCATCCGCCAATGGGCCTTCGTTCCCGCCCGCTTCTCGGCCGATCCTGCCGGCAACATCGCCACGATCTTCACTGCCATGTTCATGCACGGCAGCTGGCTGCACCTGGGCGGCAACATGCTGTATTTGTGGATCTTCGGCGACAACGTCGAGGACAGCTTCGGCCACGTCAAATACCTCATCTTCTACCTGGCGGCCGGAATCGCGGCGACGTTCGCCCAGTACGCGGCAATGCCGCAATCGAATGTGCCGAACGTGGGGGCATCGGGTGCCATTGCCGGCGTCCTCGGTGCCTACATCCTGATGTTCCCGCAGTCGCGCGTGAACGTGCTGTTGGGGCGCGCGGTCGTGGCCATGCCGGCGATCGTCGTGCTCGGGTTCTGGATCGTCTTGCAGCTCGTCAGCGGGGTCGGAACGATCGCTACCACCTCCGCCGACGTCGGCGGAGTCGCCTACATGGCGCACGTCGGCGGCTTCGTCGCAGGCTTCCTCATGGCGTTCCTGTTCCGGGGCGGCAGCGGCCGCGATCCCGGACTTTCGGCATGAGCGTCCGCCGTTGACGCTGATCTCGGGACGCCCTTGAACCGGGCGCCCTTTTGCTGGACAATGTCCGCTCGGCCGGGGGCTAGGGCGCGGGACGACATCCATGATACGCCTAGCTGTGCCAATCCTGATTTTGCTGCTGATGCTCACCGGGGCGGTGTGGGCGCTGTTCGGCTATCTTCATCTCCCCCCGGTCAGCGGGCGGCCGGCGATCGAAACGCCGCTCGCCGCCAAAGACACCAGCAAGAATGCCGCTTTGCCTGCCGCTCAAGCCAAGCGCAAAGAGGCAAGCGGCGGCGCGGCGTCGTTCGACGTAGTGCGCATCGATCCCAACGGCACGTCGGTGTTCGCGGGCCGCGCCGAGCCCGGCGCGCAAGTCAAGATCATCGGAGACGGCCAGCCGATCGGGACGGCCAACGCCGATGAGAACGGCGAGTGGACCTTTACGATCGAGCGCAAGTTTGCGAGCGCCGACCCCAAACTGTCGCTCCAGGTCACGCCCGCAGCCGAGGTCAAGAAGGAGCAGGCGGAGACGAAAGTCGCCGGCCAGGCCGGAGAGCCCGATCAGGCGGCGGCGGGCGCCGGCGAAAGCCACTCCGCAGGCACCGTCACGGCGCGCCTCCTCAAGAATCTGGAAGGCATGGTCGCTCAGGCGCGCAAGTCGCAACAGCAGGAGACGACCGTTTCCGCCCAAACCGCGCCGCTGGCGACCGAGCCGGACCGCGGCAGCGTCACGACGGTCAATCTCGCTCCGTCGCCGCAGGCCGCGCCGAGCGAGCCTTTGCGCAAAACCATCCCGTTTCCCATCACCTTCATATTCGATGAGGCGAACCTCACCGAGGAGGGCCGCAAGGCGGCCGGCCTGCTGCTCGAGTATTTGAAGCTCAAGCACTTCAAGACAGTGACGCTCACCGGTCACGCCGACGAGCGGGGCACCGCGGAGTTCAACATGGAGCTCTCCAAGCAGAGGCTCGACACTGTCGCGCAGTACTTGAAAGAGAACGGCTACACCGGCAAGCTCGATCTTATCCCCAAAGGGGAGACGGAGCCCTTCATGGGTGTCAACCGCGCCGACTACGATCAGGAGGCCCTCTGGCAGCTCGATCGTCGCGTGGAGCTCGTCATCGCGCCATAAGATCGCGAGATCGCGCGCTCAAGCCGGCATCGGGTCGGAGCCGATCAGCACCTCTTCCAGCCGCTCGCGGATCGTCTTCTGGCGCGGCTCGTGCACCACCTTCTTGCCCGTGAGATCGGTGACGTAGAAAACGTCGACGGCCTTCTCGCCGAAGGTCGTGATGTGCGCCGAGGTGATGTCGAGGAACAGGTTCGAAAGCGTGTTCGTCAGCTCATAGAGCAGACCCGGCCGGTCGCGTCCGGCGACCTCGATCACGGTGAACTGATCGGAGATCGTGTTGTTGATGATGATCTCGGGCTCGACCGTGAAGGCCATGATGCGGCGCGCGGGCGCGCCGCGCGCGGCAAGAAGCTCCTTGAGCCATACCTCGCCGCGCAGGATCCGCTCGATCGTGTCGCCGATGCGACGTCCGCGGCGGAACTCGTCCTCATCCTCCTTGAACTCCCGGTTCAAGAGGAACGTGTCGAGCGCAAAGCCGTCGCGCGTGGTCATGATGTGGGCGCCGGCAATGTTGGCTCCGGCGGAGGCACACGCGCCCGCAAACAACGACAGCAAGCGCGGATGGTTCGGCGCCACAACGGTGAGCTCGGTGATCGCCGTGAAGGCGTCCGTCGTCGTCTCGGTGGCGAGCGGGCGGGCTTCGTTGCCGGCCCGCTGCAGGAGCTTGGCGTGCTCGACCTGGCGATCGGTGTCGGTGCGCAGCCAGTAGTCGGGATAGTGGCGCTCGATGAACTTCTCGACCTCGGCCGGGCGCCAATCGCCGAGCGCCTTGCGCAGCGCGTTCTGCGCCGCCGCGATGCGCTCGCTGCGCTTCACCTGGGTGTGGCCGCCGGCGACCAGCGGCTCGGTCTCGTAGTAGAGCGTGCGCAACAGCTGACCTTTCCAGCCGTTCCATACGCCGGGGCCGACGGCGCGGATGTCGGCGACGGTGAGCAAGAGCAACAGCTTCAGGCGCTCGGGGCTTTGCACGACGTCGGCGAAGTCGCGGATGGTCTTGGGGTCCGACAGATCGCGGCTCTGCGCGACGTTGCTCATGGTCAAGTGCTGCTCGATGAGCCAGGCGGCCGTCTCTGTCTCGGCGGCCGTCAGGCCGAAGCGGGGCCCTAGCTTGCGGGCAACGCGCGCCCCGACGATCGAATGGTCCTCCTTATGACCCTTGCCGATGTCGTGCAGAAACGCGGCGACGAAGAGGGCGCGCCGGTTCTGGATCGTACTGATGATCTCGGTCGACAGCGGCAGATCGCGGCTTGCCCCGCCCCGTTCGATGTCGGCCAGCATGCCGACGGTTCGCACGAGATGCTCGTCGATCGTGTAGTGATGGTACATGTTGAACTGCGTCATGCCGACGACGCGGCCGAACTCCGGCACGAAACGCCCCAGCACGCCCGCCTCGTTCATGCGCCTCAATGACATCTCGACGTTGCTGTCCTTGGTCAGAAGCTCCAAGAAGATGCGATTGGCATCCGGATCAGCGCGCAGATTATCGTCGATGAGGCGCCGCGACTGGCGCAGGAGCCTTATCGCGTCGGGGTGCAAAAACGAGTTGGTGTGGCGCGCCTCGGCGAAGAACCTGATGAGGTTCACCGGATCGCGCTTGAACACGTCGGGGTCGGCAACGTTCAAGCGGTCGTTGTCGATGCGGAACTCGGTGCGCGTACGGATTTGCCGCCGCGCCTTCCAGTTGAGCGGGCGCAGGAACTTGCTCAAGCCCGGCGAGGCCTTGAGCTGCTGCATCTCGAGCGCGGTGCACAGGATCGTCGTCAGGTCGCCGACGTCCTTGGCGATGAGGAAATAGTGCTTCATGAAGCGCTCGACCGCGCGCAACCCGCTGCGCTTGTTGTAGCCGAGCTGGTCGGCGAGCCACGGCTGCACGTCGAACGTCAGCACCTCCTCCGCGCGCCCGCTGAGGAAGTGGAGATAGCACCTGATCGTCCACAGGAAGTCCTCGCACCTGCGGAAGGTCGTGACCTCCTCAGGCCGGAAGATGCCGGCGGCGACGGTCGCGGCGCCGACGCCTTGCCCGTAGAGATACTTCGACAGCCAATGCAGCGTGTGAAGGTCGCGCAAGCCGCCTTTGCCGTCCTTGATGTTGGGCTCGACCTTGTAGCGGCTCTCCCCCGCCGCCCGATGCCGGGCATCGCGCTCGGCCATCTTGGCATCGATGAAGCCCCGCGCGGTCCCGGCGACGACCTCGTTGCGGAAGCGGTGCGTGAACGTGGCGAAGAGCTGCGCGTCGCCGTGCACGAGGCGCGAGTCGAGCAGCGCCGTGCGCACGGTGATGTCGGAGCTCATCTTGATGCATTGGTCGATGGTGCGCGTGGCGTGCCCGACCTTGAAGCCCAAGTCCCACAGCACGTAGAGCATGTACTCGGCGACGCTCTCGCCCCACGCCGTCTGCTTGTAGGGGAGCAGAAAGAGCAGATCGATATCCGAGAACGGCGCTAAGAGCCCGCGCCCGTAGCCGCCGGTCGCCACGATGGCCATGCGCTCTGCGTCCGACGGGTTCGTCGCCCTGTAGACGTGCGCAACCGTATAGTCATAGAGGACGCGAATGAGCTCGTCCTGAAACTGCGACAACCCCGCCGCGCAGCGCCGGCCCGAGCCGTCGGCCTCGAGCCCGCTGCGCGCCTCCTGGCGTGCCGTCGCGACGAGCCCCTTCAGGCGCTCGATCAGCGCGGGCCGGGCCTGCGCGGCATCCCCGTGCGCGCGCAAAGACGCCGTCAGCTCCTCGCGCAGCGCGCGCGGGTCGAAATAGGGGGCTACTTTTTGGATCGCTTTATCCATGGTGCCAAGAATGGGTGCAGGGAATGTAAGGCAGCTTCTGGCGCACACCAGCTGCGGCCCTCCGTTTCTAGCGCTCCGGTTTGCGTTTGTTGCGATGCAGCGCCTTCAAGCGATAGAGCGCTTCAAGCGCGGCGCGGGGGCTCATCTCGTCGGGGTTCAGCTCCTCCAAGGCCGTCTCCACGAGTGAGGCCGCGGCCGGCGCGCTCGCCGGCTCCTGCGGGCGGGTTAGCGCAAACAGGGGCAGCTCGTCGAGCGTATCGTTGCGCGCGCTCTTCTTGCCTTGCGTTTTCTCTAAGATTGCCAGCACCTCGCGCGCCCGCTCAACGACGCCACGGGGAAGCCCGGCGAGCTTGGCGACCTGGATGCCGTAGGAGCGGTCCGCCGCTCCGGATCGCACCTTGTGCAGGAACACGATCTCATCATGCCACTCGCGCACGTCCATCGTCACGTTGGCGACGCCGTCAAGGCGACGCGCGAGCGCGGTCAGCTCGTGATAGTGAGTGGCAAACAGCACGCGTGCCTTGGCGACATCGTGCAGGAACTCGACCGCGGCCCAGGCGATCGACAGGCCGTCGAAGGTCGCCGTACCGCGGCCGATCTCGTCGAGGATGACGAGCGAGGCTTCGCTTGCCTGATTGAGGATGGCGGCGGTTTCCACCATCTCGACCATGAACGTCGAGCGTCCGCGCGCGAGATCGTCGGAGGCGCCGACGCGACTGAACAGACGGTCCACGGCGCCGATGACCGCCGACCGCGCCGGGACGAAGGAGCCCATCTGCGCCAGAACCACGATCAGCGCGTTCTGGCGCAGGAAGGTCGACTTGCCGGCCATGTTGGGGCCCGTTACCAGCCAGATGCGGCCCTCCGCGGTTTCGTCGAAGCCGGGCGCCGGCGCGACCTCGGCGCGGCCCAAGACGCAGTCGTTCTCGATGAAGGGGCCGGCCTTCGCGGCTCTCAACGCCTGCTCGACGACGGGGTGGCGGCCGCCGCGGATGTCGAAGGCCTGGCTCGCATCGACAATCGGCCGCGTGTAGCCCTCGTTGCGCGCAAGCTCGGCGAGCCCGGCGGTGGCATCGAGCTCGGCGAGCGCGGCTGCGACGGCGCCCAAGCCCTGCTCGCTCTCGACCGCCGCCGCCAGCTCGGCGAATACCTCCTGCTCGAGCCCAAGCGCCCGCTCGGTGGCCGTAGCGATGCGACCCTCCGTCTCGATCAGCTCCACGGTCGAGAACCGTACCGCGTTCGCCATGGTCTGCCGATGGCGGAAGGCGCCAGCATGCGGTCCTTCGAGCAACGGCTTGGCGTTGCCTTGCGTCACCTCGATGTAGAACCCCAGAATGTTGTTGTGGCGCACTTTCAGTGACTTGACGCCCGTCTCGGCGATGTACCTCGCCTCGAGCCCGGCCATCACGCCGCGGCTGTCCTCCTTCAGGCGGCGCGCTTCGTCGAGCTCGGGCCGGCAGCCCTCGCGCACGAAGCCGCCGTCGCGGCGCAGGTGCGGCGGATCCTCGACGATTGCCGCTTCAAGAGCCCTCCGCAGCGAGGGGCCGACAGCGCGTAGCTCGCCTGCGATGCGGCCAAGCTCCTCGGGCAAACCCATGCCCTCGCCTTCCGCGGCGAGCAGCTCAGAACAGCGCGCAGCAACGCTCAAGCCATCGCGGACGGCCGCGAGGTCGCGCGGCGAGCCGCGCCCAAATGCGAGACGCGATTGGGCGCGTGCAATGTCGGGCGCCGACCGCAGCGCCTCGCGCAGCTCAGCCCGCAAGCCATCCTGGTCGACGAGGAAGCCGATGGCGTCGAGTCGGCTGTCGATGAGGCGCGGATCGCGCAAAGGGCTCGCAAGCCGCGCCGCAAGCTCGCGCGCGCCGGGACCCGTCACCGTGCGATCGATGGCTGAGAGCAGGCTGCCCTGCCTCTCGCCCGAGACCGAGCGCGTGAGCTCGAGGCTCGCGCGGCTTGCCGCGTCGATCATCAGCGCGGACTGGGAGCCCGACTTTCGCGGCGCCCGCAGCACCGGCCGACGCCCCATCTGCGTCAGCTCGACGTACTTGAGCAGCGCTCCGATCGCGGCAAGCTCAGGCCGTGTGAAGCCGCCGAAGCCGCCGAGCTCGGCGACTTTCAGCTGTTCTTTCAGGCTCGCCTCGCCGGCGAGGCTGTCGAAGTAGGCAGATGGAACCGGTGTCGCCGACGCGCCTGCAAGCTCGATCCAGCGTTTCAGCCCGTCGTCCGCGAGCAGCGCGTCGGCGAGGATCAGCTCGCCGGGCGACAGCCGCACGAGCTCGCCGGGAAGATCTGCAGCCCCGATCTCGCCCACCTCGAACTCGCCGGTGGAGATGTCGAGCGAGGCGAGCGCCGCGGCGGCATCCGATTGCGCATCCGCGCCGCCGCTGCAGAACAGCGCCGTCAGATAGTTACGCGCTTTGGAATCAAGCAGCGTGTCCTCGGTCAACGTCCCCGGCGTGACGAGCCGCACCACGTCGCGGCGCACGACTGCCTTGGCACCGCGCTTCCTCGCCTCCGCGGGGTCCTCGAGCTGCTCGGCCACGGCGACCCGGTAGCCAAGCCGGATCAGGCGTTGCAGATACTCATCAGCGCGATGGATGGGGACCCCGCACATGGGGATGTCCCCGCCCAAGTGCTTGCCCCGCTTGGTCAGCACGATCGACAGCGCGGCCGAAGCGACGACCGCGTCGTCGAAGAACAGCTCGTAGAAATCGCCCATGCGATACCAGAGCAGGCTGTCGGGATTGGCCGCCTTGATCTCCAGGTATTGCGCCATGGAGGGGCTCGCCTCGCCGCCCGCGCCCCCTGCGGCCGGTGCCACAGCAGCCTCGGCGGGCGCCGCGGGAGACGGCGCCGCTGGCTCTTTTGCTCGTGTCCGTCTGGCCGCCATGGCCCCCGCCTGCCCCAAACCTACAACCCCGTTAACGGCGGTCAGCTACGATAGCGGGCCGTCTTGGCCGGCGAAAGCCGCCAATTGCTGGGATGGCGGCATAAGGCCGTTCATCGTTGTGCGATTGTTTCGCACATTCCGCCGCCCTACTCTTGCCCCGTCCGCAACCCCAAGACAGCCGCATAGAATGACAAGCACCAGAAGCTCAAAGGCCACGCAGACCCGCTTCACAGAGCAGGAAGCCCTGCAGTTCCACTCCCAGGGCAAGCCGGGAAAGCTCGAGATCACGCCGACGAAGCCGCTGGCCACCCAGCGCGACCTCTCGCTCGCCTACTCGCCGGGCGTCGCCGTACCCGTGCACGCGATCCACGACAACCCCTCGTGCGCCTACGACTACACCAACAAGGGCAACCTCGTCGCGGTGGTCTCCAACGGAACCGCCATTCTCGGCCTCGGCAATCTCGGGGCGCTGGCGGCCAAGCCCGTCATGGAGGGCAAGGGCGCGCTGTTCAAGCGGTTTGCCGATATCGACGCCATGGACCTGTTGGTCGACACCGAGGACGTCGAGGCGTTCATAAATTGCGTGCGCTATCTCGGGCCCTCGTTCGGCGGCATCAATCTCGAGGACATCAAGGCGCCCGACTGCTTCATCATCGAGCAGAGGCTCAAAGAGCTGCTCGATATTCCCGTCTTTCACGACGACCAGCACGGCACCGCCATTATTGCCGCGGCAGGCCTCCTCAACGCGCTCGCGCTGACCGGGCGCGATATGAAGTCATGCCGGCTGGTGGTCAACGGCGCGGGCGCGGCGGGCATCGCCTGCCTGGAACTCGTGGTGGCGATGGGGATGCCGAAGGCGAACGTCATCCTCTGCGACACCAAGGGCGTGATCTATCAGGGCCGCAAGGACGGCATGAACCAGTGGAAGTCGGCGTACGCCGCCAAGACCAAGGCGCGCACGCTCGCCGAGGCGCTCGAGGGCGCCGACGCCTTGTTCGGCCTGTCGGTGAAGGGTGCGGTGACCCCGGCGATGGTCGCCGGCATGGCGGAGAAGCCGATCATCTTCGCGATGGCGAACCCCGATCCCGAGATCACGCCGGAGGATGTGCTCGCCGTGCGCGATGACGCGATCATGGCCACCGGGCGCTCCGATTACCCCAACCAGATCAACAACGTGCTGGGCTTTCCCTTCATCTTCCGCGGCGCGCTCGACGTGCAGGCCTCTACCATCAACGACGCCATGAAGATCGCGGCGGCCGAGGCGCTCGCCGAGCTCGCCCGCTCCGAGGTCCCCGACCAGGTCGCGGCCGCCTTCTTCGGCCGGCGCCCGACCTTCGGCCCTGAGTACATCATCCCCGCGCCGTTCGATCCGCGCCTCATCGTCAACGTGCCCGCCGCGGTCGCCAAGGCGGCCATGGATTCAGGCGTCGCGCGCAAGCCGATCATCGATATGGAGGCCTACGTCGCCCAGCTCGAGGGGCGCCTCGACCCCATGGCCGGCTGGCTGCAGTCGACCTTCAGCGCCGTGCGCTCCGATCCCAAGCGCGTCGTCTTTGCCGAGGGCGAGGAGCCTGCCGTCATCAAGGCGGCGCACACCTATTTCACGCAAGGCTTCGGACAGCCGATCCTCATCGGCACCGGCGACGTGGTGCGCGAGCAGTTCCGCGCCCTCGGCATGGTGCTGAGGCCCGAGTACGAGCTCATCGATATCCGCAAGTCGCCTTACCTGGAGGAGTTCACCGAGTATCTCTTTGCCCGCCTGCAGCGGCGCGGCTACCTGAAGCGCGATTGCCACCGCCTCGTTACCAACGAGCGCAACGTGTTTGCGGCACTGATGGTGGTGCACGGCTACGCTGACGCGATGGTCTCGGGCGTCACGCGCAACTGGACCAACGTCTTCGCGGACATCCAGCAGGTGATGGACCCCGAGCCCGACCGCAGCATGATCGGCGTCTCGCTGGCGCTTCTGCGCGGCCGCGCGGTGCTGATCGCCGACACCAGCGTGCATGCCATGCCGACCGCGGAGCAGCTCGCCGACATCGCGGTCGAGGCGGCGCGCGCGGCCCGCAACTTCGGCATCGAGCCGCGCGTGGCCCTCCTCGCCTATTCGACGTTCGGGCAACCGCGCGGCGAGCGCTCCGACCAAGTGCGCGAGGCGATTCAGATCCTCGATGAGCGGCGCGTCGACTTCGAGTACGACGGCGATATGGCGGCCGACGTCGCGCTGAACCGCGACCTGATGCGGCACTATCCGTTCTGCCGGCTGACCGACACCGCCAACGTGCTCGTCATGCCGGCGTTCCATGCCGCCTCGATCTCGACCAAGATGCTGAAGGAGCTGGGCGGCGCCACCGTCATCGGCCCGATCCTCGTCGGCCTGTCGCACTCGGTGCAGATCTGCTGGTTCGGCGCCAAGGACACCGACATCGTCAACATGGCGGCGATCGCTGCTTTCGGCGCGAGCCATTAAAGGCTCTCGAGTGCATCTGGAAAAGTGGGAATCCGATAAGAAGCACGACCAAACTAGTCGCTCGCAAGGATCATATTGCGCACGATCGGGTAGATCTGCCCTTCCCAGCGCCTGCCTGAGAACACGCCGTAGTGGCCGACGCCCACCTGCATGTGATGCCGCTTCATATGCGGCTTGAGGCTCGAGCAGAGCTCGTGGGCGACCGCCGTCTGGCCGAGTGCGCAAATATCGTCGCGCTCGCCCTCCACGGTGAGGAGCGCCGTCTTACGAATGGCCTTGAGCTCCACCGGCTGCCCCTTGAACGTGAGCTCGCCTTTGGGAAGCAGCGCCTCTTGGAACACCCGGCTCACGGTCTCGAGATAGAACTCGGCGGGCAGATCGAGCACGGCGAAATACTCGTCATAAAAGCTCTTGATGACCTGCGCCTTCTCGTGCTCGCCGTTGGCGATATGCTCGTAGAGCTCTTGATGGGCGTTGTAGTGCCGGTTGACGTTCATCGACACGAACGCGGCGAGCTGAACGAAGCCAGGATAGACTCTGCGCCGGGCGCCCGGATATTTTATGGGAACGCGCGCAATGAGGTTGCGCTCGAACCATCCCATCGACTTGCTCGTCGCGAGCTTGTTGACCTTGGTGGGATTGATGCGCGTGTCGATCGGCCCCGCCATCAACGTCATGCTGCTCGGCTGCGCCTCGTTGCCGGCCGCCGCCATCACTGCGACGGCGGCAAGCGCCTGCACGCAGGGCTGACAAACAGCGATCAGGTGCGCGCCGGGGCCCAACGTCTCGAGAAAACGAATGAGGTAGTCGACATAGTCGTCGAAGCCGAACGCTCCGTGCTTAAGGCTGACGTCGCGCGCGTTGTGCCAATCGGTGATGTAGACGTCGTGATCGGGCAGAAGCGTGCGCACCGTGTTGCGCAGGAGCGTGGCGAAGTGCCCGGACAGTGGCGCCACCACGAGCACGCGCGGTTGCGGCGTTGAGACGTCCTTCTTGAAATTTAACAACGTGCCGAACGGCAGCGTCAGCGTTGCGACCTCGCTGACGCTCACCTCGCGGTTGCCGACGGTAACCGTATCAATGCCGTATGGGGGCCGCTCGTGCGTCAGGCCGGAGCGCGCGATCAGCTCGTAGGTGGCCGAAAGATTGCGAAGCAAGGGAACGTTGGCGGCGCTCCCAAAAGTCCCGAGCATGGCCAGCGATGAGCGGGCCATCGACTTCGCCGGTTCGACCATGTCGGAATGGGCTTGGTAGGCAAGGTAGAGCATGTAGTCTCAAATCCGCGGGCCAAAGCGGCGCCAAACCGCTCGCGACCCTATTGTGCAGCGCACAAAAGCTAGTGCATCCTGGGGTGGGTGGCGAGCGGTTTTTAAGATGGGGCTGGCGTTTACCCCGTCGCGATGCCGCAACGAACGAAGGACGTGCAGAATGGCAACAGCCGTACTTACGATCAGCAGCAAGAACTACTCGTCCTGGTCGCTGCGCGGCTGGCTGCTTTGCAAGATGGCCGGCTTGGAGTTCGTCGAGGAGACGATGTCCTCCGATGATCCCTCGACACGCGCGGAGCTGTTGCTGCTTTCGCCTTCGTTTCTGGTGCCCTGCCTGCATCATGACGGGGCCAAGGTCTGGGACACGCTCGCCATCGCCGAGTACCTCGCCGAGCTCAGGCCCGAAGCCCACCTGCTGCCCGAGGAGCGCATCAAGCGCGCCCATTGCCGCGCCGTATCTGGCGAGATGCACTCCGGATTCCACAATCTACGCTCAGCATTGCCCATGAATCTCAAGGCGCATTTTCCGGGCTTCGCCGTATGGTCGGGGGCGCAAGGCGACATCGACCGCGTTCGCACCATCTGGCGTGAGTGCCTCGACGGCTACGGCGGTCCGTATCTGTTCGGCGGCGTCCTCTCGCTCGCCGACGCCATGTATGCGCCCGTCGCCACGCGATTCCTAACCTACGACGTCAAGCTCGACCCGGACTGTGCCGGCTACTGCGATGCGATCATGAGCTGGCCTGCCATGGACGAATGGATCGCGGCGGCCAAGCTGGAGCCCGACGAGCTCGAGGAGCTCGACGTCGAGTTCTGAAGCTCCGCCTCACAACGGTATCGCGACGGCCCCGACACTAGAGGCCGGCCCGCCTGTTGTTGCGCGCGTCACATCCCGCATAAGTTGTATGCTGACAAAAACTCAATCTTTGCTGTACACTAACTGGTTGCTGAGAGTGGGGCGCTGCACGTTATCCTGGCGCAAATTGCCGCAATGCTGGCGGCGTCATCAGAGAGCCCACATATTCTAATACAAGTCTAAAAGTTGTTTCAGTTTGGATCATCTGGTCCTGAACTCTGTTGTCCAGAGCAGAACGAAAGGTGATTTATCGGTTAATTCATCTGCCTCACGCCGGAATTGGTTTGCAGTTAACCTTTTTTCCGGCCTATTAAGAAATGCTTAACCACGTGGGGGTTTGAAGTGCAATTTCGAGTTGCAGATGGTCGTATTGCGGATGATGGGCGCCAGGTTCGCCAAGTATTAGCCCCGAGCGACCCAGATTTCATCCGTGCTCGGTCAAATGATTACTATGTCGGCCGCAAAGCGGAGCTTTGGCAGGGGACACATCCTCTCCAGGGTCGCTCGCCGCGGCCCGGAGACATCAAGGTCCGCAGCAATGATTACCTGTGCCTTGCCGCGCATCCCCACGTTGTCGAGAGCGAGATCGCGGCGCTGCGTGCCGGCGGCCATGGCGATGCCGTATCGCGGGTCTGGGTCCATCACGAGCGCGATGTCATCCGCTGTTTCGAGCAGCGTGTCGCCACGCTGTTGAGAGCGGAGGACGCGGTCCTCTGCTCCTCGGGCTACACGGCCAACGTCGGCCTCTTGCAGTCCTTCGCGCTGCGCGATGCCCCCGTTTACCTCGATATGAAGGCGCATATCTCGCTGCATGAAGGCGTCGTGAGCGCCGGCGCCAAGCCCATCCTGTTCCGTCACAACGATCCGCAATCCCTCGACCGCATGCTCGCAGCGCACGGGCCCGGGCTTGTCGCCGTCGATGCGCTCTACAGCACGGACGGGGACTTGGCGCCCCTGCACGAGCTCGTCGAGGTCTGCGAGCGGCACGGCGCTGCACTCATCGTCGATGAAACGCACTCGTTCGGCGCGCAAGGGCCCGGCGGCGCCGGTCTTGTGGTCGCGGCGGGACTGGCCGAGCGCGTGCATTTCCGCACCATCGGCCTGTCGAAGGCGGTCGCCAGCCGTGGCGGCCTCATCGCCTGCTCGAAGCGCAACGCCGAGTACTTCCGCTATGAGTCCCTGCCGGCGATCTTCTCGACATCCGTCTTGCAGCACGAGGTGGCGGGCTACGACGCCGTGCTCGACATTCTGGAGAACGAGGAATGGCGCCGCATCAGCCTCAACGCCAATCACGCCTACCTCAAAGAAGGGCTCGATAGGCTCGGCTACAATGTCGAAGCCTCGAAGACGCAGATCATCGCGCTGGAGGCTGGCGACATCCGTCAGACGACGGCGCTGCGCGACGCACTGGAATCGCGCGGCGTATTCGGAGCGATCTTTTTTCCGCCCGCCACGCCCGAGAAGCGCTGCCTCGTCCGCCTGACGCTCAACTGCGGCTTGAGCCGGCGCGAGCTCGATCGCATCATCGATGTGTGCGCCGACATCCGCGAGGAAGTGGGAATGGCCGAGTGGCGCTCCACGCGGCGCAAGGCGGCCGTTGTGACAAAGAAGGATGCCGACGCGGACCCGACACAGCAACACTCCGCACTAGAGCGCAGAAGCCTCCTCATGGACCGGCTCAACGACGGGCAGCTCTATCGTGAAGGTGGTTCCGACGTTCACCACGGACCGGCACGAGATCGTTCCGCCGCAACCCTCGATAATCATCCGGCAGAATGACAATCCGAGTCCGGTGCCTACACCGGGCCGCTGCGCCGAGACGAATGGAATGAACACGTAGCTCAAGATCTCCGGCGCGATGCCTTCGCCGGTATCGGAGACGATGACGCTGTTCATGGTGGGCCCGCGCCTAAGCTCGATGCTGAGCGAATTCTCCTCGCCGCCGCGCGCCTCGATGGCACGAAAGCCGTTCTTCATCAGATTGAACAGGACGTGCGTCATCAAGAGATCTGAGCCCCTGAAATCGAAGTCCTCGGCGACGTCCGAGCGGATGAGATCGCGCTGATTGGGTTTGAAGTGGTAGCGCTCGAGCGCCATCGAGACGATCTTGCTCATGCGGTGCAGTTCGACGGTGGGCGCGCCGCGATGATGCTGGGCCACGTTGCTCAACAAGAGATCGATCACGGAGTTGGCCGACGTGATGTGCTGGCGTACCCGCCGGTGCGACGCGACGAGTTTTTCGCGCTCCTTGGAGTCCGGCAGCTTTGCCAACAGCCGCTCGCAACCTTCCGCCTCGAAGCGAATGCCGGTGAGCGGCGTTCGGCACTCGTGCGCCACCTGGCTTGCGAGCGACGCCGCCGCCTTCAGCTTCTCGCGTGCGATGAGATTGTCGCCATAGGCCAGGCCGAGGAAGCCGGTTAGCGCGAATATGAGGATGGGCAGCGTCGTCCAGTAGCCCTCCGGGATCGCCGCCCCGTGCGTCGCCAACAGGTAGGCGGCAACCGCGGCCGCCGATCCGATCACCAGCACGATGATGGCGTTGAGCAGGTCGTAGAGCAGCACCACGTAGATCAGCGCCGCGAGCGTGGACATCTGCCAGCAGGCGTTGCTGTGGTTGAACAGCAGCATCAGCGTGAAGAAGAACGGCAGGCAGTAGAGAAACGTGACGTACGAGAAGGGCACCAGATATTTGCGCGCCGATGCCGGCCACCACGGGGCGACGGCGAGCAGCAAGCACAGTCCGGTCCCGATAGCGCGCAGCAGCACGCTTTCGTAGGGCTGCGGCAGGACATAGGCCCAAACGAAATAGAAGATGGGAAAGCCGAATACGCCGATGAAGGCCGCGGCGCGGATCTTGCGCTCCGCGTGCGCATGATACTCCACGTAGCGGCGCGCGCAGTCCTTAACCCACCTCGACAAAGTGGAGAGACCGATCGCAGCGCTCGCCCGTGGAGCGCGCTGCGACGGCCTGAACTGCGAGCGTTCCGACAATTGCAACATCTAAAGTTTTATCTGTGTGCGTACCGGATCCGATAGAAAGCTGTAGTACCAAAGCCCTTACGGAAGGTGTCTTGCGACGTATAGAGCCTGAGTGACGTATAGAGCCTGAGTGCTGAGTACAGAGAGCCTGAGTAGTAGGATGACGCCCTTTTACCACCCGACCTCTATTCTCGTTCTGGACGACGACCCGCTCTTCCTTGAAAGCCTCGACTTCCAGTTCAGCGACGAGCTTTCCTGCCAGACGTTCACGCGTCCAGACGCCGCACTCGAGCACCTGCGCGCGCAAGCGGGTCAGCATCCCGATTTCGGACGCTACTTTAAGGATTGCTCGGAGATGAGCCTGGGCAGCGAGGGGCGGCACGGCGACCGCCTGCTGCGGCTGCAGCTTTCTGAGCTGCGCTCCATGGTCGACGACGAGGCGCGCCACCAGCGCGTCTCCGTCGCCGTCGTCGATTTCGACATGCCGAAGATGTCGGGCGTGGAATTCTGCCGCGCCATTCGCGATCTTCCCGTCAAGACCATCCTGCTAACCGGCAAAGCCGGGCTCGAGACGGCGATCGCCGCGTTCAACGAGGGCGTAATCGATTGCTTTCTACAAAAGCAGGACGCCCACGTCTCGGTCGCGCTGCGCCGCGAGATCAAGCGCCTGCAGGCCGACTACTTCGAGGAGATCTCCGATCCGATCAAGTGCGCGCTGGCGCTGCAGAGGCCGAGCTTCTTTGCTGATCCGTGCTTCCTTGAGCTGTTCAAGGAGGTCTCGGAGAGCAACCGCGTCTCCGAGCACTACGTGTGCGCGTCTCCCCCGGGCATCATGATGCGCGACGTGGAGGGCAACGAGTTGTTCCTGCTGATCTCAGACGTGGAGTCTGCCAAAAGCCGCTGCGAGGTTGCCGAGAACCGCAGCGCCCCGCCCGACCTGCTGCAATTGCTGCGCACGGGCAAGGCGCAAGCCTGGTTTCCGACCCAAGAAGGGGACTATCACCCCGACTTCGAGGAGAATTGGGCGCGCTACATCTGGCCGGCGCAGCTGCTGCCGGGCTCAGGCTCGTGGAGCTACAGCGTCATCCGCCATGCCCCCCCGCTCGAGCCCGCGTTGCAGAGCCAAAGAGCGTAGGCTCAGATCCCTCGAGCCCAATCGTGGCGCACGCAACATTTTTCGTGAGACACCTGCTCAGCAATTGACATCTGAGCCCGTGGGCCAGCGAATCGCCGCGCAGGGGTAGTTCTGTGACATAGCAATCACGTCGCGCCACATTGCGGGGGCGACGCCGGGCCGTAGGCTCTCGGCGCGCGGTCCCCCAGCGCATCCAACTTATACTTCGCATGTGATTCGATACTGCGGGGGGGGGAACGCCATGGTCACGCCGGGGGCGCGGTGTGCAGGCTTAGCTGTCGTCTTGATGACCGGACTTCTTACGGCGGGACCGGCTCAGGCGTTGGAGGGATATTTTCAGCACGGGTATGGGGCCCGCCAAAAGGCGCTTGCCGGCGCCGGCGTCGCAGACGGCCGGGACGCGACCACCATCGTGCTCAATCCGGCTGGCCTCATTCACGCGCAAGACGAAGCCGACATCGCCGTGGGTGTGTTCAGCCCCACCCGCGAGATGACAGGGTCGGGTACGCCGGGGTTCACGCCGACCGGCGAAGTCGACAGCAACACGCTCTACTTCTTCGTGCCCAACAGCGCCTTCAGCTATCACGTCGACCCAAATCCCTATGTGGACGTCGTCGGGCTGTCCTTCTACGGCAACGGCGCAAATACCGATTACCCCAATGTCGCGCGCACCGACTGCAATGGCGGATCGGGCATGTATTGCGGCGGCGCCGCGGGCATCGACCTGCAGCAGTATTTCATGACCATCGCGGCCGCCAAGGAGATCGCGCCAGGCCTGTCGATTGGCGTGGGCCCGGTCGTTGGGCTGCAGCTGTTCCGGGCAAAAGGGCTCTCGCTTCTCGCCGTCACGCCGTCCGGCCCCGACCCGGCCTGGGGCTATGGCGTGCGCGGCGGTATCGAATGGAGCGTCTCGCCAACCGTTCGCATCGGCGGCGCCATGGCGTCGCGAACCTATATGCAGCCGTTCAACAGATACGCAAATCTGCTGGCCGACCACGCCGATTGCGATGTTCCCGCGAACGGCCAGGCCGGTGTCGCGTTCGACGCCCGGCCCGATTTAACTTTGATGCTGGACTACCAATGGATCGGCTATGGTGAAGTGGGCTGCGTGGCTAATCCCGCCGGCGGCACGAATTACGGAGCCGAGGATGGTCCGAGCTTTGGCTGGCGCAACCTCAATGCCGTGAAGCTCGGCGTCGAATGGCGGCAGACCTCCCTCCTGACGCTGCGGGCAGGCTACTCCTACAACACGCCGCTGTTCGGCCCCCACGATGTCGAGCTCGACATCCTGGCGCCCGCCGCGACGCAACACCACATCACCGCGGGCGGCGCGCTGAAGCTCGACAGGGATTGGACGGTGGAGCTCGCCGCCATGTACGCGCCCAACGCCACGGTCAGCGGGTCCGAGCTCGGCCCCACCTCGGGCCATCTGGTGGATGTTTCCACCGCCCAGTGGGAGGTGATGGCCGGTATCAAATACCTCTTCAATCCCGCCACCCCGCGTTGAGCGACGGGCCTCTTCGGTGCAACCTCCCGGAGGCATCAAGCACGTTTACCAACCTTAAACGCATCAAATTGACTCCGGCTCAATTAGCAATGTGGAGACGATCATTGTCTAAGGTCTGCACCTGACGACCCGCAATTTTGGGAAAATCCTCGTGAGTTCGAGCGCGCTCAAGCTTGCCCTTGGTCTGGGAGTGCAAGCCCGACAGATGCGGCCCTCAGAGCAAGAAGGCGGCTCGCTGGAGGCCGCGTTTCGCCAGGACACGCTTCAAGAGCAACTGACCGAAGCGCTTCAGCGCAATCAGAAGCTGGAGCAGCTCAACACGTGCTTCGAAGCCGCGCTCAATCACATGGGCCGCGGTCTGTCGATGTTCGACGCCGACCAGCGGCTCGTTGTCTGCAACCAGGCCTACGCACGCATCTATTTTCTGCCCGAGGAGCTGACGCGCCCGGGCGCCGCCTTCGCCGACATCCTGCGCTACCACATGCACCGCTCGGTGGGAGCGCGCGTTTCCGACGAGGGCATCGCGAGCTGGATCGAGGGCCACGTCGCGCGGCTCGCACAGGCGGGCCACCGGGAGGAAATCCAGAACCTCGCCGACGGCAGGGTGATCCGCGTCACCTACCAGTCGCTCGCCGGCGGCGGCTGGGTCGACATGCAAGAGGACATCACCGCCCAGCGCCAGTCGGACGAAAAGATCAAGTGGCTGGCGCGCCACGACACGTTGACGGAGATCCCCAACCGCTTCCACTTCCGCGAGCGGCTCGAGCAGCAGTTCGAATGCTACGATCCGCGCTTGGGATTTGCCCTCCACTGGATCGATCTCGACCACTTCAAAGAGATCAACGACAAGCACGGCCATCTTGTGGGCGACGGCCTGTTGCGTAGCGTCGCCAGCCGGCTCAGCAATAGCCTGCGCGCCGGCGATATCGTGGGGCGTCTCGGCGGCGACGAGTTTGCCATCCTGCAAGTCGGCGTCGACCGTGAGGACCTGGCGGACCACCTCGCAAGGCGTGTCCTGCAGAATATCCGCCGGCCGCACGACGTCTTAGGCCACCGCCTCCACGCCGAGGCGAGCATCGGCGTGGCGCTCGCGCCCAAGCACGGGCAAGACCCCGAGCAGCTCTTCGCCAGCGCCGACATGGCTCTCTATCGCGCCAAGTCCATGGGCCGCGGCGTGCAGTCGGTCTTTGCTCCCGCATCGGCCGAGACCACCGGCACCAACCCGCTCAAGGCCGAGCTGCAGCACGCAGTCGAGCGCGAGGAGCTGGTCCTGCACTACCACCCGATCGTCGATCTGCACGAAGGGCGCGTGTCGAGCTTCGAAGCGCTCATGCGCTGGAAGCACCCGAGCCGCGGCATGATCCCGCCTTCCGAGTTCATTCCCATCGCAGAGGAGACGCGCCTCATCGTCAGCATGGGGAGCTGGGCTCTGCTGCGCGCCTGCGCGGACGCCAAGAAATGGCCGGAGTCGATGAAGGTCTCGGTCAACCTCTCCGCGGTTCAGATCGAATGCTGCGACGTCTTCGAGATCGTGACGGAGGCGCTCGAGGCGACGGGCTTGGAGCCGAGCCGACTGCAGCTGGAGATCACCGAGACGGTGCTCATGCGCGACCGGGAGCGCACGCAGGAGGTCTTGAAGAAGCTGCACGCGCTCGGCGTCACCATAACGCTCGACGACTTCGGCACCTGCTTTGCAACGCTCAATTATCTGCGCAGCTTCCCGTTCAAGAAGATCAAGATCGACCGCTCATTCGTGCGCGACATCCCCGAGCATCACGACTGCGTGGCAATCGTCAAATCGGTCGGCGATCTGGCGCGCGAGCTCAACATGCGCTCCGTCGCAGAGGGCGTGGAGACAGCGGCGAGCCTCGCTGCCGTGCGTGCCGCCGGCTACGATGAGGCGCAAGGCTTCTATTTCAGCCCGCCTGTCCCCGCCAGCGCCATCGGGCGCGCCATCAACCAATGCACTTTGCGGCTCGCGACGCACCGCTCAGGAGCGACGGCCGGCGGACGCAGCGGCAAGTCGCCTGCGCGTGAGGAAAATTCGCCGCCATTGAAGAAAATTCGCCGCCATTGAAGAAGCACGTGCGCACCTCCGGCCGAGCCGGACGACCATTCCCTACAGGGCAACGCGTAGGGCGCTCACAGGTGGCGCTCACAGATGGCGGGGCTTGCCCCCTCAGGCGTCGACCGCGATGCGGCTCTTGATCTCGCTTGGCATGCCGAAGTGCTCGAAATAGCGCGGGTCGATCTTCTCCACCGGCAGAATGATCAATACGTCGGTCGTGCCGAACTGGTGGTCGATGACTGCCCCGTCGCCGACGTAGGCGCCGAGCCGCAGATAGCCCTTGATGAGCGGCGGCAGGGATTTGAGCGCGCTTTTGGCGTCGATGTCCGCGCGCGCCAGCCGGTCCATGGGAACGTAGAGACGGTCGTGCGCCCGGCAGCGCCATTCGGGCGGCGCCAACGCGTTGTGATGCAGGAAGCTAAGCGCCATGGCGTGCCGATCGGGATCGGTCCCGGGCAGGCTGGCGCAGCCGATCATCACGTCGATCCCATGCTCGCGCACGTAGGTCCACAGCCCATGCCACAAAAGCTCGACCGTGCGCTTGTTGCGATAGGGCTCGAGGACACAGGAGCGTCCCAACTCCACGAAGCGATAGTGGGGAGAGCGCGCCGCAACGAGAGGGGCGATGTCGTATTCGCTCTGCGTGTAGAAGCCGAGCGTGCGCTCGGCGATGTCCTGCCGCAGCACGCGGTAGGTGCCGACCACCTTTTGCCGCCTCAGTCCGCCCCAGGCATCGGGATCGGAGAAGGCCGCCTCGTCCACGACGAGGAGGTGATCGCAGACTGCATCATAAGGATCCTCGTCGCGCCGGCGCAGTTCCGCGCGCAGGCTGGGGACTGCCGACATCTCCTCGTAGAAGACTTGATAGCGCAAGCGTTGCGCCAGTCGGACCTCGCGCCGCCTGCGCGCCAGCCGAACCTCGAGGTTGCCGACCTTGCCGTAGATTTTCTCCGGCTTGCGCACGGGAAAAGGAGCGCCGCGCCCGTCGGTCAGGGCTCGCAGCGCCAAGAGACCGCGCGGCACCGCTTGCCACTTCGCGCTGCTCGCCAAACGGCTGGCCATGCGCCGCGCCGCAGACCTCATGTCGCGTCTCCCCTTATTTTCTCACCGGGCATCGACGGCCGGTGGGGGCCATCTCCGAAAAGGCGCCACCACGCGAGCGTAGGCGTGGCGGCGCCAAGGCCGGCATTTTTTCCAATGACAATAGGCGGATAGCACGATTCCATGACAGACTTTAGATGGCCTCCCCCCCAGCGCCGCAGCGCGCTGTTAGGCCGCGGCGTTCGTATCACCACCCGCCGCTCGCCCGAACCAGCGCTTCAAGACGGCCTCGAGGCTCGCCTTATCGAACGGTTTCGCCAGGTAATCGTCCATCCCGGACTCGAGATATCGCTTCTTATCCTCGGCAAACGCGCTCGCCGTCAATGCAACAATTGGCGGCGATCCGCCCTCGGCGCAAGCCCCGTACAGCCTCTTGATCTCGCGGGCGGCCTCGAGGCCATCGAGCTGGGGCATGAAAATATCCATAAGCACCAAGTCGAGAGGGGGTGCCTCACCCTCGAGAGAGCGGCGCACAGCCGCCACCGCCTCCTGCCCATTCGATACGGCGATGTAGTCGCATCCGCATTTTTCCAGGACGCGCCTGGCGAGAAGCGCGTTGATCTCGTTGTCCTCTGCGAGCAGCACGTGGCGTTGCGGCGCGACGACGGAAGCATTGATGCTTGAGCTCTCTCCGCCGAGCGCAGACTCACCGAGATCGACGCTGCGCCCACCGCGCAGCCCAAGCTGCATCATCATGGAGGCCGGGCGCACGGGTCGAACGAGATAGGCATCGAACCCGGCTGCGCGGAACTCCGAAAGGCTTGCACGCGCGAGCACGTTGACGAGGACGATCCCGCGCACCGTCGCGTGCGGATTGAGCTCTCGCGCCGTTGCCAGCAAGTGGCCGGCGGCAGCCGCTCCCTGCGCTCCGTCAACGACGATGCGGTCGAAGGGCTCGCTCTTGCCGGCCGCCGTCTCCAGCGCGGATGGAGCCGCGGCGAAATCCACCTCCTCGGCGGGAATCCGGCTCGATGCAAGCGCGTAGCTGAGAGCGCGCCGCTCGAGCGGCCGGTCGAACGCGAGCAGAACGCGGCCCAATTCGGCGACCATGCCGCGATCGGCTGCCTCCGCGGTAACGGGCGCCATCCGTGTCAGCACGAGGGCGGCCGTGAAGGTGGAGCCCTTCCCGGGCGCACTGACGACGCGGATGTCGCCGCCCATGGCGCGCGCCAGCTGCATGGAGATCGCCAGGCCGAGGCCGGTTCCACCGTCGCGCCGGCGAATGGCGGTGTCGGCCTGCTCGAACTCGGCGAACAGCCCGTGCATGTCCTCCTGCGACATGCCGATGCCCGTATCCTCCACGCCTATTTCCACCACGACCTCGCTGGGGGCGCGCACCGTCAGCCCCTTGCTTGCGACCGCGTTGACGCAGACGCCGCCCCGGTCGGTGAACTTCACCGCATTCGAAAGGAGATTGAGGAGGATCTGGCGCACGCGCGTCTCGTCGCCCGCAACAAGATGCGGCAACTCGGGATCGACGGACCAAGCAACCTCGAGACCCTTCTCGTGGGCGCGCGGCGCGAGCAGCTCGACCACGCTTTGCACGCACGTCTCGAGCGCGAACGGCGCATCGTTGAGCTCCAACTTGCCGGCTTCGATTTTCGAGAAGTCGAGAATCTCGTCGATGAGAGCAAGCAGCGTGCGCGCCGACTGGTCGATGGCGTGCGCATAAGTCTGCTGCTCGGGCGTTTGCTGGGTTTCGAGCAGGAGGCTCGCCATTCCGAGGATGCCGTTCATCGGCGTGCGGATCTCGTGGCTCATGGCCGCGAGAAACCGCGACTTTGCCCGATTGGCGGCTTCCGCCTGGTCGCACGCCTCGGCGAGCTGCACCTCAATAATGCGCTTATCGGTGATGTCGCGTCCGACGCTCTGCACTTCGAAATTTGTGCCGTCCGCTGCGGGGACGAGCTGCTCCTCCCACTCGATCCAGCGGGGTCCGCTCGCGGTATGCACCTGGCGGATGAAGTGCTTCTGGCGCAACTCGTCCGTCGTCGAAAGCGGCGCGGGTCCGTCCTCGTCGCACGTCTCGAATTTGAACGGCCTGCCCAAGACCTGCTCGGCGGCGACGTCGAACTTGTGCAAGAAGGAGCGATTGGCGAAAGTCAGCCGGTCTTGGGCGTCGCGGCGCAGGATCATGTCCTCCTGCGCGTCAAGCAAGGCGCGGTAGCGCGATTCGTTCTCGTTGAGCTCCCATTGCACATCCTGCAATTGCTCCAGGCGCCGCTCGAGACGCGCGCCGAAGCTCTTGAGGCCCGCAGATGCGGGATCATGTGTCTCGCCTTCGCGGCGGCGCAGGGCGAAATGCAGGGAAAGAAGCCCGAGCGCCGCGCCGAGAATGGCGAGGATTTGCACGGGCGCGAACGGACCCCGCACCAGCAGCAGAGCAACGAGGAGCGCGGCAAGCGCGCCGCCGAGCGCGAGGCCAGCTAGCCGCGTCGCGATGAAAGCATCAAAGAGGCTTGGCCGGCTGGCCGGCTTGGAGGAGCCCTCGGCGGGGTGCGCCTCAGACGTCAGCCGCGACCACAGCCGTCCCCCGGCAATGGCATTGCGGGCGGCGTCCTCTGGGGCCGTCGAACTGGAAGTCTTCTGGCTCACGCCTGCCGCAACCTGCAACGCTCAACCTGATACCGGCGGGTGACCCAACCATAGGGGCGTTTCGAAACGCTGAAGCGGAATGGTTAACGCTAACCATGCCTGTTAGGGAGTGTCGGGCGTGCCGGTAGGCTCGCCGAGACGGCGAGCGGCCTCGACGGTCATCAGCGGCACGCCGTCGCGGATCGGATAGGCGAGGCCCGCTGCGCGGCTGATGAGCTCCTGCGCCGCCGCGTCGTACTGCAATGTCGTCTTCGTCAACGGACAAACCAGGATTTCGAGCAATTTCGCGTCGATCCGCGGTCGTTCCTTGTCGTTGGTTTCGCTCATCGAGCGCCTCTCCAGATCACTGCAGCGTGCTGCCGCTGCCGCCGCTCGAAGCGAGCTCCATCTCGGCGAGCGCCACGAGCACGTCGGCGCGCCGCTTCAAGTCCTCCGCCTCGAGCAGCGCCTGCTTCTCCTCCGGCCCATAAGGGCACATCACGCACAGCGCATTGATGAGGAACTCGCTCGAGGCGCGCTGGATGGCGCCCCAATCGGCCTCCAGCCGGTTGGCATCGAGATAGGAGCGCAGCACGCGCAGGAGATTTGTGCGATCGACCTGATCCTCGCCGAGGCCCTCGCTCAAGTCGGAGGCGAAGCGATCGTAGCTGACGCTCGCCACCCGGTACGGCACGTCTGTCAGCGCCTCGTCGAGAATGTCGTAGCGCATGATGCCGGTCAGCGTGATCATGAGGCGACCATTATCGACCTCCTGGTAGGTCGTCACGCGGCCCACGCAGCCCACGTTGCGCAGGCCGATCGAGCTGCCGAGCGGGCTCTCCTCGTCGTCGTGCTCTCCGCCGGGCGCCGGCTGCACGACGCCGATCAGGCGATCGCCCGACATGACGTCGTCGAGCATTTCTAGATAGCGCGGCTCGAACACGTTGAGGGGCAGGGTAGCGCGCGGCAGAAGGATGGCGCCTCGCAGCGGGAACAGGGGGATGCGCGGCGGTAGGTCCGACGGGCGCCGGTAACGGTCGGTCGGTGACACTGGGCCTCTATCCTTCCCGGCTCGATTGCCCTTTATGAGAACAACAACGACGACAGGCGGCGGCGGCCATCGACCGTCGCGGGGTCCTTGGGCCCCCACGCCTCGAACAGCTGCACGAGCTGCTTGCGCGCAGCTTCATCGTTCCACTTGCGGCCGCGCTGTACGAGAGTGAGAAGATGCTCGACGGCTTGCGCCTTCTGCCCGCGGGCGGCAAGCGCGACGGCAAGGTCGAAGCGGGCCTGATGATCGGCCGGGTTGCCGTCGAGCCGCGTCTCGAGAGCGGCGCGGTTGTCCTCCTGGCCGGCCTTGCGTGCCAGCTCCAGCGCCGCCTTGACGCGCTGCACCGCGGCAACGTTCTGCTCATCGGGTGGAACGAGGGCGATCATCTGCTCGGCGCGCGTCAAGTCGCCCGTCTGCAGATAGCAGCGCGCCAAGCCGGCGAGCGCCGCGGGGTTTTGCTTATGCTCCTGCAGCACGGCAGCGAAGATCTCCGCCGCGGTCTGTGCGTCGCCTTCCTCCAGCGCCTGCTCGGCAGCGCCCAGAACGCTTGCCAAATCCTCCTGCGTCTCCGCGCCCATCAGCCGCTCGATAAAGGCACGGATCGCGCTTTCGGGCTGAGCGCCCATGAAGCCGTCGAGCGGCCGGCCGTCGCGAAAGGCATAGACCGTGGGCAGCGACTGAATGCGCAGCTGCCCGGCGATGCCCGGGTGCTCGTCGACGTTGATCTTCACGAGCCGCACCTTTCCGGCGTAGCTCTTGACCACCTTCTCCAGGATCGGCGTCAGCTGTTTGCACGGCCCGCACCAGGCGGCCCAGAAATCGACGATCACGAGCGCCGTGCGCGAGGCCTCCAAGACATCCTTGGCGAAGCCTGCCGTGGTCGAGCTCTTGATGAGCTCGGCATCGGCCTCGCCCCCCAACGACCCCTTCAGCGCACCAAATTCCATTTGCGTCTCCTCGCGGCCCTTCGCATCCTCGCCAATCCCTCAATAGCAAAACCGCGCTAGGCCACCTATTTTTTGTTCCAAATAGCGATCAGCGCGCCGCCGCGGATGCGATAGAATCCCGCCCTCGCAAAATCGTGATGCCGGGTCGGACCTGCAAGATGAGCAGCCCGGCCGACTGCGCGAGATGCGGCGGAGCCGTCTTCACGAGCTCGCCCCGGCCGCCGTTGCCCCTGCGAGCACGACGATCCTCGGCTCATGGCCACAGGCACGAATGAACCGCAAAAGATCGTCCCGCGCAATGTTCGTCGTCGCGGTATTCTGCAGCGGGTGGCAATTGAGGCTGTCGTGGGTCAACAACTCCGAGTCCAAGACGACGCGCACGCGCCGCTCGGGATCATTGATGACGGCGAACGCCGTGACCGACCCCGGCGACACACCGAGCGTCTCCATCAACAGCTCCGGCTTGCCGAAGCTGAAGCGGCCCGCCGCGAGCGCGCGCGCCAACGCCTTGAGATCGACGCGCGTCGAGCTCTTGGCGACGACGAGAAAGAGCGCGCCGTCCTCATCCTTGAGAAACAGGTTCTTGGTATGCACGCCAGGCAGCTCGGGGCCAAGCTTGCTGCTCTCGGCAACTGTGAACATGGGCTCATGCTCGAGCGTGCGCGTGGCAATCCCGAGCTCGGCAAGGCGGGCGAACAGGTCCTGGCGGGTGGCGGGCATCGGCATCTTTAATGAATGGCGGTTGGCCTCCTCGTTCAGGTCATACCTAAGCGGTTGCCACCAAGACGCCAACCCGCCGGGGTATGGTGAAGGCTTCGGCGCCCCCCAGGGAGCGCTTCCGTTGTGCGCTTGCTGGGCGTCAGCGGCGGCAGTAGAATTCGAGCCGATCGAGCCAAAAGGAGAGAAGATGCCTGCAAGACCTGCCATGCGGCTCGCCGCCGCCACGCTGGCGTTGTTGACGGTCACCCTCCTTTGCGGGCACGCCTCTGCCCAGGAACGCTGGGCGGCGATCGCACCCAACAAGGAGAACTCCTCGACCGTCGTGTGGGCGACGACCAAGGACCAAGCCAAGAAGCTCGCCGTGCTCGCCTGCAAGCAGGTCTCGCAGAGCTGTGCCGAGACGCCGGCCTCAACCAACGGCATGGATCACATCTTTGCGGTGATGTGCTGCGATGATCCGCAGTCAGCTTGCGCGGCGGGCGTCGGCGCAGACCGCGCGACGGCGCTGAAGGAGGTAAAGAGCGTCCTCTCGGGCGGCGGCTTCTCCCAATGCAAACTGAAGAGCTATTTCAAGGCCGGAACCGGAGAGAAGGACTGAGCGGCGGCTTGCATGGCCACTGCCGGGCGCATCCATGCGCACGCCTTGCAATGGACCGGCAGTTGCGCCATAAGGCGTTTCCGCGCCGCACTTTGCCGGCGCCATACCCAAAGGATGCGGGCGTAGCTCAGGGGTAGAGCATCACGTTGCCAACGTGAGGGTCGTGAGTTCGAATCTCATCGCCCGCTCCAGTTTTCTCCTCGCGACACAACGAGAATGAAAAAGGCGCAACCGTCAGGCGCTGGCGGCAGCGGCAGCCGGCGCGTGAGGCTCCTCCTCCTCCGTTGCGGCAGCGGCCGCCTCGAGGCGTGCCAAGAGCTCCTTGGCGAGCGCGCGCACCGCGACCCCCGCCTGGCCCGGATACTTGGCGAGGTAGCTGCGGCTCGTGGTCTGGAAGTTCGCGGCGTCCTGCAGCGCCGACATGCGCGGGATCGCCTGGGCGAAGCAGCGGTTCTCAGGGTTGCTCTCGAGCCAGCGGTGATACTCTTCGTCCGAGGTCGAGTTGGTTTCCTTCATGTTAACGACGACGCCAAGGTTCTCGGCGAAGCCCATCTCCGGATTGAGCCCCTTAAAGCGGCGGAAGACCTCGAGCCCGCACACCGAGACGTAGTCGGCCTTGGTGGGCGAGACGTGGAAGTCGGCCTCGCGCAGCCAGCTCTCGGTCAAAACCGACAGGCCCGGAGGGCAGTCGACGAGCACGATGTCGAAGACCTTGCGCACACCCGCCAAGAGCTCGCCGATCACCATGCGCAGGCGCGCGTGCAGGCTCTCCTTGGACACCTCGCGCTCGAGCAGGGTGAGTTGCATGTCGCTCGGAAGCAGGAACACCGTCCGGGCATCGTCCACGTCGGAGACGTTGCGCACGATGAACTTCGGCCATTCGGCGGTCTGCCCCTTGAGCACAGTGGCATGCAGATAATCGACGATCGTCGCCCCCTCGCTCTGCAGCTTGTAGAGGTTCGACACCGTCATCAGCATGCTCGACACGCTCGCCTGGGCGTCGCTGTCGATCACGAGAACGTTCTTGCCGTGGTGGGTGGATAATGTCTCCGCAAGGGCGAGAACGATGGTCGATTTGCCGACCCCGCCCTTGGTATTCATTATCGCGATCGAGTTGCGCATGGTCCCCGCACTTCCCCGTATGCCCTCTCACGCACTCGAGACGGCCGCTAATGCTCAATGGCGCGGGAATATGGCAGCCATGGGAACAAGCCGCAATCACTGGCCGCCGCACCATAGGCGCGCATGCCCGAGGCGGCAATAAAGAGCTTGAGAAAACTAGGGCTTGACGCGATGCGCTTGCGCCCGCCGATGTCTGCCAATAATAGAGGCCTGCCCTTCCCTCGGAGGCTACCGTCATGGCTCATGCGTCGGCGCTTCGCTTTGCTCGTCCCCTGGGGGTCGTAGCCCTCGCCCTCGTCTCTTTGACGTTCGCCGGCTGCGGCATCAACACCATTCCGACCTACGAGCAGAACGCCAAAGCGGCGTGGTCGGAGGTTTTGAACCAATATAAGCGCCGTGCCGACCTGATCCCGAACCTCGTGGAGACGGTCAAGGGATTCGCCCAGCAGGAGCGCACGGTGCTGACCGACGTGGTCGAGGCCCGCGCCAAGGCCACCCAGGTGCAGGCGAACATCCCGTCCGACATCCTGACCAACCCCGCGGCCATGCAGAAGTTCCAAGACGCGCAGGCCCAGCTCGGCGGGGCGCTCGGGCGCCTGCTCGCGGTCGTCGAGCGCTACCCCGACATCAAGTCGGGCCAGAACTTCCTGGCGCTGCAGAGCCAGATCGAGGGCACCGAGAACCGCATCGCCATCGCGCGGCGCGACTACATCGATGCGGTGCGCAAATACAATACCGAGCTGACGACGTTCCCGGGACGGCTGTGGCGGGCCGCCCTCTATCCCTCCGCCAAGGAGATGGCGACGTTCGACATTGCGGCGGAAGAGATGAAGACGCCCAAGGTCGATTTCGGCACGCAGAAGTAGCCGGCGCTCCAAGAGGTAACGGAAGATGGCTGCCTCGCCGTCCCGACTTGGCATGGGGCTCTGGGGCGTGGGACTCTGGAGCCTCATCGCCGCCGCCCTGTTGTGCGCAATACTCATTGACGCGGCGGTTGCCGAGCCGAAGTTCCCCGCGCTCACCGGACGCATCGTCGATGAGGCGGGCATCTTGAGCGGGCAGGATTACGCCGCGCTCAAAGAGGAGCTCGCCGGCATCGAGAAGACCTCCACCGATCAGGTGGTCGTCGTCACCCTCAAGTCGCTGCAGGGCTATACGATCGAGGACTTCGGCTACCAGCTCGGGCGCGCCTGGGGGATCGGGCAGAAGGACAAGAACAACGGCATCCTGCTCATCGTCGCACCCAACGAGCACAAGGTCAGGATCGAGGTCGGCTACGGGCTCGAGCCGATCATGACCGATGCCCTCTCCAAGCTCATCATCGAGAACGCGATCCTGCCCGAGTTTCGCCGCGGCGACTTCCCCGCTGGCATCAAGGCGGGCGTACGCGACATCAAGGACGTGCTGTTGGGCGACGCGGATGCCGTCAAGGAGCGCGCGCGCTCGGCGCATGGTCCGGGAACGCCGGAAACGCTGCAGGTCCTCCTTTTCGTCTTCTGGCTGTGCATCGCGGTCTACATCCTGTGGGCCATCTACCGCTCATCGCTCGCCGCGCAAAAGCCGGGCCTGCGCCGCCAGGGCCCGATTATTTTCCCGGGTAGCTCTGGAGGCTGGGGCGGCGGCTGGTCGGGCGGCGACGGCGGGGGTGGCGGGGGCGGATGGTCCGGTGGGGGCGGCAGCTTCGGCGGCGGCGGCTCGTCGGGCAGCTGGTGACGGATTGGGGCGGCACCGAGCCGAGCGGGAGATTTGAGCGATGAGCCTATTCTCGAGCGATGAGGAGGCCCGCATCTCGGATGCGATCGGTCAAGCCGAGCGCACGACGTCGGGCGAGATCGTGGTCGTCGTCGCCGCCCGCAGCGACTCTTATCTCTACGTGCCGCCGCTCATCGCTGCGCTCGCAAGCCTGCTCGTGCCCTGGGTGCTCATCGTCGCAACGCATCTCGACGTTCAATCGATCTATCTGGCGCAGCTCGGCAGCTTCCTGATCCTGACGGCGCTCCTGCTGCCCATGCCGGTGCGCACGGCGCTGGTGCCGCTGCACATCAAGCGGCTGCATGCGCATCAGCGCGCGGTTGAGCAATTTCTCGTACAGAACCTGCACACCACGGCCGGCCAAACCGGCGTGCTCATCTTCGTATCCGTGGCCGAGAGGTACGTGGAGATCCTCGCTGATACGGCGATCGACGCTGCCGTGCCGGCTGGCACTTGGACGTCGATCGTCAAGGAGCTGACGGCGGCGATCGCCAAAGACCGGGCGGCCGACGGGCTCGTTGCAGCGATCGAGACCGCGGGCGGCCATCTGGCGCGGCAATTCCCCCCCGGAACGCGCAACCCCAACGAGCTTCCCGACCACCTGATCGTGCTGCCTTAACCCTGCCTCGAGGATGGCGGCGCGATGCGCCGGGCGCATTTCATGCTATGTCCTGCGGGTCGGGGCCAATCGTCGAGGGGACTGCCTTGAACATTCAAACGTCCGCTGCGGGCGCCACGACGCGGGCACCGCTGCGCGCCCGCATCTCGTGGATGCTGTTCGACTGGGCCGTGCAGCCCTTCTACACGCTGATCCTGACGTTCCTGTTCGCTCCCTACTTCGCCACCACAGTGGTCGGCGACGGCGCGCGCGGGCAAACGCTGTGGGGATACGGCGCGGCGGTGGCTGGCGTCCTTGTCGCGGTCGGAGCCCCGTTTCTCGGCGCCTTCGCCGACGGGCGCGGACGCCGCAAGCCATGGATCGCGGTGTTGGCCGTCGTGCTGGCCACCGCCATGACCGCTCTATGGATCGCTGACGCCGCACGCCCCGATGCCGACGATCTACCTCGTCCTGCTCGCCTTCGTGTGCGCGACCGCCTGCGCCGAGTTCTCCGCCGTGTTCACCAATGCCATCATGCCGGGCCTCGTGCCGCAGAGCGAGCTCGGGCGGCTGTCGGGCGCCGGCTGGGCGTGCGGGTATTTCGGCGGCCTCGTCAGCCTCGCGCTGATGGCCGGGCTCATCGTCCCCGATCCATCGACGGGCAAGACGCTTCTGGGCCTTAACCCGCTTCTCGCCCTCGACATGGGCGCGCGCGAGGGTGATCGGCTCGTCGGACCCTTCTCGGCCGCCTGGTTTCTCCTCTTCATGATCCCCTTCTTCGCGTTCGTGCCCGACATTCGCCAGGCGCGGCCGCACGACGGTCGCCCTGCCACCGCCGAGCTGTGGGATACCGTTCGCTCGCTGCCGCACAACCCCAACATCCTAATCTTCCTCGCCGCCCGCATGATCTTCACGGACGGCCTGACGGCCATCTTCACGTTCGGCGGGATCTACGGCGCCTCCGTGTTCGGCTGGGGCGCGCTCGCGCTCGGTATCTTCGGCATCGTGCTGACGCTGGTCGGCGCCTTCGGCGCTCTCATCGGCGGCGCGCTCGATGACCGCTTCAGCGCCAAGGCCGTCATCATCACTGCATTGTTAGGCTTGCTCGTGGGCGCGCTCGGCATTCTGTCGGTCGACCCAACGCACATCCTCTACGTCGTCGAGGTGACGCCGAAGGTGCCGGGCTCGGCGCCCTTCTCCTCGCTTGGCGAACAAGTGTTCTTAGCCTTCGCGATCGTCGTCGGCATCGTCTCCGCGCCGGTCCAGGCCTCGAGCCGCTCGCTGCTGGCGCGCCTGGCCCCTCAGGAGAAGGTCACGCAGTTTTTCGGGTTGTTCGCATTTTCCGGAAAGGTCACCGCCTTCATGGCGCCCTTCCTCGTCGCCACCGTCACCGCGGCGACCGGCAACCAGCGGCTGGGCATGTCGGCCATCGCCTTGTTCCTGATCACCGGCATGATCATGATGTTCGCCGTCCGCCAGCCCCCGCGCGCGCCTTAGTGAAGCACTCTGGTGCCGCGGCCGCCGGCTCCCCATCTCATCGAGGGGCAAGACACGATGAGGAAAGCCAACGGCAGGATGTGACATGAAACGAGTATTCGCTTTGGCGGCGGCGGCAGCGCTGCTCTTCCCACCGCTCTTAGCAACCCGGGCGGTCGCCGACGAGAAGCCGGCCTCCAAGCCCGCAGCCGAGGAGCCGGCCAACGAGCCCTCCGATGACGCCGATCGCGACCATTCGGTCGACGCGGCGATCGATCATGCCAAGGATGCCACCAACTCGGCCATCGAGAGTGCAAAGCGCGCGGTGATGCGGGCGATCGACATCGCCAAGGAGCACACGAGCTCGGCACTCGACACCAGTAAGGAAAAGAGCAAGGAGGCGATGGACAAGGCGAGCGAGGCCACCCGGATCCTCGACAAGGCAGCCGCAGCGGCGCGCGACGTACTGGAGAAGGCCAAGCAGGCCACTGCCGAGGTGCTCGACAAGGCCAAGGAGGCGACTGCGGAGAAGGACGACCACGACGATAAGCCGGGCGGTAACGAACCTGCGCCGGCGCCTGAAAAAGGCGACTGAGCGGCGCGGATAGGTCGACCGCGACGCCAAGCTCAAGTTAGCTCAAGCATGAAGCCGTGCCGGCCGTTGATGGAGGTGCAAAGCCTCCATCAACGGCAGCTGCGTTTATGGCCCTGAGGGCTCGGCAGGCTTCTCGGTCTCGGGCGCCGCCGGAGCGGGAGCAGCGGGCTCCGCCGCAGGGGCCGCGGGCTCCGTCGCCGGCGCCGGCTCGGTCGCCGGTGCGGGAGCCGCAGGCGCGGCCGGCTCGGCGGCTTCCGGAGCCGCAGGTGCTGCCGGCGCGGCGGCTTCTGGAGCAGCAGGCGCTGCCGGCGCGGCGGCTTCTGGAGCCGCAGGCGCGGCCGGCTCGGCAGCTTCCGGAGCAGCGGCAGGCGGAGCTGCCGGAGCCTCGGGTGCAGCGGCCGGCGTGGTTTCAGTGGCAGGCGCCGGCGCCGATGCCTTTTCCGGCAGCGGCGTATAGACGTAGACGATCCCAGCCACGACGGCGGCCAGAATGATGACGAAGATGATGGCCCTAATAACTGTATTCACGGCTGCATTCCCCCAACTCGGTCAAACCATCCGGCACCTTAAAGCCTTTAGTGGCCGAGGACAATCAAGGCCGGGCTACGGCTCGCCCGATTAAGCCGCTTCGCATGCCCCCGCCGGCAGCCCCGCACCCGCCAATTCGGGCTTGAATCACCCCCGTGGGCGCTCGGCAACCATGAACCAGGAAGGCCCGGCGTGGGGGTCGTTCCAGATGCGTTTCCAGCGGAACCCGGCCTTCTCGTAGGCGCGCACGGCGCGCTCGTTCCTGATCGAAGGGAAGACGCACACGGCGAGGGCCAGCGTCGAGGCGAATACCTCCTCCTTGAGCAGCGCCAGCGCGGCCTGGCCGACGCCTCTGCCACGATGCTCCTCCGACGCGATGAAAAGATCGAGGTCCCACGTGCCCGGCTGCAGGTCCTCAGGCAGCGCCTCGCCCCAGAGCGTGGCGTCGACGGCGTGCGCGTAGCCCACCGCTTGTCCGTCGGCCTCAATGATGCGGCACAGGGCGTGCTGAGAGCTGAGCGCCATATTAACCTCGGACTCGGTCGCCGCCAGCGGCCCCCACCAGTCCTGAATGTCGGAACGCGCGAGCCAGCCGCGGATCAGGTCCCAGTCCGACCTCGCGGCAGGGCGCAAAGTGACGGAGCCCGCCTCCTCCATCGCCTCAGTGCCGGAAGTGGCGCATGCCGGTGAAGACCATGGCGAGGCCCTTCGCGTCCGCGGCCGCGATCACCTCCTCATCACGCATGGAGCCGCCCGGTTGGATGACGGCCGTCGCCCCCGCTTCCGCCGCGGCGAGCAAACCATCCGCGAACGGGAAGAAGGCGTCCGACGCCACGACCGAGCCCTTCGTCAGGGGCGCGCTCGCGCCGCTTGCCGCCGCCGCATCTACAGCCTTCAGCGCGGCAATGCGCGCAGAATCGACGCGGCTCATCTGGCCGGCGCCGATGCCGACGGTGGCGCCGTCCTTGGCGTAGACGATGGCGTTCGACTTGACGTGCTTTGCGACCTTGAACGCAAACAGGAGATCGGCGAGCTCCTGGCGCGTCGGCGCGCGCTTGCTGACGACCTTCAAATCGGACATGCCGACGACGCCGTTGTCGCGCGACTGCACGAGCAGACCACCGGCGAGCGAGCGCACCATGACGCCGGGCTCGCGCGGGTCGGGCACGCCGCCCGTAGTCAACAGCCGCAGGTTCTTCTTGGCGGAAAAGATCGCCTTGGCGTCGGCGGTTGCCTCGGGTGCAATCACGACCTCGGTGAAGATCTTGACGATCTCCGCCGCCGCCGCCGCGTCGAGTGTGCCGTTGAGGGCGACGATACCGCCGTAGGCACTGACGGGATCGCACGCTAAGGCCTTCAGATACGCCTCCTTCAGCGAGCCGGCGAGCGCGGCGCCGCACGGGTTGGCGTGCTTGATGATGGCGACCGCTGGTCCCTCCGTCCCCAGCTCCGCCACCAGCTCGAAGGCGGCATCCGTATCGTTGAGGTTGTTGTAGGAGAGTTCCTTGCCCTGATGCTGGACCGCCGTCGCCACGCCGAAGCGCGCATTGCCTGAAACATAGAAGGCCGCCGACTGGTGCGGGTTCTCGCCGTAGCGCAGGGCGTGCGAACGCCGGCCGCCGAAGGCCCGCCACTCGGGCTCGTCCTCGCCGAGCCGAGAAGCGAACCATCCGCTGACCGCGGCGTCGTAGGCGCCCGTGCGGGCGAAAGCCTTGGCGGCGAGGTGCTGGCGCAGCTCTAACGTGGTTGCTCCGTCGTTCGCCTGCATCTCCTCGAGCACGCCGGTGTAGTCGTCCGGCTCGACGATGACAGTGACGCTTCCATGGTTCTTCGCGGCGGCGCGGATCATGGCAGGGCCGCCGATATCGATGTTCTCGATGCACTCATCGTAGGGCGCTCCCTTCGCCACCGTCGCCTCGAAGGGGTAGAGATTGACGACGAGGAGATCTATGGGCGCAATTGCGTGCTCGGCGGCTTGCGCCTCGTGCTTGGCGTTGCCGCGCACGGCGAGCAGGCCGCCGTGAATTTTGGGATGCAGCGTTTTTACGCGGCCGTCGAGGATCTCGGGAAACCCCGTGAGATCCGCGACGTCCTTCACGGCAAGTCCGTCAGCGCGCAGCGCCGCAGCGGTGCCCCCGGTCGAGATAAGCTCAACGCCCATGCCAGCGAGCGAGCGCGCGAAGTCGGCGAGCCCCGTCTTGTCCGATACGGAAACGAGCGCCCGGCGGATTTTGCTTGTCATTGCGCTTTTTCCTCGCCGACCCGCGTGACGGCCCAACTGACCTCGCTCTCGCCGAACGTTGCCGCTCTCAAGACGATCTGGAGCGCGCTGCGCGGGCCCGTGCTGTTGGCGAAGAAGGTGCTCTCCTCGACGGCGAGCGGCACCTCCGCCGCCGTAAAGAGCCACCTCTGGCCGTCGGCCAGCTTGAGCTCGACCACACTCGAATCCGTCTCCAGCCGGCAGCTGACGTCGGGATGCAGGTGGAAATGGATCGAGAATGGAAGGTCGGCCCGGAGCCGTACCTTCTGGCGCGGTCCGTCGAGGCGGTCGCGGCCCTCCAGGCGTCTCCCATCGGAGGAGAGAAACAAGCGGCGGCTATGGATGAGGCCGAAGCGGCGAAGGTAGCCGTCATGGCTTGCTTCAAGCACGATGCCATCGCCCGGGTCATCTACGTGCCAGTCCACCTGGTCGGGGTGACGGATCGGCGGAGCACCTATCAGCGTCTCCAGACGCCGGTGCGACACGAGCTTGGAGGACGACTTCTCGGCCAGGCACAGCGTGTTGTGGCTCGCCGTGGCGCGCGCCGCCGAGTTCCAGTCGGCGCCGGCGGGACCGGGCATGCCGCCGTTGACGAAGATGAGGCGCGCACCGCTGCTCATCTCGAACGACAGACAGCCAGCCTGCGCCTCTCCCGCCGCCGGGAGCGGGGGTGGCACCCCGACGTCGGCGATGACGATGCTCTTGGCGCACTCGAGGCGCGCGTAGCCGGAGGAGCGCGCTTCGCTGAGCGCCGGCGCCGATCCGTCGTCATAGCCCAGAACCGTGCCGAGCCCTGCCGCCTGCGGCACGCTCATGCCGTTGAAGCGGGCGAGCATGCCGTCGCCCAAGCGCAGGAAGCGCAGCATCGGAAGGATGCGGACAATCACGTCGAGGAGCTGCGGGGGATGCTTGCGGCTGCGCGAGACGAAGCACTGGCTCAAAGGAAGCAGGTCAAGCATCAGCTCGACGAGGATGCAGGGATTGCGGCTGATGTGGCCACCGTCGGGCAGGATTTGCCGGCCGAGCTCGACCGCAAGCGTCGTCTCCGCGTCCTTGAGCTGGCGGTCGTGGCCGGCGATCGACAGGCCGGCAAACGTCAGCGCAATGAGCGCGAGGAGCCGCGGATAGCCGTCGGGCGCCTCACGCCAGGAGGCCGACAGCACGGCGAGCTGGCGACCGAGGCTCGAGGTTATCGTCTCGTAGGACGCGGCATCGGCGCCGTCGAGCAGCAGCGAGGCATGCGAGAGCCACGAGATCAACCGGCGCGCGGCGACCGCCGGCTCGGCGGCCACGCCCTTGCTGGCACCGAAGCGGATCGCCCATTCCGCCGCCAGGCGGCGTGCCGTCTGGCGCGCTTCCTCCTCGCCGGCGGCGCCGAGATTGCGAAGCCAACCGAAGCCGTGCAGCTCGCGCGCCCAGCCACGATTGGGCGGATCGATGTCGAAGGGCGAGCGGCCGCGCAAGAAAGCGATCGAGCCGGCAAGGCCGAATTGGCCATGCTCGATCTCGCGCCAGAAGCTCGGGTCGGCGGTGCGCAGGTCCTGCGGCACGATCAGCAGCTGATCGGCGGGCGGCGGCGTGAACGACCATGCGAGCAGCCGCGAAGCCAGCATTCCGACCACGGCCGACCGCTTCGAGCGTTCGGCCACCAGGGCGGCGTTGCGGATCCGCTCCTTGAGCGTCAGCTCGAACATCGGCGGCCCTCCGTCGCCAAGGTCCGGCTCCCTGTCTCTATCGCTTCGCGCACAGCCGACATGATGCTCGCACTACCTCCGCGCGCGCCTCAAGACAAGGAGAGGAGAACGAGGATCTGTGTGCAGTTGCCCTAGTGTCCCGATCACGAAGCTCGCCCGTACCTTGCGGCAGGCTTTGAACGAGCTTCGCGCTCGAAGGACACTAGCAAACTTTTGATTCTAGTGTGATTCAGATCGAGAGGCGCTGCGCACGAGCCGCGCGACATAGAAACCGTCGAGCCCCGACAGCTCCTTGCGCTCATGCGGCAGATGGCAGGGCAGAGTGCGTAGATCGCCCTCGGGCGTCAGCCAGTCGGGTGCAATCCCGCTTTCTCCGGCCGCGATCGGAGCCCGAGTGAGCTGCGGGGCGCGCGCGAGCAGCCGCGCGATCTGCTCGAGGCCCTCCTCCGGCTCGAGCGAGCAGGTACAGTAAAGAAGTGTGCCACCCGGCTTCACGAGGCGCGCAGCGTTGTCGAGCAAGCGCGACTGCAGCTGGGCCAAGGCCGTGATGTCCTCGGACCGCTTCAGATGCAGGATGTCGGGGTGGCGACGGATCGTGCCGGTCGAGGTGCAGGGGGCATCGAGCAGGACCGCGTCGAAGGTCCGCCCCGGAGCCCCAGGGTTCCATGTCGCCGCATCGGCCTCGACGATGTCGGCTGAGAGCTGCAGCCGCTCGAGGTTGGCGCGCAGCCGAGCAAGGCGGGGGCCTGATTGATCGACGGCAGTGACCTGCGCCCCGTTGGCCGCAAGCTCGGCGGTCTTACCGCCGGGCGCGGCACACAGATCGGCGACGCTCAAGCCGGCGACGGCTCCGAGCAGGCGCGCGGGCAGCGCCGCGGCGGCGTCCTGCACCCACCAGGCCCCCTCGCTGTAACCCTTAAGGTCCTCGATGCGGCCGCCGGCCTCGAGCCGCACCGAGCCGGTCGGCAGCACGATCCCGCCCAAGCGCTGCGCCCACGCCTCAGGCTCGCTCTTGACCGTGATGTCGAGCGGCGCCTCGCTGAGCGAGGCCGCGCCGACGCGGCGCGCCGTCCGCTCGCCGTAGGTCTTCTCCCAGCGGTCGAAGAGCCAGGCGGGGATGTCGAGCCGCACGGCGTCGCGGTCCTTGAGCACGCTCATGCCCTCGCGCGCCAGGCGGCGCAGGAGCGCGTTGACGAGCCGGTCGTAGCGCTTGGCGAGGCGATCGCGCCGCGCCTGCTCGACGGCGAGGCCGACGGCCGCGTGCGGGGGCGTCGCGAGAAAGAGGAGCTGCGCGGCTCCGGCGAGCAGGATCGGCCACAAATTGCCCTGCCGCTCGGGCAGGGGCTTCTCCAGGTAGCTCGTGAGCACGGCATTGAGCTCACCCCAGTGCCGCAGCACCGTGCCGGCGATGAGGCGCGCGAGCGCGCGGTCCCTTGCAGCAAGCGGGCTCGATGCGAATTCCTTCGCGAGCGCGTCATCGAGGGAGCGATGATGGCGCAGGACGGCGCTCACCAGGCGAACGGCGCTCTCGCGCGCAGCAAGGCCCGCTGGCGCGACGTCGCGCTCACTCCCACTGGGGCGCGCTGCGATCTTGCCCTTTGACGAGGCTGCGCCCGCTGACACCGGTCCCTAGCCCCACGGACCGCGCGCGCGCCGCGGCGCGGCCGGCGTGCCCCAAGGACCGGCGTCGACACGAGAGTCCTCCTGGCGCGGGCCATCCATCTGTCCGCTCTCGCGCGCCATCTCCTGCAGCGCGGCGATGCGGTTCTCGGTCGAGGGATGCGTCGAGAACAAGTTGTCGAGACCGCGCCCGCTCAAGGGATTGATGATGAACATGTGCGCGGTGGCCGGAACGCTTTCCGCCTCCTCGTTGGGGATCTGGCGCGCATAGCGTTCGATCTTGCCGAGCGCGGAGGCGAGCCAGAGCGGGTGCCCGCACATCATGGCGCCGCCGCGGTCTGCCGCGTACTCGCGCGAGCGGCTGATCGACATCTGCACGAGCATCGCAGCAAGAGGTGCGACGATGATGGCAATGAGCGCGCCGACCGCCCCGAGCGCGCCGCGGTCGCGGTTGCCACCGAACAGAAGCCCGAACTGCATGTACTGGGCGAGCATGGAGATGGCGCCGCCGATCGTGGCGGCTATCGTCATGATCAGCGTATCGCGGTTCTTGACGTGGGTGAGCTCGTGCCCGAGCACGCCGGCGAGCTCGTCCCGGCTCAAGGCCTGCAAGAATCCCGTCGAGGCGCACACGGCCGCGTGCTCGGGATTGCGTCCGGTGGCGAAGGCGTTGGGCTGCGGGTTGTCCATGATGTAGACGCGCGGCATCGGCAGGCCGGCGTTGCGTGCAAGCTCCTCGACGACGCCGTAGAGCTCGGGCGCCGAGCTTCGGTCGACCTCGTGCGCGCCGTACATGCGCAGGACGACCTTGTCGGAGTTCCAGTAACTAAAGGCGTTCATGGCGAGCGCGAAGACGAAGGCGATCACCATGCCGGACTGCCCACCGATCGCAGCGCCGAGCGCCACGAAGATCGCGGTCAATAGGGCGAGCAACATCGCCGTCTTTACGTAGTTCATGGGCTCGGCCTCCTCGCGCGGACCAAGATTAGACATGCTATATGGAATGGAAGGTTACCGATAACCAGGGCCCTGATAAGGGTTTGCACGATGGACGAAACACAGGACAAGCGCGAGTTGCCCGAGGCCGCCAAGCGCGCACTCAAGGAAGCTGAGGAACGGCGGCGCGCAAAGAAGCCGGCGTTGGCACCCGAGGCGGAGATCGGCGGTCCGCCAGGTCCCGATCCCGTTCGCTACGGCGACTGGGAGAAGGACGGCATCACGTCCGACTTCTAGCTGCAGGAAGGTGACGTGGGCGCCACGTCAACGCGACATTCGCTGGCGCAGGGCCAGAGGCGCGTGGCCGACGTCCCGGCCGTCCCTATACTGGCCAGCCAACCGCACTATCGGGATCTCTCATGCGCCGCCCCGGCCGGATCTTCTTGCGCACCCTGCTCGGCCTCATCGTGCTCGTCGCGCTCCTCACCGCCTTCTGGTTCGGCCTGGTGCCGCAGCGCTACTCGCCGTTCGCGCCAATCTCGCTGCAAGAGCGGCCGGCCTGGTTCGTCGATTTCCGGCTCGCCGCGCTGCGCCGCGATCCCGAGCAGTGCCGGTCGGTGCTGGTCGAGCCCCACATCGCTGCGACGCCGATCCCCGATAACCCGATCCGGAATGGATGCGGCTGGGAGAACGCCGTGCGAGTTAGCGCCGTCGGCGGAGCCGAGCTCGGCCTCGAGCAGCTCACCTGCGAGGCGGCCGCCGCGCTGGCGCTGTGGGTCGAGTACGAGGTGCAGCCGGCGGCGCTCGCCACCTTCGGCAGCCGCGTCGTCGGCCTAGAGGACATGGGCACCTATTCCTGCCGCAACATCATCGGCAGCCACAACTGGGCGCCCCTGCGCAGCCAGCACGCGCTTGCCAACGCCGTCGACATCGGGGGATTCAAGTTGGCGAACGGACAGGAGATCAGCGTTGCGCGCGACTGGAAGGGGCAGGGGCGCGAGGCGCAGTTCCTGCACGAGGTGCACGCGCGGGCCTGCCGCTATTTCCGCGTCGCAATCGGCCCCGATTTCAACGCGGCGCACTGGAACCACTTCCACTTGGACCGCGGGATTTTCACGCGGTGCAAGTAGGCGGGCAGGCGTCCGGGCGACATGGTCCGGTCGCGGCTCGTAAACCGACGCCGCTGCCGTCGTGCGTGAGGTCTCATCAGGGCCAGAAGCGGACATGCGGAACAGTCGTGGGGTCTCAGGATCGGTAGCCCGATACAGGCTCTTGGAACGATCGTAGTCGCAGGGACAACGTCTGGAATTCCTGGCTACACCATCGAGCTGCAAGTGCTCGTGATGCCAGGAGATTTCTACGCACCTGTGGGTTGGCCGACAGCAGAACTCGGCGGATTTATGTCTCGCCTCTCGCGACTTGCTAATATTACCTGATTTAACAGTCGGCGTTTCGAGCACCGACAAGCGCCCTAGGGTTTCGTACTGAGACGCATGGTGACTAATGACAACAATCGATCCTCGGCTGGTCTCCCGCGCTCTAGCGGACGTCGACACGTTTAATTTCGAACGGTTTGGACAGACATTCTACGGCTCGATCCAAGACAGGGAGTTTGTACCGCTTGGAGGGATGCACGATGGTGGAGCAGAAGGATTCGATGGCGAGCACGACACGGAGCCGGAGCTCTTCGAAGAGACGGGCTCATCAAGCTTCCTACAAATCTCGAAGTAAGCGACGGTCCGCGCAAAGATCCGGAGAACTGCAAAGCGACTTCGACAAGTTCGGTGCCGCAAAAGCATCATGTGGGATTAGCTCGTCGGGATCGCACGTGATAATCAGCATCTTTCCTACCCGTGAATTGTTTCGCCACGCTCGAGCATGGCTCACCGAATTCCGCAATCTATGAACGCGCTCTCGAGATCTCGGCTTTTTTCCTGCTACGTTGCCGACACGGTACAGGATGTGCGTAGCGATAGTTCGACTGCAAGATCAGGATACGGGATGCCCGCTTCATCGAAATCAATATCAATGCCACTCCGGCAATTCAGGCTGCATTCCGCGCTTTCTTAGAGCCGGCCATTGAATATCTTTACAAACCTGGGACAGCAGACATTGGGACGCGCACGAATGAGTATACCGATCGAACCCTTGCTGTGTTTCTTCGCCAAGAGGTCGAAAATTGTCGCAACAAAAGCGGGTTACTCGAAGTCAGTGTCGGACAGCCTGATTTTGTGGGCGCTCGGCGAGACCGACCCTGACAAGGGCATTTTTATGCACCGAAAGGAAATTCAGGAGCGAATTGAGAGAACGTTACCCGCAGCGAAACAGTTCATGCGAGGCGTTATAGACGAGCGCATTAGCAGGATGGTTGCAAAGAATGCTCCGAAGGACGCCATTCGATGGTATCGAAAGGAGCATAAATTCTGTCTTCCATATGAGACACGGCAGACGATAGCTGCGGAAAACGCCGAGGACGATCTTATTAAGTTGAAGGTTTCGTGTGTCCTCGAAGATCGTCTAACCGAGGCTGCAGAAGAAAACGTCGATGACATCCGAAAGTCTGTAATCGCCGTCTGTCACGCGACCTTGGAAAGGGTATTCGAGAGTCAGGGCCTGGAGATGGCTCAATTCGTCTGCAACGGTCCCAAGGACGACGTGCTCTACACCGACGTTGAAGAAATAGTTGCAAAGGAAGTCGATAGAAGCAACCTCACACCGAAAGACAAGGGGCGCATAAGACGGTACACCCTGATCCTCCTTCGGGGCACCTTTTACAAATCCAGCGAGGCCGAACGTGACTATCTAAGGAAGACTAAGTTGCACATACGTTCTTCTTTTGACCATCAAGAATGAGCCTAAGATCGTTGAATATTTTCGCACTATAGCAAAAACATTTCGCCTGTACGTTGGAACCGATCTCCTGATACGCGCTTTGTCTGAGCAATTCTTGGCTCCGGAGAACCGAATTACCCAGAATTTACTAGCTGTCTTGGCGGAAGCCGGCTCCGAGCTTATCCTAACGAAAAAAACGGTAGAGGAAGTAGCAACTCATTTGCGAGCTCAGGTCCTAGAATTTGAAAACAATTACGGCTTAGTGGAGCGTAAAATTCCGTTAGATCTGGTGGAGTATATCGATCGGCTCCTGATACGGGCGTATTTCTATGCTCGTCTCGCGCCGGCGAAAGGAATTGAGCCGCCTAAATCGTGGCAAGCTTACATTTCTCAATTTGCAACATACGCGGACGTGAGAACCAATGATGCTCAGGTGGAACTAGCGAGCTATCTCGTTCGAAAATTTAGAATGAAATACGAGGCGAACGACGAAACGATGAAAGACATCGACAAGGAAGAATTAGAGGAGCTGGCGAAGAAGATCCACGAAGCGAAGAAGAGCAGTGGGTATGTTAAGCGGGAAGGTGAGTTGCTTGCATATAACGACGCGGTGCACATCCTCAGGGTGTTCCACAAGCGCATTGAGAACAATGAAACGAGCCCGGGCAATAAATGGGGCTTTCAAACTTGGTGGTTGACGCAGGATGGAAAGGTCAGGCGAGCCGGCGCAGCGGCCTCGGCTAAGAGGGGTGGCGCGTTCTTCATGATGAGACCTGAATTCCTCATGAGCTACATCAGCTTCGCGCCCGAACTTAGAGAAGTCCGTGAGAGTTTTGAAAGTATCTTTCCTACAGCACTCGGTGTGCGTCTATCGGCTCGTCTCTCGACTAATGTATTTGAGACCGTCATGAGTCTACGCGGCAGAAGTCGCGACATATGACGAAGCACGTGCAGGCACGATAATAACGGATTTGACGAACAAACTGAAAGGGGACAGCCTCCGTATCTATGAAGTCGGTTGGCGTTCGTCGATCTAGGCGCCTTGTTCGTGCACCTTGCATTAAACCAGGCGGATCCGCCGGCCCGAGCTGCCAGTCAAACCTAACAGACGCACAGGCGTAGCCACGTCCGCTCGGGGCCGATACTGTCGATAAAGGGCCGGAGCGGGATCAGGCTCTCCGTAGACAGGGAGTTGATGGAGGTCGCGTCACCTTGCTCGGCCGTCGCCTGCCCGGCTGGGCCGGTCTCCTTACGCCTACTGAACTGACGCAAGTGACGCGCACGCAGGCCCGTGCGATGGCGTCCGGAGCAGTCGCAGCGCCATTCTCTTGAGGTTCTGCACGATTGCGGCGAGATGGAACTCGTCGCGCGCACCAGAGAGGCCTCGTAGCCGGAGCCGCTCGAAGCGGTGATGGGTCTTCAGGTGCGTAAAGCGCATCTCGAAGCGCTTTCTTTCGTCACGCGACCTTTCGAAGCCTTCGTCTTCATCTTCCGCCTGCGACGTCGCGAGCGTCCTCTGAGATCGCGCGGGATCTTGCGCGCCTCAGTTCGCGTTCAGCACCGCCCTCTTGCGGGCTACATCGCATTTCCGCTTGGCGGCGCGATAGAGCAGTGTACGCCCGTCATGGACGTTTCCGCTGGTGCGCAGCAGCTTGCCGTTTGGGCAGATGTAATGGCCGTGGCGTTTGTCCCAGATGAAGTCGGCGCGTGAGAAGATTCCATCCTGCCGATCACTCTTCTCCGAGACCGGGATGTGCAGCGTGATCCGCTTCTCCTTCACCAGCCAGCCGAGGAAGGCCCCGGTGCCATAGGCGGTGTCGGCGGCGAGGCGCTTCGGCTTCAGATCGAACCGGGCCTCGGTGCGCTCGATCATCGTCCGCGTTGCTGCGACCTCGTCGTGCGTCCTCGCCGGCGTCGCCTCCACATCGACGATCACTGCGTTCTCGATGTCGATGAGATAGTTGAGGCCATAGCCGAACTGCACGCGCTTGTTGGCTTTCGCCGTCCATGCCGAAGCAGGATCGGAGGGTGAGATCACCTTCGGCACCTTGCGATCGGGATTAGGCTCGGCCGTCTCATCGAGCGCCGCCAGGTACTCGGCAACGGCGCGGCGCTGCCGCTGCTTGTCGCTCCAGTCGAGCTCGTCTGGCGGCTTGCCGTGATAGCGGCTAGCGTTGGCCTCGAGCACACTCGCATCGACAGCGAAGCCTTCGCCCTTCACCAGGCCCATGGCCATCGCCGTTCGCACGATGCGCTCGAAGATGTGACGCAGCAAATCGCTGTCGCGAAAGCGGCCCAGCCTATTGGCCGACAATGTCGAGTGGTGGGGGACCTCGTCTTCCAAGTCCAGTTTGCAGAACCAGCGGTAGGCAAGGTGCAGCTCGACCTCCTCGCACAGCCGGCGCTCGGAGCGGATGCCATAGCAATAGCCGACGATGAGCATCCGGATCATCAGCTCGGGATCGATCGAGGGGCGGCCGATGTCGCTGTAGTGCGGCTCCAGTTCTTTGTGGAGGTCGGCCAGTGCAGCCGTCCGAACGACCTTGATCCGTCGAAGCAAGAAGTTCCTCGGGATGCCGTCATCGAGCTGGAACTTCGTATAACAGATTGCCCTGCTTCCTCTTCACCGGCGTCCGATAATCGCCGAACCCTCCGTCGCTGATGGTCCACACGCGCAATTGTCGTCTCCGCCGATCTAAACGGTTTAATGTCCGCTTCGGGTCAAATGCAGCACCTCGCAGCCGCTATCACACGTCCGCTGGCCGCTCGAATGCGTTGCAAAACCCGCATCACCTCGATCGTGCGGCTCAGGGTGGATTTTTGACCGGCCCTCGCTGTTCCGCCCGCCATTTTTTTCGGCGGCGGCGGCGACGCATCCGGACCAAACGCCTGACGGCACTGGACGCTTACGCTGCACATGCGGCGGTGGCCCGTGGTGGGGCTCGGCAGAGGAGCTTGGCGAGCCGCCTCAGGTTCTGCGCCGTCGCGGTGAGCAGCACCTCGTCTTTGGCACCCGACAAACCGCGCAGGCGCAGCCGGTCGAGCTTGTGGATGCGCTTCATGTGCGCGAACCTCATCTCGACTTTCTTGCGTTCGCGGCGCGAGACCTGGAAGGCCTCGGTGTTGGCGAGCGCGCGGACCCGATCGCGTACGTCCTCGTCGATGTCGCGCGACACCTTACGGGAGGCCGCCGTTGTACATTGCGGCTTGAGCGCGCAGATCGAGCAATCGGTCGTGCTCGCCCGGTAGGGAAGAATGCGTCCCTGGTCGATGATGCCTGAATGTGTGAGCTCGGCACCGGCCGGGCAGATGTAGACGTTCCTGTCGTGATCGAAGACGAAGTCCTCCTTCGTAAAGCGACCGCCGGTCTGCTTTGACTTGTCCCAGACGGGCACATGCGGAGCGATGCCGCGATCCCAGAGCCACTTGAGGAGCCTTGCCGCCCCATAGGCGGTATCGCCGGCGAGCCGCTCCGGCGCCAGGCCGAAGCGGCGCTCGACGCGTTCGATCATGGTCTCGGTAACGGCGATCTCGTCAGTGCGGTTGGCACGCGTGCCCTCGGCGTCGACGATGATGCCGAGCTTGTTGTCGATGAGATAGTTGGCATCGTAGGCAAAGAACGGGTCCACCCCTTTCCTCGCCGTCCACGCCGCCTGCGGATCGGTCAGCGACACCTCCTTGGGCGGTTTGCCTCCGCCGCCATCGCTTGAGCCGCCGCCATCTCCACCGTCGCCCTCATCATCGCGGCGTGCAGCTTCGAGGGCCGCCAGATACTCGCGAACGGCGCGGGACGCCTGCTCCGGCGTCGGCCAGTCGGCCGGCTGATCGCCGGGGACGCGCTTGTGCTTGTCGACGTCCGCCTTGATCAGGCTCGCGTCAATCGAGAACGCCTCCCCGCCGACGAGGCCCGCCACGATGCAGGTCGTCACCACCCGCTCGAACACGCGGCGCAGGACATCGCTCTCCCGGAAGCGCTCGTGCCTGGCGCGTGAGAAGGCGGAATGGTTCGGAACGACGTCCTCGATGCCGAGCCTGCAATACCAGCGGTAGGCGAGGTTCACCTGGACCTCGCGACAGATCATGCGCTCAGAGCGGATGGCGAACACGTAGCCGACGATGAGCATTCGGATCATCAGCTCAGGATCGATCGACGGCCGCCCCGTGTGCGAGTAGTGGGGCGCCAGCTCCTTGCGCACCCACCCGAGGTCGAGCACGGCGTCGATCCTGCGCACCAAGTGGTCCGGCGGCACCACGTCATCGAGATTGAAATCGTAGAAGAACTGGCCCTGCTCGGACTTGCCACGCCCCATCATCGCCCGCTCCCGCTGATGCTTGCGTCAACGCAACGGAATCACGGTTCGCCAGCGATCTCAACGGGAGTTCTGCAACACATTCCGCTCCGAAGCAGACACGCGGCCGGCGCCGGCAATTAATCCCCGCCTCCCCTCACGCGCTCACACTCCGCACGCCCGCTCCAACGACCGGGGGCGCAGACGTGCGCTGGCGGATTGCGCGGAGCGGGCCGGCTTATGCGGCCGGGGGCCATATAGCTAGCCCCCAAGTCCTCCTGCTGCTGAGGCGAAAATCTCAGTAACGCCTCTGGGCACCTGGATGCGCCCTTAGGAATGGCAGTAGACGGGCGGTAAGCCTGGGTGGGGCGGTGAAGGCCGCGTCCACATCACGAACAATGAGAAGGGCCAGACCCGCCCCGCTCCCCGTGTTTCGCAAACCCTCGGGTGCCAAGCACCGCGAGGCCAAAGCCGCGTCGGATCACGGCCAGACAAGTCTTACATATGCAACACCCGCTATCCGGCCCGCTTGTTCTGCCGGTTCGAGATCAGGTCCTCCACCACCGTGGGGTCGGCGAGCGTGGAGATGTCGCCCAGGTTCGAGAATTCGTCCTCCGCGATCTTGCGCAGGATGCGGCGCATGATCTTGCCCGACCGCGTCTTGGGCAGGCCCGGCGCGAACTGCATGAGGTCAGGTGAGGCGATGGGACCAATCTCTCTCCTGACGTGCATTATGAGCTCTTTGTGCAGCGCGTCGGTCCACATCTCGCCGGTGATCAGCGTGACGTAGCAGTAGATGCCTTGACCCTTGAGATCGTGCGGGTAGCCGACTACGGCCGCCTCGGCAACCTTCGGGTGAGAGACGAGCGCGCTCTCGACCTCGGCCGTCCCGAGCCGGTGCCCGGAAACGTTGATCACGTCGTCGACGCGGCCCGTGATCCAGTAGTAGCCGTCCTCGTCGCGCCGGCAGCCATCGCCGGTGAAGTACATGCCGGGATAGGTCGAGAAATAGGTCTGAACGAAGCGCTCGTGATCGCCGTACACGGTGCGCGCCTGTCCCGGCCAGCTATCGAGGATAACGAGGTTGCCCGCGGCGGGTCCCTCAAGCAGCGTGCCCTTCTCGTCGACGAGCGCCGGCTTGACGCCGAAGAACGGCGTCGTCGCCGAGCCCGGCTTCAAGGCGGTGGCGCCCGGCAGCGGTGTAATGAGGATGCCGCCCGTCTCCGTCTGCCACCAGGTGTCGACGACGGGACAGCGGTCCTCACCCACCACGTGGTAGTACCACTCCCACGCCTCGGGGTTGATCGGCTCGCCGACGCTGCCCAGAAGCTGCAGCGTGGCCCGGCTCGTGCGTTTGACGAAATCGTTGCCCGCCCCCATGAGCGCGCGGATCGCCGTCGGCGCCGTGTAGAAAATGTTGACGCCCCATTTGTCGACGACGTCCCAGAAGCGCGACATCGTCGGATGATTGGGCACGCCCTCGAACATGAGCGTCGTCGCTCCATTGGCGAGCGGCCCGTAGACGATGTAGGTGTGACCCGTCACCCAGCCCACGTCGGCGGTGCACCAGTAGATGTCGCCGTCGTGATAGTCGAAAACGTACTGGTGCGTGACGGCGGCATAGACGAGGTAGCCGCCGGAGGTGTGCACTACGCCCTTGGGCTTGCCGGTGGAGCCCGAGGTGTAGAGGATGAAGAGCGGATCCTCGGCATTCATCTCGGTGGGGGGGCAGTCGGCCGCAACCTTGGCGAGCTCGTCATCGAGCCAGACGTCGCGCCCCGGTGTCCATGGCACCGAATTGCCGGTGCGGCGCACGACCAGCACTGTCTCGCCGCCCTTGCCGACCTTGGCCAAAGCCTCGTCGGTGTTCTTCTTCAAGGGGACGCGCTTGCCGCCGCGAACGCCCTCGTCCGCGGTGATGATGAATTTCGATTCCGCCCCTTCGATGCGCCCCGCAAGGCTATCCGGAGAGAAGCCGCCGAAGACGACCGAATGCACCGCACCGACGCGCGCGCAAGCGAGCATGGCGTAGGCGGCCTCGGGGATCATCGGCAGGTAGATGGTCACGCAGTCGCCCTTCTTGACCCCGTGCGCCTTGAGGACGTTGGCGAATTTACACACCCGCTCGTAGAGCTGCCGGTAGGTGATCTGCTCGTCATCACTCGGTTCGTCGCCCTCCCAGATGATGGCGACCTGATCGGCGCGCGTTGGCAGATGCCGGTCGATGCAGTTGGCCGAGACGTTGAGCGTGCCGTCCTCGAACCACTTGATCGAGACCTCGCCCGGGCCGAACGAGGTGTTCTTGACCTTGGTGTAGGGCTTGATCCAGTCGATGCGCCGGCCCATCTCGCCCCAGAACCCTTCGGGATCCGTGACCGAGCGGTCGTAGAGCGCGTGGTAGCCCTTCTCGTCGATCCAAGCGCGAGCCGCCCATTCGGCGCTCACCGGATGAAGCACGTTTGGCATGGTGTTTCCTCCCACCGTTTTGCCAACGATTATGGAGGGCGCAGCCCGCGACGGCAATTTCGCAATTCGTCTAGGTCGCAACGCCCATCAGGCCGATCACGCCGCCCTGCAACAGAAGCACGCCCAGCCAATGGCCGCCGTCTATGAGAGTGAGTGAGCGCTTCGTCCCCTGGAACGCGTGGTTGACCGCCAGCGTCGTGATCACGAACCCGAGCCAGAGGAAAAAGGCCGAGATGACGCCGTTCTTGAGGGTGACCTCACCCGGGCCGAGATGGCCGATGACGCCCGCGAGCACCCAGGCCATGATCAGCTGGGCGATAAAGGCGATGATGAAAGGGGCCGGGCTCGCCCCTTGTACCTTCATCTCCTCCTCAGTCTTGCCCAAGGCGGCGCGCCACTGGCCGCAAAAGAGGACACCGTACCAAAGCCAGCCGAACATGAAGCTGACGACGGCAGCCAGGACGACTGCGAACAGGTTGAGGCCCGCGAACTGCATTGCGCTTCCTCCCGTTGCGGGTTCTTGTGCGCGCAAGCCTAGCAGAAAGCTCGGGCGCCGTCCGGGGCTAAGCGCGCCCACCCCGGCCAGGGTGGCGCCAGACCGAGGTGCGCTTGATCTCGGCATCCTCCAGCTCGCGCGTCACCGGCACGGCATACTCGGCGGCGACCTCGAAGACGCCTGTGGGAAAATAGTTGCGTTGCGGATCGCCGATCAGCACCAGCGCGCCTGCGGCTGCCGCCGCGTCGATGAATGCCGAGACGCGGTCTGCGAGCTGGCGCTCGTAGAAAAGGTCGCCGACGAGCACGACGTCGAAGGGAGCCGGCGGCGAGGCAAGCAAGTCGTCCATCGTCATCTCGATTGGGACGTCGTTTGCCGCCGCATTGAGCCCGATCGCCGCCAGTGCCATCGGGTCGATGTCGGCAGCGAGCACAAAGGTCGCGCCGGCCTTTGCTGCGGCGATGCCCGAGAGGCCCGAGCCGGAGCCCAGATCGAGGACGCGCTTGTTCGCAACATGCATGGACGTATCGAGGAGAAAGCGCGCGAGCGCCTGCCCGCCGGCCCAGGCAAAGGCCCAGTACGGCGGCGGCACATTCATTTCACCGAGCTCGTCTTCGGTCTTCTGCCAAATGGGGAGCGATTCCTCGGCGAGATGAAGGACGATCTCCGGCACGAGCGGAGGGGAAAAAAGCCTGGTGTTGGCCGCAACGAAGGCCTGCGCGGAGCGGCGGTCGGTGGGATCAAGCCGACCTACAGCAATCGCGCTCATGCCTTCATCTTCTTTGCATCCAAGCCACCCATGCGGCAGACCTCGGCCCATTCGGCTGCAGTCACCGGCTGTACCGAGAGGCGCGAGTTCACGACAAGCATCATCTTGGCAAGCTTCGGGTTGTCCTTGATGGCGACGAGCGACACAGGCCTCGGCATGGCGCGTAGCGCGCGCACGTCGACGCATGCCCAGGTGCCCGTGCCGTCCTTGGGATCGGGGTGCGCGAGCGCCGACACCTCCATGATGCCGACGACCTCCTTGCCCTCGTTGGAATGATAGAAGAAGCCGAGGTCGCCGAGCTTCATGGCGCGCATGTTGTTGCGTGCCTGGTAGTTGCGCACGCCGTCCCAAGGCTCACCCTTCTTGCCGCGCGCCTTCAGCATCTCGAAGGAGAAGACGTCCGGCTCGGATTTGAACAGCCAATAGGCAGGCATAGGATACCCCGCAGCGCCAACCCCCTCGCGTTGCGCAACGGGGCGCTCAAGTCAAGCCGAGATGATGGCCTTGGAGAAAGCGGCGCCGCCCTAGGCGAATACGATAGAACGGCGGATCGCGTACACGCCGACGAAGCTCGCCGCGACCGCCAGCACCTTGGCCACGATCGGGGTCAAGCCCAGGAGCCCCGTCGCCAACGCTATGACGCAGGCCGTCACGGCGAGGCCGACGAGACCGCTTGCCACGAACTCGCTGAAGAGGCGGTGTGCCGACTTCTGCGAGCCGGCCGCAGCGAACACGAAGCGCCGCGACAGGTGATAGTGCAGGATTATGCCGCAGCCGTAGCCGATGACGCCGGCCAACGTCGGAAGCCCGATCGTGCGATTGATGAGGAGGAACACCGCGAAGTCGAGCGCGAGTGCGAGCCCGCTGACGATGGCATAGCGCGAGAGCTGCGGCATCACACCGCCCGAGTGCAACGCGCGCGGCACGGCCGCGATGAAGTCCATCTGCGGCATGCCGCCGTCGCGAACGCGGTGCGGACCCTGATCGACGCTCATGCCGCGGGCCTAACGCGGCGCGGCACCTGACGCACGCTGCCCAAGGCCTCCTCGGCGCTCGAGGTGCCGGCCTCGTGGTACTCGGCATCCTCGTTAACGTTCCACACGTCGTAGATCGTCTCGCCGGCGAGGATATTCTTGACGGTCAACATGGCCGTCATCATCGCGTGGTCCTGGTTGTTGTACTTGTGCATGCCGTTGCGGCCCACGAGATGCAGCGTCGGATAGTGGGTGGCGATGTCCTCGCGGATGGTGTCGACGTGCGTCTTGTACTCGTCGTCGTAGACGGGGTAGGCCTTCTTCTGGCGCACGACGCAGCCGTCCTTGACCTCATCGGCGCGCGCAAGGCCGACGGCCGCGAGCTCGCGCTTGGCAAGCGCGATGAGGTCGGCGTCCTCAGCCGTCCACAGTCCATCGCCCTCGAAGCAGAAGTACTCGAGTCCGAGGCAGGACAGCCCCTCGTCGGGTACCATCTCCGGCGACCAGGAGCGGAAGTTCTGGATGCGCCCAACGCGTACGCTCGGCTCGTGGATGTAGATCCAGTTGTCGGGGAAGAGGTCGGGCTTGTCGACGATGAGCGCAACCGTGATGAAATCGCGATAGCGCAGCTTCTCTGCCGCCGGCGCCGAGACTGGCAGCGGCTCGATCGCGGTGATGAGCTCGCGGATCGGCGCGGACGAGACGACGTGCTTGGCTGTGAAGAGGCGCGGACCATCGGCGGTCTTGGCGGTTATGCTCCAAAGCCCGGTGGCCGCATTCCACTTCAGGCTCTGAAGCGCCGTGCCCATGTGGATGAGCCCGCCCTGCGCCTTGATCTTGGCCGCAGCCGCCTCCCACATCATGCCGGGGCCGCGCCGCGGATACTGGAAGCTTTCAATCAGCGTCTTGATGACCTTGTCGCTTTGCTGCGCGCCCGGCTGCGCCTTGATCGAGCGGCGCAGCGCGTTCGCCATGGCGCTCCACAAGTCGAGGCCCTTGATGCGCTGCGCAGCCCAGTCGGCGGAGATCTCCTCGCAGCTCATCCCCCACACCTTCTCCGTGTAGGTCTTGAAGAAGATCGAGAACAATCGGTCGCCGAACTGGTTCGACACCCACTCGCGGAAGTTCTCCGGCTTGGCGTTGGGAAACGCTTGCCGGTAGGCGTACGACATGACGCACATCGCGCTCTCGAGGACCCCAAGATTGTTTAGGGCCTCGAATGCTTTGAGCGGATAGGAGTAGTGCTTGCCGTCGTAGTAGATGCGGCTCAGCGCTTGGACGCTCGATGAAGTCGTCGGGCAGAATCTCGTGCCAAAGGTCGACGACCTCCTTCGACTTCGAGAAGAAGCGGTGGCCGCCGATGTCGAAGAGAAAGCCCTTATAGTTAACGGTTCGGCTGATGCCGCCGACGTAAGTGGGGTCCGCCTCGATCACGGTGGTCGGGATGCCGGCCTTCGTCAGCAGATAGGCCGTGGTGAGGCCCGCCGGCCCGGCGCCGATGACGAAGACGTTCGTATGCTCCACGTCGAGCCTCGCTGCCGTTGCATGATCGCTGCACGCCCCGTCCCGCGGGCCGGGCGCGCCCGTCCTCGATGCCGGCAACCTATGGCGCAACGCTGAAGAAACCCTTGCGCCAATACTCGAGCGGCTGACGCGTTACGTCGCAGTGAGCTGCGCGTTTACACGCGCTCAAGCGCGATCGGTTAACGTCGCCGATCTGCTGGAGAGCAACGTCCATGGCGATAACGGCGAGCGATCGCCAACGTGTCTCAACGCGCACGCGACTCCCGACCATCCCGCTTCTTGCGTGGTGCGTGCTCGGCGTCGCGCTCTTTGCCGCGCTCCTCTTCTGGTTCGACCCGACGCGGCTGCTGACCTCGCTCGGCGACGCGGACGACGCAACGCGCCTCATCGAGGTGCGCGAGCTGCTGGCCGGCCGGTCGTGGTTCGACATGACGCTTCCGCGTTTCGGCGGCGCCTATCCGCTCGTCTCGCACTGGTCGCGACTGATCGACCTGCCGATCGCCGTGCTCCTGTCCGCATTCGAGCTCATCTTGCCGACCGACAAGGCCGAGCTCATCGTTCGCGCGGTGTGGCCGCTGACGCTGCTCCTGGCGTTCGTCTACCTGCTCGCGCGCTTCTCAGCGCTTCGCGGTGGGCGAGCAGCCGCCCTTCTCAGCATCCTCCTCACGGTCACCTGCATCTTCGGCATCGTGCAGTTCCTGCCAGGACGCATCGACCACCACGACGCGATGATACTTTGTGCCGTCGTCGGCACTCTGCACTTGGCCCGTAGCTTCGATGACCCGGGTTCGGGCTGGAGCGCGGGCTTCCTGCTTGGGCTCGGCACCGCCGTCGGCTATGAAGCCATGGCGCTTACGGCGGCGAGCCTCGCAGCCGCCGTGCTGTTCGGCATGCTGCCCGGTCGGAGTCTGCTCGGTCCTTCGCGCGCCGCGGTCGCCCTTGCCGCGACGCTGACGGTCGCCTTGGCGGCGACCACGGCGCCGGAGGCTCTATTTGTTAGCCACTGCGATGTCTTGTCGATCAACCTCGTGATTCTATCCGTGTGCGGCGCGGCGGGTATCTGCGTCGTGCAGGCCCTCGAGAAGCGCCTTTCGCTCGGAGCAAAGCTGCTCCTTCTTGCCGGCGCCGGCCTCGTCGGCCTTGCGCTTTTTGGGCTCGCCGAGCCGGCCTGTCTCGCAGGACCCTTCGGCCAGGTCGACCCCGCGCTCTTTCCGATCTGGTTGGGAAGCGTTTCGGAGACGCAGAGCATGCTGTCGCTGGGGTCGAAGCTGCCCCTGGCTGGCGGCATCGCATTCATCTATTTCGCCGCCGGGATCTACTGCGGCATCAAGCTCATGCGTACGGACCGCGACGATGGCCTGCGCTTTCAGATGCTGGTGCTCGTCATCGCCATCCCCTTGGGCATCTGGCAGATCAAGTTGCTCCCGTACGCGACCTTCCTCCCAGTCCCACTGCTAGCTGCATCCCTGGCGCGACCGCCACAAAGCAAGCGGACGCCGATCAGCAAGCGCGGGGCCGTGCTTATGGCGCTTGCGACGCTTGTAGTGGTCGTCGCAGCAAGCAGGCTTTTGATGTCGCTCAGTGCGCCGTCGGCAGACCGCATGCTCGACAGGCTCAAGCCCATAAGAGGTTGCCAAGCGACCGCTGCGATTCTACCGCTCGCGCACCTGCCGAAGGGCCTCGTCGTCGCCGACGTCAATCTTGGTCCATACCTCGTCGCGCTCACGGACCTTAATGTCCTGTCGGCGCCCTATCACCGGCTGAGCAAATCGATCATCGAGGCGCACCGCATCCTGCACGCCTCTCCGCAAGAGGCGGAGCGACGCTTGCGCGCCGTCGGTGCGAGCTACGTGGTGACGTGCAAGGGCCTCGATTCGACGACGTCTCAGGGCCCGGTTCCCGCTGATGCGCTGCAGACGCTGCTATTTGCAGGCAAGCCGCCGGCTTTTCTCGAACCCGTCCCGCTTGCTGCACCCACGCCACTGAAGGTCTGGCGCGTCAAGCCTTGAGCGGGCCTCAGTCCTCGGCCTTGAGCGGGCGCTGCATCAGCCGGCCGATGGCGTCGGCAACGGTCGTACGCCCCTCCACGATGTCGCACACGGCCGAGCAGATCGGCATGTCGATGCCCTTTTCCGCCGCGATGCGCCGCACCGCGATGGCCGTATAGACGCCCTCCGTCACCGCGATCTTGCCTTCGAGCGCTTGCGCGACGCTCTGGCCTTTGCCAAGCGCGCGCCCCAGCGACATGTTGCGCGACTGCGCACTGCCGCACGTCAGGATGAGGTCGCCGAGACCGGAAAGCCCGATCAGCGTCTCCGGCCGTGCGCCTAAAGCCTCGCCGAAGCGACGCAGCTCGGCAAAGCCGCGGGTGACGAGAGCGGCATGCGCGCTGGCACCGAGACCCTTGCCGTTGACGATGCCGGCGGCGATCGCCAGCACGTTCTTCAAGGCCCCGCCGAGCTCCACGCCGACGAGGTCGCTCGTCCAGTAGAGGCGCAGCGTCCGGCTGCCGAGACGCTCAGCAAGCAGCCGCCCCATGGCCTCGCGCGCGCACGCGATGGTGAGCGCGGTCGGCAGCTCGCGCGCCACGTCGGCGGCGAAGCTCGGCCCCGACAAGGCGGCGCGCTGAGCGTCGGGCAAGAGCTCGGCAAGGACGTCGCCCATCAGGCGCCCCGTCGCCTGCTCGATGCCCTTGGCGCACAGAACGATCGGCTGACCGGGAGACACGAGGGATTTGAGCTGCGCGCTCACCTCGCGCACGTGTTGCGCCGGTGCGACCATCAACAGGACGTCGCCGGCGGCCGCCTCGGCAAGGCTGCCAGTCGCGCGGATCGCCGGATCGAGCGGAACGCCGGGGAGAAAGATGGAGTTCGTATGCCGCGCGTTGATATCGGCGACGACGTCGGCCTCGCGCGCCCACAGGACGACGTCGCGGCCAGCGCGCCGCATCGCCTGGGCGAGCGCCGTGCCCCACGCTCCGCCGCCGATGATGCCGACCGTGTCGATCTTCAAGGGAATCCCCCGGGAGGTCGAATCGCGATTTCCGATGTCTAGCACGAGCGCCGCCCTATGCCTTCACGCCCGCTCCAATCGCGGGCTGCGCGTCGCGGTCGAGCGGCCAGCGCGGGTGCACCGGGGCATTGAGCGGATCGGTCAGACCGAGCGCCAGGCGCTCAGCGCCCGCCCAGGCGATCATGGCGGCATTGTCGCTGCACAAAGGAACAGGCGGCACGTGAAACGAGAAGCCCCGGCGCGCGGCGAGTTCGCTGAGGGCGGTGCGCAGGCGCGTGTTCGCGGCGACACCGCCGGCCACGACAAAACGGTACGGCCGGCCGCTGAGCCGCGCGGCCGCCGCCTGCATCGCCCGCTCGCAGCGGTCGACGACGGACGCCGTGACGGCTTCCTCGAAGGCGGCGGCGAGGTCGGCTGCGTCCTGCGCCTTCAGCGGGGCCAATCGCTCTGCCGTGCGGCGCACCGCTGTCTTGAGGCCGGCAAAGGAGAAGTGCAGCTCCTCGCGGCCGACCATCGGCCGCGGCAAATCAAAGCGCGCTGCGTCCCCTGAGCGCGCAGCCTGCTCCACAGCCGGCCCGCCGGGGAAGCCGAGGCTCAGGAGCTTTGCTGTCTTGTCGAAGGCCTCGCCCAATGCGTCGTCGATGGTGGTGCCAAGGCGCTCGTAATCGCCGACGCCGCGCACGATCAAAAGCTGCGTGTGTCCGCCCGAGACGAGCAGCAGCAGATAGGGCGGCTTGAGACCCTCGGTCAGGCCGACCGTCAGCGCGTGCGCCTCGAGGTGATGCACGGCAATGAACGGCAAATGGCGGCTGAGCGCGATGACTTTCGCCGTGACGAGACCGACGATGAGGCCCCCAATGAGCCCCGGCCCCGCGGTCGCGGCGACCGCGTCAAGATCGCCAAATTCCACGCCCGCCTCGCGCATCGCCTCGCGCGTGAGGATGTCGAGGCACTCCACGTGCGCCCGGGCGGCGATCTCAGGGACAACGCCCCCGTAGGGCCGGTGCCGCTCCCATTGCGTGCGCACGATATTGGACAGGATGCGGCCGCCCCCATCGGAGGCGCGCTCAACCACCGCCGCCGCCGTCTCGTCGCAGCTCGTCTCGAGCCCGAGCACAAGCAAACCTTCGCTCAGCCTTTGCCGGCCGTTATCCATGAGAATCGAGCGCCAAGCCTGTGTTTGCGTTCGGCGCGGTGCTTGGGGCATTAATGACACCGCGTCATCAGTTCATGGGCCTGTCGCCTAGCACCCGGAGAGAACGGCTTGCAAGCAGCGAAGATCCGCATCGGGACGCGTGGCTCTCCCCTAGCGCTTGCCCAGGCGCGCGAGGTGAGGAGCCGCCTTTCGTCCGCACACGGGCTCAGCGAGGACGCAAGCGAGCTTGTCGTGATCAAGACGACCGGTGACCAGATCGTCGATCGACCGCTCGCGGAGGCGGGCGGCAAGGGGCTGTTTACCAAGGAGATCGAGGAGGCCTTACTGGCCGGCATGATCGATCTCGCCGTGCATTCCATGAAGGACATGCCGACCGTCTTGCCGCGCGGGCTCGCCATCGGCGCGGTGCTTGAGCGCGAGGATCCGCGCGATGCCTTCATCAGCGTGCGATATCGCACGCCCAACGATATTCCCGCGGGCACGCTCGTGGGCACATCGTCCTTGCGCCGGCAGGCGCAGCTGCTCAACCGCCGCCCCGACCTCGTGGTCGTACCATTCCGCGGCAACGTCGAGACGCGCCTCAAGAAGCTTGCCGACGGCGTGGCCGAGGCGACGTTCCTCGCCTGCGCCGGGCTCAACCGGCTCGGCCTCAGCCGGCACATCACGTTGCCCATGGATACCAACATGATGCTGCCGGCTGTCGCCCAGGGCGCGATCGGCATCGAAATCCGTAGCGACGATGCGATGGCCGCGCACCTCATCGCTCCTTTGAATGACGCGGCAACCGCGCTCTGCGTTGCGACCGAGCGCGCGTTCCTCGCCAAGCTCGACGGCTCCTGCCGCACACCGATTGCCGGGTTCGCAGAGATCGATGGCCGCACGTTGCGCTTTCGCGGCGAGATCTTGTCGCCGGACGGAGCGCGCCGTTACGCCACAACGCGCGAGGGAGATGCGCAACTGGCCCTTCGGCTCGGCGAGGAGGCGGCACTCGAGCTCATCGAGCGCGGCGGCCCCGACGTCTTCCGCGCGATCGCCTGATGCATTTGCTCATCACCAGGCCCGAGCCTGATGCGGGCGAGCTCAAGGCTGAGCTCGAGGCGCTCGGGCACACTGTAAGCGTCGAGCCGCTGCTGCACATCGAGCTCCTGCCGATCGCTGCCGAGACGCTCGCGGGCGCGCAGGCGATCCTGGCAACGAGCCGCAACGCCTTGCGCGCGCTCGCCGCAAGCGCAGCGCTGAGGCCCGCGCTCGAGCTGCCGATCTACACAGTGGGCCCGGGAACGGCCGAGCTTGCCCGCGCGTCGGGCTTCCAGCAGGTGATCGCCGGAGCCGGCGCGGCGCGCGATCTCGTGGCGCTCGTGGAGGCTGAGGCGGATCGCGCAAAGGGTCCGCTCGTTCACGTCGCCGGGGAGCATCTTGCCTTCGACCTTGCCGCAGCGCTCGCGGCCCGCGGATACGCAGTGCGCAGTCCGGTCGCGTACCGCGCGGCGGCACGGGGTGCCTTGTCGGAGCGGACGGCAGAGGCAATCGCGAGCGGTGGCGTCGACGCCGTGCTCTTAATGTCGCCGCGAACTGCGGCAATTTTTGCGCAACTTGTGGAGGTCGCTGGGCTTCGGGAAAGCGCAAGCCGGCTCGCGTACGTGTGCCTTTCCGCAAACGTCGCCGAAGCGCTCGGCGAACTTTCGCCCGGTCGGCGGGAGATCGCGGCGACGCCAAATTCTGCGGCCATGCTCGCGGCGATCGCCCGGGTGGCAACGCAATCCACAGGGGTGTAGTTTGCCGTCAAATCGAGATGGTAGGTCTCTGTGTGAGTCGCCCGCGCCCCCTCCGAGCGTCGGCGGCGCCAGAGGCCGGCAGCGAGGTGCATTTAGCCCATGAATACCAAGGACGAGCCTGGAAAGGGTCCGGCGGGGGCCGGCGGCAACCGGCCGCACGCCACTCTCGACCTCAAGGCGACCGTCGTCAGTCCGGCCGCCGCCAAGGGCGAGGAGGCGGCATCCGGCGACCCAGAGCCCGGCGGCGCAAAGCCAGCTCCTGAGACCTCGCCGCACAAGGAGGCCGAGGCCGCCGAGCAGGACGTGAGCAAGACCCAAGCGGCGCCCGTCAAGGTCATCGGCTATGGCGGCTTCTTCACGCACCTCGCAGCCGGCGTCGTCGGCGGCATCTTTGCGCTGCTTGCCGCCGACATGCTGGCCTCTGAGCTGGGGCTTGGCGGGCCCGGCGACAGCGTCGACATCGCACCGCTCGAGCAACGCATTGCCGCGCTCGAATCCGCCGGCAAGCACAAGCCCAGCACGGCCGAGCTTGCCGCGAAGCTGAAAAGTGCCGAGGTCAAGCTCGGTGAGATCAAAGCGCTCGCCGGCACCGTCGATCGCCTCGCGCAGAAGCAAACCGAGCTTGCCAACGGTTTGGCGGCGATCGACGCGAAGGTCGGGGCGAAGGGCTCCGATGCCAACAACGAGGCGCGCATTGCCAAGCTGGAGCAGGAGCTCGCCGATATGTCGGCGGCCGCCGAGCGCAACCCCGACGGAGGTCGCCTGCCGCAGCTCGCCGCCATGAGCGGCAAGATCGCCAACCTCGAGCAGATGCTGACCAGCAAGCTCGACGCCCTGCGCAAGAGCGTCAACGACGAGATCGAGACGCGCCTGTCGGTGACCAGTGAGGCCGGCGACGTCGCCAAGTCCGGAGTTCAGCGCCTCGACCGCGAGCTTTCCGGCGTCAAGTCGGAGAATGCCGAGCTTGTCGCCTCCCTCAATGCGCTGAAGGCAGACAGAGATCGTGCGAGCGCAACGATGAAAGCCACGGCGGACGGGCTTTCGAGCTTGCGGACCGAGGTCGACGCACGACTTGCGGCAGTCGCCAAGCCCGACGACGTCGCTGCGGCGGTGTCTCCGCTCGCCGGCAAGCTTTCAGCGTTGCAGCAGGACGTGCAGGGCGTCATCAAGGGCGAGGAGAGCCGTAAGGCGACGGCAGAGCGCATCGTCTTGTCGCTCGAACTCGCCGACTTGAAGCGCGCGATCGACCGCGGCACCGGATACGCCGCGGAGCTCGTGCACGTGCGCAAGCTCGCCGACGGCAGCATCGACCTCACAGCGCTCGACCGGTTCGCCGACAAGGGCGTGCCGACACTGGCGGCCCTGCGGCAGGACTTCAAGCCCGTGGCCTTCAAGATGATCGATGCCGGACAGGAGCCGGCGGACGGCTCTATCATGGAGCGGCTGCTGGCCGGCGCAAAATCCGTCGTCAAAGTACGCAAGATCAGCCACAGCCCCGACGACAAGTCCACGGATGCCGTCGTCGCCCGCATGGAGACGGCGCTGAACGAGGACCGCCTCGGCGACGTGCTGCAGGAGGCAAGAGGCCTGCCGCAACCGGCACAGCAGGCGGCAACGGAGTTCCTGGCGAAGGTCGAGGCGCGCTATGCCGTCGACCGCGCGCTGCAAGCGGTCGAGATCCAGCTCAAGACCTCGCTCCTGTCCCCGCCCGGCACGACCGGCGCGGCACAACGCTAGGGGGCGGGCATGGTGCGGCTGATCGGTTTTCTCATCGGCGTCGCGATGATCGCGGCCGGGCTCGCCTGGCTCGCGGATCGTCCGGGCGACCTCGTCGTGCAATGGCAGGGCTATGAGATCGAGACGAGCGTGTTCCGCGCCATCGTTCTCCTGACCGGGCTCGTCTTCGCGGTGCTCATCGTTTGGTCGCTCGCGCGCAACGCGTGGCATGGACCCGCGGCCGTCGGCGGCATCATCGCCAAGCGCCGGCAGCAGCAGGGCATAGAGGCGCTTTCGAGCGGCATGATCGCGCTCGGCGCGGGCGACAGGGCCGCGGCCTTGCGCTCGGCGGTGCAGGCGCGCAAGTCGCTTCCCAACGAGCCTCTGACGCACCTGTTGCGTGCGCAGGCAGCGCAGCTCACCGGCGACCGGACGACCGCGCGGCGCATCTTCGAGGCCATGCTGGCCTCTCCCGACACCGAGCAGCTGGGGCTGCGCGGGCTCTTCCTCGAAGCCCAGCGCGTCGGCGAGGTGGAGGCAGCGCGGCATTTTGCCGAGCGCGCCGTCGCCTTGAACCCGAAGCTCAACTGGGCGGTGGATGCGCTGTTCGACCTGCAATGTCGCTATGGCGATTGGGCGGATGCGCTGGAGACGCTCGCCGTCGCGCGCAAGAACGGCCACGTGGAGCGGGCAGCCGCCGACCGCCGCCGCGCCGTGCTCCTGACCGCGCAGGCACAGGTGGCCGAGGAGACCGATCCGGAACGCGCCCTCACCCTCGCGCTCGAAGCGCACGGGCTCGCTCCCGACCTCGTGCCGGCGGCGGCCATCGCCGGACGGCTGCTCGCCGCGCGCGGGAACACGCCGCGCGCCGCCAAGATCCTGCAGCGGGCGTGGAGCCGCTCGCCGCATCCCGACCTCGCGACCGCCTACGCCTACGCGCGCATCGGCGACAGTCCGCGCGATCGTCTCGATCGCGTCAAGCAGCTCGCCGCCTTGAACCCGACCTCGATCGAAGGGCCGATCGCCGTGGCCGCAGCCGCGATCGAGGCGCGCCAATACGATGAGGCGCGCGCCGCGCTGGAGCCGTTGCTGCATGGCCGGATGACGCAGCGCGTGGCGACGCTGATGGCGCGCGTGGAAGGCGAGCAGCACGCGGACAAAGGCCGCGTGCGCGAATGGCTCGCGCGCGCCGTCAATGCGCCGCGCGATCCCGCTTGGACCGCCGATGGGGTCGTTGCCGACCGCTGGGCCCCGACCTCGCCGGTGACGGGCGCGCTCGATGCCTTCCAATGGCGCGTGCCGGTCGAGACGATGGACAAGGAGGGCGCAAGTCTGGCGAGCAAGCTCGAGGAGCTCGTTGCGCTCGGCTCGCCGCGCGCACCCGCCGCAGCGGATGAGGAGCCGCCCGTGCCGGCCGCACCGCCCGAGCGCAGCGACGTTCCCGAGACGATCGAGGCCGTGCCGACGCGCGAGACCCGATCGGTACCGGACACCGGACCGCGCGCGGAGAGATCCGAGCCGAGCGAGCGGCTTTCCGCCGAAGCGGCAGCGCGCGCGCAAGAGGCCGAGGCGGCGGCGCTCGCCTTGCGCAAACCGCCCGTGCGCCGGCCGCAGTCGCGCGACAAAGCCGAGCTTGCGCGCGATCAGAACATGCACGTGACACCGCGCGCTCCTGACGATCCGGGGCCGGCGGAAGCCGGCGAGGCCGACGATCTCACCCTGCCGCTGCGTCCGAAGCCCGCCTGAGACGGCAAAGGATGCACGAAGGTCCGAACTTGCAATCGGCGTTGGCGGGCGCTATCCCTCCGCGCTGCGCGATCTCGCAAAGCCGCAATAGCTCAGTTGGCAGAGCACGTCATTCGTAATGACGGGGTCGGGGGTTCGAGTCCCTCTTGCGGCACCACTTGATATTCAAAGCATATTGCAGATCGCCGCGACGACGCGATTGCCCGCGACAAGCACTTCCTCGCCCGAGCAAATCACACAGCCGCATCGGCAGCCGGCTGCTGGCCCGCCGCGTCGAGGCTGGCGAGCAAGGCATCGCCCTGCGGCAGCCCCACCAGCTCGTCGAGCGTGAGCGAGCCGTCGACGAAGCGGGCGAGCAGAAGCGATACGAATTTGAAGCGCTGGTCGGCGCGATCCATGCGGCTGCCCGTGCGCTATTGCGCAAGCGCTCCCGCATCCAGCAGCCATTCGGTGCCGAGCATCCGGCTGGGGGTCTTCATTCTCACCCTGACCCGGTTCTCAGCTGCGTCATAGCCGAGGATCTCGACGCTAAGCGCATTGATGAACTGCCAAGCATCGCGATTGGACAGCACATTGTCTTCGTAGGATTTGAGGGCTGCGGAATTGCCGGCTTTCTTGAGCTCTTGCCAACGCGCCAGTTGGCCCGCCTGCTGAAACCAGATCGAGTTGGCATGCACCTCGGCGGTGGCACCCTTTCTGATCTCGACCGCCCACAGACCAACGGGCATGGACATCCCTAAGACCAGCGCGGCCGCGAGCACGTGATGCAGCTTGGTCATGAGGCAACTCCTTGATCACTTTCCTCGGTTGCTTTGGGAGGCATCCATCGTCACACAGTAGGATCAGTCGTCCGCCGGAGTTTGCCTGTCGCGCATCGACGAACTGCGTTACTGCATGCCCGGCACAGCATCCACCAACCACCGAGGTATCTCATGTTTGGTGAACACAGCCTGACCTACAAATGCGCGAACAAATAGCCTCACGACGCATCGGCCTTCCTTTGCTCCGCCCTATTCTCGACGCCTGGATCGGACGCTACGCTGAGCCTTCCGCGGCGGCGCTCGCTGCCGTCGCAGGCCTCAAGCCGGCTGTTGTGGTGACAGGCGCCTCGCGCGGCATCGGGCTCGCGCTTGCGCGCCGCTTCGCCAAAGCCGGTCACGACGTGGCGCTCATCGCGCGCAATTCCGGCCCGCTCAATGAGGCTGCCGCCGCGATCGGGCGCGACTTCCCCGTGCAAGCGCTGGCAATCGCCATCGACGTCACGCGCGCCGACGCGCCGCTCAGCATCGACACGCGCCTCGCCGAGCACGGGCTTTATGGCGACATCCTCATCAACGATGCGGGGATCGGTTTGGCAGGACCGTTCGAATCGCACGACGAGGGCGCCGTGATGCACTTGATCGATCTCAATGTCACCGCTCTGACGCGGCTGATGCATCACGCGTTGCCAGGCATGCTCGCGCGCGGACGGGGCGGGATCCTCAACGTCGCGTCCCTCGGCGGCCTCGTGCCCGGGCCTAATCAGGCCGCCTACTACGCGAGCAAGGCCTACGTGATCTCACTTACCGAGGCGGTCGCGTCCGAGGCCGCCGGCAGGGGCGTGCGCTTTACCGCGCTCGCACCGGGCCCCGTCGACACGGGCTTTCATGCGGCAATGGGAGCGGAGCTCTCGTTCTACCGTCAGCTCATCGTTCCCTTGAGCCCGGAAGGCACCGCCAATGCCGCCTATCGCGGCTACGTGCTCGGCTGTCACCTCGTCGTGCCGGGATTGATGAACAAAGTGTTGGCGCTCGCGCTGCGGATTCTTCCGCATACGCTCGTACTGCCGCTTGTCCGCTGGCTGTTGCGCCCCTCCGAGCAACGTCCGTGGCGCGACACAACCGATAACGAAAGCTAAAGCGCGAGCGGGCTTCTCTCGCATTACCTTTGTGGCAACAATTTTGAGCTTAAGTGGCTCAAGACGCCGAGAGTCAGGTCCTGCGTATCACGGCGCAGTCGGCGCGGTGGCGCGCCGGCGAGTTTGCTAAGCTCGCTTTGTTGTGCGCCGCCGTGCCGGCTTCGAAAGACGATCTCATCGACATTGTGACCAAATGGCCCGCTCGTCCCCCCGCCAAGCGCCTCTCGACGCGAGCCGGTGGACGGCCATAGAGACGCTCTTCGTGCGCGTGCGGCCGGATGGCGTGCACTGCGCTGCATCATAAAGCAGGGCTTCAGCAAACGCCGGCTAAATGTGGACAAGGGGGGCCGCACGCTCTAAACGGCCCTCTGCCTCATCGCCGACAGCACGCGACCCCGCCTTCCGAGACGCCACATGGGCCAGAAGAAAAGCAATTCCCCCGCCGATAACCTCGAGCTCGCTGCAATCGGCAACGGACGCGTGGCCGCCCTCGTCGATCCCAACGGCCGCATCGTCTGGTGGTGCTTTCCGCGCCTTGATTCCGATCCCGTCTTCTCGCGCCTCTTGACCGGCGAGGAGGAGAAGGGCTTCTGCGACGTGATCATGCACGACACGCGCAAGACCCGATCGGCCTACGTCCGCAACACGGCGATCGTGGAGACGATCCTCGAGGACGGCAACGGCAACGTCGTCAAGATCTCCGACTTCGCGCCGCGCTTCCAGCGCTTCGAGCGCGCTTTCCACCCTGCGCAGATCATCCGCCGCATCGAGCCCTTGCGCGGCTTGCCGCGAATCTCCATCAGGCTGCGGCCGACATTCAACTACGGCCAGCCCGGCGAGTGCCAGGCGATCGGCTCCAATCACATGCGCTTCATCGGCGGCGCCGACGTGCTGCGACTCACGACCGATGCGCCTTTGTCCTACATCGCGCACGAGACACCGTTCGCGCTGACGCACCCAATCACGCTGATCCTCGGCACCGACGAGCCGCTCGAAGCGGCCGTCGATACGGTCTCGCGCGAGTTTCTCGAGCGCACGCGCGATTATTGGCTCGACTTTGTGCGCGGGCTCGGCATCCCGCTCGAATGGCAGCTCGCCATCATCAGGGCCGCCATTACGTTGAAGCTGTGCCATTTCGAGGAGACGGGCGCGATCATCGCGGCCCACACCACCTCGATCCCGGAGGCGCCCAACACGCAGCGCAACTGGGATTACCGGTTCTGCTGGTTGCGCGACGCCTATTTCGTCATCCGCGCTCTGAACCGGCTGGGCGCGACCCAGACCATGGAAGCCTACATCAACTACATCACGACCGTGGCCGTCGATCCCGAGCGGCCGTTGCGGCCAGTCTACGGCATCATCCACAACCAGTCGCTCGAGGAGCGGATCGCGAGCGATCTAGTGGGCTTCCGTGGCATGGGCCCCGTGCGCATCGGCAATCAGGCAGCCGAGCAGCTGCAGCACGATGCGTACGGCAGCGTCATTCTCGGCGCCTCGCACATGTTCATCGACGAACGCCTGCCGGGAATGGGGGACGAGGCGCTGTTCCGGCGTCTCGAGCCGCTCGGGCATCAGGCGCGCCGCTTGTTCCTTGAGCCCGACGCCGGTCTGTGGGAGTACCGCGGGCGCCAGCGCATCCACACGCATTCGGCGACGATGTGCTGGGTTGCCTGCGATCGGCTAGCGCAAATGGCCGCTCTGCTGCAGCTCAAGGAGCGCGCCGACTACTGGCGCACGCACGCCGATCGCATGCGCAACGAGATTCTGCAGCGGGCATGGAGCGACAAGCGGGGCGCGTTCGTCGGCGCCTTCGACCACGACGAGCTCGATGCCAGCGCGCTGCTACTCTCCGAGCTCGGGCTCATATCCGCGACCGATGAGCGCTTCCGCAGGACGTGTCACGTGATCGGCAAGGAGCTCTGCCGCAACAACTTCATCATGCGCTACACGGCCGAGGACGATTTTGGCGCGCCCGAGACCGCCTTTCTCGTTTGCCAGTTCTGGTACGCCGACGCATTGGCGGCGATCGGCGAGGTTGAAAAGGCGAGAGAGCTGTTCGGCGATATGCTTTCGCGGCGCAATTCCTACGGCATTTTGAGCGAGGACATTCATCCCGTTACGGGACAGCTGTGGGGCAACATCCCGCAAACGTATTGCATGGCAGGTGCGATCAACACCGGAATGAAGCTGTCGCGCAGTTGGGAGGCGGCCTGGTCGCCGTGTTGAGGGCTACGCGCAAATGCTCAATTGGACCCATAACGGCTGCGAAATGTTTGTCCTTTAAAGAGGTAGGTGCACCCCCACACGGCGATAAATGCTGTTATAGTGCTGTGGAGAAATTACCGGGAGCGCCATGAGCCGGATCATACTGGTCTCCAACCGCGTCGCCGATCTCAGCAAGGCTGCCCAGGCGGGCGGCGTCGTGATCGCGATCGCGGACGTGCTGCGGGCCCGCAACGGCCTGTGGCTCGGGTGGAGCGGAAAGATCGGCGAGAAGAGCGAGGAGATCCGCACCACTCCCGACATTCAGGAGACCGGCACCGCCACCGTCGCGACGCTTCCTCTCAGCAACCGCGAGTTCAAGGAATATTATCTCGGCTATTCGAACGCGGTCCTTTGGCCGGTGTTTCACGACCGACTGGATCTTGCGCAGTTCGAAGCCGGTTATTACCAGCGCTATCTCGAGGTCAACCGGCGCTTTGCGCATGCGCTGCGCCCGCTCCTGAAGCCCGACGACACGATCTGGGTGCACGACTATCACATGATCCCGTTCGGTATGGAGCTGCGCAAGCTCGGCGTCCAGAACCCGATCGGTTTCTTCCTGCACATTCCTGTGCCGCCGGCGCAAACGTTCCTTGCCATCCCCGAGCACCGGGATCTCGCGCGCGGCTTTGCAGCCTACGATCTCATCGGATTGCAGACGCGCGTCGATGTCGCCAACCTCATCGACTATCTTCAGGACGGCGTGTTCGGCCGCATCCTTCACGACGGCAGGATCCGGGCGTTTGATCGCGAGCTGTCGATCGCGAGCTTTCCCGTCGGCATCGACGTCGATTCCTTTGTCGGCTCCAGGCCCAAGCGCAGCCGCGAGCAGCTGCCGTCGACCACCCGGCTCATCGGCGTCGACAGGCTCGACTACACGAAGGGGCTGCCGCAGAAGTTCCGCGCCTTCGCACGCTTTCTGGACAAGTATCCCGACTACCGCCGCAAGGTCATTCTCTCGCAGATTGCGCCCCCCACCCGCGAGAGCGTGCTGGCCTACGCCGACATTCGCCACGAGCTCGAGACGCTGTCTGGGACGATCAACGGCAAGTTCGGCGAGCTTGACTGGGTGCCGATCCAATACATTCACCGCTCGACCCCGCGCCGGCTGCTGGTCGACGTATACCGCCATTCGCGCATCGGCCTGGTCACGCCGCTGCGCGACGGCATGAACCTCGTAGCGAAGGAATACATTGCCGCCCAGGACCCAGAGGATCCCGGCGTTCTCATTCTCTCTCGCTTCGCAGGCGCAGCCGAGCAGATGAAGCAGGCGCTGATCATAAATCCCTATGACATCGAGGAGATGGCCGACATCATCAAGGTCGCGCTCGAGATGGGTCTGGAGGAGCGCCGCGAACGGCAACGTGCGCTGCTCGCAGGGATCCGCACCTACGACACGTTCGCCTGGTGCCGGTCGTTCCTTGCCGCGCTCGAGAGCATTCGCCGCCGCAAGCCGAGTGCGGACGTGGGCTCGCCGGCCGATGCCGCCAGAAAGGCCTTGCAGGACATAGAGCACGCCCGCGTGTCTCCGCGCATGCGCACCAATTGAGCAATGCCGGCCCCGAATTGGCAGCCTGCCGCTTCCCCAAGCCCCGACGTGTTGCCAGCGGCCAACTGTCCCTTTCCTGTTGCCGTTGCAATGGATAAGCCTTGACCGCGCATAGGGGCGTCCGCTCAGAATCCGGCCCGATAGGGAGGCAGCACTTGCAAAATTCCAATCGGCTCGAGGTGCCCGCACCCGCGGCGATACTCGCGGGCGATCCGGCCGCTTGCGCGCTCTTCCTCGATGTCGACGGAACGCTGCTCGACATCGCGCTCACGCCCGACCAGGTCGTGGTTCCGCCGGGGCTCGTCGAGCTGCTCTTGCGCGTCTCGAGCGGCCTTGGCGGCGCCATGGCGATCCTCACCGGGCGCCAGCTCGCCGAGATCGACACGCTGCTCGCGCCGGCCAGATTTGCCGGAGCGGGCGTTCACGGCGCGGAATTGCGCAGAGCTGCGAAAGGTCCGATCGAGCGCGTGGCGACGCCACTGCCGCTCAGCCTCGTTGACGCGCTCGCCGCGCTCGCTCGGCGCATGCCGGGGATCATGGTGGAGCCCAAGGGACCTGGCATCGCTATCCACTACCGACGGTCCCCCGAATTGAAGCCCGTCGTCGAAGCAGAGATCAGGGCGCTGCTCATGCAATACCCCGACGATCTCGTGCTCTGCCCGGGGCGCAAGCTCTTCGAGATCGTCCCGGAGGGGCTCTCGAAGGGCACCGCGCTCGAGACGCTGGCGGAGCTGGCGCCATTCGCCGGCAGGCGTCCCATCATGATCGGCGACGATGCGGGCGATGTGCCGGCGCTTGCGACCGCGGTGCGACTGGGAGGGGTGGGTCTCAGGGTCGCAGGCGGACATTTCGGCCGCTCCAACGTCGACCTCGAGGGGCCTCGCGGGGTCGCTGCTTGGCTCGCGCAACTAGCCGATCGCCTTGGGGTTTGAAGCCTGCCAAGTTTCGGCTGACGCCGCGGCGTCCTTCGGCTAAACCCGTGCCGTCCGCAGCGAGGGGCCCATCCGCATCATGCTGCGCTGCGCCTCGCTTCCTCTAGGAACGATCCGATGATCAAGCGATTCCTGATTGCCGTCATCCTCCTCGGGTTGTTTCTCGGTGGGCTCGGCTACTTCCAGCTCGTGTTCAAGCCGCAGGCGATCAAGACTTTCCTCTCCAAGCAGGTTCCGCCGCCGGCGACCATCACGGCCGAAGCGGCAAAGAGCGCGGAGTGGGTCGAGCGCTTGCCCGCGATCGGCACGCTCATTGCTTCACAGGGCGTCGATGTCGCCTCGCAGGTCGCCGGCATCGTCACGGGGCTTGGCTTCGAGAGCGGTCAGGACGTGACCAAGGGCAATGAGCTCGTGCAGCTCGACATCTCCGTTGAGCGCGCGGACCTGGCGAGCGCCGAGGCGACCCTGCGCGAGGCCGATGTCGATTTCAATCGTCAGACCGATTTGTTGCGCAAGGCGGTCACCTCGCAGGCCACCGTCGACACCGCGCTCGCCAAGCGCGACACGGCCACCGCCGCCGTCAACCGCATCAAGGCGTTGATCGCCCAAAAGTCGATCCTGGCGCCCTTCGCCGGACGGCTCGGCATCCGCAAAGTAGAGCTCGGCCAATACGTCTCCCCAGGCTTGGCGCTTGTCACGCTGCAAGCCTTGGATCCCATCTGGGTCGACTTTCCCATGCCCGAGCAGAACATCGGCAAGCTGCAAAAGGACGAGGTCATAGAGCTGACCGTCGACGCCTTCCCGGGAAAGGTGTTCCAGGGGAAGGTCACGTCGCTTGACGCGCGCGTCTCGCAGGAGACCCGCACGCTTCTCGTGCGCGGCACGCTCGACAATCCCGGCCGCAAGCTCCTGCCCGGCATGTTCGCCAACGTGGCCGTGCTTGCGGGTGCACCGGTTCGGGTCGTCACGGTGCCGCGCACCGCCATCACCTACAGCCTCTACGGCAACAGCGTCTACGTCGTGAAACCGGAGGAGGCGAGCAAAGCGGCGATGCCGGCCGAGCCTTCCGCCGACGCCGTCTTCGTCGTCGAGCGCCGTTTCGTGACGACAGGACAGGTGAGGGGCGACCTCGTCGCGATCACCTCGGGCCTCAAGGCCGGCGAGCAGGTCGTCACCACCGGGCAGCTCAAGCTCAACAATGGAAGCCGCGTCAGAATAGACAACTCGCAGGCGCTCAAGCCCCCCCCTGAGCTCCCCAAGCCATAGGCTTCTTTGATGGCGTTCACCGACATCTTCATCCGCAGGCCGGTGCTGAGCTCAGTCGTGAGCCTGCTCATCCTGCTCGTCGGCTTGAGCGCCGCCTTCAATCTGCCCGTGCGTCAGTACCCCGAGCTCACCAACACGACGATCACGATCACGACCGTGTACCCGGGCGCCAACGCCGATCTGATCAAGGGCTTCATCACCGTACCCATTCAGCAGGCGGTGGCGAGCGCCGAAGGCATCGACACGCTCACGTCCTCCTCGCAGCAGAACGTGAGCACGGTGACGCTCAACCTGCGGCTCGATGCCGATGCCGACCGGGCCGTGACCGATGTGCTGGCCAAGGTCAACCAGGTCTTGAGCGTGCTCCCGCGCGAGGCGCAGAACCCCACCGTCGTCAAGCAGACCGGCGAATCCACTGCGCTGATGTACCTGTCGTTCAACAGCAAGGTGATGACCTCGTCGCAGATCACTGACTACCTGACGCGCGTGGTGCAGCCCAAGCTGCAAACCGTCAACGGTGTCGCCAACGCGCAGATCCTCGGCGGCCAGGTGTTCGCGATGCGGATCTGGCTCGATCCCGACAAGATGGCGGCGCTCGGCGTGACGCCTACCCAGGTGCACGACGCGCTCGCGGCCAACAACTTCACGACGGCCGCCGGACAGATAAAAGGCGACTTCGTGCAGGTGACGATAAACGCCGCCACGTCGCTCGACAACGCCGCTGCGTTCGGCCGGCTCGTTGTCGCGGCGCGCGGCGATGCGCTCGTCCGCCTCGACGACATCGCCAACATCGATCTCGGGGCCGAGAACACAAATTCCTCCTCAGTGTTCGACGGGCTCAAGGCAGTGTTCATCGGCATCTATTCGACGCCCACCGCCAACCCGCTGACCGTCATCTCCGACGTGCGCAAGACGTTCCCCGAGATCGTGTCGCAGCTGCCGCCGGGCCTCGAAGCGGCAATCGCCTACGACTCGACCAAGTTCATCGATGCCTCCATCCACGAGGTCGAGAAGACGCTGATCGAGGCGGCGTTCATTGTTATCGTCGTTATTTTCCTGTTTCTCGGCAGCCTGCGCTCGACCCTCATCCCGATCGTCACCATCCCCCTGTCGCTCATTGGCGTCATGTTCGCGCTTCTGGCGCTCGGCTATTCGATCAATCTTCTGACGCTCCTCGCCCTGGTGCTCGCCATCGGGCTGGTGGTCGACGACGCGATCGTCGTCGTGGAGAACATCCACCGCCATATTGAGCAGGGCATGAGCTCCTTCAATGCGGCCATTGCCGGAGCGCGCGAGATCGCCGTGCCGATCATGTCGATGACGATCACGCTCGCCGCCGTCTATGCGCCGATCGGCTTCGTCTCTGGCCTCACAGGCGCTCTCTTTCGCGAGTTCGCATTCACGCTCGCCGGCGCGGTCATCGTCTCCGGCGTCATCGCGCTCACCCTTTCGCCGATGATGTGCTCCAGGCTGCTCTCCTCCGAGCTTTCGTCGGGGCGCTTCGTCAAGTTCCTCGACCGCAGGTTCGAGGGGCTCAAGAAGCGCTACCAGCGCCGCCTCGGGCGCACGCTCAACTACCGCCCCGTCACCCTGTTCGTGCTCGTCGGCGTGATCTTCGCCACGGGGCTCATGTATACGACGGCACAGAAGGAGCTGGCGCCCGCCGAGGACCAGGGCATCATCTTCAACATCGTGAAGACGCCGCAGATCGGCAATCTCGACTACCTCGAGCAGGTGACGGCCCATCTCAACACGATCTTCGATAAGGTGCCGGAAAAGGAGCATGTGTTCGCCATCAACGGCATGGGCGGCAACGTGCATCAGGCATTCGCCGGCATCCTGTTCAAGCCTTGGGAGGAGCGCCACCGGACGCAGGCGCAGATCTTGCAGAGCTTGCAGCCGGAGGTGGCGGGCATCGCCGGCGGCCAGGTCTTGTCGTTCGGTCGGCCGTCGCTGCCGGGGTCGACCGGCGGACCGCCGCTGCAGTTCGTCATCACCACGACGGCGGACTACGAGCAGCTTGCGCAGGTGCTCGACAAGATGCAGCAGGAAGCCAAAAAAAGCGGCCTCTTCATCTTCACCGATACCGACTTGAAGTTCGACACGCCGCAGGTCGAGGTGAAGATCGACCACGACAAAGCCAACCGGCTCGGCATCACGATGCAGGACATCGGTGCCTCGCTAGCGACGCTGCTCGGCGGCAACTGGGTCAATCGCTTCAACCTGTACGGCCGCAGCTACCAGGTGATCCCGCAGGTGCCGCGCGCGTTCCGGCTCAAACCCGAGCTGATCAAGCAGTACCAGGTGCGAACCTCCTCCGGTCAGCTGGTCCCGCTGTCGACAGTCGTGGACGTGAGGGAATCGGTGCAGCCCAACGCGCTGACGAGCTTCCAGCAGCTCAACTCAGCCATCCTCTCGGGCGTCCCCTTCCCTGGGCGAACGGTCGGCGAGGCGATCGACTTCCTCCGGGGCAAGGCCGCCGAGCTGCTGCCGGAGGGCTTCTCCTACGACTTCCAGGGCGAGAGCCGGCAATACGTTCAGGAAGGGAGCCGGCTCGTCGTCACGTTCGTCTTTGCGCTCATCGTCATCTATCTGGTGCTGGCGGCGCAGTACGAGAGCTTTCGCGATCCGCTGATCATCCTGATCGCGCTGCCGACCTCGCTCTTCGGCGCACTGCTGCCGCTGACCGCCGGGCTCGCCACCGTCAACATCTACACGCAGATCGGGCTCGTGACGCTGATCGGGCTCATCTCCAAGCATGGCATCCTCATGGTCGATTACGCCAACCACTTGCAGATCAACGAGGGATTGGGCCGCCGCCAGGCGATCGAGCAGGCCGCAGCCATCCGTCTGCGCCCCATCCTGATGACCACGGCGGCCATGGTGATCGCCATGGTGCCGCTGATCTTCGCCAGCGGCGCCGGCGCGGCGAGCCGCTTTGCCATCGGCATCGTCATCGCTTTCGGCATGACGGTCGGCACGATGTTCACGCTATTCGTGACGCCTGCGGTCTACACCTACATCGCCCGCGAGCATCACCGCGACGAGGGAGCAAGCGAGAGCCCTGCCGTAACGCCGCCGGAGCCCGCCGAGTAAACGGGCCGGCTAACCGGTCACCGCGTCGAGCACGAGCTTCACGTTTAGGACGATCACGACGGCCGCCACCAGCACGGCCAGGCCTGTCACCCAGAGCGGGGAGACGAGCTCGCCCATCTTGCGCTTATCGGCCGTGAACATAACGAGCGGCACGATCGCGAACGGCAGTTGCATGCTGAGGACGACCTGGCTCAGGATCAAGAGCTTGCCCGTTCCCGCCGCGCCGTAGAGCACGATCGCGACAGCGGCCGGGATGATGGCTAGCCCGCGCGTTGCCAGCCGGCGCGCCCACGCCGGCAGCCGCACGTTTATGAAGCCTTCCATCACGATCTGGCCTGACAGTGTGGCGGTGACGGTCGAGTTGAGACCGCAGCACAGAAGCGCCACGCCGAATAGCGTGGCGGCCCATGCGGACCCGAGCAGCGGCGTCAGCAGCTTCTGGGCGTCCTCGAGATCGGCGACGCCGTACTGGCCGGCCTTGTGAAACGTCGCAGCCGCAAGGATGAGGATCGAGGCGTTGACGAGCAGCGCCAGCATGAGCGCGACCGTTGAATCGATCGTCGCAAACTTGATCGCCTCGCGCTTTGCCGGCAGCGTATCGGCGACGATGCGCGTCTGCACGATCGACGAGTGCAGGTAGAGATTGTGGGGCATCACGGTCGCGCCGAGAATGCCCATCGCGAGATAGAGCATGTCGGGGTTGCGCACGATATCGACGGTCGGCGCGAAGCCGAGGATCACCTGCCGCATGTTCGGCTGCGCCATGGCGACCTCGATGCCGAAGCAGGCGGCAATCACCAAGAGCGTGCCGACGACGAAGGCCTCGATCCAGCGAAACCCGAGGTTTTGCAAATAAAGGATCAGGATGACGTCGAGCGCGGTGATGAACACGCCGAGCTCGAGCGGAATGCCGAACACCAGATTGAGGCCGATCGCAGTGCCGATGACCTCGGCCACGTCGGTTGCGCAGATGGCGATCTCCGCGAGCACCCAGAGGACATAGCTTGCGGGCTTGGAGAAGGAGTCGCGGCAGGCCTGCGCCAGATCACGTCCCGTGGCAAAGCCAAGCCGCGCGCACAGCGCCTGCAGCAGGATCGCCATCAGGTTGGACAGGAGCGCAATGGAAAGAAGCGTGTAGCCGAACTTGGAGCCGCCGGCGAGGGAGGTCGCCCAGTTGCCGGGGTCCATGTATCCGACGGAGACGAGGTAGCCGGGACCGAGGAAGGCGATCATGCGCCGCCACCCGGTTCCGCGCACGGGAATCGAGCCCCAGACCTCGCGCAGGGACGGCTGGCCGCGGGCCCGACGCCAGCCCGGGCTGATCGTCATCGCATCCGCCGTCTTGACCACATCGTGCATCGCCTCAATCCGCCGGTTCCCCCCGTCCTTGTTGGGAGCGCTCAACTTATTGCAAATGATTAGCAACTGCAAAAATAGGCCGAGACCCCTTAACAAGTCAAGGGACGCTCAGTCGCGGAGGTGCGGGAAGCGAGAGGATCGTTGCGCGCGGGGCGCATTGCTTGCGCAATCTCTATGCAATCCCCGACTTAGACCGGCTCGGCTGCGATGAGTCTCACCAACAACCGATCTCGTTTGCGGGCACCGCCGGAGAGCGCTGAGGGGCGCCTGCTCGCCCTTCACCTTGGGTCCTCGTCGCCTTTCAGCAGTCCAGTGAACCCGGTCACCGCCAGTGAAGTCAGGACCAGACCGATCAGCATCTCGAGGACATAGAGCGCGTAGAGCATGCTGCCGAGCGTCAGCGTCAGGGTCCGTTGCCGCAGCCACGGCCAATCCGGAAGCGACCATTCGGCAAGCGGGCGGTAGCTCAGGGCCGGTCGCCAGTGCTCCTTGTAGCCAAAATCGACGAAAGGAATGAACACGTCGAACGAGTAGGCGAGCGGCGCGAAGGCGGGGTAGTTCGCCGCCGCGCGAGCATCGTCCTGTCCGAAATTGCCCTTGAGCGCCATGATGAAGACGCGCTCGTCCTTGCAGTCGGTGCTGGCGCAGCCCTGAGCTGCCCAGAACCAGACGCCGGCAAAAGCGAGAATAAAGAAGACCATCCAGGTGACGGTCCTCCATGGGTTGAACCCGTAGAGAGCGAAGGCGTCGAGCAGCCAGCCCTGCAGCTTGGCGCCGCGCCCGGTGGATCGTCCCTTGCGGTGGCGCCGGCGTCGCGCGATCGCGATCTCGCGGGCGTCGTCGTGATAGCCCTGCGCGGAAAGCCGCCGCGACAGCTGCAGCCAGGCCTGCGGCTTGAAGTGCGTCTCCAGATCGTGCGCCGATTGGCCTTCGAGCCAATGCACGCGCATGCGGGCGGCGCGGCCGTCGCTTGCCCGCTGAGAAGCCTGCTCCGCTGGCATGCCAGCGGGATTTTCCAGATGGTCGTAGACGAAGCCGTCCACAACCAGATGATCGATGTCGCGACCATCCACACTGCGCCCGCGCGCGCCTTTGCGCGCCAAGAGCGGCGGGGGCCACGCGGCGGCGGCATCCTCGTAGCTTCCCACGTGCGCGCGCGACAAGTCGACAATGCCGCGCGGCCGGTCGGCGGCCGTGTGCGGCATGATGAGCCGGTCGAGACGAGCATCGACCAAGCTCAGCGCGACCTCGTCATAGCGGGCCTCCAGAAGCGCATCATAGCCGCCCTTGTGCGGCTCGCTCCCACGCGCAAGCGCCGCAGACACGATGCGGCTGCCCGACAGATCGATCTGGCCTTCGATCTCCGCGTGATCGAGAGCGACGCCGCCTTTCGTCTCGAAGCCAGCGTCGAGCACCAATTCGCGCGCGATCCTGACGCCGTTGGCGAAGAACGCCGGGCCGCCCTTCACCTCTATCTTGCTGGCCCGCAGCCGCATCTCATTGCCGAGCCTGGCGGCCGGGAGCCTGACGAGCCCGTGGATCTGTGCGCGCCCCATGAACCATCCGCCGCGAATCGAGGCCCCGTCGGCGCGGATGGCGAGATCGCCCCCGCCCTCGAATTGGCTTTCCGTGAAGGCGACCTGTCCGTTTATCTCAGCCCCGGCGAAGCGGACGCTGCCTTTGATCTTGGCGCCGCGCATGATCCAGTTGCCGCCGATCTGCACCACGTCGGCCTCGATGGCGCGGCCGTGGCCGTCGATCTCGACGCTGCTCGCGCTGAGGCCCTGGCCGATCCGGGCGCCCGCCAAGGAAATCCCGCCTGCGAGCTTGGCCCCGGAGATCGAAACGCCCTGCTCGACGATCAGGCCGCCTGCCGCCACCGCCCAGTCTTGCCCGGGGCCCGTGATCTGGGCGCCGCGGGCGGAGAGCTCTCCGCCGATGTGCGCGCGGCCGAGGAGAACGCCGCCGGCGATTTTCGCCCCATCCAGCACGAGATCGCTGCCGATCGACGCGCCGCGGCCGTTGAACGCCTCTACGCCGCCGGCGATCTGCGCGTTCTGAGCGTCGATGGCTTTGACGCTCATGCCGCGCAGGCGCACGCCACCTTCAATTGCGGCCCGACGCAGCACCCATGGGCCATCGCCGGTCGCGCCGTCGGCGTTCACCGCGATGCCGCCGTTCTTGAGCTTGCAGTCCTCCCACAGCATGCCGCCGCTGATACGTGCACCAGCGAAACGGATCTCTCCATTGACGGCGGCGCTACGCAGAATCCAAGGTCCTCCAAGACGCAGGCCGTCGGCGAGAATCGCTGTGTTGCCGGGATTGTCGATGTGCGTCTCGTCCATCGCCAGCGCTTCGCCGACCGAAGCGCCGCGCAGGCGGATCATGCCGCTGACCGTGCTCGAGGTGAGAAAGAAGGCGGTCTCGAAGTGAGACCGATCGGCCTTGATCGCGCCCGCGACCTTACACTCATAAAGGGCGATCCGCTTCAGGCGCACATCGCGCAGGTGCAGTGCCGTGTCCTCGCCCGGGAGCGGCTTGAAGTGGCAGTGCAGAAAGACCAAGGGTTTGTCGATGGTGCAGCCTTCGAGATCGAGGCGCCCTTCGATGATCGCATTGTTGAGACTTATGCCGACCGGCGGCACCCGTCCCTCCGGGCGCGCATCGATCGACAGATCGCGCAGGATTGCGGCGCGGATGACTTGACCGTGCAGCTCGGCGCGGCGTCCCGACAGGATCGCGTCGAGGAGATCGCGCTCTGGCGGCGTCAGCTCCTGACGTTCGCTGTCTTGATCGCCATTCATGAGAGGTCCCCCCGAACCATCGCGCGCGCCTATCGACGCCGGCGCGGCAGCTTAATTGGAGGGCAAAGGAATGTCAGAAATGGGCCCGCGCCTGCAAGCGGCATCCGTGCGCCGCCAGCGCGCCGCGCCGCAGGGCGACGCAATTTCAACAATCCTACACAATCGGCCCCTAACGATTGGCCCCTCGCTTGGACGAGCAATGGGACAACGGAATGCGGCATTGGATGGCGGCTTTAAGACATGCGCCGCGCCTCGGCGCGCTGGCACTCGCAGCCCTCGTTGCGGCGGCGGTGCAGGCGTGCGCAGGCCCGCTTGCAGCCAACGACGACAAGACGACGACGCCGATCAAGCACGTCATCGTCATCCTCGGCGAGAACCGAAGCTTCGATCATATCTTTGGCACCTACGTGCCGCCGCCTGGCCAGTCGGTCATGAACATTCTGTCCGAGGGGATCGTCAAAGCCGACGGCTCACCGGGGCCCAACTTCGAGGAGGCCAGACAGTATCGCGCAGAGGTCACCTCCTCGTACGATCCGGCGCCGACCAAGAAGGACGCCTACGACGTCCTGCCTCCCGCGATGACGGATGGCGCGCCCGAGGCGCAGAGCGAGCGCAGGCGGCCGCCGTTCAAGTCGCTCGCGGTTGCGGCCGAGCTAGACGCCGGCATTCCCACATCAGATCTGCCGCTGCTGCTGACGGGTGCCACGGGTTTGCCGGCAAGGTCGGTCGATACGCGGCTCCCCCGCGCGACCACATTGCCGAGCGGTCCCTATCGGCTCACCCCCGGGATCGCCTACGACGATTACTCCGCGAGCCCGGTGCATCGCTTCTTCCAGATGTGGCAGCAGATGGACTGCGCCGCCCGTTATGCCAGCCCTGCCAATCCCAGCGGCTGCCTCTCCGATCTGTTTCCCTGGGTGGAGATCAGCGTCGGCGCCGGCAGCAACGGCAAGCCGCAGCCCACGGATTTCGACGAGAAGAGCACCGGCGAGGGCTCGACCTCCATGGGGTTCTATGACGTCGGGACGGGCGACGCCCCTTACCTGAAGGAGCTCGCCGACACCTATGCGATGAGCGACAACTTCCACCAAGGCGTCAACGGCGGGACGGGCGCCAACCACATCATGCTCGGCAGCGGCGACGCGATCTGGTTCAGCGACGGCAGCGGCCATCCGGCGGTCCCACCTAAAGACCAGATCGAGAACCCGAACCCGCAACCGGGCACCAATAACTACTACGCCCAGGACGGCTACAAGGGCGGATCGTACGTTGCTTGCGCCGACGCCAAGCAGCCCGGCGTCGCGCCGTTGCTCGACTACCTCAAGTCTCTGCGCTACGCGCCCAAGCCGAATTGCGAGGCCGGCCACTATTACCTGGTCAACAACTATGACCCCGGCTACCTCGGCACCGGTGCGATCAATAGCGAGACCTTTGCGGTCCCGCCTGCGCCTCTTCCCACCATTGGCGACACTCTGCTCAAGGCCGACGTGTCCTTTCGCTACTACGGAGAGGGCTGGAACGCCTATCTGAAGGACCCGCGCAGCTCACTTTACTGCAACATCTGCAACTTCTTGCAGTACACGCCGACCATCATGACGGATGCCGCGCTGCGCGCCGACCACATCCGCGACCTCGCCGATCTCTATGACGACATCGCCAAAGGGCAATTGCCGGCGGTCTCCTTCGTCAAGCCGAGCGGGCTCAACGACGGGCACCCGGCAAGCTCGAAGCTCAATATCTACGAGGCCTTCGTGCGCAAGCTCGTCACGGCCGTGCAGAAAGAGCCGCAGCTCTGGAGTGGAACCGCAGTCCTGGTGACCTTCGACGAGGGCGGGGGCTACTGGGATTCGGGCTATATCCAGCCCTTGGACTTTTTCGGGGACGGCACGCGCGTTCCGATGATCGTGCTCTCGCCCTATTCGATGGGCGGCCGTGTCGTGCACACCTACACCGACCATGTCTCCATCCTGAAGCTCATCGAGAAGAACTGGAGTTTGCCGCCCGTCAGTGGGCGCAGCCGCGACAACCTGCCAAACCCGATCGAGCCGTCCGGCAATCCCTACGTCCCCGCCAACCAGCCGGCGATCGGCGACATGATGGACATGTTCCACTTCTAGTCGGACTCATCTAGCCGGGCCCGCGGCGCGCTGGAGCATGCGCGGGGTGCAGACTTACACCGCGCTGCGCACGCCTCCCGTCGCGCCTGCCGCTATGTTTGCAAACAGAAAGAATTCATCCCAGATGCGGTCGAGGATAAAGAGCGCCCCGTCCAGGGGCACGACGGCCAGCGCCTCCCCTTGCCGCTGCAAGAGACCGAGGCGTTCCAGCTTGGCCAGCGCGTCATCAACCTCGAAATTCACGTCGACGCCGAATGTCTGCTTCAGCCATGCCTCGATGTGCGCATCGAGCGTCGGCTGATCCGGCGCCTCGCTCGCCGCCCCCAAGAAACAATAGGCCAGGAAAGCCTCCTTGCACTCCTGCTCCTCGGCCGCGCCGACGATGTAATCGAAGATCCCCGCATTGTTGCTGACATTGCGGAAGTACACGTGGTCGGAAACCTGCTTCTGATATTTCAGCGACAGCCGCTCGTACTTGAGGCGCTGGCGCATGATCAAGGCGCCGAGCGCGGCAAGGCCGCTCAAGGCGGCCAGGGCCTTGACGATCTGCTCGTGCCCGACCGGCTTTGTGATGCCGAGATAAAAGCCCGCCACGAGAAACAGCACGCTCAAGGTCGGCAACAGGTTGGCGATCAGGGGAATCCCGCCGGCGAGCGCGGGAACGGCGATCGTGAGCTTGTCATAAAGGCTCATCACCACGCGCACCTTCGGAAACAGCATGTGCAGGTCCGTCACCGCAATGTGGCGGAAGTATTTGATGAGGATAGAGCCAGGCCGCAGCTGGCTTCGCGTCAGCTCCTTCAGTTGCCTCTTGGATTTCAGCTCGCTCGGCAGCTTGATCGTGACCATGATGACGACGTTGTCGAGCACCCATGTCTCGACGAGATTCTTGCGCAGGCCGAACCATTTGCGAATGTCGACGCGGTCGTGGTGATGGCCGCGACGGAAGAAGCGGACCTGGTGGTAATGCTCCATCGTGGTCTCGACCTTGACCTTCAGGGCCCGTCTTTCCGCGTGCGCCTGCTTGATCTCCTCGAGCGGAAGCTCGACGTAGTTCGCGCCCCTCAGCACCTTTTCCAGAGTGTCTTGCAGCTCGACGCGTGCCCGCTCGATCTCGCGGGGCTCGAAGCGCTGATCGAGAGCAATCTCCGGGTTGAAGTAGTAGTAGTCGTCCCGCAGCCTTTCGAGCCAGTCGAAGTACTCGTAGTGGAAGATCGCACCGAGCAGGCGGCAGAGCTGGCGGAACTTCTCGGGCTCATCGGCGCCGGCGAGCATGCCGCTCGCAATCAGCGCATTGATGATGTCGCTCTTGCGGATGGGAATGAACTGGTCGCGTTCATCGCTCGCGACCGCGCGAGCTGCTTCGTCCTGCTGCTGCATGTGGTCCCCCGAGCTGCGCACTCGACCTTGAGATTAGCCGTTCCTTAAGGCGTGTGCCGCACAATGTATCGAGCGGTGTGGACCGCGTTCGCAGCAGTCTTCGTAGTAATCCATGTCCTTGCTCGGTTTGAACCGGTGGGCTAACGCGACGGTTGCCGTCTTGCTGATCGCGGGCATGGCCAGCCGGGCCACGGCGCAGCAAGTCGCGGCAATCGCTCCCGAGCGCCCGGCGACCTTCTCGGCTTTCATGCAGTCGTATGGGCCGGTGTCGCCGCCCAACGCATTCCTGCAGTTCTGCGAGCAATGGCCGCGAGAATGCGTGGCCACTCCCATCGCCAAGGCGCGTTTCAGCGCCAGCCCCCCGCGCCTCAGCCAGCTCGACCAGATCAACCGCGAAGTGAACCACGCCATCGCTCCGGTGACGGACATTGAGCACTACGGCGTTGCCGACTACTGGACGCTGCCCGTCGATGGGAAGGGGGATTGCGAGGATTATGCTCTACTTAAGAGGCACTTGCTGATAAGGCTCGGCTGGCCGGCGAGCGCCCTGTTGATGACTGTGGTCCTCGACGAGAACTCCGAGGGCCATGCCATCCTTACGGCGCGGACCGCGGAGGGCGACTACATCCTCGACAACAAGTCGGACAGGATCGTGCGCTGGAATGAAACAAAGTACCAATACGTGATGCGGCAATCCTTCATCGATCCGCGCGCGTGGGTCGATCTCAACCCGGCCGACGACAGAGCGGCGGCTTCCGTTGCGGTCATTCATAAACAACGGTGAATTCGCTGCGCTGCACCAAAGCCGCGCGATGTTAACGGCTTTTGCCGGTGCCACAGAAGAAGCGTCAAGAACTCAAACAAAAGCCGCTTTCAAGTTGGCAATCTCGGCTGTTCAACCTCTGGGGACGACGTTTGTGACAAGACCTATCGGCTCGGTAGTTTGCGCGCTTGCCGCCGGCGCGTTTGTGCTGCTCGCAGGTCCCACCATCGCCGGGGCGCAGGAGCCAGCCCCGGAACCGATGACAGCCCCAACTCCGCAGACAAGCCCGGCCGAGACGCCTCCGGCGGCAGCTCCCGAGCCCACCGCTGCGCCACCTTCCGATGCGACGGCCCCGAGTGCCGGCGCCGCCACAACCGATCCTGCGGGGTGCAAGGGCCTTGCCGAGCATCCCTGCCGCAAGAACAAAGCCTGCGTGTGGATAATCCCCAAAGAGATCGACAAGAAGACCGGCCAGGTGCGCCCCGCCTATTGCCACAAGCACGGGACGGCAAAGAAGAAGACGGCCAAGAAGGCCAAGGCGACTGCACCTGGTGCCGCAGCCGCACCTCCTGCGCCGCCCGCCGCCGAGCCGCCGTCGCCTTCGGGCACATCGCCCTACTGACGTCCCGGCGGGCAAGGCCAAGCCGCCAGTCAGTAACTGGGCGACAGCGTGGCCATCCAAGATCTCCAATAGACCTCAGACGGATCTAGCTCAGATGGGGTAGCCCTTCGGGGGCAACGCCACAGAGCTCGGCTTGTTCTGACTTGTGGTTTTCGAACTCACCTACCTCCAGAGGCGAACTTGCCGCCAGCGCCGCGTCTGCCCTACGCTTCGCTGCAGCCAGACCAAATACTGATCGATCGGGTCAGACTTTCTATGCCGATTTTGCGATATGGGCAGGCCGCTCCTGCCAATAAATCGAAGTTAACTTTGGTGCCTCGCCTGTCGAGGGTCAATATTATCCTGCTTGTGGTGGCGGCGCTGCTCGTCAGCTTCGGCGTTGTGTCCGGCGTCGCCTTGGAGAAATACCGGGCGTTGCCAGCGCGCGCCTTCGATCATGTTCTCGATCATGTGTACTTTGCACTCGAATTGCACAGGAGCGACGTCAAAGAGCTTCTGGCCAATCAGTTCAGAATGGACTCTCACGGCATTCCCCTCAATCGCGATATTGATTTAACGCTGCTTCCGTTGAACGTCCGCGGCGTGCGCTTGAGCGACACTTTCCAAGTTCCCAAGGTCGCGGGGGGCATCACGAGCATCGCCAACACGCTCGTTGTCGTGGATCGGCTGGGAGGCCTCTATGCGGTCGAGCGGTCCGAGCCGGTCCGCAAGCTCGATTTTCCGCCTCTGCCGAACAACGTCGGGGCATATGCCGCCGCCAACGGGTGGATGAACCCGGACAACTTCAGGGCGTACAGCATCGTCTTTATGAAGGCGACGGACGAACTCGCCGTCTCCCACGAGATCTTCGACGCCGAGCACAAAGGCTCCCGCATGGCCGTGTCGCTGATCAAAATCGACCCGGAAACTCTCACACCACAGGGCGTCTGGCGCACCATCTTCAAGGGCGATCTCGATCCAGGCGGACCGACCGAAACCGGGGGCGGCCGGCTCGCCGCCGATGCCTACGGGAATCTCTACCTTACCATTGGTGTCTACCAGATCACGGGAACCGACGTCGCCCAATCGGACTCCTCGCTTCTCGGCAAGATCGTGAAGCTCGACGTCGCCAAGGGGACCACGACGATCGTTTCGAAGGGACACCGCAACCCTCAGGGCCTCCTTATCACCGAGAAGGGCGAGATCTGGTCGACGGAGCACGGCCCCGCCGGCGGTGACGAGCTCAACCAGATTGCGGCTGGCGCCAACTATGGCTGGCCGAGGGTCACTCTCGGCACCGATTACGGCCACTACAGCTGGAAAACGGAAGGCGCCAACACTCGGCACGAGGGCTACCAACTACCCGTGTACGCTTGGGTGCCCTCGGTTGCGATCTCGAACCTGATCGAGGTCAAAGGGTTCGACGCACGCTGGAACGGCGACTTGCTGGTTTCATCGCTCAAAGCGCAATCACTCTATAGGTTGCGCTTCGACAAGGGTCACGTGTTGTATTCCGAGCCAATCTGGATCGGACAGCGCATCCGCGACATCGCCGAACTGGCCGACGGCACAATTGCGCTCTGGACCGATGCTGCCGAAGTACTTTTCATCAGCGTCGACAAAGTGCGTCTCGCCTCGAACCAGCACTGGCCTTCTGTCCTCGGCGATACCGCGATCACATCGTGCATGCTTTGCCACCATTTCGGTCCGACCGGCCCGGCCGATCCGGCCCCTTCGCTCAGCAGTATCTTCGATCGCAAGATCGCCTCCGACAATTACCGCTACTCGGTCGGCCTACGCAACAAAGAGGGGAAATGGACCGAGGAAAACCTGAAGCAGTTCCTTACCGACCCCGACCGTTTCGCGAGTGGTACGAGCATGCCGGCGCGCGGGCTCACACCGGCGCAGATCGACGAGGTCGTCGCAATGCTCAAGAGCCTCGATGATGCATCCCAGCAGCACTAGGCAAATCGAGACATGCTGATTTCCTGAGTACCGGGAGTGTTAAACCGGATGACAGTGTCACGAGCTTTTGGGCCGATTGAGCGATCAGAGACTAGGGATCGTCGTAATGCCGCGCCCGTAGTGTTCGGGTCTGGGCCGCTCTCCGGTTTGACAGATGGGGCGGGGCCGGAATGTCAAATCTGAGTTCTCGGCTCCAAGCTCGCCCTGAGCGCCGAACGCCCCTCGGGGTTCGACTATTTGAGGGTTGGCCTCTCGATTGGCGTCGTGTGTATGCACAGCGGGCTAACGAGCTATGGCATGGCGGCGGATGTCGCAATCTGGTCCTCGCCGCTTAGGCCGTTCATCCGAATCATCTTGCCGATGTTCTTCGCGCTGAGCGGCTTCCTCGTCGCCGGGAGTCTGCTGCGTACCGCGACCTTGACGCATTTTCTCGGCCTGCGCGCCATCCGCATCTACCCTGCGCTCGCGGTCGAAGTCTTTCTCTCGGCGCTGCTGCTCGGACCTCTCCTGACCACGTGGCCGCTCAGCTCGTATTGGACGAGCCCGCTGTTCGGGCAGTATCTTCTCAACGTAACAGGGCACATCCATTATTTGCTGCCCGGTGTGTTTCACGCCAATTCTTACCCAGATATCGTCAACTCTCAGCTCTGGACGGTTCCTTACGAGCTCTTCTGCTACATCGGTCTTTTAGTGCTCGCGTTGCTCGGGCTGAAATCTCGGCGATGGCTCGCGCTGGCGGCCACCGTCGCTCTGATGTTGGCCTATCTGGTGGGGCGATTAATAAAACACCATGGCCAATCGCCGTTCATCGTCGGAGGTGTTCCAGGCTTCGTGCTCGTCGTCTGCTTTCTGGCTGGCGTATCAGCGTACTTCTACAGGGATCGATTGCCGTGGAGCGTCTCTCTCTGCGCCCTGAGCGGCTTTATGACGGGATTGCTCTTGTGCGTGCCTTATGGCGATTATGTCGTCGCGCCAATTGCCGCATATTTCACGATAAGCTTGGGCCTGACGAACGCGCGTAAGCTGCGGATCCTGCAGGGTGCCGACTATTCCTACGGTATCTTCCTCTACGGATTTGTCATTCAGCAGACGGTCATGCAGACGTTGCCCTGGGCCCGCGTATGGTGGCTCAACATCCTTATCTGCGTGCCGATTGCTACTTGTTTCGCGGCCACCTCTTGGCACTATGTAGAGAAGCCGGCGCTCAAGTTGCGTCGCTATTTGCAACCGCGATCTCGCCAAGACGAGACATCGACAGACCGAATGGCGGCGGCGGATGAAAACACTGCAGCGGCGGCGGCGATTTCGGTGAACGCAAAATTGATCCCCGATGCCGGATCATCACCGGCGAATGTTTGCCCTACCCTTTTCAGCTCCACCGGTTGAGCCCGCCGCCGAGCCGCCACCGCCCGCCGGCACATCGTCCTACTGACGTCCCGGCCGGAGCGGCCAAGCTACGTCACGCGATGGCGCTGCAATGAAATGGCGCACCGGGCAGGATGAAACTGCGAACAACTATATGATTGAAATCGCCATCTAAATTAGTGACGGCCACTCTCCCCTCCCATATCCGCTAATTGCCAGGGCTTCAAAGGCCGCAAGGCCTGACCAAGGGGTGACGGCTGCTCCTATACACTTGCAGACCTCGCCGGTGGCACCCGGTCACGGCAGCACATGACCCGAAGCGGATCGCCGAACGTCGACTACACACCCAGCTTACCGAGACGCGCGAGTTCACTCTCGAGCTCCGCGATGCGCTGCTGAAGTTGTTGCAACGCCGCGGCTGAGTCCTCGATGGGGACGAGTTGGGGGATATGCTGCGGACAGTTGCGGTCCCACGCCTCGATGGTGAAAAGAATGACCCTCTCGGCGGTCAGGTTCCCCTGAGCCGGTCGCAACCGGGCGAGCAAGACCTCGTCATCTTCGACGATGCGCGCCCGACCCCAGATCTTTGCCCTCCGACGACGTGCGTAGTCCATGATGAAGATGAACGCGCGTGGATTCTCCGCCAGGTTTCCAGCGGTGATGTATTGGCGGTTGCCGGACAGATCGGCGAAGCCCAGCGTGCGGTCATCAATGACTTGCAGAAATCCGGGCGGTCCGCCGCGATGCTGAATATAGGGTTGGCCGGCGAAGCTCGCTGTTCCAAGGTAGAAGGAACGCGCCGCCGCCAGAACGGCGGCAAGATCAGGCGTTACTGTGCTCGGCCAGCCGCGGCCCTGCTCCATCGCCTCGAATTGCGCACGCGAGCCCCGCCGCAGCTGCTCAGCCTTGACGGCCGGCGTGAACGCAATGTCTGACGGGGGCCTGGCCATCCTCGTACCATCAATTGCGCATACAAATCAGATCGCAGGCATGCCGATGAAACCCGGCAATGCCTTTAGGCGGGCGACCCAGGCGCGGATTGCTGGGAAGTCGTCGAGCGGCACGCCTCCCTCGTGGCCTAGGGCGACGTAAGGCATGCAGGCGATATCGGCGACGGTGGGCGTGCCCAGAGCCAACCACTGCTGGCTCGACAGGTGCGTTTCCAGCAAATCGTAGATGCGATGCGCCTTCCGGCGAGCGAGGCCGACGTCAAGATCGTAGCCGAACTTATCGTGCAGACGCGCATCGTTCGGGCCGCGCGCGATTTCATTCTCCGCCACCATCAGCCACTCGCAAACTCGTGCAAGACCTGCGGGATCGCTCGGCAGCCAACTCTCGCCACCCCACTTGCGTGCGATGTAGACGAGGATGGCTTGACTGTCGCGCAACACCACGTCGCAATCCTGGAAAACCGGAATCTCGCCGAACGGATTGAGCGTGATCAGTGGCGGCCTTTTGTGCTCGCCGCCAAGGAAGTCGACCGGCACAATCCGCAGCGGGACGCCGAGCAGGCTGGCGAGAAGCCGCACCTTGTAGCAATTGCCCGAAAGCTCCAGGTCGTAAAGCTTCGCAGTCATGGCGCCAATCCTTCAATCGTACCTTCGCGGGATCCAGGGTCCCGCGCAGATTTCCGCAATTGCATCGCTACTGCTAGTCAGTAAGTTCAGCAATGATATTTCCAATTTGTGGAAGGCAAAGGGATGGATCGACTTCGTGCCATGGCCGTGTTCGTGGCGGTGACGGAAGCGGGCAGCCTGTCGGCGGCCGCTCGTGCGCTCGGCGAGCCGCTCACAAATCTCAGCCGGATTCTCTCTCAGCTCGAGGCGCACCTCGGTTGCACTCTCCTTCATCGGTCTACACGGTACATGGCGCTCACCCCGGCCGGGGGCGAATACCTCGAAACATGCCGCAGTATTCTGGAGACGGTCGCAACCGCGGAGAAGCGCATTGCCGGACAGACGGGTGAGCTTTCCGGCGACCTAGCCATCACAGCGCCCGTGCTGTTCGGGCGCATGCATATGGTGCCGCTGGTCGCGCAGTTCTTGCTCGAATACCCGCGCATCAACGCGCGGCTGTTGCTGATCGATCGCGTAGTAGATCTTCTGGAAGAGGGGATCGATATCGCGCTGCGCATTGGCGAGTTGCCAGACTCGGCCCTGCTTGCCACCCGGGTGGGGTCGTTGCGCCTCGTGACCTGCGCTGCGCCAACCTACCTGGAGCGGTGTGGCACTCCGTCGACGCCCGCGGGCCTGGTGCAGCACGATTGTGTGACCTTTGCCGGTCTTCCTGGCGGAGGCCGGTGGGTTTTCACAAGCCGGCGCACCGGCCGCAAGGCGGTTCGCGTCCGCTCACGGTTGTCCGTCAACACAGCCGACGCAGCTATCGCTGCGGCCACCGCGGGCGTCGGCATCACGCGTGTTCTCTCCTATCAGGCAGAAGCAGCCTTGAGCGAGGGGCGTTTGGTGCCAATTCTGGAGCGCTTCGAGGACGCCGCGATTCCGGTGCATCTGGTCTTTCGCCCGACGCGCTTAAGCAATTCCCGTGTCCGCTCTTTCGTGAAGTTCGCAGCCGAGAAGCTGCGTTTACTTCCGGTAGCCCCATTGCGTAGCCAGAAAGCGCGCGACGTCCGCTCTTAGCCCTATCGCCGACGATGCTGGGAGCGCAGATTTGTCCCAATAGCCGACATCGGGCCCCCCGTAACCGAGATGGCGGATGACGCTGCTTATCTAGGTCGCTCTTGGTGGCAGGCTGGCCAAAGTCGCCGATCGCCTAGCGGGGGGCCCTGTTGACACGAGCCGGAAATAGGCTGGGCGTAATCGAGGCTCCACAGCCGGCCGCAGCGTCTATGCAGGATCGGAGTTGGAAGCTCCCCATGATCAGGGAGGTCCATTTGGCGACTGCTCTCAAGGCGACGAGATAGCGGAACCATGAGGATGAGAGCAGGTGTGCTCATGTAACTTCCAGTGACGAAGCAGGAAGTCGCAAATCTTCCCAGGCGCGTTGATGTCCAGGTTGGGCATATTGGCGGTGACGTCTCGCTTGTCGGACACGATCGCAATCCTGCGTGGGTGGTCGTGAACGAGGCCTTCCTTCCCCTCGCGTTGGATCTCGATGCAATCGAATGCGTTCTCCTGGAGCCCTTCGATCAGCAGGACGTCAACCGGAGCCATCGCCGCCATCAAATCCGCAACGAAAGGGTACGCCACCGGATCGCGGCACTCATGCAGAAGAGCCCACCGGCTCGGCGTAACAATCGCCACCTCCCAGGCGCCGGATTGCCGATGCACATAGCTGTCCTTGCCGGGTTGGTCGAGATCCACGCCATCCTTTGCGTACTTGATCGTCGAGGCCTTGAAGCCTCGCCTCGATAGCTCACCGACGAGACTTCGCGATAAGTGTCGTCTTACCAAAACCGCTCTTACCGATGATGCCGAGGACCTTCACGCCCGCGATACCTGTCCTTGCCCGGCCGCAAAATCGTCAATCGTCCTCGGCTCCTGGGACTCTAGCACAGAGAGCATTTCGTCGATCCGTGTGAACTTCTCACGCGGCTTGCCCCTCGGCCTGCCGCGCTCGGTCTCCGCCGCATCGATTCTTTGCCAACCCTCGATATCGACGATCCGGACGTCGCGTCCCTCCAACAAGTCACGCAGCCCTGTGACGCCGGGTCGTGGCGGGCCGGAGGACGCTGCAAAATCCGACAAGAGGTTCTCGACCGTCTCGACGCTGTCGGCGCGGTTGGTGCCGATGATCCCGCTTGGACCGCGCTTCTGCCAACCGGTGACGTAAAGGCCGGGGATGTGCCGGTCACCTTCAAGCACTCTTCCACGGTCGTTGGGAACGATACCGCGCTGCGGCTCGAACGGAGCCCCTTCGATCGCTTCGCTCCGGTAGCCAATGCTGCGGAAGACCAGACCGCAGGAGATCTCCTCGCGAATTCCAGTAGGGCGCGCCACCTGCGAGAACGCCGGCCCTTCGAGCGCGTTGCGCTCCACTGTCATCCCCTCGACGCGCCCGTTGCCGTGCAGCGCCACCGGGCTGAGGCAGAACCTGAACCTGATCGTTCGCGACGTCGCGAACGGCGCGTTTGTGGTGTAGCTGCGGAAGAGCGCCACGTTCTTCGCCGCGAAGGTATTGGCTGGGCTCGCCAGCTCGACTTCGCATTGCGCGCCGACGTAGCATTCCTGCGCATCGAGTGTCGCGACAACACCTTCGATTTCACCGAGCTCGCGCAGCTCCTTTGGCGTGAACTTTGCCTGCGCCGCCGCCCGACGGCCGATCACGTGGATCTCTCTTATCCGACTCTCGGAGAGGGCCTGAAGCGCGTGTTCCGCGATGTCAGTCGTCCGCAATTCATCGACCGGCTTTGCCAGTATGCGGCACACGTCGGCCGCAACGTTGCCGTGGCCGATGATGACGGCGACCTCGTGGCCGAAATCGAAGCTCCGGTTTCGAAAATCCGGATGTCCATTGTACCAGCCAACGAACTCCGTCGCGGTATGACTGCCGACGAGGTCTTCACCCGGGATACCCGTGCTCCGGTCGCTGTGCGCGCCGCAGGCGAGGATCACCGCATGATGCGTCGATTGCAGATCGGCCAGGGAAACGTCACGGCCGACCATGACGTTGCCAAGAAAGTTGAACCCTTCCTGGCGGGAAATTCTATCGAAGACAAGGGTCGATTGCTTCAGCTTCGGATGATCCGGCGCCACGCCGCTGCGCACCAGCCCGAAAGGCGTCGGTAGCCGCTCGATCACATCGACCTGCGCGCTCCGTTCGGAACGCAGTAGCGCCTCGGCGGCATAGAACCCGCTAGGGCCGCTGCCGACAATTGCAATCTGCAGCACGTCCTGACGACCGTTTGCGTGGATCATTTCGTACCCAAGCCTAGAATCCCAGCTCGGCGCGTCGGCCCTCCGCCGTTCCGAGCGGTGGCTGCTTGGTTGTGACGACGGGCAGCGATTTTGCGCGTTCCGCGTTGATCGCGATCCACGGTTCCTTGTCGCCCGGCATGTCGATCACGTCGTAGATCGCGTTGACCGGGCACGCTGGAATGCAAGCGCCGCAATCGACGCACACGTTGGGATCGATATAGAGCCGCGCGGCGTCCGCGTGGAAACACTCGACCGGACATTGCTCGATGCAATCGGTGAAACGGCAACCTTCGCAGTTGTCGGTAACGATGTGGGGCACAGCTTGCGCACTCCTGTTGCTGGCTTGTCCGGCGCCATTGCAGGATTTCTGGGGCGAATCGCGTTTTTGCGTTGAAGGCCCAACAGCGTCGCACTCGGCGGCTGTTGGGACCCCAATCAAGATTGATCGCTCACTCGATAGTGATCAGTTGCAGCGCATAACCTCGACGAGGTTGTCGGAAAATGACGGAGCGTGGCCCATGTCGGTAAACTCGGCAGAGCTGATCGAGTTGACGGTGCCGTCGTTCAACTGCCGCCAATACCCGAGTGACGCAACGACAATGCCCTGGTTCACGTCGTCCGTGATGCGGGCAACCGCTTTGAACGCGCCCCGCCCGTTCGTCACCTGCACCCGGTCACCATCCGCGATGCCGCGCGGCTGGGCATCGGCGATGTTGATCAGCACGAACTGCTCGCCTTGGCCTTTGATCTTTTGCTCCATGTTGGCATAGCAAGAGTTTAAGAAGCCATGGCTCTTCGGTGACACGATATTGAGCGGGAATTTTTCCGCCAACAGTGGGTTGCTCGCCGGAGACTCCCGCGGTGGCGTGTAGTCGGGGAGAGGATCAAGATCCTCGCCCGGCTGGAACCCTTCGTACATCTGGCGGAACGGACCGGCGACGAAGTTCTTGGCACCTGGTACAGCCAGCATGCACTTACCCGTTTCGGTCGGGAATTTCCCTTCCTTGTGCGGTGCGCGGTCATCCGGAGTGCCGACCTTGAGGCGCGCAAAGCCATGCTTGCGCAAATACTCCAGGTCGATGCCCTCGCACGACGGCGCATCCCAATCGACGTAATGCTCAAGACACTCCGAGTCCGACCACTTGAAGTTGTCTTCCTCAAAGCCGAAACGCGCGGCGAGGCGGCGGAAGATCTCGTTGTTGGGGATAGCCTCGCCGGGCGATTTCGCCGATTTGGCGTTATACGTCAGGTAAAGGTGTCCCCAGGACAGGATCATGTCCTCGTGCTCGGCCCCCATCGTCGCCGGCAGGACGATGTCGGCGTAAGAAGCGGTGTCGGAGATGAAGTGCTCTGCCGAGACGAGGAACAGGTCCTCGCGCATCAAGCCCTCGACGATTTTGTCGGTCTCCGGCGCCTGCGTCACGGGGTTCGAATTCCAGCACATCATCGACCGGATCGGCACCTTGAGGTCCATCTCTCCCAACAGCGCGCGGCCGATTTGCAGGTTGTTGACGACCTGCGTGCCTTCAGGAATGAGATCGGGGCGGCAGATGACGTCGAACTTGTAAGGGTGCTCCCAAACCGGGAACTGGGTGACGCCCCCGCCTACATGACGCCAAGCGCCGGTCAGCGCCGGGATGCTTGTGACGGCGCGGATAGTTTGGCCACCGCCGTAGTGGCGTTCCAAGGCGACGCCCATGCGGATGGCCGCAGGCTGCTCGGTTGCAAGCTCACGCGCGAGCTTGCGGATGTCGTCGGCAGGGACACCTGTGATCTCGGCGGCCCATTCCGGCGTCCTAGTGCTCGCGCGCTCCTTCAGCGCGTCGAAGCCTTCGGTGTATTTTTCGACGTAGTCCATATCGACCAGTCCCTGATCGATAATGGAATTGATGAGCGCCATGGCGAGAGCGCCGTCGGTGCCGGGCTTGGGGCAGATGTGCCAGTCGGCTGCCTTGGCGGTGCGGGATTTATAAGCGTCGATCACGACAACCTTGGCGCCCTTGCTTTGGGCTTCCTTCACGATTGCCCAGTGGTGCAGGTTGGTGCTCACGCTGTTGCAAGCCCAGATCACGACATACTTGGAGTGAATGTAGCTTTCCGGATCGAGACCGGCGGTGGGTCCGAGCGTCAGCAGCCAGGCCGTGCACGAGCCCTCGCCGCAGAACGTGCGTTCACACACTGTGGCGCCGAGGCGGTTGAAGAACGCATCGCCGCCGTTGAGCCCATGCACCAGGCCCTGGTTACCAAGGTAGCTGTAAGGAATGATAGCCTGGGGTCCGTGCTCGGCGATGATCGCTTTCCAGCGAGTAACGATCTCATCCAGAGCTTCGTCCCAGGTGACGCGCTCAAATTGCTTGGACCCCTTCGGCCCGGTGCGACGCAGGGGATAGAGCACGCGGTCGGGATGATAGTGGCGCTTTTCGTAATCTTTGAGTTTCACGCACAGCCCACCCCGAGTCATCGGATGGTCCGGGTTTCCGCGTACGCTCTTAACGAGACCATTCTCAATCTCGAAAATCATTGAGCAGGTATCGGGACAGTCGTGCGGACAACCACCGAAGAACTCAGTGCCTTGGGGGTGCGTGTTCATAGAACTCCTCCAGTGATTTCATCGGATTCGCCGGTCTCATGTGGGTCCGCCAGCGTTGCACTGGTTGCAATTTGTTCGTAAAATTGGCGGTGTTGAAAGGTCCAATTCGAGAAAATTGGGGGGAGCCAACCGAGCGCTTCGGCGGGGCTCCGCCAAGCTCCAATTGTTTCCGCGCTTGGACCCAAACTCGCCGTGCTGCGGGCAAGGAGTGGTCGTGGAGTTGACGTTAGCGCTCGATGCCAACAGTCATGAACCGCTGCACGCGCAAGTTTTCGAACAGGTGCGAAAGCTGATCCTGAACGGCAGGTTGCGGCCAGGCCAGCCACTGCCGTCGAGCCGGGAGCTGGCACGCAGCCTCTGCATCTCGCGCAATACCGTTCTTCTCGGCTACGAGCGACTGACCGCCGAAGGCTATATCGAGTCTCGCGGTACGGCGGGAACGTTCGTCAGCTCTTCTCTGCCGGATGATCTGCTGCGCGTCTCGGGGAGGCAGCCCAGACCGCCGCAGCCGACCGAGGAGGGCCAGTCCGACCCGGTCCTGTGCTTCGCCGGTTCGCCGGGAGGGACAGGCTCCTCCGGCAGACCCGACATCGATTTCTGGGTTGGCCGTTCGGCGGCAGAGTCCTTTCCCGTGCGCACCTGGCGCAAGTTGCTCTCGCAAACGCTCGGCTCGCCGGGCATTCAAATTGCGGATTACAGCGACCCGGTCGGGCTGGTGGATTTGCGCCAGGCGATTGCCGACCACCTCTCTCGCTCGAGGGGCATGGCCGTAGATACGGAACAGATCGTCGTCACAAGCGGCTCGCAAGACGGGCTAAATTTCATTCATCGGCTTCTGCAGGGGAGCTACGACACGATTTTCGTCGAGAACCCTTGCTATCAGGGTGCCGCGCTTCTTTTCCAGAGCCTCGGAGTCAATGTCGTCCCCATTCCGGTCGACGCCTCCGGCCTTAAGGTCGATGAACTCCCCCGTACCAAGTCGAGCCTCGTCTTTGTTACGCCCTCGCACCAATTTCCCACCGGCGTGATGTTGGTGCTGGAGCGCCGAATCCAACTTCTGAAGTGGGCGGAGGAGACCGACAGCCTGATTATCGAGGACGACTACGATAGCGACTTCCGCTACGACGGACCGCCGCTGACGGCCCTCGCCGGGCTCGATAACAGCCGCCGCGTTTTCTACCTCGGCACCTTCTCAAAATCGCTGGGTGCGGGGCTTCGCCTCGGATACACCGTCGTCCCGAACACGTTCTGCAAGAGCACGCGCCAGACGAAGGCCTTCATGAACAATGGGCAACCCTGGCTGGAGCAGGTCGTACTGACGGAATTCCTGAGAAGCGGTGCGTTCGACCGCCACATTCGCCGCGTTCGCAAGATCTACAAGGAGCGTCGTGACCACTTGGTCCAATGCCTCAAGCAGCATTTTCCTGAGACAACAATCTGCGGCTATGAGGCCGGGCTGCATTTCATCTGGCAACTGCCGAAAGACTTCCCGCCGGCCAGCCGGATTCAGATCGAGGCGCGGGAGATCGGCATTGGAATCTACTCCTTGCGGAGCGGGGCCGCGATCGATCTTACCGAGCGGTCTCCCGACAACGTGATATTGCTGGGCTACTCGTCCGTCACCAAAGAAAACATCACGCGTGCGGTCCGCAAACTGCGTAAGCTAATCGATACGCAGAAAAAGGCATCCAAGCCGAAGGATCGTGTCTCCAGGAAGAACGCAAGCGCGCGGACACCTGTCAACTGAGGCGCTAAGCACCGCACGCAATTGGTGCATGACCGTCCGCGATTGGTCCAAAACGGGCGTGCGCCTGTCGGCGGCTTCTGAGGGAAGAGCAGACTATGTAGTGGCGTACCGTGGAACCGCCTGCAGCCAGTGAGCCGAAATCCGCTATCTCTGCACAGCGGACGTAGCCACGACGGACGCAATTATACAGTAACGGACATCGACACTGACGATCGATGGCGGCTTTGGGCCAAAGCGAGCCGGTGCGCTTCGTTCCGATATCGGACATCGATCACCCCATGATCGGCGAGGCTATGGGCTTCGCCGATCACGTCCGCTAGTGCTGCGAAAGCGTTAGATGTCGGTCTTCTCCGCGATCTCGATCGCATCGTCGACCTCGATGCCGAGGTAACGAACGGTGCTCTCGATCCTCGCGTGCCCGAGCAAGAGCTGGACGGCGCGCAGATTGCCGGTGCGCCGGTAGATCAGCACCGCCTTCGTGCGCCGTAGCGAGTGAGTGCCGAACTTGGCCGGATCGAGCCCAATGCTGCCAACCCATTCATGGACGAGCCTGGCATACTGTTTCGTCGTCAGTCCGTGTGGACCATCACCGCGGCCTGCGAATAGGAATTGGTCGGGTTTGCGTCCGGTGGTTCGCAGGTAGTCATCGATGGCCAGACGCGTCTGGTCCGTCAGCTCGAACCGAACCGGGCGGCCCGTCTTCCTCTGGCGGATTGTTGCCCGATCCACCGTGTAGCCGCTTGGCGCAACGTCATCGACGCGAACGGCAACGACGTCACAGCCGCGCAGCTTGCTGTCGATAGCGAGATTGAAGAGTGCGAGGTCGCGCTGGCGGCCCGCCATCTGCAGCTTTGTCCTTATCGACCAGACGTGACTGGGTCGGAGAGGCGGCTTCGCCCCGATGAGCTTGCCTTTGTTCCAGGGCGGCCGCTGGGAATGCTTCAGTTTGTCAGGTACATGCTCGTCTTCCATGGTCTGTCTCCTTTGTTGGAAGAGACAGAGGAAAATGCGGCTTCCACGACTTAAGCGACGGATCTAAGGCCGCTTTCGGACCATTTCTTCCGTCATCTGGTTACCGAGCGGCGATTCTGAACCAGAGCGGTCGTCAGCCAGCTAGGGACGCGGGCGGCCAGAGTCAGATAGAGGCGCAACCGACTAGGCGAGTGGCGCGACCGGCGACCCAGGTTTCCAGCACGCGAACCTGCGCAGGATCGAGAGCAACCATGTCGGCGCGGAAGCGGGGGGCGAGACGGCCGAGGTTGTGTCCGAGGCCCAAGAACTCCGCCGGCTCGGCGGACGCGAAGCGCAAGGCGTCCGTTAGCGGCACTCCGAGCATCCCCACTGCGTTGCGCACAGCGCTTGCCATGTCGAGAGCAGAACCGGCAAGTGTCCCGTCGGCGCGGGTACAGCGTCCGTCGCGCACCAGGACCTCCCGGCCATTGATCAGGAAGCGCGAATTTCTGCCGCCGACCGGCGGCATGGCATCGGTGACCAGCACCGGATGGGCAACACAGCCGCGCAACACCAGCTGCAGCATCGCTGGCGCGACGTGTTCGCCATCGACGATCATGCCGAACCAAACGCCAGGCGTCTCGAGCGCGGCAGAAATCGGACCCGGCGCGCGGCTCGCAAGCGGTAGCATCGCGTTGAAGAGGTGCGTGACGCCGGTGGCACCTTGGGCAAATGCGGCCTTTGCCTGTTCATAGCTGGCAGCGGTGTGGCCCAGCGCCACGCGAACGCCTGCGCGTACCAGGGTGGCGATGAACGCCTCAGGGACGCACTCAGGCGCCAGCGTAACCAGCACGCTGCCTGCTGGCCACGACGTCAGCAGGTCGATGTCGCGCTGATCGGGACAGCGGAACATCGATGGGTCATGCACGCCGGGCTTCTCGGTCGAGAGGAATGGCCCTTCGAAATGTATGCCGAGTATGCTCTGGTTCTCCGCCGCAGCCTGCTGCACGGCCGCAAGCGCGGCGCGCATCTTGTCCGGCGTATCGCTGATGAGCGTCGGCAAGAGCCCCGTGGTGCCGTAGCGGCGATGCGCGCGCGCGATGGCGTCGACGCCTTCTGGCGTGGGCTCATCGTTGAACAGGACGTCGCCGCCACCATTCACTTGAATGTCGATGAAGCCCGGCGCGAGCCATGCGTCGTCACCAAGTGTCTGCACCTGAAGCTTAGCCGGCAGCTCGCCGCGCGGCCTGACATCGACGATAAGCTCGCCGTCAATGATGACTGCTGCATCCTTGCGGACGCTGTCACCGTCAAAGACGCTCCGCGCCGCGACGGCATAGTGGTTGGACGCAGTCATGTGGTGCTGGTGACTTTGCTGAGATGCCTTGGCCGGTCGACGTCGATGGCGAGACGCTGGCTCAGTTGCTCGACCATCGCATAGAAGCTCTGGATAAGACATATGGCGTCGGCTTCAGGTTGATCGGCGGCGAGCGCCGGCAGCCCCTCGCCCCATCGCGCGGTGCCAGACGGCGGCTCGCCGGGCTGCGTGACGAACAGGTCCGTGCCCATCGCTTGCAGCCTGGCAGCGAGCTCATGCATGTCGGTCGCCGCAAGGTCTGTCGGCATGAACATCAGTATCGGATAGCGATACGAAGCCAGCGCGACGGGCCCGTGCAGGAATTCGGCTCCGCTGAAGGCTTCCGCGTGCAGGTTGCAGGTTTCCTTGAGCTTCAGCGCAGCCTCGCGCGCGATCGCGAGGGTGGGGCCACGGCCGATCGTCGCCAGGCTCGCTGCCCCGGCCAGTGCCGGCACGGCAGCGCCCCAGACCAGCCGCGCCGCTGCTTCTAATCGGTCTGGCAAGCGTTCCAGTGCGGCGCCAAGCGCGTCATTGTGCGTCCACTCCGCCGTCAAGCGAGCAAGAGCCGCAGCTGTGCCGACGAACGTCTTGGTCGCGGCCACGCTGAGCTCAGTCCCGGCGCAGATCGGCAACACGATATCGCAGCTCGCCGCCAGCGGAGAGTTGGTGTTGTTCACGACGGCCGCAGTCAGCGCACCGGTGGTTTTTGCACTTTTGGCCAGCGCGACGAGATCCTCGCTTTGCCCCGATTGCGAGATCGCGAGAAACAACTGGTCTTTGAGTTGCAGCGACTGGCCATAGACGCTGGCGATGCTGGGGGCGGCCGGAGCAACCGGGATACCGGCGTAGCGCTCGATCAAGTGCTTGCTGAAGGCTGCGGCATGGGCGGAGCTGCCGCGCGCGCACGTCACGACGACCTGCGGCGGCTTGTGCTGCAGCCGAGCGGCGAGCTCGGCAAGCGGCCGGCGCAGCGTCTCGGCCTGACGCTGCACCACATCAGGTGCCTCGAGGATCTCGCGCGCCATCAATGTGCTGGGGCTGGTCATCCGACCTGATGCCTTCGATGTTGGGCCGTCAATTGTTAGCCTTCAGTATTAGGTTTTGAGCACGAGTGCGTCGGCCTCGCCACGCGCCATCCGCAACGCCCCGCTGAGCGCATCGCCTTCGGCCGCAACGATATGCTCCCTGGTGGCAGGGGCGAGCCACAGTGCGATGCTGGCAGCGATGCCTCCCGCCAACGACAGCCTCGCCGCACCGTAGCTCACGAGCCGCTCGGCAATGGCGTCGATATGCGCGGCGGCAGCGCTTACAAGCTCGCAGCCGGTCGCTTCGCCACGTGAAGCATGTTCCAACACCAATGGCGCCAGCGCGGCGAAATCGCGCGGCCGCGCCTCGCCCATCCAACGCACGATGGCATGCGGATCGTTGTCGAAGCGCGCGAATACCGCGCGTAGGAGCTCCGACCACGGCGCGCGCCCATCATAAGCCCACAGCACCCGCCGCGCCGCTTCCGAGCCGAGCCACGCACCGCTGCCCTCATCGGAGACCGGAAAGCCCCAGCCACCGACCCGATACTCGCGTTCACCGACGACGGCCCAGCCGACGCTTCCGGTTCCGACAACGATGATGCCGCCGTCCTTGCCGCCGTGCGCGCCAACGCATGCGGCGTGCGCATCGGTCGTAATGAGTGCGCGCCGAAACGGAAGCGGGAATGCTCGCGCCGCGGCGAGGTTCATCGGTTCGCTGGCGCCAGCCAGCGCAAGGCAGGCGATAAGGTCCACATCATCGAGTGAAAGTCCGGCTTGGTCGAGGGCATCATTCGTCGCCTGCATCACAGCCGCAAAGCTTTCCTTAAGACCAAAGCGAATGTTGGCAGGACCAGCCGCCCCTTCCCCTTTGACGTTGCCGTCAATATCCGTGAGGCGGGCACGGCAAGCGGTGCCACCTCCGTCAATTCCGAGCAAAAGCAATGGCCGGCCCATTGGATCGAAGTTCCACGGTTTCTACATCTGGATACAATAAACCGAGCCGAGACGAGTTCGAGGCAAGCAGTAGGCAATGAACACGGAACGGTTAAGCCCGCGCTATGCGGATATTGATCTCTGGGCGCCCGACGAGATCCTCGATGCGATCATCGAGGGTCAATTTGCCTCAGTCGGCGCGGTGCGGACGGCCAAACCCGCAATCGAGCGGGCCGCGCTGGCGATGGAGGAACGGTTAAAGGGAAGCGGCCGCCTCGTCTATGCCGGCGCCGGGACTTCAGGTCGGCTCGCCGTGCAGGACGGCGCCGAGCTCATGCCGACCTTCAGCTGGCCGCGCGAGCGTCTCTTGCTGTTGTTGGCAGGAGGCGACGCGGCGATGCTGCAGGCCCAGGAAGGCGCCGAGGACGATGCTGCGGCTGCCGTTGCGCTGATACGAGGCCACGCGATCGGCCAAGCCGACGTGTTGATCGCCTTGGCGGCAAGCGGGACGACCCCGTTTACGCTGGCGTGCTTGCGTGAGGCCAGGCGGCGCGGGGCGCTGACCATCGGCATTGCGAACAATCCCGATACGCCCTTGCTTGCCGAAGCCGAGCAGCCGATCCTGCTCGCCACAGGACCCGAGCCGATTGCCGGCTCGACACGCATGAACGCCGGCACGGCGCAGCGCATCGCCCTCAATCTGCTCTCCACGCTGGTGATGATCCGTCTCGGGCGCGTCTACCGAGGCATGATGATCGAGGTGCAGGCCTCCAACGCCAAGCTCGCCAACCGGCGCGAAAACATAGTTGCGCAGCTTACGGGCCAGAGCAGCGAGATGGTGCGCGCCGCTCTCAAGCGCGCGAACGGCAGCATCAAGCTCGCCGTACTCCTGCTGCACGGATGCGAATTGCCCAACGCCGAAGCGATGCTGGAGCGCACCGGCGGCAATCTTCGCGTCGCGATCGAACTTATTGCGAAGGCTCGCGTCTAGCCCACATAGGCCTAGTCAGGCCCTTGCGAGGCGTGCTTGACCCGGAGCGGACCTCGCCGATCTGAGGAACGGCAAAAGTGGATTCGTCGCTACGCAGAGATTCCGGGCGTCGCGGGACTGGCAGTAGGCAGTTCTCCAGCTCGCCTTGGCCGAGCCCGCACCTCCCTCAGAAGCGGCCGAAAGGTTCTCTTCGAGTTGGACCCTAAGCAGAACAGAGCCAGAGCGAGTGCAACTGCACGTGCCCTCGCGAATTCAGAGCCAATATCCTGTCTCTGATCCGCTCGGGATGAGGTATGCGCGCGCATCACGTGGGATGACCGCACGTGCGTGTTGGGCGGAGATCACGGAAAGAGCAGTTGATAGTCCATCGGCCGTCGCTGCCCGATCGGCAAGGACGGTCACGCTCGCCCACTGGCACGCCGGCGCTCCACTCCTCGGCTCGAAGATATGGTTGAACCGGCGGGCGGGATCGAACCAGTAGCCATAGCCGCCGGAGGTAGCGACGGCACCACTGGTCAACTGAAGCTCGATAATTGATGTCGCAGGCGCCGTCGGATTCGCGATGCCCACACGCCATGCGCCACCATCCCATTTGGGACCGAGCACACGCTGCTCGCCCATGTCGACGAGAACGTGCCCAAACCCCTGCCCGCGCAGGAGATCAGCCACGCAGTCCGTAATGTAGCCCTGGGCGATGCCGTTGAGGGTAAGTGCCATGCCGGTTTCAGGCAGGCGGATGCCGGCACCGTCGATTTCGACCTTTTGCCAGCCCACGCGTGCGACCGCTTTCTCGATCGCGCTCTGCGGTGGACCTTCGGGAGCCGCATTCGGCTGCGAAAAATGCCGTGCATAGAGGTCCCATAGCGGCTGGACTGTAGGGTCGAAGGCTCCGCCGCTCCGTTCTGCCAGGGCGAGCGCTTCCGCAAGGAGCAGGCGCAGGTCGACCGGAGCCGCATCGAGGCGCCCGCAGGCGTTGAGCTGCGCGAGCGCGCTATCCGGCCGATAGAGACTGAAAATCGCTTCCAGACGCGCGACCTCGTCAAGGCACGCAGCTATCGCGGATTTCGCCGCGTTCTCGTCGGGATGCTGCAATGCGAGCCGCGCGTGCGCACCGAGGGCGATCCCTTCCCAGTGAAACGTCCGAATCTGGCGGGCGCAAGCCCCGCCGGAAACCAGTGGCGCGACGCTAGCCGCCGCCAGCACGCTCATGAAGCGGCGGCGCGTCAGCCCGGGACGGGATGCACATTGCGCTGTCATTGCGTGCCTCCTTCGTTGGGCAATACGGGCGGCGCCTCGGGCATCAGGGCGAGCGCTTCCCTGTAATCGACGATGCGGCCGCCGTACTCCTTTGTGAACGCTTGCGCCCGTGCGCGCTCTTTGAAGGGCACAGCTTCACGTCCACCCATGGCCGCGCTCTTTTGGCTTTCGACCACGTAGAATGCGCCCTTTGCCTCGATCCAACTTCCGGGCGCCGGCTTTTCCCACGTGCCTTGCCCCATGTCGTTGACCCAGAAGCCGGCCATTTCAGTCTCGTTGACGAGGTCTTGTGCGACGTAGACGAACGCATCGTGGACCGAGGTGAACCACAGTGGCTCCGACTGTCCCTTGAGCAGCAATTGGCCTTTGGGTCCGACATGCTCCGTCAGCGTCATGCGGCAATAATGACCAATTGCGTGCGAGTCGGGCTCCCTTGGTTGCGGTGCGACGGCGACGGTGCTTTCTCCGCAGCCGGTGACGAAGACAAGAAGACCAAGAATCGCAAGGCGGTGCGCGCTCACACTTCCCTCCTTGCGAAAACGCTCGCCGCAATCGCCAGCGGGACCGCGAACCACGCCACGAGCACACCAAGCAATACAGCCGGCGAAAAGTGCACCGATGCGGACAGCCCGGCCATTCCCGAGAGCTTTCGGACGTTCTCGAAAGCCGTGAGGTTGAACAAGCGATAGACATCGGAAGGGTTGAGGAGCAGCAAGCTGGGAAAGATCTCCGCTCCGATCCGGCCCTTGCTGGCGACCAGTGCACCCATCAGGGCCAAGTCGTAGACGATCACGAATATGAGCCACACGCCCACTGCGATACCGGCTGCGGTGCTGCGCTCGCTGACGAGCACGCTGATGAGGTAGGCAAGCGCCAGGAACGCCAGACCCAGCAGAACCGTGGTCAGGATGAGCCCGGCGAAGGCGCGCCAGCTTTCTGCATCGCCGCCTCCCGTCCAAGCCGCCGCAGCGCCGGCGGCCCCATAGCCGACGATCGCTGCGAACGCCAAGATTGCTGCGTGCCCGAGAAACTTTCCGACAATGATCTCCAAGCGCGACACCGGGTAGGCCAGCATTAGCAGCAGGCAACCGCGTTCCGCCTCGCCGACGATCGCATCGTACCCGAGCAGAAGGGCAATGAGCGGAATGAGAAAGATCGTGAGGCTTGACAGGCTGACAACCGTCACCGCCAGCGGTTTGACGTCGAGAAGTCCGGTCGGCGCCGAACCGAGGAACGTCAAGGCAAAAGCAAGCGCCCCCAGAAGCAGGGTCGCACCTGCGATCCATTTGTTGCGGATCCCGTCGCGGAACTCCTTGGCGGCGAACGTGAGGAGGGGGCTCATGCGCGCTCTCCTTGCTTGGCGTTCGCCGAAACTGCGACACCGCTGTAATGGAGATAGAGATCATCGAGGCTCGGCGGGCGAATCTCGAGATCCGCGCAAATGTCGCCGAGGCCGGCAAGCATCCGCAGAAGGTCCATTTTTTGATTGAGCTCACAGCTGATCTCGATCGCCTGCTGATCGGATAGAACTGTCTTCGTGAATGCACCATTGAGGTGGCGCGCAATCTCTTTGGCGTTTCCTTTCGCGCGAACGGTGATGGGCAGGCCGGCCCCGCGCCGTAGCGTGTCGAGATCGCCAAATGCGGCTAGGCGTCCCTGGCGCAGAATTGCCGCGAGGTCCGTACGTGCCTCGAGCTCGGTTAAAATGTGGGAGGAAATGATGACGGTCGTGCCGGCAGCCGTGAGCCCGCGAATGATCTCGAAGAACTCTTGGCGTAAGACGGGATCGAGGCCGGTCGTCGGCTCATCCAGCAGCAACAGCTTCGGAGTTCCGAGCAGCGCCTGCGCGAGGCCGAGCCTTTGGCGCATGCCCTTGGAGTACGTCCGCACGCGCCGCGTCGCTGCTGCCGACAGCCCCACCTGATCCAGCAAAGCAGGGCAGCATGACGCCTCAAGCCCTCTCAGGCGCGCGTAAAACGCGAGGGTATCCGCCCCCGTCAGCTGGTCGTGAAAAGCCACGTTCTCAGGCAAGAAGCCGAGCTGCTGACGAAACGCCTTGCTGGCGATCGCCGGGTTGACGCCCAGAACCTCGACACGCCCGGCGGTTGGGCGGATGAGGCCGAGAACGAGCTTCATGATCGTCGTCTTGCCCGCGCCGTTGTGCCCGATGAGAGCCAGGCACTTGCCTTGCGGGACAACGAGATTGATGCCGTCGAGCACCTGTTGGCTTGCATACGCCTTGCCGACATCCTCCAGGGAGACAATGGACATGGGGCTCCTCACATTACCGTTCGCAGGCCGCTGCCTTCTTGGGCGGGATCGCGCGGCGCAGGCGTGAGGTCGACGTTCTTAGGCAACGGCACCGGCGGAGCCCCTGGGGTCATCAGCGGGAAGCTGTCGATCGCGCCCCCGGGATAGAGCGTGGGGAATTGCTGCTGCACGTAGCGGAGCGTCTCGACGGCCGGGCTCGAGAGCAGGAGCTTCACCAGGGGGTACTTCCACAGCACCCAGTCAACGAGAGTGTTGGGGCGGTATGCGGTGTCCGCGATGCCGTCGCCGTTGAGGTCGAATGCCGGATTATCGCTCCAGTAGTTGCCGCGACCATCCTTCGACCATTCGTAGAGCTTGAGGCCGGTGTACTTCACCTGCGTCTCATTGCCGACGAAGCTATTGCCGTAGAAGATGTTGCGCTCCGATCCGCCGGTAAAATGCACGCCGATGCCGCACCGCTCCAGCCGGTTGTCGTGGATGTCGTTGGCGACAGAGGTGTAGATGAAGAGGCACTTTTCCCCGGTGCCATAGATGTAGTTGTCCGCGACCTCGGAATGATGCGTCGTGTGCAGCATCAGGCCGTGCTCGAGGTCGGCAATGGAAACGTTTCGCAAGACGCGAATGTGATCGGAATACATGAGGGCCAATCCGACGTGATTGCGGATCGACACGTTGTCGGTTACCTCATTGCGGTTCGCGTACATGTAGTGGATGGCGAAGCGCAGGTGCTCGAAGCGGTTGCCGCGAATGATGTTCTCGTGGCTGACCTCGATGAAGATGCCGTCGCGGCCGCCTTTGACGTGGTTCCCCTCGATCAAAGACCCAGAGTTGTTCCAGACGTGAATGCCGTTGCCGCGGTCGTTGAGCCAAAGATCGTTGCGGTTGGCGATCTCGTTGTTGCGCACCACAGCATCATTGCAGCCATGAAGCACGATGCCGAACAGGTTGCCCTCAACCTTGTTGCCTTCGATAACGGGCCGATCGGCACCCTTTTCGATATAGATGCCGCTATCGAAATCCTCCCCACGAACCCCCGAGCCGCGCAGCGTGAGGCCGCGCACCGTCACATCCGGCGCGAGGATCTTGAGGACCGTGCCGAGCCCGTGGTTATCGATCACAGCGCCGTTTGCCGCTTTAATTGAAAGCGGCTTGCTGATGACGATGGGCCCTTCATAGTTCCCAGCCGGGACGAGGAGCCGATCGCCTTCCTGCGCGGCGGCAATGGCTTGTCGAAGCCCGTCGGCCCCCGCGAGGACCCGCGTGTCTTTGGCGGCCGCTGGCGCGACGAGCGCCAGCAGCGCGCACAATGCAATGCCCAGGCTCGGTCGAAGGCCTCCCATCACCTCAGGCCTTCTCGACCAGCATCTGCCCCTGCATCTCCATGTGGAGCGCATGGCAGAACCACTGGCAGTAATAGTAGGTGACGCCCGGCTTGCCCGCCTTGAACGTCACGGAGGCCGTGGCCTGCGGTCCGATCTCCATGGCGATTCCGTAGCCGACGAGCGTGAAGCCGTGCGTCAGGTCGACGATGTCATCGACGTTGGTGACGAAGACCGTCACCTCGTCGCCTTCCTTCACTTTGAAGTGCTCAATGCCGAACGCGGGCGCCGACGACGTCATGTAGACCCGCACCTTGTTGCCGTCGCGGATCACTTTGTTGTCGCTCTCGAGCGTGATGCCGTCTTTTTTGGCCCATTCGCGAGCGTAGGCGAACATCGGATCGGCGCGGCTCCAGATCTCCACGGGCTTCAGCATGGAGGCAGGCAGGATTGTCGCGTCGTGAGGCTCAGAGAAGGCTGGGCCATCATGGACAAGCACCATCTTGTCGCCGGAGATGTCGATCAGCTGGTCGTTGTCGGGCTTCAGCGGTCCAACGTTGAGAAAGCGATCCTTCGAGAACTTGCAAAGGGCTACAGCCCATTTGCCATCGGCATCCTTCGTTTCACCGAGCGTCGAGTTGACGTGGCCCACCTGGTAGTGAATATCGATCTTCTGCTTGATCGGATTGACCTTTTCGCCCTTGTAGGCTCGCAGCGCCTCATCGAGGTTCCACTTGACGACCTGTGAGTTGATGAACAGCGCGGTATAGCAGTTGCCCCGTCCATCAAACGTCGTGTGCAGCGGACCAAGGCCGACCTCGAGGTTGCCGACGATGGCGTCGTTCTCCTTGATCTTGCCGGCGAACAGCTCATCGAGCTTGTCCCAGGCAATGATCGTGACGGTCGGCGATAGCTTGCCGGAGATGACCAGATGCTTACCGTCGGGAGCCGCTTGGCAGCCGTGCGGGCTAGTAGCTATAGGAATGTAGCGCGTGACGTTGAGTTTCGAGGACTTGGTTCCGTCGACGATCTTGACGCCGTTGACCTCCTCGTAGTTTCCGTCGGCAATCGCCTGCTCGATGGCCTTTATATTAAAGACGACGACGTGGTCCTTGTCCCAGGCCGTCATCTCGGCGAGCGTTATACCTTCCTCTGCATCATAGCAGGTCGAGGCGACGTACTTGCCGTGGTAGTCGGCGTCGTTGTTGTCGAGGTTGCCGCTGACCTTGACCTGCCAGGCGATCTGCATCGTGTCGCTGTCGAGTGCCGTAAAGATCGAGTTCCACTTCTTGTAATCGTCGAGATCGCGGCCGTCATTGTGAACCGGCACGCGAAATTCTCCGTTACAGAAGACATAACCGGTCTTCGGGTAGCGTTGCAGCCGCAGGCCATGGATCGCGTGCGCATTCGGAATCTCAGTGATTTTGTCCGTTTTCATCACGTCGAGACGGATGCGCGCCACACGGCAGTTCGCCTTGTCGTTCACAAAAACGTAGCGGCCGTCATACCTGCCGTCGACGTATGAGGGACGCGGATGGTGGAGGTCACCGTTGTCGAAGGTGCTCTTGCCGATAGAGGCAAGGTACTCTTTAGTCTTTGGCGTTAGTCCTTCCGTGAGTATCCGCAAGCTCTCGTTCGTGCGCCCCCAACCCGTTGCGCTGCAACGGTTGAAGACGGGAATGCGCATGAGCTCGCGCATGGACGGAAGTCCAACGATGCGCAGCTCTCCCGATTGGCCGCCCGACCAGAAGCCGTAGTACTCGTCGAGCTTACCGGGAGGCACGTTGACCTTGCTCTCTTCCTCGTCGGCCCGCGCCGCGCGGGTCCCTGCGAGCGTGAGCGCGCCCGCACCTCCTGCTGCGAGGCCTCCTGTTCCGGCAATCGTTGCAACGGTTAAACCTGAGCCGAGGACTTCGCGTCTATTGAGGCCGTCTTTGCTTTGCTTGGACATCTTGCTCTCCTTTGAGCGGGTCGCGCGTTTGGACCGCAACGAAATCAGCTTGCGGGCTGAAGTTCCTTCGCGGTTTCTGGTTTCTGCATTGCGGATTTCTTGCCTCGCCTCTCGCGCTTCATGACGAGCGGCGGACAGACGTGGTCGTCCCAGTAGATGACCTGGCAGTGCATGCAGTAGAGGCACTCGTTGGGATTGATCTGGCCCAAGGGATGGATCGCCTGGACCATGCAGTTCTTGGCGCAGAGTTGGCATTCGTAGCCGCACTGCTTGCGCCGCTTGAGCCAGGCGAACATGCGCCCGCGGCCGGGGATCGCGAGCGCCGCGCCAAGGACGCATAGGTAGCGGCAATAGAAGCGCTCGATGAAAAGCCCCGCAACGAGGAGTCCCACGGCGAAGACCACGAAGGGCCACTCGCGCATGAAGTGAAGAAGTACGACGGTCTTGAATGGCTCCACTTCGGCGAGTTGCTCCGCCAGCGCCATGTTGCCGAGCGAGACGCCGAAAAGCCCGAGGAAGAGGATGTACTTCAGCGCCCAGAGGCGCTCGTGCCACGCGAAGGGCACCGGGTACTGCCGCACGCCGAGCCGGCGCGCGGCGTGGTTGAGAAGCTCTTGAAGGGCGCCGAAGGGGCAGAGCCAACCACAAAACCCACCGCGGCCCCAGAAGAGGAGCGAAACCGCGGTCGCGCACCACAGCATGAAGATGAGAGGCTCCAGCAGAAAGTGGTCCCAGCGGAACCCGCTGAAAACCGCATTCGTGAACGTGAAAACGTTGACGACGGAGAGCTGCGCTTTGGCGTAAAGGCCCAACCAAAGGACGCTGAACAGCAAGAAACCCACGCGCAGCCGGCCGAAGAGAACGGGCCGCTTCACAAGCCAGTCCTGGAAAAAGAAGATGAGCGTCAGCACGAAGAGCGAGACCGCCAAGATGGCTATGTCGATCACGCGGGAACGCCAGATTTTGACCCAAAGTGGTGTGGCCGGCGCCGCTTCAGGCGCGGTCGCAGCGGTCGCCAAAGCGATCGGGACAGGTGCTTCTTTGGTCGCGAGCAATCTCGCGGGCAGCTGGTAGGGGAGCGAGAAGCTCGTATAGGCCTTCTTGATCGGACCGACGGGGCGTTGCGCGAGCAGCTCGAGGCGAAAGGGCTGCGCCGGATCGAACTTCACCGTTTTCGGAATGCGAAAAAGCGCGACCTCCTTGAACTCAGGCGCGCCCGGTGCGCTGAAATGATCGAGACGGCGGTAATCCTTGTCCCTGAAGAGAATTGTTACGTCGCTCTGGACCAATTGAAGTCTGTCGAAGATGCCGCCACGCACAAATGCGGAGCCGCGGAAGCTGTAGTCCCCATTTGCCGCCACAACGATTGCCGTTTGTCCCGGCTCAAGCCACGACGACGCGGCCGCATAATCCTGGGGGCTGAACAGAGAACGCCCAATCGTCTCGACGCTGAAAAGCGCCAGATAGAGATCGATGAAGTCATCCGCGGGATTCCCGGCTCGCGCGTAGGGCTCCGGGCTGCCAACGCCGATCTTCTTGAAGGCGGCGTTGGCCTCAGCGTTCGAAAGGTGGAGCCGCCGGACCGAGCCGTCGCCAAGCAAGGCGGGCCAGTCGAGAGCCTCGAAGGGGATATCGGCGAGGACCGTGACAATTTGTGAGGCCGGGGCTGCGGCCACTCGCAATGGAGCCTTGAACCCGGCGATGCCGCGTGACTTGGCAACTTCCAACGCGTGGCGCGGAAGCGCATCGTTGATGACGACAGCCGTAACGGTCGCCCCGCTTATGATATCGACCGCGCCGTCTTTCCCTTGTTTGGTGATTTCGATGACGTTGCGACCGACGTAGCGGCCCACGAACTCAAAGAGCCTTTCCTGCGGTATGCCGATCAGCAGGATAGGCTCGTGGTGCTCTGTCACTTTGGCACCCGTGATCGTGCCCTTAATATCGAGGCCTACCAGGATTTTTATTGGTTTTCCCGAGTAGCCGATGTCACTGGTCTCAAAGACGTAGCCTGCAATCTTCCCGTTCTTGTAGGCGGCTGCAGCAGGCGGTGAACCCTCCATCGGGCCGAAGCGATCCGCGCCTGGAAAGACGTCAGCCGGCGTGGCGTCGGCCTTGTAGACGCCAAAGCTCGCCGCATGAGCAGAGAGTGCAATCAGCAGGCTGCCTGCTAGCGCGATCGCACGAAGCATGAGGCGTCGGCCCACTTCGGCTGCTTGGGGCGATGAGTAGGGAATTGCAACAATCGGCACGCTCGACCTCCCGCACGAGAGCCGCATGCAATGCAATGCGCTATTTGAAGGCTACACGCGGTGGCCCCGTCGCCTCTTAACCGCGGTCAACCGATGTGCTCGCAGGGTTGCGACAACTGCGGCAAGCTCGCCGTGCTCTTGCCGCACAAATCCCCAGCAAAGTAGGATGTCAGCACGCGGCGCACATGCCGGCACGGTAGGTGCCGGAGAGATTGCTCAGGCCAATGGACCAAAGCGACTGGCAAATCGTGCGCTCGACGCCTCTTTTCGGTGCGATGCCGCAAGACGTTGCGCAGTCGCTCGTCGGCAATCAAGCGGTGCGGGTCTACGAGAAGGGGACGGTGCTCTTCCAGCAGGGCGATCCTGCGACGTCCTTCTTCGTGGTGCTCGACGGCTGGGTGAAGCTTTACCGCACCACGCAGGACGGCAGTGAGGCGGTCGTCGGCGTCTTTTGCCGCGGCGAAAGCTTCGCCGAGGCCGCCATTTTTATGGGCGGCCGCTATCCGGTGAGCGCAGAGGTTGCCACGACGGCGCGGCTTGTCCTCATCGACGGGGAACTATTGCGCCGACGCATCCGCGAGCAGCCGGACCTGGCTTTCTCAATGCTGGCGTCGGCATCTCATCATTTGAAGTTCCTCGTCGAGCAGATCGAGCAGATCAAGATATTGTCCGCCCCTCAGCGCATCGCCGATTTCCTCATCAAGCTCTGTCCCGTGCGCGAAGGCACGTGCTCTATCGAGCTCCCCTACGAAAAGGCGCTCATCGCGGGACGCCTCGGGATGAAGCCCGAAAGTCTGTCGCGTGCGCTGGCCAAGCTGAGGCCGCTCGGCGTCACCGTCGAGCGCGAGCACGTATCGATCGTTGACGTGGATCTTCTGGTGCGTTTCGTCGAATTGAGGGACCTTGGCGAGGATGGCTTCTAGGGCGCCTGCATCGAACTGAGCCACCGACAGGCTTGAGCGAGCGCATGAACGCTTGATCTTGGTTAGGAGCTCTCGCGCAGGCGCGGCGTAGCATGGCTGCATCCGATCGATGCGCTGGAGAGTGGCCATGGCGCAAACCTATATTGCCAGCACCGGCTCCCGCCATCAGGGAGCGAGCCTGGACGCGCTCTTCTCCTACGGCTTCCGGCCCTTCTTTCTGGGCGCAGCCATTTACGCGATCGTGATCATGGCCATTTGGCTCGCGTGGCTGGGTGCTCAACTTTCTTGGGGGGTGCCGTGGTCTTTGCCCATCGTCGGCTCGCCGTTCGCCTGGCACGCCCACGAGATGGTCTTTGGTTTCGCCGTGGCCGCCATTGCAGGCTTCTTGTTGACGGCCATCCCAAACTGGACCGGGGCACTGCCTCTCTCCGGCTTACCTCTCGCGGTGCTGTTCATAGTTTGGCTGGCCGGGCGCGTAGCAATGGCGGTGTCAGGTCTTCTGGGGCCAGTGCTGGTCGCGGTCGTCGATATTGCTTTTCTCCCGATGCTTGGCGGCTTTGCCACCGTACAGCTTTTCACCCGGCCGGCGCCGCGCAACCTCCTGTTCCTCCTCATCATTGCAGCCTTCACTGTGGCCAATGTTGCCTATCACCTCGCCGCCAGCGGCATCATCGCGGCGGACGATCTGAGCATCATGCGATTTGCGTTGATGCTGGTTGTGCTCATGGTCTCGATCATTGGTGGCCGCATTATCCCTGCATTCAGCCACAACTGGATTCATCTCAATCTCGGTGCGGTGCCCATGCCGCGGCGCATTGCCTGGCTCGATGTCGCGTCGATAGCATCGATTGCGCTGTTGGCGCTTATCCTGTTTGTGCCCGCGCCGCGCGCCGTTGAGGGGGGAGTAGCATTGGTGGCCACTCTTCTCAATGGGGCGCGACTTTTCCTCTGGCGGGGCTGGACGACGTGGCGCGCGCCGATCGTCTGGATCCTGCACCTGGGGTATGCGTGGCTCGTCATGGGGCTCTTGCTTACGACACTGGCCACGGTCACGACGCGCATACCGATGGTTGCCGCCTTGCACGCGTTGGGGGCCGGGGCGATTGCAACAATGATTTTAGCCGTGATGAGCCGGGCTTCCCTGGGACATACTGGCCGCCCCCTCACCGCACCGCCGCTTATCGTTTGGGCGTACGCGCTCATTACACTTGCAGCTCTGTTGCGCGTTGCAGGCGCGCTTGTCGGCTCCCAGCTCTATGCTGCGCTGCTGATCGGCGCAGCTCTGGCTTGGATCGCAGCTTTTGGGCTTTTCGTCGTCGTCTACGCGCCGATCCTGACCACGCCGCGCGTCCACACGAAAACGTCATCTGCTGCGGCAGCTTGAGTCCACACGCTTGCAGTGGAGGCATCGGCGGACCGAATGCTTTTCGGAAGTATCGGGCGCACGCAGTCGCGGCTGGTTTGGATTTCCGAAAAGCGTCACGCTATCCTGAGTCCGGTGTGGAAAACATGCGATGGACACGGCAGTAAGAGCGAAGATTCTCGATGTGCTCCAGTCGCAGCACCTGATGACGCTCGCCACCATTCGTCCCGATGGCTATCCGCAGGCCACGATCGTCAACTATATAGCTGACGAACTCACCTTGTACTTCGCGACCGACGCGGTGTCGCAAAAGGTGGCCAATATCAAGTTGAACAACAGGGTCTCGGTTGCGATCGCCAGCCAAACGGAGGACTTCTACAAGCTCTCCGGGCTATCCATGGCAGGTCTCGCTAAACGGATCCTCGAAAAGGACGCTGCGGAGAAGCTGTCTCTGCTCCTCTTTCGCGCGATCCCGCAGTCGAAAAGATTCGTGCCGCACGATCCCGGACAGCTCGCCGTCTTCTCGGTTACGCCCACGGTCATCTCCCTGATCGACTACTCATCAGGTTTCGGCACGAGCTATTTGGTCGAACTCTGAGGCGGGGCTGGTTCATCCGGCGGAGGCGGGCCCCATGGTGTATCGGTTCCGCCAACCGGATCTTTACATTACCTGAAGCACAGCCTGATCGAGGCCATCATGCTCGGTGCCAAGAGTTGTCTACTAGCGACAGAGGAGCTTTCAATCTCCGCCTCGGGTCAGGAGCGGGCCTTGATGATGGGACGGCCGCTGTTTCCCTGGCGATGGCTGGTGTGGTAAAGCGCCTCGCTTTTCAGATCGGCGACCCTTGACCACAAGTGAACGTATGCCGGCCCAGCCGACCACTCTCTCCATCGTCATCATCGACGAAAACCGGCTGCGAGCCTCGGTTATAGAGGCCGGTCTACGTGAGGCCGGCTATGAGAACTTGACGATCATCCATGGCGTGACCGGCATCGCGCGACGCATCGCCGAGATCGAGCCAGACGTGATCTTTATCGATCTGGAGAATCCCAACCGCGACATGCTGGAGAGCATGTTCCAGCTGACGCGCGCGGTGCAGCGCCCGCTCGCCATGTTCGTCGACCGCTCAGACCAGGCGGCGACCGAGGCCGCCATCGACGCCGGCGTGTCAGCCTAGGTGGTGGACGGCTTGAAGCGCGAGCGGGTCAAGCCGATCCTCGACATGGCAATCAGCCGATTTAACGCCTTCTCGCGCATGGCGCGCGAGCTTGAGGAGGCGCGCTCAGAGCTGGAGAACCGCAAGCTCATCGATCGGTGGAGGATGGTGTCGAGCCAGGGGGCGAAGAGGTCGTGCGTCACGATCTCGTAGAGGAAGCCATTGTCGATGACCCACACTTCGTAGGTGCCGCCCAGCGCTGGTTGTTCTCAACCAGGCCCGGGCTCTCTTGATGGCGGCGTCTCGTGCGCTGTTCCCCCGATAACAGCGGCCCACGCAAATGCATTCCATAAAGCGCGGAACGCACGACGCACCAGGCTGAACTTTGACCGGGAGATCCCCATGACGCCCTTGCTCGCATTGCCATTGGTTATGACGTTGGCCGCCAATCCACAGTTTGACGCCGCATTTTGCAAGATGCTGACCGAAAGCGCGGTCAAGGTGAACGACGCAAAAGGTAGCATGGTCGACTCTGCCACCCGCAACGAAGGCATGGAGGTCTCGTGCGACAAGAAAAGCGTCGCCTTCAAAAAATCCCTCACCGTCAATGTCTCGCAGCTGCACGATGGATGGCTGGCTCGCACGGAGAAGCGTTGGAACGAAGCGCTGTGCAATCTTGAAGATTGGGCGTTCGCCATTAAAACTGGGTGGACAGTGTCGATGCCTTTCACCGCTCCTGATGAGGAGCCCTTCACCCTCACCGCCAAGTGTGATTGACGGTGGGTGTCGCTGACCACGGAAGGCGATCTGTCGCCGCGCTGCCTGGAGTTCCTTGCCAGTCCGCGCGCGCCGCTGGCAGATGCGAGGGACCTGCAAATTATCGGCATCTCACAAGCGCCATACGAGCGTGCTTAAAGTTGCAGCAGATCGGTCATGGAACTTCGACGGAAAGGACGGCGTTTGGTGATGGGCTGAATTGGTCGGCCAGCGAAAGATATGCTCCAATCGAGAAGTGACTGAGGAGGCAACAAAAACAAGGGAGGAGACAATGAACGTGCGTCTGATAGCAGTTGCCGCATCTGTGGTTTTAGCGTTCGTAATTATGACCGGGTCGGTTGATCGTGCGGAGGCCCACCATGGGTGGGGTTGGGGTGGTGTCGGGGCTGGGATTGCTGCCGCAATAATATTGAGCGAGGCTTATCGCCACCACCATCATCATAGATACTACTATTACGACGACGATTATCCGTACTATCGGGGGTACTATTACGGCGGGCATTGGCGACATCATCACCATGTGCACTATCGGCACTACGGCCATTACGGGCATCGTCACCGCGACCACCGGCGTTGAGTGAGCAGGTACCCGCCGACTGAATTTGCGCAAATGCGGGTAGGGTTGTCGCTGTTCTCGTGAGGCTTTTCATTGTTTCGGCAGGTGCCAGTTACGCATCCCGAAGGTCATGGCGACGGCGCTCAAGGCGAGCGGGTCACGCTCGCCCATGTTGGCAGCGTTCATTATCGCGGTTAGGAGATCTTCGCGTAGGCGTCTGTAGTGGGTGTCATCGGGTGAGGACTTTCTTCACGCAGGTCTTAGTCTTCGTATCCCACTTCATATCCTTCATCTTTGCGCAGTCGGCCTTCGTTTTCGGTGCGTCCGTGGCGAACGCCGGAGCGGTGAACGCGACGAGAAGGGCGGCGACAATAGCAGAGCTCAAAATCTTGGATGACATGTTGACGTTTCCTCCGTGGCTCTTGGGGACTTCTTAGACCGCCCCAAGGCTCGCGCAACGTGCGAGCGGTTTTTGGCGGCTGCATGTCGGATTTCTTACGGTTTGGTAAGCCGCTTTTATTGCCAGCAAGGACCGAGCTGTCGAAGCGCACACCTAGTCACGGAATTGGAACGGTTTACGCGGCGGAGCGTTCGTCTTGCTATTCTAGCGCATGCAATCGAACGCGCGAGCAGGCCCGGCAGCGTTCGGTTGGGAACTAGAGTTCTTGCCTGTCTGCCGTCAGGCAGGGGATAGACTGTCCAAAGGCGTCGGGGATCGGACTCACGTCGTGTCGACATGGCCGAGGGGACGGCCCGGTGCGATGCGATCGCGGACCAACCGCTTCAGTTCCGTGATTTCGGGGAAGCGTCCTGCCTCCTTACGCGACCACACGGTCGCGCCGTCAACGCGCACCTCGAATACGCCGCCCGTCGTGTCCGGCGTGAGCGTCACGGAGCCCAGCTCGTCGGCAAACGTCGACAGAAGTTCTTGCGCCATCCAACCGGCGCGCAAGCCCCAGCCGCACAACCGACAGTAGGTGATCTCGATGTTCGGGGTTGCCGTCACGGAGTTTCCGGCCCTTCTCGGTGGTTGCACCCCGCAAAGAGTTCCAGGGCAGGAATAGGCATGGAAACCAACTCGGAGAGTGGGCGAGCATAGCAATTGTTCGGAGGCAGAGCGATGCGAAAAGAAGGGACTAGCGTTCGCGCCAGGTGGGGAGAGAGAGGTTAGAGTTCTTGGTAGGTGGGGCGACGAAATTGATCGCGAGGACCGTGGATGGAAAATGCCGCCCGCGAGGCGCTTCGCTTCCACGAGGCCCTCGTGGCACCAGCGCGTGAGACGACGATGGCGGCGGCGCGGCGAGCCGCGATGAATTGCTGGCCGTCGATAGTAATTTCGTCGAGCATGTGCGGGGAGACGCAAAGGCTAGGCTTTGTGCCGTGGGTGAAGAGCAGATGCCTAGACGCGACGGGGTAAGTTCGGAGGATACTTCCAACGAATGTCGAAACCGAACTGGCAGACTATGAGGCTCGCGCGGAGATGGCCTACGCGGCGATGTATGACGCTGCGCCGCACAACGTGAAAGACTTTTACGAAGACGCGTGTCTCTATCTCGCGCAGGCAATCCAGATCGCCACGGATCTGGGCCTGACCGACGAAGTGGAGCGTCTTCGCAAGCGCAGCGAAGCGATCGACGCCGTCTACAATCATCAATTCCGGTATGTCGGACGTTAGATGGGCCGCGCCCGAGGCGAAGCTCCACTTCGATCTCGCGAGAGCAAAGGCACCGACATGTTTTTTGCGCAATGTTACAGCATCGTGACCTTGAGGTCTCGTTCGCGTCGGTTTGTTTGCGGGGGAACGTCAACGATCGGGGGAGAAATGCCTATGCCGCTCATGCCGGCCGCCGTCGCCGCTATACCAGATGCGACGTTCAGAACCGTGCGCTTCGTCATGAAGGACGGAGCGAAACCGGTCGTCGTCCTGGTCTCAAATGCCGTTCTCGAGAATATGGAGAGCGCCACATACGATCACGGATCCTACTTTCGCCGCTTCAAACGGCATCGCAAGCAATTCGAGCGCATGGCCAGCGACAAGTACGACAAGGGCTACCTTGAGACCGACGGGACCGTCTGCATCAGAACGATGGACCTACCGCTTAAGAGCGCGCACTGAAGCTCCGCGGGATACGCGACGTCGCTGCAAGGGCCTTTGGCGGCTGGATTTATCCACAGCCCGATGGGCCGGGCCCGCGTGGAACCCGCGCTGAGTTGTCGCCGTTTATGGCACAGGTCCGGTTTCAATGCTCATCTCCCTCGTGAGCGCGCTTCCCCCCGAAGCGCGGCCGGATGCGAAACGGTGGAGCTGGTGCCGAACAGGGTCGTGGCGGTAAAGGTCATCGGCGATTTCGACGGCTGCTGGCGCGCAACATTATCGCCAAGAAACGGCGGGACGCATGTTGATCTCGTTTGGGAGACGACGTTGAAGCGCCCCTGGATGCGACGCTGGGCGCCGCTGCTCCGGACGATGTTTGCCTGGAACCACTACTGGACGACGCCACGGGGTGAGGCGGGGCTGAAGGCCTATCTGGCGGAGCGGCGGAAGGCCAAGTCCTCGACGGCATGGCCGGTCTCGGTCAGCGCTTTCGATGGGCCTCGGGGCCAATCCGCATTTAGAGCGCCAACTTATCGCATCGGTGCGGTCGGCAGCGGTAAACGCGCTGAGCAGCGTCGCCTGCATGGGCTAGTGCGCCGCAGCGAACGGGCGAGATGGGTCAACAGCGCCAGTCGGCGACGGACTTCAGCGCGGCCGGAGGACCCGCAACAGCGGACATCCTGACCGCGTACAGCGCACATGGGAGCCTGCTACCAAGGATGTCGGTTCATGGGACCGAGTGACCAGAGGTGCCTTCACGACGCGGGAGTCAGCACCGGTCGGATACCGGTCCTCAGCCAGCTGGTGCTTAGGGCCATTAGCGGACGTGGTCGGCGAGGCCTCCGCCTCGCCGATCATGGGGCAAGCGACTTCCGCTCTGTATAGCTGCGCCAAGCCCACCATGTCGGCGTTGGGCGAGAAGCAGAGTCCGAGCCTGGGTGGAATTCTACCTGCTTGGTGCCGGAAGGCAGTCGTGAACCTAACTCGGTCACGAGGTCGCCCGCAGCACCTTCGCGAGCTCGGGGCCAGGCAGCGGCCGATTAAAGTAGTAGCCCTGCACCTCATCGCAGCCGATGTCGCTCACCATCGCAAGTTGCTCGCTCGTCTCTATTCCTTCTGCAACGCTGCGCATGTCGAGCTTTCTGGCGAGCCCTGCGACCGCCTCGATAATGGCCGAGCAATCCGATTGCCCAGGCAAGTCCCGAACAAAGCTGCGATCTATCTTAATCGTGTCGAACGGAAAACTGCGCAGGTAGCTCAGCGAAGCAAACGCCGTGCCAAAGTCATCCAGTGCGATGCGCACACCACGATCGCGCAACTTGTGCAGGGTATGCACGGTATCTGCGTCGTCACGCAGCAGCACCGACTCGGTAATCTCCAACTCAAGCCGCTGTGGCTTCAGGTCCGACAGCGAGAGGGCGGCATCCACCGTCTTGTAGAGGTCCGAGCCCGAGAACTGAGCAGCCGAAAGATTGACGGTTACGCCTATTTCGTCCGGCCACGTCGAAGCCTCCGCGCATGCGGTGCGCAAAGCCCACTCGCCCAGCGCAACGATGACGCCTGTTTCCTCGGCGAGCGGTATGAAATCATTGGGAGCGATGAGGCCGTGCTCCGGATGCTGCCAACGCATGAGCGCTTCGCAACAGGTGACCCGCCGAGATTTGGTATCCAAGATCGGCTGGTAGTGTAGCACCAGCTGATTCCTCTGCAGTGCCTGCCGCAGATCGACTTCCAGCTGCCTGCGATTCTGCATCTCATAGGAGTAGTGCGGATCAAAGAGCGTGTACGTACCGCGTCCCAGCGACTTAGCGTGGTAGAGAGCCATGTCGGCGCTCTTGAGGAGCTCGTCTGCGCTCGTCGCGTGTTGTGGGGCCAATGAAACGCCTATGCTGGCTCCGATCTCGACATGGTGCCCCATCAGCGTGTGGGTATCACCGAACAATTTCAGCAGTCGCTGAGCAAACGCTGTCGCGTCTTCAGCGCGCTTTACAGCAGACTGAACGATCGCAAACTCGTCACCGCCAAGGCGTCCCACGAAGTCTGGAGACCTGACACTGGCCCGCAGCCGCCCGCCAAAGCTCTTCAAAACGCGTCGCCGGCGGGGTGACCGAGATCGTCGTTGATCTGCTTAAAATGATCGAGATCGATCCAGTGTACTGCTAACCCTTCTCCGGGCGGCAGATTGCCAAGAGCCTGCTCGAATTGTTCATGAAAATGGAAGCAGTTGGGAATTTCCGTCAACGCGTCATGGCGGGCCAGCCAAGCAATCTTCTCTTCGGCGGGAACACGCTCCGTGATGTCTTCCTGCAGGTCAACCCAGCTACCGTCGCCGAGCGGTTGATTGGTGATGAGGATTGTGCGGCCCTCGCTCAGGTGCTGCTTTTCGGAAAAGCTCTCGCCCCGCGCCAATCGAGCAACGTGCTGATCGATCCACTTGCGCTGCTGTTCGATGGCGTCGGGACCGTCACGGCCGGTTTCGCGCTTGACGTGAAAGTGGATGATGTCCAAGAGCGGCGTACCGGGACGTGTGAGCTTCTCGGGGAGCTGATAGATGTTGCGGTAGACGTCATTGCAGAGGATCAGGCGCTGCTCCGTGTCGAACATCGACAGCCCGCGCGCCATGTTGTTCAACGCTACCTCGAGCCACTGATTGAGCCGCGCAAGCTGCTCTTTTTCCGATCCCGACGTTCGCAGCGAAGAGGCGCCGGCAAGTAAAGCGGCATCGTCACGATTTAACCCAGGAGGAGCTTTGCTCGGTTCCATGGTGAAATCCCGTTCTACAACCTACACACTCTGAAATTCAGTGGGCTGTCGAAGCTAGGTCGCATTAGTAAGAGTGGGCCTAAATCGGGCTCCAAATTGCAGTGCTGCATTGAAACGGTTCGCTAAGCGCCCCCATGGGGCCCTCTCATTTGCCAGTCTGGCGGTCGGCGGAAGCCCCCAAGCGACCACGAATTTGATCCGATGCCGTTTCGGCGGGTGAGGTCGCAACTTGCCGCGCGGTCAGCGTCCGCCGCACGGCGGGTAAGTCAATAAGCGGAAGTGCGTGGGGCGTGCCGCGACCGACGCTTACGGCCAAAAGTGGACGTCGTGAGACGGTAGTAGGAGATCCTCAAAAAAGAAGAAGCCCAGCACCTGCTCGGCGCCGAGCTTCTCTCTGCGGCTGTTGTTGAGAGGGATCTCTACATCAGCGGTGACAGGCTAATGCGAGTTGCCGCGGCGCGACGAGGCCGGATTTGCTTATCCACCGGGGATGCTTTCCTGAGCCTTAGACGTCTGCTCGGGGTCAGCAACAGGGGACGCCGAGGGCTAGGTCATCAGCTTAGCCCCCAAGAGTAGCCACACTTCTGATGGCGGAGAATGTCTGCGTCGGCCAGATGCAGATTTCGCACACATCCAAAATGGAGACCTGCGTCTGAGAACGAACCGTAATCGCAAAGACGCTATGTCAATTATGTCGTCGTGTTGAGAAACTCCTGGCGCGTGATCGGGCTGTCGCGGAACACGCCCAGCATGCGGCTCGTGACGAGATCGGTGCCGGGCTTCATGATGCCGCGCGCGGTCATGCAGAAGTGCTCCGCCTTCAACACGACGCCGACGCCCTGCGGCTGCAGCACGTGATCGATCGCGTTGGCGATCTGCGCCGTCATCTTCTCCTGGATCTGCAGGCGCCTGGCGTAGATGTCGACAATGCGCGCGAGCTTGGAGATGCCGACGACGCGCCCGTTGGGGATGTAGGCCACCCAGGCGCGGCCGACGATCGGCGCGATGTGATGCTCGCAGTGGCTCACGAAACGGATGCCGCGCAACGCGATCATCTCGTCGTAGCCTTCCGTCTCCTCGAAGGTCTTCGACAGGATCGCCTCGGGATCCTCGCCGTAGCCGCTGAAATACTCCTCATAGGCCCGCGCCAAGCGTGCCGGCGTCTCGTGCAGGCCGTCGCGGTCGGGGTCGTCCCCCGTCCAGCGGATGATGGTGCGGAACGCGGCTTCGATCCGTGAGCGCGCAAGCGTCGCGGGCTCGCTCGTGCATGGCAAGGACCGGCGCTGCGAGATCATTCGGTCAGTTTGCCTGGACATGGATGGTTCCCGTCATGTTCGGATGCATTTTGCAGAAGTAGGCGAACGTCCCCGGCTTCGTAAGCGTCACCTTGCTTGACCGACCGACGGCAATAGCGACATCCCATGCACCGCCCCTATCCGTCGCCGTGTGATCCACAAAATCGCGGTTGACCCATTCGATCGTGTCGCCCAACTTCACGGTGACGTCGGCGGGTGAAAATGCGAGATCGGCAATCGTGATCTTGATGCTATCGCCGGCCACCAATGGCGGGACGAGAAAGGCGCAGAAGATAATCACCAAATAAAACCGCTTCATCTTCCGCGCTCTCCCCGCGGTTAGTGCAGCTCGTTGGCGAGCTGCTCGGCGTGCTGCTCGTGGCCTTGAAAGATTTTCAGGCCCGTCTGCAGTAGGGTCTTGAGCTCGGCGTTTTGCGACGACGGAATGAGGGTGTTGGTGAGCACGCTATTGACCGCCTTGTGGTAGGCGACCTCGTTGTCGACGTAAGCTCTGTCGAATGCAGCGCCCGAAAGTTTGGCGAGCTCGGCACGCTTCACGTTCGCGGTCTTGACCAGCGATCTACTCGTATCATTGTCTTGCGGCGTGATGCTGAGCTTCTTGACCAGCGCCAGCGCCTTCTCATTGACTGCCGTATGGTCCTTCACCATGCTGTCGGCGAACGTGCGCACCTGCGCGTTCTTCGATTTTGCAAGTGCCTGGTGTGCCGCTTTTATATCGAGGTCACCGGCAGTGTAGGCGATGTGCGCGATTTGCGGGTCGGTCGGCACGTTGTCGGCGTAGGCACCCGCCGGCACTAAAGCCATGAGGCCTGCTGCAAGGAAAGAAAAACGCATCTCAATCTCCCTGGGTGAAGCGAGCCGTCCATGCGTCGTCGGCCCATACGGGAGATTGGATGCAACGTTGCGCTAGAGGTTCCCGGCCTTATTGAGGCGCGCGATCACGGCGACGGTGATCCGCTCGCAGCGCTTATCGGCGAATGGGAACAACTCGGCAAATTGCGGTCCCAAGTGCTCGGCAAGCGCTTCTTTCAATAGACGCCTGGCCCGATGCAACCGTGTCTTGACGGTCTCGGCCTGAAGCCCGAAGGCTGCGGCCGTCTCCTCGACGCTCAGACCTTCGACAACTCTGGCGACCAGGACGATGCGAAAGTCGCACGGGAGACGATCAATCGCGCGCTCCACGAGCTGGCAAAGCTGCCGCTGGGCTATGGCACGCTCCGGATCGATCGCTGCCCTGGCAGCTGGAAAGGGGATGACCTCGCCGCCCCCGCGCTCGACATTCTCCTCGATGTCGGAGGCCGGCACATCGGTGCGTCTGCGTAAGCGCTGAAGCCCCTCGTTGATGACGATGCGGATGAGCCAAGTGGAAAGGCTAGAGTCAGAGCGGAAGCTGCCGAGCGAAGCGAATGCTTTAAGGTAGGCTTCCTGCAGCACGTCCTCGGCTTCGCTGTCGTCGCGTACAACGCTGCGCGCAACCCGGTAAAGCCTTCGGTTATATCGTTGCATGAGGGCGCGCGCGGCCGATTCCTCCTTGCGCAGGATCCGCGCGACAAGGTCCTGGTCCGATACCGACACGAGGGGAGCTGTCTCAATTCTGCGCATAGGTCTCGCCAATTCAATTGGAGTGGGAAGGATTCGATGCGCAAAGTCGAATAAGGTTCCCATGATTCAGTGGACGTTGTTTTCGTGCCACTAGTCTCAAGTTTATCGTACCACGATACACTTTCCCGCTCGGGGCACCCCGAGAACGTCTGTAGTCTTAGGGCTGTGATAGCTCACCAGGCCATGATGAGCATCACCCCTTGGCCCGGATGTAGGTCTTGGACCGCCATCCGGGCCGTCTCGTTTCCCGGCGATCTTGCTTCTGCACACCCCGGCGGAAAAAGAATGCCTTCCGATCGCACTCAAGTGCGAGGGCCGCGGCGCGAACCTTCAGAAGATCTTTGCGCGCAATCAGACCGACAAGCCGCCGGGTGGCTCGGTCGATCACTGGTATTCTGCCGAGGTCGTCGGCAACCATGCGGTCGGCAACAGCGCCAACCGACTCATCCGGAAAGGCAACGGGCAGCGACCTGTCAGACACCATATCGAAAAGGGTCTCGGTGCTTGGTGCCGTTGCCCGTTGCCAGTGCAGCACGTCGGCGCGCGTTACGGCGCCGACCAGAACGTCCTCGGCATCGAGTATCGGATACATGCGATGACGGTCCTCGGCGGATGTGAAAAAGTCGACGGCGTCGACCACGCGCATCGTTGCCGGCAACGTAGCGACCGGAGCCGTCATAATCTCGCCGGCCAGCATCAGCTCGAAGGAATCAAAGGCGTACTCGCGCGTGACATGCTGCCCGCGGCGGGCAAGGCGCTCAGTTAGAATGGAGCGCTTCAAGAGCAGTACAGTTACGCCGTAAGCCACGAGAGTGGCCGCGAACACGGGCGTCATGACATCAAAATTGCCGGTGAGCTCAACAGCAAATAGAGTGCCGGTAAGCGGTGCACGCATGGTGCCGCCCATCATCGCCGCCATCCCGACGAGTGCCCAGAATCCGGGATCGCCCGGGAGCGCAAGCCCCAACAGGAAGCCGAGCGCCCCGCCCAGGATCAATAAGGGAGCGAGCACGCCGCCGGAGGTGCCAGACGACAAGGCCGCCACCCAGATCACTGCCTTGACGATGAGGATCATCAGTACGGCACCAACCGCGAGGTGGCCGGCGAGCAGATCGGCGATGACATCGTATCCGACGCCGAGAGCTCGGGGTTCGATGAGCCCACCGATGCCAACGATGAAGCCTCCAATCGCCGGCCACCACATCCAGTGAATTGGCAGTCGCTCAAAGAGATCTTCCGCCTTGTAAAGGAGGGTCGTCAACAATCCGGACTGCAGCCCGAATACGACGCCCAGAACGGCAGAGATCGCGAGCATGGATGGCGTGAGGGCCGGATCACGGGCGTAAGGGAACAAAGGCCAGGAATGAAACATCAGCGGCCTCCATGCCATTGCCACCACGGCTGCCGCGGATACGGGAATGAGGCTGCGCGGCTTCCACTCGAACAGCAGCAACTCGACGGCGAGAAGGACCGCCGCGATGGGCGTGCCGAAGATTGCGGTCATGCCGGCAACCGATCCCGCGACCAGGAGCGTCTTGCGTTCCGCCGCGCTCAAATGAAAGCATTGCGCAAAGAGCGAGCCGAAAGCGCCGCCGGTCATGATGATCGGCCCCTCCGCGCCAAAGGGGCCGCCTGTCCCAATCGACAAAGCCGAAGACAGCGGCTTCAGAACGGCGACCATCGGCGAAATTCGGCTGCCTCCGATCAGGATGGCCTCGAGCGCTTCGGGAATGCCGTGACCGCGAATCTTCTCAGAGCCGAAGCGTGCCATCAGACCGATCAGGAGGCCGCCGATAACCGGTATGAGGACCATCCACGGGCCCCGCGCCGCAGTAGCGAGCGTAACGCTCGCAACGCTTACCTTTCCGAACCAAGCGATGTTGGTGACGAGCCAGATCAAGCGGATCAGCAGACCAGCTGCGAAAGCACCGAACGTTCCCACCAGCAGCGCCATAAGGCCGAGGATCACGACCCGCCCATCCGTAGTGAAATCGCCGAGTTTGTCGCGCGCGTCTGTGGTTGAGTGCGTCCCGTGCATCGGAAGCTCCGGCCTGCCTGTCGCGTAGGCCGGTCTAGCGTTCCGTAAGGCAAACGACAATTATATCGTGATGCGACATATTATATTTGGTTTGTACGGACCGATCAGCGCGGGCGATCGAGTTGGAGCAGCAGGTCGAGCAGCGCGGGTCTGATTGTCCGCAACTCCTTGACATGGGCAGCGGAGAGCCGCTGCAGTAGCCGCTCCGACTTGCCGGTAAGGCTGACCTTGACGCGGCGTCTGTCGCTTGGATCCACATTGCGCACGGCGAGGCGTCCCTGAACGAGGCGGTTGACGAGTTCGACCGCGGAATTGTGCCGAACGAGCAAGCGTTCCGACAGCTCCTGTACGCTCAAGGCGCCGTCTGCCGATCCCTTGATGGAAAGCAGTGCCTGATGCTGCTGCGGACTGACACCTGCTTTGCGGGCGGCCAATTCGCTGAATGTCAGGAATTTGCGCAGCGCATACCGGAATTCTGACAGGGTCCTGTAATCCACGCTTCCGGCATGCACGACCGTCTTTCCGGCATGCACGGCCGTCTTTTGCTTTCTGCGCGTTGCGCGGGCATGCATGCCGGGTTCTCCTTGCCACCACCTCGACATAGAACACGACGTTTCCCGCGAGAAGGAGACCGATCAGCACAAGCAACGCGGAAAATCTTCGTATTGCGCCCGGCAAAAGGTGGCATATCGGTGGTCGTGACTGCTCGCAGGATACGCGTCGATGTCTCCCTTCCGCGACTATGCAGATAGGTATGATTCAAGTGAGCTTGCAATCTTCCAGCAAGCTTACGAAGATGCCTGCCGAAAGCTCGGATTAGACCCCTCACCGCGCGATGACACAGTTTACAGACGCCTGCGCGACGATCTCGCAAGGGCCGTGATGAATGCCGCGCGCCTCGGTGAGCGCGATCCTGTTATCTTGACGACCTTCGCCATCAGCTTCGGGCTGCGGAATTGGCACTTGCCAAAGCGATGACCACGGATTGCGGTACTCAAGAACCATGTGCCCGAGGGCCGGGGCCGATGTTTCTGAGTGCTGGCCTCGGATAAGCCCGTGGCAACCGCAGCGGAGCAACGCATGACAAGTGTGCGCTCACGGAGGTCACCGGAATGAATCTGGCAACTGCACTTACCCGACGTCTAGAAATCACTTATCCGATTATCTCCGCGCCGATGGCCTTCGCCGCTGGCGGAAGGCTCGCCGCAGCAGTTTCCAAAGCCGGCGGATTGGGACTCATCGGCGGCGGTTATGGCGATGCCGAGTGGCTCGCTGAACAGTTTCGCACCGCCGGTTGCGTGCCAGTGGGCTGCGGCTTCATCACATGGGCGCTGGCTCGCAAGCCTCAGCTGCTCGATCAGGCGCTGGCCCACAAGCCGCGTGCCATATTTCTGTCCTTCGGCAATCCGCAGCGCTTCGTCGGACCGATTAAGGACGCCGGCAGTCTCGTCATATGTCAAATCCAAACGCGGCATGATGCCGAGCACGCGCTCGGCTGCGGAGCGGACGTCATCGTCGCCCAAGGGGCCGAGGCGGGCGGCCATGGCGAGCGCCGGTCGACCTTTACGCTCGTTCCCGAAGTCGCCGATCTGATCTCGGCTAGACGGTCAAAGGCTCTGCTTTGCGCCGCAGGCGGCATTGCCGATGGCCGCGGCCTGGCAGCTGCTTTGATGTTGGGCGCTGACGGCGCGGTTGTTGGCTCGCGCTTTTGGGCAACGCGGGAAGCTGTGGTTAGCCCTCGCATGCAGGCCCAGGCCTTGGTGGCGACCGGCGATGACACCATCAGATCCAGCGTCATGGATCTTGTGCGCAAGCTTGCCTGGCCGAAGCGCTACACCGCCCGCGTGCTAAAGAACGCATTTACCGATCGGTGGCATGGCCGAGAGGACGAATTGCTCGCGGTTGCTGACGCGGAGGCAGACAAATACCAGTTCGCGTGGCTCGAGGGCGATCCTGAGGGCAGCAATACCTTCATCGGCGAAGCTGTGGGGATGATTGGGACCATTGAGCCGGCAGGCAATGTGCTCCGGCGCATGGCGCGAGAAGCGGAGGATTTGTTGGGAGCGGACAAACCTTCTCAGCTCTGACGGCGCAAACCTAAATCGGCCTAGCCTTGATTGTTGAATACTTCCCTCGTTGTGACGGAGTGCCTATTGTCCTCTTATGGCACGTGAAATCTTATCTACCTACTGCGCTTTATGCATCTCCCGCTGTGGGTGTCTAGCTACTGTGGATGATGGAAAATTGGTTCGCGTGGCTGCCGATCACAGTCATCCAACAGGCCGAGCCATTTGCATCAAAGCCAAAGTGGCGCCGGAGTTGGTAGCCCATCCGGGACGTCTGACCACCCCGCTTCTTCGCACAACGCCGAAAGGCGACCGTGACCCTGGATGGCGATCCATTGGCTGGGACGAAGCCTTAAATTTGACCGGCGAGCGACTGACCGCCTCTGGTCCGGAAGGTACGGCCTTTGCTGTCACAACTCCAAGCGGCACTGCCATCGCCGACAGTTTCGACTGGATACTTCGAACTCGTGCACACTTGGGGTAGCCCCAATCTCGTTTTCGCCACCGAAAACTGCAATTGGCACCGCGATTTCAGCCCCACTCTCACTTGGGGCAACAGCCTCGGCATGCCGGACTACGCTCAGACACGCACCATCCTCCTATGGGGATGCAACCCGGTCGCCACCTGGCTAGCACATGCCGAGCGGATCCGCGCCGCGCAGCGGCGCGGGGCGAACCTTATCGTCATTGACCCGCGCAAGAGCGGGCTCGCCAACGGCGCCGACCTATGGTTAGCGGTCAAACCCGGTACGGATGCTGCCTTGGCCCTCGGTCTCATACACCTGCTGCTAAGTGAGGGTGATGCCGACCTTGAATTTCTACGAAAACACTCCGATGCGTTTTCTCCTTGTCCAGATGGGCAGGGCACCGTGCTTGAGCGCCTGGCCGAGCACGCTTCCCTCTGGCCTCCGGAACGCGTCGCCGCGGTGACGGCTATTCCGGAGGATTCGCTTCGCCGCACTGCCAAACTGCTTGCAGCGGCAAAACCAGTTTCTCTCTATACCTGGGCAGGAACCTGCCAGCAGGAACACGCCACTGCTGCAACGCGGGCCATCAACCTCCTATATGCCCTCACCGGCAGTCTGGGACAGCCGGGAGGAAATCGCTGGTTCGCCAAACCTCGGTTGAACAATATCGCGGCGTTCGATCAGGTGACACCGGCCGTCTGTGAACGAACTCTTGGTGTTGAAGAGCGCCCTCTGGGGCCGCCTTCCAGGGGGTGGATCACGACGCGCGACCTGTTCCGCACCATCGTCTCGGGCCAACCCTATCCCGTCCGCGCGTTGGTAGCTTTTGGCGGCAATTTTCTCGTTTCGAAACCCGCTACCCATTATTCGGAAGAGGCCCTGGCCAAACTGGATTTCTTCGTTCAGAGCGAGTTGTTCGAAACCCCCTCCGCCCGTTGGGCCGACCTCCTGCTCCCCGTGGCTTCATGTTGGGAACGCGAGGGCTTGCAAGCCGGCTTTCTCGTGGATGAGGCCGCTGAGGCTCACGTGCAGTTGCGTCCGGCCGTCGTGCGATCACCAGGGGAGGCGCGCTCCGACACCACTATCGTTTTTGACCTGGCTCGGGCCCTTGGACTTTCCGATGCATTCTTCAATGGCGACGAGGAAGTTGGACTTGCCCACATTCTCGCCCCTAGCGGGCTAGACGTGGCGAGCTTGCGCGGCCAGCGTCGAGGCCTTGCTGCGCCTAACCTTGGCAGTGAGCGACAGCTTCACACCATCACGCTGTGGTCCGAGGCGCTAGCCCGCTTGGGTGAGGATGGGCTGCCAATCTGGCAGCCACCTGCCTTCGATTCTGCGCTGCCATTTACGCTCACGTGCGGCAAGACCGTTGCCTATTGCCACAGTCAGTTCCGGCAGCTCGACGGTCTGCGGAAGCGTCAGCCAGAGCCTGTGGCGGAACTTGCTCCAGACGTTGCGATGACCCGTGGAATTGAGTCTGGCAATTTGATCATTGTACGCACCGCCACTGGCGAAGTGCATTTCCGCGCCCTCATAAACCCCAAACTCTCGGCAGCTACCGTTTGGGCTCAATATGGCTGGTGGAGTGCAGATGAGACCGTCAGCTACAACGCTGCCATGGATGGAGAATGCTTTGATGCGATCTCCGGCAGCAATGCGATGCGGGGAATCCCCTGCGATGTCCTGCGAACCGACCCATGTGAAGCCAAATCAAATTCCGTCACGACTACTGCTGGGATTTAGCGCGATAGGCGGATCCGCCTCGCTTTATGCTGTCCGCTTAGGGTCACGAGCAGTCATTCGAGCACACAGACGTTGCGCCTGCTTTGAGAAGGGCGAGACGGCGCCGTGTGTCTTCTTTTTGAGACGCGCAGCAGCGGTCTCGTCAAGCGAGTAGCCGAGGTTGTAGCCGGTGAGCGCCCCGAGGATCGTGCGCAGCGGATACGTCTTGTTGTGCAGTGCGGCTGGCCCCGGCGTGAAAGTGTGCTTGCAGGATGCGCAGCGCCACAACTGCACAATCTCGAGCTTTTTCTTTCGCGTGCCGCGGCGGGTTAAGTTGTGGCTGTCGCAGAATGGGCACGCGTCCGGCTGCTTCGTCGTGAGCGGGACGCGCGCGATGTGGGGAATCGGAGACATACGCGAGTAATGCCAGCGTAGCATGAACCAGCTTTCCTCGGACCTTTCTCGATTTATTCAAGAGCCCAGCTGCGCAAGATGAATGATTTCCTGAGCCACATCAGTAACGCTCGCCTGAAGGATGATCCGTTGGCCGTGGCGTTGGCCGTGGATGCTGTCCTGAAATTGTTCGATGAACTTGAAGTTACTGTCAGGCAGTCGGCGGAAAGCGACAGGCGGATCGAGGCGCCCCGTTCAGGCTAGGTTACCGGTCATGCGGAGGCGCCGGAGTTGCAGCTTCTTCTCGATTGGTTTCAGTGACGCGTCGTAGCGAAGGAGGCGTTCATTCGAGGTGGGGACGATGCGGACGGGGGGCGATTTGGTTTCGAAGGCGCCGCCTCTGTCACTTCAACAGAAAAGCCCGGCCGCGAGGCCGGGCTTCCTTTTTCAGTCAACCAACGTGAAGGCGATCACCACCACCAGCGGCAATGCCGATGGCCGTGCCGCCACCAGCAATGATGATGACGATGGTGATTCATGTAAATCCGCTGGTTCTCGCCTTGCGGGAAAGGACCTGCCCAGACGATATGCCGTTCAACGCCAGTCGTGCCGATCGCGATGCCAGCGCCCATCGTCCCTATCGCGATACCGGTGCCAATCATCGCGATCGTGGTGGTGGTGCCACCACCAGCGGCGGCGCCAACCCCAGTCATCACGATCCCCGCGATGGCGCCACCTCCAACCACGGTCGCGGCCGTCCCAATCCACCTTTTGCAAAAGAGGCGGAGTTACGCTTGTAGTCAGCCCTGGCACGGGACCAGCTGCCACAGCTGCCTTCGCTGTGAGCACTATTGCCAGTCCTGCGGTCGCGCATAGCGAGAGAAGCGTCGTTCTCATTGATTGCACTCCTCAGTTCACCGCTGCAGCGCCAGCTGCAGCCTGAGCCTGCATTCACACCTGCAGCCAGTGAACTCGCACTGAATGGTCGGTTCATTCGCGCTTCACGTCCGTGGCGATGCTGAAGGAGCCACAGTGATGCCGCCGAAGGCATTGCAGATTGAAACCGAAGCGCGAGGAAAATGAGAGGAGCCGAAAGTCTCTCAGCGTCCCAAGCGATCGTCGTCGAAATCGCCAAGCCTCTCGAAGCAGCGCTGCAATTCTAAAGATCGGTTGCGCTGTTCCTCGGCAATGCGGTGCCGTGGCACCCACCGGCACCACTGGAAGTGCCGCGCCGGATCGTCCGTCCAAGCTGGGCCTTGTAGGCCGCAATGGAAACGCCGATTTGCGTCGGCTTGGACGACTGCGATGCGCGCGTAGACCTCGCAGGCTGCCCGCTTGCCGACAACGTCACGGCGAGGGTCATCGCGGCCGAAGCGAAATGAGAACCCGTGCTCGTCGAAGCGAAGCGACTGCGCTGCGGCTCCGCCAGCAATGAGAATGAGGACTGTGGCGGCTAGAAACGTCGAGTTACGCATTGGGACAAGCCTCGGTTGCGACAGCTAACGCAGCCAACCACCTGGATTATGGCCGTTTGACTGCCGGGCTGGTCGGGAAAGCGATGCCCTGAACGGCTCTTTGAATATCGCGAGGCAAGCGTCGTTTAGAGTTTTTGGAAGCTGGGGAGGATGCGGACGGTGGAACTCACGGCGCGTCGGGTGGGCGACGCGAGAGAATTTTGCGGCCGGTGAACATGGCCGAGGTGATGCTGCCGCCTTCACGAAGCTCCGTGACAACAACGGCGACGATGTGCAGAACGATCACAACAGCCAGCGCGTAGAAGCCCAGCTCATGCACCTCGACGAAGGGACTACGGAAGGCGCGCATCGCGTCGTAGGAACTCTTGTCGATCAATTCGGTGGCACCGGGCGCGACCAATGCCGGGTCAACGCCAGGAGCGGCGACCCAGGCCGCGAACCATTGGCCGAAGGGAGGCCAATAGAGGTCGGTTCCCGCGAGCACGAGGCCGGTCACCGCCTGCATCAGCAGGAGGAAGAAGAGTAAGGCAACGGCGACGCGAGCCAGCGGATTGTGACCTACATACTGTTGCGGCTCGCCCGTCAGGAACGAGGCCGTATAGGCGCGCAGCGCCGTCAGGTAGCCAGGGCCGCCCGGCACAATGGCGCGCCAGCGGGCATATCGGTTTCCGAAGAAAGCCCAGATGAACCGCCACAGCAGATTGACCACCATGACATAGCCGAAGGACACGTGAACGTCCTTGAGCATCACCTTGCCACTTGCGGCATGGTGGAAGACGTCATCGAGGAGGATGTCAAGCCCCGTCACAAGGAGGCCAATGACGGCGAGCGCGTTAATCCAATGGAACAAGCGCGTCGGGGCGTCCCACGCCACGTACTCTTTGAACTCAGCCATGGATTGAGGCTCCTCGGGGTCACGAAAACGGAAGCATACCGATGGGAGAGCTTTGGCGCCTTGATGGATGTCAACGCCTCGCGGAGGCGCGTCTCGCACGCATGGAGGCTTGGCGTTCGCCATGGGGCGGGATGATTAGAGTTCTTGGAAGGAGGGGAGGATGCGGACGGTGGCAGAATGCCACGCTCAAAGCGGCACCTCGTTGTAGCGGCCGCACGCGCTGCAGTGGATGACGAAGCCCTTCAGCGCGCCGAACTCAGCAATGACGAGGACCTTGCCACAGCGGCCGCAGCGATAGCGGGTCCCACCCTCGCTAACGACAATGACCGGCGGCGCCCGCATGGCCTCCCCGGTTTTTGGCGCGTCGACAAGTCTCAGCCACGCCTCCCAGTCGTCATCCTGCGCCGGTTGCTTGCGTCTCGATAGGGGAACGTCGCGTTCAACGCTCGGAAACACTACGTGACGGCCGCTGCCGGGAGCAAAGAGGCGCCACGCTTCGCCACTACAGCCGGCCGGAAACAAGAGGATTGAATATCCATTCACGAGCGCGAGCGTGACGTCGCCCCGATTTGTCTGTTTTGAGGCAGCGACTCCAAACCCGTCACTCGCGTTTACCCAGGATCGGGTGCTCTCGCCGCGGGTAAAGACGGTCCGGAATTTTAGATCCTGTAAGTTTAACCCGTCGTCGTAGGACCTGTTTGCTGGCCGCTCGCCGGGACCGGTGTACTCCCAAAGGTCGTCTCGCCCGGTGAGGGTCCCGTTCGGCGCATCGATGCGCCAAGCGCATTGGATGTGGAGAGCGTAGTCGGCGACCGTTCCCTCGCCCGAAGGATGAGGACGGATGGCGCCGAAATGCAGGACCAGCATATCCGCAGCTCTTCGGATGATGGAGAGCCGAAGGCCGATCAGGACGTCGAACGCATTGAGCTTCATTTTGCGGATACGCTGCGGCAAGTCGCTTATGCTGCTAGCATAGCGCGGCTCACGGGCCAAACGCAGAGGGAGGGACAGATGGATCGCACTGCGCGGGCCTTTCTGACTTTTGTGGTCGTCGGATTCGCAGCGTTACCATGGTCTGCTCTCGCACAATCTCCGAAGATCGCCGGCACGTGGACCGGCACCGCGGCGCAAAATGTCGGAAAGTCGAACTATACCGTGGTTATGACCATCACCAGGGCGGGAGGGGACACCAGTTACCCTGAACTCAAGTGCGGAGGTAAGCTCAAGCGAGTCGGTTCCTCGAACGGCTATGTGTTCTTCCTCGAGACGATTACGCGCGGCGGCAAAAAAAGTGGCGGCTCATGTATCGATGGTGCCGTGACCGTCACACCCGATGGCGCGAACTTGGCGTGGGGATGGGTCGGAGCTGACGGGGGACAAGTCTATGTCGCGTGGAGCAATCTGGCGCGCAAGTAACTAGCGGTATCGTCCGCCGAACTATGATCGCCGCTTGCGCGTAACTCGGGGAAGGCGCTGCAGCCTGGCTTTGATCCGATCAATTTGCACGAGCGCATTCGGGTGTACCAGCCCGCAACGCACAGCGGTCTCGCTCACGAACTCGCCGCGCTTGACCTCGATCATCAGCTCGCCGTCGTCGCGAAGATAGTAGCCGTACACTCGGTCAGGTTCTCGATTTGGCACGTGAAGATCCGCGGAAAAATTAGATGCGCGTAGAACTTCAGTCTGCCGAAGGGGTTTCACGATTAGATGAAGTGCCAGGTGGGGAGGATGGTGTCGAGCCAGGGGGCGAAGACAGTCCAGGTAGTTTACGCTCTTCAAGGATTTCGACGTTTGAAGGCCGCGCGCTAAGCGCGCGATTTTAGCTTCGCCATCAAGTTGCTACAGTGCCGCGCTCTGAAGGCCACTATGTGATGGCGTTCAGGATATGGCACCCATGTCGTCAAAAGCCCGTTTGCAACGCTACAGGACGCTCACGTCCGCTGTAGTAGGCCTCGTTACGATTTCTGCGCTAGCGGTTCACGCGGGAGCCGCGATCGCGCGACCCCTTGCGATAGCTGAGGGCCAAGACTCGGCGCCGGGCGCGGCCAAGGAATCACCAGAGGAGGCCAAGAAAAAGAAGCAGCAGCTAGAGCAAGAAAAGATCAAGGCACTGCAACAAAGGGAACTGGAGCAGGAGCGCGCCAAGGCGGATGCTCTGAAGCAAAAGCAGCTCGAGCAGGAGAGAGCCAAAGCCGAGGCCCTCAAACAGAAGCAACTAGAGCAGGAGCGCGCCACGAGAGAAGCCGAGAAGCTTAAGGCAGTCGCGCAAGACAAGGCAAAGGCGCTCAAGCAGAAGCAGTTGAATGAGGAGCGCACCAAGACAGAGGCTTTGAGGAAAGAGCAGCAGGGGCAGGAGCGCGCCAAGGCGGATGCTCTAAAGCAAAAGCAGCTCGAGCAGGAGAGAGCCAAAGCCGAGGCCCTTAAACAGAGGCAGCTGGAGGGGGAGCGCGCCAAGAGAGAGGCGGAGAAGCTCAAGGCACACGAGCAAGACAAGGCCAAGGCCGACGCTCTTAAGCAGAAGCAGCTCCAGCAAGAGAAGGCTAAGGCTGAAGCTCTAAAGTCGAAGCCGTCGCAGCTACGACAGCAACCAGTAACGGAGACCGACACCAAAGCGGCCGAGCGGTTGCGGCAGGACCGGGCGAAAGCCGATGAGGCCTTCCTCAAGGCCAAGGAAGAGGCTCGCAAAGAACGCGAGCAGATTAAGGCAGCGCGCGTAGGGGCGGGCGACAAGGCCGTTCAACAGCGGCAGGAGGCATTTGAAAAAAAGTTTGAGGCCTTGCGCCAACAACGTCACGAGCGAATTGAAGAGGGCGGCAAGCGCATCGTTATCGAGGAACCCGACAAACGCAGAATCGTCCGTCAGGCGGGGCACATCTCCATTAGCCACGATGAGACCGAACGGCTTCGGCATCTTTACGGGGGCGGCGAGACGACACGTCACGGGACCGTCAACGAGAATGTCATCGTGCGTCCTGGGGGCGTGCGGATCTTCACCGATTTCGATGACGATGGGCATGTGTTGCGTCGTTACCGGCGCGATCCCGATGGGCGCGAGTACGTATTCTTTGATGACCGCGGCTATTACCACCGAGCGCGGCGTGGCAGCTTTCTCGATGCCATCGTCGACCTCGCGCCTCCGGTCATCTTGATGCCGCGCGAGCGCTATATCGTCGACTACGACCAAGCCTCGGATGATGACCTCTATGATGCGCTCAGCGCGCCACCCGTGGAGCCGCTTGAACGCACCTACTCACTCGAGGAAATCCGTTACAGCCGCTACCTGCGGGAGCGCATGCCGCGCATCGATCTGGACACGATCACCTTCGACTTCGGGTCGTGGGAGGTGGAACCAGAAGAGTACGACGATCTGCAGCGCCTGGCGCATGTGATGACGCGGGTCATCGACCGGAATCCCGATGAAATGTTTCTGGTCGAAGGGCACACCGATGCAGTGGGGTCCGACGAGGATAACCTTTCACTTTCCGATCGCCGAGCCGAGGCGGTGGCCGAAGTTCTGAGCCAAGAGTTCGGGATCCCCGCGGAGAACCTGGTGACGCAGGGCTACGGAGAGCAGTTCCTCAAGATCAACACGCCAGGACCCGAACGGGCGAACCGTCGCGTTGCGATCCGGCGCATCACGCCGCTGCTCACGAGACTGGAAGACCGCTGACGCTTGGATTCGCGCGAAGGGCGTCGCTTGCGGCGGCGGAGGCTGCCGCCGAGGTTGCGGAGGCGAGTGGGAGAAGGTCGCTTCCAAAATTCGTGAGGTCGGGAGGGTGGATGAGCTCGCGGATTTTGGAGGCGGCGGCTCACTCGGATTGGATGGGGAAGAGGGGACCGATTTGATGCGAGGGAGAGCGCTGCCGATGCGTGGCTGAGCGATGGTTGCGGTGTGGGCCGAAGAGTGCAGTGTGCGAGGGGTGCCTTCACTTGCTCTCTGGCTCAAGGCAGGAAGCGGTCGAGTTGGGTCAGATATGGCCGTCCGACTTGGGAGGCCACATCGTCAGCTTAGCCTCCAAAACCAGCCGTGCGCCGATCTCCATGACGAGGTCAGCCGGCAAGATGCGTTTTAATCGCCAAGAGGCACGCACTGGCAAACATAAGCCTAAGTCGGAGTATGTGACGGCCGAGGTCCCCGCGATCATAGAGCCGCAAATGTTCGAGCGTGTGCAGCAGCAGCTCAAGGCTCGCAATCCGAAGGTCACGCCGCCTCGCGTCACAACGGGTCCAATTCTCCTGACCGGCTTGGCAACCTGTGCCTCGTGTGCCGGCGGCATGACGCTGAGAACTGGGACATCGCGGTCGGGTCGCGTCTATCGCTACTATACGTGCTCGACCAGCGCACGGGTGGGCACGAGCGCGTGCAAGGGGCGCTCGATACGCATGGACAAGCTCGATACCCTGGTGACGAGCCAGCTCATCGACCGCCTTTTCGCCCCCGAACAACTCAAGGGCATGCTTACGACCTTGGCAGAGCGGCGCGCTTCACGGTCGGCCGAAGCCAATGCCCGCGTTCGGGCGCTGGAAGAAAGGGCAGCCGATGCCGAGGAGCGCTTGCGGCGCCTGTACGCCCTGGTTGAGTCGGGCCATGCCGAGCTGGACGATCTTCTGAAAGGGCGGATCGCAACCCTTAAGACGGACCGGGAGATTGCCCGGGTAGCCCTGGAAAGGGCTCGGGGCGCCGGCCGGCGCCAGATCGTTATCGATGAAGCCCGCATCGAATCCTTCGGTCGTCTCATGCGGGAGCACCTGACGACCGGAGACATTCCGTTCCGGAAGGCCTATCTGGGCGCCATCATCGACCGCGTCGAAGTTGACGACAACCGTATCCGGATCTTTGGCCGAAAAGACGTACTGGAACATGCGGTCGCAGGCGGTGCCGAGAGCACCTTACCGGGTGTTCGCAGTTCTGTACGTAGATGGCGCACCGGGGAAGATTCGAACTCCCGACCCCCAAATTCGTAGTCTGGTGCTCTATCCAGCTGAGCTACCGGTGCTTGTCTGCGGTCGATGCGGCCCCGCAGAGGGCCTGCTGCACTGTCGGACCAACGGGCCCCGCCGAAGCTCGCCACTACTAATGGCTCGGGCGCACGCGCGCAAGGGGCCTGGGCACTGGTATTTCGCGCTATCTGGGAGCACCGGGGGCTGGCGTCAGCCGTGCGCCGCGAGCTCGGCCTCGTGCGTGCCCCGGTCGGGAATCTCGAAGCGGAAAGCGGCGCCCTTATCTGAGTCGACGAGCTGCAAATGGCCGCCGTGCACGGCGACGATCTCCGCCGCGATCGCAAGCCCCAGCCCGGTGCCGCCCTTCCTCTGCGAGCCGGTGAACGCCTCGAACATATGCTCGCGCGCCTTCTTCGGCACACCCGGGCCGTTGTCGCGCACCTCCACGGATACGTGCCGCCCGTCGCGCCATGCCTTGATGCGGATCTGGCCGCCTGGCGCGCCTGCGCGCTGAGCTTCGATCGCCTCGATCGCGTTGCGCGTAAGGTTGCTCACGATACGAAACAGATGCTCGCGGTCCGCGTCGATGCGCAACGTATCGTCCATGTCGAGCACCCAGTCGATCGAGCCCTCGCGCGGCAGACCCAGCGCGTCTCCCACCTCCTCGACGAGCGGCTTCAGAAGCAGAAGCTCGCGCCGGGGCGCTGCCTCCTCGGCGCGTCCGAAGCGCAGCGTATCGTTGCAGAAGTTGATGGCGCGGTCGAGCGAGGCGATGAGCTTGGGGGCAAAGCGCTGCACCGTCGGATCGGGAATGGCGGTCAGGCGGTCCGACAGGAGCTGGGCGTTCGCCAGCATACCGCGCAAATCGTGGTTGATCTTGCTCACCGCGAGCCCGAGCTGGGCGAGCCGCGTCTTCTGCAGAAGCACACCGGAGAGCTGGCGCTGCATCTCGCCCAGCTCGCGCTCGGCCGTGCCGATCTCGTCCCTGCGCCCCGAAGGCACGATGATTCGCGAGGTGTCTTCCGGATCCTGCCGGAAGTGCACCATGTTGCGGGTGATGTGCATCATCGGGCGCACCAGGAGACGGCTCAGCGCGAAGTAGACCAGCGCCGCCGTTCCGAACGAGATGAGAATCGAGACCCAGAGAATGTTGAGCGCGTACGACGTCATCGCCGCCTTGAGCGGCGCCTCCGGCATGACGATCTCGACGAGGTCGTCGGGATCGTCGCCGATTGAGCCCAAGACGCGGATCGTGCGTCCCCCCGGCGCGTAGAACACCGCCATCGCGTCGCCGATCTGCTCCAGCTTCAGCGCGATGCTGCCCCACTGGCTCTGCGGCCGCTGGCGCAAGTCGTAGTGGGCGTCGATCGTCATTTGCGGGTCGACGGGCAGCACCAGACGGCGCACGCCATGGTGGCGGGAGGCGATCGCCTTCACCTGCGCCGTGCGCAGCATCTCTGCGCGCAGGCCGGAGGGAACATCACCGCCGGGAAAGCCTTCCGCGGCCAAGGTCGCGAGCTGGGCGGCGATCAGCCGCTCGTCGAGCCAACTCACGCGGTAGCTCGAGACCGAGGGCAGGAAGATCAAGACCTCCGCCAGCATGACGAAGGCGATGGTCAGCAACAGAAGCTTGGCGGGAAGGCCGAGGTCGCGCCAGCGCAGGCGCGGCGGCTTCGTCCATTCGATCTCCTCCCAATAGGTCTTGGCCCATTCGGGAAGGCGCAAGCGCGCGACGATGGCCGCCGGTAGGTTGTGCCGCGTCTCTTTCTTGTGGTCGCGGAGCACGCGTTTCCTCTCGTTGCCCGCTCCTAGCCGAACTTGGCGAGGAACTTGATAATCTTGCGCACCGTCGGGTTGTTCGGTGCCGTCGCATAATAGCGGTAGGCGGCGCGTTTGTTTATCTCGCCGAGCGTCGGATAAGGCGAAACCCAGCCGATCATGGCCTTGATCTTCATTTTCTGCGAGATCGCTAAAGCCCACATCTGGATCAGCTCGCCGGCCTGCGCCCCGACGATGGTAGCGCCGAGAATTCTACCGTTTTTAGCCGTGACGACCTTAATTTGCCCTACGGTCTCGCGCTCAGTCTGCGCGCGGTCGTTCTCGTGGTAGGGCCAACGCAGCACGTTGATCTTGCCCGCGGACTTCGCCGCTTCGGCCTCCGACAGCCCGACGTGCGCGAGCTCGGGATCGGTATAGGTGACCCAGGGGATGATCTTGTTGTCGACCTTGGCGGGCAGGCGAAAGAGGGCGCGGCGGATGACGATGCCCGCGTGGTAGTTGGCGACGTGGGTGAACTGCAGCCCGCCCGCGACGTCGCCGATGGCGAACACGCGCCGGTTGGACGTCTTCAAGCTGGCGTTTACCTTGATGCCTTTGGCGTCGTGGCGGATACCCGCGGCCTCCAGCCCGAGGTCGGCGGTCGTGGGCTTGCGGCCCACAGCCAGCAGGAGGTGGGTGCCCTCGATGACCTCTTTCTTGTCGCCCGCCGCGACGTGCACGCGCACGCGTCCGGGGCCGCCTTCGACGCGCTCCACCTTGGTGTTCTCCAGAATGGTCACGCCCTCGGCCGCAAGCTCTTCGAGCACGACCTTCGTGAGCTCGGGATCGTCCTTGCTCAGCGCCTTTGCCGCCTCGATCACGGTGACGCGCGAGCCGAGCCGGCTGTGCGCCTGCGCCAACTCCATCCCGATCGGACCGCCGCCGATGACGATCAAATCGTGCAGGCGCTCCTGATTGTCGAAAATCGTCTCGTTGGTGAGATAGGGGACGCTGTCGAGGCCCGGAATGGGCGGCACCGCCGGCGTCGAGCCCGTCGCGATGACGAAGCGGCGCGCTCTTATGCGGTGCTCCCCGGCGACGACTGTGGATCTGTCGACGAAACGGGCCGCCGCCAGAATGACGCGCACGCCAAGGCCGGTGAAGCGCTCGACCGAATCGTTGGGCGCGATCGCCGCGATGACGCGGTGCACATGATCGTGCACTGCGCGCGGATTGACCTCCGGGTCGACGCCGGCGATGCCGAAGGCCGACGCCGTGCGCATGGCGTGCGCGCGCTTTCCCGCGGCGAGGAGCGCCTTGGAGGGAACGCATCCATAGTTGAGGCAATCGCCGCCCATCTTGTGCCGCTCGATGAGCACGACTGAGCGCCCGAAGGCCGCCGCGGCCGCTGCCACGCTCAAGCCGCCGGAGCCCGCGCCGATGACGCAGATGTCCGCCGTTATGGTCTCGCTCTCGGCCCCTGAGCGCTCCTCCGCAGCGGTCGGTTGCGCACTATTTGCTTGCATTGCGTTGGCTCCACCTCTTGTAGACGACAGGGATCAAAGCGACGAGACCGAGCAGGACGAAAGCAACGAGCAGCTGCTTGGTGACAAGCGCGCTGGTATCGATCGTATATGGACATGCCGTCTCCGGGTCGGCAGGTCCCTTGGCGAGACAAGCGGCGTAGATCGCGTTTTGCGCCTCGATCACGCTCGCCAATCCCGCCCCCGCAACCGAGAAGGCGATCGTGCCGGGGATGATACCGATCGCGGTGCCGATCACGTATGTCCGCAGCGGAACACCAAGCAGCGCCGGTGCGAGGTTGACCAGCCAGAACGGGAACACCGGGACGAGGCGGAGAAAGAGCAGATAGCTCAGCGCATTCTCCTTAAATCCCTCGCGCAGCTTGCCGAGCCCGGGACCGGCCCGAGCCGCGAGCGCCTCGCCGAGCGAGGACTTGGCAATGAGGAAGATGAGCGTGGCTCCGGCGGTGGCGCCCACCACCGTCGCCAGTGCCCCCCAGAGCCACCCGAACAGCAGCCCGCCCGTCACCGTCATCACGAGACCGCCGGGTAGCGACAGCGCCACGACAGCCGCATAGATCAGGATGTATATGACGATGGCCGCCACGAAGTTGGCGGCAATGAAGCCCTTGAGCGCGTCGTAGTTGGTGCCGATCGTCTTGAAGGAGAGGTAGTGGTGCCAGCCCATCGCGAAGGCGAGGGCCATCAGAAGCGCAATGGCACCGAGGGGTCCCCAGCGGCGCAGGTACACCCAGCGTGAGCGCGCCTTTTCCGAGGCGGGGCGGTCGGCGGGGCCTGGGGTCATCGCCCTACTCCCTGTCGCAGGGCCGCGCAGGGGCGTGCTAGGGAGCATGGGCCCGCTTGCAGCTCGCAGCGCGACAATGGTGATGGTTTGCCATTTCCGGGGCGCCGAGACACCAGGCTTGTGCGCCAAGCCGGTGGATAGAAGAGGAAATGCAGCGCGTTGACTTGCATGAAACCACCCCGTATAAGCGCCCGCAATCCCGAGAGTTTGGGCCTACTGCCGACGGCGACGTAGCGCTCGATACGTCCATATTCGCGGACGGCCATGGAGTTGTAACGTGAAGCGCACATATCAACCGAGCCGGCTCGTCCGCAAGCGCCGTCATGGCTTTCGCAAGCGGATGCTGACCAAGGGCGGCATGCGGGTCTTGACGCGGCGGCGCGCCAAAGGCCGCAAGCGGCTTTCGGCCTGAGCGGGTGGGCATCCCCTGCCGGCGACCCGAGCCCGCAGCAACGCGCGGCCCTCTACGGGCGGGGAGCTTGCGCCGTGGCACTGGCAACACTGAAGACCCGCGCCGAGTTCTTGCGCGTCAAGGGCGGCCCGCGCTGGAGCACGCCGGCATTCGCGCTCGAGGCGCGCCCGCGCCCCGAGGGGGCGCAAAGCGCCGCACGCTTCGGATTCACGGTATCCAAGAAAATAGGCGGCGCCGTCGTCCGCAATCGCGTGCGCAGACGCCTGCGCGCGCTCATTGCCGCCCTCGACCCGGCTTGCGTGCGCCAGGGGTGCGATTACGTGTTGATTGCGCGCCCCGGCGCCGTCGTCCGCTCCTACCGCGACCTCAAATCGGACCTGGAGCAAGCCCTTACCCGCGTGCATCGGCCGCAAGCGCCGGCACGCCGAACGCGAAAGCCGGCATGAGTTTCTGTTTTGCTTAACGCTCGTCTCGCGCTATTGGCACGGGCGCCGGCACGGACCGAGAGCGGCGATAGGCCGAAGGACTGATGCAGTCTCAAGAACCCGAGCAACAGAAGAATTTGCTGATCGCCGTCGCCCTGTCGATGGCAGTGCTGCTCGCCTGGCACCTCTTCTACGCAGGCCCGAAACTGCGCGAGGAGCAGGCCCGCCAGCAGGCGCAGCAGCAGCAATCGCAGACCACGACCGCTCCCCAGTCCGGGCCGCAGACCGCGCCGGCGGCCGAAGGCGGGGTCAAGGCGCCGCCTGCGGCCGTGCCCGAAGGCACCGTGCCCGGCGCCACTCCGGCGACCGCCCCCACCGAGACGCGCGAGGAGGCCATCAAGGCGACGCCCCGGCTCGCGATCGAGACTCCCTCGCTCACAGGATCGATCAACTTGAAGAGCGGGCGCATCGACGATCTGGTGCTCGCCAAGTACCGTGAGACCGTCGACCCGACGAGCCCCGACGTCACGCTGTTCTCGCCGACCAACAGCCCGCACCCCTACTTCGCCGAGTACGGCTGGGTGAGCCAAGGCCAATCGCCGCAGAAGATGCCCGATCGCGACTCGCTCTGGCGCGCGGAAGGCTCAAGCACGCTGACGCCGGAAAATCCGGTGACGCTCACCTGGGACAACGGCCAGGGGCTCGTCTTTAAGCGCACGATCGCGGTCGACGCCGACTACATGTTCAAGATCGCCGACGCGGTTGAGAACCACGGGGGCTCTAACGTAACGCTCAGGCCGTACGCCCGCATCCACCGCTACGGCACGCCGAAGACGAAAGCCTACTGGATCCTGCACGAAGGCCTCATAGGAGTGGCCGACCACAAAGTGGATTGGTGCGGCAGCGTCCTTCCGAGCATTCTTTGCCAGCTCAAGTACAAGGCAGCTCTGGACGACGGCGAGAGGACATTCGAGAGCAAGTCGGGCTGGCTCGGCATCACTGACAAATACTGGGCTGCTGCGCTCATTCCCGATCAGACGGCGAATTTTCGCGCCCACTTCATCGGTCAGAAGCCCACTCTTCCCAACGAGGAACCCTCCTATCAGACCGACTACCTGCGCGACCCCGTCCTGATCCCCCCGGGAGAGAGCCGAAAGATAGAGTCCCAGCTCTTCGCCGGCGCCAAGCAGGTCAAGCTTTTGCAGCGCTACGAGAGCGAGGATGGCATCAAGCAGTTCGATCTGTTGATCGACTGGGGCTGGTTCTTCTTCATCACCAAGCCGCTCTTCCACCTCATGGAGGCGATCAACTCCATCGTTCACAATTTCGGCGTCACAATTCTCATTCTCACGGTGCTCGTCCGTCTCGCCTTCTTCCCGCTTGCGAACAAACAGTTCGCCTCCATGGCCAAGATGAAGAAGCTGCAGCCGCAGATCGAGCAGCTGCGCGAGCGCTTCAAGGACGACAAGGCCCGTCAGCAGCAGGAGCTGATGGACCTTTACAAGAAGGAGAAGGTGAATCCGATCGCCGGTTGTCTGCCGGTGCTGTTGCAGCTGCCGGTGTTCTTTGCGCTCTACAAGGTCCTATTCATAACGATCGACATGCGCCAGGCGCCATTCTTTGGCTGGATCAAGGATCTGTCCGCGCCCGACCCGACGTCACTTTTCAACCTGTTCGGACTGCTCCCCTTCGCCGCGCCCGATTTCCTGCACATCGGCGTTTGGCCGCTCGTTATGGGGATCACCATGTGGCTGCAGATGCAGCTCAATCCGCAGCAGCCAGATCCGGTGCAGCAGCAGATCTTCAGCTGGATGCCGGTGGTCTTTACATTTCTCTTGGCGTCGTTCCCGGCCGGGCTCGTCATCTACTGGGCCTGGAGCAACACGCTGTCGCTGTCGCAGCAATACGTCATCATGAAGAGACATGGCGCCGAGATCCACCTCGTCGGCAACGTCGCACGTACGTTCAAGCCGATCGCGGCGCTCGCCGACCTCGCGATGACCGCGCTGAAGCCATGGCTGCCGCGGAAGGGCACAGCTCAAGACCCGAGCGATCCCGACCGCGACGGCTCGAAGGCTCCAGTCAAACCCAAGACCAAGGACAAGAGCCACTAGGGCCTTTCCGCGCCAAGTTGATTGAAAGACCCTAGCTCATCGTTTGTCGTGCTTCTTATCGGAAAACCGGTACCCACTTTTCCGGAAGCAATCTAGGTCGCCAGATCCAAGGGCGCGGACCGTCATGACCGAGCCGGACACATCCATGCTCGCGATGGGCGAGCAGCTCTTCGAACGGCCCTGGTATTTCCTCAAGAGCGCGCCGGCGCTCGAGTTCCTACCGCCCGCCGACCGAATCGAGGTGGCATTCGCGGGCCGCTCGAACGTCGGCAAGTCGAGCCTCATCAATGCGCTTCTCCGCCGCGGCGGCCTGGCCCGCACCTCCAACACGCCGGGACGCACGCAGGAGCTAAACTTCTTTCGCTCCGAGGAGACGCCGCTCAATCTCGTCGACATGCCGGGCTACGGGTTCGCCAAGGCACCGAAAGACAAGGTCGCGGCGTGGACGGCGCTGGTCTCCGACTATCTCAAGGGGCGCTCGACGCTCGCGCGCGTCTTCCTGCTGATCGACGCGCGCCACGGCCTGAAGCCCCCCGACCTCAAGGTCATGGACATGCTCGACGCCGCGGCCGTCTCCTATCAGGTGGTGCTCACCAAGGCGGACAAGATCGGCGCGCACACGCTCGATAGTCTTGCGCAGGCAACGACGAAGGCTTTGGCTGCCCGCGCGGCGGCCTTTCCGATTGTGATTGCGACCTCGGCCGAAAAAGGGACGGGGATCGCCGAGCTGCGCGGCGCCATCGCGACGCTGCTGGCCGAGCGCGCCTAGGGCCTGGCGGCGCCCGCCGCCGCTAGCCTTGCATCAGCTTGGCGATGATCTGCAGGCCTTGGTCCAGGGCGCCTTCGCCGAACTTCGCGATCAGGCCGCCGATCACCGCTGCGACGCTCCAACCTACGAGGTGCGATGCGACCTTTGCGTAGTTCGTGCGCACGCGCACCGTGATCACCTGATCGGGCAGCGCCGTCTCGGCCGCGAGGCCGTCGGCGCTGACGGTGCGCGCCGAGATGATGAGCTGCAGCCGCTTGCGGCCTTTCTCGCGCGGCGTCACGTGCCAGCGCCAGCTCGCGTAGTCATCGGAGGATATGAGCGACGTTTTCTCGATCCACTGCGTCTCCGGTGATGCGGTCTCGATGTAGAAGCCGCCGTCGGGAGCGCGCAGGCGCACCGACATCGCCTTCGTGACCGTAACTTCGTGCCGGTAGGCGGCGCCGCCGCCCTGCAGCCCCTCGGCGAGCGCTTGCACATTGCCTCTGGCGACGCGCACCTCGACGAGGGCGGGAATCGCGACGCGCATGGTGCGGGGAATATTCTCGACGAGCTGGCCGATCTCGGCGCGCGGTGCCGGCGGCTGACGAGTGACGGGCCGGGCCTCGGGAATGGCCCCGGGCGGCCGCAGTGTGCGCCCGAACGCGGATGCGGACGTCTGCGGCCCGCTCTCGCTCGCGCCGACCCCCATCGGCCGGCGCAGCTCCTCCAAGCCAGGCAAGCGCGAGGAGCCTGGCAGCGGCGGAGGCGCATCCGGCAGCACCTCAGGCGCGGCTGTGGGCAAGGGCGGTGCCCACGAGGGCGGCGGCTCGGTGCCCGGAAGCGGCGGCGGCGCGGGGGTCGCGGCGGGAAAGGCCGGCTCGTCCCATGTCGTGGTCGCTGCCTGCTTGCGTGGCGGCAACACGGACATGTCTGGCGCCGGCATCGGCGCCTGGTCCACGCCGCCGAAGTCGCTGCCCGGCTGATCGGGCTCGGCCTCTGGCTCGGGTCGAGCCATGATCGCGGGAGCCTCCCGATTCCACTCCGGCGAAGGCGGCGCAGGACGCGGCGGCGCGGTCGGCGGCACGTCGTCGTAATCGGGAGCGTCTGCCGTCTTCGGCATCGCATATGCTTCCGGCGGCTCCTCCTCGTCCGCCGCAGGCTCGGCCTCGGGCTTGCGCCCGATGGTCCGCGACTGCACGCGCTCGCGCGCGCTTGCCAGAATGTCCTCGGTGCTCGTCGCAACGTAGGGGCGCGGCGCCACGCCGGCTCCGCGCTGGAGCGCGCGGATCGCCCCTTCGAACGTCAGTCCTTGCGCCTGCAGCATTTGTGCGGCCGGGCTCTTGCCGTCGCCCACGATGGCGGCCAACACGATCGCCCCGTTGATCTCGCGGCGGCGTCCGCCGCGGGCGGCCGCGGCGGCGGCTTCCAGGATGCGCCGTAAATCGCCCGAGACGACGGGATCGACGCGCTGGCCCGGCAACGCCTGGCGCTCCAGGCCGCCAAGATAGCGCAATGCGTCTGATTTGAGCCGGGCGACGTCTACGTTGCTCGCCGCCAGCACCAGGCCGGCGTCGGGATCCTCGCATAACGACACCAGTATATGCTCGAGCGTCACCTCGAGATGGCCCTGCGCTCGCGCGCTCTCCGTCGCCCGCGACAGAGCATTGCCGAGGGTCGAGGACATAGCGATCCGACTGAGCTCGTCGGCGATCATGGACACTCCTGTGCCCCAAGAAGAGGCGCGCTGGCCGCGAAATTAACGGATCGGCGCCGCAAAGACAGATATATGAGTCGCTGGCTCCGAGGCGCTAGCACCCGATTGTGGGGGAAATCCGTTGAGGTCATGGGGCGCGGCGGTATAAGAGCTGGGCTTCGGTTGCGGAGGCATACAATCTAGATCAGGTCGCGCCTCCGCGTCCGGGCAAAAAGGCAAGCGCAGGCCAGGCAAATGACGACGATCTCCAAGCCGCAGGGCGGCGGCGCAAAAGCGGAGGCGGAGCCTTCGCCCCACGTTCAGGCGCGCATTCTGGCCGAGGCGCTGCCGCATCTCATCCGCTATGACGATCAGACGGTCGTCATCAAGTTCGGGGGCCACGCGATGGGCGATGCCGCGCTCGCGGCCGCATTCGCGCAAGACGTCGTCTACCTGAAGCAGTCCGGCGTTAACCCCATCGTCGTGCACGGCGGGGGCCCGCAGATCGCGGCCATGCTCGAGAAGCTCAAGATCCCCTCCGATTTCGTGCAGGGCTTGCGCGTCACCGACAAGCCGACCGTCGAGGTGGTCGAGATGGTGCTGGCCGGCGGGATCAACAAGGATATCGTCTCCGCCATCAACCGCCAGGGCGGCAAGGCGGTCGGCATCTGCGGCAAGGATGCCAACCTGATGATCGCGCGCAAGATTACGGAGATGCCGGATCCTGCATCCAATCTCATGAAAGCGGTCGACATCGGCTACGTGGGCGATCCCATCGAGGTCAACCCGCACATCGTCGACGTCATCTCGAACTCCGACCTCATTCCCGTAATCGCGCCTATCGGCATCGGGCGCGACGGCGAAACGCTCAACATAAACGCCGACACCTTCGCGAGCGCGCTCGCCGCCCGCATGAAGGCCAAGCGCCTGTTGCTGCTCACCGACGTGGAGGGCGTTCTCGACAAGGACAAGCGCCTCGTGCCCGAGCTCACGATCGAGGAGGCGCGGCGCCTCATCAAGGACGGCGTGATCTTCGGCGGCATGATCCCCAAAATCGAGGGCTGCATCGAGGTCGTGGAGGCGGGCGTGGAGGCCGTCGTCATCATCGACGGGCGCGTGCCTCACTGCGTGCTTTTGGAGCTGTTCACCGCGCACGGCGTCGGCACGCTTCTCGGCCGCGTGCGCCGCAAGGCGAAGGCAAAGGCCGAATGAGCGCGAGCGAGCATCGTGAGCCGTTGCCGCGGCCCGCCAGAGCGCAGGCACGCCCGCGCGGCTTCACCGAGACGACGGCCTGGATCTTCGATCTCGACAACACGCTCTATCCGGCCAGATGCAACCTCTTCGCCGAGGTCGACACGCGCATGGGCGAATTTATCGCGCAATACCTCGGCGTTCCCTTCGCCTACGCCCGCCACCTGCAGAAGAGCTACTACCGGCAGTTCGGCACCACGCTGTCGGGCCTGATGCGGATCCACAAGCTCGATCCGCAACCCTTCCTCGACTACGTGCACGACATCGATCTTTCGTGCGTACCCGAGGCGCCCAAGCTTGCCGCCGCGCTTCGCGCGCTCCCCGGCCGCAAGCTCATCTTCACCAACGGATCGCGCCGCCACGCCGAGCGCGTCGCCGAGAAGCTCGGCGTCCTGCACCTCATCGAGGACATCTGCGACATCGCCGCCTGCGGGTATGTCGCCAAGCCGGCCGCCGACGCGTTCCATCGCATGATCGGCCGCCACGACGTCGCGCCCCACAAGGCCGCCATGTTCGAGGATATGCCCCACAACCTCGAGGCGCCGCACGCGCTCGGAATGACGACCGTTCTCGTGCACTCGGAGTACCCCGACCACCCCGCGCAGCTGAAAATGCGCACGTGGACCGAGCTCCCCCCCCACATCCATTACGCGACGGACGATCTGACGGGCTTTTTGCGCACAATTCGGGCCGGGCAACCGAAACTTCAAGGCGCAGCGGCCGTATTTTAAGCGTCTGGCAGCCATGTCAAAACCGGCCACAGCAGCCGATCTCGTTGACCTTCTGGCGCGCGTCGCCGCGCGCGAGCGGGATGCCTTCGCTACCCTCTATCGGGCCACCTCGGCCAAGCTCTGGGGGATCATCGTGCGCATCGTGCCGCGCCGGGACATCGCGGAGGATCTGCTGCAGGACGTCTACGTCAGGATCTGGGAGCGCGCCGGCGGCTTCGATCCGGCCAAGGCATCGCCGATCACATGGATGGTATCGATCGCCCGCAACCGCGCGATCGACGAGATACGCCGGCGCCGGCCGGTGTCGATCGAGGACGCGCCCGAAGCGCTCGAGATCGAAGGAACGGATCCCGACCCGCTCACCGCCACGCAGCAGAGCGAGGAGCTGCGCCGCCTCAAAGAGTGCCTCGAGGGCCTTGAGCCTGAGCGGCGCGAGATGGTGCTGCTCGCCTACTACTCGGGCCTGAGCCGCGACGAGCTCGCGCAGCGTTTCGCGCACCCAGTCAACACCATCAAGACCTGGCTGCACCGCAGCCTAGCGCAATTGAGGAAGTGTTTGGGCTCATGACGGACGAGCAAGACATCGACATGCTTGCTGCGGAGTACGTGCTCGGCACGCTGTCCACTGCCGAGCGCGCCGCTGTGGTCCTGCGTGCGCGAAGCGAGACTGCGTTGGCGGCGGCGATTGAGGCTTGGGAGCGAAGGCTCGGGCCACTCGCCGAGCGATCGGCCCCAGCGATGGCGCCGGCACATCTCTGGCCTCGGATCGAAGCGCGGCTTAACGCGCAGACAACGGTCGAAACGGCGCAGATCATGGGCATGGAGCGCCGTCTGCGCCGCTGGCGAGCGGCAGCCATCGCTGCCAGCGCGGTCGCGGCCTCGCTTCTGCTGTTCGCCGGCTTCCGCGAGATCACCCGACCCGAGGCGCCAAAGACCCTCGTCGCCGTCCTGCAGAAGGACGCTCAATCGCCGGCCTTCCTCGTGTCGGTCGATCTCGAGCAGAAGCTTCTGACGATCCGCGCCGTCGCCGCTCCGCCGCATCCCGGCAAGAGTTACGAGCTTTGGCTCGTCAACGACGAGCTCAAGACGCCGCGCTCGCTCGGCGTCATCGGCGATAAGCCCTTCACCGTGGTGCAGCCGAAGCTTGCCGCCTACGCACGCAAGACGATCGAGAACGCGACGCTCGCCGTCAGCCTCGAGCCCGAGGGCGGCTCGCCAACCGGCGCGCCGACGGGGCCCGTGCTGTTCGCCGGCAAACTGATCCAGGCGACCGAGTGACAAATCGCGTTTAAGCGAATTTGGCGAGGCGCAAGCTGAAACCCGTCGCGCGGCCCTCCGTACCTAAGTCAGCTCCCCAACGGAGCCTCAACTCAGATCGGAGGACTACCCATGTTTCCCGTGAAGAAGCTCGCTTCCGCCGCCATTCTCGGCGTCTCGGCGCTCACGCTTGCTGTCGCTCTCGGCACAGCGGTTGCGACGCCCTCGCTCGCCGAGCGGACCGTTACGGTTGGCGGCGCGCCGATGTATCCCTCCAAAAACATCATCGAGAACGCGGTCAACTCGAAGGACCACACCACGCTTGTCGCCGCGGTGAAGGCTGCAGGCCTCGTCGACACCCTGTCCGGCCCGGGCCCCTTCACCGTGTTCGCGCCCACCGACGAGGCCTTCGACAAGCTTCCCGACGGCACCGTTTCGACGCTCTTGAAGCCTGAGAACAAGGGCAAGCTCACCGGCATACTGACCTATCACGTCGTCCCCGGGCGTCTGTCGGCCGAGGACCTGTGGAAGATGGTCGACGACTGATCAAGACCGTCAATGGCGAGACGCTCACGATCAAGCGCCTCGGGGACAAGCATCTCGCGGTTTGGGACCACAAAGGCCACGCCGGCCGCATAACCATCTCCAACGTGATGCAGTCGAACGGCGTCATCCACGTGATCGACAACGTCGAGCAGCCCAACTAACGGGCCTGGCGGGCAGCAGCCAAACGCGGCTGCCCGTCTCACTCCTCGAGTGAATGGACTTCGCGTCGGCTGCCAGCGTCGCTCTGCGGCGGCTCCCTCCGTCCGGCACGGCGCAGACACCGAGCGGGGGCACGGGGCCGGCGGGAAAGCTAGTGCCACGGGCCCATCCCGACCGGCCTCGCGCATTTCTGTATTTCGGCTTGACGGAGCACGCCGTCCGGATAATAGTTAACCATATGGTTAGCTATCAGCCGGCAAAGCTCAATCGCACATTCTCTGCGCTCGCAGACGCGACCCGCCGCGAAATTCTGCTGCGGCTGTCGCAAACGCCGGAATTGACCGTCAGCGAGCTCGCAAAGCCGTTTCCCGTCTCACTGCCCAACATCATGAAGCACATCGGCGTGCTCGCCGATGCAGGGCTTGTGACGCGAGACAAGACGGGCCGCACTGTGCGCTGCCGGCTTGTGCCTGCCCCGCTGGAGGAAGCCACGCAGTGGCTCAATCGCTACGAGAAGTTCTGGACCGAGCGGCTCGATGCCCTCGGCCGCTATTTGGAGAGCGATCAATGGCAACACTCCAAAAACCGAGCCTCACCTTCAAGCGTCACTACGCCGTCCCGGTCGAAAGGGTCTTCCGGGCGTGGACGGACCCGCAAGCGCTGAAGCAGTGGTTCGGGCCCAGCGACGAGGGAAAGATCCTCGTCTCCGAAACCGATCTGAGGATCGGGGGCCGCTACCGCATCGTGATGCAGATGCCGAGTGGCGAGCAGCACCGCGTCGGCGGCGTCTATCGCCAGATCGTGCCCAACGAGAAGCTGGTCTTCACCTGGGCGTGGGAGAGCACTCCGGAACGGGAATCGCTCGTCACGGTGCGCCTAAAGAGCGCCGGCGACGGCACCGACATGACAATCACGCATGAGCACTTCTTCGACGAGGACGCCCGCGACCGCCACGAGCACGGCTGGACGGGAACGTTCGAGCGGCTGGGTCGCTACCTGTCCCGGCAAGACCGATCGATGGAATCAGAAAGGAGATCGTCATGAAGCTTTATGGATTTGCCGGCTCGCCGCGAACCTGGAAGGTGCGGGCGGTTGCTTCTCACCTCGGCGTTCCGCTCGAGTATAAGAACCTCGATTTCGCTAATGGCGAAAACAAAACTCCGGAGTATCTCGCGCTTAATCCCGCGGGCCGCACGCCGACCCTCGTCGACGGAGATTTCGTGCTGTGGGAGTCCGACGCCATCCTGCAGTATCTCGCCAGCAAGAAGCCCAACACGTTATGGCCAGACAATCCCGGCACGCGCGCCGACATCATGCGCTGGCAGAACTGGCAGAGCGCGCATTGGAGCGCCGACGCCTGCACGCCGCTTACTTTTCAGAACCTGGTGAAGGCCATCTTCGGCATGGGGCCGCCCGATCTCGCAATGGTCGCCAAAGCGACGGAGGCGTTCCACAAGGAGGCCGCCCTCCTCGATCGGCACCTGGCGCAACGCGAGTGGCTCGTGGGCTCCGCACCCACGCTCGCCGACTTCACGGTGGGCTCATTCCTCTTCTACAGCGACCAGGCCAAGCTCCCGGTCGCGGGCTACAAGAACATCGGGCGCTGGTTCGAGCGGCTGTCGGCGCTACCCAGCTGGAGGGAGACGGCGCCACCGCCGCGACCCGCCGTGGCGGCCTGAGCCAAGAAAAAGGGCGGCTTTCGAGCCGCCCTTTGTCATCGATCCGATAACGCGCTTCACCGGGTGGGGACGGGGTGCTCGCCGCGGTAGTCGTAAAAGCCCCGGTGCGTCTTGCGTCCGAGCCAGCCCGCCTCGACGTACTTCACCAAGAGCGGGCAGGGCCGGTACTTGGAATCGGACAATCCCTCGTAGAGCACCTGCATCACCGACAGGCAGACGTCGAGCCCGATGAAGTCGGCAAGCTCCAAGGGGCCCATCGGGTGGTGAGCGCCCAGACGCATGGCCTTGTCGATCGCCTCCACTGTGCCGACGCCCTCATAGAGCGTGTAGACGGCCTCGTTGATCATCGGCAGCAAGATCCGGTTGACGATGAAAGCCGGGAAATCCTCGCTGACGGCGACCTGCTTGCCGAGGCTCTCGACGAACTTGCGCGTCGTGGCGAACATCTCATCGTCGGTGGCGATACCGCGGATGAGCTCGACGAGCTCCATGAGCGGCACCGGGTTCATGAAGTGCATGCCGATGAAGTGCTCGGGCCGGTCGGTCGTCGAGGCCAAGCGCGTGATGGAGATCGAGGAGGTGTTGGTCGCGATCAACGCCTTGTCGCTCAGGTGCGGACAGAGATCGACGAATATCTTGCGCTTGACGGCCTCGTCCTCGGTCGCCGCCTCGATGACGAGGTCGCAATCCCCGAACGCGTCCATGCCGGAGGCGTAGCTGATCCGCTTCAGCGCCGACTTGATGTCGCCTTCTTGGATCAGACCCTTGGCCGCCTGGCGTCCCATGTTGTGCTCGATCGTCGACAGCGCCGTCTCGACCGTCGCTTTCTTCAGATCGTTCAGCGCAACGGAGTATCCGCCGAGCGCGATCACGTGCGCGATGCCGCTGCCCATTTGACCGGCGCCGATCACGCCGATCTTCTTGATGACGTGGGGAACCGCGCTCTCCCCTTTCGGCCTGTCTGCCGTCTTGACCGCCACGTTCATGACCGATGCGTCCTTCTGTCCCCGAGCCCCGAGTTGTTCCCGCATTATTGGCCGGCCTTCTTGAGCTCGGCTTCGAGCTCCGGCAGGGCTTGGAAGAGGTCGGCAACAAGACCGTAATCCGCCACCTGGAAGATCGGCGCCTCGCCATCCTTGTTGATCGCAACGATGACTTTCGAATCCTTCATGCCGGCGAGGTGCTGGATCGCACCCGATATGCCGACCGCCATGTAGAGGTCCGGCGCCACCACCTTGCCGGTCTGGCCCACCTGCATGTCGTTGGGCACAAAGCCCGCATCGACGGCGGCGCGCGAAGCGCCGACCGCGGCACCGAGCGCATCGGCGACCGGCTCCAAGAGCTTCTTGAAGTTCTCGCCCGACTGCAGCCCGCGGCCGCCGGAGATCACTATGCGCGCCGACGCCAGCTCCGGCCGGTCCGACGTCGTGAGATCGGCCTTCTCGAAGCTCGACAGTCCGACCGCAGCCGGCGCCGTAATGGCCTCGATGGGCGCCGAGCCCCCCTCGGCGGCCGCCGGAAACGCTGAGATCCGCACCGTTATGACCTTCTTGGGCTCACCCGACTGCACCGTCTGGATGGCGTTGCCGGCATAGATCGGCCGCTCGAAGGTGTCGGCCGAGAGCACCTTGGTGATATCGGAGATCTGCATGACGTCGAGCGCAGCCGCGACGCGCGGGCAGATGTTCTTGCCCATGGTCGTGGCGGGCGCAACGAGCGCGTCATAGCCGCTCATCAACGGCACGATCAGGGCCGCCACCTCCTCGGCGAGCCCGTGCTCGAGCTGCGGCGCGTCGGCGATGAGCACCTTGGCGACGCCTGCAAGCTCGGCGGCCGCATCGGCCGCCGGCTTGCAGTTGTGACCCGCGACGAGAACGTGGACCTCCCCACCCAGCGCCGTCGCCGCTGCAAGTGTCTTGGCAGTGGCAGCACTGAGCGCTGCGTTGGAGTGCTCGGCGAGCAGGAGGACGGCCATCAGAGCACCCCGGCCTCGGTCTTGAGCTTCGCCACCAGCTCGGCAACGTTTGCGACCTTGACGCCGGCCTTGCGGCTGGCGGGCTCGGTTATGCGCATCACCTTGAGACGCGGCGCAATGTCGACGCCGTAGTCGGCGGGCTTCTTGACGTCGAGCGGCTTCTTCTTGGCCTTCATGATGTTGGGCAGCGTCGGATAGCGCGGCTCGTTGAGGCGAAGGTCGGTCGTGACGACGGCCGGCATCTTGAGCTTCAGCGTCTCGAGGCCGCCGTCCACCTCACGCGTCACGATGGCCGAGCCGCTCTCGGGAACGAGCTTCGAGGCGAAGGTGCCTTGCGGCCAGCCGAGCAGCGCGGCGAGCATCTGTCCGGTTTGGTTGCAGTCGTCGTCGATCGCCTGCTTGCCGAGAATGATGAGCTCGGGCTTCTCCGCTTGCGTGATGGCCTTGAGGAGCTTGGCGACGGCGAGGGGCTCGATCGTGGCGTCGTCGGGTGTCTCGACCAGGATGCCGCGGTCGGCGCCGATCGCGAGTGCGGAGCGGATCGTGTCCTGCGCCTTCGCCGGGCCGACCGACACGATGACAATCTCCTTGGCGAGGCCTTTCTCTTTAAGGCGCACGGCCTCCTCGACGGCGATCTCGTCGAAGGGGTTCATCGACATCTTCACGTTCGCTAAGTCGATGCCAGAGCCGTCCGGCTTCACCCAAATCTTGACGTTGAAGTCAACGACTCGCTTGACCGGCACCAATACCTTCATGCCCGTCGGCTCCCCAAGCGTGCTCTAGGGGCGTGCTGACCTCGGTCCGGCGGTTGTGCAGCGCGATGAATCTCGCCCTGCCGCACTCAAAAGGTCCCGAGTCGCCGCCCTTCTCATGCTATTCGCAAGTGCGAAACGCAACCTACGAGCGCGGCGGGGCCAAGTCAATTGGGCGCCCGTTAACCTTCGCGGCCCGCTGCCACCTGCCGTCGCTGAAGGGCACTGGCGGCAGCCTCACGCGAGGCCGGTATCGAACAGGGGCACACCCGGGCGGCGCAGAAACAGGATGAGGACGGCCCCCGCCATGAGGCCGCCGATGTGGGCCCACCACGCCGTGGGGCCAGTGTCGGCGACCGCGATCATCGCGATCTGCATGGCGATCCAAACGCCGAGCGCGAGGCCCGCCGTGATGCGCAGCGGAATGACCTTGAACGCCAGCACCCAGACGCCGACGCGCGGATGCAGCATCAGGTAGGCCGCGATGACGCCGGCGACCGCTCCGCTGGCGCCGATGAGCGGCAGACCGGAATCGGGCGCCATCCACGCATGCAGCAGCCCGGCGAAGACGCCGCACGCCAGATAGAAGAACAGGAATCGCACGTGCCCCATGGCGTCCTCGACGTTGTCGCCGAAGACCCAAAGGAAGATCATGTTGCCGGCGAGGTGAAAAATGTTGGCGTGCAAAAACATGTAGGTGAGGAGCGTCGCGCCTACGGCCAGCGGGATCGCATTCGTCGTCGCCGATTCTGGGCTCAGCAGCGAGCTCGTATCAAACAGCGCGCGCGGCGTCAGGCCGAGGCTCGCGACCTCGCCTTGATCCAATCCCCCGACCTCGAGGATGAAGACGAGCACATTGAGCGCGATGATGGAGACCGTGACGTACTGGAAGGGGATTGCCTTGAGCGTGTTGTCGTCGTGAAGAGGAATGAACACGTTCGCTGCCCCCTGCGCCCGAGGTTATGGGCTACCTGTTCTGTCCAGGCACCCAAAGCACGTCGCTTTTACCGCGGTCGTTCGCATAGCGGCTGGCGACGAAGAGAAAATCGGATAGCCGATTGATGTACTTGAGCGCCGGCGCAGCAACGACCTCGCCGGGCTGGCTCGCGAGCTCGACCATCAAGCGCTCGGCGCGCCGGCACACTGTGCGCGCCACGTGCAGCGCCGCCGCCGGCGGCGATCCGCCCGGCAGCACGAAAGAGCGCAACGGCCGCAGCTCGGCATTCATCTCGTCGATCTCCTCCTCCAGCCTTTGCACCTGCGCGTCGCTGATGCGCAGCGGCTCGGTGTCGGGCTTGCGAGGCGTCTCGGGCACGCACAGATCGGCGCCGAGATCGAAGAGGTCGTTCTGAATACGCATGAGCTTGCCGTCGAGACCGGGCTGGCCGCCGCCCACATGCACGCGCACCATGCCGATGTGCGCATTCGTCTCGTCGACGGTGCCGTAGGCGGCGATGCGCAGCGCGTGCTTGGGCACGCGCTCACCGCTGCCGAGCGCGGTCGTGCCGGCATCTCCCGTCTTGGTGTAGATTTTGCTTAGTACGACCATGCGCGCCGGCGGTCCTCAGAAGCCTGCCTGGCCAGTATAGCGCAACTCTGGCGTCGCCCGCGCAGGTGAGCGGCTGTCTTCTCGCTCAATGATTGTGGACGAGCACAAAGAGCATGATAATGACGATCGCGACGAACTGCAGGCCGACGCGCCAGCGCATCAGTTTCTGGCTCAAGTTCGGGCTCTTGCCGCGCGTGAGATTCCACAGCCCGAGTGCCAAGACGACGAACACGGCCAGCACGGCCAGCGTCACCAGATGGTAAAGAACGTATTCCATCAGCGTTCGATCTCCGTTCTCAATTCCCATAAAGGTTTCCGGGAACGGGGGCAAACCGTATCTGACGGGGCGGACCGCCGGCGCGCGCAGCAAGAGACGGGCAACACTGCGCGCGCCATAATTGCCGCAATTCTCGCCTCAGTTGCCCTGCCGGACGCGCATACCGCTTGGGGGAAAGACTGCCGTTGAAACGCGCGAACGTTCAAAAGCGATCCCGGTCCCTGCTCGGTGCGACGATTGCCGCGCTTGTCCTCGCCGGCGCCCCCGCGACACGCAGCGCCTTGGCGCAGACACCGCCGACCGAGAAGGCCCCGACGACGCCGGAGGAGGCCAAGAAGAAATTACAGAACCGGCGCAAAGAGCTTGAGAATGTGCAAAAGCGCGCCAAGTCGCTGCAAAGCGACGTCAACACGCTTGCTCAGGAACGCGAGAACCTCAACATCAAGCTCGTGGAGACCGCCGCGCTCATCAAGAAGAGCGAAGGCCAGCTCACCTCGATCGAGGCGCGCCTGCGCGAGCTCTCGGCCCAGGAGAAGATCCTCAAGGGGTCGCTCAATCAGCGCAACGGGCAGATCTCCACGCTGTTGGCCGCCTTGCAGCGCATGGGCCGCAACCCACCGCCGATACTGATCACGCAGCGCGAGGACGCCCTCAAGATGGTGCGGAGCGCCATGTTGCTCGCCTCGGCCTTTCCCCAGCTCGGCAATCAGGCGCGCGCTCTCACCGCCCGCCTCAACGAGCTCGTGCGCGTGATGACCGAGATCCGCACCCAAGGCGACCAGCTCAAGGCGGAGACGGCGCACTTGACGGCTTCGCGCACGCGTCTTGCGGGACTGCTCGAGGCCAAGAAGGCTTCGCTCGATGCGCGCCAGTCAGAGTTGAAGAACATGCGCCTTGCAGCCGCCGATATCTCCGCCAGCGTGACGGACCTCAACGAGCTGATCTCGCGTCTCGACAAGGCGGTGCAGCAGAACACGGGCCTGGGTGCCTACGAGGAGGAAACGCGGCGGGCTGCGACAAAGTTGCGGCCCACCTTGGGCAGCCAGCCCGGGGAGACGGTTCCCCAAGGTAAAGACGGCACCCAAGTTGCCGTCTTGCCTATACCGCCCAAGTCGCCGGACGTGGTCGAGCTCGCTCCCGGCACAACCTTGGGCAGCCCCGGGCGCATTAAGCCTGAGATTCCCTTCGCCCAGGCGACGGGGCGCTTGCCGTTGCCGGCACAAGGTCGACAGGTGCTTAAATTCGGCGAAAAGACCCAGTATGGGGGCCAATCGAAGGGAATTGTGCTGGAAACCCGCCAAGGCGCCCAAGTCACGTCACCTTGTGATGGCTGGATTGTTTACGCTGGTGAGTTTCGCAGCTACGGGCAACTCTTGATAATCAACGCGGGCGGCGGCTATCATGTCCTACTTGCGGGTTTGTCGCAGATTGACGTACAACCAGGTCAGTTTGTTCTTGCCGCCGAGCCCGTGGGTACAATGAGCGGCTGGTCGCAGCAGCCCCAGACTGCAGCCGTGAACAACGCCCCTGTCCTCTACGTTGAATTTCGCAAGGATGGGACGCCCATCGATCCCGACCCATGGTGGGTCCCGGGTCATCAGAAGGTGCAAGGATAATGCGCAAGACGGAATTCGCATTTTGGACGTTCCTGCTGATGACCGGCCTCGCCGGCGCGACCACCCTCCTCAACGTCACGCGGACGTACTCGGCGACCTCTTCCAATTCCGAGCTCTATAGGCAGCTCGACCTCTTCGGCGACGTGCTCGAGCGCGTACGCTCCGATTACGTGGAGAAGCCCGACGACTCCATGCTGATCGAGTTGGCGATCAACGGCATGCTGTCGTCGCTCGACCCGCATTCCTCCTACCTGAGCCCCAAGAACTACCGCGACATGCAGGTGCAGACGCGCGGGGAGTTCGGCGGGCTCGGCATCGAGGTCACCATGGAGAACGGCGTCATCAAGGTCGTCTCGCCCATCGACGACACGCCCGCCGCCAAGGCCGGGCTGCAGGCCAATGACCTCATCACCCATCTCGACAACGAGCAGATCGTCGGCCTCACTCTGGAGCAGGCGGTCGAGAAGATGCGCGGGCCGGTCAACACGCCCATCACGCTCACCGTCGTGCGCAAGGGCGTCGATGAGCCCTTCGACGTCAAGGTCGTGCGCGACATCATCCGCATCAACCCCGTCAAGGCGCACGACGAGGGCGACGTCGCCTACATCAAGATTACCACCTTCAACGAGCAGACACACGCCAACCTGGTCAAGGCGATCGAGGACGCCAAGAAGTCGATCGGCGAGAAGAACATCAAGGGCTACGTCATCGACCTGCGCAACAACCCGGGCGGACTGCTCGATCAGGCGATCGCCGTCTCCGACGATTTTCTCGATGAGGGCGCCATCGTGCTGACGAAGGGCCGCAACAACGAGGAAACGCAGCGGGCCCAGGCCCATCCCGGTGATCTGACCGACGGCAAGAAGATGGTCGTGCTGATCAACGGCGGATCCGCGTCCGCCTCCGAGATCGTCGCTGGCGCTCTTCAAGACCACAAGCGGGCGACCCTCATCGGCACGCGCTCGTTCGGCAAGGGGTCGGTGCAGACGATCATCCCCCTCGGCGCCAACGGAGCGATCCGCCTGACCACCGCGCGCTACTACACACCGTCGAATCGCTCGATCCAGGCCAAAGGCATCGATCCCGACATCGTCGTGGATGAGGAGCTGCCCGACGACCTCAAGGCCAAGGCCGCCGCCATTGAAAAGGCGCGCGGAGAGGCGAGCCTGCGCGGGCATCTCAGGAATCCTGAGGACGAGACTGCGGATCGCAAAGAGGTCAAGGAGACCTCAGGTTCCTCCGCTTACGTGGCCAAGGAGCCCGAGAAGGATACGCAGCTTCAGTATGCCCTCTCCTTCCTGCGCGGCACCGCGACGGATGCAAAGACGGCCGGTGCCACTCCCAGCGTGACGCCGCCGTCCGGCACCGACACCAAGGACAAGGCGAAGAACTAAAGGGCCCAGGCGCGAGCGTCCTTAGCCCCGCCGGCCGGCCCGGCCCACAACGAAGACGAGAGGTGGGCGCCCCCCGTGGCGCCCATCGCTTTTTTCTGCCAGTCGCAGGCGGCCTGCCGCCGCTGCCGGATGAGCCGCATGAGCACCCGCGACACCGCTGACTTGAGCAAGCTCGGCTACCGCCCTTGCGTCGGCATCATGGTCATCAACGCCGCGGGACTCGTCTGGGTCGGGCGCCGCGCCGATCTCCCCGGCGAGCCTGAAGGGCGCGGGGCCTGGTGGCAAATGCCGCAAGGCGGCATCGATGCGGGCGAGGACTCCACCAGCGCAGCCCTGCGCGAGCTTAGCGAGGAGACCGGCATCCGAAGCGTCGCCATCCTCGGCGAGACGCCGGGCTGGCTGCGCTACGACCTGCCGGCCGACCTCATCGGCAAGGCCTGGAAGGGCAGGTACCGCGGCCAGGAACAGAAATGGTACGCAGTCCGCTTCCTGGGGCCTGACAGCGAGATCAACATCACGCCGCCGCAGCCTCAGCACGTGGAGTTCGAGGCCTGGCAGTGGGTGGCGCCTTCGCAGCTCGTGGAGCTGATCGTGCCCTTCAAGCGGGACGTCTATCGGCAGGTCGTCGCGGCGCTTGCCCAGTATGCGACGCCGCTCGGTTAATTCCGCCAGCTCACCCTCCAGATCAATTTTTGTTAAATAACGACATAGAAGTATTGAATTTTCGGGATAACCTGTGCCTTGATTCGGGCTGTGGATAACTTGTGCATAACGGAACGGGGCGGGATGAGTTTTTCAATCGCCGGAGCGCAAACGAGACTGACGCGGCTGCCGCTGCGGCCGTGCGCCGGGATCGTGTTGTTTAATGCCGCAGGCCTCGTCTGGGTCGGACGCCGGCGCCCGAAGTGGGCGCGCCACCCGCAAGCCTACGTCGCCGACCACATCTGGCAACCACCGCAGGGCGGGATCGACAAGGGCGAGCGCGCCCGCGACGCCGCCTTCCGCGAGCTCGCCGAGGAGACAGGCATAACGAGCGCCACGCTCATCGCAGAACTGCCGGGCTGGCTCAGCTATGAGCTTCCGCACGATTTGCTTGGCGTCGCCTTGAAGGGCCGTTACGGCGGTCAACGGCTGCGCTGGTTCGCCATGCGCTTCGAGGGCCATGAGGACGAGATCGACATTGCGCCGAAAGGTCCGTTCAAATCGGAGTTCGACGACTGGCGGTGGGCGGACCTGCGCCAGCTGCCGAAACTGGCGGTGCCGTTCAAGCGTCCCGTGTATGAGGCCGTGGCGCGCCAGTTCGCGCCGTTCGCACGCCAAGCGGCGGCCTGACGCGCAATCGCAAATCGCAATAGTGGCAAAGGACGCGGAAGACTAGGTCGCTTTCGCCTGCAATCGCTTGAGCAGATCGACGAGCGTGTCGGCCATCAGCCGCGCCTGGTCGTCGTTGGCCTCCGCACGTTCGGCCTCGGCGGACTTCAACTCGGCCTCGATCATGGCCGGGGTGAGATCTTCCAGCGCCACCGCCGTCTGCGCCAGCACAGTCAATCGCGTGGGGTCGGCCTCGGCCACTCCCTTCTTGACGAACACGCGCTGCTTGCCGTCGCTGACTGTGATCTCGAGGATCCCCGGCCGCAGCGTCGAGACGACGGGCGCGTGCCCGGCGAGGACCGCGAAATCGCCCTCCGCGCCCGGCACCACGACCTGCTCGGCCTGGGCCGCGAGCAGCAGGCGCTCAGGTGTGACGAGCTCGAAATTGAATGCTGCCGCCATGGCTTAGTGTCCCAATTCCGAAGTTCGCTCTCGTTTGATGCTAGGCCCTGAAGCGAACTTCGGAATTAAAAGGGCACTAGAAGCATAAAGTTGCCGGTGCGATTGAGATCGAGAAATTTGCTCCCACATGGGCCGCAAGCGAAGGCGAATTTCTCGATCATCGCACTAGTTCGCCTCGTCCTCGCTATCTCCGCCCGTCTTGGCGCGAACCTCCTCCACCGACTGCAACTTCGTTCCGCAGAACGGGCAGTAGAACATTGGATGGTCGACCATGCCCGGCTCGTCCTCCTCCTGCAGATCGACGAGGCCGACCGACATGTAGAGAACTCCGTCGTCTCCGACGGTGAGCAGGGGCTCGAACTCCTCCCCGCTCATGGCATCCTTGAGCTCGGCGCAGCAGCTGCCGAAGCTGTGCGTCGTGATCGGCGTATTGCTCGTCTCGGCCCCAGCCATCTGGGTATCCTTTCGTGGGGGCGTCGCGCCCCCGGTCCTCGTGTTCCTTACGCCGCCTCGGCGAGCTTCTCCGCCTTGGCGACCGCTTCCTCGATCGTGCCTACCATGTAGAACGCCTGCTCGGGCAGGTGATCATAATCGCCGTTGCACAGCCCTTTGAAGCCCTTGATCGTGTCGGCAAGGCTGACGAGCTTGCCGGGCGAGCCGGTGAATACTTCCGCAACGTGGAAGGGCTGCGACAGGAAACGCTCGATCTTGCGCGCACGCGCCACCACGAGCTTGTCGTCCTCGGACAGCTCGTCCATCCCGAGAATGGCAATGATATCCTGCAGCGCCTTGTAGCGCTGAAGAATCTGCTGAACCTGGCGGGCGACCTGATAGTGCTCCTCGCCGACGATGCGCGGATCGAGCATGCGCGAGGTCGAATCCAAGGGATCGACCGCCGGATAGATGCCCTTCTCGGAGATGGCGCGCGAGAGCACCGTCGTTGCATCGAGGTGGGCAAACGAGGTCGCCGGCGCCGGGTCGGTCAGGTCATCGGCCGGCACGTAGATCGCCTGCACCGAGGTGATCGATCCCTTCTGCGTCGTCGTGATGCGCTCTTGCAGGGCGCCCATGTCGGTTGCGAGCGTGGGCTGGTAGCCCACGGCCGAGGGAATGCGGCCAAGCAGCGCCGACACCTCGGAGCCCGCTTGGGTGAAGCGGAATATGTTGTCGACGAAGAACAGCACGTCCTGGCCCTGGTCGCGGAAGTACTCGGCGACCGTCAGCCCCGAAAGCGCCACGCGCATACGGGCGCCCGGAGGCTCGTTCATCTGCCCGTAGACGAGCGCGCACTTCGATCCCTCGGTCGAGCCGTTGTTCTTCTTGGGGTCGATGTTGACGTGAGAACTCGATCATCTCGTGATAGAGGTCGTTGCCCTCGCGCGTGCGCTCGCCGACGCCGGCGAACACCGAGTAGCCGCCGTGCGCCTTGGCGACGTTGTTGATCAGCTCCATGATGAGCACGGTCTTGCCGACGCCGGCGCCGCCGAACAGACCGATCTTGCCGCCCTTGGCGTAGGGCGCGAGCAAGTCGACGACCTTGATGCCGGTGACGAGGATCTGCGCCTCCGATGCCTGATCGGCAAACGTCGGAGCCGGCGCATGGATGGGGCGATGCTCGTTCGTCTTTACAGGGCCCGCCTCGTCCACCGGCTCGCCGATCACATTAATGATGCGCCCGAGCGTCTCCGGGCCGACCGGCACCTCGATCGGGCCGCCAGTGTCCGTCACCTTTTGGCCGCGCACGAGGCCCTCGGTCGAGTCCATGGCGATGGTGCGCACCGTATTCTCGCCCAAGTGCTGCGCCACCTCGAGCACGAGGCGCGAGCCGTGGTTTTCCGTCTCCAGCGCGTTGAGAATTGCCGGGAGGTGATCGTCGAACTGCACGTCGACGACGGCGCCCGTCACCTGCCGAATGCGACCAACACTGTTTGCCATCTTGCGTTCCTTACAGCCCTTCGTCTCGTGTGATCAAACCGCCTCGGCGCCGGAAATGATCTCGATCAACTCCTTGGTGATCATTGCCTGGCGCGTGCGGTTGTACTTCAGGGTGAGCTTGTCGATCATCTCGCCGGCATTGCGCGTCGCCGAATCCATGGCGCTCATCTGCGAACCATAGAATGAGGCGGCATTCTCCAAAAGCCCGCGGAAGATCTGCGTCGAGATATTGAGGTTGACGAGATAGCCCAGCACGTCCTCCTCGCCGGGCTCGTAGTCGTGGATCGCCTCGGCGCCGGACGATTTATCCGCCTTCGCCGGCGGCAGTTTTGCCGGGATCAGCCGCAGCGCAGTCGGAACTTGCTTGATCACCGACTTGAACTGCGAAAAATATAGCGTTGCGACATCAAACTCGCCCGCTGCGAACAGCGCGAGAATTTTTTGCCCAATATCGTCGGCATGCGTGAAGCCGAGCTGGCGCACGCCGCGCAGGCTGATGCGGTCGACGTAGTGCCGGCCCAAATCACGGCGCAGCGCGTCGGCGCCCTTACGCCCGACCATCAGCATTTTCACCGTCTTGCCGGCGGCGATCAGCCGCTGCGCGTCTCCGCGCGCGAGCTTGGCGATGTTGGCGTTGAAGCCGCCGGCAAGCCCGCGCTCGCCCGTCATGACGATGAGCAAATGCACGTCGTCCCTGCCGGTGCCGACCAGCAAGGGCGAGATTCCCTGCCTGTCGGTGATGCGGGCGCCCAAGCTCGCCATCAACTGATCCATGCGCTCAGCGTAGGGCCGCGCCGCCGTCGCGGCCTCCTGGGCGCGCCTCAGCTTCGCCGCGGCGACCATCTGCATCGCCTTGGTGATCTTGCGCGTCGCCTTCACGCTGGAGATGCGGTTTCTTAGGTCTTTCAAGCTCGGCATCGGGCCGCGCCTTCCTTATCCCGGGCGAAAGAACTTAAGGGGTGAAGCCCTTGGCGAACTTGTCGAGGAAAGCGACGAGCTTCTTCTCGGTCGCTTCCGAAAGCGCCTTCTCGGTGCGGATGGCAGAGAGAATGTCCTGGCCCTCGTCGCGCAGGAGCCGCAACAGGTCCTGCTCGAACTTGGTGACGGCCGCGACCGGAATGGGATCGAGGTAGCCGCGGGTGCCGGCGAAGATCACGCAGACCTGCTCCTCCATCTTCAGAGGCGAGAACTGCGGCTGCTTCAAAAGCTCGGTCAGCCGCGCGCCGCGCGCGAGCATCTTCTGGGTCGCGGCGTCGAGGTCGGAGCCGAACTGGGCGAACGCCGCCATCTCGCGGTATTGCGCCAGCTCGCCTTTGATCTTGCCGGCGACCTGCTTCATCGCCTTGGTCTGCGCGCTAGAGCCCACGCGCGACACCGAGAGGCCGACGTTCACCGCCGGGCGGATGCCCTGGTAGAACAGGTCGGTCTCGAGAAGATCTGCCCATCGGTGATGGAGATGACGTTGGTCGGGATGTAGGCGGAGACGTCGTTCGCCTGCGTCTCGATGACGGGAAGCGCGGTGAGCGAGCCGGCACCGTGCTCGTCGTTGAGCTTGGCGGCGCGCTCGAGCAAGCGCGAGTGGAGGTAGAACACGTCGCCCGGGTAGGCTTCGCGCCCGGGCGGACGGCGCAGGAGCAACGACATCTGGCGGTAGGCGACGGCCTGCTTGGAGAGATCGTCATAGGCGATCACGGCGTGCATGCCGTTGTCGCGGAAGTACTCACCCATGGTGCAGCCGGTGAAAGGCGCGATGTACTGCAAGGGCGCCGGCTCGGACGCGGTGGCCGCGACGACGATCGAGTAGGGAAGGGCTCCGTGCTCCTCCAAGACCTTGACGAACTGCGCGACCGTGGAACGCTTCTGCCCAACCGCGACGTAGACGCAATAGAGCTTGGCCTTCTCGTCGCCGCCGGCGTTGATAGACTTCTGGTTGAGGATCGTATCGAGGATGATCGCGGTCTTGCCGGTCTGGCGGTCGCCGATGATGAGCTCGCGCTGGCCGCGGCCGATGGGGATCAGCGCGTCGACCGCTTTGAGGCCGGTCGCCATCGGCTCGTGCACGGATTTGCGCGGCAGGATGCCCGGCGCCTTCACGTCGACGCGCATCATCTTGTCGTATTTGATCGGGCCCTTGCCGTCGATCGGGTTGCCGAGCGCGTCGACGACGCGGCCTAAAAGCCCCTTGCCGACGGGGACCTCGACGATCGCGCCCGTGCGCTTGACGGTATCGCCTTCCTTGATGGTGCGGTCATCGCCGAAGATGACGACGCCGACGTTGTCGGCTTCGAGGTTCAAGGCCATGCCGCGGATGCCGCCGGGGAACTCGACCATCTCGCCCGCCTGCACGTTGTCGAGCCCGTAGACGCGCGCGATGCCGTCGCCCACCGACAGCACCTGGCCGATCTCGGAGACCTCTGCCTCCTTGCCGAAGTTCTTGATCTGCTCTTTGAGGATCGAGGAGATCTCTGCGGCCCGGATATCCATAACTTGCCTCTTCCCTTACAGCGCCAGTCCTTGCGCGGCGGCGATGATCGCCGGTCGGTTGCGTGAAAACGGCCGCGAGGTCGAAACCCACGGCCGCAAATTCTGCGTCAGCCGCTGCCTTTCAGCACGACCTCCAAGTTGGAGAGCTTGGTCTTCAGCGAAGAATCGTACATGCGGCTGCCGATCTTGATCACGAGGCCGCCCAGAAGCGAGGGATCGACCTTGGCATCAATGCGAACGCCCTGACCGTAGCTGGCCTTGAGCCTGTCCTTGAGCGCCGCGAGCTGCTCGTCGTTGAGCAGAACCGCGCTTCTCACCTCGGCGACGGTCTCGCCGCGGTGCTTGGCGAGCAGCAGACGGAAGTTGTTGATCATGTCCTGGGCGGCGAACAGGCGCCGATTGCGCGTGACCACTCGCAGGAAGTTGCCCGTCGTCGCGCCGATCGCAGCCCAGTCCATCACCGCCTTCATGGCACGTTCCTGGTCCTCGGCGGCGAAAGTGGGGCTTTTCACCAGCCGGCGCATGTCCTCGCTCTGATCGAGCAGGCCTTGGAACTTGCCGAGGTCGCCATCGACCGCGTCGAGCTCGTTCTGCTCGTTTGCAAGATCAAAGAGCGCGGAGGCATACCGCCCCGCCACGCCCGCCGTCATTGGATTGTCCGTTGCCACGTCAAATGCTCTCGCCGGCGGCCGCCAATGCGCCTCAAGGGCAATTGGGATCGGCCCTGAGGCCCAACCCCCGCTTTGAGGAAAATCGTCCATGCAAAAGGAGGGCGTGAGCCACCGAGCCTGGCGCCCCCCTTTGCAAGTTGCCGGTTGTCTAACACGCACCGCTTGGGCCTTCAACCGGGGGGTAGGGGGCCGGAATGCCGCATTCCATGGGCGGTCCTGGGGCTCCGGCAACATGAATGGGGTCTGCAAGCCCCCTTCAGAGCGGGTTCAGCCGGGCTCCTATTAAATGAGCCCCATCGCCGGAGAGGCTCGGCAGCGATCTGGACGGAAACACTCTGGGCAAGGGGACGAAAATGACCATCACGCGTAAGCTTACCTCGATGACCACGGCCGTGGCGCTTGCCGCGACCGCCTTGGCTCCCATGACGACCGCGGCCAGCGCCGAAGGCTGGCGCGACGGCGGCCGCCACGGTCAGAACTATGCGCGCTCGGAGCGCCGCGACGGCGACCGCGGCCGCCGTGATGATGGCCGCTATGGCTACGCCCACCGCCGCCACCACGACAACACGGGCAAATACATCGCGCTCGGCGTCGGCGCGCTGATGCTCGGCATCATCGCCTCGGAGGCCAGCCGCCGCTAACCCTTGAACTCTCACGTTTTGACTGAGCGCTCCCCCCAAACGCGCCAGTCGGGGCCGGACCTTTACCCCCAAGGTCCGGCCCATTTTTTTGGGTCGGTCTAACGCCTCACCGCGTGGCGAGCGACGTGCATCGCCGGCTGGTGCATGGCTTCGGTCATGGTTAGAATGCGAGCTACGGGTGGGATGATTTCGGCGTGGCCACCGGCACCGATCCAGGAGGTCAGGATGTCAACGACACGTCTGGCAATCGCTGTGGCTTTGCTCGCGCTCATGTCAGCAGGCGCCTCGGCACAAGTAGGCATCCGGATTGGTGGTGGCGGGATTGGTCTTGGCTTCGTAAGTCCACCGCTCTTCGGAGGACGTGATCGTCCTGGCGGCGTCGAGCATCATCGCGCCCCGCAGCGGTCGGAGCGCGTACGGCGTAAGCAGAGAGATGACGACGACGATGTGAAGACCGCGAAGAAGACGCCGGCGTCGCAGGAGTTGAAGGAGGCCAAGGCTCAGAACGAAAACTCCAGCATTTCAGCCCTCGCCTCCGACAAGGACAAGAACGCCCCCGTCGCCGAGAAGACCGGGGTGGCAGAGTCTGGCGCGAAATTCGACAACGAGAACTCGACCATCGCCAGCGCGGAGTCGGGCACGATAAAGTCAGATCCCGTGGAGGCCTCTGTGACGACGGCCGGCACGAGCGGCAATGGCAAGACCGTTGCGACCTGCAGGCGGTATTTGCCGACCGTGGGCGAAACCATCACCGTGCCCTGCGATTGAGGCGCAGCCCCGCGCGATGCTGCGGCTGAGGTCAATCGCCTAAAGGAAGTTGTAGGGGTCGATGTCGACGGTGAGTCGGATGTCGCCCTTCAACGGCGGCAGTGCTGCAAGCCAGGCGCGCAAATAGGCCTGCACGTCGATCTCGCGCGGCGCCTTTACGAGAAGCCGCCAGCGATGACGCCCGCGCACGACCGCAATCGGCGCTTCCGCCGGGCCCAAAATCTCGATGCGCTCGGCGGGCGGCGCGCGGTGCGCGATATCCCGCGCGATGAGCTGCGCCGTCTCCTTGTCGCGCGCCGAGACGATGAGTGCTGCAAGCCGCCCGAACGGCGGCAAGAGGCCTCTGCGCCTCACCGCGATCTCTTGCTCGATGAAGGCCTCGCGATCGCTCGCGATGATCGCCGCCATCACGGGGTGCTCGGGCGCGTACGTCTGCACGAAGCCGCGCCCCTCGGCGAGCGCGCGCCCGGCGCGGCCGGTGACCTGGTGCAGGAGCTGGAACGTGCGCTCGCCCGCACGCGGGTCGGCGCCCATGGCGAGACCTAAGTCGCCGTCGATGATGCCGACGGTCGCAAGAAACGGAAAATGGTGGCCCTTCGCCACCATCTGCGTGCCGATGACGATATCGATGCCGCCCGCCTCGATTGAGCGGATCATCTCGCGCATCTCCGTCAACCCCGGCACGAGGTCCGACGACAGAAGCGCGAGCCGCGCTTGCGGGAAGCGCTCGGCCACCTCCTCGGCGACGCGCTCGACGCCCGGCCCGCACGCGACGAGCGAGCCTACCTCCCCGCACTTGGGGCACTTCTCCGGCAAGGGAATCGAGAAGCCGCAGTGGTGGCAATGCAGCCGGCCGCGGAAGCGGTGCTCGACGAGCCAGGCGGTGCATTGCGGGCACTCGATGCGGTGGCCGCACGAGCGGCACAGCGTGAGCGGCGCGTAGCCGCGCCGGTTGAGGAACAACAGCGTCTGCTGACCGGCGGCGAGCGTGTCGGCCACGGCCGTGACGAGAGCCGGCGAGAGCCATTTGCCCTTGTCGGGCGGCTCTTTGCGCAGATCGATCGCTCGAACCTCAGGCAGCGCCGCGCCAGAGAAGCGGGCCGGCAGCATCACGTGGCGGTAGCGGCCCGTGCGCGCGTTGACCTGGCTCTCGATCGATGGCGTCGCCGAGGCGAGGACCACGGGGAATCCACCGAGCGAGCCGCGCACGACGCCCATGTCGCGCGCCTGATAGTGGACGCGGTCGTCCTGCTTGTAGCCCTGGTCGTGCTCCTCATCGACGACGATGAGGCCGAGCTCCTGAAAGGGCAGGAACAGGCCTGAGCGCGCGCCGACGATAATACGCGCCTCTCCCGTCGCGACCGCGCGCCAGACGCGCCCGCGCTCCGGCGCGGCAAGCGCCGAATGCCATTCGACCGGAGCGCAGCCGAAGCGCTGCTCGAAGCGGCGCATGAACTGATCGGTCAGCGCAATCTCGGGCAGCATGATGAGAGCCTGTTGCCCGGCTTGAAGCGTGCGAGCCACGGCCTCGAAATAGACCTCCGTCTTGCCCGAGCCGGTGACGCCGTCGAGCAGCGTCACCGAGAAGCTTCCCGCATCGACCGCCGACTGCAGCGCGTGCACGGCGCGCGCCTGCTCGGGGCTAAACTCGGTGGCGTGGTGGTCGGGCTCGGGCTGCGGGTAGCGCTTCTCCGGGATCGCCACCTCGACGAGGTTGCCCGCAGCCACCAGCCCGTCGATGACGCCGGTCGAGCACTGCGCCTCGCCGGCGAGCGCCGATTTAGCCCGGATGGCGCCATCTGCCGCAATCTCCAGCGCGCGCGTGCGGGCCGGCGTCATGCGTAGGGGCTGCGGCGCGCCGGCAACGAGCGTGACGCCGAAGCGCGGCTTCACCGGCTCGAAGGCTGCGCGCGCGCTCATCATCATGCGCACGACCATGCCCAGCGGCGACAGCGTATAGCGCGCGATCCACTCGGCGAATTTGAGCGAGAGGGCGGGAAGCGGGGGCACGTCGAGGCGCGCGGCGATGCTTTTGAGCTTCTTGGGATCGACGCTCTTGCCGGGCTCGCCCACCGGCCCATCCCAGACGACGCCGATCCTTGCCTGCGGGCCGAACGGGACGAGGACGAAGCAACCGGGCTCGAGCTCGAGCCCGTCGGGCACGAGATAGTCGTAGGTCTGGTCGAGCGCGACCGTGAGCACCACGGGCGCGCGCGCCGGCACCGCGCGCTGCTCGGGCGCCGACTGACCGAAGAGACTATCCAGTTGAACTGCCATGAGCCTCGAAGCTATCTGAACGAATCGACGCCGGCAGGCTAGCCGCCCGCTGCGGCGAGGCGAGGGCACCCCTTTCCTTTGCCGCGGCGCGTGCAGATATTGCTTGCCGATACTAGTGTGATGATCGAGAAATTCGCCCCTGCTCCCGGCACGGCTCTAATGCGAATTTCTCGATCTGAATCACACTAGCAACTCTATGATTCTAGTGTCCCTTATGCTTCCGAAGCTCACTCATGCGCCCATCAGCGAACTCTGGCGAGCTTCGGAAGCGGGACACTAAGGATTAACCGGGAACGAGCAGCTCGCCGCTAGGCTCTCCGCTGCAAACCCTAGGGATGCCTCGCCCCATGGAATATAAGGATTACTACAAGATCCTCGGCGTCGAGAGAGGCGCCACCCAGGACGAGATCAAGCGCGCCTACCGCAAGATGGCGCGCACGTACCACCCCGACGTCAACAAGGAGGCGGGTGCGGAAGCGAAGTTCAAGGACGCGGGCGAGGCCTACGAGGTCTTGAAGGATCCCGAGAAGCGCGCGGCCTACGACCAGCTCGGCGCCAACTGGAAGCAGGGCCAGGAGTTCCGCCCACCGCCCAACTGGGATACGGGCTTCGAGTTCTCGGGCGGCGGCTACACGAACGCGGACGCCTCGCAGTTCTCAGATTTCTTCGAGCAGATGTTCGGCGGCATGCGGGGCGGGCGCGGCGGCGGCGGCTTTGCCGGTGCAGGCTTCGGCGGCCATCGCGAGTTCAACGCGCAAGGGCAGGACCATCACGCCAAGATCGAGATCGACTTGCGCGACGCCTATTCGGGCGCCAAGCGCGCGATCACCTTGCGCATGCCCGAGGTCGACCCGCAGGGCCACGTCGTCGTCAAGGACCGCACGCTCAACGTGACGATCCCCAAGGGCGTGCGCGAGGGCCAGCACATCCGCCTCGCCGGCCAAGGCGCGCCCGGCATCGGCAAGGGCCCGCCGGGCGACCTTTATCTCGAGGTGCGCTTCGCGCCCGATCCCGTCTTCCGCGTCGACGGCCGCGACGTCTACGTCGATCTGCCGATTGCGCCGTGGGAGGCCGCACTCGGGGCGTCCGTCAAGGCACCGACGCCCGCGGGCGCGGTCATGCTCAAGATCCCGGCAGGCTCCACCAAGGAGCGCACCATGCGCCTCAAGGGCCGCGGGATTCCGGGCAAGCCGCCGGGCGATCTGCACGCCGTGCTAAAGATCGTGCTGCCGCCGGCGACCTCGGACAAGGCCAAGGAGCTCTATCAGCAGATGGAGCGCGAGCTGTCCTTCAATCCGCGCGCCGGGATGGGAGTATAAGCGATGCCGACCAAGAGCCCGCAATCGCCGAATGTCCATATCCTCGAGGAGACCGAGGAGGTCACGCTCGCCGATTTGACCCGCACCTGCCGCGTGCACGCCGAATGGGTGATGGAGCTGATCGAGGAGGGCGTCATCGAGCCGCTGGGCCGGGCGGACCCCAATGGCGCTTCTCCGCAACGAGCGTGGTGCGCGTCCGGCAAGGCGCAGCGCTTGCAGCGCGACTTGGGCGTCAACCTGCCGGGTATCGCGCTGGCGCTGCAGCTCTTGGACCGCATCGACGCGCTGGAAGCGCGCCTGCGTGCGGCCGGGGAACCGCCGCTGCCCGACGACGCGGAGTAGGCCTGCATAGTGGGCGCGACTGCCACCGACGCCTCGTGATCGCGTTCAATTCGCATCTGCGGGGTCAAATCCAGTTCGCGGCCTCGCAGGAAGCCCACGGTTGAACCCTCGCGCGCCGCGAGGCTTGAACTCGCATGCGCCGTATGGTGCTTTTACCTCAAGCGACCTATGCCAAGCCGGCGTGCAAAATGCTTCGACAGGAGACTTGATCCGTTGCAGCTAAGATCGCTCCTTCCGGATATCGTCAATATCGTCAGCCTCATCAGCATCATCGCCTTGTCGGGCGCACCCCGATCTTTTGCCGCGGAGCAACCGTCGGACGTTCCGGCTTGGCTGCGGGCCCATGTCGGCGCAAGGCGAAGGTCAAATCGCACCAGTGGTTTTGCAGAGGGCGCGCGCGCTTTACCTGCGAAAAGTGAGCGAAGGCGCGGTCAAAAATCCCTGCTACCTCGCCATGGACGCAACCCGCCCCAGCGATTTGGGCCATGGCAGATTTGGGGCGCCGGTTTTACGTCATCTGCGAAGCCGATCGGTCGTTTCGCGCGATTTCGGCGGGTCACGGCGGCGGCCGCCATTTGCGAGGCATCGCGAATTTCGCAAACGGAAGACGGTGCGCAAAGAACTTCAGCAATGCGATGGATTCCAGGCTGACGACCGGCGGGGCCTATGTGACGGCCGAGGAGATCACGTCTTTCAAAGGCTATTATCGCGTCTCAAGGGGAAAAGACGCGGCTTTGATACGCTCGTTCGTGCAGTTTGACGGCGAAGGCGACGCCGCAAACGCCAGACAGCGCGAGATCGGCGGGCATCCGGCCGTATTGTTGAGGGGCGTATGTCTTCGAAAAAATCCGGCGAGCCCGTATGCGAACCAAGACGGGTACGTTCCGTTTGGAAAGCTGGAGAATTACACCGACGGGCGCAGCAACGGCTGCACCAGTTGGTCGCCGTCGGACGCCGGGCAAATCATCCCGATGCTGAAGGACAAGCCGACGACGCTTTACATTTATCCTGAATCCGCCGACATCGACGCCGTCGCGCGAGCGGTGAAGGCCCGCCGGTCGCCGTCGCGCGCCGGATTATATTGGAACGCCTCCTGCTTGAAAGAAATCCGCATCCCGAAATTTTGGCCGAAAGAAACCCTCGAGCCGATCCTCGCTCAATACAAGAAGGATCATCCGGAACCGCCGCCGCGGCCAACGCCGATTTGCAAGGGGCGGTGAAGTTTGTCCCCTGCACGCGCACCCGGATATGGCCCGATGCGGCCGGCAGCATTCGCGCCTATCGTCTCATAACTCAAGAGCGGCCGTTGCTCCCCTAAGACTTCAGCGCGCCCAGCAGGTCCATCGGGATCGGGAACACGATTGTGTTGGTGCGGTTGCCGGCGACGTCGTGCAAGGCCCCGAAGTAGCGCAGGATCATGGCGTTGGGTTGCTGCGCCAGGATCTTGCCGGCCTCGATCAGCTTCTGCGCCGCCTGCTGCTCGCCCTCCGCGTTGATGATCTTCGCCCGCCGGTAGCGCTCGGCCTCGGCCTGGCGCGCGATCGCGGTCACCATGCTCGCGGCGATGTCGATGTCCTTGATCTCGACGTTGGCGACCTTGATGCCCCAGGGATCGGTATGCTGGTCGAGGACGGTCTGAATGTCGGCGTTGAGCTTCTCGCGCTCGGACAGCATCTCGTCGAGCTCGTGCTTACCGAGCACGGAACGCAGCGTCGTCTGCGCGAGCTGGCTCGTCGCCGTCATGAAGTCCTGGATGTTGATCGTCGCGCGTGACGGATCGACAACGCGGAAATAGAGCACCGCGCTGACCTTCACCGAGACGTTGTCGCGCGAGATGACGTCTTGCGGCGGCACGTTCTCGACCTTCATGCGCAAGTCCACGCGCACCACCTGCTGGATTATGGGGATGACGAACACCAGCCCCGGGCCGATGGTCTTGGTGTAGCGCCCGAGCGTGAAGACGACGCCGCGCTCGTACTCGCGGAAGATCCAGATCGCCTGCGCCACCACGTAGAGCGCGGCGAACGCGAGAATGATCAGGATCGCAAGATTGATATCTATCGACATGGGTCTCACACTCCTTGGTGCTGCGCTTGCTGAGAGGCTCCTCAGGTTGCGCCGGGGGTCACGATGAGCGTCAGCCCGTCGAGGCGCAGGACGCGCACCGACTGGCCTTCACTGAGCTCTTGCTGCGAGCGCGCGGACCAGCGCTCGCCGTGGACGAACACGTGCCCGCTCGTCCCCGCCCAGTCCTGCACCGTGGCGGTGCGCCCGATGAGGCCCATCTCGCCGCCGGCCAGCGGCCGGCGCATGGTGCGCCAGACGTAGCCGAGCAGGACCGACAGCATGAGGCCGCTTGTCAGCGCCGTGGCGGCGATCACCGTCCACGACAGTTGGAAGCCCGGCACGTCGGTGTCGAACAGGAACGCGGCCCCGAGCACGAAGGCTATGAGGCCGCCGATGCCCAATACGCCGAATGACGGCGTGAAGGCCTCGAGGATCATGCACACGACCCCGATCAGCAACAGCGCCAGGCCCGCGTAGTTGAAGGGCAATTGGTTGAGCGCGTAGAGACCGAGCACGAGGCAGAGAGCGCCGATGACGCCCGGACCGAAAGTGCCGGGTGCAGCGAAGAACTCGAAGATGAGGCCGTAGATGCCGATCATCATCAGGATCAACGCGATATTGGGATCGGTGATGACCTCCAGGATCTCCGTCAGCGTGTCGGGCGCGGCCGTCCTCACCGTCAGGCCCTTGGTGGCGAGCGTCTGCTCGGTCTTGCCGATTTTGACCTTGCGTCCATCGAGCGCCTGCAGGAGCCCGTCGACGTCGTCTGCCACGAGGTCGATGACGCCGAGCTTCAAGGCCTCGCTCGCCGAGACGCTGACCGCGTTGCGCACCGCCTCCTCCGCCCATTTGACGTTGCGCCCGCGCAGCTCGGCGAGGCTGCGGATGAAAGCGACCGAGTCGTTCAAGACCTTCCTCTTTTCCGTGTCCTCGTCGCTCGCCCCGCCCTTCTCCTTCTCATTCGGCGTAGCGGACGGCAGACCCGGCAATCCCCCGAGCGAGATGGGCGTCGCCGCGCCGATATTGGTGCCCGGCGCCATAGCCGCGACGTTGGTCGCATAAAGGATGTAGGTGCCGGCACTCGCCGCCCGCGCGCCCGATGGCGCCACGTAGCCGATGACCGGCACGCGCGAGGCGATGATCCCCGCGATCATCTCGCGCATGCTGGTGACGAGGCCGCCCGGCGTGTTCATGCGCAGGATGATGAGCTCGATTGCGCGGTCCGCTTGCGCCTCGCGGATCGCTCGTGTGACATGACGCGCGCTTGCCGGGCCGACGGCGCCGTCGAGATCGACGAGCAGCGCGACGCTGTTCTGCGCCTTGGGGCTCGGCGCCTGGCCGTAGGCCGCCGCGCCCACGAGCCCCGTCGCGGCGATTGCGACAAGGCATATGCGGGCAACGAGGCTGGTTGCCGGAAAGCGCCGGCCGCTGCAATCACGAGCCATCCCAGACACCTTAGACATTGCGCTTCATCTTCGAAATGCAGGCGCCAAAGCCACGTAGCTTAAGAATTGGGTAACCATGAGGGCGTGAGCCTTGCGCGTCGCCAGACCCGAGTCAAAACGCCGTGCCGAAGACCCAGCCCGACAGCCCGCAGCCCCCTCCGCAGCTCCCGTTGAGCCTAGACCTCGACGAGGCTTTGCGCGATTGGCTTTCGCATCTGCGCCACGAGCGCGGCCACGCGAAGCTAACGCTTCAAGCCTATGAGCGCGACGTGCGCCAGTTCCTGACCTTCCTCAGGGGCCAGATCGGCTATGCGCCCTGCCTCGCCGATCTCGACCGGCTCGAGCCCAAGACCTTCCGCGGCTTCCTTGCCTCGCGCCGCCGCTCGGGCGCGGTCAGCCGCTCGCTGGCGCGCACGCTGTCTGCCCTGCGCCAGCTCTTGCGCTGGCTCGAGACGCAAGGGCGCATCAAGAACCGGGCGATCGAGCAGATCACGTCGCCGAAGGTGCCGCACTCGGTGCCAAAGCCGCTCACGGTGGCGAAGGCCGCCGTCGTGGTCGAGGCGGGACCGGGCGCCGCGCTCGACTGGACGCTCGCGCGCGATGCAGCCGTCATGCTCCTTCTCTACGGCTCGGGCCTGCGCATCGCGGAGGCCTTAGCGCTCGCGGCGCGGGACGCGCCCGTCGGCGACCGCGACGTGCTCCGCATCAAAGGCAAAGGCGGCAAGGAGCGGCTCGTCCCGGTGCTGCCGATCGTACGTGCGGGCATCGAGCGCTATATGGCGCTTTGCCCTTATCCGCTCGCGCCCGAGGAGGCGCTGTTTCGCGGCGCCAAGGGCGGGCCGCTGTCGCCGCGCATCATCCAGCTCGCCATGGAGCGCCTGCGCGCGCACCTGGGGCTACCGGAAACGGCGACGCCGCACGCGCTGCGGCACTCCTTTGCGACGCACCTGTTGTCGGCCGGCGCCGACCTGCGCCAGATCCAGGAGCTGTTGGGCCACGCCTCCCTTTCGACCACCCAGGCCTATACGGAAGTGGACCGCGAGCGGCTGCTCGTCGTTTATGACGCAGCGCACCCCCGTTCCTGATATGTTGCAAATTCAACTAGTTAGCAATTTGCGGAAACCTTGACGTAATTTTGCCCCTATTCTTGGCCCGTTCGCCCTGCTGAAGCGAGCCTATCGCCAATCCGCATGGGGGTCAGACGTCGTCTCAATGCGTTTCCGCTTTGCCTACCACATCGCCGCGGCGGCACTGCCGCTCGCCGCGCTTCTCTCCGCTTCCGCCGCCTTCGCCGCCGACGCGCCCGCGGACAAGTGCAAGGGCGTCGACATCCTCGCCGAGACGCGCGCGAAGGATCCCGAGCTCTATCGCTCGATCATGGCGCAAGCCGCGGCCACCCAGAACTCGGACGCCCTGTTGTGGAAGATCGAGCGCGACGGCATCCCTGCGTCCTATCTGTTCGGCACCGTCCACCTGACCGACGAGCGCGTCACGCACCTGTCGCCTGCCGTGGAGCACGCGATCGAGGCCTCCAACACGATCGCGCTCGAGGTCTCCGACCTCAACCAGCAGGGCACGGCCTCCGTGCTTGCCAAGTCCGCACCGCTCGTCATGTACACCGACGGGCGCCGACTCGACCACCAGCTCTCGAGCTCCGAGTACGACACGGTCAAGGAGATCATCATCCGCTCGGGCATGCCGGCCGATCTCGCGGCGCTGTTCAAGCCCTGGATCGTCACCATGATCATGTCGGTCTCCGACTGCGAGCGCGCCAAGGTGCAGCAGGGAGCCCCTGTGCTCGACATGAAGATCGCCGAGATCGGCAAGGCGCGCGGGATGCAGGTCGTCGGCCTCGAGACGATCCCCGAGCAGCTGCAGGCGCTCGCCGCCGTCCCTGAGACCCAGCAGCTCGAGATGCTGCGCGTGAGCCTCAAATTCGCCAACCGCACCAACGACCTGATGGAAACGCTGGTGCAGATGTATCTCCACCACAATATCGGCGCGGCGATGCCCTTCCAGATCGCGCTCGCGCGGCAGATGGGCATCGGCGACGACGCCTTCGCCGGCTACCAGCAGAAGCTCCTCGTCGATCGCAACGCGCGGATGCGGGCGGCCGCCGAGCCGATGCTCGAGAAGGGCGGCCTCTTCATCGCCATCGGGGCGCTGCACCTGTCGGGACCGCAGGGGATGGTCGCGCTCCTGCGCAAGGACGGCTACACCGTCACGCCCGATCGAATAGCACCTTACGCCCCGCGGCGTTGCCACCCGGGGTTTTGCAAAGAGCGGAGGGAGCGCGGGCGCCGAAGCGCTGCGATCCTGTCGCGACAAACGGGCAGCCTTCGGCGCCCGCGCCGGTTGCGTACCGTGCCGAGGGTGCGGTCACATCGTCAGCGGGCTCATCGGTCCGGCCCGGGGCGCTTCGCCCGAGCCTCACGCGTCCAGAACCTAGAGCTGCTGCGCTTCCTTGCGGAGAAGCGCCGCTGCGCGACGGGCGTCCGTGCAGTCTGTTGCCAAGCCTGCACAGCCTCGATCCGCGGCCCCGGAATCTGGAGCTGAGCTAAGCTCCGCGTCAGACGCCCGCGACGGTACGGACGTAAGCCTCAACCGGGCACCGCCCCCGCCCCGCAAAGCCGCTCAGCTGATGCGTCCCATGATGGACAGGGGTGAGGGGAGTATGGAGCCAGTCTGGTCCGCCGGGGATAAGATTGCTGCGCATCGCGCGCAACCAAGATGCGTGCGGCCGCCGAGCCGCTCCTGCCCGTCCTTCCCAATCTAGGCGATCCCACCAAGCCCATCGTCAAGCACGTCAACCTGTTCCGGCATGGAGAGTTGGGGCGCCTGATCCTCGATACGATTCGCGAGGCGGATGGCAAGCCGCTGACACCGCCCCAGATCGTCGCCACCATTATCGCTAAGTGCGGGCTCACCAAGGACGCGCACAACGCCTTGCGCGTCAAGGTGCGGAGCAATCTCGACTATCTGGAGCGGCGGGGGAAGGTGGAGAAGATCGGTGAGCGAAGTGAGGCGAAGTGGCGCCTTCCTTGAGGTTCAGAAGTCCGCCCATTCGCCTGTTTCATAATCGAACCACTGCGTAATCTTCCGGCCATCCCATTGCAGCGCGATCCGGTTCCCCTCTGCGAACTTTGACAACACATTGGGCCAGAACGCACCTATACATTCCCCGCCCGGGTGGCGGACGCTTGGATAAACGATGCCATTGCTCTTGGCCTCTTTAAGCTGAGCGCCGAATGCTTGGGGCACTCCGTACCGAGCTGGGTCCGGGTCGAGAAGCTGGTTCCATTCTCCTTTACGAAGATCGTGCAGTGTCGCCGTAACGCTAGCGGAGATCACTTTGAACGCGGTTCTTGTCGCTCGATCTTTGGTCCTGACATGGAATCGAGCCCGATGATAGGCAACCTCTCGCAACGCCGTTTCGAGCTTGCGGCCAGCGTAATACACGCCATAAGAGCCGTCGCTGAATCGCGTACCATTCTCTTTGCTCATGAATATAAATGGACCCATGATCCCAGAGGCGCCAGGACCAAAGACCCGCTTTGACGCCGGTATGAGTTTGATCTTGTCAGCGGTCTGTCTTGCCGCACGATTTGTAAGTTTCTCCAAATCATCAAGGACGGGGCGATCCTCGGCGTCGGCGATACGCTCGAAATACGCGATTGGCGGATGCCGCGCCGATTGCAGACGATAGGTTGTCCTCCAGCGAATCCGGCTCTTGGCGACTTTCTCAAGCGCTGCGCGGTCAAAGAATAAGTCTGGGTGCTTAGCCACGTTCTAACTTACGACGCTATCCAGATAGTGCCTCACCTCGACCAAGTCGGTGATCTGCCCGGCGAGCATTCGATCAAGTGCGGATTGTCCATTGAAGGCATCGTTGGGCCTCTTGATCCATGCGTCCGCTAAGTCTGGCTCCTCATAGATCGTTTCCAGGTTCTTGAAGATGCCGAGGATAAGACTGATCCGTGTCGCCAAATCCATTCCATGCACCACATCACCTACGTCGCCTCTTTTCCACCCATAGTATGTTGACCGACCCGGCAGACCGAGCAGAGTGCGCTCCTCTTCCGGCAAAAGCCCCCATTTTTTCACGATTGTGAAAAACGCACGCATTCCGACAGCCATGGTGTTGTGGTCGGGCGGCGTTGGCGCCTTGAAAGTCTTCACACGCCTTACGGTCGTGCCGTCTCCCCGAGAGCGCATGGGCTGCTCTCGCAATCTTGGCACCCCCTGTCGTTTTCGCAGCTTGTGCATGACTTCCTCCAATGCGGTAAGTCCAATATCGCACAAAATTGCGATATTGTCCAGTATTGGACTATCGGTGTCGCTGCCAGTAACCGGCGAAATCCACTGACGGCTTGCGGCCAAGCGCGAGCGTTGCCACCCGCTCGACCTGCTCGCGATTGGATAAGCGCCTGTTGTCCTCGCGCCATGCCGCCTCTTGCGCGTAGCGGAGCAAGTACGGCCCTGCAATGTGGTGATGGTGCCCAAGCTCGCCGCGGACATTCTTCCGGAGTATTCATGGCGAGACGGCGATGGGAACGCCAGAGACAGAACGCATCGTTGGCGCTGTTGCGCAGCGTGAGTGGCGGGTGAGGGGTTATTCGCTCACATATGGATCGCGCGCTTGTCGACGGCCATCGCGGCTTCCTTCACCGCCTCGGTCAGCGTCGGATGCGCGTGCGTGGTGCGCGCCAAGTCCTCCGCCGAGCCGCCGAACTCCATGAGCACGGCCGCCTCCGCGATCATCTCGCTGGCGTTGGCGGAGATGATGTGCACGCCGAGCACGCGGTCGGTCGCGGCATCGGCGAGGATCTTGACGAAGCCGTCGGTCTGCTTGTTCGCCTTGGCGCGCCCGTTGGCGGTGAAGGGGAACTTGCCGCTCTTGTAGGCGATGCCGGCCGCCTTTAGCTCCTCCTCCGACTTGCCGACGCTCGCCACCTCCGGGAACGTGTAGATCACGTTGGGGATCACGTCGTAGTTCACGTGGCCGGCCTGGCCGGCGAGGATCTCTGCCACCGCGATGCCCTCGTCCTCCGCCTTGTGCGCCAGCATCGGCCCGGCAATCACGTCGCCGATGGCGTAGATGCCGGCGACGTTCGTAGCAAAGTGCGCATCGACGATCACGCGCCCGCGGTTGTCCTGCGCCACGCCCGCCTCCGCGAGACCGAGACCATTCGTGTGCGGCACGCGGCCGATGGCGACGAGCACCACGTCGGTCTCGAGCGTCTCGGGCGCACCGCCCTTGACGGGCTCGACGGCCACCTTGTGCGCGCCGCCCGCTTTCGCGATCCCCGTGACCTTGTGCCCGAGCTTGAAGCTCATGCCCTGCTTGGTCAGTATCTTCTGCATCTGGCGGGCGACCTCGGCGTCGAGCCCCGGCAGGATGCGGTCGAGGAACTCGACGACCGTGACGTCTGAGCCGAGCCGGCGCCAGACCGAGCCGAGCTCGAGCCCGATGACGCCGGCGCCGACGACCAGAAGGCGCTTCGGCACCTTGGCGAGCGAAAGCGCGCCGGTGGAGGAGACGATCGTCTTCTCGTCGATCTCGACGCCCGGAAGCTGCGCGACGTCGGAGCCCGTGGCGATGACGATCGCCTTGCCCTCGACGCCCTGCTTCTCCCCGTTCACGAAGGCGACCTCGACCTTGCCCGGCCCCGCGATGCGGCCTGAGCCGTGAAAATGATCGATCTTGTGCTTGCGCAAGAGGAACGCGACGCCGTCGACGTTGCCTTTCACGCCCTCGTCCTTGAACGCCATCATCTTCTTGAGGTCGAGCTTCGGCGTCACCTCGATCCCCATGTCGCCGAGCGCATGCTTGGCCTCCTCGTAGAGCTCGGAAGCGTGCAGCAGCGCCTTCGAAGGGATGCAGCCGACGTTGAGGCACGTGCCCCCGTGCGTCGCCCGCTTCTCGACGACGGCGACCTTGAGCCCCAGCTGGCTGGCGCGGATCGCGCACACGTAGCCGCCGGGGCCGGTGCCGATAACGATGAGATCATAGGCGCTCAATCTATTTCCCTTCACCGGTGGTTGATGAGCGGCAGCGGCGCGCCGAACGCCCACACGTAGCCGAAGGGATCCTTCAGCCGGCCGTAGCGCATGACCCAGAACGTGTCGGTCGCCGGCATGGTGACGGTGGCGCCGGCGCCTTGCGCGCGCGCGATCGCGCCGTCGACCTCCAAGGGGGTGTTCAAGTTGATCTGGATGGCGATGCTCGGCTGCCCCTCGGAGGTGCGCGGCGCCACATCCTTGATGTACTCGGGAAAATAGTCCGACAGCATGAAATGGCCGCCGAACGCCGCCAGTGCCGCGTGCATGACCTTCGTCTTGTCCTCGGTCAGCTCCTGGTACACGACCTGCGCCCCGAACGCCTTTTTGTAGAACGCGATGGCCTCGAGACCATTGCTCACCGTGAGATAAACCTCGATCACCGCCGAATTTGATGCTTCCGCCATTCCCTGAGCTCCCCCGGCCCCCCTGGGCCTTCTAGAGCTCCAGAATAAACCGTTGCGGGTCCTCGAGACACTCCTTGACGCGCACGAGGAAGGCGACCGCCTCCTTGCCGTCGACAATGCGGTGGTCGTAGCTCAAGGCCAGGTACATCATGGGGCGCGCCACCACCTGGCCGTCGCGCACCACCGCGCGCTCCTCGATGCGGTGCATGCCGAGGATGCCCGACTGCGGCGCGTTGAGGATCGGCGTCGACATCAGCGAGCCGTAGACGCCGCCGTTGGTGATGGTGAAGGTGCCGCCCTGCATATCCTCAATTCCGAGCTTTCCCTCGCGCGCGCGCTTGCCGTAATCGGTGATCTGCGCCTCGATCTCGGCGAGGCTCATGCGGTCGGCCTCGCGCACCACGGGGACGACGAGGCCGCGCTCGGTGCCGACCGCGACGCCGATGTGGTAGTAGTTCTTGTAGATAATCTCGTTGCCGTCGATCTCGGCGTTGACGGCGGGGATCTCCTTCAAGGCCTGCAGGCACGCCTTCACGAAGAAGCCCATGAAGCCGAGCTTCACGCCGTGGCGCTTCTCGAACAGCTCCTTGTACTCGGACCTGAGCTTCATCACCGCGCTCATGTCGACGTCGTTGAATGTCGTCAGCATCGCGGCGGTGTTCTGCGCATCCTTCAGGCGCTGCGCGATCGTCTGGCGCAGCTTGGTCATGCGCACGCGCTGCTCGCGCGCGGCATCGTTGGCGACCGAGGGCAGCCGCAGGCTCTGCGCGGGAACGGGCAGCGGCGCTGAGACTTTCGCGGGCACCGCGGCGGGAGTGGGCTCCTCGGCCTTCTTCTCAGACGGCGCCGGAACGTCCTCCTTCAGGACTTGCCCACGCTTGCCCGAGCCTGCGATCTGCTCGGCATCGAGCCCGGCCTCGGCGAGCTTCTTGCGCGCCGCCGGGCTCGGCGGCATCTCGCTCTTGGCCGCTACCGGAGCCGCAGCGGCGGCCTGCGCGGCCGGGGCAGGCGCGGGTTTAGCAGCCGGCTTGGCAGATGCTGCCCCCGCGCCGTTGCTGATGGCGCCGAGCACCGCGCCGACGGCAACGGTCGCCCCTTCCGCCACCTTGATCTCGCCCAGCACGCCGGCGACGGGAGCAGGGACCTCCACCGTGACCTTGTCGGTCTCGAGCTCGACGAGAGGCTCGTCCACCTCGACCTTGTCGCCGGCGCTCTTGAACCACTTTCCGACGATCGCCTCGGTCACGCTCTCGCCCAGAGCCGGTACGCGAATTTCGGTCGCCATCTCGTCCTCGCCTCGCCCCTGAAGATCGCCAAATCGCGCCGGAAGCGCTTACGCGCTGGCGCCCGCTGCCTGCGGCTCAGGGGGCTCCTTTGCCCGTCAACGCCTCAATCACTAGCGCCTTTTGCTCGTGCACGTGCTTCGACAATTGCCCCGTCGCCGTCGAAGCCGACGCCGGACGCCCGGCGTAATCGGGGCGCCGCACGCGGGCTTCGATCCGCTCCAGCACCCACCCGAGATTGGGCTCGATGAAGCTCCAGGCGCCCATGTTCTTGGGCTCCTCCTGGCACCACACGATATCGGCTTGCTTGAAGCGGGAGAGCTCGTGCATCAGCGCGCGGGCCGGGAACGGATAGAGCTGCTCGACACGCAGGATGTAGGTATCGTCGATGCCGGCCTCCTCGCGCGCCTCGTAGATGTCGTAGTAGACCTTGCCGGTGCAGAGCACCACGCGCTTGATCTTGTCGTCGGAGACGAGCTTGATCTTCTGCTCGGGCTTGTGCTCGGCGTCGTCCCACAACAGGCGGTGGAACGTCGTGTCCGGCCCCATCTCCTCCAGCCGCGAATGCACGAGCTTGTGGCGCAGAAGCGACTTCGGCGTCATCAGGATCAGCGGCTTGCGGAACTTGCGATGCAATTGCCGGCGCAGGATGTGGAAGTAGTTGGCCGGCGTAGTGCAGTTCGCCACCTGCCAGTTGTCCTCCGCGCACAGCTGCAGATAGCGCTCGAGCCGCGCCGAGGAGTGCTCCGGCCCCTGGCCCTCGTAGCCGTGCGGCAAGAGGCACACGAGGCCCGACATCCTGAGCCATTTGCGCTCGCCCGAGGAGATGAACTGGTCGAACACCACCTGCGCCCCGTTGGCGAAGTCGCCGAACTGCGCCTCCCACATGACGAGCGCCTTCGGCTCGGCGAGCGAGTAGCCGTACTCGAAGCCGAGCACGGCCTCCTCCGAGAGCATGGAGTTGATGACCTCGAATTGGGCCTGGTCGTTGGCGACGTGCTTTAGGGGCGTCCAGCGGCGCTCGGTGTCCTGATCGATCAGCACCGCGTGGCGCTGCGAGAAGGTGCCGCGCTCTGAATCCTGGCCCGACAGACGCACGGGAAAACCTTCCGAGAGCAGCGCGCCGAAGGCCAGATGCTCCGCCATCGCCCAGTCGATGCCCTCGCCCGTATCGATCATCTGCCGGCGCCGCTCCAGCAAGCGGCGCACCGCCTTGTGGGCGTGGAAATCCGGCGGGATCGAGGTGATGCGCCGGCCGATGATCTTGAGCCGCTCGATGTCGATGCCGGTCACGCCGCGGCGCGCCTCGTCGTCAGCAAACCCCATGCCCGACCAGCGTCCGTCGAGCCAGTCGGCCTTGTTCGGCTTGTAGGAGTCGGCCGTTGCGAACTCTTCCTCGAGCTGGCCGCGAAAGCCGCTCTTGATGCGATCGGCGTCCTCCGCCGGGACCACGTTCTCCTCGGCGAGCCGCTTGGAATAGAGCTCGATCACGGTCGGATGCGACTTGATCGCCTTGTACATCAACGGCTGCGTGAACATCGGCTCGTCGGCCTCGTTGTGGCCGTAGCGCCGGTAGCAGAACATGTCGATGACGACCGGCTTCTGGAATTTCTGGCGAAACTCGGTCGCGATCTTAGCGACGTGGACGACGGCCTCCGGATCATCGCCGTTCACATGGAAGATCGGCGCCTCGATCATGCGCGCCACGTCCGAGCAATAGGGCGAGGAGCGCGAATAGCGCGGGTTCGTGGTGAAACCGATCTGGTTGTTGATGATGAAATGGATGGCGCCGCCGGTGCGGTGGCCCTTGAGGCCCGACAGACCGAAGCACTCCGCGACGACGCCCTGGCCCGCGAACGCCGCATCGCCGTGGATCAGAAGCGGCAGCACAGGCGTGCGCTCGCCCGGCGCGCAGCCGCGCTGGTCCTGCTTGGCGCGCACTTTGCCCAGCACGACCGGATCGACGATCTCCAGGTGCGAGGGATTGGCGGTGAGCGACAGGTGCACGTTGTTGTTGTCGAAGGCACGGTCGGAGGAGGCGCCCAGGTGATACTTGACGTCGCCGGAGCCCTCCACGTCGTCGGGCTTGAACGATCCGCCCTTGAACTCGTTGAAGATCGCCCGGTAGGGCTTCGCCATCACGTTGGCGAGCACGTTGAGGCGGCCGCGGTGGGCCATGCCCATGATGATCTCTTTGACGCCGAGCTGGCCTCCGCGCTTGATGATCTGCTCCAGCGCCGGCACCATCGCCTCGGCCCCGTCGATGCCGAAGCGCTTCGTCCCGGTGTACTTCACGTCGCAGAATTTCTCGAACGTCTCCGTCTCGATGAGCTTGGAAAGGATCGCGCGGCGCCCTTCGGGCGTGAAGCGGATGTCCTTCTCCTCGCCCTCGATACGATCCTGGATCCAGCCCTTCTGCGCCGGGCTCGTGATGTGCATGAACTGCACGCCGATGTGCCGGCAGTAGGTGCGGCGCAGAATGCGCAGGATCTGGCGCATGCTCGCGGTCTCGAGACCCAAGACCCTGTCGATGAAGATGGGGCGATCGAGATCGGCTTCCGTGAAGCCGTAGGTTTCCGGCTTCAACTCGCGGTGAACCTTGCGGTCGGCCAGCCCTAAGGGATCGAGGTCGGCGGCGAGGTGGCCCATGACGCGGTAGGCGCGGATCAGCATCAGCGCGCGGATCGAATCCTGCGTCGCGCGCAGCGAGGCTGCCGGCGACATCTCGAAGCCGAGCGAATGGGCGCGCGCCTGCAGGTTGTCGCGCAGGCTACGCTCGGCCGCTCCGTAGTCGCCGGTCAGCGCAGCGATGAGCTCGCCGTTGCTCTCGAGCTGCTCGACGGGCACGCCCCAGGTCGGACCGCGGCTCTCCTCGCCGACGATCTGGCGATCCTCGTTCAAGCTCTCGAAGAAATGCCGCCACTCGTCGCTGACCGAGCCGGGGTTGCGCTCGTACTCGGTCTGCATCGCCTCGACATAGGCGGCGTTCGCACCGCTCAGGAAGGAGGTGCGCAAGAAACGGTCATTGAGGGGTTGGCGAGCCATGGAAGGGGTCCGTGTCTCAACGAGATAATTGCTGCGGTGCAAGCCTTCAAGCGGAGGGGAATTGCGGGTTCAGGCTCGACCTAATGGAAATATAGTGTGCGGTGCAGCATACGCCTACTTGGCCACTTTGGCATGCCGAGATTGTCCTTTTAGGACGTCAATCAACGTCGTCCCCAGCGCCGCCGGGCTCGCGGCAATGGCGATGCCGGCCGAGCGCATGGCGTCGAGCTTGTCGCCGGCCTTGCCCTTGCCGCCCGAGATGATGGCGCCCGCATGCCCCATGCGCCGCCCCGGAGGCGCCGTGACGCCGGCGATGAAGCCGGCCATCGGCTTGGCGCGGCCGCGCTTTTTCTCGCTCTTGATGAACTCGGCGGCGTCCTCCTCGGCCGAGCCGCCGATCTCGCCGATCATGATGATCGAATCGGTTTCCGGATCGGCGAGGAACAGCTCGAGCACGTCGATGAACTCCGTGCCCTTGACGGGATCGCCGCCGATGCCGACCGCGGTCGACTGCCCCAGCCCTGCGTCCGTCGTCTGCTTCACCGCCTCATAGGTCAAGGTCCCAGAGCGCGAGACGATGCCGACGCGGCCAGCCTTGAAGATGTTGCCCGGCATGATGCCGATCTTGCATGCGTTGGGCGTCAGCACGCCGGGGCAATTGGGCCCGATGAGGCGCGACTTTGACCCGTCGAGCGCGCGCTTCACCTTGACCATGTCGAGGACCGGGATGCCCTCGGTGATGGCGACGATCAGCGCTATGCCGGCATCGATCGCCTCGAGGATGGCGTCGGCGGCGAATGGCGGCGGCACGTAGATGGCGGTCGCGTCGGCGCCGGTCGCGGCCTTGGCCTCCAGCACCGTGTCGTAAAGCGGCACGTTGGCGAGCTCGGCATCGGGATGCTTCGTCCCGCCCTTGCCGGGCGTCACGCCGCCGACGATCGCAGTCCCGTAGTCCTTCGCCTGCTTGGTGTGAAAGGTGCCCTGGCTGCCGGTGATGCCCTGGCAGATCACCTTGGTGGACTTGTCGACGAGAATGGCCATGGTGCCGCCCGCTGCCCCTGCAGCGCCCACTCTAGAGGCTTTTGCTGCGCTGCATCAAGCCGGAGAATGCGTGGCGGCCGCGAAAAGTGGCATGCCGCGCCGACACTTGCGCGGAGGGCTCCGGTGCTCGAGCCGCGGGTCAGGCCGCCTGCTTGACCGCCTTGGTGATCTTCTCCGCGGCGTCGGCCAGGTCGTCGGCGGGCACGATCGTGAGCCCGCTTTTCTCGAGGATCGTCTTGCCCAGCTCGACGTTGGTGCCTTCGAGCCGCACGACGAGGGGAACGGTGATCGCCATCTCGCGCGCGGCCGCGACCACCCCCTCCGCGATGATGTCGCAACGCATGATGCCGCCGAAGATGTTGACCAGGATGCCGCGCACGGCCGGGTCCGACAGAATGATCTTGAACGCCGCCTGCACCTTCTCCTTCGACGCACCGCCGCCCACGTCGAGGAAGTTCGCAGGCTCCGCGCCGTAGAGCTTGATGATGTCCATGGTCGCCATGGCGAGGCCGGCGCCGTTGACCATGCAGCCGATCGAGCCGTCGAGCTTGACGTAGGAGAGGTCGTGCTTGGAGGCCTCGACCTCCATCGGGTCCTCCTCGGCGAGATCGCGCATCTCGACGATCTCCGGGTGGCGGTAGAGCGCGTTGGAATCGAAGCTCATCTTGGCGTCGAGGCAAATGAGGCCGCCGTCCTTGGTGACGACGAGCGGGTTGACCTCCAACAGCGCCATGTCCTTGTCGAGCACCAGCCGGTAGAGGTCGCCGATCAGCTTGACGCAGGCCGCGATCTGCTTGCCCGAGAGCCCGAGCGCGAAGGCGATCTTGCGTCCGTGGTAGGGCACGTAGCCCGTCGCCGGATCGATCGTCACGGTGACGATCTTCTCAGGCGTCGCCGCCGCCACCTCCTCGATGTCCATGCCGCCCGCCTCGCTGGCGATGAAGGCCACGCGTGAGGTCCCGCGGTCGACGAGCGCGGAGAGATAAAGCTCGCGCGCGATCTCGCAGCCTTCCTCGACATAGAGCCGGTTGACGACGCGGCCGTCGGGCCCGGTCTGCTTGGTGATAAGCGTGTGCCCGAGCATCTCCTCGGCGAAGGTGCGCACCTCATCGCGCGACTTGGCGACACGCACGCCGCCCTTGGCGCCGGCTTCCGCCTCCTTGAATTTGCCCTTGCCGCGCCCGCCGGCGTGGATCTGCGCCTTGACGACGTAGACGGGTCCGGCGAGCTGCTGCACGGCCTCGCCCGCCTCGCGCGCGGAGAAAGCGGCCATGCCCTTGGGCGTCGGCACGCCGAACTGGCGGAACAGCTCCTTGGCCTGGTACTCGTGGATGTTCATGCGACCTCTCCTTGGCGAGCTCACGCGGCAGAGCACACGCTGACCCTCAACCCCGCGCCGCCTCGCGGAGACGGGTGGGTCCCGCTCTACAGCGGGATGACGGAGGGGGGCATGGGCCCACCCACCAACGTCATCCCGGCGAAGGCCGGGACCCACGCAAGCTTCCTGCTTCTGGTTCAGAACAGTCACCTTCAATCTCACCCGGAACGACCTGGCGCCGAGCTGCGGGGCGATCTTGGTGCAGGCGTCGACAAGGCCCTTCACGGCCTCCACCGACTTGATGAACATGCCGCGCTCGCTGGCGTTGAGATCGATCTCGACGATGCGCTCGGCACCGCCGGCGCCGATGATCACCGGCACGCCGACATAGAGGCCTTTGACGCCGTACTCGCCGTTGAGATAGGCCGCGCAGGGAAGAATGCGCTTCTTGTCCTTCAGATAGCTGTCCATCATCTCGAGCGCGGAGGATGCGGGCGCATAGTAGGCGGAGCCCGTCTTCAGAAGCGCGACGATCTCGCCCCCGCCTTTGCGCGTGCGCTCGACGATCTCGTCGAGCCGCTCCTGACGCATCCAGCCCATGCGCACGACGTCAGGCAGCGGAATTCCGGCAATGGTCGAGTAGCGCACCAGCGGCACCATGTCGTCGCCGTGGCCGCCGAGCACGAACGCGGACACGTCCTCCACGGAGATGCCGAGCTCGGAGGCGAGGAAGTGGCGGAAGCGCGAGGTGTCGAGCACGCCGGCCATGCCGACCACCATATTGCGCGGCAGCCCGGAAGCCTTCTGCAGGGCCCACACCATGGCGTCGAGCGGGTTGGTGATGACGATGACGAAGGCGGTGGGCGCGTATTTTTTGATGCCGGCGCCGACCTGCTCCATGACCTTGATGTTGATGCCGATGAGGTCGTCGCGGCTCATGCCCGGCTTGCGCGGCACGCCGGCGGTGACGATGCAGACGTCGGCGCCCTCGATGTCGGCGTAGGCGTTGGTGCCCCGCATATGACAGTCGAAGCCTTCGACCGAGCCCGATTGCGAGATATCGAGCGCCTTGCCCTGCGGCAGTCCGTCGGCGATGTCGAAAATCACCACATCGCCCAGCTCTTTCAACCCGATGAGATGCGCCAGCGTACCGCCGATCATACCCCCGCCGATCAAGGCGATCTTGGTGCGCGCCATGCGTTCCTCGCTCCCTCTGCCGGAAATTAAGCAAGCTCGCTGCGGCGAAGCCCCACAGGCGAGTTAAGACTGTGAGTGTGTCCTCGCCACAACTCCGTCACGAGTACGTTTAGACTACCGTTCTGAGCAGGAAAAGCCCAACTTCGGGCCGGGAGACATCGGTGGGCCTCGCATCGCTGCGAGGATAGAGGGGGATGAGAGTGAGAGCGATCTCACTAGTTGCATTGGCCGCGCTTGCCTCGACCGGAATAGCCATCGCGGGCGAGCCGGGGACCTTCCTCGGCTTTCAGCTGCTCGATCTCGAGCACCAATCGGTCAAATGGCAGAGCCCGCGCTTCGGCGAGCCCGCCGCCGTCACTTATGCATTCGTACGCGAGCCGACCAACACGCCGGGCGCGCGCAACTGCGCCAAGATGCTGCCGCCGGAGCGGGCCTATCAGCCGTCCAAGATCAGCGGCACGGCGTTCCGCCGCGAGGTCGCGGCCGCTTTCCACATGTGGGAGCAGGTCGCCAACCTCACCTTCCGGGAAGCACCAAGCCCCGCGACCGCCGACATCCTGATCGGCGCGCAGGCGGATCCCGTGGGGCGCGCGTTCACCAACGTCTCGCTCAAGCCCTCCGGCGCCGGGCCCAAGGTGATCGGGCGCGCGCTCATCTGCTTGAACCCGCGCGAGCCCTGGAAGATCGGCTTTAACGGCAACCTCGACGTCTACGACCTGCGCTACACGATTGCGCACGAGATCGGCCACGCCATCGGCCTCGACCACCCGAGCGCGGCAGGCGAGCTCATGTCCTACCGTTACGACGAGCGCCACGCTGGCCTGCAGCCCGGCGACATCAAAGGCGTGACCCTGCTTTACGGGCCGCGGCCCGGAGCAACGCAGCTCGCCGCGACGGGCGCCGGGGAGCGCGCACCCGCCCCCATCAAGGGCACCGCGGGCTGGCCCTTCGGCATCGGCGAGGCCGGCGCGCGGCCCCGCTCGCACTGAATTTAAGCACTCTGATTGTTGCTCGCGCCCCGGCCCCCTGCCGCCCCGTGGCGGCTCGCCAGATAGGCCTCGCTGCGCATCTCCATGAGACGCGAGGCGGTGCGGGCGAAGATCTCGCCGTCGGGCCCATCGGAATAGAGCTTCGCGGGTTCGGCTTCCGCCGAGGCGATGAGACAGACGCCGTTGTCATAGAGCGTATCGATCAGGTTGACGAAGCGGCGCGCCGCGCTGCGCCGCTCAGCCGTGAGCACCGGGATGCCGTCGATCAGCACCGTGTGATAGGCGTGCGCGATGTGCAAATAGTCGAGCGCGCCGAGCGGGGCCTCGCACAGATCGGCAAAAGCGAAACGTGCAACGCCCATCGACGCCGCCGGCACCCGCACCTTGCGCCCTTTCACCTCGAGCGCCTCCGCGCGTCCCGGATGCCGCCCCGTGAGCCGATCCCAATGCCGATCGAGCTCGGCCCTGGCTCCGTCGCCGTTGGGCGTGAAATAGAGCGGCAGGCCGGCGAGCTTGTCGAGCCGGTAATCCTTGGCGGCGTTGAGCGCCACGACCTGCATGTGCGTCTCGATGAGATCGACGAAGGGAAGGAAGAGCTGGCGATTGAGCCCATCCTTGTAGAGCGCACGCGGGGGCGCATTGGACGTCGCCACCACGACGACGCCGCGTTGAAACAGCCGCTCGAACAGGCGACCGAGGATCATGGCGTCGGCGATGTCCGTCACCTGCAGCTCATCGAAGCACAGAAGCGGGGCCTCCTCCGCGATTGCCGCGGCGACGGCGGGGATCGGGTCGCCGCCGGCGCCATGGCGCGCCTTGCCAATGCGCTCGTGCACATCCGCCAAGAACTCGTGGAAGTGGCTGCGCATCTTCGGCGCGAAATCGATGACCTCGAAGAACAGATCCATGAGCATCGTCTTGCCGCGACCCACGGGCCCGTGGATATAGACGCCGCGCGGAGGGCCAAGCCCTTTGCGGCCGAGCACGGACGGCAATAGGCGCCCGCGCGCTCCCCGCCATTGCCGCAGGCCGCGCGCCAGCGCATCGAGCGTCTCAACGACCGCCAGCTGCGCCGGATCCGGGTCGAGCTCGCCCGCCGCGATCTGCGCGCGCAGGCGCTCAATCGGATGTTCCCTCATTGGTGCCCTTGAATCCCGGCCAGAATCCCCGCCGGCCAGAGGCGACTGGGCCAAAAGCAGCCGATGCACGCAACCCGCCGCGACCGAATGTCACTTCGCTGGGCACGCGATCCCTGTCAGGGCGGGCTTTAAGCGCTCTCGGCTCTTTGCGGCGATTGGAAATTCCGCCTTGCCGATGGCATATTGTGCAGTGCACAAGACCGGGGCGTTGTTTGCCCCCAAAAGCCAGCCACTGAGCGGCGGGGCTCGTTGCCACCGGAGGCCCGGTGGATTGAGCCGGTGAGTATTGGCCAGGAACGGAGGTTCTCGTCATGAGCGAGCGTCAGTTCTTGGGAGGAAGCATCAGAAAGCTGTGGCCGACGGAGACGGATAAGTTCCGCGACCACTTGTTGCGATTGGACAAGGCGAGCCGGCGCATGCGCTTTGCGCACGGCGTTTCGGACGCTTTCATCGAGGACTATGCCGCGCGCATGGCCGAGGTGGGGGGCATTGTCTATGGCTATGTCGACGGCGAAGAGGTGCGTGCGGCAGCCGAGCTCAAGAAGCTCGGCGACCTGTGGGGACGCGAGGCGGAGGCGGCATTTTCCGTCGAGGAACCCTTGCAGGAGCAGGGTATCGGCACCGAGCTCATGGGCCGCGTGATCCGCGCAGCGCGCAATCGCGGCGTCCAGCATTTGTGCGTGAGCTGTTTGGCTGAGAACGGCAAAATGCGCGCAATCGCCCGCAAATACGAGGCCGAGCTGCGTTTCGAATACGGCGAGGTGATCGGCGAGATCATGCCCGATGGCGCCAATTATTTCTCACTCCTCGCCGAGGCGGTCGAGGATCGCTTTGGCTACATGATGGCCGTGCTCGACCTGCAGCGACGCGTCGTCAAAGCCGCTTGATGCGCGCCGTTAAGAGAGACAAAGCAAATTTGCGCGAAAAGAGATTGATCATCTGGCGTGCAGAAGTTTCGCGCGCAAGTGCAGGCGAGATGTGCAGACGATCATCCAGAGCATTCGAAACATGAGGAAATTGAGGATTTCACGCAACACATTCAATTGAATAGTCTCTTGGCAACGCATAATTTGCAATTTGCTGTCAACAAAATCTTCGAACTTGCGCATCATTTTTTTGTTCGGAGCTGATTCGAACTCTAAGAGAGAGATAGAGACAGACAACAGAAAGAGAGAAGACAATGGCAAAGAGGGCAGTGAAACGGAAGATCAAGAAGGCACCGGCTCGCAAAGCCGCTGCCAAGCGCAAGCCGGCCGGTCGCAAGACCGCCCGTAAGGTCCGCAAGACGGTGCGTAAGACCGCCCGCAAGACGGCCAAGAAGCGTCGGGCTGCGTAAGCGCGTTCTGCGTTGCGCCGCAAAATACGCGGGCGCAAGTAGCGTCAGAAGGCAGCAGAAGCGCTAGCCTTCCCCCCTTTCAAGACCGGTGGTAGCGAATGCACCACCGGTCTTTCTCTTTCTAAATCAATTATTTATTCCGGAAGGTGGTTCACCGCCTCGATGTTGTGGCCATCGGGGTCGAGCACGAACGCGCCATAGTAGTTCTCGTGGTAGTGCGGCCTGAGGCCCGGCGCTCCGTTGTCCAATGCGCCGGCCGCGAGCGCAGCCTCGTAGAAGGCCCGCACATCGGCACGCGTCTTTGCGGTAAACGCCACGTGCAGCCGCCCTTGCAGCGGCTTGCCCGTCCCGATCCAGAAATGCGGCCGCTCCGCACCGAAGCCCGCATACCCGTCCGCGCCGTCCTCGGAAAGCGCGACCTCCGTTACGATACGGTAGCCCAACGGGGCGAGCGCCTGGGTGTAGAAGGCCTTGGAGCGCATGAAATCGGTGACGGGAAAGCCGATATGATCGAGCATGGGCGGCTCCTTTACGCTGGCAGGGACATCTTAGGGACTTGAGGCCAAAACGGCCGCTAGACGCGCCGCTCCACCATCAGCTTCTTGAGCTCGGCGATGGCCTTGGCCGGATTGAGGCCCTTGGGGCAGGCCTTGGTGCAGTTCAGAATGGTGTGGCAGCGATAGAGCCGGAACGGGTCCTCGAGCGTGTCGAGCCGCTCTCCCGTCGCCTCGTCGCGCGAATCCTGCACCCAGCGGTAGGCCTGCAGCAGCGCGGCTGGACCGAGATAGCGGTCCTCGTTCCACCAATAGCTGGGGCAGGACGTGGAGCAGCAGGCGCACAGGATGCACTCGTAAAGCCCGTCGAGCTTCTCGCGATCGGCATGCGACTGGCGCCACTCCTTGGGCGGCGCCGGGGTGTCGGTCTTGAGCCACGGCTCGATCAGCCGGTGCTGCGCGTAGAAGTTCGTCATGTCGGGCACGAGGTCCTTGACGACGTGCATGTGTGGCAGTGGATAAATCTTCACCGCGCCGCTGATCTCGGCGTAGCCCTTGAGGCAGGCGAGCGTGTTGGTGCCGTCGATGTTCATGGAGCACGAGCCGCAGATGCCTTCGCGGCAGGAGCGGCGGAAGGTCAGCGTGGCGTCGATCTCGTTTTTGATCTTGATGAGCGCGTCGAGCACCATCGGACCACAATGGTCGGCGTCGATCCAATAGGTGTCGAGGCGCGGGTTCGCATCGGCATCGGGATTCCAGCGATAGATGCGGAACTCCTTCCAGGCGCCGTCGCCGGCAGGCTCGTTCCACACCTTGCCTTTTTCGACCCTGGAATTTCGAGGCAGCGAGAATTCGACCATGGAGCGCGAGCTTTCCTAGCATGTGTGGCCGGCGAGGGCGCGAGCGCCCCACTTGAAGCTTGAGCGCGGGGTGCTGTCAACGTCCGCATGTGGGCGGGCTTCGCCGCGCGCGGCGGCTCTACTCGGTGCGGTGCTTCTTCAATTCGCGCACAAGCTCGGTCAAGCGCAGCGCCACCTGCGCGCCGGTGTCGACCGATACCTTCAAGGTGGCGCGCGACTGGATCAGCTTGTTCAAGCGCTCCTGCTGCTCGCCGAAGCCGAAGAACAACGGCTCGGGCGCGTTGACCTCTCCGTCCTCCACCGCGCTCATCACGTCGAAGGCGTTCTGCGAGGCGAGCACCAGCATGGAGGCGACGTCGTTGATGAGCTGCTGGAAGAGGCGCGCAGCATCCGTGCCGACGCGCGGCCCGTGCACCCCGAACTTCAAGGGCGAGGAGGCCGGCGGTCCTTCGCCCGCGAACAGCTTGGGATTGCGCTGAAAACGGCGGAAGATCTCCTGCAGGCCGAGGCAACAAGTCTCCAGATCGCGCAGCGCGGTGCCCGCCTTGCGCTTCGACTTGGCGCGGTCGGGCGTGCGCTCCTCTCCGGTCCAGTTGATGGCCGCGATCGAGGCGATGGCGCCTAGAGCCGCGAGCGCCGGCAGCACCGCCGTGAACGGATCGGGCGCAAGCCGCGTCTCGCCCGCACCCGCCGGCCGGCTGACGGGCCTCTTCTCCGCCGCTTTGCCGGCGCCGCCTGTTGCCCTCGAGAATCGACTTCGCATCACGCCCCCTCGTGCTCGCGATCCTACGCTATTTCAACGCGCGCGCGCCGGCGAGCTAAGCCGAGCCCTGCGGCGGCGATGTGTAGCTGCAATTGTGGAAAAATGCGCGGGCCCCCTTGTCACCCGAGAGAGTGTCACTCGAGGGAGGCGGGCGGCAGGTGCCGCTCCGGGGAAAGTGCGGCTCCCGCCGCCCGCCGCCGCGGTTGGATCGCGCAAGCCGGGGCTCGCAATCCGGCACAGCGCACCCGGTCCAGCTGATGGGCACCGGCACCCAGACCCGCGGCATCCGCCCCCGCGCGCGCCCAGCTCGCGCCCGCGCCCTCGGAGCGAGGCGGACGAGCTGAGCCTAGGCATCGGCGAACGGAGCGGGGACAAGTTTTGTTGCGTTTGGCCATTGGCGCCGAAGGATCTACGTTCGGCTCCCACCGTATTTATCCCGAGCAATCCCATGCCGCTGCCCGCAACACCAGCCCTGACCGTCGACTGCGTCGTCTTCGACAAGGCCGGCCGCGTGCTGCTCATCCGCCGCGGATGTGAGCCTTTCAAGGGCTCTTACGCGCTGCCCGGCGGCTTCGTCGAGGTCGGCGAGACGGTCGAGAACGCCTGCCGTCGCGAGCTTAAGGAGGAGACCGGCATTACCGCCGGCACGCTCACGCTCATCGGCGTCTACTCCGATCCCAAGCGCGATCCCAGAGGGCACACCTGCTCGGTAGCCTTCGTTGCGCGCATCAACGCCGCCGAGCCGAAGGCCGGCAGCGATGCTGCGGCGGCGACGTGGGTCGAGGACTGGCGCCGCCACGAGCTCGCCTTCGATCACGCGCAAATCATCGCCGATGCGGCACGGCTTGCGGCCAAATGAGCCGTTGCGACCCTACGGTACGCCGAAAAACTCCGGCACGCCGGCATCCATGCACGTCGTCTGCACGCGGATGTCGTTGAAGACGAATTGGCAAAGCTCCTTCTTGTAGTTGGGGTCGTTGCGGATCCTGGCGGCCGAAGCCTTGAAGCCGTACTGGCGCGCAACGGTCGCCAGGTACTGATCCTGACAGTAGGGCGTGGCGATCCGCTCGCCCTTGATGCGCTGGAACCCGTTCTCGCATTGGATCGCCGCGGCGGGAGTGGCGAACGCAACACCGACGAGGAGAGAGCTCCAAGCCAGAACCGATGTTGTCTTCATGAGGGCCTCCTCGATCGAGCCGGCTTGAGAGCGGGCGCTCTGTGATGCCGACGTCGGCCGCAATGTAGAGTTGCTCATCCGTTTCTTCAAAGCCTATCGGTCCGCGGCCGATCTTGGCCCTGGAAACTCTTGGACCCGGAAAACTTGTGCCTGAAGAACTGGGGCCTGAAAAAAGGAGCCTCGCATCGCCCCGCCCGTGGCCGGGGCGCCCGGCAAAAAATTAGCGGAAGGGGTGACGAGCCGGCCTGGGCCAAATTCGCTCCCTTCCGCTCAAGTGCGCGGTATGCCGACATTAGATCGCGAAGAGCATGAAGAGAATAGGAGGAGTTCCCGATCGGTCCGGCGATCGTTCCCGCTCACGACGGCTTGATCGTCCGCAACCTCACTTGAGCTCCATCGAGACGCGGATCAGGTCGGCGGTGCGCTCCACCCCGAGCTTGCTCTTGATGATCGAGCAGGTGTTGGCGACCGTTTTGTAGGCGACGCCGATCGTCTCCGCGATCTCGGTCAAGCTGTTGCCTTCGCCCAACAGCCGCAAAATCTCGATCTCCCGCGTGCTGAGCTGCTTTAAGGGGTCCTCGCCTGAAAGCTGGTTGAGAGCCAGCTCGCTCGCGATCTCGCGCTCGACGTAGCGCCCGCCCTCGGCGACGCGCTTGACCGCGGTGACGAGCTCGTCTGCGCCCGCGCTCTTGCTGACGTAGCCGCGTGCACCGAGCCGCAGGGCGCGAGCGGCATAGATCGGCTCGGCGTGCATCGAGAACACGATGATGCGCGCCGTCTCCTCTTCTGCGAGCAGGCGGCGCAACAGCTCGAGGCCGCCGATGCCCGTGAGGTTCAAGTCGAGCAGCACCAGCTCCGGCCGCTCCTTGCGGAAGAGCGCGAGCGCCTCTTGCCCGGTCGCGGCTTCGCTGACCTCCATATTTTCCATGGCCGCGAGGAGGCGGCGGACCCCTTCGCGCACCACGGTATGATCGTCGACGAGCAGTATCTTCATTGCAGCGTCAGGTTCTGTGGTGTCTGTTTGATGCGCTCTAGACGCTCGCCGGCTTGCAGGGGGAGCCGCGCCGAGACGACGACGCCACGCCCGTCAGGCCGGTTCTTGACCTCGACGACGCCTCCCAGCGTGGCAACCCGCTCCTGCATGCCGATGATGCCGAAGCCGCCCGGCCGGCCGTTGCCTTTGAGGCCGCCGCCGTCGTCGATCACGCGGATGGCGATCGTTTGATCGGGCTCGGCCGCGACCATGATCTCGATCCGCGTCGGGTCGCCGTGGCGCACGGCGTTGCTCAGGCTCTCCTGCACGATGCGGTAGACCGTGGCGTCGAGCATCTCGCCGAAGCCCACCTCCGGCACGTCGACGCGGAACTCCAGGTTCGGCCGGTGCGCCCTCCAGAACGACACGAGGTTGTCGAGCGCGTGCGAGAGCCCGACGTCGAGCAGCACGGCCGGGCGCAGACGCCCGAGAATGTCGCGTACGTGCCGCTGCATCCGGCCGATAGCCTCGCGCAGGACGCCCACACGCTCCGGGATCCGATCGTGCGCATCGTTCTGCGCGAGCTGCTCGATGGCGACCGCATCGACGTTGGCGGCGAACAGCAACGGCCCGATCTCGTCATGCAGATCGCGCGCGAGGTCGGCGCGCTCCTCGTCCTGCACGGTGGCGAGCTGCTCCTGCAGCCGCTTGTTCTGCTGCTCGGTGTGCGCGAGCCGCTCCACCATCTGGTTGAAGCCGTGATAGAGGCGAACGAGCTCCAGCGGTCCGCGCTCGCTGACGCGCTCGCGGTAGTCGCGCTCGCCGACGCGCGCAAAGGCGGCCGTGAGGTCCTGCAACGGCCGTATTGCGGTGCCGAGCGTCCAATAGACGAAGGCCAGCACCAGGGCGCAGAAGATGGTGAGCACGCTGAGCGTGAGCCCGATGTCGCTCCACACCTCGGCCACCTCGTTGTTGGCGTCCGTCTGTAAGACAACGCTGCCGACGCGGTCGAACACCGGCGGCAGCTTCAGGTTCAAGACCTTCGGCGGTCCTGCCAATAGATTGAAGAACCACTGAGGTGCGGGGCTCTCGGGCTTGGCGAGCTCGGAGGCTTGCATGACCTTTCCGTCGACGAGCAGGGACGCGCGAAGGTGGCGGTCGCCATTGAAGTCGGCAACGAGGTGCTGCAAGCGCCGGCGCGGGTTGGATAGCTCGTCCGTATCGTCGACGGCATTGTGTCCAAAACGCCCGCCGACCGCGATCGCCGCCTGCATCTCGGTCTCGATCTTGGCGACCGCGTGCCAATAGGTGAACGCGGCGCCCGCCATGAGACTGAGCAGCAGCGTGATGAAGATCGAGAAGAGCAGGCGGTTGCGCAACGACACGCGGGCGCGCTCCTTAGTTTTCGGCCCCCGTACAATGTAACACTATCCCGTTCCCCAATCGAAAACAAAGACCGCCGATCCCCGGCGCGCTCGCGAATTATGCGGAAGCGTCGAAGCGCCGTCCGAACGGAAGCGCCGCGCTTGTTGTCAGGCGAATATCGGAGGTCTCCTATCGCTTTCCGGCTAATCGTTTGCAATCTGACGTTCCCGCTAATCGTTTGAATGCGGATGAACGTCGTTTAATTCCATATTAACCGTTCCGAAGCAAAGTCAGCCTGTGAGTCGCGCCCGTTTTTGGGTCCCGAGTGAGCACGGGTCGATTGTCGGATCAATCGTGCGTGGGCTGCCGTTGCAGCCGCGGCTAAAGCGAAATCCTCGTCAGCATTTTTCCCCGTCCAGTTTTCGCACTTTAGGTGTGGCGGACATCGGCAGCCCCGCGAGGATGCGCCCGCGCGGCGCGCAAAGGGGATGACCATGGTTACGAAGTCGCTGCCCGGCAGATTTTCGCTCTTGCTCGCCGCCTCGATCAGCACAGCCGCGCTCGAGGCCGTGCTCGCGCCGGATGCGGCCTGGGCCGTTGAATGCTCCAATGGTGGCGCCGGAACCACTCCATCGGGCAGCGATGGTGGAGGCCCGCTGAACACGGCCTGCGGCGACAGCTCCAACGCCGCCGACAGCAGTGGTAGTAGCAGTAACAGTGCGTACGGCTTCGAGGCGAGTGCAACCGGTGACAATAGCTCGAACACCGCGGTCGGCGGCGTTGCCAGCGCTGATGGCGCCGGCAGCAAAAACACCGCGACCGGTACCGGCACCAATGCCCGTGGCAATGGGAGCGCCAATACCGCTTCGGGCTGGCTCGCAGGCGCCAACGGTGACGGCAGCAACAACGTAGCAACCGGCTTCAGCTCCGATGCAAGCGGCGACGCGAGCAGCAACATTGCCATCGGGGACACCGCAATCAGCTTCGGCGCCGGCAGCAACAATATCGCCACCGGCACCGACGCAAATGCCCAAGGTACCGCTGGGGGCAACATCGCGACCGGTCAGGGTACCAACGCCAGCGGCGACAACAGCTTCAACGCGGCAACCGGCAGCAGCGCGAATGCCAGCGGCGCGGGCAGCACCAACGCCGCTTTCGGGTTCTCCGCGATTGCAAGCGGCGCCGGCAGCGGCAACTTTGCAGCCGGTGCGGGCGCGAATGCGGCGGGCGACAGCAGTAACAACACCGCGACGGGTCTCGGCTCCAACGCCAGTGGTGCAGCCAGCTTCAACACGGCCAACGGCAACCGCGCGCTCGCCAATGGGGACGGCAGCCTCAATACGGCAACCGGTACTACCGCCGACGCCAGCGGCGCCAACAGCAGCAATACGGCCGACGGCCAGAGCGCCAACGCCAGCGGTGCGGGTAGCTCAAATATAGCCACCGGCAACGCCGCGAACGCGAGCGGCGACGGCAGCAACAACGCCGCAACCGGCACCAACGCCGACGCCAGCGGCGCCACGAGCAGCAACACCGCCACCGGCAACAACGCCTTTGCCGGCGGCAACAGCGGCCGCAACACCGCCACGGGCAGCTCCTCCGATGCCGACGGCGTCAGCAGCATCAACAGCGCCACCGGCTATGCTGCCAATGCCAGCGGCGCCGGCAGCCAGAATACCGCTGACGGACAAAGCTCGAGCGCGGCCGGAACCGGCAGCTCCAACACGGCATCGGGCAGCTTGGCCACCGCCAACGGCGACGCCAGCAGCAACGCCGCGGTGGGCGCCAATGCCAACGCCGCAGGCTCGAACAGCGGCAACGTGGCGGTGGGCGCTTCGAGCATCGCGACGGGTACCGGCAGCTTCAACGCCGCAACCGGCAACGCCGCCAACGCCGGCGGTGACGGCAGCCACAACGTAGCAACCGGCTTCAACTCCGATGCAAGCGGCGCCGTCAGCGGGAACGTTGCAACCGGTGTGCTCGCAAACTCGGCCGGCGCCGGCAGCTCGAATGCCGCGACCGGCAATCGGTCCGACGCCAGCGGTGACGGCAGCAACAACGTAGCAACCGGCTTCAACTCCGATGCAAGCGGCGCCGTCAGCGGGAACGTTGCAACCGGTGTGCTCGCAAACTCGGCCGGCGCCGGCAGCTCGAATGCCGCGACCGGCAATGCCGCCAACGCCGGCGGTGACGGCAGCCACAACGTAGCAACCGGCTTCAACTCCGATGCAAGCGGCGCCGTCAGCGGGAACGTTGCAACCGGTGTGGTCGCAAACTCGGCCGGCGACGGCAGCTCGAATGCCGCGACCGGCAATCGGTCCGACGCCAGCGGTGACGGCAGCAACAACGTAGCAACCGGCTTCAACTCCAATGCAAGCGGCGACGCGAGCAGCAACATTGCCGTCGGGGACACCGCAATCAGCTCCGGCGCCGGCTCGAACAACATAGCGATTGGCACCGGCGCGACGTCCACCGGCACGGGCTCGACGAACATGGCATTGGGAACGGATGCAACCGCCAGCGGCACCAACTCGATCGCCATCGGCACAGGCGCCACCGCCACGGGCTCGATCGCGGCGGGCACCAATGCGTTCGCCTCCAACGGGGGCGCGGCGTTCGGCGACAACTCGAGCGCGAGCGGCGTCGACAGCACGGCCGTCGGCCCCGGCGCGATCGCCGCGCACGACAACGCGGCGGCCTTCGGCAATGGCGCGACGACGACGCGCGCCAACCAGCAGGTGTTCGGCACGGCCTCCAACACCTACACCATGACGGGCATCACCTCGCAGGCAAGCAAGAGCGCCCAGAGCGGCAAGACCTATCTGGTGACTACCGACTCACAGGGTAATCTCGCCTCGACCAGCTTCAGCCCCGACGATGTCCAGCACGACATCAGCTCGCTGCAGCACCGTGACAGGGAACTCGCCAGCGGCATCGCCATCGCGCTTTCCCTGGCCCAACCCCAGTTCCAGCCTGGTCAGGTGGTTGCCATGCGCGTCGGCTGGGGCAATTTCGACGGGAGCAGTGCAGTCGGCGCCACTGCCGCAGGCGTTGTCGCGAGAGGATTCCTCGGGTCGACGAGCTCGCTCATCGTCGACGGCGGCGTCGGCGCGGGAACGACCACGAGCATGGTCGCCGGCCGCGCCGGCCTTTCATTAGGATGGTAGCCATGGACACGAAGCAACGACTGCGCGGGCTCGGCCTGCTCGCTTTAGTCCTTCTCGCGGCAGGTCCGGTCCACGCCGGGCCACAGAGAGCGCGGCAAAATGTGCCTCCACTTGCCGCGCTGGCGCAGCCAAACATGCCGGATCTCGAGCACGTCTACGTGCTCATCCGCTCGGCTATTCTCACGCTGGACACCGCCGTGCGCGCCGGCAACTTCTCAGTTCTGCGCGACGTGGGAGCGCCCTCGTTTCAGGCGGCGAACACGTCGGCGCGGCTCGCAAGAATTTTTCAGAACCTCGACCAGCAGGGCGTCGATCTGTCCAGCGTTGCCATTACCGCCCCCACGATCACCAATCTGCACTCGATGGACCAAGGGCGCCGGCTGAGCGTCACCGGGTATTTCCCGAGCCCGAGGTCGCGCATCGACTTCAATCTGATGTTTGAGAATGTCGGCGGCCGTTGGCGCATTTTCGGGCTCAGCGTGAACCCGGCGCCGGCAATGTCCCGCATCAGCGTGAACCCCGCGCTGTCCCGCAACAGCCCGAACCCGGCGCGCCTGCAGCCCGTTCCCGCGACCGCAACCAGGCTACCGCAGTTCTCGCCGAGCTGGGAAATGGTATCCAATACCGGGCGATGAGAAGTGCGCTGACGCAGTCAGCGCCCGGACGTGGGCCGATACGACGACTGCGTGATCGTTGTGAGCTGCGCGGGGGTCAGCATCTCCACCGTCGGCTTGCCGCCGCCCACGGGGATCGAGCGTATGGGCTGGCCCGCGGAGAGATCGACCGTCTTGAGGTCGATCGCCTTGAGGGCCGGGTCCTGGTAGCTGCGCCAGTAGTAGACCTTGTTGGCATGATCGCGGAACGCGGTCCACTGCGTGTAGTCGCCCTCCGGCTTGCCGCCATCGGCGTAGTCGCGCACCAGCCCCTTGGGGATGTCGACGCGGTCGATCAGGTGCAGCGCGAGCACGAGCGCATCGGCTGCATCCTTGGGCTTGTCGGCGAGGTAGGACGTGGCCGCGGCCATGACGAAGCGTGAGGGCGGGGTCGGGTCGCCCGGGAGTCCGTGCAGCCCCGAGCCTTGGCCCGTGCCTGCATAGGTCGCGGTCCCGACCTTGACCGGCGCCGCATTGACGGCCGTCAGGTTCACGTAGTTGCGCAAGTTCGCGATGTGCCAGGGATAGGTCGGCGAGTTGGTCAAGACACCGACTTTATTGTCGTAGACGTGCATCTCACCGTCGACGTACTCGATGACGATGCTCTTGCCCGAGGCGTCCGTGATCACGTAGTGCAGCGGCGCGAAGGAGCCCAGCTGCGGCACCGTCTCGCCCCACACGACGACGTTGCCGAGGGCTGCGCGCACCTCATCGACGGTGGCGAAGTTGCCGAGCACCCAGGCGCCGAGCGAGATGTTGGAGAGCGCGCGGGCCTCTTCGCCCGGCTTGACCGTCGGGTATTTGGTCTCGCCCGGCAGATAGAGCGCGCCGAAGCCGAGGCCCTTCTCGTTGAGCCCGTCGGTCGCCGCGGCGGCGCGGAAGGCGTTCATGCCGACGAAGCCGTATTTCGAGGTCCAGGCGAGCCCCTCGCCGTTGGGCGCCGGTGAGGTCATGTGCTCACCGCGCGGCACGATGACGGCCTGGCTGTCGAGATCGACGGCGAACTCCATGGTGCGCACGCTGAAGGGCGAGCCGTCGCCGGCCATGAGGCGCACGTCCGTGCAGGCGTGGGCGGGAACGGTGGCCGGGATGGCGGCGAGAAGGCCCGCACTGAGTGCGGCGAGGATGCGGCGCGGCATGGAATTGCTCCGATCTGCCTGCGAGAGCCCGCAGGCGGGACGCTTGTCTCGACGCGCGCGGCGCGTCTTAAGTCTCAGTCGCCGGACTTTTCCGGGAAATACTCCAGAGTCGTGCGGCAGCTCGCCGCCCACTCCTCCTTCGTCATCTGGGTCTGCGGATCCCACTCGCGCATGCACTCGGAGATGTCCTTGCCGGTCACCCGATCATCCTTCTTGGCGTCGTTGAGGATCACCTGGGACTCGGTCTCGACCTTCGTCGTCGACTTGCCCGCTGTTGGATCCGCGGGCGCAGCTGCCGGCGTTTGATCGGCGGCGTCGGGAATGATGCCCTTGACCAGCGGCGGCGGCACGGAGGGGCGCCCATCGTTGGGGGTCACGTCCTCCTCCGCGGCGATACCCGCCTTCTCCTCGGGCGTGAGGGTGCTCCCGGGGTAGGCGTTCGCCGGAACGTTGGCGCCCGTTTCGGCTTGAGCAAATGCCGGGCCGGTGATGCTGAAGGCAGCGATCATCGCAGCGACGGCGAGCAAGGAAGACGCAGACGAGATACGCATGGCGGATGCCCCATTACGCTCGGAAGAGACGCGCGCGCTCGCGCGGTCAGCCGCCGAGCCGAGGGCAAATCCTATGCGAGCAGAGCTAAGACTTCGGGCAATGCGCTTAGTCGAATGCAACGCAATCTTTAGGCATCGCGCGCGGGTGCTGTAAGGCTTATCGCGGCGATAAACTTTCCTTATGTCGAGTTCACGTGATTGCGATTTCTGTTTATCGAGGCCCGCTGCTAAGGTTTTCATCATTCGGCACAGGCGGACCGGCGGTTCGCCCGTAGTTTAACTCAGGAGGAATGCTATGAAGGTTTGGACAAAGCCCGCAGTTCGTGAGCAGGAAGTTGGCCTTGAGGTCACGTCCTACCTGCCGGCCGAGATCGACATCATCTAACGTCGGTCCTGGATTAAAGAAGCGGCGGCCGGGTCTTCCCGGCCGCCGCTTTTTTTGTTGCCGTCCTTGCTCTTTCGGGCTCGGCGCCGTCACTTCGCCATGCAGGGCGCGCCGACGGCGATGCACTGCAGCCCGCCGCTCACCTTGTGGCAATCGTTGTCGGTGCTGGCGGCGTTGTCCCACGTGGCCCAGTCCTTGCCGTACTTCTTGGCCGCGTCGATCTCCCAGCCTGATACGGCCTCGTTCATGGCCGCCTTCTCATCTGACTTCTTGGCGCCGTATGAGCTCAAAGGCTCGGCCTTGCAGTCGCGCTTGACCGCCGCCGCGGCACCATCGAGCACCTTGTGCAGCACGTCCTTGCACGGCTTGGCTTTGCGCTTGCAGACCCACTTGCCGTCGGCCTTATCGCACTTGACGTCGCGGTCCTTGGCATAGCGCCAGGAATTGTACTCCGAGCCGTACTTCTCCTTCACCTTCGAGCGCCAAGCGAGCAGCGAATTCGGGTAGGCGCCCAAGTCGCGCATCATCGCCGGCTGGCCTTCCGCCCACACGGCATCCTTGCAGTCGTCATCGGCCAGCGCGCCTTGCGCCGCGGCCATTGAAAAAGCGGCCGCCGCGAAGGCCAGCCGCACCAACACTCTCTTATTCATGACACTAGGTTTCCTGTTTGGTCGCGCCTCGGTCATCTCCCCGGAGGCGCGGCGTGCTCGCACAGAATTGAGCGCGGATTACGACAGCACGCCAAGTCCTTGAGAAAGCGAGGCGCGCCGTCGTTCAGGGGCGGACGCGGTTGAGGCCGAGATAGCGCTCGACGACCTTGCGCAGAACCGGGCTCGGCACCTTGCCGCGCAGGAAGTGGGCGATCTTTGCCATGCGCCCCACGGGATTGCGGAAGCTGGGGCGGCGCGCGTCGAGAACCTCGGCGATCCTCTTTGCCACCTCCTGCGGGTCGCGCGCGTGCGCGACCACGTGCGCGTCGCCCGCGCGGAACATGTACTGCACCCACGCCCGATAGGCGCTGCCCTCCGGGCTGATGCGGGGGGAGCTCTCCCAGATGTCGGTCACGTACGGCCCCGGCTCGATGAGGACGACGTCGATCCCGAACGGCGACACCTCGAAGGCGAGCGACTCCGCCCAGCCCTCGATCGCCCATTTGGAGGCGCAGTAGATGGAGTTGGCCGGCTGGCCGGCGAACGCCGACTCGCTCGACACGATGAGGATGCGCCCGCTCCTCTGCCGGCGGAACGTCGGCAGCAGCGCGCGCGTCAACGCGAGCACGCCCCAGAAGTTCGTCTCCATGACGCGGCGCAGCTCAGGCTCGGGCAGATCCTCGAAGGCCCCGCCCGCGGCGACGCCGGCGTTGTGCACGACCGCGTCGAGCTTGCCGTCGGTGGCATCGAGCGTGCGCTTGACCGCGCTTGCAATCGAGCTTGCGTCCATCACGTCGAGCGCGCTGATCTCCACGGTGTCGCCGACGCCGGCCGCTTGCAGTGCCGCCTCGAGCCGATCGCGCTTGTCGAGATTGCGCATGGTGGCGAAGACGCGCCAGCCGCGTTTTGCCAGCTCGACGACGGTCACGAGGCCGAAGCCCGTCGAGGTGCCGGTGACGAGGACTGAGTGCATGGGGGAGCGCATCGAGCCTCTGCGGAATTGCAACACGCGCCTGCCCGCGCTCAGTACACGCGCGCCTTGGGCTCGATGTACTTGACCTCGTTCGTCATCGTGTGCGTGTGCACGGGCCGGTAGTCGAGGCGGACGGTCTTGGTGCCGTAGTCGGCCCACGACAGCGTGTGCTTCATCCAGTTGACGTCGTCGCGCTTGGGGAAGTCCTCGCGCGCGTGCGCCCCGCGGCTCTCCTCGCGGTTGGCCGCGCTCCCCACCGTCACCGCCGCCTGCGCGATGAGGTTGTCGTACTCCAGCGTCTCGATGAGGTCCGAGTTCCAGATGAGCGAGCGGTCCGTGACGGCGATGTCGCCGGACGCCTTCCAGATCTCGCCGATCTGGCGCACGCCGTCGGCGAGCACCGGGCCGTCGCGGAACACCGCGCAGTGCGCCTGCATCGACTTCTGCATCTTGAGGCGCAATTCCGCGGTCGGCGTTGCGCCCTTGGCGTAGCGGAAGCAGTCGAGCCGCGACAGCGCGAAGTCGGCTGCGTCCTTTGCCAGCTCCGGCGTCGTGCCGGGCTCGATCGTATCAGCGCACCGCTGCGCGGCGGCACGGCCGAACACGACGAGATCGATGAGCGAGTTCGAGCCCAGCCGGTTGGCGCCGTGCACCGAGACGCAGGCACCCTCGCCGATCGCCATCAGGCCGGGGACGACGTGGTCTGGGTTGCCGTCTTTGAGCGTCAGTACCTCGCCCAGATAGTTCGTGGGGATGCCGCCCATGTTGTAGTGCACGGTCGGCAGCACGGGGATCGGCTCGCGGCGCAAGTCGACGCCGGCGAACACCCGCGCGCTCTCGGTGATTCCGGGCAGCCGCTCGGCGAGGATCTTGGGATCTAGATGGTCGAGGTGCAGGTAGATGTGGTCCTTGTCGGGCCCGTGCCCGCGCCCCTCGCGGATCTCGATCGTCATCGAGCGCGAGACGACGTCGCGCGAGGCGAGATCCTTGGCGTGCGGCGCATAGCGCTCCATGAAGCGCTCGCCCTCCGAGTTGGTGAGATAGCCGCCTTCCCCGCGCGCGCCCTCGGTGATCAGCATCCCGGCGCCGTAGATGCCGGTCGGGTGGAACTGCACGAACTCCATGTCCTGCAGCGGCAGGCCGGCGCGCAACACCATGGCATTGCCGTCGCCGGTCTGCGTGTGCGCACCCGTGCAGGAGTAGTAGATGCGGCCGTAGCCGCCCGTCGCCAGGATCGTCTTCTTGGCGCGGAACTGATGCAGGCTCCCGTCGTCGAGGCTGAGCGCGATGACGCCGCGGCAGGCGCCGTCCTGGTCCATGATCAGGTCGAGGGCGAAGTACTCGATGAAGAACTCGGCTGCATGCCGCAGCGACTGGCCGTAGAGCGTGTGCAGCATGGCGTGTCCGGTGCGGTCGGCGGCCGCGCACGTGCGCTGCGCCGGCGGGCCCTCGCCGAACTCGGTCGTCATGCCGCCGAAGGGCCGCTGGTAGATGCGGCCGTCCTCGGTACGACTGAAGGGCACGCCGTAGTGCTCGAGCTCGTAGACGGCGGCGGGCGCCTGCCGGCACAGGTACTCGATCGCGTCCTGGTCGCCGAGCCAGTCGGCGCCCTTGACGGTGTCGTACATATGCCAGCGCCAGTCGTCGGGGCCCATGTTGCCGAGCGCCGCGGCGACGCCGCCTTGGGCAGCGACAGTGTGCGAGCGCGTCGGGAACACCTTGGTGATGCACGCGGTCTTGAGGCCTGCTTCGGCGCAGCCGAGCGTGGCGCGCAAGCCCGAACCGCCGGCACCGACGACGATCACGTCGTAAGCATGATCCTGGATTGGGTAGGCCTTGCCGTTGACGGCGGGCTTCGTCGTGGACGCGGGCGCCGTTCCGTTGCCGCTCTTGCCGCCGCCGTTCTGCCGCTTCGCCATCGCTCAGCCCCCGAAGCTCAATTTCAAGACCGCGTAGATCGCGATCGCGGCGACGGCGCCGGAGAAGAACGTGTTGCCCAACAGCAGGAGCATCTTCGCGCCTTCGTCATGCACGTAGTCCTCGATGATGACCTGCATGCCGATGCGCATGTGCACCGCGGTCGACAGGATGAGCACGATGAGCGCGATCGCGATCAATGGGTTTGCGAGCGTCGCCTTCACCGTGCCGAGGTCGGCACCGGCGAGCGTGGCGATCAGCCCCACGGCGAACGGGATGAGGATGAGGTTGGCGGCAGCCGTCAGGCGCTGGCGCAGGAAGTGGTTGGGCCCCTCGTGCGCGGAGCCGAGCCCACGCACCCGCTTCAGCGGCGTGATCATTGCCATGGCAAGGGCCATCCCTTCAGAATTGCGACGTAGTACCAGAAGCCGACCGTCAGCAGCACCGACAAAACGATCGTGCTCCAGGACAAGAGATCGACGCTGCCGATGTCCATGTTGGCGCCGGTGTCCCAAATGAAATGGCGCAAGCCGCCCAAGAGATGGTGAATGAGCGCCCAGGTGTAGCAGACGAGCACGAACATGCCCGGCCAGGTGGCGAACACGTGATCGACGAAATTGAAGTACTGCGGGCCCGTCGCCGCCGCGAACAGCCACCAGGCGAAGAGCAGCGCGCCGAAATAGAGCGCGGCCCCGGTGAGCCGGTGGAAGATCGACATCACCATGTTGATCTGGGGGCGATAGATCTGCAGGTGGGGAGAGAGCGGGCGGGCGCGCGTCTCGGCTGCCCCGTGCTCGCCTCGGCCATATGGGTTGCCTCGGGGATTGCCTGGGTTGGTCCGACCGTTGTAGCGCGGTAGGAACAAAGCGGCAATTCGTCATTCGCCGCGCACGGTCCCCGTTCCCTAGATCGCGGCGCCGAGGTTGTTGGCCCAATGTGCCGCGACCGCAGGCCATAGACTGCCGGTCCACCAGCGCAGCACGCCGCATATCACTCCGATGAGGAACACTGTGACCACCGTGCCGGCATCAATGGACATCGACAGCAGAACCCAACCCGGCACATGCACCGCAAGGAAGAGCAGCGCCGTGAGCGCGATCGCGAGCCAAGCCGGCAGAAGCTCAACGGCCCGTGTCTGGATGACGCCGCGGAACACCAGCTCCTCGACGAACACGCCTACGAGGCTCTTGACGTAGCCGACCAACCCCAAGCCGGCGAGCTTGTCGGCTGGTAGACCGATGAGTGCGGCGCGGAGCACGTTCCAGGCGACAATCGCTGCGAACGCCGCCGCCGTCCAAAGAACGACTCTAGCGCCGACGGGTGCAAGGCCGAGCCACGCCGCAGGTTGCATCGGCTTCTGCCACAGCACCCAGGCGCCTGCCGCCGCGCACCAGACCACAGTGCGAAAGACTGGCCTAACGTCTTCTGCCAGCCAGCCGAGCTTCCACACAAATACGATGTACCCGATCCAGACAGCGCCGAAGGCCGCCACAAAAAGCAAAAGCGGCCATGCGTTTTGCCCATGCGGAAGCGGACCTTCACGTTGCGGCACGGGGAGAGCCTCACCTTGGCAGCAGCACCCAAGCGTCGAGGTCGAGCAGCACGCCGTCGGCGTACTGGCCGTCCTCCTTCTTCAAGGGGAAGCCCGCGCAGTCCTGGTCTTTGACGGCGACCAGGCGGATGCGTAGCGCGCCGACGTCGGCGCGGCCCTTGAGCTCCGCCTTCTCTAAGATCTCCGACCAGGCGTAGACCGTGTCGCCGGCAAAGCAGGGCGCCACGTGCCGCCCGCCGTTGATGGCGGCGAGGTGGAAGGCGTTGGCGAGCCCGTTGAAGGAGAGCGCGCGTGCGAGCGAGATGACGACGCCGCCGTAGACGATGCGCTTGCCGAAGCGGCCCTTGGCCTCCGTGTGCTGGTTGAAATGCACCTTCGCCGTGTTCTGGTAGAGGCGCGTCGCGATCTGGTGCTCGGCCTCCTCCAGCGTCATGCCGTCGACGTGGTCGATCTTCTCGCCGACCTCGTAGTCGCCCCAGCGGTAGGGCGAGCCCGACAGCGCATAGTCGTAGTGCGCGATGGCGAGCGGCGGCACGCCGGAGCCGATCTCGGCGGGATCGACGCGCTGCGCGAGGTTCGGTACGATCGCCTCGGGCGCCGGGCTCTCCTTGTCGCGCTTGCGCACCATCACCCAGCGCACGTACTCGAGCACAACGTCGCCCGACTGGTTGCGCCCCGTGGAGCGCACGTAGACGGTGCCCGTCTCGCGGTTTGAGTTCTCTTTCAGCCCGATCACCTCCGACACCGAGGAGAGCGTGTCGCCGGGATAGGCGGGCTTCAAAAAGCGGCAGTTGGCGTAGCCGAGGTTGGCGATGGCGTTGAGCGAGATGTCGGGCGTCGTCTTGCCGAACACCACGTGGAAGGTGAGAAGGTCGTCGAGGGGCGCGCGCGGGTAGCCGATGGCCTTGGCGAAGGCGTCCGACGACTGCACCGCAAAGCGCGTGCCGTAGAGGCTCGTATAGAGCGCCACGTCGCCCACCGTGACCGTGCGCGGGGTCGCGTGGATGATCTCCTGCCCGAAGCGGAAATCCTCGAAGAAGTTGCCGGGGTTCGTCTTGGTGGATGTCATCGGTGGGTAACTGCCTCTGCGCGCCGGGCCCGCTGCCGATTAGTCAGAAATAGCCGGCCTGTCGACATTTCTTTTGCTTCCACAGCCCGCGAAAACCTCAAAACCACTCCTCCTCCGTCTTGCGCATGGCCGCGATCGCCTCCGCGATGGCGACCGTGCGTCGGGCCTGCACCAGGTGCAGCCGCTCCACCATCTTGCCCTCGACCGTGATCACGCCCTTGTGCACGTTCTGCGGCGCCGCGAAGGCTGCCATGATCTTGCGCGCCCAGGACACCTCCTCCTCCGTGGGTGAGAAGATCTCGTTGCAGGGTCCGACCTGCGAGGGATGGATCAGCGTCTTGCCGTCCATGCCGAGAATGCGGCCGTGCTCGCACTCGGCGCAGAAGCCGGCCTCGTCGCGGTAGTCGTTGTAGACGCCGTCGAGGATGTCGAGCCCGTAAGCGCGCGCCGCGACGATCGCAAACGCAAGCCAAGGCACCACTGCGATGCGGTTGTGCAGCGCGCGGGCGCGCGGATTCCTTCAACAGGTCATTCGTCCCCATGACGAGGCAGGCGAGGCGGTTGGCCGGGTCGGCCCCCAGCGCCGCGATCTCGCGCACGTTGAGGATCGAGCGCGGCGTCTCCATCATGGCCCACAGCCGCGTCTTGGGAGGCGCGTCGATGTCGGCCAGCACCTTGACCACCGTGAGGATGTCGCCCGGCTGGGCAACCTTGGGCACCAGGATCGCATCGGGGGCGACGCTCACGGCCGCCCGCAAGTCGTCCATGCCCCACGGCGTCTCGATGGCATTGGGGCGAATGACGAGCTCGCGCCGCCCGTAGCCGCCGGCCTTCACCGCCGCGCAGACGCTGGCGCGCGCAGACGCCTTCGCCTCGGGCGCAACGGAATCCTCCAGATCGAGGATCAGCGAATCGGCGGGAAGCGTCTTCGCCTTCTCGAGCGCGCGCTCGTTGGCGCCCGGCATATAGAGGACGCTGCGGCGTGGGCGGATGTGCATGCGAACCCCCCTTGTGCACTGCACAATAGCGCGCGCCGCGGCGAACACCAAGGTATGGTCCACAACCTCTTGGCGCCCGGCCGCAGCTGGGGCAAGAGTGGAAAAACCTTGAGATCGCCCTGCAGATGGCCCGCGTCCTCGCTCTCTCCTCCCACGTCGCCTTCGGTTCAGTCGGGCTTGCCGTGATCGTTCCGGCCCTGCAGGGGCTCGGGCACGAGGTGATCGCGCTGCCGACCGTCGTCCTCTCGAGCCATCCCGGCTACGGCCGCTATGCCGGCGAGCAGATCGCGCCGGTTAATCTCGACCAGATCGTCGACGCGCTCGACGCCAACGGTTGGCTTGCCACCACCGACGCGGTGCTGACCGGCTATCTGCCGACCGCGGCCCACGTGTCGGCGGCGGGGGATGCCATCGCGCGCGTGCGCGCCGCCAATCCCTCCGCCGTGATCGTCTGCGATCCCATCTGCGGCGACGAGCCGGGCGGGCTCTATCTCGACGCGGAGGTGCCCGACGCCATGGCCAAGCTGTTGCTGCCCCAATGCGACGTCGCGACCCCGAACGCCTTCGAGCTGTCGTGGTTCGCCGGCGTCTCGATCGCAGCGCCCGATGACGCGCTTGCCGCCGCGCGCACGCTCGGCGTGCCTGCCGTGCTCGCGACGTCGATCCCCACCGGCGAGAACTGGCTCGCGACGCTGCTCGTGGGCACAAGCGCGGCGCGCGCCTGCATTGTATCTCGACGCGACGCGGCTCCGCATGGCACAGGAGACTTGCTGGCCGCCCTCTATCTGGGGCATGTGCTCAACGGCATGACGCCCGAGGCGGCGCTTGGGCGCTCGGTCGCGGCGGTGGAGATGAGCATCGCCATGAGCGCCGGCCGGGACGAATTGTCGCTTGCCCACGCGGGCGCGATCTGGGCGCAGGCCGCAGCCTTGCCCACCGCGGCGATCTAAGGTCGGATAATCGGACGTTTTGGCGGGCGAGGAGGCAACAGGGCCGGATGGCAACGACCAGGAAGACGATCAACCAGCGCTTCAGCGGCGCGCTTCGCTTCATGCAGCACGATGCCGCGAGCGGGATCGTGCTGCTCGGCGCGGCACTGCTTGCTCTCATCCTGCAGAACTCGCCCGCGAGCTGGCTCTACGACGGCCTGCTGGACACGCCCGTGACGGTGCGCGTCGGGGCGCTGATGATCGACAAGCCGCTTCTGTTGTGGATCAACGACGGCCTGATGGCCGTCTTCTTCTTCCTGGTCGGCATGGAGATCAAGCGCGAGCTCAAGGTCGGCGAGCTGTCGACGGCGAAGCAGGCCTCGCTTCCCGTCATCGCCGCGCTCGGCGGCATGATCGTGCCGGCCATCATCTATTCGACCATCAACTGGACCGACGACACCGCGCTACACGGCTGGGCCATCCCGGCGGCGACCGACATCGCCTTCGCGGTCGGCGTGCTGGCGCTGTTGGGCCCGCGCGTGCCCACCTCGCTCAAGGTGTTTCTCCTGGCGCTCGCCATCATCGACGACCTCGGCGCCATCATCATAATCGCCTTCTTCTATACCTCGCATATGTCGTTCGCCGCGCTCGGGCTCGCGGCCGTCGGCGTCGCCGCGCTGGCGATCCTCAATACGCGCGGGGTCACGCACACGGCGCCCTACGTGCTCACTGGGCTCTTCATCTGGCTGTGCGTGCTCGAGTTCGGGCGTGCACGCCACGCTGTCGGGCGTGGTGACGGCGCTCGCCATCCCGCTCACCATTCCCGACGGCGAGACGCAGAGCCCGCTGGTGCGGCTCGAGGAAAGTCTGCATCCGTGGGTCACGTTCGGCGTCCTGCCGCTGTTCGCCTTCGGCAACGCCGGCGTCTCGCTCGCCGGCATGACGTTCGACAAGATTATGAGCGCGATCCCCCTGGGCATCGCCTTCGGCCTCTTCATCGGCAAGCCGATCGGCATCTTCTCGTTCTCGCTCGGGGCGATCGGCCTGAAGCTCGCGGGCAAGCCGGAAGGTGCGACCTGGGCGCAGCTGTTCGGCGTGGCGATCCTCGGCGGCATCGGCTTCACCATGAGCCTCTTCATCGGCATGCTGGCCTTCGTCGACGCCGACCGGGCAGCCGAGATCCGCATCGGCGTGCTGATGGGCTCGACCGTGTCGGCGCTGGTGGGCTATCTGGTCTTGAGCTGGGTGACGCCGGCGGTTATCTCCGTGAAGCCCAAGACGAACCCCAAGGTCACAGCACAACCATGACACCGTTCCCCGATCACCTCACCGATCGCTACCGCCGCTTCAAGCATCGGCATTTCGAGCCCAACATCGAGCAATACGAGGAGCTCGCCACCTACGGCCAGTCGCCCGATGTGATGATCGTGTCGTGCTGCGACAGCCGCGTCGACCCGGAGACGATCTTCTCCGCCATGCCGGGCGAGCTGTTCGTCATGCGCAACGTCGCCAACCTGATCCCGCCCTACGAGACCGGCGGCACCTACCACGGCGTCTCGGCCGCGATCGAGTTCGCCGTCTTGAACCTCAGGATCAAGCATCTCGTCGTCATGGGCCATTCCGGCTGCGGCGGCATCAAAGCGGCGCTCGACCGCGAGGCCGCGCGCGAGACCGAGGGCCAGTTCATCACCAAGTGGATGTCGATGCTGGAAGGGGCCCGCCTCAACGTGATGGCGAGCCACCAGGGCGCCGCGCGCAAGGACATGGCGGCCGCGCTGGAGCGGGAAGGGGTCAAGACCTCGCTCAAGAACCTGCGCTCGTTCCCCTTTCTCGACGCGCTCGAGAGCAAGGGGCGGCTGGCGCTGCACGGGGCTTATTTCGACATCGCGACGGGCCAGCTTTCGGCGCTCAACGAGGCGAGCGGGCAGTTCTACAAGCTGTAGGGTTGCTGCGCCGCGGCCCGGCGCCTCCGTATTGACAATGTATACACAATAGCTACATACCTCTTGTGCCTACATTGTGCACACAGGAGGTTCGCATGGCCCGCACGGACGCTATGGGGCTCCGGGCCAAGGAAGGTGGAGCGCGGCGGAGCGCCCCGGCAAAGAAGCAATCTGCTTCTGGCATCATCAACCTGCGTGCCGACCAAGCCACGCGGGACCTGATCGACCGCGCGGCTGATGCCCTCGGGCAGAATAGAACCGAGTTCATGCTGATGAGCGCGCGCGCGCGTGCGCAAGAGGTGATTTTAAATCAGGTGTATTTCACGCTCGGCGCGGACGACTGGAAGGCGCTCAACAAGGTGCTGGAGTTCACCCGCTCCGCCCAACGCCGCCCTCAAGCGGCTGATGTCGAGAAAGCCGCCGTGGGAGGCCACCTAGCAGCGGCATAGGGCTCCAGCGTGACTAAGAAGCCAAGCCTGACAAAGCCCGCTCTGCTTCGTGCCGAGCATAGTCTCACTGAGTTCGATTGCGGCGAGCCTACCCTAAATCTCTGGCTGCAACGTCGCGCTCTCCCTGCTCTCGCGGCACGAATAGCCAACACGTTCGTCATATGCCGCCGTAAGCGCGTCGTCGGTTATTTTTCGCTCGCGAACGGTGCCGTTGCCCACACGGATACCTCGGCCAAAGTACGGCGCAACATGCCCGACCCCATTCCGGCAACTGTTCTTGCACGGCTGGCCGTCGATAAGCCCGAGCAGGGAACCGGCCTTGGGGCGCATCTTTTGCGGGAGGCGATGAAGCGGGCGTTGGCCGGAGCCCAGCACGTGGCAGCAAGACTGCTGATCGTTCACGCGCTCAATCCCAAGGCGTTCGACTACTACCGCAAGCACGGATTTTCGGTGCTCAGGGAGGAGTCAAACGCTCTTTACCTTCCGCTGGAGACGATTGCGGCCACGTTGTGAGGCATAGGAAAGCGGTTCAGCTGTTGCCGGCTGATGCCTTGCGCGCGGCCTCGATCGCCGGGATCAGCTTCGACATGAGCGAATCCGGCGTGACGGCGCCCACGTGCTTGTAGACGATCTCGCCCTTGCCGTTGAGGACGAACGTCTCCGGCATGCCGTAGACGCCCCAATCGATGGCACCGCGGCCGCTTTTGTCGGTTCCGACCGCCACATATGGGTTGCCATAGCGGCCGAGGAAGCGGCGCGCCTCGATCGCGTCGTCCTTGTAGTTGACGCCGTAGAGCGGCACGCCGGTCTTGTCCTTGAGCGTCAAGAGCAGGGCCTGCTCGTCGGCGCACTCCGCGCACCAGGACGCCCAGAAATTCACAACGCTCACCTGCCCCTTGCCGAGGTCCGCGCTGGTGAAGCCGGCGACGGGGCGGTCGGCATCCATGAGGCCGGCAACGGCGGGAAACGCCGTCGTCGGCGCCGGCTTGCCGATCAGGGCCGAGGGCAAGCGCGAGGGATCGCCCGTCGTCAGCGCGAAGGCGAACAGCGCCATCAGCGCGGCAAAGACCAGGACGGGCGCGATGACCCAGGTGAGGCCGCGGCGGCGCGGCGGCGCGTGGGGAGCGCCCTCGGGACCGCCCATGGCGCCGCGATCATCGACAGGCTTTGGCATGAAAGGAGTAGCCTCCGGCATCACGAGGTGCGATTGGCGCCGCCCTCGGAGCGCCGCTTCACGCCGCGCGCATCAAGGTCGGCGAGGCGGCGCTGCTGCAGGCGCCCGTCCGCTATGAGCCACGCGATGAGGCCGGCGAGCACAACAACGGTGATCGCGTAGGCGGACCAGATGAAGGCAGCGTGCGGTCCCAAATCCATGAGCTCACTCCGCCGCCGCGAGGCGGTGGCCTTGCGCGCGCGCCACCTCGGCCATCTGCAGGGCCTTGACGCGGCGGCGCAGGATCTCGTTGCGCATCGCCTTCAGATGCAGCGCGGCGAACAGCACCGTGAAGCCGAGCGTCATGACGAGCAGCGGCCTCAGGATCGAGGGATCGATCGTCGGGCCGCCGGCGCGAAAGATGCTCTCGCCTTGATGCAGGGTGTTGCCCCACTCGACCGAGAACTTGATGATGGGCAGCATGACGATGCCGACGAGGGCAAGGACGGCGGTGAGCTTGGCGCCGAGCGTCTCGTCCTCGATCGAGGATCGGAGCGCGATGAGGCCGAGATAGAGGAAGAACAGGATCAGGACCGAGGTGAGCCGCGCGTCCCACACCCAGTATGTCCCCCACGTCGGCCGCCCCCACAGCGATCCCGTCACGAGCGCGAGGAACGTGAAGACCGCGCCGAGCGGGGCGGCGGCCTTGGCGGACACGTCGGCAAGCGGATGGCGGAAGACGAGCAGGCCGAAGGCGGAGACCGCGATCAGCGCATAGCCCGCCATGCCGAGCCAGGCCGAGGGCACGTGGATGTACATGATGCGCACGGTCTCGCCCTGCTGGTAGTCGGGCGGGGCGACGAAGAAAGAGAGATAGAGCCCGTAGGCCAGGATCACGGCGGCCGCGCCGACGAGCCACGGCAGCACCCGCGCGGAGAGCTCCATGAACTTGGTCGGGTTGGCGAGGCGCTGTGTGAGGCTCTGCATTGGACTTGATCTAAGGGGTAATGCCGGGAAGTGCAATTGGACCGGCAGTAGGCAGTCGGCAGTAAGGCAGTCGGGAAGACCGGGCACCCGTCTCTCATTGCCGACTGTCGATTGCCGACTGCCTACTGCCTTTAACCTTCACTGCATTTGCAGCCGCAGGGCGGCCGCGGCGGCGATCGGCCCCAAGACGACGGCAAAGAGCGACAGCGCGGTCAGGATCAGGACCGGGCTCATGACCCCGCCGGGGCCGAGCAGCGCGCCGATTGCGGCCATGCCGAACACGAGCGTCGGCACGTAGAGCGGCAGCACCAAGAGCGCGATCAAGAGCCCGCCGCGGTGCGATCTCAGCGTCAGCGCCGCCCCCACCGCACCGATGAAGCTCACCGCAGGCGTGCCGAGCAGCATGGTCGCGACGAGCACCGGGTAGGCGCCGATCTCCAGGTTCAAGAGGATGCCGAGGACGGGGGCCAGAAGCGCCAACGGAATGCTCGTCGAGATCCAGTGGGCGAGCGCCTTGGCGGCAGCGACGAGCTCCAACGGCAGCGGCCCCGTCGTCAGGATGTCGAGCGAGCCGTCCTCGTAGTCGGCGCCGAAGATGCGCGGCAGCGACAGCAGCGCCGACAGCAGCAGCGCGATCCACAAGACGCCGGGCGCGATGCGCGACAGCAGATTGAGGTCGCTGCCGAGCCCTAAGGGCAGCATGGTCACGACGACCATGTAGAAGCCGAGCGCGGTGCCGAGCGCGCCGCCCTGGCGCACGGAGAGGCGCAGGTCGCGGAGAACGAGCGTCAAAAATGCGCTCATGCCGCGGCCTCCGCAGGCCCGAGGCGGATCTCGCGGAAGCGCGCGATCGCCAGCGGCGCGTGCGTTGCGATGATGGCGATGCCGCCGGTAATGACGTGCTCGTCGATCGCGGCGACGAGCCGGGCGACCGCGGCGGTATCGAGCGACACCGTCGGCTCGTCCAACAGCCACAGCGGACGCGTTGTCACGGCGAGACGCGCGAGCGCGAGGCGCCGCTTCTGCCCGGCCGACAAATAGCCGGCGGGGATGTCGGCGAGCCCGCCGAGCCCGAAGCGCTCGAGCGCCGCCTTGATCCGCGGCCCCCAATCGCGGCCCCACCGGCCGTCAAGGTAGTCCGCCCAGAAGCCGAGGTTCTCTCTGACCGTGAGGTGCGTCTTGATGCCGTCGAGGTGGCCGACGAAATGCAAAAGCTCAGCTTTCTCGCGCTCATCGTCGGCGCCTTTGATGCGAACGGTCCCGGACGCAGGCGCCAGGAAGCCCGCGAGCGCGCGCAAAAGCGTCGTCTTGCCGGCGCCGTTGGCCCCGGTCAAAAGCAGCGCCTCGCCTGCTTCGATGGCGAAGGAGAGCCCGTCGACGACGGTCCGCCCGCCGCGGCTCAAGACCAGATTTTCAGCAATGAGCTGCACAGCTCTTGATCATCCGCGCGCAAGAATGCTCTGGCGAAACGCAGGGGAAATCCCGCAAGATGCGCGTGGAGGACGCTCGCTGGCCCCGGGCCGCGCGGGCCTATATAAGAGGCACGCTTCCACTGACGCCAGCGCAAAGACGCTGCCCCGATCCTGGCAGGGCGTGGGCGCCGCCGACCGGCAAGGTCAGCGCGCCTCTTTGACGGGCCGAGAAGCGCGAATGAAGGAGATTTCCGCCTTGAAGGACGCAGAGCCGCTCTCCCTCGACAGCTTCAAGTGCCGCAAAACCTTGAGCTCCGGCGGCAAGACCTACGTCTACTACTCGCTTCCCGTCGCCGAGGAGAACGGGCTCAAAGGCATCTCCAAGCTTCCCTTCTCCATGAAGGTGCTTTTGGAGAACCTCCTGCGCCACGAGGACGGCCGCTCGGTCACCAAGGCCGACATCGAGGCGGTCGCGGCCTGGCTCGCCGATAAGGGCAAGGCCGGCTCGGAGATCGGCTTTCGCCCAGCGCGTGTCCTCATGCAGGACTTCACCGGCGTGCCCGCCGTCGTCGACCTCGCCGCCATGCGTGACGGTATGAAGAGCCTCGGTGGCGATCCTGAGAAGATCAACCCGCTCGTGCCCGTCGATCTCGTCATCGACCATTCGGTGATCGTCGACGAGTTCGGCACCGCGCAGGCCTTCGCCCACAACGTGGAGCACGAGTATGAGCGCAACGGCGAGCGCTACAATTTCCTGAAATGGGGCCAGGGCGCCTTCGACAACTTCCGCGTGGTGCCGCCCGGAACCGGCATCTGCCACCAGGTCAACCTCGAGTTCCTCGCCCAGACCGTGTGGACCAAGGCGCTTCCCGACGGTACGACACTCGCCTACCCCGACACCCTCGTCGGCACCGACAGCCACACGACCATGGTCAACGGGCTCGCCGTGCTCGGCTGGGGCGTGGGCGGCATCGAGGCGGAGGCCGCCATGCTGGGCCAGCCCCAGTCGATGCTTCTGCCCGAGGTGATCGGCTTCAAGCTGACGGGCAAGCTCAAGGAGGGCGTGACCGCCACCGACCTCGTGCTCACCGTGACGCAGATGCTGCGCAAGAAGGGCGTCGTCGGCAAGTTCGTGGAGTTCTTCGGCCCCGGCCTCGACACCATGCCGCTCGCCGACCGCGCCACGATTGCCAACATGGCGCCCGAGTACGGCGCCACCTGCGGCTTCTTCCCCATCGATACCGAGACGCTCGCCTACCTCATCATGTCGGGGCGCGAGGCGCACCGCGTCAAGCTCGTCGCGGACTACGCCGTGGCGCAAGGTCTTTTCCGCGAGAGCGGGTCGGCCGACCCCGTGTTCACTGACACGCTCGAGCTCGACCTTGCGACCGTCGTGCCCTCGCTCGCGGGCCCGAAGCGGCCCGAGGGGCGCATCGCGCTCCCCGACGTCGGCGCCGGCTTCGCCAAGGCGATGGAGACCGAGTACAAGAAGCCGGGCGAGCTGCAAAAGCGCGCTCCCGTCAAGGGCCGCGACTTTGGCATCGGCCATGGCGACGTCGTCATCGCCGCGATCACGAGCTGCACCAATACCTCCAACCCGAGCGTGCTCATTGCCGCCGGGCTCGTCGCCAAGAAGGCGGTCGAGAAGGGCCTCAAAGCCGCGCCATGGGTCAAGACCTCGCTGGCGCCCGGCTCGCAAGTGGTCTCCGCCTATCTCGACAAGGCGGGGTTGCAGCCCTACCTCGACAAGCTCGGCTTCAACCTCGTCGGCTTCGGCTGCACCACCTGCATTGGGAACTCGGGGCCGCTTCAGCCGGAGATCTCGGCTGCCATCAACGAGAACGGTATCGTCGCCGCGGCCGTCCTGTCGGGCAACCGCAACTTCGAGGGCCGCATCAGCCCCGACGTGCAGGCGAACTACCTCGCCTCGCCGCCTCTCGTCGTCGCCTACGCGCTCGCCGGCTCCGTGCAGAAGGATTTGAGCAAGGAGCCGCTCGGGACCGGGAGCGACGGCAAGCCGGTTTTCCTCAAGGACATCTGGCCGTCGGCGCAGGAGATCCAGGCCTTCATCGCCGAGAACATCACCAGGTCGCTGTTCCTGGAGCGCTACGCCGACGTCTTCAACGGGGATGCGAGCTGGCGCGCAATCGACATTCCGGGCGGGCTCACCTACGCGTGGAACTCCGGCTCCACCTACGTGCGCAACCCGCCCTACTTCGAGGGGATGGGCCAGACGCCCGCCCCCGTCACCGACGTCGTCGGCGCGCGCATCCTCGGGCTCTTCGGCGACAAGATCACGACCGACCACATCTCGCCCGCCGGCTCCATCAAGGCGGCCTCGCCCGCCGGGGCCTACCTTTTGGGGCACGACGTGCCGGTTGCCGACTTCAATCAGTACGGCACGCGCCGCGGCAACCACGAGGTGATGATGCGCGGCACCTTCGCCAACATCCGCATCAAGAACTTCATGACCAAGGACGCCTCCGGCAACGTCAGGGAAGGCGGCTTCACGGTGCACTACCCCTCGGGCGAGCAGATGCCGATCTACGACGCGGCGATGCGCTACAAGGCCGAGGGCGTGCCGCTCGTGGTCTTCGCCGGGGTCGAGTACGGCAACGGCTCCTCGCGCGACTGGGCCGCGAAGGGAACGAGCTTGCTCGGCGTCAAGGCGGTGATCGCGCAGTCGTTCGAGCGCATACACCGCTCCAACCTGGTGGGCATGGGCGTCGTCCCCTTCACCTTCGAGGAGGGGACCAGCTGGCAATCGCTCGGCCTCAAAGGTGACGAGACTGTAACGATTCGCGGCCTCGCCGCGGTCAGGCCGCGTCAGACGATGAGCGCAGAGATCACGTTTGCGGACGCCAGCAAAAAGACCGTGCCGCTCCTGTGCCGCATCGACACGCTCGATGAGCTCGAGTACTTGAAGAACGGCGGCATTTTGCACTACGTCCTGCGCAATTTGGCCGCCTGACACTCCGCCCTTCCACAGTGCGCCGCAACGCGACTCAATCTTTCGTGACAGCCCGTTGAAGCGCTAAAGTTCGGCAACTAGTCTAGTTACAAAGTTGCCTTTCCGGGTAGACTTGCGAATGCGGCTGGCCACTTTTCTCGCGCTCTCAATGGCGCTCATGGTGCCGTTCCCTCGCGCCTTTGCGCAGGGGAGCGGCATCAATCCGTCGTTCGGGCCGCCCAAGAACGTGCTCGAGCTGTTCACGAGCCAGGGCTGCGACACCTGCCCGCCGGCCGACAAGGTGCTCGCTTCCTACGCGGAGCGGCCCGACGTCATCGCGCTGTCGCTGCCCGTCGACATCTGGGACTACCTCGGCTGGAAGGACACGCTCGCCTCCGACAAGAACTCAGAGCGGCAGAAGTTCTACGCCAAGGCGCGTGGCGACGGCGCAATCTACACCCCGCAGGTCGTCGTCAACGGCATGATCGGCGTCAACGGCAGCGATCGCAACGCCATCGAAGCGGCGATCAAGACCACCGACGCGGAGCTGAAATCCATCCGCGTGCCGATCCGCTTCTGGCACGAGCGCAACTCGATCATCATCGAGGCCGGCGACGCGCCGCCGGACTTGAAGGACAAGGAGGCGACCATCTGGTTCGCCGTGGTGCAGAAGAAGGCCAAGGTCCCGGTCGAGCGCGGCGACAACGAGGGCAAGACGCTGACCTACACCAACATCGTGCGCGAATTGCTGCCCGTCGGCACCTGGAACGGCAAGGCGATGCACCTGGAGCTCGCGCGCACCGCGATCATGACGCCGGAGACCGAAGCGTGCATCGTGCTCCTGCAGGAGGGCAAGGCGGGACCGATCCTGGGCGCCGCCTGGACGGGGCTGTGGTAGGTCTGGGCTGTGGTAGCCGACCGCTAACCCGCACGCCGCATCGGCGTATTGCCGATATGGGTACGGCGTACCTTAATCGTGGTGGATATGGGCAAAAAAGCCGAGAGATTACCCTCGTCGGGCCACTTCGATCCCGGCAGGCGATATGGTAACGAGATTGACATTTCCCGTGGACATGTTAACAAAACGCGATTTTTTTAACATGCCATTGTCGACGTGTTAACCGCGTGAACATATCCTCGGGACATGGGCAAAAAAACGCAAAATTTGCACACGTCCAAGTTCAATCCCGCAAAGCCGTATAACGCTTTACCACCGCTTCCCCCGCGCAAAAACCTGGAAACGGTGCCGGTGCTGCGCAAGTGCGTCGGCGCCGGCCGAGCGTTCGCCGGCCTCAAGGAGGCCGCCCGGCTCATACCCAACCAGGACGTGCTCATCAACTCCATTCCCTTGCGCGAGGCGCGCGACAGCTCGGCCATCGAGAACATCGTCACCACCAACGACACGCTCTTCAAGTTTGCCAACGTCGATCCCGAGAAAGCCGACGACGCGACCAAGGAGGCTCTGCGCTACCGCACCGCTCTCATGCGGGGCTTCACGGACATACAAAAGAAGCCACTCAGCACCAGCACCGCCGTTTTAGTGTGCCGGGCCATAAAAAACGTGGACCTCGATATCCGCAAGGTGCCGGGCACCGCGCTTGCTCACCATCCCAGCGGCAAGATCATCTACACCCCGCCCGAAGGGCAAGCGCTGCTGCGCGAGAAGCTGTCGAGCCTCGAGCATTTCCTGCACGCCGGCGACGACCTCGACCCGATCATCCGCATGGCCGCCGCGCACTATCAGTTCGAGGCGATCCATCCCTTTACCGACGGCAACGGCCGCACCGGGCGCATCCTCAACACGCTCTACCTGATCGACAAGAAACTTCTCGACCTGCCGATCCTCTACCTGAGCCGCTACATCAACGCGCATCGCAGCGAATACTACGACCGCCTGCTCGCCGTGACCACTCAAGGCGCCTGGGAAGCCTGGCTCGTCTACATGCTGACGGCTGTCGAGGAGACCTCGCTGTGGACGACGGCAAAGATTCGCGCCATCGGCGACCTGATGGATGCAACCGTGGCTTACGTCAGCGCGTCATCGCCCAAAATCTACAGCCGCGAGCTGATCGAGGTGATCTTCACCCAGCCCTACGCCCGCATCGCCGATGTGGTCGAGGCGGGCCTGGCGGTCAGGCAAACGGCGTCCAAATATATGAAGGAGCTCGCGGCGAAAGGCGTGCTGCAGGAGCGGCAGGAAGGACGCGAGAACATCTACATCAACGTGCGCTTCCTCGACCTCCTCACCTCCGAGTCCAACGCCTTCAAGAAATTCGCTTAGATCGGGCTTGCGCTGCCGCTAACCCGCTAACCCACGCTTCTTCAGCATGCCTTCGATCTGCGGCGGGCGCCCGCGGAAGGCGACGTAGGCCTCGAGCGGATCGCGCGCGTTGCCGGCCGCGTAGATGAACTTCTTCAAGCGCTTCGCCGTTGCCCGATCGAATGGATCGCCCGCCTCCTCGAAGGCGGCGAAGGCGTCGGCGTCCATCACCTCCGACCACAGATAGCTGTAGTAGCCCGCCGCGTAGCCGCCGACGATGTGCAGGAAGTGCGGCACGCGGTGGCGCATGACGATCTCGCGCGGCATGCCGAGGCGATCAAGCGTCGTTTGCTCGAAGGCGCCGACGTCGAGATCGGCCGTGTCGGCAACCGCGTGCAGCTCCATGTCGACGAGCGCCGAGGCCACGTACTCCACCGTGGCGAAGCCCTGGTTGAAATTGCGCGCCTTCTTCAGGCGTTCGGCGAGCGCCTGCGGCATCGGCTTGCCCGTCTCGTGATGCAGCGCGAACCGCTTCATCACGCCCGGCACCGTCAGCCAGTGCTCGAATAGCTGCGAGGGCAGCTCGACGAAATCGCGGGCGACATTTGTGCCGGAGATCGAGGGGTAGGTGACGTCGGACAAGAGGCCGTGCAGGCCATGCCCGAACTCGTGGAACAGCGTGCGCGCGTCGTCGAGCGACAACAGCGTCGGTGCTCCCTCCTCGCCGCGCGCGAAGTTCAACACGTTGACGATGATGGGGCGCTCCGAGCCGGCGACGTTGGCCTGCCCGCGGAAATTGCTCATCCACGCGCCTGAGCGCTTCGAGGGCCGGGCGAAATAGTCGCCGAGGAAGAGCCCGACGTGGCCCCCGCGCTCGTCCTTCACCTCCCATGTGCGCACGTCCGGGTGATAGCGGGGAAGATCAGCGCGCTCCTTGAAGCGCAGCTTGAACAGCTGCGAGGCGGTGTCGAAAGCCGCGGCGATGACGTTGTCGAGCGTGAAGTAGGGACGGGTCGCGGCCTCATCCACGTCGAAGCGCGCCTTGCGCTCCTTCTCCGCGTAGTAGCGCCAATCCCAGGCCGCGATCGCGAAGTTTCCGCCCTCGGCGCTCGCGCGCTGCTGCAGCGCGGCGCGCTCCTCGTCGGCACGCTTCAGCGCAGCGGGCCACACCGCGCCAAGCAGACCGCGCACCGCACCCGGCGTCTTCGCCATCGTGTCCTCGAGCGTGTACTCGGCATAGCTCGCATAGCCGAGCAGATCCGCGAGCTCGGCGCGCAGGCGTACGATCTCGGCCATGATGGCGCGATTGTCCGTGGCGCCGCCCATCTCGCCGCGCTTGACCCAGGCGGCGAACGCCTGCTCGCGCAAGTCGCGCCGCGCGGAGAACTGCAGGAAGGGCTCGATGCTCGAGCGCGATAACGTGATGACGTGCTTGCCCTTGAGACCCCCCTTTGGATCCATGTCGGCGGCCGCCCGCGCGGCGGCGGCGCGCAGGGAGGCCGGCAAGCCGGCAAGATCGCGCTCGCCCTCGAGCACCAGACGCCAGGACTGCTCGTCCTTCAAGACGTTCTGGGAGAACGTGGTCGCAAGCGAGGCGAGCCGCTCGTTGATCGCGGCGACGCGGGTCTTGGCCTTGCGGCCGAGCTTGGCGCCGGCGCGGATGAGCCAGCTGTAATGCAACTCGAGCAGGCGGCGCTGCTCGTCGGTAAGGCGCAGGCGGTCGCGGCGCTCGTGCAGATAGTCGACGCGGGCGAACAACTTAGCGTTGAGCATGATGGCGGTCTGGTGCGCGGCAAGCCGCGGCGCGATCTCGCGCTCGATCGCCTGTAGCTCGTCGTTGGTGTCGGCGGCGGCCAGATTGAAGAAGACGCCGCAGACGCGGTTGAGGAGCCGGCCGCTCTTCTCGAGAGCGATGATCGTGTTGGCGAAGGTGGGGCGCGAGGTCTGCCGCGTCAGGCGCGCGATCTCCGCCTTGTGCTCTTGCAGCGCGGCCGCGAAGGCGGGGCGGAAATGCTCCAGTTTAATCTTATCGAAGGGCGGCAGCCCGAACGGCGTTTTCCAGCGGCCGAGGAGCGGATTTGCGTCCTTAGCTGCGCGCCGCTTGGCCGGCGCCGCCGACTTGATATCGTGCCGTTTTGGCGGCGAGCCGTTCTGCCGCTTCGGCGGCTTGCCGTGTTTTGCCACTGGCCTCAATCCCCTATGTCGCGCCTCGCTATGCCGACCAACGTAGGCGTTCGTGGCGCGGCCTCAAAGGCGGCGGGACAAAAAAATTGGGCCGGCGGGGACCGGCCCATCACGCTCTTGGGGATAGGAATTCACAGGAAGGTTGCCAACAAGACCCGGTCCGTAGAAACCGCCCTGGGGGGCTGGGGGGCTGAGAGTTCAGAACTGCTCCTTGAGGACCGGGCCTGAGGCAACGATCAGACGATCGCAATCCTTTGAGGCGGATCGTTGTCCGGGAAAGGTCTTGAATTTGGCCATGTCGGGGAATTTCCGTGCCCTGCACAACCTTTGCGCGGGCACCGCGGCGGCGGGGAACATCGTCGCGACCGCACATGCAGGCCTTGAAATCGGTTGCGACTGGCGCAATCATGACCGGGCTGTGACAAGGAGGCGCCATTGAGCGACGCCGAGCCGATAATGTTCAGCCCGCGCAAAGCGGGCGGCTTTCGCGGCACCGTTCCGCCAGGAAGCCAGGGAGCGCAAGGCGCAGCGCAAGGATCGCGCCTCACGACCTTCAACCGCCACGAGCTCAGCGCCATTCTGGCAATCTACGGCCGCAAGGTTGCCGCCGGCGAATGGCGCGACTACGCCATCGACATCGAGCGCGACAAAGCGGTGTTCTCCGTGTTCCGCCGCGCTTGCGAATGCCCGCTCTTCCGCATCGAGAAGACGCCGCGCCTGGCGCGCAAGCAGGGCGCCTACGCGATCGTGGCGCCGGCGGGCCTCATCTTGAAGCGCGGCCACGATCTCTTGCGCGTCTTGAACGTGCTCGAGGGCCGCTTGCGCCTCGTCAGCGCCTAGTTGCAAAAGCAAAGAGCCCCGCGTTTGCGGGGCTCTTCGATGATTGCTGGCTGTCGCGCGCGGGCTAGTTGCGGTTGCCGAACAGGTTCAACAGCATGATGAACATGTTGATGAAGTCGAGGTAGAGGGCGAGCGCGCCCACGATGGCGCTCTTGGCGACCATGGTCGCATCGCCCCGCACCATCAGGTAGCCATCCTTGATGCGCTGCGTGTCATACGCCGTGAGGCCGGCGAACACGAGAACGCCGATCACCGAGATGGCGAACTGCAGGGCGCTCGATTGTAGGAACAGGTTGACCAGCATCGCTATGACGACGCCGATGACGCCCATGAACAGGAACGAGCCCCAGCCGGAGATGTCCCGCTTCGTCGTATAGCCCCACAGGCTCAAGGCGCCGAACGTCGCCGCGGTGATGAAGAAGATCTGCGCGATCGACTGGCCGGTGAAGACGAGAAAGATCGAAGAGAGCGACAGGCCCATGACGGCCGCGAACAGCCAGAACGCGGTCTGCGCGGCGCCGACGCTCATCTGCTGCATGCGCACGCCCAGGTAGAGCACGAAGCCGAGCGGCGCGAGCATCACGACCCACTTCAGCGGCGACAGATAGAGCGCCTGGCCGAACGGCGTCAGCGCGTCGATCGGACCCGCCATCACGCTGGTGAAATAGGCAACGATGCCCGTCAGAGCCACGCCGACGGCCATGTAGTTGTAGACGCCGAGCATGTAGGCGCGCAGGCCCTCGTCGACGGCGGCTCCGGTGCGGGCCGCCACCCCTGATTGCGCGTACCTGTTGTCGAGCTGAGCCATGAATGTATCCTTGGGTCCCTTGTTGGTTCGGCAAACGCTGCCAAATCGCCAAGAAAATATGCGCGCTTGGGGCGCAGCTTTCAAGACGAGCCGGCGCAGTATTTTGCCCGCCCAGCGCCAGTTGCGGCCGGGAAAGGCCGGCATTTTAGCATTTACCTACTCTGAGCGCAGGAATGGCACAGCAGGCGCCCTCAGCACGCTCCAGGTCCCCACGCCGCCGAAGACGAGCACGAGCCCCATCGATAGGCCGAGCGCCATCGCCACCGCCGTCCCCGAAAAGCTGAACGAGATGTTCATCAGTTGCGTGACGACGAGCGCGGCGCCCACCGCTCCGAGCACGACGGCGAAGAGCGCGGTCACGCCGGCGAGCAGGAGGTACTCGAGCCCGTGCGCGATGAGGATGCGCCGGCGCGTCGCCCCGAGCGTCTTCAGGATGACGGCCTCGAGGATGCGCCGGCGTTGCGCCGTGGCAAGTGCGCCCGCGAGCACGAGCGCGCCGGCAAGCAGCGTCACGCCGCCCGCAAGTCTCACCGCCGTCATCACCTTGGCGAACACCGCGCTGAACGCGTCGAGCATGTCCCTGACGCGGATCGCGGTGACGGAAGGATAGTCGCGGCCGAGCGCGCGCATGCCCCGCACCTCGGCGGCAAGCGGCGTTCCCCGCGGCAGCGCGATGGTGACGAGCAGGTTATACGGCGCGCCTTGAAGCGTGTTGGGCGAGAACACCATGACGAAGTTGATGGCGAGGCTCTCCCACTTCACCTCGCGCAGGTTGGCGATGCGCGCCGTGACGTTGCGGCCGAGGATGTTGACGGTGACCGTGTCGCCGATCTTGACGCCGAGCTTGCCGGCGAGATTGGCCTCAAACGAGACGAGCGGCTCGCCGGAATAGTCGGGCCCCCACCATTTGCCGGCCACCACCTTGGAGCCGCTCGGCACGTCAACCGCGTAGGACAGGCCGCGGTCGCCGTTCAAGACCCACTGCGCCTCCGGCGGCGCCTTGATGTCCTCCACCGGCCTGCCGCCGAGGCGCACGATGCGCCCGCGCAGCATCGGTGCGTCCTCGAGCGTGGCGCCGGGGAAATCGCTTTTGATGAGATCGGTCAGCGCCGGATAGTCCGTCGGCGCGACATCGAGCAGGAAATAGTCGGGCGAGTGCGCCGGCAGCCGCTCTTTGAGCTCCTCCACCAGCGATGCATTCGCGAGCGCCACCGCGACGAGGAGCGAGAGGCCCGCCCCGAGCGACAAGACGACGGAGCGCGTCAGCCCGTCCGGCGCGCCGAGGTTGCGCACAGCGAGCGCCAGCTCCGGCATGCGCGGTCGTGGCAGACGGCGCGCCGCCCAGGTGACGGCCGTGCCGAGCACGAAAAACAGCGCGAAAGCGACCGTGAGGCCGCCGCAGAAATAAAGGGCAACGCGCTTTGAATCCGACGTGAAGAGCGCAAAGCCGACGAGCACGGCGGCGATTGCCAGCGTCGCGACGACGACCCAGACGCGCGGCGTGGCGCGCTCGTGCGCAACCTCATCGCGGAACAACACGTTGGCGCTGACGCGTTCGATGCGCGCGAGCGGCCACAGCGTGAACAGGAGAGCGACCGCGAAGCCGTAGACGAGTGCGGAGACGACGCTCAAGGCCGACACCGTCATCTTGACGTGGATCGGCACCATGTCGCCGTAGAACGCGTTGAGCACGATCGGCACGATCGTGCCCAGCGCGAGCCCGATGAGGATGCCGATCGCGGCGACGATGACGATCTGCGTGAGAAAGATGCCGAGCACCATCCGGCTGGTGGCGCCGACGCTCTTCATCGTAGCGATGACCTTGCGGCGCTTGTCGATGAAGGTCGCGACCGCGTTGGCGACGCCGACGCCGCCGACGAGAAGCGCGGTGAGGCCGATCAGTGTCAGGAACTGGCGCAGCCGGTCGAGCGTGCGGCTCACCTGCGGGGAGGGATCGCGCCGGTCGAGCACGGTGAAGCCCGCCTCCGGCAATCGGGCGGCAATGCGCGCACGCACCTCGCGCAGCTCCGCCACGCTCGCCGACCTCGCCGCGTCGAGCTTCACCGCGTAGCGCCAGCGGATCAGCGTGCCCGGGCTTGATAAGGCCGGACTTGTCGATCTCCGCCAGCGACACGAGAATGCGCGGCCCGTAGGTCAGCCGGTCGCCAAGCCCGTCGGGCACCGACTTGATGGCGCCGCTGATCGCAACTTTCTGTGTCCCGAGCATCAGGCTGTCGCCGACTTTGAGGCCGAGGCGCTCGAGCAGCACGGGATCGACGAGCGCGCCCTCAGCGAGCGCCTCCTGCAGATCTTTGCCCTCGTCGAGCACGACCGAGCCCACGAGCGGATAGGCCTTGTCCACGATCTTTAATTCCGCGAGCGCCTGGTCGGATCCGTCAGGGCGGCGCGCCATCGTGCGCATGGTGGCGGTCTCGCTTAATCGCCCGAGGCTCTCAAGGAAATCGCGCTCCTCCCCGTGCGCACGCACGTGCATGCGCGACAGCGCCAGGTCGCCGCCGAGGATCGCCTCGCCCTGACGCTCGAAGCCGGCGCGCAGCGCGTCCGACACCGCGCCGACGCCGGTGATGACGGCGACGCCGAGCGCGATGCAGGCGATGAAGATGCGAAATCCGCTCATGCCGCCGCGCAACTCGCGCAAGGCAATGGCGACCACGGCCGGCAGGCGCCAGCCGTGGCCTTCGCGGGTGGAGGTAAGCGCTTCCGTTGCCGTCACGACGCCAGTGTCCCGATCATCACACGAGCGCCTCCGCCGCACGTTCGATGCGCCCGTCGGCCATGCGGATCGTGTCCTGGCAGGCCGCGGCCAGGCGCTCGTCGTGGGTCACGAGAATGAGCGTCGCCTCGCGGCGGCGCTGCAGGCCGAACAACAGCTCGACGACCTGGCGGCCGGTTTTGGTGTCGAGGTTGCCGGTCGGCTCGTCGGCGAGGATGAGCTTAGGCGCCCGGCTCAGCGCGCGCGCAATCGCGACACGCTGCTGCTCGCCGCCGGAGAGCTGCGCGGGAAAGTGGTCGATGCGCGGGCTAAGCCCCACCTCGTCCAGAAGATCGCGCGCGATGGCGAAGGCATCGGGAGTGCTGGCGAGCTCGAGCGGCAGGGCGACGTTCTCGAGCGCCGTCATGGTCGGCACGAGATGGAAGGACTGAAACACGATGCCGATGTTCGCGCCGCGAAAGAGCGCGAGCTCGTCCTCGCTGAGCGCGGTCAGCTCGCGCCCGGCGACATCGACGCGTCCTTTGGTCGCCCGCTCCAGACCCGCCACCACCATCAACAGCGACGTCTTGCCCGAGCCCGACGGCCCGACGACGGCCAGCGACTGGCCCTCCTCGACTCTGAGGCGGACGTCGCGCAGGACCTCGACCGGCCCGGCACGGCTCGTCAGGGTGAGTTGCACGTCCTTCAACGCGACGATGGGCTCTTTCACGAGTTGCAGGGCTCCGCAGCTTGGCGTTCAAGGTCTTGCCTCAACTTGAGCGCACCTTTACCTCAACTAGTGTGATGATCGAGATATTCGCCACACCAGAGGCTTTGCAGGCACCTTGAGGCGGAAACATGAAGCCGATGAACGCGCGCCGCAATCGATACGGCTTTGCACAGGTGGTGGGCATTCTGGCGCTCGTCAACGTCTTTGTCGGCGCTTTCAACCCCGCTCTCGCCCGCGCGGAAGCACAAAAACCGTTGCGGATCGTCGCTTTCGGTGACAGCCTGTTCGCCGGCTACGGGCTGAGACCCGCCCAGGCCTTCCCGGTGCAACTGCAGAAAGAATTGAAGGCGCGAGGCCACAACGTGGTGATCGCCAACGCCGGCGTCTCCGGCGACACCACGGCCGACGGGCTGCATCGGCTCGCGTGGGCGGTGCCCGATGGCACCGACGCGGTGATCCTCGAGCTCGGCGCCAACGACGCGCTGCGCGGCATCGATCCCAAGGTAACGCGCGCCAATCTCGAGAAGATGATCGCCACGCTTAAGAAGCGGCACATCCCGATCCTGCTCGCGGGCATGCGCTCGCCGGCCAACTGGGGCGACCACTACTCGGACGACTTCGATGCCATCTTTCCCGATCTCGCGCGCGAGCACGGCCTCATCTTCTATCCGTTCTTCCTCGAGGGCGTCGTGCTCGACCCCAAGCTCAACCAGGACGACGGCATGCATCCTACGGCCACGGGCGTCGCCGAGATCGTCAAGCGCATCATGCCCACGGTCGAGCAGCTGATCACGCGCGCTGCGTCCAAGCGCGAGCCGCAATCGAAGAGCTGAAGGGCTAGCGTCAATGCCGCGCCTGTTCACAGGCATCGAGATCCCCGACGAGCAGCGCGAGGAGCTCAGGCGTCTGCGCCAGCCGTTGCCGGGAAACAGCAAGTGGCTCGAGCCGGAGAACTTGCACCTGACGCTGCGCTTTGCCGGCGACATCACCAACGAGCAGGCGGCGGAGCTCGCCGACCGCCTCGCCGCGATCTCAGTCGACGCCTTCGAGGTGCGCCTCGCCGGCCTTGGCGTCTTCGGCGGCAACGAGCCGCGCTCGCTGTGGGCCGGCATCGAGGCGGGCCCCGAGCTCGAGACGCTCGCACGCGCCAATGAGCGCGCGGCGCGAGCGGCGGGCCTGGCGCCCGAGCCGCGCGCCTTCAAACCGCACGTGACGGTCGCCCGTCTCAAGTACGCGAGCCCCGGAGAGATCGCGCGCATCCTGGGCCGCATCGGCGCGTTCCGCTCGCGCCCTTTTCTGGTCGGCCGCTTCGTATTGTTCTCCTCGCGGCCCAAGATCGGCGGCGGGCCCTACGTGGTGGAGGCGGCCTTTCCGTTGAGAGGCGGCGAGTTCGCCGACGTCCAGGACGTCGAGGGCGGGTGGTAGCCCCTCACCGCCAGCCGTAGCGCGCGCGGTCGCGCCAGCGGGAATAGTAGGCCGGGCGCGGCGGAGGCGCGCTCTCCGCTTCGGCCTCGCCCTCGTAGTAGGGGCCTTTCCCTTGCGCGGCCGCCGCTGCTCCGCCGCCCTGATCCTCGTTCCCGCCGCCGGCCGCGGCCTCCTGCCCGCTGCTGCCTGCGGCAGCGGAGGCTTGCGCCGCGGCGTAGCCCCGGTGACGCGCGGCCTCCTGCGGCGACCATGGCTCGGGCTTGCAGGCGCAGCCGGCGACGAGATTTTTGCGATAGAGAAACGCGGTCGGCAGCGAGGCGTAGCGGCGCCCCGACAGATCGACCATCGTCTCCACGCTGCCGCCGTTGGTCGGGTAGTAGAAGAGGCGCGCCTCCCCGTCGCAGCGCTGCGTGCAGGTGCGCGCGTCGGAGTAGAGCCGCGCACGGCGCACGCTGTCGCCGATGGGAAAATAGAAGCCGTCGCACGTGCGCACGCACAAGGTGCGGTAGGTGTTGTAGTCCTCCGGGAAGCTCTGGTCGCCGCCGTAGTAGCGCGAGCCGTCGTCGCTGGGCTCCGCACCGGATCCCTCACCGGGCCCAATGGGCTCGCCCATATGCCCGTAGTCGGGCGCACGCCCCCAAATCCCGAACAAGCGCTGCAGCAGCGTTTGCGCCGACGTCGGCTCTGTCGCCGCCACCAGCGCTGCGAGCAGGACGAGGCCGCCGGCGAGAAATCGGGTCGTACGCATGCGCACTCTCGGCCGCGACGGCTACTGAGGATCGGCCCTCAGCATGGCCGGCAGCTGGCAAACAATTCCTGAACGGATGCACGATTTTTGTGCGCTTAGAGTGCTTTCCGGAAAAGTGGGAACCGGTTTTCCGATAAGAAGCTCGGACGCTTAGAGCGTCAGCACGACCTTGCCGACGGCCTCGCGCTTCTCGAGCACGCGAATCGCGGCGCGAATGTCCGCAAGCGGGTAGGTCGCGTGCACGCGCGGGGCGAGCTTTCCCTGCGCGACCCAGGACAGCACCTCGTTCATGTTGCGGCGGTGGCCGCCAGGATCGCGCTTTACCGCCTCGCCCCAGAACACGCCGATGACGTCGGCGCCTTTGAGCAAGAGCAGGTTGAGCGGGATCTTGGGAATCTCGCCGGAGGCGAAGCCGATCACGAGAAAGCGCCCCTGCCAGGCGATCGCCCGCAGCGCCGCCTCTGCGGCGTCGCCCCCGACGCAGTCGTAGACGACGTCGACGCCGGCGCCGCCGGTCAGCGCGCGCAGGCCCGTCTTGAGATCGGTCGCCCTGTAGTTCAGAAGCTCGTCCGCGCTATGATCGCGGCAGACGGCGAGCTTCTCCTCGGAGGAGGCGACCGCGATGACGCGTGCCCCCATGAGCTTGGCGATCTCGACCGCGGCAAGACCGGCGCCGCCCGCCGCGCCGAGCACCGCGACTGTCTCGCCCGGGCGCAGCCGGCCGCGGTCCTTCAATCCGTGAATGGCCGTGCCGTAGGTCACGCTGAGACCCGCCGCGACCTCATCGCTCACACCTTCGGGGATCGCAACAAGCGCTGTGGCCGGCGCCACGACCTTCTCGCGCGCGCCACCCCAGCCGAGGCAGGCCATCACCCGCTCGCCGACGCGGACGCCCGTAACATCGGGGCCGATCGCCTCGACGACGCCGGCGATCTCGGCCGCCGGCGAGAACGGCAGGTCGGGCTTTGACTGATACTTCCCGCGCGTGATCAGCGTGTCGAGGAAGTTCAGCGCCGCGGCCTTGACCTTGACGAGGGCCTCGCCGGGACCCGGGGAAGGCTCGGGGATGTCCTCAATGAGAATGCCGTCGGGCCCGTCGAGGCGCTTGCAAAGGGCCGCTTTCATGTGAAACCTCCGCGACGGGCAGCTCCGGGCTCACGCCCGCGCCGCCCTTCGACCACGCGCCGCACCCTGCGGCAAGAACCAAGAGCGCAAGCGAGATGTCGCAGACGCCGCCCCAGGCGCCGCCTCCCTATGCACCGCCGAGCCTGCGCGGCTACTTCGGCATCGGCGCGGAACGTATGTCGAAAGCGTTGAACCTCGGCAACCTGATGCGCTCGGCGCACGCCTTCGGCGCGAGCTTTACCTTCACGGTGGGCGCCACCTACCAGGCGCTGGAGGCACGCGCCGACACCTCCAAGGGGCGCTGGCATCTGCCGCACTACAACTGGCCCTCGGTCGCCGAGATGGCGCTTCCCGACGGTTGCAAGCTCGTCGGCGTCGAGCTCTTGGACGAGGCGATCGATCTGCCGAGCTTCCGCCACCCGTTGCGCGCGGCCTACGTGCTGGGGCCCGAGCAGGGCTCGTTGTCCGCGGAGCTTCTTTCGCGTTGCGACTACGTCGTGAAAATCCCTACGAGCTTCTGCGTAAATGTGGCCATGGCCGGAGCCATCGTCATGTACGACCGGGTGCGCACGCTCGGGCGCTTCGCGGAGCGTCCGATAAGCCCCGGAGGCCCGAAATCCGCCCCTCCGGCGGGCTCAAGAAGCGGTGGTAAGCCGGGCCGGAAAGGATGACAGACGACGGCGATGGCGCCTATGGTGGACGTTCAATAAAATGCAAAGGTGTCGCGAAGGGGGGGCCCTTATGAGCAAAGCCCGAAACAAGCAATTCGGCGTCGCGATCGCAGCGATCACGGCCCTAGGCGCAACCAAGGCGGCCGCGCAAACTGTCGACCTCGTCGAGCATCAGGGCGCCTGGAGCCTTTATGCCGACACCGCGACGCCCAAGCAGACGTGCTTCGTCGCCTCCCAGCCGCAGGCCGTCGAGCCGCTCGGCGCCAACCGCGGGCCGATCTACTTCTACGTCTCCGCCTGGCCCAAGGACGGCGTCAAGACCGAGCCCAGCGTGAAGGTCGGCTACAAGATCGACGAGAAGAAGGAGATGACGGTGACGATCGGCACCGACACCTTCAAGCTGTTCGCCAAGGGCGAGCGCGGCTTCGTCTCCGACCCGACCGAGGAGTTGAAGCTGATCGAGGCCATGAAGAAGGGAACGACGGCCATCGTGAAGGCGACCTCGGCGCGCGGCACCGCCACCACCGATACCTACTCGCTCGCGGGCCTCAGCCCGGCGCTGCAGAAGCTCGCCGAGACCTGCCCGTAACCGGGCTTCCCTCGGCCGCCTGCCGATCTTCGACCAGAAGTCCGCTAAGCAGAGACCTTAGCGCTTGGAACCCAGGCGGGCCTGGATGAGGGTAGAGGGTGTAACGTAGGTGACCGTCGCGCCGGCCCCTTCAATATTCTCGGTCACGAGCAACTCCACCGGCGCGAACAGCCCCGCCGTGATGTCGTAACGGATCATTGTGATAGCATAGAGCGGGTTGCCGATGATCCAGCACACGGCTCGCTGCGGCCTCCGCGCGGCTGACCGCGCGAAGGTCCGTGCCGGCTCAAGCCGATAGGAATGCGTCTCACGTCGGCACCAACGCTCCATGTGGTGCTGCCACGGAAGCCGTGTCCGGCATCCGGATAGATCTTGACTTGGGCATTCGCAATAAGTCCGCCCATCAGGTGCGTGAGCCGCGGTGGGCACATCAGATCGTCATCGCCGTTGGCGACGAAGGTCGGCTGCTGAATGGCCACAAGGCGCTGCAGCTTGTTATGGTCGGGCACCCCCCATTCGACGACGGCATCATATTGCGCGACACGCATTGCAAGCTTGCTCGGCGCATCGCGGTCCTTGCGCTCCATGAAGCGGCCCAGATATTCCGCACCCTTGGCCTGACTGCTCGGCGTATGCCTGAACATGATGTAGAGAAGCTGCTCGGCGCCGGCCTGATCGCTGCGGGCGTTGTCGGCGACGTCTTTGCGCCAGCCGTGCATGAGGGGCCCGCCTTCGGGTCCGGTGCCGGCGAGGTGGGCTTGCGCACGAGGTTCGGCCTCGGTAGGGCGATCTCCTGGGCGACGAAGCCGCCAAGCGAAAATCCGAAAAGATCGTCTTGCTCAGTTTGACGCTTGACGAGATGTGGCGTCCCGGCCATCTGCGTCCGGGATGCGGTGTCGTCCCGTCAGTTGAGGCAACGCCCACGTTGTTGAAGGCGATCACCTCCGCTCGACGGCCAAAGCGTCGGCTTCGCGGGGTCCAATTGTCAGTTGCTGCGAAAGTTGGTTAAGCAGGACAAACGGCCTACAGCTGCCGGGTTGCCGAACGCCGATAGGCATAGCGCACGCCGTTCGAGCCCTGCACCGTCTGGTTGGCCACGGTCGTGGCCGCACTTTACCAACCATGATACGTCTCCTGTCTAACTACTGGCATATACCAGTATCAGAACGGAAGACGGAGAAATCAAGACTTTTCTGGTTGAAGGGGGGAGCGATGCAGAGGGGCAAATCGACTTAGTCTAGTCAAATCAGTGGCATATGCCTTGATTGTTCTTTAGGCCTACCCCACCCTTCATGAGGGAGAGGTTCCGATGACACAGGACTGCAACAACTCCATGCTGCGGCGGGCAAGCCGCATGCTGGGTCAGCTCTATGACGATGAGCTTGCGCCCAGCGGACTGCGTGCCACCCAGCATGGCCTGCTGGCCCAGATCCACATCATGGGCGCGCCGACGCTGCGTGATCTTGCGGCCGAGATCGTCATGGACCTCTCCGCACTCGGACATACTCTCAAGCCACTTGTCCGAGACGGCTATGTTGCCCTCGTTCCGGACAAGGAGGATCGCCGCGTGAAGCACGTCAACGCTGACGCATGCCGGCCAAAAGAAGCTTCAACAAACGATGCGCCTCTGGGCAAAGGCGCAACAGCGCTTTGAGAAAGTCTTCGGAGACAAGAAGGCCGCGAGCCTTCGCGCCGTTCTCGGCGAGCTGTCCTCAGAGAATTTTCGCAAGGCCTATAAGGGCTGAGAATGCAGACCTTCGGCGACATGGAGCAATGAGCGGCGATGATCGCTATTGCAGGTGAAGCAGAAGATTTATGAGCCCACCACCTAGTCGTGTCGCAAGCGATCGTTCTTGCGCAGCTGCACGTAGAGCGCGCCCTCGCCGCCGTGGCGGATGGCGGCCGTCGCATAGCCGACGACGATCGCTCTCAGCTCAGGCTCGGCGAGCCAGCGCGGCACGTTGCGGCGCAAGACCCCACGCTCGATGCTGCCGTAGCCGACGTCGTCGGCCTCCCGCTCGCGGTCGAGCGGCGCACCCTTGCCGGTGATGACGAGCACCCAGCGCCGCCCGTCGGCGTGCGCGCGCGTCAGGAACCGGCGCAGCGCGGCGTGCGCCTCCGCCTGGCGCATGCCGTGCAAGTCAATCCTCGCCTCGATATCGATGCGGCCGGTTCCGATGCGCCGCATCTTGCGCCGCTCCCGCTCCAGATCGGCGAGCGGGGGGACGGTCGGCTTCGCGGGCGCGGCAGGGCGCGGCTCGGGACGACGCGGCGGCGGCACGGCGCGCACGGTCTCCTTGTGCGCGCGCGCAGCCTCAGGCGCTTCCTTGCCGCTGCCCGCGACGCGCTCGGCCTTGACCTTCAAGGGCTTCAAGTCGCGCGCGGCGTGCTCCCAAAGAGCGCGCTCCTCCGCGGAGAGATGCTCGCTCGCGCGCTTGCCGGTGGACTTGCTCGATGGCCGATTGTCTTTGTCTTTTTTGGCCATGGCGAGCGTTGCCGGATCAGTGGGCCTGCGCCGTTTGCGGCTCGGCGGATGGGGATGAGCACGAAAAAGCTGCCCGCATGCTTTGTCGTGCCCGCGAGCCGTCCAGCCTTGTCGCCCGACCCGTAGTAGATGTCGCCGCGCTCCGGGCCTTTGATGGCGGAGCCGACGTCCTGTGCCACCATGAGGCGGTTGAAGCCCTCCTTCGCCGACAATGTCAGCGACGGCGCCGTCACGTAGATGGGCGATCCGAGCCGATGGTAGGCGGTGTCGACGGCGAGGCTGCGCCCCGGCGTCAGCGGCACGGAGAGCGCGCCCAGGGGGCCGTCCTGCGCTTGCGTGCCGTCGAGCTCGCGAAAGAAGACGAACGACTGGTTCTGCCACATCGCTTTTTTTCCGCGCTCGGGATCGGCGTGCAGCCATTTGCGCAAGGCCTGCAGCGTCACCGTGCCCGGCGCGAAGATGCCCTGCTCCACGAGATAGCGCCCGACCGACGTATAGGGATAGCCGTTCTTGCCATCGTAGTTGATGCGCACGCTCGTGCCGTCGGTGAGCTTGATGCGCCCCGATCCCTGCACCTGCATGAAAAAGGCATCGACAGGATCCTCGAGGTAGAGAAGCTCCAGGCCCTGGCCCTTGAGCGCGCCCTGCTCGATAGCGGCCCGTGTCGGATAGGGCTCGGTCCCCTTCGCCGTCTTACGCAGGTGCGAGTAGCCGTCGCTCTTGGAGGCGCGCTCGGTCTCGGCGACGACATTGATGAGATCGGGCGGGCGCTTGTAGATGGGCACGTGGAAACGGCCCCCCTCCTTGCGCGAGCCCTCGAGCACCGGCTCGTAGTAGCCTGTCAGCAGCCCACGGCCCTCCTCAACGACGCGATTGGGAATGAAGTGGCTCTCGAAGAAGGCTTTGGCCGCAACGCGCGTCGGCGCCTTGAGCGCCTGTGCGGCGCGGCACGCGGCTGCCAGGTCGGCGCCATTTGCGGCGGTGGCGCTTGCGGTGCTTTGCCCCCGCGCGATCACGCGCTCGCAGGAGCGCAGGAACGTCTTCAGCGCCGCCAGATGATCGTCGTCCTCCCACCTCGGCAGATCGGCGAAGCGGGCGGGTTCCAGCGTGGCCTTGGGCGTCGTCATGAAGAGATGAATGGCGATGGCGGCGATGACGCCTGTTATGCTGAGGGCCGCGGCGGCAAGCGCCACGGCCCTGATGATGGCCCTACGGTCAGAATGCTTGCCGGCGCCGCTTGCTGCCACCCGCGCACCCTAGCCCTCGCGCTCCCTCAGCTCGGCGACTGGGTCGCCACGAGCTCCCAGTTCGGATTGGCGCGCATCTTCACCGAGGAGATGTCGCGCCTGAAGGTCCAGATGTCGGTCACGTCCTTGATGCGCTGCGGGTCGCCGGAGAGGATCGCGCCGGCCTTATCGCGCGTCGCCGAGATCAGCTGGCTCACGAAGCGCACCGTGACGTTGGCGATGCCGCTCTTGACCTCCAACTCGACGATCTCGGCCTTGTTGATGCCGACGAAGCTCTGGTCGACCTGCTCGCCGCGGCCCTCGCGCTCGGTGATGGCGCGCGTGAAGCCGTCGTAGACGTCGCGGCTCAAGAGATCCTTGAGGATCTTGCGGTTGCCCTCCGCGAACGCGGTCACGATCATCTCGTAGGCAGCCTTCGCGCCGCGAACGAACGCCTCGGGGTCGAAGGCGGGATCGAGCTTGGCGACGTCGAGCAGCCCGTTGCGCACCTCGGCGTCGATGCCGGGATAGTCCTTGATGCGCTCCTCGGCATCCGCGAGCGCGACCTCGCTGCCCTGGGGCATGGGGCCCTCGCGATCGCGCCGCGGCATCGCCACGACGTTGTCGGTGGGTGCAGGCGCCGTGCCCTGCTGGCGCCGCTCGGCCCGGTAGCGCTCGAGCCGGGCCTCCTCATCGCCCGTGCGCCGCCCGAGAACGCTGCGCAGCTTCAGGATCACGACGACCGCAACGATCAGCAATATGAGGGTAAAGAGATTAATCGTCTCCATTGGCGGCTGCCTTCCTGGCGATCAACGGCGTGACTGGATACGAAAGCTATATATGATCGCGCGGCACGCGTGGCCCAAGCCCCAGGCTTAAGTCCAACGCACAAGTCCAACGCCAGCGAGGGGCCTCTGATCCGATCCGCCATCATGAGATAACGATGGTCGCTCCCTGCAAAGTAGGGCACAAACGCCCCAAAGCCAACCGGATTGCGGCAACTTCAGGCGATCTGGGACCCGATATGAGCAACATTTGAGGGTCTGCCATGCTGCCGTCCTTGCGTCTGGCTCTGCTTCTGATCTTCGTCGCCTTTCCGCTGCTCGAGATCGCCCTTCTTATCAAAGCCGGGGAAACGATCGGTTTCTGGCCGACGATCGCGCTCCTCATCGCCGCGGCGGCGCTCGGCATGGTCGTCATCCGCGAGCAAGGCCTTTCCATGGTGAGCCGCATGCTCGCCGCCATGAGCGAGGGACGCGTTCCGCTCGAGCCGCTGCTCGACGGCTATGTTCTCATCGTGGCCGGGTTTTTGCTCATCGTTCCCGGCTTCTTGTCGGACGCGATCGGGCTGTTGCTGCTCGTACCGCTCGTGCGCCGATCGGCGATCAGGCGGGCCCTTTCGGCGCTTGCGGGAGGATCGAGAGCCTCCGAAGGCACGCGCTCTGGCAAGGTAGCGCGTCCCACCGTCATCGAGGGAACCTATGAGCGGCTCGGTGAGCACGACGTTAAAACGGACGACGAGTCTTAGAGGAACGAGCCCGTACCGAGGCGCTGCGAAGCATTGCCGGCGGTCGGGTCGGCGTGCTAGCCAGCCGCACGGCAAGCGTAAAGCCAGATGAATCCTTGAAGTCACATGGACCCGCAGCGATGACGAACGCCGGCAAGGGAACGAACGGCCACCCCGCCGAGGACAAGCCGGCGCCGCCGCCCGTGCAGGTCAAGGTCGTCGGCCAGTACGTTAAGGACCTGTCGTTTGAGAACCCGAACATCGGCAAGCTCCTGAAGGAGCCCGGCGACACGCCGAACCTGCAGCTCGCGATCAACGTCAACGCGCAAGGGGTCGGCCCCGACCTCTACGAGAGCAGCATCGACTTCAACGCGCACGCGACGAACCAGTACGGCACCGTCTACGAGCTCGAGGTCGTGTACGCGGGCCTGTTCAAGATCGAGAACATCCCGGCGCAGGCGCTCGAGCCGTTCCTGCTCGTCAACTGCCCGTCGATCCTCTTTCCGTTCCTACGCCGGCTCGTCGCCGACATCTCGCGCGAAGGCGGCTTTCCCCCGCTCCTGCTCGACCCCTTCGACTTCGCGACGCTCTATGTGCGCCGCCAGCAGGAGCTTGCCGCGCAGAAGTCCGCGCCCGAAGCCAAGAACTGAGCGATCTCGTACCCGTCCCCGAGAGCCGCTAACCCCTCATCCGCCGCTCATGCTCTCGCATTCGCGTCGACCTCTCCCGTCCATGCGAAGCATGGCTCCGCCATGACGCAGCTGAGGAGTTCCACTGAGCAGAGCATCTACGCATCATGTCCGCAGGTGTCACGAAATGCCTGGGCGCCATGCCCGGGAAACGAGAGTACGAGAGTATCGTCTGCGTTCGCCGCGGCCACAGTCTGTATCAGCGCAGATAATTTTGGCATCTTTCAACCCAACCCCGTCAATCTATAGGGTTGCTGGAGGGATAACATCGACGTCGAAGTTCCTTGGCTTTCTGCGTAGGAACACGAGGGAAAGCAGCATCGACCTCGACACTGGTCGGCCGGTCTTTGAACGCGTCACGCGACCGTGCGAACTTATCCGATCGATCAGAGCGGCCGTCGCCTTGAAGGTGAGAAAGCGCGCCCGCGCGGGGCCGAACGATCTGCGTAGCGACCTGCAGAGAAGGCCCGAGTGAATGGAGAGGTGGAGAGGGCGCCGTGTCGCCGCGCGAAGGCGACAAGATCTGGTGCGATTTGAAACTCTTGCCCCTCAATGTCCACTTTCAGGGTCACTTTCACGTCGTCGCTCGATAGCGCCGCGCTTAGATCCTCGAACGTCAGTGAATTGACAGTAATCTTCTCAGCGCCGGGGTCTCCCAGTGCGGACGTCATGGTGTCGCCCAGGGCACGGTGGACGATCAGATTTAAGGGCTGATTGTCGACGCCAATCGCTGCCTGCCAGACTTCTACGGTGCGTTGTTGAGCGCAACGATCTCTTCGAGCTCCTGCGCCGCTACCGGATCTCGCTCTATGGCGATGACACGCTTCCGCGTGCGCTGCGGCGAACAATGAAACTGGGCCGATCCAGGCACCGATGTCGATGAAGGTCGTGCGGTTGTCCGTATTCTGTCTAACGAAGCGCAACCTACACCTTTCCCAGCCTTCCTTTTGTGCCCTGCGCCAGTAGAGCAACCGCTCCTGACGATCAGGAGGGAGGCGTATGGCAACGCCGTCGAGCGTCGAAACCAAAGACATAACGCAACACCAATAGCCGAAACCACCATGACTCTAGCGGCGATTAGCAAAAGAGCCAACCTCCCGCATGATAACACCGTAACCGGCGGTACGTCGTGACGGTAACTAAAGACTGCTCGTCAACGACAGCCCTGCCATGTAGGGCGCGACCCACGCCCGTCGCCCCTCGCAGTGAGCTTCCAGTTGCGTTACGACCGCTCGGCATCCTTCTTTGCGCGACGCTACTCCGCCGCGGAGAGGAGATAGCGGCGCCACAGCGCCCGCGGTCCCAGCGTCTCGATGAAGACGAGGTGCTCCGCCTCCAGCTCCGCCGTAAGCCGCTGCGGCAGTGGCGCGGGCCGGACAAGCGCCCCGCGCCGGCCGCCAGTGCCGGCCTCCTCCCTGAGCGCCGCGGCGCTCTCCATCGCGAGCCCGAGTGCCGCCTGGCGCACGCCCAACAACTCGATGTAGACCTCGGCCAGCAGCGCCGAATCGACGAGCGCCCCGTGCTTTGAGCGCTTGGAATTGTCGATGCCGTAGCGCTTGCACAGGGCATCGAGGCTGTTGGGTCCGGCCGGATGGCGGCGCCGCGCGAGCTGCAGCGTGCAGGTGACGCGGTCCATGGTGATCGGCGGATGCGACAGCCGAGAAAGCTCCGCATTGAGAAAGCCGATATCGAAGACGGCGTTGTGGATGACGAGGCCGTCCTCGGCGATGAACTCGAGGAGCTCCTCGGCCACTTGCGCAAAAAGCGGCTTGTCCTTCAGGAACTCGCCCGACAACCCGTGCACCGCAACGGCCTCCGCCGGAACGTCACGCTCGGGATTGACGTAGCGGTGGAACTCGCGGCCCGTCGGGATGCGGTTCAACAGCTCGACGCAGCCGACCTCGATGAGGCGGTCGCCGCTCTTGGGGTCGAGGCCCGTCGTTTCCGTATCGAGGACGATCTCGCGCATTGAGGAAGCATATGTGCTGCGAATTGGCTCCGCACTTCAAGCCCAATGACGCGCGTAGGCGCTACCGGCGCGGTCTTTGAGTTGCTCAACGAGCACATCGAGCTGGGCGCGGCTCTCCGTCACGTCCCCGCTCGTGTCCACGACGAAATCGGCGCGCGCGCGCTTTTCCGCGTCCGGGAGCTGGCGGGCTAAGAGCTGCTCAAGCTTCTCGCGCGAGACGCCTCTTTTCTTCAATCTCTGGCGCTGCAGCTCGGGCGTGGCGCTGACGACGACGGTCACGTCGACGAGCGCGTCGGCGCCCGTCTCGAACAGGAGCGGGATCTCCAGCGCGACGACGTCGGTGCCGCGCCGGGCTTGCGCCCTCAGGAACGTGCGCTCGGCCTCGCGCACCAAGGGATGCACAATTTTCTCCAGCTCGCCGAAGCGGTGCGGTGCGGCGATGAGCGCGGCGGAGAGCTTCTCGCGGTCGACCTTGCCGCCCAAAGTCGTCCCCGCAAACGCCGCCTCGATCGGCGCCACCGCGGCGCCCTCGTAGAGCTTGTGCACCTCCTTGTCGGCGTCGAAGACGGGGATCCCGCGCGTGTGCAGATACTCGGCCGCCGTCGATTTGCCCATGCCGAGCGATCCCGTAATGCCGATGATCAGCATGCGCCCGCCTCGATGTCGGCGACGAGGAGGGCGCGCAGCTCGCTCGTCACCTCGGGCCGCACGCCGAACCATTTCTCGAACCCAGGCACCGCCTGGTGCAGGAGCATGCCGAGCCCGTCGACCGTGCGCAGACCGCGGCCCTGTGCCCGCACGATCAGCTCGGTTGCGAGCGGCACATAGACGATGTCGGCGACGACGCACCTCGGGTCGAACATGTGGAAGTCGAGGTCGAGGGACCCAACCCCATTCATGCCGATCGTCGTCGTGTTCACGAGCACCGCCGCCTCGCGCGACCGCGGTCCGCGCTCGGACCAGTCGAACACCTTGACGCGCGGGCCGAACGCTTGAGCCAGCGCCTCCGCGCGCTCCCGCGTCCGATTAAAGACGCGCACCTCAGCCACGCCGGCCTGCAGGAATCCGTAGACGATGGCGCGCGCTGCCCCGCCCGCACCCAGGATCGCCACCGGCGCATCGTGCGCATCCCAGCCCGGCGCGCTGAGCCCGAGGTTGGTCATGAAGCCATAGGTGTCGGTGTTGGCGGCAATGAGCTTGCCGTCGGCGAGCCACAGCGTGTTGGCCACGCCGACGGCGAGGGCCGAATCCTCCTTTACATTCGCCGCGGCGAACGCCGCCGCCTTGTGCGGCACCGTCACGTTGCAACCGACGAAGCCGTGCACGGCGAGACATCTGAGGAAGCCGGCAACGGCGTCTGGCCGCAGCGCCTCCTTGGTGTAGGCGCCGTCGACACCGTAGCGCCTCAACCAGTAGCCGTGGATGAGCGGCGAGCGCGAGTGCGCGACCGGCCAGCCGATGACGCAGGCACGCCTCATGGGGTGAGGATCCCGCGCGCGCGCAATTGGTCCAGCACCGGCAGCAGCGGCAGCCCGAGGATGGTGAAGTAGTCGCCTTCGATGCGCTCGAACAACTGCACGCCGAGGCCTTCGAGCTCGTAGCCCCCGACCGACTGCCCGATACGGTCGCCGGCGCGCACCAGATAGTCCTCGAGGAAGGCGTTGGAGAATTTGCGCATCGTCAGCCGCGCCGTCCCCACGTGCGTCCATGCGGCCTTGCCGCGCTCGGCGAAGGCGACGGCGGAGTGCAGCTCGTGCGTGCGGCCCTTGAGCTTGTGCAGCATGGCGCGTGCCTCGGCCTCGCCCTTGGGCTTGGAAAGAAGCTCGGGCCCGAGTGCCAGCACCTGGTCGGCGCCGATGACGAGCGAATCGGCGTGCTTGGCGCTCACGCTCTCCGCCTTGGTGCGCGCCAAAACCTCGGAGATCGCGACGGCGCCCGCTCCCGACAGATCCTTGCGGATCGCCGGCTCGTCGACGTCCGCCGGCTCGACCGTGAAGGCGACGCCGGCAGCCGCTAAGAGCTCGCGGCGCGCGCGGCTTGCCGAGGCGAGCACGATCTGGCGATGGCTATGACCGGCGCTATGCATAGGTCAGCACCTCAGTCTAGGCCTCCCTGCCATCGTCACCCTCGGCCTGGTGAGTGTCACGCTCGTGCAGGAGCTTCAGGATCGTCGCCGCTGATTCCTCCACCGAGCGCCGCGTCACGTCGATCACCGGCCAGCGGTGCTTGGCGCAGACGCGGCGCGAGTAGGCGATCTCCGCCGTGATGCGGTCGCGATCGACGTAGTCGTCGAGGTTCTTGTCGGCGAGCAACATGGCGCGGTGGCGGCGGATCTCGGCGATGCGGTCCGGGCTCGCGATGAGGCACACGACGAAAGCGGTGTGCGGCTTGGTCAGCGATTCGGGCAGCGGGATCGACGGCACCAGCGGCACGTTCGCCGTCTTGTAGCCGCGCTGCGCCAGATAGATGCTGGTCGGCGTCTTGGAGGTGCGCGAGATGCCGAGGATGATGATGTCGGCGTCGTTCAGGTCCTCCGGTAGATGCCCGTCATCGTGCGCCATCGTGAAGTTGAGCGCGTCGATGCGGCGGAAATAATCGGCGTCGAGCACGTGCTGGCCGGCGACCGTGGGCGTGCGCGGCGCACCGAGGTAGCTCTCGAATATCTGCATAATCGGGGCCAGCACGGCGAGGCAAGGGATTTTCAGCTCGCTGCACTGGCGCTCGAGTTCCTCGCTCAAGTCCTTGTTGGTGATGGTGTAGAGCACGATGCCCGGCGCCTGCACGATCTCCTGCAGCACGCGCTTCAATTGCCGCGCGGTGCGCACCAAGGGATGCACGTGCTCGATCGGCCGCACCATCTGGTATTGCACGGAGGCGGCCTTGGCGATCGTCGTCAGTGTCTCTCCCGTCGAGTTGGAGACGAGATGCAGATGAAAGAAGCTCGGCAGGACGTTTGCCATCCCTAGTGTCCCGATCGCGAAGTCCGTCTTCTACGGGACGGCCTGTTGAAAAGACGCCCGGTTATCAAGTGGGTCGCTGCAAGGCGGGGACCCGGCTACCTCCCGCGGCTCGCTTATGCACAAAAGCGCCCACAAACTCCGCCGCGCGAACAGCCGTTATCGATACTGGCCTCTCCTTGAGGATTTGTGCGTTCCTGGACGCTAATCCATCACTCGTCTACAGCCGGCGGGTGCCGGTTGCAGCGCCATGCTCGCGTTCATCCCATTGAAGGGAAGCCGGTTTAACGCTCCTTGTAGCTCAGGCTCAGCGCCACCACCACATCGAGCGCGCTTTTTGCCGCCCTGTGCGCAAGCCCGGGACTAGGTTAGGACGAGGCAGATATCCTCGAAACTCGCTGCCCTAAGAGTAAAAACAACAAGAGTTTAAGAATCTATCTTGAGTTTAAGACAGTGAAGCGCAGCACGGCCGAGAACGCGACCGCGGGCACCTCCAGGCTCGTCGATGTCCTCAAGGGCGCGTGCCTCGAGCCGCCGCCCATCTGGCTCATGCGCCAGGCCGGCCGCTACCTGCCCGAGTACCGCCAGGTGCGCGCTGGTGCCGGTGGATTTCTCGACCTCGTCTACACGCCGGCGCTCGCCGCGGAGGTGACGCTGCAGCCCGTGCGCCGCTTTGGTCTCGATGCCGCGATTTTGTTCTCCGACATCCTCGTGGTGCCCGACGCGCTCGGCCAGCGCGTGCGCTTTCTCGAGTCGGAAGGCCCTGCGCTCGATCCCGTGAGTTCAGCGAGCGACCTCAAGCGGCTCGACCGCGCACACACCGGGGACAAGTTCGCGCCCGTGTTCGAGACGGTGGAGCGCGTGCGTCGCGAGTTGCCGCGTGCCACCGCGCTCATCGGCTTTTGCGGGGCGCCGTGGACGGTTGCGACCTACATGGTCGCCGGCAAGGGCTCGTCCGATCAGGCCGACGCGCGGCTGTGGGCCTACCGCGATCGCAGCGGTTTTCAGAGCCTGATCGACATCCTCACCGAGACCTCGATCGCCTACCTCGACGGCCAGGTGCGCGCCGGCGCCGACGCCGTGCAGATCTTCGACAGCTGGGCCGGCTCGCTGCCGCAAGAAGAGTTCGACGCCTGGGTGGTGGCGCCGACCAGGCGAATCGTGAAAGAGCTGAGGGCGCGCTACCCGCACCTGCCGATCATCGGCTTTCCGCGCGGAGCGGGCGCGCTCGCGGGAGCCTACGTCGCCGCGACCGGGGTGGAGGGGATCGGATGCGATACGACGATGCCGCTCAGCGACATGGCAGCGCTGGCAACCCATGGTGTTGCCGTGCAGGGCAATCTCGACCCGCTCTTGCTCGTCGTCGGAGGACCGGCGCTGAAGGCACGCGTTGCCGCTACGCTCGCAGCCATGCGCGGGGTGCCGTTCATCTTCAATCTCGGGCACGGCATCGTGCCGCAGACGCCGCCTGAGCACGTCGCAGAGCTCGTCGCGCTCGTGCGCGGGGGAGGCGGGTGAGCGATGCTTTGGCTCAAGGCGCTGCACGTGATGGCGGTGATCGCCTGGTTCGCGGGGCTGTTCTACCTGCCGCGGCTCTTCGTCTACCACGCGCAGGCGACAGCGGGATCGGAGACGTCGGAAACCTTCAAGACGATGGAGCGCCGCCTTTTACGCATCATCATGAACCCGGCGATGATCGTCGTATGGATCACGGGCCCGAGCCTGGCCTGGGTCGAGGGCGTCACCATGGACGGCTGGCTCATGGCGAAGGTGTTCCTCGTCGTCCTCCTCACCTACTACCACCACCTGCTGGGACGCTGGCGCAAGGACTTCCTGGAGGACCGCAACACGCGCACGGCGAAATTCTACCGAATTGCGAACGAGGTGCCGACGTTGCTGATGGTCGGCATCGTTATTCTGGTGGTGGTAAAGCCCTTTTGAGGCGAATTCCTGCGTAAGTGTCTTTTCTCAAACGTTTTGCTCTGCTATAACGCTGTCAATTCCGCATCGACTCGGGCCTCTCAGGCCTATGGGTTGGTCGCCGAAGCCCCAGATCGTCTCAAGATCGAAGGGCAAGGCAGACCGCGCACCGTGGCGTTCGGCCACGATTTTGAACTTCCCCACCACCTGGCCCGGCATCCCCCATCCCGCCCCAATCGCCGAGGCCGCTCGGAGCGTTCCATGAAGGAAATGAAGCTCGAAGACCTCAAGCTCAAGTCTCCCACTGAGCTCTTGAGTTTCGCCGAGGAATCCGGCGTCGAGAACGCCAGCACCATGCGCAAGCAGGAGCTGATGTTCGCCACGCTGAAGCAACTCGCCGCCAAAGAAATCGACATTACCGGCACTGGCGTCATGGAGGTACTGCAGGACGGCTTCGGCTTCCTGCGCTCGCCCGACGCCAACTATCTGCCCGGTCCCGACGACATCTACGTATCGCCCTCGCAGATCCGCCGCTTCGCGCTGCGCTCCGGCGACACGGTCGAGGGCCAGATCCGTTCGCCCAAGGAGGGCGAGCGCTACTTCGCGCTGCTCAAGGTCAACAAGATAAATTTCGAGGACCCGGAAGCGACGAAGCACAAGATCCACTTCGACAACCTCACGCCGCTCTATCCCACCCAGTGGCTCAAGCTCGAGATCGAGGACCCGACGCTCAAGGACTTCTCGGCGCGCGTCATCGATATCGTGGCGCCGATGGGCAAGGGCCAGCGCGCCCTCATCGTGTCGCCACCGCGCACCGGCAAGACGGTGCTGTTGCAGAACATCGCCCACTCGATCACGGCCAACCACCCCGAGTGCTACCTGATCGTGCTGCTGATCGACGAGCGGCCCGAGGAGGTGACCGACATGCAGCGCTCGGTGAAGGGCGAAGTCATCTCCTCCACCTTCGACGAGCCGCCCTCGCGTCACGTGCAGGTCTCGGAAATGGTGATCGAGAAGGCCAAGCGCCTGGTCGAGCACAAGCGCGACGTGGTGATCCTTCTGGATTCGATCACGCGCCTCGGTCGTGCCTACAACACGGTGGTGCCGTCCTCGGGCAAGGTGCTGACCGGCGGCGTCGATTCCAACGCCCTGCAGCGGCCCAAGCGCTTCTTCGGTGCGGCCCGCAACATCGAGGAGGGCGGCTCGCTGACCATCATCGCAACCGCGCTGATCGATACCGGCAGCCGCATGGACGAGGTCATCTTCGAGGAGTTCAAGGGCACCGGCAACGCCGAGATCATTCTCGACCGCAAGGTCTCCGACAAGCGCATCTTCCCCGCGATCGACGTGTCGCGCTCAGGGACCCGCAAGGAGGAGCTGCTTATTCCCAAGGATCAGCTCAAGAAGGTCTACGTCCTGCGCCGCATCTTGAACCCGATGGGCACGATGGATGCGATCGAGTTCCTGATCGACAAATTGAAGTCGACCAAGTCCAACAACGACTTTTTCTCCTCGATGAACACGTAAGCCTGTTCAGGGAGAAAAATGCGAAAGGGCCGCCTCACCCGCGGCCCTTTTTTGTTGCGAGTAGCGCTCCTCCTCTCAACGTCATCCCGGCGAAGGCCGGGACCCACGCCAGCTTCAGCGATCGCTTCCTCTCTTGGTGGCAAACCGTCTTCCGTTGCTAGAATGACCGCAGGGACCAAGAGCATGAAGTCACCTTGCGTCTACATTCTCGCCAGTGAGCCGAACGGCGTCCTCTACATCGGTGTGACGTCCGATCTCGAAGGTCGGATGGCTCAGCACGATCAGGGCCTGATCGAAGGCTTCACGCTTCGCTATGGCGTGAAATGCCTCGTTTACTACGAATTTCACGAGACGATGGACGAGGCCATTCGGCGGGAGAAGCGGCTCAAGGAATGGAAGCGCGCGTGGAAGGTGCGGCTCATCGAGAGCATGAACCCAGAATGGCGCAATCTCTTTGATCCGCTGACGGGTGAGATTGCAAGGGCGCCGGCTGATGCGGCGCGCGAGAAGCGCTAGAAGAGCGCAAGTGGAGACTTGCGTGGGTCCCGGCCTGCGCCGGGATGACGGTTGTAATTGGGGGTCGACTCGGCGCAAAAATTCTTGATGAAAATGACGAGCAACCTTGGCAAGATCGACGAACGCATTCGCAGCGAGCTACCGCAAGCATTGCGGATTCGCATTCGCTTTGACATATCTCCCGCCGAGACAGATTGCGGGTGGTCGGCGCGTTCAAGCGGCGAATTGACCAACGACGAACGCCGAGCGTTCATCGCAGCAGTGTATAAGGCGCAGCGTAAGCTGCACTTCTGGGGGATCTGAGCCTCTACTCCGCGGCGTCGACGATGCGGCGCGCCTCCTGCGCCGGCGTCTCGACGACCGGCGGCGCCGGCTCAGCCGGCTTGCGATAGCGCTCAGGCTCGCCCTGGCCGGGCTTATAGAAGATCGGGAAGATCAGCTGCTCGATATAGCCTTGGGGGAAGTTCGGCAGCTCGTCGACGCCCAAGTCCGCAGCCGTGATCGGGCGCGACGGCGTCTCGTTGAAGGTGCCGAGCAGGCGGTCCCAGATCGTGAGGAACAGGCCGAAGTTGCAGTCGCCCTCGGTGCCCCAGTTGACGTGGTGCAGGTGGTGGATGCGGCCGATCGACAGATGCTTCTGCAACGGCCCGAGCCGCGCATCCACATTGGAGTGCTGCACGATCAGCGTCATCGAGATCAGGAACCCGAGCACGACCGCCACCGGCACCGGCATGCCGATGATGACGAGCGGCATGTTGGCGATGATCATGTCGATGACCTGGTGCAGCGGATGGCGCAGCACGCCGTTCAAGCCGTAGAGCCGGCCGACGCCATGATGCACTGCGTGCAGTCGCCACAGCGGCGCGTAGCGGTGCGAGAGGTAGTGCATCATCATGAAGGCGAAGTCGGAGATGACGAACGCCATCAGCACCTGGCCCCACATCGGCCACTGCGTCGGCCACAGCCCCTGATACGGGAACAACCAGCAGATCACCGGGATCAGCAGGACGGCAACGACCGACTGATACTCGTAGACGATGACGTGCAACAGGCTCGCCGCCGTATCGCCATGCGCGTCGTGATCGTTCCAGTTCTCGAAGAAGGGCGCGATGCGCTCGGCCGCAAACGCCGTCGCGTAGGCGAGGACGAGCAGCGGCGCGAGCAGCAGATAGGCCCAGGTGTGGCCGCGCGCGACGACCAGATCCGCCACCACCAAATATGCCGCGCCGGTGAGGCCCAGCATCATGAAGGGGGCGTAGCCGTAGCGCACGAGCGCGCTTCTAACGGGCATCCAGGGTCTCCGAATTACGTGTTTATGACGTTTAGCACAGAGCGGGTTACCGAGATTTGCCGTCGATCAAATGGGCCATTCGACGCTCGCGTAACGGCCCGGCGCGTGCGCCGTTCCGTCCCCGCTGCGACCAGGGTCTCAAGTGTCACAGACTTCGTTGCCGCTTCAAGGTCTTAGTCAGCTCAGCAGCTTCCGTCAAAGGTGCCGAGCATTGCGGCCCAAGACAAGCGTAAGCTGTGGCACGCTGGTTAACGGGTTGCTTACCGCGTAAAGCCGGAAGTTCCGAGCTGGTCCCAGCATCCAAAGCGTAAAGGAGTGCGCCCGGCAAAGAAATACTTCTGATGACCTCCATAAGATCTTTGCCGCCCTCGAGGTCGCGGCCGGCGATGACCACCTGCTGCGGCGCGAAGAGGTCGACGGCCGCAGCGAGCAGCCCCGTGTGTGCGACAATGTTACGCCTGATGTCGCCAGCGAAGGCGCTGAGCGCCTGCGCCGCACGCTCGGTGTAGCGCGCCTCGCCGGTGAGAGCAGCGAGCGCCGCAAGATTGGCCAGCATGATCGCGTTGGCGTTGGGCGTGGCGTCGTCCGAGCCGGGGCGCAGGCGCACGATCACGTCGCCGGTGTCGTCGGCCGAGGTTGCATATCCGCCCTCGCCGGCGATCCAGTAGTGCCGGTCGAGGACCGCCGTCCAAGACGCCGCCGCCGAAAGATAGCGCGGCTGGCAGGTCGCCTCGTGCAGGCGCAGCGCCGCCCAGATCATGTTGGCGTAGTCGCTCGCGGTGGCGGGCGCGTTGGTGCGGCCGTCGCGAAAGGCGTGCTGCAGCCGGCCGTTCTTGAGCATGCGCGCGGAGACAAAGTCGAACGCACGCTCGGCGAGCTTGAGCCAGGCCGGCCGCTCGAAGACGACCGCGGCGCGCGCGAGCGCGGCGATCATCAGCCCGTTCCAGTCGGCGAGCACCTTGTCGTCCCAGCCCGGGCGCACGCGCTTGGCGCGCGCTGCAAGCAGCTCCTTGCGAAAGCCCGCAAGCCGCCGCTCGTCCTCCGCGCTGCCGAGCTCCAGGCAGGCGAGACGATTGAGGATCGTGTGGCCTTCCCAATTGCCTTGCGCGGTCGCGTCGTAGAGAAGCGCGAATGCCGCACCGTCCTCGAGCCCGAGCACGGAGACGATCTCATCGAGGCTCCAGACGTAGAACTTGCCTTCCTCGCCCTCGGAGTCGGCATCGAGCGAGGCGGCGAAGGCGCCGCCGTCGGCGATCATCTCGCGCTCGAGCCAGGCGACCGTCTCGGCAACGCGCGTCTTGAACAGGAGCGAGCCCGTCTCGCGATAGACCTCGGTCAAAAGCTCGATGAGCTGCGCGTTGTCGTAGAGCATCTTCTCGAAGTGCGGGGCGAGCCAGCGCTCGTCGACCGAGTAGCGGGCAAAGCCGCCGCCCAAGTGATCGTAGATGCCGCCCTGGCAGATGTTGGTGAGCGTGGTGATGACCGCTGAGCGCGCGCCCTTATCGTCGTAGCGGATGCCCGCGCGCCATAGGAAGGCAAAGAAGCTCGTCTGTGGGAACTTCGGCGCGCCTTTCAAGCCGCCGTGCTCGGGATCGACGGCGGGGACGATCGTCTGCGCGAGGTCGGCCAACAGCGCGTCGTCGATAACGATCGTGTCGGAGGCGGGCGCCACCGCGCCGAGGTGCTCGGTCAGCTTCGTCGCGCTGGCGGCGACCGTGTCGGGCTCCTCGCGGAACACCTTGGCGACGCGGGCGAGCACATCCTTGAAGGCCGGGCGGCCGTAGCGGGCTTCATTGGGAAAGTAGGTGCCGCCCCAGACCGGGCGCGCGTCGGAATCGAGGAACATGGTGAGCGGCCAGCCGCCCTGCTCGCCCAACGCATGCAGCGCGCCCATGTAGATGGCATCGATGTCGGGGCGCTCCTCGCGGTCGACCTTGATGTTCACGAAGAGCTCGTTCATGACGGCGGCCGTATCGTCGTCCTCGAAGCTCTCGTGCGCCATCACGTGGCACCAGTGGCAGGCCGCATAGCCGACGGACAACAGGATCGGCTTGCCGCTGCGTTTGGCCTCGGCGAGCGCGTCCGGCCCCCACGCCCACCAGTGGACGGGGTTGTCCTTGTGCTGGAGCAGATAGGGGCTCGTCTCCTTGCCGAGGCGGTTCTCGCTCATGCCGAGATCATACCGGGTTCCTGGGGGTTTGGAGTCCACATGGACGTAGCACGTCCGGTCGAGTAGTCGAAATGCATGCATGAGGCTCCGACCATCTTCGCGCTGTCGAGCGCGCCAGGCAGGGCCGGCGTCGCGGTCGTGCGCGTATCAGGCCCCGCTGCGGGCGCAGCGCTCGATGCGCTTTGCTCCCCACGGCCGAAACCGCGCATGGCCGCGCTACGCAAGGTCCGCGACCCGGCGACCGGCGAGGTGCTCGACGCGGCCCTCGTCCTGTGGCTGCCGGCGCCGCGCACCGAGACCGGCGAGGACATGGCAGAGGTCCAACTGCACGGCGGCCCGGCGATCGTCCGCGCGGTGCTCTCCGCGCTCAGCAGCCAGCCCGGCTGCCGGCTGGCCGAGCCCGGCGAGTTCGCACGGCGCGCCTTCGAGCACGGCAAAATCGATCTCGCCCAAGCCGAAGGCCTCGCCGACCTGATCGAGGCGGAGACGGAGGCGCAGCGGCGCCAGGCCGTGCGCCAGATGGGCGGCGCGCTGTCGGCGCTCTACGAGGGCTGGCGCGCCGAGCTGATCGAGGCCTCGGCGCTCGTCGAATCGGCGATCGACTTTTCCGACGAGACCGACGTCGCCGCCGATGCTTACGCGCGTGCGCGCGCTATTATTCTCCCTTTGAGCGCGGCGATCCGCGCGCATCTGGAGGATAACAACCGCGGCGAGATCCTGCGCGAAGGCTTCCGCGTGGTGCTGGCGGGCCCGCCCAACGTCGGCAAGTCGAGCCTCTTGAATGCGCTCGCCAAGCGTGACGCGGCGATCGTCGCCGAGGAGGCAGGCACCACTCGCGATGTCATCGAAGTGCGGCTCGATCTCGAGGGACTGCCCGTCATCGTCTCCGACACCGCCGGTATCCGCGCGGCGTTGGGGCCGGTCGAGCAGGAGGGCATCCGCCGTACGCTCATTCACGCGCGCGACGCCGATCTTGTCGTCTGGCTCACCGATGCCTCCGCGCCCGTGGCGGCGCCCCCGGCCGAGCTCGGGGACAACATTCTCTCCGTCACCAACAAGATCGATCTGTCTCCGGCGGGGGATAAACGGCTCGGCGTCTCGGCCAAGACCGGAGCGGGGATAGATGCGCTGACCCGGCGGCTCGCGGAAGCGGCGCGCGAGCGCATCGGTGTGTCGGAATCCCCCGCCATCACGCGGGCGCGCTACAGAGAGCATTTGCAGGCGTGCATGGCGTCCTGCGAGGCGTTTATAGCGGCCTCCACGGGCGGCATGGCGGACTTTCAGAGCGACATCGAGCTACGCGCCGAGGACCTGCGTCAGGCGACCATGCGCTGGGGCGGATCACCGGCCGGGTCGACGTCGAGGATGTTCTAGGCGAGATCTTCGCCCGTTTCTGCATCGGCAAGTGAGGCGCCAAGGACCTGGGTGTTTCACGTGAAACCGAGCGTTAACCATGGCGATTGCTTTTGACCCCGAGCCCCCGGCGCACGTAGAAATCGGGCCCATGAGGCGCCCCATGACCGACAGGACCTTCGATGTGATCGTGGTGGGCGGCGGCCACGCCGGCTGCGAGGCGGCCGCTGCGGCCGCGCGCTTGGGCGCTGCCACGGCGCTCGTCACCCACAGCTTCGCGACCATCGGGGAGATGTCCTGCAATCCCGCGATCGGTGGGCTCGGCAAGGGCCATCTGGTGCGCGAGATCGATGCGCTGGACGGCCTCATGGGCCTTATCGCCGACGCCGCCGGCATCCAGTTCCGGCTCCTCAACCGCTCGAAGGGCCCCGCCGTGCAGGGGCCGCGCGCTCAGGCCGACCGGGCGCTCTATAAGGCCGCCATGCAGGCCGCGATCCGGGAGACCCCCAATCTCACGGTGATCGAGGCGGGCGTCGAGGACCTGATCGTCGAGCGCATGGCCGCGTCGCCGGCGTGGGCTTGAGCGACGGGCGCCGGCTCGGGGCGGGTGCCGTCGTGCTGACCACGGGCACCTTCCTCAACGGCCTGATCCACCTCGGCGAGCAGAAGATCCCCGCCGGCCGCTCGGGCGAGGCGCCAGCCCTCAAGCTGTCCGAGCGGCTTGCCGCCTTGGGTCTGCAACTCGGGCGCCTCAAGACAGGGACACCCCCGCGCTTGCTCGCCTCCTCGATCGATTGGGACTGCCCTGGAAAAGCAGCCGGGCGACGACCCGCCCGAGCCGTTCTCGTTCCTGACCGAGCGCGGATTACCACGCCGCAGATCGCCTGCGCCATCACGCGCACGACGGAGCAAACGCACGCGATCATCCGCGCCAATCTCGCCCGCTCGGCCATGTATTCCGGCCAGATCGCCTCGATCGGCCCGCGCTATTGCCCCTCGATCGAGGACAAGGTCGTGCGCTTTGCCGACCGCGCCGCGCACCAGGTGTTCCTCGAGCCCGAGGGCCTCGACGACGACACGATCTACCCCAACGGCGTCTCGACCTCGCTGCCCGCAGACGTGCAGGAGGCCTTCATCCGCTCGATGCCGGGCCTGGAGCGCGCCGTGATCAAGCGGCCGGGCTACGCCATCGAGTACGACTACGTCGACCCGCGCGAGCTCGATTCCACGCTTCACGTGAAACAATTGCCGGGGCTTTATCTCGCCGGCCAGATCAACGGCACGACGGGCTACGAGGAGGCCGGCGCCCAAGGTCTTGCGGCGGGGATCAACGCCGCGCTCGCCGCTGGCGGTGCTGGGTCCGGCTTCGTCGTCTCGCGCGCCGACGGCTATCTCGGCGTCATGATCGACGACCTCGTCACGCGCGGGGTGTCCGAGCCCTACCGCATGTTTACCTCGCGCGCCGAGTACCGGCTGCGCCTGCGCGCCGACAACGCCGACCAGCGCTTGACGCCGGTGGGGATCGCCTTGGGTTGTGTCACCAAGCCGAGGCGCGAGGCCTTTGCAGCCAAGGCAGTGGCCCTGCAGGCAGCCACGACGATGCTGCAGTCCCTCGGGCTGACCCCGACCGAGGCCGGCCGGCATGGCCTCGAGGTCAACAGGGACGGGCGCCGGCGCTCGGCGTTCGACCTGCTCGCCTTGCCTGGCGTTGATCTCGCCCGGCTTGCAGCGATCTGGCCGCAGATCGGGGACGTTGCCCCCAAGATCGCAGCCCAGGTCGCAATCGATGCCCGCTATGCCGCCTACGTGCGCCGCCAGGATCTTGACGTCGCCGCCCTGCGCAAGGACGAGGCGATTCCCATCCCGGCCGGATTCGATTTCGCCGCGCTTGCCGGCCTGTCGACCGAGGCGCGCCAGAAGCTAGAGCGGCACCGCCCAGCGACGCTGGCGCAGGCCGCGCGCATCGAGGGCATCACGCCGGCGGCGCTTCTGTTGCTGCTCGCCCACCTGAAGGCGCCGCCGGCGCGTAAGACGGCATGAAAAGCCCGTGGAGGGCACCCATCAAGGATGCCGACGCCTTCGCCGCGCATTTCCCCGTTTCACGTGAAACGCTTGCGCGGCTCGAGACCTACGCGGCCCTGCTGCGGCAGTGGCAGAAAACGATCAACCTCGTTGGGCCGAGCACGACCGAGAGCATCTGGGGCCGACACTTCGCCGAATTCGGCTCAAGTTTTGGCGCTGGCCCCGCCCGGCGCCAAAACGTGGCTCGATCTCGGCTCCGGCGCCGGCTTTCCGGGGCTCGTCGTCGCAATTCTTCTCGCCGAGCGCGAGGCCGGTAAAGTGACGCTGATCGAGAGCGACCAGCGCAAGGCGGCGTTTCTCGCCGAGGTTGCACGCAAAACAGGCGTGGCTGTGGACATCCTGTGCAGGAGAATCGAAAAGGTGCCGACTCAAGCTAAGCTTGGCTTCGACGTGATCACGGCCCGTGCGTTGGCGCCTTTGCCGCGGCTCCTCGACCTGGCGGCCCCCTATTTCTCTCAAGCTTCCGTGGGGCTCTTTCTCAAGGGCCACGAGGCCCCGGCAGAGGTCGAGGCGGCGCAAGAGCGGTGGGAGTTCATGAGCGCGTTGCATCCAAGCCTAACGGACGCCGATGGGCGAATCGTCGTAATCCGCGCGTTGAAAGCCAAGACGGAGAGGTAACTCGCGATGAGCGCGACGATGGCGGCGAGAGAGCCGCGGATACTGGCGGTCGCCAACCAGAAGGGCGGCGTCGGCAAGACCACGACGGCGATCAACCTCGGGACTGCGCTCGCCTCGATCGGCGAGCGGGTGCTTGTGATCGATCTCGATTCGCAGGGCAACGCCTCGACCGGGCTCGGCATCGACCCCGGGAACCGCTCCAAGACCTCCTACGACGTGCTGACGGGGGCGGCGAGCGTGCTCGATTGCGCGCAGCCGACGGCCGTACCCGGGCTCCACGTCGTGCCGGCCAACGCCGACCTCGTCGGGATCGATACAACTCTGACCGACCAGACCCGCGCCTTCCGCCTGCGCGATGCGATGAGCGGTCTTGTCGCGCAGCTGCGCAGCGTGCCGGCCGATCAGTCGTTCAACTACGTTCTGATCGATTGCCCGCCCTCGCTGAACCTGTTGACGCTCAACGCGATGACGGCGGCGCACGCCGTGCTGGTGCCGGTGCAGTGCGAGTTCTTCGCGCTGGAAGGCATCTCGCAGCTCAAGGAGACGATCGATTCGATCAGGGCCTCGCTCAATCCCCGCCTCGAGATCCAAGGCGTAGTGTTGACCATGCACGATGCACGCACGTCGCTGTCCAAAGAGGTCGCCGACAACGTGCGCGCGTTCTTCGGGGCGAAAGTCTACACCACGATCATCCCGCGCAACACGCGGGTCGCCGAGGCGCCTTCGCACGGCAAGCCGATCCTGCTCTACGATTTCGACTGCACCGGCAGCCAGGCCTACATCAAGCTCGCCACCGAGATCATCGAGCGCGAGCGCCAGAACCAAGCCGCTTGAGCGAGAGACCCATGAACGCACCATTGCCGAAGGGGCGCCTAGGGCGCGGACTAGCCTCACTCATCGGAGAGCCGGGCCGGGCCGGCCGACGCTTCCGCCCGAGGGCGAGCAGCGGCTCGTGTTCACCTCTGATCTCAAGCCCGGCCAGCTCAACCCGCGCAAGGACTTCCGCGACGAGGAGCTCGCCGAGCTCGCGGAATCGATCCGCAACAAGGGACTGGTGCAGCCCATCATCGTGCGCCCCTCGGGGAGCGGCTACGAGATCGTCGCGGGCGAGCGGCGCTGGCGCGCGGCGCAGAAGGCGGGTCTGCACACGGTGCCCGTCATCGCGCGCGAGCTCACCGACAAAGAGGTGCTCGAGCTCGCGATCATCGAGAACGTGCAGCGCGCCGACCTCAACGCCATCGAGGAGGCGACCGGCTATCGCGACCTGATCGAGCGCTTCGACTACAAGCAGGAGCAATTGTCGGAGATCATCGGCAAGAGCCGCAGCCACGTCGCCAACACGCTGCGCCTGTTGAAGCTCCCCGATAGCGTGCGGGCGATGGTGCAGGACGGCCGCCTGACTGCGGGGCATGCGCGTGCGCTCATCGGGCGCGAGGATGCGGAGGCCTTGGCGCAGCGCATCATCGAGGAGAGCCTCAACGTGCGCGAGGTCGAGGCCCTCGTGCAGGATGAGGAGGGGGAGCGCTCAGAGGGCGGCTTAACGCGCCGTGCGCGCGAGAAGGACGCCGACACGCGCGCCTTCGAGAAGGAGCTCGCCTCCGTCCTCGGCCTCAAGGTCGAGATCAAGCGCGGGCCCGGCGACAGCGGCAATCTCGTCATCAAGTACGCCAACTACGAGCAGCTCGACTACATCCGCACCCGTCTCGTCGGCCACGCGGCGGGCTGAGGCTCTGCGCCGGCGCTTGACGCGGGCCCGCGGTTGCTGCATGTGCCGGGCAAGATAAGTCCTTGCGTGGGCTTGGGTTTGGCCATGAGCAACGACGTGCTCCTGCAACTTGCGGCGACGATCCGCGCGCGGCGCACTGCTGCGCCCGACGGCTCATATACGCGCCAACTCCTCGACGCCGGCCCCGCCCGCTGTGCCAAGAAGTTCGGCGAAGAGGCGGTCGAGACCGTGATCGCCGCGACGGCTGAGAGCGCGGATGCCTTGAGGGCGGAAGCGGCCGACCTCCTCTACCACCTGCTCGTGCTCTTGGAGAGCCGCGGCGTCGCCATCGAGGACGTGCTCGGCGTGCTCGAAGGCCGCGCGGGCGTTTCTGGCCTCAAAGAGAAGGCTGATCGGGCCAAGCGCTGATACAATCGGCGATCTCACAAGGTTCGGCGCGTCGCGATGTCCTACCCGGCAGACCTGCAGTACTCGCCCTACCGCGTGTTCAATCGCGAGCAGTGGGCGCGGTTGAGAGCCGACACGCCCATGACGCTCAAGGAGAGCGAGCTGGAGCAGCTGTCGGGCCTCATCGAGGAATTGTCGGTCGAGGAGGTCGAGCAGATCTATCTGCCGATGTCGCGTCTGTTGAACCTCTACGTCGCCGCCGCTCAGCAGCTGCATTCGGTCTCCTCGAAGTTCTTAGGGAGAACCGACGGCAAGGTTCCCTTCATCATCGGCGTCGGCGGCTCGGTCGCGGTGGGAAAGAGCACGACCGCGCGCGTCTTGAAGGCGCTGCTCGCCCGCTGGCCCGATCATCCGCGCGTCGACCAGATCACGACCGACGGCTTTCTCTTGCCCAACGCCGAGCTCGAGCGGCGCCAGCTCATGGACCGCAAGGGATTCCCCGAGAGCTTCGACACCGCCGCGGCTCCTCAACTTCCTTGCGGACGTGAAATCGGGCGTGGCGCGCGTCGAGGCGCCGGTCTACTCGCACTTTCATTACGACATCCTCCCCGACCAGAGGACGGTCATCGAGTCGCCCGACATCCTCATCGTCGAGGGGCTCAACGTGCTGCAGCCGGCGCGCATGCCGCGCGGCGGCGAGGCGATCCCGTTCGTGTCCGACTTCTTCGATTTCTCGATCTATCTCGACGCCGCGCCGGAGATCATCCAGGACTGGTACGTGGCCCGTTTCATGCGGCTGCGCGCGACCGCCTTCCGCGACCCCGCCGCCTACTTCCACCAGTATGCGAACTTGGCGCCCGAGGCGGCGAAAGTGCGTGCGATCGAGATCTGGCGCACGATCAACCTGAAGAACCTCGAGGAGAATATCCTGCCGACGCGTCAGCGCGCACGGCTGATCCTCAGGAAGCGCGCCGACCATCAGGTGGAGCAGGTGGCGCTGCGCAAGCTCTAGTCCGCGGTGTGGATGAGCAAAAAAAGGGCCGCCTGGGGAGGCGGCCCATAAGTGACGCGCTCTTGCTCATCGCAAGCACGTCAGGGGTCTTCTCAACGGAGGAAAAAGGGGCGCGTCTTGCTTTTCGAGTAGGCGGCGACGGCGACCGCGCCGAGCGCGAGCTGACCGCGCGTTGTCGCGGCGACGGCCGGCAGGCCGAGCCAGTACTGCGTGAAGGTGGCTTGGGTGGCGATGGCGGCGCCGAGCGCCGTCAGCGCCAAGTCGAAATATCCGACAGCAATGCAGCCGATGACGGGATGGGGCGCACAGCGTCTCCGGAACTCGGCGGTGACGCTGTGCGACCGAACGCAACAGGCTCGGCGCCGGGGTGTTCTCGTTGGAGCCGACGCATGGGGCGAGCGTGCCGCCGACGCTCCCAGAGCGGCGAGCGTCTGCCATCAGCCTTGCCTGCTCGACGCGGAACTTCTCCCTGAGGCGGCGAATGGTGGAGGGATCCTCGACGCCGAGCGAGCGGATCGCGGTGGTGGGCTTGAGCTTGGGGTTGGCGGCGAGCAAGGCCGCGACGCTCTCGAGCTGCTGGCTGTCGTCCAGTCCGCTGCCCTTGGGGCGCCCGTAACGGACGTTCGCTGTCGGCATGCAATCGGTCCCGTGCCCTCGAATCATTGGCACAAGATTTTCTTGAAGATGCCGAGCGTTACCAGGGAGAATAAATGTCTTGTAGAAGCTAGTCTGCGCAATCAGCAGTTATTGTGGCTGAAATGCATACGAAAGATTGTAGCTCCACGGCAGCGGCCGGCCGCGGCGGGGAGCTCCGAGGCAAATGGCGGCACGGCGGCGGCGATCAGGCGATCAGGCCTTCCTTGCGCGCAAGCTCGCTCAGCGGCTTCTCGGGCCGTGCACCGATGTGGCTGATGACCTCGGCGGCCGCGAGGCTGCCGAGCCGGCCGCAGTCGGCGAGCGATAGCGAGCGCGTGAGGCCGTAGAGGAAGCCCGCGGCGTAAAGGTCGCCAGCGCCGGTGACGTCGACGACTTGAGCGACCTCCTCGGGCCTGATGTCGATCGTCGCCTTCGAGGTGACGATCACCGAGCCTTGCGCAGAGCGCGTCAGCACCGCGATCTCGCAGGCCCCGCGCACGGCTGTGACCGCCTCGGCGAAGCTGTTCACCTCGAACAGCGCGGTGATCTCTTTCTCGTTGGCGAAAAGAATGTCGACGCCGTGATGCACGAGCTTGCGGAAGTCGTCGCGGTGGCGGTCGACGCAGAAGGCATCCGACAGCGTCAGCGCGGTCTTGCGGCCGGCCTTGGCCGCCAACGCCGCCGCCGTCGTGAAGGCCTGCTTGGCCTCGGGCTTGTCGAACAAGTAGCCTTCGAGATAGGTGACGCGCGCCGACGCGATGAGGCCGGCGTCGACCTCGCCGGACGCCGAGCTCGGTGCTGGCGCCGAGGAAGGTGTTCATCGTGCGCTCGCCGTCGGGCGTGACGAGGATCAGGCACAGCGCCGTCGGCTCGCCGCTCTTGGCCGGCGGCGTGTCGTAGGCGACGCCGATCGCGCGGATGTCGTGGGCGAATACCTTGCCGAACTGGTCGTCGGCGACGCGGCCGATGAAAGCGGCGCGGCCGCCGAAGGAGGCAAGGCCGGCAATCGTGTTGGCCGCCGACCCGCCCGAACGCTCGATACCGGGGCCCATGGCGGCATAGAGCGCGTCGGCCTGCCGGGCATCGATCAGGCGCATAAAGCTCTTCTGTAAGCTGTGCTTGGACAGGAAAGCATCGTCGCAGCGTCCGATGATGTCGACGATGGCGTTGCCGATGCCGACTACATCATAGCGGGCGTCATCCATGAAATTTCCTCAGGCCAATGAAGCGGCGGGCACTATAGGCGTGACGCGGCAGGGAGCAAGCTGGCCGTCGCGGCGCTCAAGCGCGGCCGGCACGCGCGGCTGCCGCCAGCCGCATGACGAGCCGCTCGGCTATGGGCTCCTCCAGCGCGCTCGAGAGGCGCGCCATCTTCGCGGCTAGCGCGGCGCGCGCCATCGCGTCGGCGAGACGCTGCGTCGACCAGGTGCGGCACTGCAGCCCGAGTGCGTCCTTCTGCTTGAAATGAACGGGCGGTCGCAGCTGGCGGATCGCGTCCTCGAAGGAGCGCCCGCTATCGATGTCTGCGCGGACGCGATGCAGGCGCTGGAGATAGCGCAGCGCCGCGGCGATGATCGTCTGCGGGCTTTCGCCGGCGGCGCGCGCGCGCGCAAGCTCGGTGACGGCGCGGGCAGCTATCGCCCGAGGCCGCGGCGCTCAAGATCCGGTCGATGGCGAGCTCGGAGGCATCGCCGACGATCGCCTCCACGTCGGCCAAGTCGATCTCACCCTTGCCGGAAGCATAGAGCGCGAGCTTCTCCACCTCGCCGCGCGACAGCGCCCGATCGGCGCCGACGCGGGCGAGCAGCAGATCGCGCGCCTCGGGTGCAATGCCGAGCCCGTGGCTCTTCAAGGTGTCGCGAATGAGCGTCTCGAGGTCGTGCACCTCGTCGGGGTAGCAGGCGACGGCCGCCGCGTTGACGGATTTCTCGAACAGCGCCCGCAGGGAATCGTTGGGGCGTAGATTGCCGGCTTCGACGACGAGCGCCGCGGCGAGCGTGCCGCCGTCGAGGAGCGGCTGCAGCGCCGCCGCCGTGATACGACGGCCGGCGACGGCGCGCACGACCTTACTGCCGCCGAACATCGGCATCGTCTGCAGCTCGATCGCAAGGCGATCGGGATCGTTGTCGAGATCGGTGTCGTCGAAGCGGATGACCTCGCCCGGAGGATCGCCACGAGCGGCGAGGACGGCCGCGAGCCGCACTGCGCGCTCCGACACGAGCCCGGCATCGGTTCCGTAGAACAGAACGGCCGCGACGCGAGGTCCGGGCGGCTTCAGAAACGTTTCTGCTTGATGGGCCTTTACGGCGACCATGGAAAGCTGAGTGCTGTCACGATTGGTTAGAGCGCAAAGCCGAGCGAGGCGCTCAAGCGGCGTTGGACAGGTAGGCCGCGAGGCGCGACTTCAAGTCCTCTGCAATGGTCTTCGCCGCGCGGTCCTCCGCCTCGCGGCGCGCGCGCACGTTGGAGAAAACGGAATCGAAGCGCTGGAACGTCGCGCGCCCGTAGCTTTGCCCCTGCAACGCCACCGATTTGTCGTTGAGCCGCACCAGCCGGAACGTCGCGTTGAGATTGTAGACGCTGCCCGAGGAGTTGCCGTCGGTCTGCACGAGCGTCGCCGAGATCGATTCCGTGATAACGATCTCCAGTCGGTAATTGGGATTTATGGCCGCGTTGCCGCCTCCCGTCGACTCGTAGATCAGCTCGTTGCGCAACTTCTGACCGACGCGGCCCGGGATGGGCGCGACCTCCATCTTGGCGAGCTTTTCGCTGACGTCGGGGGCGCCCGTGATGGAGGAGCTGGCATAGAGCGGGTGGAAGCCGGAATTGCCGCAGCCTGCCACGAGCATGGGCACCGCAGCGCACGCCAACACAACCCAAACACCTGATCGGCGGCTAGCGATCCGCATCGATCGCCCCCAATGCTTCGTCCTCACCCGACGACATTCACGATCCTCTGCGGCACGACGATGACGTTCTTGACCGGACGGCCTTCGAGGGCGCGCAGCACGGGCTCAAGCCTCAGTGCTGCCTCCTTAATCTCGTCAGAGCCGGCCGTTCGAGCAATCGTAAGCTCGTCCCGCCGCTTACCGTTCACCTGTACGGCAATGGTGATCGTATCGTCAACGAGCAAGCCCGGCTCAGCTTGGGGCCAGGGCTGATTGGCCAGCAATGTGTTGTATCCGAGCCGCGCCCAGCATTCCTCGGCCAAATGTGGCATCATGGGCCCGATCATCTGCACCAGGAACTCGAGCGCCTCCCGCAGGGCCCAGGACATCCCGTCCCCGGATTTCTCCCCTATTTTCCCCAGAGCCGACCCTAGAACATTTGCGAACTCGTAGACCTGGGCGACCGCCACGTTGAACCGCAGGCCCTCGATGGAGCGCGCCACCTGGTCGAGCGCCTTGTGGGTGGCCCGGCGCAGGGCCAGGGCCTCGGGGCCAAAGCTCTTGGGCCGAGGAGCCCCCTTCCCGGCACAGACCTCCACACCCTGATCGATCAGGCGCCAGATCCGCTGCACGAAACGGCGCGCGCCCTCCACGCCAACGTCGGTGTAGATCACGTCGCGCTCGGGCGGGCTGTCGGAGAGCACGAACCAGCGCGCGACGTCGGCGCCATAGCGCGAGACGAACTCATCGAGGTCGACGGTGTTCTTGCGCGACTTCGACATCTTCTCCACGCGCGCCGATCACGGCGGGCTCGCCGGTCGCGGTCTCGAAGGCGCGGCGCGCGCTCCCCTCGCCTTCCACGCGCACCTGGCCCGGCAGCAGCCAGCCGCCGCGCTTGGACTTGTAGGTCTCGTGCGTCACCATGCCTTGCGTGAACAGCGCCGCGAACGGCTCGCGCACGTTCTGCGTCAGCTTCAAGTGGCCGGTGTCGCACATGGCGCGCGTGAAGAAGCGCGAGTAGAGCAGGTGCAGGATCGCGTGCTCGATGCCGCCGATGTACTGGTCGACGGGCAGCCAATAGGCCGCCGCCGGCTTGTCGACCGGCGTGGCGGCGTGCGGAGCGGTGAAGCGCACGAAGTACCACGATGAGTCGACGAAGGTATCCATGGTGTCGGTCTCGCGCGTGGCCTTGCCGCCGCACTCAGGGCACTTCACGTGCTTCCAGGTCGGATGGCGGTCGAGCGGATTGCCGGGCTTGTCGAAGGTGGCATCCTTGGGTAGCTCGACGGGGAGGTCGTCATCGGGCACCGGCACGACGCCGCACGCCTCGCAGTGGATCACCGGGATCGGGCAGCCCCAGAAGCGCTGGCGCGAGATTCCCCAGTCGCGCAAACGGTAGTTCACCTTGCGCTTGCCCACGGATTTCTTGTTGAGCTTCGCCTTCTCCAGGCGCTTTGCCGTCTCCTCGAAGGCATCGTGCGTCGTTAGCCCATCGAGGAAGCGCGAGTTGATCATCATGCCTTCGCCGTCGAAAGCCTTGTCGGCGATGGCGAACGTCTCGGCGTCCTCACCCGGCGGCAAGATCACGGGCTCAAAGGGCAGCTCGTACTTCCTCGCGAAGTCAAGATCACGCTGGTCGCCAGAGGGGCAGCCGAAAATGGCACCGGTGCCGTAGTCCATCAGAATGAAGTTGGCGACGTAGACCGGCAGCGTCCAGCTCTTGTCGAACGGGTGCACGGCGCGGATGCCGGTGTCGAAGCCCTGCTTCTCGGCGGTCTCCAGCTCGGCGACGGAGGTGCCCACGTGGCGGCACTCCTCGCAAAAGGCTGCGAGCTCGGGGCTCTCCTCGGCAGCCGCCCTCGCGAGCGGATGATCGGGGGCGAGCGCGATGAATGCCGCGCCAAAGAGCGTATCGGGACGCGTCGTGTAGACCTCGACCTCGCCGAAACCTTTGGGCGCAGTCTTCTTGTCGAGCGCGAAACGCACCGAGAGGCCGTCGGAGCGGCCGATCCAATTCGCCTGCATGAGGCGCACCTTCTCCGGCCACCTCTCGAGCGTCTCCAGCGCCTCCAAGAGCTCGTCGGCGTATTCCGTGATCTTGAAGAACCATTGGGTGAGCTCGCGCTGCTCGACGAGCGCGCCCGAGCGCCAGCCGCGCCCGTCGATCACCTGCTCGTTGGCGAGCACGGTGTGGTCGACGGGGTCCCAGTTGACCTTGGAGGACTTGCGGTAGGCCAAGCCCTTCTTCAGGAAGTCGAGGAAGAGCTTCTGCTGATGGCGGTAGTAGTCGGGCGAGCACGTCGCGATCTCGCGCGACCAGTCGAGCGAGAAGCCCATCGACTTGAGCTGCCGCCGCATGGTGTCGATGTTCTTATACGTCCACTCGTCCGGGTGGACCTTGTTCTCCATGGCCGCATTCTCGGCCGGCATGCCGAAGGCGTCCCAGCCCATGGGGTGCAAGACATTAAAGCCCTTGGCGCGCTTGTAGCGGGCGAAGACATCGCCCATCGTGTAGTTGCGCGAGTGGCCGACGTGGATGCGCCCCGACGGATAGGGGAACATCTCGAGCACGTAGCATTTGGTGCGGGGGTCCGAGTTGGAGGCGCGGAAAATGCCGGCCTTCTCCCAGACCTCCTGCCAGTGCCTCTCGCGTTGGGGCGCGTCGTAGCTTTCGTTGGCCATCCGGCGTCGATCTCTGCGGCGTTTTGTTGGGCTTTGCGCGCCGTAATGAGCCTTAAAGGACGGAACGGGTCAAGGCGGCTGTTCGCATGGCACAATCAACTGAGAGGGCTCTTAGCGCGCCAGAGCGGCTCGCCGAGGTCGAGGTGCGGATCGCGGCGGCGGCACGCGAGGCGCAACGCGCGCCTGGCGACGTGCGGCTCGTTGCCGTCTCCAAGACGTTCGACGCGCCCCAGATCCTGCCTGTGCTGGCGGCCGGCCATCGCCTCTTCGGCGAGAACCGCGTGCAGGAGGCCAAAGCCAAATGGCCGGAGCTGAAGGCGCGCTATCCCGATCTGGAGCTGCATCTCATCGGTCCGCTGCAGTCGAACAAGGCCAAGGAGGCGGTGGCGCTGTTCGACGCCATTCACTCGATCGACCGGGAGAAGATTGCGCGCGCGGTGGCGGCGGAGATGAAGGCGCAGGGCAAGCGGCTTGAGCTTTTCATCCAGGTCAATACCGGCGAGGAGCCACAGAAGGCCGGCATCTTGCCGCGGGAGGCGGCGGCGTTCGCGACGCTGTGCCGCGACGAGCTCAAGCTCGACATTGCCGGATTGATGTGCATTCCGCCCGTGGACGAAGAGGCGGCGGTGCATTTCGCCTTCCTTGCCAAGCTCGCCGGCGAGCTTGGCCTCAAGGGGCTCAGCATGGGCATGAGCGACGACTTCGAGACCGCGATCGCCTTCGGCGCGACGCACGTGCGCGTCGGCAGCGCGATCTTCGGCTCACGGCCGCACCCGTGAATACCACCCGTCATCCCGGACGCCGAAGCGGCCATGGCGGAGCCATGCTTCGCATGGACGCGGAGGTTATCCGGGATCTTGCCGCGCATGCCGGCACCAGCCGCAAGATCCCGTGTCGGCGCCGCAGTACCTTGTGCCGCGGCGCGCACGGAATAACGGGTGAGACAGACTTTCCGGGGGAGATTTCTGCGCCGCCATCTTGCGCCTCGGGCCCGATGCTAGGCTCGCCGTTCCCGAGTGATTCGGCGTCCCATGTTCGCTTTCCAACCTAAGTGGAGGCCACATATGACAGCAGCCGCTGCCCGCGCCGAGGCCCGTGTCGAGGCCAAGGCCGACGCCGCCGCGAACGACGCCGCCCGCGATGTGCGCGCCGAGGTGATGGCCGAGGCCGTCACCAAGGTTCCCGGCGTCTCCAAGGCGATCGCCGAGAAGGCGACGCGCGACGGCTTCTATCACTTCATCGTCGACATCTGGATCACCAACCTCAACCGCACCGAGTTCGGTTTCTACAAGCGCTCGCGCAACCGCGCCAAGTCGCGCCAGTTCACCTCCGACATGGACATCTTCGCCGAGGTGATCGAGGGCGGCGAGCGCACCGGCCTCATCGGCTACCGTGAGGAGCTCTGGGAGAAGGCGCAGGGCATGGACAAGCGCCTCGTCTTCAAGCTCTTCAACGAGACCTTGAACTGGCGCGCGACTATGGACCTCATGATCGGCCGCTCCCTGCAGCAGACGATCGCGGCGCGCGGGCTGCCGGTGATGACCTACTCGGTCAACACGGACGCGGACAATTTCATCGTCTATGTGGAGCGCTCGGCCAACAAGTGGCCGTTTCTGCCGGAGAACTTCGCGTTCTTCATCATGCAGGACGGCGCGCCGCAATTTTACCGGCTGAAGCGCGACTTCATCAATCTTGGCGGCGACTATACGCTCTACGACGAGCACGACAGGATCGTCGGGCACCTCGATGGCAAGGTGTTCTCCATCGGCGGCAAATGGAAGGGCAAGGTTCGGACCGAGCACGTCGATCGCCGGCTCCTGACCGTGCTGCAGCTCTTCAGCGCGATGCAGGTTTTCAATTCCGACTGCCGCCGGCATATGCGGCGTCTGTGGAAGGACATGCGCGCCGGCAGGGTCAAGCCGCAGCTCGAGCGCCAGGAGGCCGACCTCTACATGAACCCGCGCCGCATCCGCTAAGCCGTAAACGCATTCTTAACCAAAGATCTTCACCATACCGGGAGCGTCGATACCCGCAGTCCGCGCTCCCGGAGACCGTTATGTACAGAGTAATCGTTACCCTCCTGCTGTTGTGCGCCGCCGTCGAGCTATCCGGCTGCACCGGCTCCCTCCGTCTGGGAAGCTCGATCCCTACCAATACCGTCCAATTCTGATCGGCTGAGCACGCCAACGGCTGGGCCTGCGCGCGGGCCCCCGCATTTCGCTAATCCTGTGAGGGCGCCCCGGCAGCCAGCGCTGCGCCGGGTGGCGTTCCTCGCTGGCGCTGGACGTCCCGCGGCGGCGCCGCTATTGCGCTGCCCAGGGGCTTCCCCGGGATCGTCTCAGAGACCGCTCATGACCTCGCACTCCGGCCTCGCGGCGCTCGCGCACGGCGCGGCCTTGTCGCCGTTCACGCAGTTGCGCCGCCTGCTCGACGGCATTGCCCCCGGCCCTGACAAACCCATCGACCTGACCGTCGGCGAGCCGCACGAGGCGATGCCGCCCTTCGTCGTCGCAAAGCTGATGCAGGCGGCAGGGGACTATGCCAAGTATCCGCCGATCCGCGGCACGAACGAGCTGCGCTTGAGCGTCGCGGCCTGGGCTGCCCGCCGCTACGGTGCGGCGGCCGCACCCGACCCCGCGCGCGAGATCCTGCCGCTCAACGGGTCGCGCGAGGGGCTCTTTCTCGCAGCTCTGCCGGCAGCGGGCCGCAAGATGGTCGCCGGCCGCCCCGCCGTTCTCATGTGCAACCCGTACTACAGCGCCTACATCGGCGGTGCGCTCGCGGTCGACGCGGAGCCCGTCTGTCTCAACGCGACTTGCGCGACGGGCTTCCTCCCCGATCTCGATGAGCTCGCAGAGGACAAGGCCCTGCTCGAGCGTACGGTCGCCTTTTACCTGTGCTCGCCGGCGAACCCGCAGGGTGCGGTCGCAAGCCCCGCCTACATTGCCCGCGCGCTGAAGTTGGCACGCACCCACGACTTCATGCTGCTGTTCGACGAGTGCTACTCGGAGATTTATTCGGGTGAGCCGCCGCCCGGCGCGCTCGCGGTCGCGGCGGCTAGCCCTGAGCGCTTCCGCAACCTCGTTGTTTTCAACTCGCTGTCGAAGCGCTCAAACCTGCCCGGCCTGCGCTCGGGCTTCTGCGCAGGCGATGCATCCTTCCTCGAGACGTTCGCCGAGATCCGCAACATGGTCGCACCGCAGGTTCCGGGGCCGGTACAACACGCCTCCGCTGCGGTATGGGCCGACGAGGCGCACGTTGCCGCCAACCGGCAGGCCTACGGGGCCAAGCTCGATGCGTGCGATCGTATCCTCGGCGGCCGCTTCGGCTACCGCCGGCCGGCCGGGGGCTTCTTCCTTTGGCTCGATGTCGGCAATTGCGGGAGCGGCAGTGACGCGGCGGTAACTCTATGGCAACGGGCCGGTGTCAAGGTTGTGCCTGGTGCCTTTCTGGCGCAGGCCGGGCGCGACGGGACCAATCCGGGCACGAGTTACGTGCGGCTCGCATTGGTGCACGACGCGGCCACCATCGCCGAGGCACTCGAACGTTTCGTAGTAGTACTTGCGTAAAGAGTCCGTTCGCACATGCCGCTCGAGTCACATGGTGACCCGAGACGCCTGCTCTCCTCCGACATGGAGGACAGGCTGATCGGTCTGGCTAGCCGCGCCGGAGGCATCCTCCTCCTGGTGGGCGTCGGCATGGGCTGGGCAAGCCTCCTCACCTGGACGCAATCGGACCCGAGCCTCACGCACGCGGCCGGCGGCACGCCCGCCAACGTGCTCGGTGCGGCCGGCGCCGTCTTCGCCGACGTCATGCTGAACACGCTCGGCTTTGCGGCCGTGTTCGTGCTGCTTGCGCCGATGTTCTGGGGCATCGAGCTCACGCTCGCGGAGCGCATCCTGACCAACCGCAAGAAGACGAGCGTCTTCCCGCTGGCGCTTCTGCTCCTCGCCGGCGGCTTCGCCGCGCTCCCGATCAGCGCGAGCTGGCCCTTCGCTCACAGCTTCGGCGGCATCGTCGGCGACTGGGTCTACAAGCTCATGGCGACGCTGTTCATGATCGCCGGCGCCGAGCGAGCGCTGCCGCTTGCCGGGCTGGCGTTTTTCCTCGGTGGCTTCGCCGCGCTCGGCTACTCGATCGGGCTCGAGCGCGAGGATCTCAACCGTCTTATCGAGCGCAGCCGTGGTCTCGCGCGCCGGCGCCGGTCGCTGTGGGCCGGCCTGCTGCAGCGCTGGGATGGCTTGTCCGGCTTCATTGCAGCGCGAACGGAGCGCGATTTCGAGGAGGACGAGCCCGCGGGCTTTGAGACGCAAGACACGGTGCAGCCCCGACGCGGTGCGCGCCGCGAGCCCTACCTGACGGTGCCTTCGCACTTCGGCGCCGCACCGGCGATGGCGCCACCTTCCGGGCGCGCGGCCATGCCTGCGCAAGCGCTGCCGCACACGGCTGTGCCCTGGGAGACGTCCGCGGGCGATTCCCTCGAAGCCGAGGAGCCCGACGATTTCGACGCGAGCACCGACTTTGACAGCCGGGCGATCGCTGAGCGCTTTGCTCCGGCCGCTGCCAAACGTCGGGCCCGGGCAACCCCGCGGCCCGCACCGCCCTGCGCCGCGCCCGATCCTGTCCACGCGCAACCGCATGAGCAACCGCATGAGCAACCGCGCGCGCGCAGGGGCGGCCTCCTCGGCGGCCTCGGGCTTCCGCGCGCAGCTTCCGGCTATCGGCCTCCGGCTTTGACCCTGCTGCGGCGCCCTCCCGCGGTCAAATCGAGCACCGAGCTCTCGCAGGCAGCGCTGCGCGGAACGGCACGGCTCCTGGAGGAGGTGCTCGCCGACTTCTCGATCAAGGGCGAGGTGCGCGAGATCAAGCCGGGGCCCGTCATCACGTTGTTCGAGCTCGAACCCGCGCGCGGCACCAAATCCTCGCGCGTCGTGGCGTTGGCCGAGGATATCGCGCGCTCCATGAGCGTCACATCCGCGCGCGCCGCCATCGTGCCGGGCCGCAGCGTCATCGGCATCGAGCTGCCGAACGTGCGGCGTGAGACGGTCTACCTGCGCGACATCCTCGAATCCGATGCGTTCGGCTCCTCCGACCTTGCGCTGCCGATGGCGCTCGGCAAATCGATCGGCGGCGAGCCCATCGTTGCCGATCTTGCACGCATGCCGCACCTGCTCGTCGCCGGCACGACCGGATCGGGCAAGTCGGTCGGCGTCAACGCGATGGTGCTTTCGCTGCTCTTCAGGCGCTCCCCCGAGGAGTGCCGGCTTCTGATGATCGATCCGAAGATGCTCGAGCTCTCCATCTACAATGGCATTCCGCACCTCTTGACGCCCGTCGTCACCGATCCGCACAAGGCGGTGGCGGCGCTCAACTGGGCCGTTGCCGAGATGGAGGAGCGCTACAAGCGCATGGCGAGCCTATCGGTGCGCAACATCGAGGCGTTCAATCAGCGCGTGCGCACGGCGAAAAGCCGCGGCGAGAGCCTGGCGCGCACCGTGCAGACCGGTTTCGACAGGCACACCGGCCAAGCCGTCTACGAGCATCAGGAGATCGCCTCAGAGCCGATGCCCTTCATCGTCGTCGTGGTCGACGAGTTCGCCGATCTCATGATCGTCGCGGGCAAGGAGATCGAGGCAGCCGTGCAGCGGCTGGCGCAGATGGCGCGCGCCGCCGGCATCCATCTCATCATGGCGACGCAGCGGCCGTCGGTCGACATCGTGACGGGCACCATCAAGGCGAATTTCCCGGCACGTATCAGCTTCAAGGTCTCCTCCAAGATCGACAGCCGCACCATCCTCAACGAGCAGGGCGCCGAGCAGCTGTTGGGTCAAGGCGACATGCTCTACTCGACGGGGTCGGGCCAGACGATCCGCGCGCACGGGCCTTTCGTCTCCGACGAGGAGGTGGAGCGCATCGCCGAGGCGTTGCGCCGGCAGGGCTCTCCGCGCTACGTCGACGGCATCACGGAGACGCCGTCGCCCGCTACTGTCGCGGGCACGGAGCCCGATGCTGGGAGCGAGGACGACCTCTACGACAAGGCCGTCGCCATCGTTTTGCGCGACCGCAAAGCCTCGACGAGCTACCTGCAGCGCCGTCTCGGCATCGGCTACAACAGGGCAGCCGACCTCGTGGAGCGCATGGAGCGCGAAGGGCTGATCGGGCCTGCCAACAATGTCGGCAAGCGGGAGATCCTGCTTTCGGGCAGGGAAGGCGCGACGGCGGCGCGCTGAGGCTTTGCCGGCGCGTCCGCGAAGCGACGCGGCTCTCTGCCCACTTGTGGTCGCAATGTTCGGGAAAGTGCGGCTGGACGATTCCGGTCGCCCAGCGGCATTCATCACGCATAGCTCAATCGAAGAGATGATTTAGGGGCACGGGGGCCCAATGAGCAGATGAGACGAATGGTATTGGGCGCGGTGATCGGCACCGGCCTCATGCTCGTATCGATGGCGGCGATGGCGGAGAACGCGCCGACGCCCCCGGCTGCTCCACCCGCCCCCCCTGCTCCGGCCAATGCGCCGACAACGAACGCAGGCTCTTCCTGGAACGCAGAGGTCGCGCCGGCGAACTCGGACGCAGGCCTCATTCTCGACGCGAGGCAAACGGACCTTGTGAACAAGGTGAGCAACTATTTCAGCAACCTCAGCACGCTGAAAGGGCGCTTCGTTCAGATCGGCGCCGACAACAAGCGCATGAGGGGCGAGTTCTACGTCAAGCGCCCAGGCCGTTTCCGTTTCGACTATGCGCGCCCCTCGCGGCAGATCGTCGTTTCCGACGGCCGCTACTTGGCCATCCAGGATCTCGACCTCAACAACGAGGATCGCGTGGCCCTCGACGAGACTCCCTTCCGGCTTCTACTGCGCTCCGACGTCAATCTGATCCGCGATGCGCGCATCATGGAGGTGCAGGAATCGGACGATCTGATCGTCGTTGGCCTCGAGGACAAGGACCCCAATAGCCCCGGTCAAATCCGGGTGTTCCTGGCGACCAAGCCCAACTTGGAGTTGAAGGAGTGGGTCACCCGGGACGCGCAGGGGCTGAAGACACGGGTGGAGGTCTCGGACCTGGAAAAAAGCGTCGATTTGGACGGCGATCTTTTCAAGATCAAGCCGATCGGCAAGCCCATGGGAAGCCCTTGAGCGGCGGCTCAGTGTGGCTGTTCGGGCTCTTGGCAAATCCTCAGCTGGGGAAAACCCCTGTATAGCTAGTAACATTTTTGTGAGATTCGGCTCCGGGCTCTATTGAACTTGGACGCCTTGCGCTTAAGTCAAGCTGGTCAGGTGGTGTCACCCTGTATCGGTAGTGCCCCCCGTCTAGCCGAACGACGCCACCTGCGGTGCCGGCTTCCCTCCCGGCACCACGCGCGAAAGCGCTCTCGACGCCCAACCCCTCCCCCCGGGGTTGGGCGTTTTTCCTTGCCCCCTTCACGAAAAATCCTAGTGCACGGCCGCCAAAAGCGTGCGGGCCAAGGCGGCCATCGGCAGCATGGGTGCCGGGCTCGGATCCTTCCCGGCGAGCACCGCATCGACCTCGCGCAGCTCATCGGCGAGGCGGTGCAGGCGTCCTGCCAAGCTCTGGACCAGCCGCTCAGCGATGGCGGGGTCGTTAAGCATCTGCGCATGCAACTTATCGCGCGTGATGCGCACCGCTTGCACGTGGCTGCGCGCCACCACTGTCGAGCCGTATTGAGTGTCAACGAGCATGGCAGGCTCGCCCAGCAGCGAACCGGCGAGAACGGGCTCCAGCCGTGATCTGAGCTCCGGCCCGCTCACGCGCACGGCCTCGCCGGCAAAGAGCAGGATTGCAGCATCGGCCTCGGCGTTCTGCTCGATGATCATCGCACCGGGGCTGTAGCTCATGGGCTCAGCGTTGCTTGCGATCTCGCTCAACTGTCGAAGCGTGAGGCCCCGGAAGATCGGCAGTCGCATCAGCTGCTTGACGATCAGATCCGCTGTCATGCTCGAATTGCCCGCGCTCCCCATCGTCGTTGGCGCCTCGCGGCTCAAGTGTCATCCGCGCAAGCCGGCGCGAGCATTGCCGCTCACGGGCCAATTCAGATGATTCGCTGCGTATGGTCTAGGGGCGAGCGGTGTCGAGACGCGGCGTGATGTCGTTGCTTTGCGCAGTTGCAGCGACCACGTCAGGGAACGAGCTTGTAGCCGCCCGTCTCCGTCACGAGCAATTCGGCGTTGGCCGGATCCTTCTCGATCTTCTGGCGCAGCCGGTAGATGTGGGTCTCGAGCGTGTGAGTTGTAACGCCAGCGTTGTAGCCCCACACCTCGTGCAGCAGCGTTTCGCGCGAGACGACCTTGTCGCCCGAGCGGTAGAGGTACTTGAGGATCGAGGTCTCCTTTTCGGTGAGCCTGATCTTGGTTCCCTTCTCGTCGATCAAGAGCTTGGAGGCCGGCTTGAACGTATAGGGCCCGATCCCGAAGACGGCGTCCTCGCTCTGCTCATGCTGGCGCAGCTGAGCGCGGATGCGCGCAAGCAGCACGGCGAATTTGAAGGGCTTGGTGACGTAGTCGTTGGCGCCCGCATCGAGGCCGAGGATCTGATCGGCGTCCGAGACATTGCCGGTCAGCATGAGGATCGGCGTCTTGAATCCCGCCTTGCGCAGGTTGCGCACCGCCTCGCGGCCGTCCATGTCGGGAAGCGAGACGTCGAACACGACGAGGTCGAAATGATCGGACTTTGCCAGATCAATGCCCTTCGACGCGGTCCCGGCCGTCACCACCTCGAACTCGTCATGGAGGACGAGCTGGTCCTTCAGGGTCTCACGGAGATCCTCGTCGTCGTCTACGATAAGAATCTTGCGCGCTGTGCTCATGCTGGTCGGCTCCGGTGCAGATTATGCCGCAAGACCTCGCGGTCGGGACCAAGACCCGCGGGCTCGTATGAGTGATGCGAATAGCACGGGCGCGGGTAAGCTCCAATGAAGACGCATAACGCCCATCCACAGATCGGCCTGCAATTCCTCGTCAGAGGCCTCTCGGCGGGGGCAGCGCGCGGGGTCCTGAGCTTCGGCGGCCTGCGCCTGCCTTGCGCGCTGGGGGTCGTGGGGCGCGCTGCGCAGAAGCGGGAAGGCGACGGTGCGACGCCGATCGGCAGCTTCCTCTTGCGCGAGGCGTTCTATCGCCCCGATCGCCTGAGGCGGCCGCGCACACGGCTGCCGCTATCGCCCCTGCGGCCCTTCGACGGGTGGTGCGATGACCCCAGCGATCGCAACTACAACCGGCGCGTTCGCCATCCCTATCCGGCGAGCGCCGAGCACCTTTGGCGCGCCGATCGCCTCTACGATCTCGTCCTGGTGCTGGGCTACAACGATCACCCGCGCGCACGCGGGCGAGGAAGCGCGATCTTCATGCACGTAGCCAAGGACGACTTCGCTCCCACCGCCGGCTGCATCGCGCTGAGGCTCGCCGATCTCAAGCGCGTGCTCGAGCGGGCATCCCGCGCAACAATCGTTCGCATCTTCGCGTGAGGCGCCAGCCGCGGCGGACAAAAAACGGCCCAGAAGCCTCGAGGGCACTCCGGGCCGAGTTTTGAGCACGCCTAGGGGAAGGCGCACGCTCGGGAGATGAGAGGCCGCGGCGGGAGCAACCCGGTCCGCGGCCCCGGTGATCTTATTGGACGGTCTCGCCGTGCAGGGCGAGATCCAGGCCCTCGATCTCGGCAGCCTCGCTGACGCGCAGGCCGATGATGAGCCTCAGGACCAGAAGGATCACGAAGCTCGCGACGCCGTCCCAGACGATCGTGCACATCACGCCGTAGGCCTGGATCGGAACCTGCGCGAAGTTGCCTTCGAGCAGACCCTTGGTGCCACCGATGGCCTCGACCGCGAACACGCCGGTCAGGAGGGCGCCAATGATGCCGCCGATAGCGTGTACGCCGAACACGTCGAGGCTGTCGTCATAGCCAAGGAGCTTCTTGAGGCCCGTGGCGGCGATGTAGCAGCCGACGCCGGCTGCCGCGCCGATCACGAGTGCGCCTTTGGGATCGACAAAGCCCGAGGCCGGCGTGATGGCGACGAGACCGGCAACCGCGCCGGATGCGATGCCGAGCACGCTCGGCTTGCCGTGCACCAGCCATTCCGAGAACATCCAAGCGAGTGCCGCCATCGCCGTGGCAATCTGGGTGACCGCCATGGCCATACCGGCGGAGCCGTTCGCAGCGACGGCCGAGCCGGCGTTGAAGCCGAACCAGCCGACCCACAGCAGCGAGGCGCCGATCACGGTCAGCGTCAAGTTGTGTGGTGCCATGTTCTCGGTGCCATAGCCCGTGCGTCTACCGAGCATGAGGCAGACAACGAGACCGGCGATGCCGCCGTTGATGTGAACAACGGTGCCGCCGGCGAAGTCGAGAACGCCAGCCTTAGCAAGGAAGCCGCCGCCCCAGACCCAGTGCGCGATCGGCGCATAGACGACGCAGAGCCAAATACCCATGAAGAACAGGAAGGCGGAGAACTTCATGCGGTCAACGAGGGAGCCGATGATGAGCGCCGGCGTGATGATGGCGAACGTCATCTGGAACGACATGAACACCGATTCAGGAATGGTTCCCGTCAGGGTGTCCTTGCCCATGCCGTTCAGCAGAAATCGATCGAGGCCGCCGATATATTGGTTGTAGAAATCGTTAGGGTTGGTTCTGAAGGCGAGCGAATAGGCGACGACCGTCCACAACACCGTGACGAGGCACGTGGTGGCGAACGTCTGCATCAGCACCGATAGGACGTTCTTCTTGCGCACCATGCCGCCGTAGAACAAGGCGAGGCCCGGCACCGTCATCATCAGCACGAGCGCCATGGATGTCAGCATCCACGCCGTATCGCCCGAGTTGAGCTTCGGCGGAGGCGCCGCCGCGGCGTCCTGCGCGAAGCTCGGCAGCGCGGTCATTAGATAGAAGGCCGTTGTGGCACTCCCCCACGCTACTAGCCTTTTCAGATCGTTGAATTTCGTCATGTGAACTCCCCTTCCCTTAGTCGACTTGGGCGTGATCCGCGTTCTGCGGCCAAACCCGTTCAGAGCGCGTTGTCGTCGGCTTCGCCAGTGCGGATACGTAAGGTGTGCTCGATGGGCGAAACAAAAATCTTGCCATCGCCGATCTGGCCGGTCTTTGCGGCGCGCTGAATGGCCTCGAGCGCCTTGTCGACTTGAGCGGACGGGACGACAATTTCCATTTTGATTTTGGGCAAAAAGCTCACGGCGTACTCCGCGCCGCGGTAGATTTCGGTATGTCCCTTTTGCCGGCCGTAGCCTTTGACTTCCGTGACCGTCATGCCCTGCAAGCCGAGATCGGTGAGCGCGGTGCGCACCTCCTCGAGCTTGAAAGGCTTTATGATTGCCGTGATTAACTTCATTCGAGCACCCTCTCCCCTGTCCGCAGCCGCGATTGGTTTGGACAAACTTTGTTTGCGGCTCCAAAGCCCTGCGGCCTCGTCGCCGACCTAAACTGGAGTCAAGAGGCGTGCCAGTTTGGGGATGCTGCATCAACTTATTGGATTCGCTGAACAAAGACTAAGCAGCCGCGGACCTGCAATCATAGTTCGAGGTATAAGGCGCTTAATATTTAGGCAAACATAGGGAATTGCGCATTATTTGGGCATCAAACTTGAGCTACGCTTGCGCATCAAACCTTCCTGCGCCACGGAAGCGATCAAATCGCCGTTGCGGGCGTAGAGCGTGCCGCGGCAGAAGCCGCGGGCACCGAACGCGCTCGGGCTGTCCTGCACGTAGAGCATCCACTCATCAGCGCGGAATGGACGATGGTACCAAAGTGCGTGATCGAGACTCGCGAGCTGCAGGTCGGCGTCGAACAGGAGCTTGCCGTGGGCGATGAGCGCGGTATCGAGCAGGGTGAAGTCAGAGGCATACGCGAGCACGGCCTGGTGCAAGGATGGCTCATTCGGGAGCGGCCCGTTTGCGCGAATCCAGATGTGCTGCAGCGGCGTTTTCTTCTCCCGCGTCAGGTAGCGCGAGACGTCGACGATGCGCATATCGATCGGCCGCTCGCGCTCCCAATAGCTGCGCATGCTGGCAGGCAGGTTGTCGATCAAACCTCCGATGAGGTCCTTGGGATTTGGCAGCGCTTCGGGCGGGGGTATGTCGGGCATAGGGCTTTGATGATCGAAGCCCGCCTCCGCCTTATGGAACGAGGCGCTCATGGAGAAGATCGCGCGGCCGTGCTGGATGGCCTTCACGCGCCGCGTCGTGAAGCTGGCGCCGTCGCGAATGCGCTCGACGTCATAGATGATCGGCTGCGAAGGATCGCCGGCGAGCAGGAAGTAGCCGTGCAGCGAATGCGCGGAACGTGCCGGGTCTACCGTGCGCGCGGCCGCGATGAGCGCCTGGCCCAACACCTGGCCGCCGTAGACCCGCTGCCAGCCCTCTTTGCCGCGGGCGCCACGAAAGAGGTTGTCCTCGAGCGGCTCGAGATCGAGGGTAGCGAGCAACGCGTCGAGCGCCGCATGGGTGGGATCAGCATTGGACTTGTTGGTGGACATGGCATCTCGCGCGAATCGGCTCGGCGCCGGAGCGAAGGGTCGCGCAATGGAAGCGGTCGGCGCATCTGTGTCAACAATCGTAAGACGCGCCCAGGGCTCCGGGTGACACATGGCGGCTGACGGTTCCTGTTTCGACGTTGTGATCTCGGGCGCGAGCTTTGCCGGTCTGGCGCTCGCCTGCGGCCTTGATCAGGCGTTGGGATCCGACATCAAGATCGCCTTGATCGATCGTGCTGCCGCGCCTGGCACGACATCGGCGCCCGATCCCCGCGCCTCCGCTCTCTCCGCCGCCTCCAAGCGGATGCTCGAGGTGCTGGGCGTATGGTCGGCGGTTGCGAGCGAGGCGCAGGCCGTCGCCAGCATCGAGATCACCGATTCGAGCCTCGGAGCCGGCGTCAGGCCCGTGCTCCTCACCTACGACAACGTCACCGGCGAGGGGGCTCCGGCGACGTTCATCGTCCCCAACGCCGCGCTGCTCGACGCGCTCACGGCCGCTGTGCGGCGCGCTGCGGCAGTGAGCGTGATCGCGCCTGCGGAGGCGAGCGGCTTTGCGAGTACCGATGTGGATGTCGACATGCGGCTGGCCGACGGCCGCGAGCTCGAATGTGCGCTGCTGGTCGCCGCAGAGGGACGCCAGTCACGCTTGCGCGATGCGGCCGGCATCAAGATCGTCGGCTGGGACTACCCGCAGATCGGCATTGTAGCGACAGTGCGCCACGAGCGCCCGCACGGGGCTCGCGCCGTTCAGCACTTCTTGCCCGCGGGCCCGTTCGCGATTCTACCGCTGCGTGGCAATCGCTCGTGCATTACCTGGACGGAGGAGGCAGGCGAGGCGCGCCGCATCCTCGCGCTCGATGATCGCGGCTTTCTCGCCGAGGTGGAGCGGCGGTTCGGCGGCAAGCTCGGCGCGCTTGCGCTCGACGGCCCGCGCCAGTCGTGGCCGCTCAGCATGCATCTCGCCCGGCGCTACGTGGGCCAGCGCTTCGCGCTCGTGGGCGACGCCGCGCACGGCGTGCATCCGCTGGCCGGCCAGGGACTGAACCTCGCATTTCGCGACGTCGCGGCGCTGACCGAGGTCGTCACGGAGGCAATGCGGCTCGGCTTCGATGCTGGCAACGCCGAGGCCTTGTCCCGCTACGAGCGCTGGCGGCGCTTCGACTCGGCGATCTCAGCCGCGACCTTCGACGGGCTCAATCGCCTCTTTGCCAGCGACTGGACACTTCTGAGGTCGGGCCGCGAGGTCGGGCTCGGACTGGTCGATCGACTGCCGGCATTGAAGCGGTTCTTCGTCGGCGAGGCGGGCGGCCTCACCGGCGAGCTGCCGCGGCTCTTGCGGGGTGAAGCCGTCTAAGTGCGCGCCTCAATCGTCGTCGGGCGACTCGGTCGGCAAATCGACGACAAGGCGCCCGCCTCGGATATCGACGACCGGCACGAAGGCGTCCGTGAACGGGATCAGCAGGGTGTCCCGCTTGCCGGCGAGACGCAGCTCGAGCAAGTCGCCGGCCCCGTAGTTGACGAGGGCGACGACCGTGCCGACCGCGTGACCCTGCGGGTCCTCGGCGCTGAGGCCGGCGAAATCCGCGCGGTAGAATTCGCCTTCGGACGGCGCCGGCAGGTGCGCCCGCTCGACATAGAGTGCCTGCCCCTTCAACGCCTCCGCGCTCGTGCGGTCGCTGATGCCGGCGATGCGGGCGATCACGCCTTTAGGCGTCACGCGCACGACCGCGACCTCGAGCCGGCGCACGCCGCCCTCGGTCGCGAGCGGCCCGTAGGCCGCGATGTCGGCCGGCTCGTCCGTGTAGCTTTCGATGACGACATCCCCGCGCACGCCGTGCGCCGCTTTGATGCGCCCCAATAAAACGTGACGGTCTTGCTCGCTCATGGACATCCGATGCGAGGCCGAAGGACCGCTAGTTGGGCAGCGGCCCGAGATAGGTGAGCGCGACGCGCACCGGCGCGCCGGCCACCTCGACCACGGTCGTTGTGTCCGGGGCTCCGCTCGCGATGGCACCGACAATATCGAGGACGGCGCCGGCGGGACCAGCGGAAAAACCGGTGATCAGCGTTCCCGTGGGCGGCACCTCGAAGCGCAGGCGCACCGTGTTGAGGCAGGCGGTTGCATCGAACTCGCATGAGCCAACGAACACGCCGCCCCACGGGTCGGAGCCCAGGATCTTGCCGTCGCGCAGCACCGCGAGCCCGCGGCCGCCCTCCGCCTTGCCGTCGGCGTGGGCGCTGTAGCGCAGGTCATAGATGCCGTTCTCGAGCATGGGGCGTTGGCAGCGCAGCAGGTAAGCCGTCAACTATGCACGAGAAGGTTGAACAACCTTTATTTGTACATGCATGGGTTGCGTGCTGAGCATCCTGCCGCCGGCCCGCCTCACGCCGCCGGCTCGGCTGCCGCGGGTGCGGCTTCGGCTGCCGGCGCAGCTGCTGCCGCCTTGGCCTTCTCGGCGGCGGCCGCCTCGCGCTCCAGCCGCTTCTTCTTCGGCTTGGCTTTTTCAGGATTGTTGGGGGCCGTGCGCTTCATGAGCCCAGCGGCATCGAGCAGGCGAGCGACGCGGTCAGTCGGCAGCGCGCCGACCGAGAGCCAGTATTTGCAGCGCTCGAGATTGAGCTTCACGCGGCTGTCGTCATCCTTCTTGAGCATCGGGTTGAAGGTGCCGACCTGCTCGATATAGCGGCCATCACGCGGCGAGGTCGTGTTGGCTGCCACGATGTAGTAGTAGGGCCGCTTCTTGGCGCCGCCGCGCGACAGGCGGATCTTTACGGACATTGCTGGTCTTCCTCACGTTGGTTGGTTGATCGGGTGCTACTTCTTCTTTCCCGGCATACCGGGGAACTTGCTGAAATTGCCGCCGCCCAAGCCGGACAGACCGCCGCCGAGACCAGGCAGGCCCTTGGGCAGCTTCGGCAGCGCGCCGCCGCTGAGACCCGAAAGCCCGCCCGAAAGCCCCTTGGGCAGCGCCTCCTTCAAGTCCTTGGGGAGCTGATCGAGCGCCTTGGGGTCGAGCTTGCCGAGCTGCTCCTGCATCGCCGCCATCTCGGCTTCGCTCGGAGCGCCGCCGCCGCCGCCCATGAGGCGGTTCAGCATGCCCTTGTTGCGCCCCAGCGTCTTCATCATGTCCGCCATCTGCCGGTGCATCTTGATGAGGCGGTTGATCTCCTCGACCTTGGTGCCGGAACCGGCCGCGATGCGCCGCTTGCGCTTGGCGTCGAGTACCTTGGGGTTGCGGCGCTCCTTCGGCGTCATCGAGGTGATGATCGCGTGCTGATGCTTCAGGATCGAATCGTCGAGGTTGGCGCTGGCGATCTGCGACTTGATCTTGCCCATGCCCGGCATCATGCCGAGCACGCCCGACATGCCGCCGATCTTCTGCATCTGCTTTAGCTGCTCGGCCATGTCGTCGAGGTCGAAGGCGCCCTGCTTCATCTTCTGGGCGATTTCTTTCGCCTTCTCGACATCGATCGTCTGCGCGGCCTTCTCGACGAGCGAGACCACGTCGCCCATGCCGAGAATGCGCGAGGCGATGCGCGAGGGGTGGAAGTCCTCCAGCGCATCCCATTTCTCGCCGACGCCGAGGAGCTTGATCGGTTTGCCGGTGACCGCGCGCATGGAGAGCGCCGCGCCGCCACGCGCATCGCCGTCGGCGCGCGTCAAGACGATGCCCGTTACGCCGACGCGCTCGTCGAACGACTTCGCCACGTTGACCGCGTCCTGGCCGGTCAGGCTGTCGGCGACGAGCAGCGTCTCGTGCGGATGCGCGATGTCGCGGATCTCCGCCATCTCCGCCATCAGGGCTTCGTCGATGTGGGTGCGGCCGGCCGTGTCGAGCATGACGGCGTCGTAGCCGCCGAGGCGGCCGGCCTCCAACGCACGGCGTGCAATCTGCTGCGGCGTCTGCCCGGCGACGATCGGCAGCGTGTCGATCGCGGTCTGCTCACCCAAGACACGCAACTGCTCCTGCGCGGCTGGGCGTCGCGTATCGAGCGACGCCATCAGCACTTTCTTCTTGTCGCGATCGGTGAGCCGCTTGGCGATCTTGGCGGTGGTCGTCGTCTTGCCCGAGCCTTGTAGGCCGACCAGCATGATGGCGAAGGGCGGGGCCGCGTTGAGATCGATGGGCGAAGCGTCCGAGCCCAGCATGGCGACGAGCTCGTCGTGGACGATCTTGACGACCATCTGGCCGGGGGTGACCGAGCGCACCACCTCCTGGCCGACCGCCTTCGCCTTGACCTTCTCGGTGAAGTCCTTGACGACGTCGAGCGCCACGTCGGCCTCGAGGAGGGCGCGGCGCACCTCGCGCATCGCCTCGGCGACGTCGCTGTCGGTGAGCGCTCCGCGCCGCGTCAGCTTGTCGAGGACGCCCGAGAGGCGGTCTGACAGCGATTGAAACATTCTTCGTTAGATCCGCTCGCGCAAAATGGAAACGCACCCGCGGGCGCAACGCGCTGGCGGGTGTTGACCCCCCGGCCTCACGGGATCCTCCCGCTGGCAGGGCGGCGGCTCTGGTCTCAGGGCCGTCGTGATGGCGCGGACAATGCCCCGGTGCCGGGGCGGCTGTCAACCTTGGCCGCCAGCGGCTCGCTGGGCCCGAGCCTGGCGCCGGACCTGCCGCTTCCACTTGCGCACGATCCTAGCCACGCGGCGCAGCGCGCGCCGCTCCTGGTGCGTCAGGCAGATGCAGCTAAAGCCCCGGCACGGGCGGGGCGCGACAAATGACAGTTGCAGGAGCCGGAGACTCGAGCGGGGCAGCTGGGAGGGCATGGGGCGGCCTCGAAAATAGAAAAGGAGTATGCCCGTCGACTTGGGCCCGGCGCCTGATGCGGGTCAAGGTGGCCTTAGGTTTCGTCCACCCAGAAACGCGCCGCGCGCCGGTCGCGCACGGCTTTGCGGGGGGAGCCCGTCCGTGCTCACCCCCGCGCTCCTCTCAAGATTGTCTTTTGCTGGCCGGCCGCCATATATGGGGCTCATGAGCGGCGCTGCTACCATTGCCTTTCGCAAGATGAACGGACTCGGCAACGATTTCGTCATCCTCGACGCGCGGCTGCATGAAGCCGAGATAACGCCGGAGGATGCCCGCCGCATCGGCGACCGCTCGCGCGGGCCAGGCTGCGACCAGATCATCGTGCTCGAGCCGTCCGACAAGGCCGACGTCTTCATGCGCATTTTCAACGCCGACGGCTCGGAGGTCGGCGCTTGCGGAAACGCGGCGCGATGCGTCGCCCTCCTCCTATCGCAGGAGACCGGCCGCGAGGAGGCCAAGATCGAGACGCGCGCGGGCGTGCTGGGCGCGCATGTCGAAAGCGCGGACAAAATCGTGATCGACATGGGCGAGCCGCGCTTTGCCTGGGACGAGATCCCGCTCGCTGAGCCCTTTCACGACACGACCGGCATCGAGCTGCAGATCGGTCCGATCGACGCCCCCGTTTTGCATTCGCCGTCGGTCGTCAACGTCGGCAATCCGCACGCGATCTTCTGGGTCGACGACGTCGATGCCCACGACCTCGCCCGCTTCGGCCCGCTTCTGGAGAACCATCCGATCTTTCCCGAGCGCGCCAACATCTCGCTGGCGCAGGTGAAATCGCGCAACTTGATCAAGCTCAAGACCTGGGAGCGCGGCGCCGGGCTCACCAGGGCGTGCGGCACGGCGGCCTGCGCGGCGGCGGTAGCCGCGGCCCGCAAGCGGCTCACCGATCGACAGGTGACGGTGGAGCTGCCCGGCGGGGCGCTGTTCATCGATTGGACGGCAGACGGCCATATCCTGATGAGCGGACCCGCCGAGCTCGAGTTCGAAGGAACGCTTGGGCCGGAGGTTCTGTCGCGCGCGCCAGTCTAGCGGCCGCCAAAGTTGTCGAGTAAGACCGCCTGTATCCGCGAGCTCAACGGCGTAGCGGCTCTTCCGGGATTGATGATGCCAAGGAAAGAATGGCCGATCCTCTCATTATAACGCTCGGCTGCCGGCTCAACGCCTACGAGTCGGAGGTGATGCGCAAGAATGCGTCCGATGCCGGGCTGAGCGATGCCGTCATCGTCAACACCTGTGCGGTGACGGGCGAGGCCGTGCGCCAGGCGACGCAAGCGATCCGCAAGCTGGCCCGCGAGCACCCTCAGGCCCGCATCATCGTCACCGGCTGCGCGGCCCAAGTGGAGCCGGAGCGCTTTGCCGCTATGCCTGAGGTCGACCACGTCATCGGCAACGCCGAGAAGGTGAGGCACGATACATTCGCCGGCCTGTCGACGGGATCCTGCGAGCGCATTCAGGTCGACGACATCATGAGCGTGCGCGAGACCGCCGGGCATTTGATCGACGGCTTCGGAGCGCGGGCGCGCGCCTACGTGCAGGTGCAGAACGGCTGCAACCACCGCTGCACGTTCTGCATTATTCCGTTCGGCCGTGGGCCGTCGCGGTCCGTGCCCGCAGGCGAGGTCGTGGCACAAATCGGCCGCCTCGTCGAAGGCGGCTGCCGCGAGGTGGTGCTGACCGGGGTCGACATCACCGCCTACGGCGAGGACCTGCCGGGTGCTGCCTCGCTCGGCGTATTGGTGCGCCAGATCCTCAAAGCTGTCCCCGAGCTCAAGCGCCTGCGGCTTTCCTCAATCGACCAGGTCGAGGCGGATGGCGAATTGAAGCGGGCGATCGCCGAGGAGGAGCGGCTCATGCCGCACCTGCATCTGTCGATGCAGGCGGGTGACGATATGGTTCTGAAGCGCATGAAGCGGCGCCATTCCCGCGCCGATGCGGTGCGCTTCTGCGAGGACGTGCGCCGCATGCGTCCCGACGTGGTGTTCGGAGCCGATCTGATCGCGGGCTTCCCCACCGAGACCGAGGCCATGTTCGCCAATTCCATGAGCATCGTCGACGACTGCGGCCTAACGTTTCTGCACGTCTTTCCCTTCTCCGCGCGCCAAGGCACGCCGGCAGCACGCATGCCGCAAGTGTCGCGCGGCCTCGTCAAGGAGCGCGCAGGCCATCTCAGGGAGAAAGGTGCTGTCGCACTTTCGCGCTATCTCGCCCGGCAAACGGGCTCGGAGGTCGAGGTCTTGATGGAGCGCGACGGTGTGGGCCGCACGCGGCAGTTCGCCGAGATCCGTCTTCCCGGCGCGGTCGCGCCCGGCACGCTTTTGCGCGCGCGCATCAGCGGCCACGATGGTCGGTGCTTGTCGGGCGAGGTGCTGGCGTGAGCGAGCGCGGTGGTAAGGCGCAAGGGGCTCTCGGCCGCTTGTGGGGCGCAAAGCCCGCCGGCGCCACGCCTCCGGCCGCTGCGGCGGAGCCGCCCGCATCGTCCTCGGGCCGTTTCATGGAGCGCCTGCGCTCAGGTCTCGGCAAGACGTCGAGCAAGCTGTCGGAGGGGATCGCCGGGCTCTTCACCAAGCGCAAGCTGTCACATGACACGCTCGAAGACCTGGAGGATGTCCTGATCGAGGCCGACCTCGGGCTGGCGACGGCCGAGCGCATCATCGCCGCACTCGGCAAGGGCCGCTATGAGAAGGGCATCGATGCCGAGGACGTGCGCGCCGTATTGAAGGCCGAGGTCGAGCGCGTCTTGGCGCCTGTCGCAGAGCCGCTGTCGATTGATGGAACGCATCGGCCGCACGTGATCCTCGTCGTCGGCGTCAACGGGACGGGCAAGACGACCACCATCGGCAAGCTTGCCGCGCAGCTCGCGCGCGAGGGCAAAAAGGTGATGCTCGCCGCCGGCGATACGTTCCGCGCCGCGGCCACCGATCAATTGAAGATCTGGGGCGAGCGCACGGGCTCCCGCGTCGTCGCCGGCGCGGTCGGGTCGGATGCAGCCGGGCTCGCTTACGATGCACTTGCAGAGGCGCAGGCCAACGGTGTCGACGTCTTGCTCGTCGACACAGCCGGCCGGCTGCAGAACAAGGAAGGGCTCATGGAGGAGCTCGCCAAGGTCATCCGCGTGCTGCGCAAGGTCGATCCGACAGCGCCGCACGAGGTGCTGCTGGTGCTCGATGCCACGACCGGCCAGAACGCGCTGGCGCAGGTGGAGGTGTTTCGCGAGCGCGCCGGGGTCACCGGCCTCATCATGACCAAGCTCGACGGGACGGCGCGGGGCGGCATTTTGGTCGCCATCTCGGCCAAGCACGGCCTGCCGGTGCGGGCCGTCGGCATCGGCGAAGGCATTGACGATCTCCAGCCATTCGACGCAGGGGGGTTTGCACAGGCCATCGCCGCGGGCTAGGTGGCGCGGCAAAGGCAGCTCAAAGGCGAGCCTCAACAATTGTTAACGATGGAAGGGTGATCTCGGGCACATGGGCGCGTTGAAGCGATTGATGCCTTTTACTGCCGAGCAGACGGTCAACATCCTGAGCGAGTTCGGACCGCTCGTGCTGATGTTCATCGTCAATGCAATGTACGGCATCGCCGCCGGCACCTGGGCGCTCATCATCTCGACCGTCGTCGCCATCGTCGCGATGCTCATCGTGCTGCGTCGCCTGCCGATCTTTCCCCTGATCGCGTCCAGCGTGACGGTGGTGTTCGGCGGCATGACGATCGTGACCAAGGATCCCATGTGGGTGCAGATCAAGGTGACGATCTTCAATGCGATGTTCGCGCTGTTCCTGTTCGGCGGGCTGTGGCTCGACAGAAACTTCTTCAAGTACGTCTTCGAGAAGACCTTTCACTACACGAAGGAGGGCTGGGACAGGTTCACTTGGAGCTTCGCGTGGTTCTTCGTGTTCACCGCGTTCGCCAACGAGTTTGTGCGCCTGACCTTCAAGGACCAGCATGTCTACAACATCCTGAACCTCGAGATGAACGGCATCGGGATATGGATCGCCTTCAAGGTCGCGCTCATCATGCCGCTGTCGGCGTTCTATGCCTGGTATCTGACACGCATCATGCAGCGCTACCGCATCCCCGAGGACAGGTTTCCCAAAGCCTTGCCGGCTCCGACCGCGAGCAGCTCGAGTGCTCGCAGCGGCGCGGACTTCGAGCCGTTAAGCGCCGCAAGCAAACCCGCCGCGCGCGCCTCGCGCGAAGCCAAGCTCGGCTGAGGCCCCACATTGGGCCCGTGTTGGAATAAGGCGCAACGGATTGAAAAGAGAAGCAAATCTGCAGGGGCTTGGGAGCGAGATGGCAAACGAGGTAAGCAAACCCGCCGAGACGTCGTCGGCCCGCGGCCAAGTGCTGAAGCTGATCGTCGAGGTGGGTCCGCTCGCGGTGTTCTTCCTCACGAATGCGCGCGCCGGCATCTACTGGGGTACCGGGACCTTCATGGTGGCGACGCTCATCTCGCTTCTCGCCTCGCGCGCACTGTTCGGGCGCATTGCGGTGATGCCGCTGGTCTCCGGCGCCTGCGTCCTCGTGTTCGGCGGCCTCACGCTCTGGCTGCAGGACGATCACTTCATCAAGATCAAGCCGACGATCGTCAATGCGTTGTTCGCCAGCGCGCTGTTCATCGGGCTCATGTACGGTCAATCGCTGCTGCGGATCGTGTTCGGCGAGGTGTTCCGCCTGACCGAGGAAGGCTGGCGCAAGCTGACGTGGCGCTGGGCCTTCTTCTTTGTATTCCTTGCCGTGCTCAACGAGATCGTTTGGCGCTCGTTCTCGACCGACGTGTGGGTGAGCTTCAAGGTGTTCGCCATCATGCCGTTGACGATGGCGTTCGCCGTCGCGCAAATCGGACTGCTGCGGCAATACGAGTTGCCGACAGAGTAGAGCAGTACCTCGTCAGATAGTCGCTATACGGATACTCAGTATTCATGGCAGTGTGCGACAATATCTTGCGAATTGTTGGTCGCCGACGGTAGTTTTTCTCTAGACGAACGGCGAGAACTGGTATTTTCTCCAAATGGAACCGTAACCTTTTCCTCTCGGGCAAAGGTGGGGCACCGGGGGATCGACGCGCTGTCTGCTCGGCGGCGTTGCGAGCGACGCTTCGAGCTGGCCCTACCTTGACCAATGACAATCATGGCACGGTATAGGGCACGCGACATGACGGTCGGAAGGCTCGAGCGGTCCCCAATTCATTTGCTGCATCGGGCCGGCCAATGCGCCGCCGACATCTTTCAGGGCGAGATGAGCGAAGGGGACCTCACGCCGCGGCAATACGCGGTGCTGGTGGCCGTTTCCCAGAACGAGGGCCTGAGCCAGACCCAGCTCGTCGAGAAGACGGGTATCGACCGCTCGACTTTGGCCGACATCGTTCGCCGCATGCTGAAAAAAGGGCTGCTGCAGCGGCGGCGCACCAAGGATGATGCGCGCGCCTACGCGGTCAAGCTCACCGACGAGGGCTGGCGCGTGCTGAAGGCCGCCGATCCGCTCGCCAAGCGTGTCGACGACAGGATTCTCGCAGCCCTTCCCGGACAGCAGCGCGAGCGCTTCGTGCAGGACCTGAACGCGATCGTCGAGGCGCTCAGCAAGCTGCAGGCCAAAGCGGAGGCCGAGAAGTAGTCGCTGACGTGCGCCGCGCTCAGGCCGCGTTGGGCAGGAGCTTGCGGTTGATGATCGTCTCGGCGATCTGCACCGTGTTGAGCGCGGCGCCCTTCAAGAGATTGTCGGCGACGATCCACAGCGCCAGGCCGTTGTCGACGGTCGCATCCTCGCGAATGCGCGACACGTAGGTGGCAAACTCGCCGGCGGCCTCGACCGGCGTCACGTAGCCGCCGGGCTCACGCTTATCGACGACCAGCACGCCGGGGGCTGTGCGCAGGATCTCGCGCGCCTCATCGGCGCTGAGCGGCTTCTCGAGCTCGATGGTGACGGCCTCCGAATGGCCGACGAACACCGGCACGCGCACGCACGTCGCCGTCAGCTTGATGCGCGGATCGAGGATCTTCTTGGTCTCGGCCATCATCTTCCATTCCTCTTTCGTGTAGCCGTCCTCCATGAAGACGTCGATCTGAGGAATGCAGTTGAAGGCGATCTGCTTGGGAAACTTCTGCGGCTCGATGTCGGTGCCCGGCACGTACATGCTTTTGGTCTGCGACCACAGCTCGTCCATCGCCTCTTTGCCCGCGCCGGAGACCGACTGGTAGGTCGAGACGACGACGCGCTTGATGCCGGCCGCGTCGTGTAGCGGCTTCAAGGCGACGACGAGCTGTGCGGTGGAGCAGTTCGGATTGGCGATGATGTTCTTCTTGGTGTAGCCCTTGACCGCGTCGGGATTGACCTCGGGAACGACGAGCGGCACGTCGCGGTCGTAGCGCCAGGCGGACGAGTTGTCGATGACGATGCAGCCTTTGGCACCGATCCTCGGCGACCAGTCCTTGGAGACGGCCGAGCCTGCAGACATGAGGCAGAAATCCGCTCTTGCGAAGTCGAACTGCTCCAGGTCCTGGCATTTCAGCGTCTTCTCGCCGAACGACACCTCGGTGCCGAGCGAGCGGCGCGAGGCGATGGCGAAGACCTCATCGGCCGGAAAGGCGCGCTCGGCGAGCACGTTCAGCATCTCGCGGCCCACGTTGCCCGTGGCGCCGACAACGGCGACCTTGTAGCCCATCGTAAGATCCTGACTTTCAAGCCTGTGGCTGCGCGCGGCACATCGTTCTGCGGGCGATCACTTACGCGCGCGGGCGCCAGGTTGCAAGGGTGCTGGCCGCCGCGCAGTGCCCCGGGGGCCGCTGACGGCCAGGCCATCTGCTCAGGGCGCGAGCTTGCCCAGCTCGGCGACGATCGCTGCGCCCATCTCGGCCGTTCCCACCTGGCGCATGCCGGGCTGCATGATGTCGCCGGTCCTGAGGCCTTGGGCGAGCGCATTGGCGATGGCCGTCTCGAGGAGGTCGGCCTCTTTGGCCATGTCGAAGGAGTAGCGCAGCGCCATGGCGAACGAGGCGATGGTGGCGATCGGGTTGGCGAGACCCTTGCCGGCGATGTCGGGCGCCGAGCCGTGCACCGGCTCGTAGAGCGCCTTGCGCTTGCCGGTCTTGGGGTCGGGTGCGCCGAGCGAGGCGGACGGCAGCATGCCGAGCGAGCCCGTCGCCATTGCGGCCTCGTCGGAGAGCACGTCGCCGAACAGGTTGTCGGTGACGATGACGTCGAACTGCTTGGGATTGCGAATGAGCTGCATGGCGCAGTTATCGGCGAGGATGTGGTGGAGCTCGACGTCGGGCGCGTAGGCCTTGTGCGTCGCCGTCACGACTTCGTTCCACAGCACACCCGTCCGCATCACATTGCGCTTTTCGGCGGAGTGCACCTTGCCAGAGCGCTTCCTCGCAAGATCGAAGGCAACGCGCGCGATGCGCTCGATCTCGTGCGTGGTGTAGATTTGCGTGTCGATGGCGCGCTTCTCGCCGTTCTCGAGCGTGACGATCTCCTTGGGCTCGCCGAAGTACACGCCCCCCGTCAGCTCGCGCACGATCATGATGTCGAGCCCTTCGACGAGCTCGCGTTTCAGGGAAGAAGCGTCGGCCAGTGCGGGGTAGCAGATCGCGGGGCGCAGGTTGGCGAAGAGGCCAAGGTCTTTTCTGAGGCGCAAGAGGCCGGCCTCGGGGCGCACCGCATAAGGCACGCCATCCCACTTCGGCCCGCCCACGGCGCCGAAGATGACCGCGTCGGCAATTTGCGCCTTGGCCATCGCCTCGTCGCTGATCGCGACGCCGTGCTTGTCGAAGGCGGCGCCGCCGACGAGGTCGGTCTCGGTCTTGAACGTGAGACCCGTGCCGCTCTTGTTGAAGAAGGCGATGACGCGCTCGACCTCGATCATGGTCTCGACGCCGATCCCGTCGCCGGGCAAGAGCAGCAGATGGTGGGTGGTCATGCGTACGTGATCTCGGGTTGGTGTTGGGAGAAAGCGCGGGTAGTGCTACCCGGCGCGTTGCCCGGGAGCAAGCCATTAGCCGATGAAGGGAACCGTAAAGAGGAGCGTGAAGCCGTCGAGGGTTAGCAGCGCGCCGAGGCCCGAAAGAACCAGGCTCAGGAGCAGAAGGCTCGTCCCGCCGGTGATGATGGACACCGACGCCAGCACGATGGCGATCTGCAGCATGGCCTGGGCATAGTCGAAATAGGGATCCTTGCGCATGGCGATGTCGCGCTGCGCCTCGAGCGCCTTGCCCTTGGCGAGCAGCTCCTTCACCCCTTCGCCGGTGTCGGGCTCCGAGCTCAAGCGTGTCTCATAGGCGCGGTACGCCTTGATCTTGTCCTCGATCGCGGTGCGCGCCGGGATCAGAAGACTGGGCTCGGTCGCCAGCCGCAATTCGAGCGCGTCGATCTGCAGCCGCACGTCGTTGCGGCGGATGTTCTTGGCCTGAAAGAAGGCCCAGGCATTCGCAGCCTCGATATTGTGTGTCATGGCGTCCTTGGTGGCGTTGCCCCCGCCCATGCTGCAGATGGCGAGGCCGACGGCAAGAACGCCGATATAGACGGCGATCAGCCGCTCGCGCTGCTTGCTGCCCTTGCCCTCGAGCGTATCAGCGAGCGACATGCGCTAATCCCCCTTACACGATGTCCTCGGGAGGTGCAGCGGGGCTTCGCGACGGCAGCAGGTCCCTGCGCTCGAGCACCGTGCCGGCGTCGGATAGCTGGTAGACGAGCGGGGCGCCGGTCGCGATTTCGCACTCCAGGATCTCCTTCTCGCTCAAGCCCTCGAGCTCCATGATGAGGGCGCGCAAGGAGTTGCCGTGCGCGGAGACGAGCACGGTCTTGCCGGCCTTCAGCTCGGGCCAGATCTCCTCCCCATAGTAGGGGATCACGCGCTCGGCGGTGTCTTTGAGGCTCTCTCCGCCGGGAGGAGGGACATCGTAGCTGCGCCGCCACAGCTCGACCTGCTCCTCGCCCCAACGTTCCCTCGCTTCGTCCTTGTTGAGACCGCACAAGTCGCCGTAGTGGCGCTCATTCAGCGCGTCACTGTAGCGGATCTCGATCTTGGTCTGACCGAGCTCCGACAGCATGATGTCGAGGGTGCGCTGCGCCCGCTTCAGGCGGGTCGTAAAGGCGATGTCGAATACGAGGCCTTCCGCCTTCAGGAGGCGGCCGGCGACGAGAGCCTCGATCAGGCCCTTTTCCGACAGGTCCGGGTTGCACCACCCGGTGAAGAGATTGCGTCGGTTCCACTCGCTCTCGCCGTGCCGGACCAGCACGAGAGTGTGTCTGCGTTCGTCTTTCGCCGCCACGCGACCGCGCCCCCTAGAGCCCGAGCACGTCGGACATCGAATAGAGCCCTGGCGCCTTGCCGCGACCCCAAAGCACGGCTTTCACGGCGCCGCGCGCGAAGATGCCGCGATCGCCGGCGAGATGCGCAAGCTCGATGCGCTCGCCGGGGCCCGCGAGGATCACCCTGTGCTCGCCGACGACCGTGCCGCCGCGCAGGCTGGCAAAACCGATATCGCCGCGCCGCCGCTTGCCGGTAACACCGTCGCGGCCTCTGACGGAGTGCGCGCTGAGATCGATACCGCGGCCCTGGGCCGCCGCCGCCGCGAGCATGAGGGCGGTGCCGGAAGGGGCATCGACCTTGTCGCGATGATGCATCTCCACGATCTCGATGTCGTAGTCCTCGTCGAGCGCCTCGGCGACGCGCCGTGTGATGGCGGCAAGCAGATTGACGCCGAGGCTCATGTTGCCGGCCTTGACGATGGGCGCGTGCCGCGCCGCAGCCGCGATCTTGGCTTCGTCCGCCTCCGAGAGGCCGGTGGTGCCGATCACGTGGACGATGCGCGCATTGGCGGCGAGCCCGGCGAACTCGACCGTGGCGCTGGGCGCGGTGAAATCGAGAATTCCTTCCGCTTTGGCGATGATTTCTAGCGGGTCGGAGATGATCGAGACGCCGACGGGGCCAATGCCGGCGACCGCGCCGACGTCGGCTCCGATCAGGGGCGAATCGGGCCGTTCGACAGCGCCGACGAGGGCGCAGCCCGCCGCCTCGTGCACCGCGCGAACGAGCTCTTGGCCCATGCGGCCGGCAACGCCCATCACGGCGATCTTCATCAAGCGACCTCGACGTCGAAGCGAATAGAAGTGCGCCGGGGTATAGCAACGCACCTGGCATAGAGGAAGAGCGGCTTTCGAGGCGTCGGCTCTACCGCAGCTGCGAAGCCGGCCCCGGTGAGCCGCGCTGGAAGACCTCCGTCTGCCCGCTGGTCACGGGCAACGGTTGGCTGTTGGGGGCCTTTGCGGGGAGGTCAAGCGATCGAATGTCTCAAGCGCGGCTCAATCCCAAGCGAACGCGATCTTCTTCAGCCTTCTGCCCCCGAACCGCTCAAAGCCATGACCGGCGGGACGCCCGCCGCGGTGCCAGTAGAACTCGGTTGCCATGGCGTTATCGGCCAGCGCCCAAACGACCAGGCCGCTGAGCTGGCGCATGTCGAGATGATAACGGCATGCTTCGAACAGACGCTCGCCGTAGCCGGCGCCTTGATAACTCGGCATCACGTAGAGCTCGTAGATCTCGCCCTCGTACTCGCCGCGCACGCGGGCCACCCCGAACGTCGCATAGCCGACGACCTCGCTCGCCACCTGCAGCACAAGAATGCCGCTCCCCGACTTGATCGTCGTCGTCCACCATTCGGGTGTGCGCCGGCGGATCATGCTCTCGAGGTGCAAATGCGGGATAATTCCCAGGTAGGCCTGGCCCCAAGCGAGGCGAAAAACCTCACTGAGCGCGGGTGCGTCCGTGAGGTTGCCGCGGCGGATCTCGCAATGTGAACTCGCACTCAGCATCCGCGAAGTGTAGCGCAGATTTCGCAAACCTCACGAACTTCCTTTCGCCTCGCCGGCGAATTAGGAAATGACGGGCTGGCGAGGGCCCCGAAATGTAAAGAGGCCCGGGAATTGCTCCTCGGGCCCCAAATGGTGCCATCCCCAGAGGCTAATCTCGCCTAAGGAGATGCTATGAGCGGGCTCAGCCCGCGTTCTTGATCTGCTCGAAGGTCTTGCTGGCGACGGAGTTCATGCTCTCCAGCGTCTGCCGGCCGATCTTGCTCGAAAGCTCGAAGAACTCCTTGGTCTGCGCGCTGGCCGTTGCCAGCTGCTGCTGGACGAAGGTCGCTTGCAGGCGCGCCACCTCGGGTACCGTCTTAGCCTTCGCCATGGCCTCGGCTGCGTCGAAGGCGGCTTCGGCGTTGACGCTCGCTGTATGCAGCATCTTCTCGCCGAACGATTTGGCGCCCGCCTGCGCGGCGAGCATGATCTCCTGCATGGCCTTCACCCCGTCCTGGGCCGCGGCATTCATCTTCGAGTAGGCTTCGCGGCTCTTGGCGACGCTGTCCTCAGCGAATGCCTGCACGTTCTCGGGGATGCGGGCCTCTTTTGCGGCGGCGAGCAAGTCCTGGGCTTGACGGGTGAACTGGTCGTTCATGGGGGTCTCCATCAATGATTTGGTAATGGGCCGGCAAAGCGGCGGCATACGGTGTCGAGCGTGTTGCAGTTGCATCGGCGCGCCTTACGGTTTCCCTTATAACCCAACTCATTGTGCATTGCAACATCAAAGTTTGCTGCAACGCACAATCATTCCGCAGGCGTGCCGCCGATATAGGCAGCAAGAGCGGGCTTCCCGCCTTGATGCAGCGCAACTAAAGGTGTGGGAATCTGTCGCGGTAGGCCATCACCGAGCGGTCGAACAGGATGTCGGAGGGCCGCAAGGGCCGCGCGAGCGCGAGCCCGTCCAGCGATCGGCAGCGCGACAGGGCGACGTAGGCTTGGCCATGCGCGAACGTGCCGCGGCCGAGATCGATGTAGACGCGATCAAGGGTCAGGCCCTGCGACTTGTGGATGGTGAGCGCCCAGGCAAGTCGCAGCGGGAACTGCCGGAAAGTGCCGGTGACGTTCTCCACGATCTTCTCGGCGGCTTGGTCGAAGGCATAGCGGCGTGCTTCCCAGGAGACCGGCTCGATCTCGTGCTCCTTGCCGTCGATCTCGATCCAGACCCGCTTCTCCTCCAGCTTTGCGACGCGCGCGATCGTACCGTTGACCCAACGCTTGTCGGGGTCGTTGCGCAAGAGGATCACCTTGGCTCCGGGCTTCAGCAGCAACGTGGCGTCGGTCGGGTGCGCGGCCCCGCCGAACTCGCCCGTGATTCCCGCCTCGTAGGGTGTGACGGGGCCTGAAAGCGCGTCGAGATAGGCCATGTTGATGCGCTGAGCCGCGGCATTGGTCGGGGTGAGAATGACGAAGGCATCGCCTTCGCCGAGCGTGCGAATGGCATGCGTGCGCTCGTTGAGAACTTGCAGGTCGCTCTCCGTCACCTCGCCGTCGCGGATACGATTGAGCACGTCGAGCAGCCTCTCGTCGTTCTGCCGGAAGACGTGCTCCAGCTCGATGAGCGACATGCCGGCCCCCTCCATGAGCGCCGGCACCTGGAAGAAAAAGGGGCCGCCGTACGCGCTTTCGAGATGCTCTGCCACCTCCCCGCTCTGCACGACCGGCGGCAATTGGTGCAGATCGCCGAACAGCAACAGGCGCACGCCGCCGAAAGCCTCACGCGGACGGCCGCGATTGACGCGCAGCGACTGATCGATCGCCCACATGAGGTCGGAGCGCACCATCGACACCTCGTCGATGATGATGAGCTTCAAGCGTCGCATGAGCCGGCCATTGCGGCTGCGCCGGATGTCATCGGGACGGATGAGGCGGGGCGGGAAGCCGAAGAAGGAATGAATGGTTTGACCGCCGACGTTGACGGCCGCGAGCCCGGTCGGCGCCAGCACGACTGCTTCTTGCGTGATCATGTCGCTCAGGGCGCGCAGCAGCGTCGACTTGCCGGTCCCGGCGCGGCCCGTCACGAAGAGATGACCCTCGCCGCGGCGGGCGAAGTCGAGTGCCGTATGAAACTGCGCCGGCGCCGTTATGCCCGCCGGCCATACGTCATGGGCCGCGGTCAAGCCGGCCTCTTGGGAAATCTTTGATGACACTCAAGGCCTCGCAGCGCTGCGCCGTGCTTAGCAGGAGCAGCACCGCTCTAAAAGCATGCGCCGGCCGGAAAGCCGGCCGGCGCATGCCGTTACTCATATTGTACCGCTGAGCGGCGCCTCAGTCGCGATCGATGTTGATCATCTTGAAGCTGCCGTCGAGCTTCAGATCGTACTGGCCCCCATGGCACTTGGCATCGTCGACCTCGAACGTGCCGCTGGCCTCTGATTCCTTCTCATACGTGCCGCCCTCGCAGCCCCACTCAGAAGCCGCCGCCTTGATCTTGGCCGCATCGGCATCGGAGGGCTTTTCGTCGGCAAAGGCGGGGGCGCCCAACAGGGCTGCGGCAAACGCAGCTGTCATCAGCTTTTTCATCGATCCTCCTCGTGTAGAGCCGCGCCTTGACGCTACATTATAACGCGCAGGAGACGGCGCAGGAAAATGCGCAGGCTGAGTTTTCCTCAGGCGACTTCTCGGTCGCGCGAGCGTTCCATCTTCTTGCGCGTGTTGGGATCGAGCCAACGCTTCCTCAGCCTTATCGAGCGCGGCGTGATCTCGACGAGCTCGTCGTCGGTGATGTAGGCCATCGCCTTCTCGAGCGTCATCTTCAGGGGCGGCGTCAGCAGCACGTTCTCATCCTTGCCGGACGCCCGGACGTTGGTCAGCTTCTTGCCCTTGACGACGTTGACCTCCAGGTCGTTCTCGCGCGAATGCTCGCCGACGATCATGCCCGTGAAGACGCGCGTCTGCGGACCGATCATGAAGGGCCCGCGGTCCTGCAGATTGAAAATCGCGTAGGCGGCGGCCTCGCCGTCGCTGTTTGAAATGAGAACGCCTGTGCGCCGGCCGGGGATCTCGCCGCGGAACGGCGCGTAGGCATGAAAGAGACGGTTCATGACGGCTGTGCCGCGCGTGTCAGTGAGCAATTCGCTCTGGTAGCCCAAGAGCCCGCGCGTCGGGACGTGGAAGACGAGCCGTTGGCGGCCGCCGCCCGATGGACGCATTTCCATGAGCTCGCCCTTGCGCTCCGATAGCTTCTGCACGACGACGCCTGAGTGCTCCTCGTCGACGTCAATGATGGTCTCCTCGATCGGCTCGAGGCGCTCGCCAGTCGCCTCGTCCGTCTTGAACAGGACGCGGGGGCGCGAGACGGTCAGCTCAAAACCTTCCCGGCGCATGTTCTCAATCAGGATGGCGAGCTGCAATTCTCCGCGCCCAGCGACCGTGAAGCTGTCCTTGTCGTCATTCTCGCTGATGCGGATCGCAATGTTGCGTTCGGCTTCCTTCAACAGGCGCTCGCGGATGACGCGACTCTGCACCTTGTCGCCCTCCTGACCGGCGAGCGGCCCGTCGTTGATGCGGAACGCCATGGAGATCGTCGGCGGATCGACCGGTTGGGCGGGAAGCGGCTCTTCGACCGTAAGGTCGCACAGCGTGTCGGCGACGGTCGCCTCGCTCATGCCGGCAAGGGCCACGATATCGCCGGCCTCGACTTCCTCGACCGGCACGCGCTCGAGCCCGCGGAAGCCCAGTACCTTCTGCACACGAAAGGTCTCGATGATGCGGCCATCCCAGTGCAGAGCCTTGAGCTGCTGATTGGGGCGCAGCGTGCCCGAAGTGATGCGCCCGGTCAGGATGCGCCCGAGATAGGGATCGGCCTCGAGCGTCGTTGCCAGCATCCGCAAGGGCCCGGCTTCGACCTTTGGCGGCGGCACGTGCTTAAGCACGAGGTCGAACAGCGGCGCCAAGCTCTCCTTGGGTCCTTCCGGCGCCATCGCCATCCAGCCGTCGCGGCCCGAGCCGTAGAGCACGGGAAAGTCGAGCTGCTCGTCGGTGGCATCGAGATTGGCAAAGAGATCGAAGATCTCGTTCAAGACGTCGAGATGGCGCTCGTCGGGGCGGTCGATCTTGTTGATGGCGACGATGGGCCTCAAGCCCCGCTTCAGGGCCTTGGAGACGACGAACTTCGTCTGCGGCAGCGGCCCCTCGGAGGCGTCGACGAGGACGATGGCGCCGTCGACCATATTGAGGATGCGCTCAACCTCGCCGCCGAAGTCGGCGTGGCCGGGCGTATCGACGATGTTGATGCGGGTGCCCTTCCAGACGACGGATGTGCACTTGGCGAGGATGGTGATCCCGCGCTCGCGCTCCAAATCGTTGGAATCCATGGCGCGCACAGCGACCCGCTGGTTCTCGCGGAACGAGCCGGACTGCTTCAGGAGCTCGTCGACGAGCGTGGTCTTGCCGTGGTCGACGTGGGCGATAATGGCAATGTTTCTAAGGTTCATCGGGCTTTTGTGCGCTGCAACAGGTGCGCGGACGTAGCATATCGCACCAATGTGCGCCAGCGCGGTCAGGCGCGCATGCGCTGGTCCGGGATGCCCTCTGGTTGCAAGGGCGCCCCCTGCCCTCGCTGCTCGTCCTGGTAAAGACGGCGAAGAAGCGACTCGATGTCGGGCCGCAGGGCCGTCTTATCGGCTTGGCGCTTGGCTTGGCGTTTTTGCCGCCCCTGGGCCCGGCCGGTCGCGCCGGGGGACTTGAGACGGCGCCCGCCGGATATGAGCAAGGGATGGGAGGGCTCCTCGAGGTCGAGCTCCTCCAGGAAGTTCTCCCGCAACGCATAGAAGGATTGCAGGATGGCATCGCGGACGAGCTTCATCTCCTCTGCCGGCACGTCGGCCCGCTTGCGCGGGTCGATCGATTGCAGCACGCGGCGCATGTCGTGGAGCGGCGCATAGGGGTAGAGGCCCACAAGCTCGTCGGTTTCGCCGGCGTTGCGGTAGACGATCCGCATATTGTCGATGGTCTCACTGATGCGGCAGAAGGCGCCGAGGTAGTCCTCGCTTGATGGGCTCTGCCTTTCGCAGAACGCAAAGAGCGCCGACTTGGTGCGCACGATGCCGCGCCACTCCTCCTCGAGGCTGGCGACGAACTTCGAGCGCTTCTGGAAGACGTTTGCGAGATAGGTGGCGACGACCGTGACGAGCACCAGCGCCATATCCTTGAGATAGTCATAGAGGTCGCCTGCGGCTCGCTCGAGCGCTGTTCCGGAAATTGCCGAGAAGCGGTCAGCGAATTTTGCGGCGATGGAGACGGCGAGCACGAGACCGAGGACAAGGTACACGTGGCGCAGCGTTCGGTTGAGCGATGCACGGGTCATGGCGGCGGAAATCCCTTGGAGCTGAAAAGCGCAGCGGTTGCTTATCGGGAGATTGAGACAAAGAAAGGAAGGCTGTGCAGGGGCGCCGCGCAGGATGTGGCCTTCAGTGGTGCCGGTCCATGGCCGATTGGGCCCTCGTGTCGCGCATCAGTGCGTAGACGACGAGCGAGACGAGGATGCAGCCCGTCACGTACCAGTAGAACGCGCTTTCGTGACCGATGTCCTTCAAATAGAGCGCAACGTACTCGGCCGTGCCACCGAACAGCGCCACCGTCACCGCATAGGGAAAGCCGACGCCCATGGCACGGATACCGGTCGGGAACAGCTCCGCTTTGACCACGGCATTGATCGCGGTGTAGCCGCTGACGATGAGCAATGCTGCCATGATGAGGAGGAAGGCGGTTCCGGCGTCCTTGGTGGCTTGCAGGGCGCTGAGAATGGGCACCGTCAGAGCCGTGCCGAGAATGCCGAAGGTGAGCAGCACCGGCCTGCGGCCGACGCGATCGGAGATCGCACCCACGACGGGCTGCAGGCACATGTAGAGAAACAGCGTGCCGGCTGCGATGACGGTCGAGGTGTCTTTGGAGAACCCCGCCGAGTTCACCAGGAACTTCTGTATGTAGACCGTGTACGTGTAGAAGGCGACGGTGCCCCCGAGCGTGAGCCCGACGACGATCGCGACCTCGCGCGGGTGGGCAAGTAGTCCCCGCAGCGGACTGGGGCGCGCGTCGATGGTGGGACACGTCGCCATGAACGCATCCGTCTCGTGCATGTCGCGGCGCATGAAGTAGGCGACGACAGCGAGCCCGGCGCCGATGGCGAAGGGGATGCGCCAGCCCCAGGCCTCGAGCTCCTGAGGCGTCAGCAGCAATTTCTGCAAAACGAGCAGGACCAGCATGGCGAGAAGCTGTCCGCCGATCAGCGTCACGTACTGGAAGCTCGAGTAGAAGCCACGGTGCTCGGGGTGCGCCATCTCGGAAAGGTAGGTGGCGCTGGTGCCGTACTCGCCTCCGAGGCTCAAGCCTTGGATCATGCGCGCGAGGAGCAAGATGAAAGGCGCCGCGACGCCGACCTCTGCGTACGTCGGCGTCAACGCGATCATCAGCGACCCGATGCACATCAAAAGCACGGAGACGGTCAGCGCCAGGCGGCGTCCGCGCCGGTCGGCGAAGTGACCGAACAGGTAGCCGCCGATTGGGCGCATGAGGAAGCCGACGGCGAAGATCGCGGCGGCGTTCAAGAGCTGCGCGGTCTGGCTCTCGGCGGGAAAGAACGCAGGCGCGAAATAGAGGGCGAAGGCGGAGTAGGTATAGAAGTCGAACCACTCGACGAGATTGCCGGACGAGCCGATAAGGATCGCTTTGAGGCGACGCGCGGTGTCGGCCAAGTCGGCAACCGGCTGTGTCGGTCGGCCGGCGATCCGCTCCTCCATCTCGCGTCCTTGACCTTCCAGATCCGCTTCGACGTTCCTCGCGTTAGGCGTGGCGCAGCATGGAGCGGATCTCCTCCAGCCGCGTTTTCGTCTGCATGTCGATCGCCTCTCTGATCGAGGCCATCTGCCGCTCGAGGACCGGCCCAATCTCGCCAGCCACTTTCTCGCGCGCGCTAGCGTTCATGACCGCGAGCGCCTCGCGGATGTGGGCGAGCCCCAAGTCGCGCTCGAGGTGATGGTCGAGCTTCAAGAGGAAGTCACGGGCGAAGTGGGGCACCTCGAGCTTCGCCATCGCCGACAGCGCACGCCGCCGTGTCGATGTATCCGGGTCGGCGAGCGCGGAGTGCATCAGGTGATTGCGCAAGGTCGTCGGCACGCGCACCAGCCGCTTCCTGACGTTCTCGGGGCTCGCGGCGCCCGATTCGATGGCATGCGCCATGGCAACCTGCTGGCTCCACTGCTGGAAGCGCAGAAGAAGGGCGCGCACCACGATCACGCTAATGGTCATCGTGATCACCAGCCGCACGCCGTTGCCGATCCAGCCGTTGTAGACGATCTGAGCCGTCATGTTGTCGGAGATACGGGCCAGATTGGCCCACGCATTGATGAGCGAGCTGATGATCGGGACCTCGTTCAAGACGCAAGCGAGGTAGGCGCCGTACTCGGAGATTAGCGTCGGCTTGTGGCGCAGGATCTGTGCGATCCCCCAAGTCTCCGTGGTCTGGATGAGGGCGGCGAGAGCGAGAATGTAGAAGATCACCGAGGAGGTGAGGATCGGCAGATTGTTGACGGCGTCGAAGGCGGAGAAACGCATGGCCTCGGGCTTGAGCGATCCCTCCATGATGCGCTTCTCCTCATACATGATGCGCAAGGAGCTCATCATGATGAGGATGTGCATGATCAGGAACGCGACCAGCGTCCAGAACAGCGGCCGTGCGGCAAGGTCTACGATGGCGAGATAGAGGATCGTCGCATTGGCGACGAGCCACATCGAGATCTTCCAGAGGCTGACGTCGCCGGTCTCTGGGTCGGGGCGAAAGATGAAATTCAGGATGGCGATGAGGGGCCAGCAGGCCGCCGTCCACATGCCGTCGAAGACCCCGTAAGCCGCCGTTGCGGCATTCCCCATGACGCCCGACATGATCCACCCCTAGTCGTCTTGACACTTTGACGACAGGCTAACGTACCTTGCGGGAATGACACAACGATTTGGGACGAGCCGCGATGGCTGCGCCTAGCGGCGGGATCGTCGTGACAACGCGATGGGGCGCATTGACCGGCGGCCTTGCGCAGCTTTAAGTGCCGCCCAATGTTAGGGCCGCGCTGCAGGATTTCAGGCAGGACGCACCCTCCCCTTGGAGAATGGCCTCTATGACACAGCCTAAGCACGCGAAAGTGCTGATCCTCGGCTCCGGACCGGCGGGGTACACGGCCGCCATCTACGCGGCGCGCGCCATGCTGAAGCCGATGCTGATCCAGGGCTCGCAGCCGGGCGGCCAGCTCACGATTACGACCGACGTCGAGAACTACCCGGGCTTCGCCGACGTGATCCAGGGCCCGTGGCTCATGGAGCAGATGCAGGCCCAGGCGGAGCACGTCGGCACCGAGATCGTCATGGACCAGATTTCGAAGGTGGACCTGAAAAAGCGGCCCTTCCGCCTCGAGGGCGACTCGGGCGAGACCTATACGTGCGACGCGCTCATCATCTGCACCGGCGCGCAGGCGCGCTGGCTCGCCATCCCCTCTGAGGAGGCGTTCAAGGGCCACGGGGTGTCGGCGTGCGCCACCTGCGACGGCTTCTTCTACAAGGGCAAGGAGGTCGTCGTGGTCGGTGGAGGCAACACCGCCGTCGAGGAGGCGATCTTCCTCACGAACTTCGCAAAGCGCGTCACGATCGTGCACCGGCGCGACCACTTCCGCGCCGAGAAGATTTTGCAGGACCGCCTGTTCAAGAACCCCAAGATCGAGGTCGTTTGGGATCACACGGCTCGATGAGATCCTCGGTACCAACGACCCCAAGTCGGTCACGGGCGTCCGGCTCAAGAACGTCAAGACCGGCAAGACCGAGGAGCGGGGCGCCGATGGCGTCTTCATCGCGATCGGGCACGCGCCGGCGACGCAGCTGTTCAAGGGCCAGCTGGAAATGACGCGCGTCCGGCTACTTGATCACCAAGCCCGACTCGACCGCGACCTCGATCCCGGGCGTCTTCGCCGCCGGCGACGTCAAGGACGAGGTCTACCGGCAGGCGGTGACGGCGGCCGGCATGGGGTGCATGGCGGCGCTGGAGACCGAGCGCTATTTCGCGACGCTGGAGATCGAGGCCGAGGCCGCCGAGTAAGCCCGTCCTCTCCCCGCAGGTGGGAGAGGAGAGGCATTGCCTCACTCCAGTCGGTAGGCGACGAGCTTGTCGTCCTTCATCATCGGAATGAGCACCAAGTGCTCGGACGGCACGTAGCCGATGTCGGCGCTGCCCTGATCGAGATCGAGCAGCAACTTGGCCTTACCCGATCTGTCGATCCTATAAAGCGCGCCCGCGACCCAATCTGTGACGAGGAAGCTCTTGTCATCGAGCGGCTCCAGCCCGTCGAGGTTGCCGATCGGCGTGCCGTCGCCGAGGTCGTGCACCGTCTTGTCGGGGATCGACACCTCGAGGAGGTTTGCGGGCGCGGATTTCGGGGCCGATGTCCCCGGAGCGCCCCAGCCGGCAATGATCAATTTGTCGCCCATGACGTGCAGGCCGTTGGGAAACTTGAGGGCCTCGCCCTCCATCCACTTTTCAAGGTTGCCGTCGGCGAGACGCCAGATGGTGCTGGTGCTCGAATCGGAAACGTAGACGCGACCCTGACTGTCGGCGGCGACGTCGTTGAGGAACTTGGCGCCGGGCGCGTCATAGCGCGCAACGATCTTTCCATTGGCAGGATCGATCTCGACGAGCTTGTCGATGTCGGCGACGTAGAGATGGCCGTTCGCGAGCGCCAAGCCCTTGGGGGCATCGAGGCCCGTCGCCCATTGGGGCGCGATCATCTTGCCGTCCTTCAGCGAGACTTTGGCGATGAAGCCGTTGCCATCCTTCTCGGTCGGCGCGCCGTTGATGTTGCTGACGTAGGCGAAGCCTCCGGCGGGATCGGGGAGTGCTGATTCCGGCGTCTTGAGGCCGGTCGCCTCCCACAATTTGACCGGCTCGCACAGAGCCTGCGTCGTCAACGTGGCCAGTCCCGCGACTGCGGCGAGGCAGCTGAGGGATTTGATGCTGTATCGTCCTGTCACCGTCCCGTTCCTCCTACAATGCGTTAACCGAGCCGCCGTGCGCTCATCGCACGCACCAGCGCCGCGCGTCTTCGGGCGTGCGCGCCCTGTTCAGGCTCCGCCGGGTGGTTTAAGTTGCGCCGCAACAAGCCGAGGCCGTCTTAGCACAAGCGCTTCGCTGCGCAGATGCAACTTTTCCGAGAGCCGTCGCTTTCTCCGCACGCCGGCAGTTGCGCCTTGCGACGTCCGATGGGGTCGATCCATGGACTGGGACAAGCTCAGGATCTTTCATGCAGCCGCTGAAGCGGGCAGCTTCACGCATGCGGGTGACGCCCTGCACATGAGCCAGTCCGCCGTGAGCCGCCAAGTGTCGGCGCTCGAGCGCGACTTGAAGGTCGTGCTCTTTCACCGGCACGCGCGCGGCCTGGTGCTGACCGAGCAAGGCGAGCTGTTGCACCGCACGACCTCGGACGTCATCAACAAGCTGCATACGGCCGAGACGCTTCTCTCCGACACCACCTCCAAGCCGACGGGCGAGTTGCGCATCACAGCGCCCATCGGCTTCGGCTCGGTGTGGCTGACGCAGCGCCTGCCCGAGTTCCACGAGCTCTACCCTGAGATCCGCATCGAGCTGCAGTTGAACGACGACCAGGTCGACATCGGCATGCGCGCGGCCGACGTCGCCATCTGGACGCGCGAGCCGGGGCAGACCGATCTCATCCGCCGCACGCTCTTTACCTCGAAGGTGCGCGCCTTCGCCTCGACGCAGTATGTCCGCCGTTTCGGCGCGCCCAAGACGCTCGAGGAGCTCGACCAGCACCGCATCGTGTCCTACAGCGGCCAGCCGGCCCAACACTTGAGCGCGATCACCTGGATCGAGACGGTCGGACGCGACGGCAAGGGACCGCGCGAGCCGGCCTTCAGGGCCAACAGCGTGGTGGCGCTGCGCTACGCCATCCGCGCCGGGATCGGCATCGGCATGATCCCCGACTACATGACGGACGAGCAGGCCGACCTCGTGCCGGTTCTGACCGAGATCGATCCCCCGACGCTGCCGATCCTCTTCGTCTACCCGGAGGAGCTCAAGGCCTCCAAGAAGGTGCAGGTCTTGCGCGACTTCCTGGTGGCCAAGGCCCGGCAATGGAAATACTGAAGGCGCCGCCGCGGTCCTTCGGGCGGCGATCATTGCAGGCCGGCAGGCGAGACGCTATCTAGGCGGCACGCAAGGTGCACGCGCGGCGCAACAGCACGTTGAGACACGCAAATGCCCAACACGCTCTACGACAAGATCTTCGACGACCACGTGGTCGACCGTCAGCCGGACGGCACGTGCCTGCTCTATATCGACCGCCATCTCGTGCACGAGGTCACGAGCCCGCAGGCCTTCGAGGGCTTGCGTATGACCGGCCGCACGCTGCGCGCGCCGGAGAAGACGCTCGCCGTTGTCGACCATAACGTACCGACGTCGGACCGCAGCCACGGCATCGACGACGAGGAGAGCCGCATTCAGGTCGCCACGCTCGCCAAGAACGCTCATGATTTCGGCGTCGAGTACTTCAACGAGCTCGATAAGCGCCAAGGCATCGTGCACGTGGTCGGGCCTGAGCAAGGCTTCACGCTGCCCGGCACGACGATCGTGTGCGGCGACAGCCACACCTCCACGCACGGAGCGTTCGGCGCGCTCGCTCATGGCATCGGTACTAGCGAGGTCGAGCACGTTCTCGCCACGCAGACGCTGATCCAGAAGAAGGCCAAGAACATGCGCGTCAGCGTCGACGGCAAATTGCCGTCGGGCGTCACGGCCAAGGACATCATCCTCGCCATCATCGGCGAGATCGGCACGGCGGGCGGCACCGGCCACGTCATCGAGTACGCGGGCGAGGCGATCCGCTCCCTGTCGATGGAAGGGCGCATGACCGTGTGCAACATGAGCGTTGAAGGCGGGGCTCGGGCGGGTCTGATCGCGCCCGACGACAAGACGTACGCCTTCATCATGGGGCGCCCGAAGGCACCGAAGGGTGCGGCCTGGGACATGGCCATGCGCAACTGGGAGGCGCTTCATTCCGACGAAGGCGCTCACTTCGACGCCGAGGTCAAGCTCGACGCGGCCAAGCTGCCGCCGATCGTGACGTGGGGCACGAGCCCGGAGGACGTCGCCGCCATCACCGGCGTGGTGCCCGACCCCGCCAAAGTCGAGAACGAGAACAAGCGCGCCTCCATGCAGCGCGCGCTCGAGTACATGGGGCTGAACCCCGGCACCAAGATGACGGACATTCCCCTCGACGTCGTCTGGATCGGCTCGTGCACCAACGGCCGCATCGAGGATCTGCGCGCCGTCGCCAAGATCGTCGAAGGCAAGAAGATCTCCGAAAAGCTCGCCTACGCAATGATCGTGCCCGGCTCCGGCCTCGTGAAGGCGCAGGCGGAGGCGGAGGGGCTCGACAAGATCTTCGAGGCGGCGGGCTTCGAGTGGCGCGAGCCCGGCTGCTCCATGTGCCTCGGCATGAATCCCGATCAACTGAAGCCGCAGCAGCGGTGCGCCTCGACGTCGAACCGCAACTTCGAAGGTCGCCAGGGGCGCCTGGGGCGCACGCACCTGTTGTCGCCCATCATGGCGGCAGCGGCGGCGATCGAAGGGCATTTCGTCGACATCCGCACCTGGGGTGGTTGATGGGGGCGGTTAGCGGCCCCGGGCAAGGAGCATCGAAGATGAGCTCACTTGTTGAGCAGAAATTCGGTGAGGCTGCGGCCGATTACGCAAGATCGGCGGTGCATGCGCGCGGGCCGAGCCTTACCCGCGTGGTGGAGCTTGTCGCGCCGCAGGCCGGCTGGCGCGCGCTCGACGTCGCCACGGGTGCCGGGCACACGGCGCACACATTCGCGCCGCACGTCGCCCATGTCATCGCCAGCGACATCACTGAGGAGATGCTCGCTCAGGCAAGGTCGCTCGCCGCGGCCAGGGCTTTAGGAAATGTCGAGACCGCGCGGGCGAACGCCGCCGCGCTTCCTTTCGAGAGCGAGAGCTTCGATCTCGTCACGTGCCGGCTTGCCGCGCACCACTTCCCCGATCCGGCCGCATTCGTCGGCGAGGCTTGGCGCGTCTTGAAGCCTGGCGGGACGCTGGCACTCATTGACAACATCAGCCCCGACGCCACGACCATGCCCTCAGCCTCGCGCGCCGAACTTCGCGATATGGCGATCATCTACAACGCGTTCGAGAAGCTGCGCGATCCGAGCCACGGCCGTTGCCTGGCGCTCGCTGAATGGCTGGAGCTTCTCGACGATGCGGGCTTCGTCGACGCGCGCTACGAGATCCTCGACCAGGACATCGCCTTCGACCCCTGGACACAGCGCATGCGCTGCGATGATGCGACCGCCGCTCGGCTCAAGACCATGCTCGGCGGGGAGGAGCTCGGCGCGGTTATTAAACCTCGCGTAAGCGACGGCGGGCTTATGTTCACCTTGAAAGAAGCCATCATCGTTGCGCGCAAGGTCCAACGCGAATGACCAAAGCGTCCAAATGGCAGAACGCGTCCGCGCCCACTCTTGCAGAGTTCGAGGTGCTGGCGGCCGCCGCTTGGGAGCGCGTCCCGTCGGAGTTCCGCGCCAAGGCGGGCGATGTGCTGATTCGCGTGGAGGATTTCGCCACCGACGACGTCTTGCAGTCGCTCGGCATCGGCAGCCCGTTCGAGCTTTTGGGCCTCTATCACGGCGTCAGCCTCAATCATAAAAGTGTGATGGATCTGCCACGTCAGCCGGACATGGTTTTTCTTTACCGGCGAGCAATCCTCGAGGAATGGTCGGAAAGCGGCGTCTCGCTCGGCGATCTCATCACCCATGTTCTGGTGCATGAGATCGGCCACCATTTCGGCTTCTCCGACGCCGATATGTCGCGAATAGAGGCGACGGACGCTTGATCGGGCGATTCATAGAGTTGGATAGTTGTGCAAGCATGCGGCGGCGGCTCTTGTTTCGCTGGCGAAAGAGCGCCATGTTGACAGCGAGGATGTGATGCAGCGGGGGACCTCGAAGATCGTGCTGAGGATGCGCCACCGTCCGTGCCGGTTGGCTTGGGGGCTCGCTGCGGCGCTGGCCTTCGCGCTTCCGGCCGCCGCGCAGGATGCCACCACAAGCGGCGCTCCGACGCCTGAGGAATACGTCGCGCACGTTGGCGGCGACGCGCGCATTGTGCCCGCGGGCGAGTTCGAGCTCGACGGCATGAAGCTCTATTGCGGCACCCGGCCGACGGTGATCGACAACAAGCTCGATGACTACGGCGCCGCCTATCCCGGCTTCCTCATCATGAACATGCGGCTCCTCGCCAGGGTCTCGACGCCGGTGAAGTTGTGGATCTACTCGCACGAGTGCGGGCATCAGTTCCGCGGACCCGACGAGGAGACCGCCGATTGCTTCGCGGTGCAGCGCGGTCGGCGCCAGGGCTGGCTGTCGCCGGGCGGCGTAGAAGAGATCTGCAAGTTCATCGCCCCCGCCAAGGGCGATGCGATGCACTTCTCCGGATCGCACCGCTGCGAATACATGCGCCAGTGCATGATGGAGGAACGGATCCGCTGAGCGCGGGCCTTTCCCTTCTTCCGTTACCCCGCTTATCCCCGGTCTCGCGAGCACGCGTAAGCTCGGCCTTTGCCCTGCGAAAGGCTGCACGCCTTTGCGCCTCGCCGACTATGCCCGACGCCTGTTAGGCCTCGCCGAGACGGTCCACCGCTGGCTCGGCGCGCTCGCGTCGCTCGATGACACCCGCCGCCGCCGGGTCGCCAGATATGCCGAGCGGATCGCGGCGACACTGGCGCGCGCCGCGGATGCTTTGCACCGGCTCGAGCAGGCGCCGCGCGAGGCTAGGGCGCGCCAGCAGGCAATCCGCGAGCTAGGCCGTATCGCGGGCTATATCGAGACCATGGTCGGCGCGCTCGACCGCCACCTTGACGGGCGCAAGCTCGCGGGCGTTAAAAGGCGCCTGGAGCAGCTCAAGCCCGGCGAGCTGCACAATTGCGTGCTGTCGGGGCGCAAGCCGATGCACATCGATCGCCTCGCTTCGGCGGAGGGTTATTTCCGGGCGCTCGCCGACGGGCTCAGGACCTGAGGAGCTGAGAACAGGAGAGAGATGGAGAAGTTCACAAAGCTGACCGGTGTCGCGGCCCCGTTGCCCATGCGCAACGTCGATACCGACATGATCATCCCCAAGCAGTTCCTGAAGACGATTAAGCGCACGGGGCTCGGCAAGAGCCTTTTCTTCGAGATGCGCTATGATCAATCGGGCAAGGAGGTGGCGGATTTCGTCTTGAACCGACCGGCCTACCGCAACGCAAAGATCCTCGTGGCGGGTGAGAACTTCGGCTGCGGCTCCTCGCGCGAGCATGCGCCGTGGGCGCTCTTGGACTTTGGCATCCGCTGCGTTATCGCGCCCGACTTCGCCGACATCTTCTACAACAACTGCTTTCAGAACGGCATCCTGCCGATCAAGTTGCCGCAGGCGGAGATCGACAAGCTCATGGACGACGCGAGCCGCGGCGCGAACGCGACCATTACCGTCGATCTCGAAGCCCAAGAGATCCGCGGGCCCGATGGCGGCGTCATAAAGTTCGACATCGATCCGTTCCGCAAGCATTGCCTGTTGAACGGTCTCGATAACATCGGATTGACGCTGAAAAAGCAGAAGCAGATCGAGGCGTTCGAGGAGAAGGCGCAGGTGGCACGGCCGTGGCTGTGAGCGGCGAGCGCGGCTCCGGAGACAAACGGGAGGACGTTATGGTCAAGCCGATCCACATGATGGTGCGCGTTAGGGACGAGGCGCGCTCCGTCGACTTCTATCGCAAGGCCTTCGGTCTCGAGATCGCCGAGCGCGTCGACTTCCCCGACTTTACTCTCATTTACATGCGCCCGCCGAAGGGCGACTTCGAGGTCGAGCTCACCGTCAACAAGGGCCGCGCCGAGCCCTACAGCCTCGGCGACGGCTACGGCCATCTCGCGTTCGTCAGCGAAGATCTGGACGCCGAGCGCGCACGCATGACGTCCAACGGGCTCGCGCCGAAGGACATCAAGCAGATGACCCACGACGGCAAGCCGTTCGGCAAGTTCTTCTTCATCGAGGACCCCGACGGCTACAAGATCGAGGTGCTGCAGCGGGGCGGCCGCTTCCAATAGCCGCCCTGCCCCGGCCGCCGGAGCGGCCAGGACAGGGCAGCCTGAAACGCTCACCAGTCGGTACTGTAGGAACTCGGCTTGCGGTACTTGAGCGACGGCGGCGTCTTCTGGGGCCAGGAGGAGCTGAGGTTGCGCAGATAGGAATCCTGGTTCGGCGGCTGGCACCAGATGTTGCCGTAAAAGCCATACGGGCCGTTGTAGGGCGTGCAATCGCGCTCACGGCGGTAGGACCGCGCGCCGACATCGACGATGATGCGGCCCGACGTGACATGAGCGCGGGGAACGTTCGCCGCATGAGCGGACGTCAGGGTGACGGGCAGCGCTGCCGTCAACAGCAGCACGCAAGCAGAGCAAAGGCGCATGGGCTCCCCCTTGTTCGACGCCATTATCCGTCGCGCCGACAAAGCGCTGGATCGCCTGCAAGGCTACGCGCTGTGCGTTGCGATTCCGGCCGGCATCGGGGAGGGCTTTTGGCGCGAATTGGCGCGCACCTCTTCAGGGGGCGTTCACGCCTGTGTCCCGCGCCGTGCCTGCCGTCTCACCAATCAGAGCCCGTGTCGTGTGGCTTCGGGTTTTTGAGCGACGGCGGCGTCTCTTGCGGCCAGGGCGCTCCCAAGTTGCGCAGGTAGGACTGCTCGTTCGGGGGCTGGCACCAAATGTTGCCGTAGAAGCCCCACGGCCCGTTGTAGGGCGTGCAGTCCCTGCCTGCGCGCTCTTGTCTCTCGCCGACCGTGACCATGGGACCCACCGGCGCGGCGATGGTTGGGACGGACGTGGCGGCGCGCGCTGGCACCGCGGCGATTGCCGCAGCCGCGGCAAACCCCAAAATGCATCTGCTTGCAAAGCGCATTTGTCGATCCTCCGGCGATTGCCGAGTGTTGTCGGCGTGGTGCAGGAATCGTCTTGCTGCTGCCCTCGGAGGTAGCGCGGCATGCTTGCCGTTCGGCTTTATGCCGACGGCGCGCTTTTCTGTGTGTTTGCCTCGAATTGTCGGCAAAGCGCTGCGCGAGCGGTCAGAAGTGCGCGCCCCGTGCCGCGATCAAGGCGCCCGACAGTGCGCTCGAGAAATCGCGTCGCTCGTCATCGGTGAGGAAGCGGCCAATCGACAGCTCCTTGCCGTGCGAGCCGAGCCGCATGTCGGTGCGCCCCTGCCGGTCCTCGGCGAGCCGGACACGCACCCAATAGGGGTTGAAATCGAAGCTTTCGCGCTTGCCGGACGGGTGGACGCGCGTGACAGTCAGAGACTGCGGTGTGAGCTCGATCAGCTCATGGAGGCGGCCCGAGCGGTAGTTGAGGCGGAAGGCGACGTAGACGAGCGCCACGTCGAGGCCGAAGAAGCCGAACACGGGCCACGCGCCCATCATAAGAAAGACCATGCCCGTCACGAAGCTGACCCCGCCGATCGCCGACATGAGGATGAGGAAGCCGGTCGGTCCCAGCGAGCGATGCGGGTGCAGGACGGCGCGGAAGGCGCGTTGCTCTTGCCCGGCGTCGTTGTCTTGACTCATGTGCGTAGCCTATCGCTTGGGACAAAGAATATGAAGAGCCTTAGACAACGTGGTGCAAGCCCCAAAGTTGCCGCGAGATCGCGAACTGAGAGCAAGGCCAAACCGCCCAAGAGCAAGGCCAGCGCGGGGATGAAGGCGAAACAGCGGAGCCCGAAGCGCGGCTCGCGCCTGACGCCAGCGGCCATCACCGAGATGTTTCGCCGCTTTGCGGCTGCGAATCCCCATCCCAAGAGCGAGCTCGAGTACAGCAATCCTTTTACCTTGCTGGTCGCCGTTGTGCTCTCCGCGCAGGCGACCGACGCCGGCGTCAACAAGGCCACGCGCGGACTATTTGCCGTAGCCGACAGCCCGGAGAAGATGATGCGCCTCGGCGAGGCGCGGCTACGCGAGCACATCAAGACGATTGGGCTTTACCGCAACAAGGCGCGCAACGTCATTCTGCTCTCGCGCCAGCTCGTCGAGCAGCACGGCGGCAAGGTGCCGCACGACCGCGATGCGTTGGAGGCGCTGCCGGGCGTGGGGCGCAAGACGGCCAACGTCGTTTTGAACGTGGCCTTCGGCGAGCCGACGATGGCGGTCGATACGCACGTCTTCCGCGTCGCCAACCGAACCGGTCTCTCGAATGGCAAGACGCCGCTGGCGGTGGAGGAGGACCTGTTGCAGGTCGTGCCGCAAAAGTACGCCGTTCACGCCCATCATTGGCTGATCCTGCACGGTCGCTATGTGTGCAAGGCGCGCGTGCCCGAATGTCCACGCTGCCTGATTGCCGATCTTTGTCTCTACGACGCGAAGACGCTGTGAGCGCAACGAGGTTAGTGCCGCGTGCACGCATTAGCGCGGAAATCGACGACGCGTGTGCCACGCTCTTTTGCACCCCGTTAACTCTGCGCGCGCCCGGACCTTAACGAGTGCCCTTATTTCAGGCGTCGCCGGAGGTGCGCGCTGCCTCAGGCGTTACGCGCCCGCGTCGTTTTTTTCAGAAAGTTCAGTGGACCACTTAAGTTACCGAATACCGATGACGTGTAACCTCTGAGGGACCGCAACAAGTTCCAAAATTTTTGCCGGGGAAGGGGCACAGTATTTTCATGGGTGATAATCGCGAAGCGAACCGCCGCGGCGAGGAGAGCGCTGACGCCAAGGCGGACCCTGCTGCGCTGCGCTCAAGCACCGATGACGGCCCGCTCGATCTCCTGCTCGAGCAGAAGAAGAAGCTCGAGCAGCTCAACGGATGGTTCGACATCGCGCTCAACAACATGGTGCGCGGACTGTCGATGTTCGATGCCGAGCAGCGGCTGATCGTCTGCAACACCAGCTATCGCCAGATGTATGCGCTCCCCGAGGAGCTGACGCGTCCCGGGACGCCGCTTGCTGACATCGTCCGCTACCACGTCAAGCGCGAGACGGGCCGCGATGGCGCCGAAGAGGCCGCCAAACAGCAGAAGTGGCTCGCGCAGCATGTGGCCAAGCTGGCGGCCGGTCGCTCCTTCTCGCACGTCCAGAACCTGCGCGACGGGCGCAAGTTTCTCGTGACCTATCAGCCGCTCGCCGACGGTGGCTGGGTCGACATCCAGGAGGATATCACGGAGAAGAGCCGCGCTGAGCAGCGCATCGAGTGGCTTGCTCGCCACGATGCGTTGACGGGCGCCGCCAACCGCTTTCATTTCCGCGAAACCTTCGAGAGCTCCTTGCAGGAGCTCGATGACGGCTCATCGGTCTCGCTCCACTGGCTCGATCTCGACCGTTTCAAGGAGGTCAACGACACGTTCGGTCATCCCGTCGGCGACGCCCTGCTCAAGGCCGTCGCCAAGCGTCTGCGATCGAGCATACGCAAGACGGACTTCCTGGCGCGGCTCGGAGGCGACGAGTTCGCCATCATTCAGGCCGGCAACGACGGCGGCATTGAGCATTGCGAGCGGCTGGCCAAACGGGTTCTGCAGGCCGTTTCGAGGCCCTACTATATTCTCGGGCACGCGCTCTCGGTCAGCGCCAGCATCGGCATCGTGCGAGCGCCCGAGCATGGCAGGTCCGCCGACGTTCTTCTAAAGAACGCCGACGTCGCCCTTTACAACGTAAAGGCGACGGGGCGGCAGGGCTTCGAGGTCTTTCGCTCCGGCACCGAGCAAAAGGTCGACTTCATGCGCCGACTCGAGGTCGATATGCATGCCGCGCTCGGCCAGAACCAGTTCGAGCTGCATTACCAGCCGATCCTCAGTCTCAAGACGCATCACGTCGTCGGTTGCGAGGCGCTGCTTCGCTGGCGCCATCCCGATCACGGATTGATCGCGCCCGACGAGTTCCTGCCCATCGCGGAGCGGACTGGCGACGTCATCGAGATCGGCGCCTGGGTGTTGGCGCAGGCGTGCCGTGATGCCGCCCGCTGGCCGGAGGGCGTCCACGTCACCGTCAATCTGTCGTCGTTGCAGCTGGAGAGCGGGGAGCTGCCGAGTGTCATCTCGCACGCGCTGGCCGAGGCCAAGCTCGACGCCAGGCGTCTCGATCTGGAGATCGCGGAAGCCGTTCTTGCCCGCGAGGGCACGGCCATGCGCGACGTTCTCGATCGGCTGCGCATGCTCGGGGCCGGCATCACGCTCGACGATTTCGGCAAATCGAGCGGCGCGCTCAGCAGCTTGCAGGGCTTCCGCTTCGACATGATCAAGATCGACCGGGCTTTGGTGAAAGATCTGCCCTTGCGCGCCGACAGCGCGGCCATCGTCAAGGCGGTCGCCACGCTCGCCCGCGCGCTCGGCATCATCAGCGTCGCCGAGGGCGTGGAGACGCGCGATGAGTTGAACTCGGTGTCGCTGGCCGGCTGCAACAAGGTGCAGGGCTACTACTTCAGCCAACCCGTTCCGGCCTCCGAGCTCGGCGCGGTCTTGACGCAATGTCCGCAAAAGTTCGCGATCGCGGCCTGACGCGGAGCTGAGGCGTCAGCCGGGCGGCCGCACCGCGATTCCGGCCGCCGCCATGTGCGCCTTCGCTTCCGCAATCGAATGCGTGCCGAAGTGGAAGATCGAGGCAGCGAGCACCGCGCTCGCATGGCCTTGCGTTATCCCCTCCACGAGATGATCGAGGGTGCCGACGCCGCCCGAGGCGATCACGGGCACGCTGACGGCATCCGCGATGGCGCGCGTCAGCTCAAGGTCGAACCCGGCCTTGGTGCCGTCGCGGTCCATGGAGGTGAGCAGGATCTCGCCGGCGCCGAGCGCCACGACCTCCTTGGCGTATTCCACCGCGTCGATCCCCGCCGGCGTGCGCCCGCCGTGGGTAAAGATCTCCCAGCGAGCGGGCTCGCCCGGCTGTGACACCTTCTTGGCATCGATGGCGACGACGATGCACTGCGCACCGAACTTCTCCGCTGCCTCCTTGACGAACTGCCGGTTCTTCACCGCCGCGGTGTTGATCGACACCTTGTCGGCGCCGGCGTTGAGAAGCTTGCCGATGTCCTCGATCGTGCGCACGCCGCCGCCGACGGTCAGCGGCATGAAGCAGCGCTCCGCCGTCGCCTCGACGATGTGCAGGATCGTGTCGCGGTCCTCGTGGCTCGCGGTGATGTCGAGGAAGCACAATTCGTCGGCGCCCGCCGCGTCGTAGGCGGCGGCCGCCTCGACGGGGTCGCCGGCATCGACGAGGTCGACGAAATTGATGCCCTTGACGACGCGGCCATCCTTGACGTCGAGGCAGGGGATGATGCGGATTTTCAGCATGAGCCGATCAAGCCTCAGGCGGCTGCGACGAGCGCGAGCGCTTGCGCGCGCATCGAGCCGGCCATCATAGAGCGCGCGGCCGGTGATCGCGCCCTCAAGCATAGCATACTCGGGCCGCAGCAGCGCTTTGACGTCCTCGATCGAGGCGAGCCCGCCCGAGGCAATGACGGGGATCGAGATTGAGCGCGCGAGCGCGGCCGTCGTCGCGAGGTTTAGCCCCTTCAAGACGCCGTCGCGCTCGATATCGGTGTAGATGATCGCCGCAACGCCCGCGTCCTCGAAGCGCCGTGCAAGCTCCAACGCCGTGAGCTCGGAGGTCTCAGCCCAGCCTTCGACCGCGACCTTGCCGCCCTTGGCGTCGATGCCGACTGCGATGCGGCCGGGGAAGATGCGGCACGCGGTGCGCACGAGGTCGGGATCGCGCACGGCCACCGTGCCGAGGATGACGCGGGCGATGCCCTTCTGCAGCCAGGCCTCGATCGTCGCTATGTCGCGGATGCCACCGCCGAGCTGCGAGGGGATGGAAACGGCGGCGAGGATTGCATCGACCGCGCCCTCGTTCACCGGCTTGCCGGCGAAGGCGCCGTTCAAGTCGACGATGTGCAGATACTGAAATCCTTGGCTCTCGAAGGTGCGCGCCTGCGCCGCAGGGTCGTCGTTGAACACGGTTGCGGCCTGCATCTCGCCGAGCTTGAGGCGCACGCACTGTCCGTCCTTGAGGTCGATGGCGGGAAAGAGGATCAAGGAACTCTCTTGAGTGGAAGGCTCTCGTTTGCGTGGCGGCTGCAAGGCGCGCCTTGAGATCGCTTACATTGCTGGCGATAGAGAATCCCAGCCGGCGAAGTCAAGGCCGGCAACGAAAGCGTCGTTGCGCTTCTTGGTTTGTCATGGCTTTAGCGTTTCTCACCTCGCCGCCGCCGCCCACCGACAGGCGCCCGCTCACCGAGGCCGACGCCGTCGACATCTGGATCGCGCGCTGGCTCGGCATCCGCCGTCGCGACCTCTTGCGCCGCTACGGGTGCGACCCGCGCCGGCTCTATGAGATCTGGGAGGAGGCGCGCTTTGCCGGCGCGCGCGCCAAGGCGTTGGACGCCTTCACGGCGCGCTATCCCACGCTTCTCGACCGGGTGGACTTCGGGCCGCACCGGCGATTCTCTCGCGCCCCCCATCCCGATCAGCTCGCCCTTTTCGAGGAGGGGAACTAGCCCTATTTCAGCCTTAAGACGCGAGAACGGCGCAGAACATGGCGAGAACAAATGCTGGACAAAGCCGATGATTCGTGGCATGTTCTCATTACGTTCCGCAGCCCTAAATGAATCGCAATCGGGGTTAAGTCTCAGCGTCTCTCCCCGTAAAGCCCCAGCCAGAGAGACATCGCCCATGCGCACATTGATCATCTCCTACGACCTCGCCAATCCCCACCACAACAAGCACGTTCTGGCGCAGCAGATCATGGGGCTCGGACAGTCCTGGGCGCGCCCGCTCGAGCAGACCTGGTACGTGCGGACGGAAGCCTCCGAGGAGCACCTCGAATCCCAGCTCGCAGGGCTGCTCGAGCCCGACGACGGCCTCCTAATCCAGGCGGTCGAGGAGGATGCCGTCCTCACCAACACGGCGCTGCGCTGGTTCCGCCAACGGCGCGTCGGCGTGGAGATCGGCGAGAACTCCAACGTGATCGCGTTCCCGGCGCCGCCCGCGCCGCCCAACGACCAGCCCGAGTTGCCGCTCGCTGCGGCCTGCTGATCGGTTTGCCCCCAGTACGCGTTGCGTATGCGTTCCCTCTCTTTAGATGTCCCGCACTAGCCTCAAGGCCCCCTCCCCTCGCGGGGTGGGGGCCTAACTGCGCAAGCCCCTCGATCAAGGCCGCCACTTGAGGAAGTTGGCGATGAGCTCCAGGCCGAGCGTCTGGCTCTTCTCGGGGTGGAACTGCGTACCGGCCATGTTGTCGTGAGCGACCATCGCGGTCACCGGACCCCCGTAGTCGGTTTCCGCGACGATTGCCGACCGGCGCTCCGGCACGAGTTGGAAGGAGTGCACGAAATAGGCGTGCAGGCCGTCGGGCCCCGTGGGGATGCCGGCGAGCAGCGGGTGCGGGTTGATGATGCGCAGCGTGTTCCAGCCCATGTGCGGGATCTTCAGCTCGGGGTCGGCAGGCTCGATCGCGCGCACCTCGCCCGCGATCCAATTGAGCCCGTCGGTCACCTCGAACTCGAGCCCGCGCGTCGCCATCAGCTGCATGCCGACGCAGATGCCGAGAAAAGGCCGCCCCTTCTCCCTTACGGCGCTCTCGAGCGCCTCATGCATGCCGTGCACCGCTTCGAGCCCGCGCTTGCAGTCGGCGAAGGCGCCGACGCCCGGCAGCACGATGCGGTCGGCGCCGGTTACGGCCTTGGGATCCGCGGTTACGAGAATTTGCGCATCCGCCTCGCCTTCGCGGGCCGCGCGCTCGAAAGCTTTGGCCGCGGAGTGAAGGTTGCCCGAGCCGTAGTCGATGATGACGACGCGCTGCATTGCGGGCTCAGGCCTTCGCCCCGACCTTGGTTGTGATCAGGCGGCGCCCGTGTGCGATCGCGTCCTTGGCGCCCTTGAGCGCCGTTTGCGTCCAGGATTGCAGCGCATTTGGCGGCGGCGAGCCGCCGTCGGGGAACGGCGCGTCCTTGGGTTGCGAGGCGAGCCATGCCTCGAGGAAACGGCGCTCGCAATCGGCTAGGTCGCGCCCGGTCACCGTGCCTACCAGGTGCCAGCCTCTACGCTCGAGCGCCACGCCGTAGATCGTGCTCGCCTCGAAGCCGATCAGGATCTGCACGATGATGAACAGCACACCGCTCGCCGTCGGCGTTACGCCGATCGCCTCGAGCGCCCAAGCGAGCGCGCTGGCACCCACCAGAAATATGACGAGCTCCAGCCACAAACCTTTGACGAGGAGCCAAAGCGCCGGGACCAGTGCTGCCAGCCAGTGAAAGCCGTCCTTGATGAAGACGAGCCGCTCGGCGCGATCGATGCGATCGCCCCATGCGCTCGGCGGCTCGTAGACATTGAAGACGACCAAGGCGGCCTCAACTCAAGAAACGATCATCCGGCGAGTGTGCCCTTCGTCGACGGCACCCGTCCGGCCTGGCGGGGATCGGCCTCGACCGCGCGCCGCAACGCGCGCGCGAGCCCTTTATAGCAAGTCTCGGCGATGTGGTGATTGTTCTCGCCGTAGAGGTTCTCCACGTGCAGCGTGATACCGGCATTCTGGGCGAAGGCCTGGAACCACTCGCGGAAGAGCTCGGTGTCCATCTCGCCCACCTTGGGCTTGGAGAAAGCGACCTTCCAGACGAGGTAGGGACGCCCCGAGACGTCGATGGCGACCCGCGTCAAGGTGTCGTCCATGGGCAGGTGCACGTCGGCGTAGCGGGCGATCCCCTTCTTGTCGCCGAGCGCGCGCGCGACCGCCTGGCCCAGCACGATGCCGGTATCCTCGGCCGTGTGATGGAAGTCGATGTGCAGATCGCCCGCGGCTTTGAGCGTGATATCGATCATTGAATGGCGGGCCAATTGCTCCAACATGTGGTCGAGGAAGCCGATCCCGGTCGCGATCTCGAACAGGCCCGACCCGTCGAGATCGACGGTGGCCGTGATCTCGGTCTCCTTGGTCTTGCGAGTTATCGTTGCCTGCCGTTTCAAAGGAGCCTTCTTGACCCTATCTTGCATCACTGAACCTGAGCGTTTATCAGCTTGAGCCTTGCCGTTAAAGGCCGCCACCTCTTGCGCGCCGACGTCCGTCAGGCGCCGGATCCTTCAGTCCCGCAAACTCCTGAAAACAGACCTCTACAAACAGCCCTCTATAAACCCTGGGTGCAAATGCAATGCAAACCCATGATTCCCATCGAGGCCTGCAAGGGGCCGAGGTCCAATCCTGGCACGCCACAACCATACTGACCATTCGTAAAGATGGTCGTGTCGTCATCGCCGGCGACGGCCAGGTCACGCTCGGCACGACAATCATCAAGGCGAACGCCCGCAAGGTGCGCAGGCTCGGCAAGGGCGATGTGATCGGCGGCTTTGCCGGAGCCACCGCCGACGCCTTCACCCTGTTCGAGCGGCTGGAGACCAAGATCGAGCAGTATCCCGGGCAGCTGATGCGGGCCTGCGTGGAGCTTGCCAAGGACTGGCGCACGGACCGCTACCTGCGCCGGCTCGAGGCCATGATGATCGTCGCTGATCGCGATACGACGCTGGTGCTCACCGGGACCGGCGACGTGCTCGAGCCTGAGCGGCACGTGATGGGCATCGGCTCTGGCGGCAACTTCGCGCTTGCGGCGGCGCGCGCCCTGCTGGACGAGCCGCTCGATGCGGAGACGATCGCGAAGAAGGCGATGGGAATCGCGGCCGAGATCTGCGTCTACACCAACACCAACATCGTGATCGAGAGCCTGCCGTCGGGCCACTAGAAAAGCAACATGCCACAGGGAGCAAACGCATGGCGTGGGTCTATCTCTTGACGGCCGGCGCGCTGGAGGTCGCGGCAACGACCGTCTTTCGCTACACGGAAGGATTGAGCCGGATCGTACCGACCGTGACGTTCTTCGCCATCGGCGTCGCGTCGTTCTATTTCCTCAATCGCTCGCTAGCCGGCGTTCCGCTCGGCACGGCGTATGCCGTGTGGACCGGGATCGGCGCGGCGGGAACGGCAGCGCTCGGCATCATTGCCTACGGTGAGGGCGCAGCGCCCGTCCGCATCGCGTTGATCGTCGGGCTCATCGCCTGCATCGCCGGCCTCAAGTTCGTCTCCGCGCACTAGGATTCCTGATGACCCATTTCTCTCCCCGCGAGATCGTCTCCGAGCTCGATCGCTACATCGTAGGCCAGAACGACGCCAAGCGCGCCGTCGCGATCGCGCTGCGCAATCGCTGGCGCCGCCAGCAGCTCGAAGGCGACCTCAAAGAGGAGGTGCTGCCCAAGAATATCCTGATGATCGGACCGACAGGCGTCGGCAAGACGGAGATCTCGCGCCGGCTCGCAAAGCTCGCAGGCGCTCCCTTCATCAAGGTGGAGGCGACCAAGTTCACCGAGGTCGGCTACGTCGGACGCGACGTCGATAGTATCATCCGTGACCTCGTCGAGGTGGCTCTGGCGCTCGTCAAGGAGGCAAGGCGCAAGGAAGTGCGCGCCAAGGCTGAGAAGAATGCCGAGGAGCGCGTGCTGGATGCTCTCGTCGGCCCCGGCGCGCAGCCGGCGACGCGGGAAAGCTTTCGCAAGCGGCTGCGCGCGGGCGAGCTCAACGACAAGGAGATCGAGGTCCAGGTCGCGGAGGCGGGCTCGGGCCTGCCGATGTTCGAGATTCCGGGAGCGCCGGGAGCCTCCATTGGCGCCATCAACATCGGCGACATGCTGGGCAAGGCGTTCGGGCAGCGCACCAAGTCGCGCCGCGTCACGGTCGCCGACAGCCACGACATCCTCATTGCGGAGGAGAGCGACAAGCTGATCGACACCGATCAGATCGTCAGCGAGGCAATCGATGCCGTGCAGAACAACGGCATCGTGTTCCTCGACGAGATCGACAAGATCTGCTCACGCACCGACGGCGCGCGCATCGGGGGAGACGTCTCGCGCGAGGGCGTGCAGCGCGATCTGTTACCGCTGATCGAGGGCACGACGATCTCCACCAAGTACGGGCCGGTGAAAACCGACCACGTGCTCTTCATCGCGTCGGGGGCCTTCCATGTGGCGAAGCCCTCAGACCTGCTGCCGGAGCTGCAGGGCCGGCTGCCGATCCGCGTCGAGCTCAATGCCTTAACGCGCGAGGACATGCGGCGCATCCTCACCGAGCCGGAGGCGAGCCTCATCAAGCAGTACGTGGCGCTGATGGCGACGGAGAGCTTGAGCCTCACCTTCACCGACGATGCCATCGATGCGCTTGCCGACGCCGCCGTGCAGGTCAACGGAAGCGTGGAGAACATCGGTGCGCGGCGCTTGCAGACGGTGATGGAGCGCGTGCTCGATGAGATCTCGTTCGATGCCTCCGATCGCGCCGGTCAATCCGTCACCATCGACGCCGAGTACGTGAATGCGCGCATCAGCGACCTCGCCCGCAACGCCGATCTGTCGAAATTCATTCTCTAAAGATCCGGCCTAAGCTTCGCGGGCGGCGAGCGCCTGCTTGAGGACACGCGCGTAGTTCTCGATCGCAAGCTTGCGGATGCGCGCTTCGCTCATCTTGCGCTGGCGCCAATGACGGATGACGGCTTGCAGGTCGGCGTAGCTCGCGATGGCCGGGTCGGCGATCGCATTCATGTCGGTGCCGATCCCGGCATGATCCTCGCCGAGCCAATCTGCGAGCTCGGCGAGCCGGTCCGCGTAGGCCTCGGGTGTCCGGCCGACGTCGGACGGCAACGGCCACAGGCCGACGACGCCGCCCCCGGCCGCGATGGCCTTGGCGTCGGCCAGGCTCAACTGTCGCGCCTGCCATACGGGCATTTTCCAATTTGGCTCTCGGGTGCGCGTCACCGAGGAATGCGACCAGATGACGGGAGCTTTCGACACCGCCAGCGCGCGCCCTACAGCGGCGCTCGTCGAATGCGCAAGGTCGACCAGCATGCCGAGCCGGTTGCATTGCTTGACGACGTCCGCTCCGAAGTCGGTGAGCCCCTCGTGCTGCGGTTGCTCGGTCTGGAAATCGCCGATGGGGTTGGAAATGTAGTGGACGAGCTGCATGTGGCGGACGCCGAGGTCATAAGCGATCGCAAGCGCGCCGAGATCGCCGTCGACGAAGCTCGCGCCTTCGACCGCGAGCACGACGTGGGGCTCGCCCGCCGCCGCGCGATCGACGTCCGCCGGCGTCAGCACGATCTTCAAGCCCTGCTCGGAGAGGTGCGCCTTGGCCCGGCCAATCTCCTTGCGGAACCACGCGAGCGCGTCGCCCGGCTCAGGCGAACCGTTCTGCTTGAGACCGCCAGGGCCGCGGCGCAGCCACGGCAGATCGCCGACGAGCGACCAGGCGACGAGGGTGGCGTTGCCGGCCGCCATGGAGCGTGCAAGCGGCTTCCTCGCTGGTGTGTTCGGCCCAAAGAAGAACCAGTGGCCGTGCATGTCGGCGACGTAGATGGCGTCGCTCGCGACCGCCGGCCGGCGCAGCGCGAAAGGCGCAGCGAGGCCGGCTAAAAGGAGCTCGCGGCGGTTCATGCGCGGTGCCTTTGCCGGGAAACGGGCCGCTACTGGATCATGATGGTGGCGACGTAGTCCATCGTGCGGTGCCTGTTGTTCTTGGGCAGCAGCGTGTCGATGAGATAGGAGGTCGGCGAATAGTTGTCCTTGATGCCGGCGAAATTGTTGAAGCCGGCGCCCTTTGCCTTCGCCCACCAGCTCTGCCAGAAGCGCCCGGTGATGCCGGTGTAGTAGCTCTCGAGCTTCGCATACTGCGGTTGCATCTCCTGCGCGAGCTGCCGGTGGCCGACCGACATTTTCTCCAGGCCCTTCGGGTTCTCGATAAAGATCGAGTGCAGGAGCGTCTTGCGCTTGTCATCCGGCAGTTGCATCGCATTGATCGTAAGAAGCGGGCCGTCGGCGAGGCCTGACCGCGACGAGCGGCCCGCGCGGGGTACGGCGTTTCCCGTGGCCTCCATGGGCTCCATCGGCTCTTTGACGCAGCGGGGCACGCCGCCACCCTTGAACTGGTCGGCAGTCTTGTCTGGATCGCATTGGCGCAGCGAGAGTAGCGACCATGCGAACTCCGAGCAGTAGAGGCCGAGCGTCCCGGGCGGGTTCTGTCCGAGCGCGATCTGGCCCAGGTGCTTCACGAAGTCGAGACTGTGGTGGGGGCTGTACTTCGGGGCGCTGTAGTCTTGGTTGAACGCGAGCTGGCTCGGGTAGACCTTGGGCGCCAGCGCATTGAGGCGGCTCGCCCAAGCCACGATGTTGGCCTTCTCCTGGTCCGTCAGATTGCGCGGCCGGATGATATGGATGAAGTTGAGCGTGCTGTAGTGCTCGCTGGTGAGATCAGCGCGATAACCGCGTCCGAGATATTCCTCGCTCAGCGGATTATCGATGTTGTGCACGACGCCGTCCTTCACGTAGGCGACGCCGGTGTGGCTGATGCCGAGCTGGATGTTGGGATAGGCGCCTGCCCCGCCCCACTCAGTGCGGAAGCTCAGCAAGAGGTCGCCCGTCTGCACGAGCCCGCTCTGGGCAAGGCGCTTTGCGAGGCCCGAGCGCTTGGCGACGACGAGCCGCAGGCCCACGTCGCCGGCTGCGCCGGCGGCATCCGGGTGCTTGAAGTCGATGAGCTGGTCTGACGTCTTGATGTCCTTGGGCAGCTCGACGCGGGCGCTCGCGGGGACGGCATAGAAAACGGGGATGTTGAGTTTTTTCGCGATCCGCTCGTTCACCTTCGCGTCGTACTTGAACTCGTTCGCCTCGCCCGCGGCCGCCCACAGCGCGCTCGTGAGCAATAGGCACAGCAAGACTGGAACAACCCTCGATCCCACGGACATTCGTAAAGCTCCCACCACGGACAGTTAGTCGCCTCGGCTCTAGCACGCCACGATCGCCGGCCCAAGCAGCGGCAGGCGCTCTCTAGAAACCATGCGGCCGCGATGTTGGCGGCAGCGAGGCGTTCCGGGCGCGCCAGCCGCAAGAGGTGGCGTGAGCGCCGGCCACGTCGGCTTGCGCATTGTGTTGAACGCTGCGCACAACGTGGGCGCGCCGGCTCCGTGAGAGGCTGATCGCGTCCGTCATGCGGTGCGTGCAGACCAGCCTCCCCTCGCGCAAAAGGTCCATATTTCGGTCGATTTTGCCTTGCACGAGGAGCGCAGGTTCCGACACGGCTCCATCGAGCGGGGATGACGCGGTTGATGCGATCGACGACGAGGCAGCGCTTTGCAGCGGCAGTGATCGCTGCCCTGGTCGCGCCGGGAGGCCCGACCTTTGCCGCCAGCAGCGGCTGCACGGCGGCCAATAGCGGCGCCTTTAATTCCGAGGTTGCTGCAGCTGGATCGGTGACGCGGCGGATCACGCTCGATGCGGGCGACGTGCTTGGTTTCTCCGCACAATCGAGTGGAAGCGCTTCGGTGGCGCTCGTTAGCGGATCGGGCGCACCACAGGCGCTGATCGCGGCTGCGACCGGCGCGGCCGCCAGCTTCAAGGCGCCGCAAGCGGACGACTACGCATTCGCCTTCACCGCCACGCCGCAAGGCGCAGCGTCGGTCACCGTGACGTGCAACTCAGCGCAATCCGCTGCGGCGAACGCCGCATTTCTCGCGCGCCGCAAGGACCTCCTCAGCGCACAGGATCCCGACCGCATCAGCATCGACCGCGCACCCAAGCCGATCGCCGATCCCGGCAAGCCGCTTGCGAGCGCCGTCGCCCTCGACGAGCAGGGCAACCCCAGGCAGGTCGAGTTCTCGGTGAGCCTCTCGGAGCTCGAAGCTGCCGCCCACCCGGGCAAGAAGCCCGACCCGGGCCTCGTCGATCTTTGGGTTGAAGGCCGCATGCAGAACTACGAGGCGAGCGACGCCGATCTCGGTGTCAGCAACGGCAACCTGGGCATTCTCTACCTCGGGACGAGAACGATGCTGGGGCCTGACATTCTCGTCGGCGGCCTCGCGCAGCTCGATCGCGGCATCGAGAGCGACACGCTGGAGGAGACGCGCTTGGCGGCCACCGGCTGGATGGCCGGCCCCTATGTGAGCATGAAGCTCGGCTCGGGTGTCGTCTTCGACGGTCGCGCCGCGTGGGGTCAAACGCAAAATGTCGTCGCTGGCGATGGGAGCGGCGTCGCCGAGACCGACCGGCAGCTCGTGCGCGCCAAGGTCACCGGCACGCGCGACATCGGGGGCTGGAAGGTCGCGCCGAGCCTCGGGCTCGTCTACCTCGAGGATGCCGTGCGTGATGACGCGAGCGGCGAGACGAAGGCGGTTGGCACCGGCAGGGTCGAGATCCTGCCCGAGGTCTCGCGGCGCTTTCAGATCGATGGCGACACATTCATTGAGCCGCGCGCCGGCGTGGGCGGCTTCGTTGGCTTCGACGACCTCAACGCGCTGAACCCGATGATAACGACCGAGACTGGAGCCGATCTCCACCTGAAAGCCGAAGCGGGATTGGCAGTCGGTGTCAAAGACGGCTCAAGCCTCGAGGCGGCGGCAGGCGTGGAGAGCGGCAGCACGACGACGCCGGAGACATGGAGCGGACAACTCCAGCTCAATGTGCCGCTGTCGAGATGAGCGCGCGTGCTGCAACGCATCCAATTTTGTCAACATTGTCCTTACGGATATGTAACCGAAAGTTATTACGCGTGTCGCATTAGTCACGTATAGTGATTGTTGTAGGTGGTTAGCTCTTGTCGCGGGTGTCTGCTGCAGTGGCGGACGGAGAAAGCTCCCCCTTTTGAATCTCTCCCGCGATGACGGCCTCCTACGAGGAGGTACGCATGGCATGCCCCAAGATCGAGGTTAGAGGAAAGAGGGTCATCCTGCTCAGCGGGTTCCGCGATAGCGTCGACGCCGCTAGACCGTCCGTTGTGATCAAGGATGCCGACGTGAAGGCGGCCGAGCAGCTGCAGCAGTCGGCACGGCGTCACCCCGATGCGGTAGCCTTCGGCTATGTCGCCGGCCGGTGGGTTCCGGCCGCTTAACGGCCGCGCAAAAACGGGACGAAACCTGCGTCCCATAAAGAACTTGAGCAAAAGTCGAGATACCCCGCGCTGGTCTGGGGCCTGCGCGGGGTTAGCATTGCAGCTTTCGGGCGGGCGGCAGACGCGTTAGATAGGCTGAAAACAGCCTCGCTCAGACCGTCACATGGCTCTCCTTGCTGATCCTCGTCCAGCCCCCGATCCGGGCGCTCCACTGCCGCTCATGCCCTCGCTCGCGGGCATGAGCCGCGAGGAGCTGCGCGCCGCGCTCGCTTCGATCGGCGTGCCCGAAAGGCAGCTGCGTATGCGTGTTAGCCAGCTCTGGAGCTGGATCTACGTGCGGGGAGCCGCAAGCTTCGAGGCGATGACCGATGTCTCCAAGGAGCTGCGCACGACACTTTGCGCACGCTATACGCTTGAGCGGCCGCAGGTCGTAACCGAGCAGATATCCGTCGACGGGACGCGCAAGTGGCTGCTGCGTCTGGCGCCCCAGGGCAGCGAGACAAAGCCTCCCGAGATCGAGACGGTTTACATTCCCGAGGCCGACCGCGGCACTTTATGTATCTCGAGCCAGGTCGGCTGCACGCTCAACTGCACCTTCTGCCATACCGGCACGCAGCGCCTCGTACGCAACCTCACATCCGCAGAAATCGTCGCGCAGATCCTCGTGGCGCGCGATCGCATCGGCGACTGGGTCCTGCCGAAGGCAGGCAAAGATGGGGGCGCCGAGGCGCCCGGCGACGGACGTTTGCTGCCCGACACCGAGCGCAAGATCACCAATATCGTGCTCATGGGCATGGGCGAGCCGCTCTACAACTTCGATCACGTCAAGGCAGCGATCGGGGTAGCCGCCGACGGCGAAGGGCTTTCCGTCTCCAAGCGCCGCATCACCCTGTCGACATCGGGCATCGTTCCGGAGATCGGCCGCTGGGGCACGGAAGCGGGCACCATGCTCGCCATCTCGCTGCACGCGACCAATGACGAATTGCGCGATGTGCTCGTCCCCATCAACCGCAAGTATCCTATTGCGGCTCTACTTGATGCCTGCCGTGGCTATCCCGGGCTCTCGAACGCCAAGCGCATCACCTTCGAGTACGTGATGCTAAAGGGGGTGAACGACAGTCTCGCGGAGGCTCGGGCACTGGTGCGGCTGTTGGCCGGCATTCCGGCGAAGATCAACCTCATACCATTCAACCCCTGGCCGGGAGCGGCCTATGAGTGCTCGGATTGGGAGCAGATCGAGCGTTTCGCGGACGTGGTGAACCGGGCGGGCTACGCGAGCCCCGTGCGCACCCCGCGGGGACGCGACATCCACGCTGCGTGCGGCCAGCTCAAAAGTGCCAGCATGCGGCTCACGGCGAGCGAACGCGCGACCGCCTCAGCGGGCTCAAGCGGAGGCTGAAGCGAGCATGTTGAAGACGTTCGGCCGCATTATCCTCGTTCCGCTGGCGCTCGCCATCGCGGCCGCCGCCTCTTGCTTCGTGCTCGTCACCTTGGGCCTCGAGCGCGTCACTGATGTACTGCACATAAGGCGGGGGGACGACGCCTTCGAGGCCATAGTTGATCTGATGAATCAGGGGATTCTGCTGACAACGGGCGTCACGATCATTCCGGCGCTCCTCGTCATCCTCATCGGCGAGGTCGCCAGCATTCGCTCCGCCATTTACTACATCGTGGGCGGCGGGGCGGCGCTCGCCGCCGTTCCGCTCCTTGCCCAATTCGGGCAAACCGGGACCTTCGGGCTGCCCGAGCAGGTCGTATGGCAGGTGTTCGCTACGGCCGGGTTTGCGGGCGGTTTCGTCTATTGGCTGCTCGCCGGCCGCTACGCTTGAGCAGCCGCATCGGCTCGGGGGACGCTGTTTTTCGTTGAGGTGTGCCGCTTTGGGCCTGTAAACTTGGCGGGTCTCGTCAGGGGCGGGTGGAGTATGCGTATGCTGGGCGCAATCTTACGGATCCTCATCGGATTCATCGTCGCGTGTCTGGTCGCCGGTGTGGCGACGGTGGCATTCGTGATCACCCCTGCCGACATAGCGACGCTGCCGGCGGATCTGAGGCCGGACAGGCTCGGCAGCGCCGGAATTCTGTCGCTTCTTGCGGCGACGCATTCGGCGATCTTCGCCCTCCCCTTCGCCCTCATCGCCGTCGCGATCGCCGAATGGCAGGCGATCCGCTCGTGGATTTACTATGTGATTGCCGGCATTGCGATTGCGCTCGGCGGCTTTGGTGCAGAGTACCTCTCCGAGGTCGGCGGCCAGCCATCGATCGTCAACGACTACGCCGCGCGCGCCTTTCTGACGGTAGGGTTCCTCGGCGGTCTCGCCTATTGGCTGGTGGCCGGCCGTAGTGCGGGAGGCAAGGGCAGCGGCGGGGAGGCGGTGACGGAGCCGTCGGCGGACGAGGACGGCGAGCCGCCCGGAGCCGAGAAGACGGACGGCAAGCTCGCAGAGGCGGCAAGCTAGAGCGCCTGCCCGCCCGCATTGCTTTCAAGCCGGTCTTGGCTCTTTCTTAAGGTCCGCTGCCTTATTTTATCTTGTTGCAATGCAACAGAAAGATTAGATTGCAAAAGGCGCGGCTGCACGACCGGCACCCCCGAAGCATTTAAAGCGCACGCCGGCGCCGGCTGAGAGCGGCAAGAAGGCGACGCGGCATGGTTGATCCTCACCTCCAGGAGCGTTTCAGGCGCCGCTGCACGGATGCTGCCTTTGGCTACACGGCAGCGACCACTGCGGCTTATGCAGCCTTCACCGAGCAGGTCTTTAATTTCTGGGCGGACGTGCTGGCGCCCCCGAAACAGTCCAAGCCATCGACCCCGGCCTGGGGCTGGCAAGCTCCCGCTCGTCAGGAGGCGCCGCCGATGCCGTTCGCTCCGTTCTTCTGGGCGGCGGCTCCGCAGCGCGGCGACAGGTATGCGGGTCTCCCGTTCGCGGGCTTTCCCTTTGCGGGCTCTCCGTTCGCGCCCGGGGCAAGTCCGTCGCCGATGCAGGCGTGGCTCGACATGTGGTCCGCGCCACCCGCTTCGTGGCCGATGGCATTCATGCTGATTGCTTCAGGCATGCCGCACTCAGTCGCCTGGCCGACCGCGGAGGCGAATGCGGCGGTCATGGATGCCGCCGACGCGGCGGCCGTATCGGTGCGGCAGGCGTTTGCAAGCTACCGCAGCGAAGGCGGCCACGCGGTGACGCGCCGGAGCTGGCCGCCGGCGCAGCTCATGATGCTCGCCGCGCTCGTGCCGCTCGGCTTCGGCGCCATGCTGATGAATGTGCGCGTGGCTTAAGCCTCAAGGCTTGGTCGCAGGCGCCTTTTTCTTGGCGGTGCGCGTCGGCTTCTTCTGACAGTGCGCCTTGCGCGTCTTCCCCGATTTCAGATGGGCTTCCCTGTACCACGTGCAAATTGCGTTGGCGGTGCAGGCGGCGTTGTCGAGGCCCTTGCAGGGCGAAGGCGTCGTCGTCTTCTTCTTCGCCGGGGTTGTCGTCGTTGTGGTGGTCGTAGCAGTCGTTGCTGCCGACTTGGTGTCCTCGGCCAATGCCGTGGTCGCGAGAACGCAGCTTACGGCGAGGCAGAGCGTCACTGGCCAGGCGGCCGCGACCAAGCGATTGCTAGCTAAGCGCATCATTGAAGATCTCCCCCATTAAGCCCGCACAAGAACATTTGTGCACAAAACGGAAACATGATCGCCAAGATGCGGAACATTGTCAAGCCGGGTTTTGCTCGCGCGCAGATGCGAGTGCGAGTTCCAGCCGGTCGTCGCCCCAGAAGAGCTCCCCGTCCTCGCACATGAACGTCGGGGCGCCGAAGATGCCGAGCGCCTCGGCCCGCCCCGTCGCCGTGCGCAGCCCCTCCTTGATGTCCCCCTCGTTGCTGCGCTTGAGGATGCGCGGCGCATCGAGACCGAGGCCCTCCAGGATCGCCTGCAGCTCCGCCTCGCTGGCGATGTCCTTGCCGTGCGCAAACTCCGCGGCAAACACAGCCTTGGAGAACGGCACGACCCAGCCCTGCTCGGTTCCGACGACGGCGAGCCGCGCCGCCTTGAGTGCGTTGGCGGGAAAGGGATCGGGCATCTGGAAGCGAAGCCCGCGCGCCGCCGCGATGCGCCCGACGTCGCGCACCATGTAGCGTCCTTTTGCCGGATAGATGTTGAACGGCGACGTGGTCCAACCCTGGGCCTTGAAGATCGGACCGAGCAGGAACGGCTGCCAGGCGATCTCCACGCGGGCTGCGGCCGCCGCTGCCTCGATGCGCATGGCGGAGAGGTAGGAATAGGTCGAGGCGAACTCGTACCAGAACGTCAGGCGCGGCATGTTTCTCTCTGCTCTGCGTGTTGCGTCCGGTCGAGCCTTGCGGGGCGGCGGTCGATCCCTATAGTGCGCTGCCAAACGACGTCCCCCTACGCGAAAGCCATCCTCTATGCCGAAAAGCCCCAAGTCCATCAACAAGGTGGTGCTCGCCTACTCGGGCGGGCTGGACACCTCCATCATCCTCAAATGGCTGCAGGAGACCTACGGCGCCGAGGTCGTGACCTTCACCGCCGACCTCGGCCAAGGCGAGGAGCTGGCGCCCGCGCGCAAGAAGGCGGAGATGCTCGGCATCAAGCCCGCCAACATCTTCATCGAGGACCTGCGCGAGGAGTTCGTCTCCGATTACGTCTTCCCGATGTTCCGCGCCAACGCGCTCTATGAGGGCATCTATCTGCTCGGCACCTCGATCGCGCGGCCCTTGATCGCCAAGAAGCAGATCGAGATCGCACGCCAGACCGGCGCCGACGCGGTCTGTCACGGCGCCACCGGCAAGGGCAACGACCAGGTCCGCTTCGAGCTCAGCTACTACGCGCTCGAGCCCGGCATCAAGATCATCGCGCCCTGGCGCGAGTGGGCGTTCAAGAGCCGCGAGGACCTGATCGCGTTCGCCGAGACCCACCAGATCCCCGTCGCCAAGGACAAGCGCGGGGAAGCCCCGTTCTCGGTCGATGCCAACCTGTTGCACTCCTCCTCCGAGGGCAAGGTGCTCGAGGACCCGGCGGTCGAGCCGCCGCCTTACGTCTTCATGCGCACGGTGTCGCCCGAGGAGGCGCCCGACAAGGCGACGATCGTCACCATCGGCTTTGACGAAGGGCGACGCGGTCTCGATCGACGGCAAGAAGCTGTCGCCGGCAGCGCTGCTCGCCAAGCTCAACGATCTCGGCCGCGACAACGGCATCGGCCGCGTCGATCTCGTCGAGAACCGCTTCGTCGGCATGAAGTCGCGCGGCATCTACGAGACGCCCGGCGGGACGATCCTCTGGCACGCGCACCGGGCGATCGAATCGATCACGCTCGACCGCGGCGCCGCGCACTTGAAGGACGAGCTGATGCCGCGCTATGCCGAGCTCATCTACTACGGCTTCTGGTTCAGCCCGAGCGCGTGATGCTGCAGGCGGCGATCGACAAGAGCCAGGAGCACGTCGAGGGCGAGGTGCGCCTGAAGCTCTATAAGGGCAACGTGATCGTCATCGGCCGGACGAGCGCCCAAGTCGCTCTACTCCTCGACGCTCGTCACCTTCGAGGACGACAAGGGCGCCTACGACCAGAAGGACGCGGAAGGCTTCATCAAGCTCAACGCGCTGCGCCTGCGCACGCTCGGTATGCGCGATCGCAAGCGCTGAGCACACGTTCGCTTTCGCGGACGCCGTCAGTCCGTCCGTCTCCCGTCATGGCGGAGCATGCTCGGCGACAGGCCGGGACCCACGCAATTCTCCGCAAGCGCTTTTGGAGCGGTCGACTACCAACCGTTGCAGCGGTTGCTCGCAAAGGAACGAGACGCGCTCGCGTCGTGCATGCTGAAGCTGGCGTGGGTCCCGCTCTGCAGCGGGATGACGTGGTGTGTGGGGCATCGTTGCGGGCTCCTTTGCAGGCAAGCCTCGACGCCTCGCGGCATCGCTGCCCGAGGGTTTGAAAAGAGCAAGGGAGCGCGGGCGCCGAAGCGCTGCGATCCTGTCGCAACTAACGGGCAGCCTTCAGCGCCCGCGCCGGTTGCGTGCCGTGCCGAGGGTGCGGTCACATCGTCAGCGGGCTCATCGGTCCGGCTCGGGGCGCTTCGCCCGAGCCTCTCGCGTCCAGAACCTAGAGCTGCTGCGCATCCGAACGATGGAGCGCCGCTGCGCGACGGGCGTCCGTGCAGTCTGTTGCCAGGCTGCACAGCCTCGATCCGCGGCCCCGGAATCTGCGGCGAGCTAAGCCTCGCGTCAGACGCCCGCGACGGTACGGACGCCTGCCTCAACCGGGCACCGCCCCCGCCCCGCAAAGCCGCTCAGCTGATGCGTCCCATGATGGGCAGGGGTGCGGAGAGTATGGGGGAGGTGGGAGGGGGTGGGGATAAGTTTGTCGGTTTTCCGGTGGGGCCAGAAGCTGACATTAGCCAACGGCGGCGTCCGGAAAGCGCGCGGGACCCAGGTCACCGCTGCCAGCCGCGACTGACAAAAAGCGCCGCCTTGAAAAGCTGTTTGAGAATGATCAACTGACACAAACGAGAGTCCGTCCTAAAACGGAGTTCGCAATGCAAACGACTTGGATCCCTCACGAAGAACACGGGCAGCTTGCGATGCAAGGCGACTTGCCCGACACCGTTTTCGCCTTTCCGAAGCAGCGTAAAGAGCCTCTGACCGATGCGCAGCACGTGCGTAATGCCGTGGCACGGTTCGATCAAGTCATCGGCGTCTCCGATTCCGACCGCGCTTTGGCCTTCGCGAACATCGAGAAGGCTGCAAAGTATTATAACGTCGACCTTTCAGAGACGTCATGGCATGATCTTGGCGTTCATCCGCAACAAAGCCGGAAAGAAGCTGCCGCCAAAGGCGTTGAGACCAAGCGTGAGCGTGGGGAACTGAAAGAGGCTGCCGCCAAAGGCGCTGCGACACGCAAGCGCGAGCATAAGGAACACCTGGAATAACATCTGAGCAAAGTGGGGCAGGTCGTGCGGAGGTTGTTACGGAGGCATCGTGAAATCTGAGAGAGAGGGTATCAATCCCTCAGCCAAGCCGAGTGGTACCGGCTGTCTTGAATGCCAGGCGGCAGGCGGTTGGTGGTTCCATCTTCGCAGATGCGCCCAGTGTGGTCACATCGGTTGCTGCGATAGTTCGCCAAATCAGCACGCGTCAAAACACAGCGCGGCTACCGGCCACCCGATTGTCACGAGTTTCGAGCCCGGCGAGCAGTGGTTTTATGATTACCGTACGCGCGAATATGTGACCGGTCCGAAACTAACCGCTCCACATTCGCATCCTTTAGATCAACCCGTGCCTGGGCCTGGCGGACGCGTACCCTCCAATTGGCAGGAACTGCTCCACGAGTAAGAGGGGGCGCTCCTCCGTCGTGCTTGCCGCGTTGATCAAGCTCGTCCTGTGTCATAGACCTAACGCGGCCGATATCGAGCAAGGCCCGACCGACTGGTCGCCGGAGTGTACGCGGTCACCACAGATGCTTTCATGTGTCGTGCCGTTTAGCCGTAAGTGAAGTCCGGCTTGCTTTGCCCAACTTCTATAATATAACCATCAGGATCGCGAATGTAGCAGCGCGTCTCGCCGTACTTGTCCTTTGGCTCTGTGATAAACTCGGCTCCTCGACTTCGCCATAGTTCATAGCACGCTTGAATATCTGCAACGCGGATATTCATAAAGCTGCTGACTGAATCGGGGTCGGCGGGGACGCTGAGCGTTACCGATGGTTTGTCGGGTGTCGGACCGCCCCCGACGTTGACAATGAGCCACGTGTTCGCGATCTGGATGTACCCCGGCGCGCCGCTGCTGTCGCCTCTGCTCAGAATGCGACCTCCGAAGACCGTTTCGTAAAATCGAGCCGATCGTTCGATGTCGGCGACGGTGAGAAAGTGTGCGACGGTAAACCCATCCTGCGGCGGCATCTGATAGCTTTTCTGCTCGACTTGTACTTGGTTCATAGACGACTCCAATTAATAGCGGCGGAGCACGCTGCCCGCTTTAGTTGACATCGAACGAACTGGCGGTGCTCGGCGTAAGCGACCGAGTGTTGCCCTGGCGCTTCATGGCTTCATTTCCGAAGGCATTCTCTTGCGGAAACTCATTCAAAGCTTCGGCCAAGGCAGCAAAGTTCGCCTCCATGGCCGAACCGCGTGATGAAGGCTGAGTTGGCTCGCGCGCGAATTGCGGAAAAACGACTATGCCGCCTTTTCCGTAGCCATGAGCTTCAGAAGCGCCTGGGCTGCAGAGGTCGACGATGCGGGATTCTGCCCCGTAATCAGGCGGCCATCCGTGATGGAAAAAGGCTGCCAGTTCGCCATCTTCTCAAAGATGGCGCCGAGCCGCAGCAGTTCATCCTCAACGAGGAACGGCACAACCTTGGTAAGCTGTACCTCTTCTTCCTCGCCATTCGTAAAGCCAGTTACGTGCTTCCCTTTCACCAGAGGCTCGCCCTTGTATGTGACATGACGAAGAACCCCGGGTGAGTGGCAGACCAAAGCGATCGGCTTGCCGGAATTGTAGAACGACTCGATCAGAGCGATGGACACGGGGCTCTCCGCCAGATCCCACATGGGGCCGTGCCCGCCCGGATAGAAAACGGTGTCGAAATCTTCCGCTTTCACATCCGCAAGCTTGACTGTGTTAGCAAGGGCTTTTTGCGCCGCCGCATCCTTCTTAAAGCGAGCCATGGCGGGGGTCTGATTTTCCGGCAGATCACTCTTTGGATCGATCGGCGGCTGGCCGCCCTTGGGAGAGGCCAGCGTTAACTCCACACCGGCGTCTCTGAAAACGAAGTAGGGCGCCGCAAATTCTTCCAGCCAGAAACCGGTTTTGCGGCCCGTGTTGCCGAGTTGATCATGCGACGTTAGCACCATCAAGATTTTCATGTTTCTCTCCTTCATGCTTCGTCATTTCCAACTGAATCCGTTTGTTGTCATCAGATCAAATTTTCGACGACAGAAGAGCCAACGGCGGCATCCCGAGTGATCACCGAAGGCCGGTCAATCGACGGAATGGGGTAACGGCGCTTTTCGGCGCGGATCGTCGCCGGGATCGCAATATTCGATGCCCAATGGACCGATTGCTGTTACCTGGGTGACGTACTCACCTGACTTTGCCCAGTGGAAATGGGACGTATTGCCGGGCAGAACGATTACGCTACCGGGCGGATACGCCTTCACCTTGTCGCCCTCGAACCGATCGCCCAGTCCGATGTAGAAGACGCCGGAGATGACCGTGTAGACCCGGTCCTCTGGGTGTCTGTGTGGCATGAGCTGCACGCCCGAGGGCACTTTGACCCTGATCACGTAGGGGCCGGGCTCCGAGGGCTGACCGACAACGACCGCGAGGCGGACCGAAGGTGGGAACGCCGGGAACGGCTTCCACTCGATGTCTTCGGGCAGAACCGCTCTGAATACGGCTTCGCCTGGCTGGTGGGGTCGGACCATTGCGGTCCTCCTTCCTTCAGCTCGACGAGCGAAATTTTTGGCTGCTCGATCACCGCCAGGAGGGAAATGGAAAGGATCGCGATGACGCACCTGCGAAATTCGAATAGGTGAATAGCCTCAGAACACGGGCGATTCCGCAGGCTTTGCAGCCTCCTTAACGCCGAAGGCTCGCGTCGGTTGCTCGGATCGTGCATCAACTATTTGTGAGAAAGGAATTCGTCGACGGCCGACGCTTCAAAGACGCAGCCATCGACGATGCGGCAAATCGCCGACTCCTGCGTGAGGTTCCGGGTTTAGGCTCGCACCATTAATAGGAGGGCGCTCTCGGCGCTCCACACAGCCGGTGTCCCGACTGGGCTCCTCGGCGTTGCCCTGAGTTGTCCCGTTCCGAACGCGCACGAGTGCACGCCGCCGGTTTTATCGGGTGGGCGGGGCAATCGAGATGGAGACAGCCATGAGCATTATCGACCAGGCGCTGAAAGCCAATGAACGCTATGCGAAGACGTACATCCAAAGTGGGGAGAAGGTCCTCCGCGGCCGCAGATTGTGGTCGTGACCTGCATGGATCCTCGTCTTTCGGACCTTCCGGGAATGCTTGGACTGAAGCACGCCGACATCGACGTGATCCGGACCGGGGGGCCAAACGTCACCGAGGATGTTCTGGCGGAGCTGGTCGTGTCGACGCGGTGCTTGGCAGCAAAGAGATCATGCTCCTAAATCATACCGGTTGCGGGTTCACGACCTTTACCGATGCAGAGTTAAACTCCAAATTTTCCAAGCTGACTGGAGACGCAACACCTGCCCCGATGCGCTTCTTTGCGTTCAAGGATCCGGAGCAGCAAACTAAGGAGCAGATCAAGTGGTCAGGTCGCATCCCTGGATTTCGAAGACGTTCCTGTGCGGGGCTTCATTTTCGATGTCAACACGGGCCGTTTGCGAGAGGTGATGGCCCACGCCGAGGCGGCCTCCTGACGCTAGCCACACGGAGTATCGAGCCTCTGCGCCGGCCTGAATTGCCCGCCGATACCCTCGAGCTCGCGCGATATCTCGTCGGAAAAACACTGGTTCATGATCTTGCGACGGGCGGCTTGGCCGCATCGTCGAGCTGGAAGGCTATCCCCCGGCGATGCCGCCGGCCGCGCGTTCCGCGGCGAGACGAAAGGCAATCGCTCGTTGTTTCTCGGACGCGGCTATTGCTACGTCTATTTCACCTATGGTTCGTCGTTTATGGCGAACGTCACCAGCGAAGAACCGGGCATCGGCGCGGGCGTGCTGTTGCGGGCCCTGGAACCGCTCGATGGCATCGAGATGATGCAGCGCTTGCGTAAGACGACGAACGTGCGCGACCTTACCCGCGGCCCTGGGCGCCTCGCCGAAGCCATGCAGATCGACAAGCGCTTTGATGGAGCCGGCCTGTGTGCCGCGGGTCCGCTTTGGCTCGGCACCGCAGCTCGGCCGGTGGAGCAATCGGCAGCAGCATGCGCATTGGCTTGACGCGGGAAATCCATTTGAAGCGCCGGTTCTTCGAGCGCGACAGTCCGCTACATAAGCCCTCACAGTACATTATCCATTCAATAAGTGGATTTGGGAAGTCACGGCGTGCCATCTCCATCTTCGCCGATCGCGGATCCCGAGCGGCATTATGACGGCAGTTGTGCGAACCGCACGAGCAAGTAGAACCACATCAAACTGACACTAGTCGATGGGTTCAACCCAGCGGGCGCGCCCGGGCCAAGGCTTGAAGGCGGCGGCCGAAATACTGCGTCTCGCGAAAGATTTTTGCCGTGCCTGAACTCCATGATGCTCACAGTGCAGGACGGCTTCCCAGCGTAGCTGATGAACATATTCGGTAACCCAAACATCGCCGTGGCCAAGCACGCGCCGAATGGTGAAGTGCTTGTCGGGAAGCAACGCCCGCGTCGTCCGGATGGCGAGCCGGCCGCGGATGCGCTCGCCGGACTGAGGGATACTCCAGCACGGCGTCGTCGTGATAGATCGCATCCTCGGCATCGTCGTCACCGGCCTCGGACGCAGCCCAGTGCCGCTCCAGCGCCGCCCAGGATCTCATCCTCTCCCATGGTTCCTCCTGTTGATCGAGAAGCGGAGGCCGCTAGTCGCCGCGGCGTCTTGATGACCTCAGGCTTGTGCCGATGATGACACGCAATGGTAGGCGCTGGCGCCCGCTTGCATGCGTATTCGTTCTCGCGGGGCGGATGGCCCCCGAGGGGATGAGAGAAGCGAAGGAAGCGCGAGCCTGGGAGCGCTCTGCGATCCTGTTCGAACTCACAGGGCAGCCTTGCGGCGCCCGCGCCGGTTGCGTGCCGTGCCGAGGGTGCGGTCACATCGTCAGCGGGCTCATCGGTCCGGCTTGGGCGCTTCGCCCGAGCCTCTCGGCGTCCAGGACCTAGAGCTGCTGCGCGCCACTTACATGGAGCGCCGCTGCGCGACGGGCGTCCGTGCAGCCTGTTGCCAAGCCTGCACAGCCTCGATCCGCGGCCCCGGAATCTGGGAGCTGAGCTGAGCTCCGCGACCGACGCCCGCGACGGTACGGACGTAAGCCTCAACCGGGCACCGCCCCTGCCCCGCAAAGCCGCTCAGCTGATGCGTCCCATGACGGACAGGGGTGCGAGCAGTATGCGGGAGGTTGGAGGGATGGGGATAAGTCTTTGGTCTCTTCACGGGCTGCCGGAGATGGTCCCGGCGACTAGGCATTCGGCATCATCCGCCACTGCCACCGCGCGACGAGGCCAGTTATCGCAACGTCGAATGAGACACCCTTCTTGCGTTGCCGGTTCAGGGCTCGGAGGAAGTCTTTGTGCTCGCCACAGAATAGGTCGAGCAGCCTCGTGTGATGGAAGTGGTTGTAGGTGAAGTAACTTGCGGTCGAGACTAACATGATAGCAGCGATGTCACTCATTTGCTCGCGGGTAAGGTTGCGCTTCACGCAAATCTCCGCGATTTCCCACAACTCGTTACGGCGATTGAAGGGGCCGCAATCGCAGTAGCCCTCAGGTTGCCTCAGCAGTTCCTCGCCATAGGGATCATCAGCACCGATCGCTTCGAAATTGGTGCGCCGCGCCTCGCGTGCAATCTCGAATGTCCGCCCATGCTTGCAAGGCATAGGCGCTATCGCGCGCTTTTTCAGGAAGCGGTTCGAGCAGGCGCTCGACCGCGCCATTGAAGCGCGCGAAACTCCTCAATTGCTCGAGATCTTCGTCCATTTTCCGCACCACCCATCGGCCAGTGTCGGGGGGATTCGCACAGCTCAACAACAGTTTATCCACGAGCGGCCCAGTTGTTTTGCAACTCTGCTGGAGTATGGCGCGTCCTACTTGTTGAGCTAGACGTAACTCATCTGTTGGAAATTGGAATCTAACCGCGTGATCAAAAGCGTCTGAACAGTTTCTCCACGGCTGCCCCACGTAGCCGGGTTGCAGGCGTGCCGAATTGGACGCCTTGCGATAGAGCTTACTTATGAAACCCGAGCGACATCTGAAACTTGCGCATTTGTCGGAGCAGCAATTGGCCGCGCTCATTGCGCGCTACTACGAAGGCTCCAAGACAAGCGAACTGGTCGACGAGTTCGGCATCGACGCCCGCCCGTCAGACTTGTTCGAGTTCTTCCCGCCGCAGATGGTCACAGGACTTCAGTGCCCATATTGCGAACTGGACTTGTGGCAGAAACTGCACAGCAGGTCTTCCCGTTGGGAACCGCAGCCGTATTGCCCGGGCTGCGGGCACGAGCATACGGAGGGCACCTATCGGCACTGCCACTGCAGCGGATGTCGAAAGCGCGTTGCCGAAGTCGATGCAGAGATCGAAGCGAAAAAACGGCTTCTTGTCGAGCAATGGTATCCGCCCGCGAAGCAATGGGACAATCCGGATATCCAGAATTTGGTCGGCCAACTCACGCTGCGTGACGCTGTGTTCGTCATGGCGCTTTACCGCAATGCGGATGTTGACGATGAGGGCACTGCTGGCGCGCCCTACGCCAAAGAGCGACCCCTTGCCCCCACGACCCCTCTAATTACGGACGTGCTGGGCCACTTGGTGCAGCGCGGATTGGTGCGTGTGTCGGCGACCTCTACGCTCGAGAGCTTTCAGTTTGATGACCAGCTGACGCGCGTCGAGGCGCACTACATCTTCAAGGTGCGCTACGGCTCTTTCCTATGCTCCCCATCGAACTAGTCGGAGAGGCCGTGCGCACGATCGACGAATGGGCGAATGAGGGATTTTGGCTTCGCGACGAGGAAGCGGGTGATAAGGCGCTTGCGCTTTGGAAAGACCTCGCGCTGCACGAATGCCTTGAGACGTTTGAACATCAGGGCCAGTTGCACAAGCTGCAGCCTCCAGCCGGCGAAAAGACCATCTTGACGTTTCAGGCTCTCCTTGAAGACCTGTCAGTGGCGCAAATCTACAATATCGTCTGGAGCGCCGCCAGAAATGCTGCCGCCTATTACCAGCGTGGCGGCGTAACAAAGCAGCAGGCTGCAAATTCAATGGTTGGAGGGTGCCGGATGCGCGCGGACAAGGCCAAGGTAGAGGGCTGGAAGATCAAGCCTTACGGGCGCAACTACGATCGGCCGCGGTCGGAGCTCAGCCACGTGCTTCATGATGTCTTTTTAAAAATCGGCGAGTTGGGGTTCAATGTAAGCCGAGCTGTGACCATCTTACCTGTCTGCACCCAGCTGAGGCTTGATGATCTGCGCGTAAAGTTCGAGTGCCAAGGGCGCCTACGATCAGAAGCACGCCGAAGGCTTCATCCGCGCACTGCACCTGCACATCAGCCTAGTGTGCGAGTTTGTGTAAGTGGGAGCCCCTAGCGCGGCTCAATCGTTGGATTCCCAATTTAGCTTGCGCCTGCGCAGCTTTGCATACGCGACGGTTATAGGTTCTACGCCGCTTCCGGTGCGGGCTCGGTGCATGCTCGGGCAGGTCGCACAAGCCGCTGCCGACCGTGATCACGTCGCAATCCTGCTACATTGAGATTGCGAATGGCCGGTAGAGGGTGGAGAAGAACGTGCGTTTCCGTACAATTCGGTTTGGAGCTTTCTTGGCCGTTGCGTTTGCGGCCGCCTTGGTTAGTACCAGCGTTGTTAGCACCAGCGTTCTAGCCGGGGCTTGTAGCCAAACCACGTGCGGCTCCTCGCTCGCCCCGCTCGGGCAATCCCAGCCCCCGAGCAACACGCATATCCAAGAAGAGGTTCGCCGCATTTATCAGCAGGCCGCGTCGTTGCCGCAGCGCGTCGAAGCCATCAGCGCGCTCTTTCTGGGCGTGCCCTATAAGCTCGGGCCGCTGGGCGAAGGCCCCGACGGCGAATTCGACCGTGATCCGCTCATCCGCTTTGACGCCTTCGATTGCACCACGTTCGTCGAGACGGTCATGGCGCTGGCGCTCGATAGCGACCTCGATTTTGCCGCGCGGACGCTGCAGAAGATACGCTACAAGGATGGGCAAATCGGCTATGCCACGCGCAACCACTTCATCGAGCTCGACTGGGTCCCGAACAACGTACGGGCCGGCTATCTGCACGACATCACCTCCGACGTCGCAGGCCGAAACGCCGTCAAGGTCCACAAGACGATCTCCAAGAGGAGATGGTACCGCCGCAAATCTCTGGCCAGTCTCGAGGGCGCGTTCACCAAGTACGAGAAGCAGCGCCTGCTTTTCAAACTGCGGCATCTGGGCAGTCGGCTCCCCGATGAGCGCGCGACGCTGACCGTGCTGCCGCTGAAGGCGCTGCCTCCGCGCTTGCGCACATCCATTCCGGCACGATCGCCAACCTCGTCCATGCAGATCGGCGTGACAAGGGGACACTCGTCTCGCATCAGGTCTTCCTCATCAAGAAGAGCGATGGCTGGTACGTGCGGCACGCAGCCTTGGGCAAAGCCGTCGAGGACGACCCGATCGACATTCTTGGCCGTTATAGAGACTTGAGATGGCGGCTGATCGGGCTCAATCTCGACGTGCTTCACGAGCCCACGACTGGGCCCACGACTGGGCCCACGACTGGGCCCGTGTCTGGGAAGGCTACGCGCTAGACCAACCCCAGTTCCGCTTTGGGCCATGAGCGGACGTACGCCTTGCGTTGGAATGTCCAAGCATGAGACGCAGGCGACGCAGCGTTTTGCCGGGCCCGCGCCTCGGCGAGGAACCGAGTGCCCCCAAGAGCACATTGGAAGCCCAGACCGGCCGGCCAATTCAGATGGCGCGATTTGACACTTGATTGAGGCAACCACGGACTGGCATCAACCGTGGAGGGGGCATGGCACTGGCATGGCGGATCGATTTTCGATGAAAAAATCAACAGTTCGGCGTTGGGGGCCTCCCGCTATTGTGACACTCGCGGCGATGGCCGCACTGACGGCGCTGACCGCCGACGCGACGCTAGCCAGTCGGCCCCCGCCACCAAGAGGCGACGGCGCCGCGGAGGCCGGCGAGCCGATCATGGCGATCGTGTCGATCAAGACCCAGCAGGTCACCTTCTACGACGCCGACGGCTGGATCTATCGCGCGCCGGTGTCGACCGGCGTCAAGGACCGCGAGACGCCGGCCGGCGTCTTCGCCGTCATCGAGAAGGACAAGGACCACCACTCGACCATGTATGACGATGCCTGGATGCCGAACATGCAGCGCATCACCTGGAACGGCATCGCGCTGCACGGCGGGCCGCTGCCCGGCTACGCGGCCTCGCACGGCTGCATCCGGATGCCCTACGGCTTTGCCGAGAAGCTGTTCGACAAGACGCGAGATCGGCATGCGGGTGATCATCGCGCCGAACGACCCGGCTCCGGTCGCGTTTTCCCATCCGGCGCTGTTTCAGCCGAAGGCGGAGGCCATCGCCGCCGCGCCGGCGCGCGCCGAGACGCTCGCCGCTGAGGCCGCCGAGGCGGTCAAGGCCGCCGCCGAGGCGAAGAAAGCCGCCGTGACGACGGCGCGCGAGACGAAATCGCTTGCGGCGTCGCTGCGCAATCTGGAACGGCCAAGAAGAGCGCCGACGCCGCGCTCGCGTCCGCCGACAAGGCGCTCGCCTCGGCGAAGACCGACCAAGCCAAGGCGCAGGCCGAGGAGCGCCAGCAGAAGGCCGCCGCCAAGGCGGCGGAACTGACTACGAAGCTCGACGCGGCCAAAGCCGACGCGACGTCCAAACGCGACGCCGCCGCCGCGGCAAAGGACGCCGTCAAGGCGGCCGAGACCAAGAAGGCCGCCGCCGTCAAGGCGGCCACCGAGGCCAAGCTCGCGCTCGAGCCGGTCTCGATCTACATCAGCCGCGCCACGCAGAAGCTTTACGTGCGGCGCAACACGCACAAGCGGTGGCCGGACGGCGGCGAGGTGTTCGATGCGAGCATCGAGGTGCCTGTCACCATCCGCGATCCCGACAAGCCGATCGGCACGCATGTGTTCACGGCGATGGCGCGCGACGGCGCCGGCTTGCGCTGGACCGTTGTCACCATCGACGAGGGCGACGACGCCAAGGACGCGCTCGACCGCATCACCATCCCGCAGGATGTGCTCGACCGCATCGCGCCGACGGCAGCGCCGCGATCCTCGATCATCGTCTCGGACGAGCCGCTGAGCAAGGAGACCAACTACCGCACCGAGTTTGTCGCGGTGCTGAGCAACCAGCCGCAAGGCGGCTTCATCACGCGCCGGCCTACGGTCTCTTCCCCCAAACCATGGGAGGACGCCGGCGGCTTCTTCAACTTCTGGGACCAGCCCAGCCCGGACCCGCGATCTGGCAACGGACGGCGGCGCAGCCGCGGCATTCAGGGCAAACCGGGTTGGTTGTGGTGAGTGACGGCACGCCGATCGCAAGGTCCCCTGATCGCGCCACCTCGGACGATCGGCCTAGAACGGCCACGCAAGTGCGGATGCCCGCTTTGGGTCGGCAGCGGACCTGCGTGGTGCGCCGCCTTGACGACTAGCTCGCCGTGCGGACGGTCAAAATTAAAAGTGCCTACGCCGCCTCTGGCGGCAGCTGCGGGCGCTCGACCCGCGGGCTCGGCATGTGCTCGGGCAACTCGCACAGGCCGCCGCCGAGGTAGAGGTGGTGCCAGAGCTGGGTCGACAGCACGCTGCTCAAGCCGAGCTGCCGGAAGACGTTGACCTTCTTGCCCTGTCCGGCGGCGATGAGCGCATAGTCGCGCGCGACCGTCTGCGGATCGAAGTAGCCGGTCTTGCGCAGCGCCTCCGGGCTCATGAGCTGGCGCACGTAGGGCGGCGGGTCGACGAAGAAGGTCTCCGCCAGCGGCGCGCGGAACATGCCCTTGGCGCGGAAGGCGACCTCCTTGGGCAAGATGCGCGCTGCCGCCTGGCGCAGGATGTACTTATCCTTGGTCATTCCGCGCAGCTTCCAGCGCGGGGCGAGCCGCGAGGTGAAGGCGATGAAATCCTCATCGAGGAACGGGTAGCGCGTCTCCACGGAGTTGGCCATCGCCACGCGGTCGCCCTTGTAGTTCAAGAGCTGGCCGGCGAGGTGCACCTTGTAGCCGAAGTAGAGCGACTGATTGAGCGGCGACCAGCGGCGCATGCGCTCCGTATCGAGCTGCACGTCATCGTAGGGCAGATGCGAGCCGATACGGTCCTTGAGGTCGGCGCTGAAATAGCGGTCGCGCGCCTGACCGACGAGGTGATAGAGCAGCGCCTGCGCGTGCGCCCGCCCCACCATGGCATCGATGCGCCGCATCTCCGCCATGCTGGCGTAGGGCGCCATCATCCGGCGCACGACGCGGTTGAGCGTGTCGCTGCCGAGCACGCCGCCGGCGTCCATCCAATAGCTGAGCTGGCGCAGCTTGAACCAGACGTAGCCGCCGAAGGCCTCGTCCGAGCCTTCGCCCGTGAGCGCCACCTTGTAGCCCTGGTGGTGCACCTCCTGCGACAGGCACCAGAGCGAGGCACAGGAGGTGTCGGGGACGGGGCAGTCGGCGGAGGCGACGAGCTTGGCGTAGGTATCGGAGATGACCTTGGCGTCGCTCGTCAGAATGGTCTGTCGGCTGCCGACATGACGCGCCGTGATGCGCGCGGGCTCCGTCTCATCGAAGCTCTTGCCCGGCACTTGAATGGTGAAGCTCGGGATCGCGCTCCCGCGCACCCGCGCGGCCGTCGCCAGCACGTAGGCGGAATCGACGCCGCCGGAGAGGTAGCTGACGACGGGAACGTCGGCGCGCAGACGGATGTCGACCGCGTGCCGAAAGGTCGCCTCGAAGTCGTCGATGAGGCGCTCCGCATCTGTGGGATCCTCCTCCTCGCCGGCATCGGGAAAGTCGAAATCCCAATAGCGGCGCTCGACGATCTCGGCGCGCCGGCCGTTGCGCTGGAAGGCGATCTTCAGATAGTGACCGGGCAGCACCGACTGCACGCCTGCAAACATCGTGCGCCGCGTGCCCATGGCGAAGAAGGTGAAGATGTGATCGAGGCCGCGCGGATCGACGGCGACCGGGACCTCGCCCGAGGCGATGACGGCTTTGATCTCGGAGCCGAAATAGAGCCAGTCGCCTTGGCTCGCCCAGTGCAGCGGACAGATGCCGACGCGGTCCCTGGCGAGAAAGATGGTCCGCTTCTTGAAGTCGACGAGGGCCAGCGCGAACTGGCCCTTGAGCTCGGCAAAGACGTCCTCGCCGTGCTCCTCGTAGAGGTGCACGATGAGCTCGGTGTCGGTGTGCGTGCGAAAGACGTGGCCCTTGGCCTGCAGCGCCGCCTTGCGCTCGGGATAGTCGAAGAGCTCGCCGTTGTAGACGACGGCGACGGTGCCGTCCTCGTTGTAGATGGGCTGGCGGCCGTCGCCCAAGCCGACGATCGAAAGCCGGCGCGAGGCGAAGGCGAGCCCCGGCCCGGACAGAAAGCCGTCCTCGTCGGGCCCGCGGTGCCACAAGGACTGGGCCATACGCCGCACGACCGCCGGATCAGGCTGTCGCTTGCCCGTCAGGTCGATAATGCCCGCAATTCCGCACATAGGCCCTCTTCAGATCGATTTTCCAAGTCGCATTAGATTCGTAAAAGGGGCGTTACACCGCCCCGAGCATTCTATTCTACTGGCGAAAAGTTGCGGCAGGGTGGTGCCTGTGCAAGTTCTGATTGCGGCAGAGGGGTGCGTCAAATAAGACGCAATGCCTTAAAGCTCGCGTGGCCTTCACGCCCGACGATGATGTGGTCGTGAACGGTGATGCCCAAGGCCGCCGCCGCTGCGACGATTTGCTTTGTCATGTCAATGTCGACGCGCGAGGGCGCGGGATCGCCCGAGGGGTGGTTATGCACGAGCACGATCGCCGTGGCGGATAATTCGAGCGCCCGCTTCACCACCTCGCGCACATAGACCGGCGTGTGATCGACGGTGCCCTGCTGCTGCACCTCGTCGGCAATCAGCTGGTTCTTCTTGTCGAGGAACAAGACGCGGAACTGCTCGCGGTGCTCGTAGCTCTGCGCGGCGCGCAAGTAGTCGAGCACTTGGTGCCAGGTGGAGAGTGCAGGGCGCCGCATGATCTGCGAGCGCATGAGGCGCAGTGCGGCGGCGCGCACGAGCTTCAACTCCGTGACGACGGCCTCGCCCACGTCCGCCACCTCCTTGAGCCGCGGCTCGGGGGCATTGACCACCTCGGCGAAGGTGCCGAAGCGCGCGATCAAGCGTTTGGCGAGCGCCTTGGTATCGCGGCGCGGCAGCGCCCGGAACAGCACGAGCTCCAACAGCTCGTAGTCGGGCAGCGCGTCGGCTCCGCCCTTGCGGAAACGGGAGCGCAGGCGATCGCGATGTCCGGCGTGATCCGGTGCCGGCGCTTCCAGAAAGGAATGCTGCTCTTCCCCACTTGCGGTGTCGCCGTCGCCGTTCTTGTCGCGGCCGGGCATGACATCCGCCTTCTGCCACTAGGTGAGCTCGAACAGCGGGCAATCGAGGCCCTTCGCCGAATAGGTGAAGACCTCGCAGCCCGTCTCGGTCACGCCGACGGTGTGCTCGAATTGGGCCGATAGCTCGCGGTCGCGCGTGACCGCCGTCCAGCCGTCGGGCAGCACTTTGACGTGCGGGCGGCCGAGGTTGATCATGGGCTCGATGGTGAACAGCATGCCGGGCTCCAGCGCTACGCCCTCGCCCGGCTCGCCGTAGTGCAGGATGTTGGGCCGGTCGTGAAAAACCTGGCCGAGCCCGTGCCCGCAGAAGTCGCGCACCACGCTGCAGCGCTCGGCCTCCGCGTAGGCCTGGATGGCGGCACCGATGTCGCCGGTGCTGCCGCCGGGCCTCACGGCGGCAACGCCGCGCTTCAATGCCTCATAGGTGACGTAGATGAGCCGCTCCGCCCGGCGCGAGATGCGGCCCACGGCGTACATGCGGCTCGTGTCGCCGTGCCAGCCGTCGACGATCAGCGTCACGTCGATGTTGACGATGTCGCCCTCGCGCAGCGGCTTCGGACCTGGAATGCCGTGGCAGACCACGTGGTTGATCGAGGTGCAGATCGACTTGGGAAAGCCGCGATAGTTGAGGGGCGCGGGATAGGCGTCGTGGTCGAGCGCGAACTGGAACACGAGGTCGTCGAGCGTCTCGGTGGTGACGCCGGGCTTGACGTGCTCGGTCAGCATGTCGAGGGCATCAGCGGCAAGGCGGCCCGCCTTGCGCATGCCCTCGAACGCCTCGGGCCCGTGCAGTTTGATCTTGCCGTCGCGATCGGGCGCGCGGCCGACTTCGACATTCGCCATGTACTGGTCCCGTGTACTGGTCCTGAATGTGCTGGTCCTGAAAGGCCCGCGTTCAATTGAGCAGTCTTGAGAAATGTAGTGCAAATTGCGCGCGGCGCAACGTGTCGCGCGGAGGTGGTCGGCATTAACGGAGTTCGAGCGAGGGAGACGACCGCGGCGGTGTGGAGGCCGACCGCGTGTGCGTCAGGCCTTCTTCTCTTCCTCTTCGGCCGGCACCTCGGCGGCCGCTGCCTCGGCCACGAGGTTCTGCGCCTGCTCGATCCAATCGTCCTTCTCGATGCGCCCGTTGAGCTGCAGCGTCTCGTCGAGATTGGCGATGTCGTCGTCGGAGAGGTTGGCGATCTGCTCGAGCTTGATGCAGTTGAGCTGGCGCAGGCGCGCGGCGAGGTCGGCGTCGATGCCCTTGATCTTGGTGAGATCGTCGGGCTCGCCCTTCTGCTTCTTGAAGCCCTTCCATTGGGCATTGAGACGGCGGGCGCGTGCGTCCGAGCGCTCGGGTATGCGGGCCGATTTCCCGCGCCGTCCCCTGAGGTAATAGAGCTTGGCGCGGCGCACCTTGCCGCGGCGCAACACCTCGATCTCGGCGATGTAGGGCGAGTAGATCGGGAACACGCGCTCCACGCCCTCTCCGTAGGAGATCTTGCGCACGGTGAAGTTCTCGTTCACGCCGGCGCCGGAGCGGCCGATCACGACGCCCTCGTAGGCCTGGGTGCGCACGTTGTCGCCCTCGATCACCTTCACCATGACGCGCACGGTGTCGCCGGGGCCGAACTCGGGGACCGCACGCTTCATCGTGACGGCGGCCATCTGCTCGCGATCGAGCTCGTGAATGATGCTCATGGTGGGGCGCCTTACGAAAGAAACAAGCCGCCCGGGCTCGGCACCCGGGGCCGGCACCCCTGCGGCATGCATTGGGGAATTGCTGGGGGTCATAGCGGAATTGCCCCCCCTTGTCGATATGGTCTTTCCGCGATTTCTGTGCGGGCGGCTAGCGCTAAGTCTGCCGCTTGGTGCGGGCGAGCAGGTCGGGGCGGCGCTTTGCGGTGAGCCGCTCGGCCTCGGCGCGGCGCCAATCGGCGATCTTTTTGTGGTCGCCGGACAGGAGCACCTCGGGGATCACCTGGCCCTCCCACTCGCGCGGGCGGGTGTAGTGGGGGTACTCCAAAAGGCCCGCCTCGAAGCTTTCCTGGGCAAGGGAGTCCTCGGCACCGACGACGCCCGGCAAGAGGCGGACGCAGGCGTCGATCAGCACCATGGCGGCAAGCTCCCCGCCCGAAAGCACGTAGTCGCCGATCGATACCTCGCGCAAGCCACGGGCTGCGATCACGCGCTCGTCGATGCCCTCGAACCGGCCCGCGATCAGAAGCACGCCGGGCCCGGTGCTGAGCTCGCGGGCGAGCGCTTGGCTCAGCGGCTCCCCGCGCGGCGAGAGATAGATGCGCGGGACGTCGGGGTCGCTCTCGAGCGCACGGTCGATGGCGGCGGCAAGCACGTCGGCGCGCAGCACCATGCCGGCGCCGCCGCCAGCCGGCGCGTCATCGACGGCGCGATGCCGACCCAGGCCGAACTCGCGTAAGGAAATTGTCTGCAGCGACCAGATCGAGGCCTTAAGGGCCTGGCCGGCGAGCGAGACACCCAAGGGTCCGGGAAACATCTCCGGAAAGAGCGTGATTACACTTGCTCGCCAAGGCGCCCGGCCGTCGCTCGTTGGAATGTGCGGCATGAAACCTCGGCACCGCCCTTCTCCCGCAAGCGGGGAGAAGGGATGGCAGCTCATTAGACGCCCTCGACCACCAAGATGTCGATCGAGCCGGCGCCCTGGCGCAGCTTCTTGGCCTCGGCGTACTCCTGCGACGTGGCATAGCCTTCAGCGGCCTCGTAGCTTGGGAACTCGAGCACGACGTTACGCAGGGTTCCCTTGCCTTCCATGATCCGGCAACGGCCTCCGCGCACGATCGGCTTGCCGCCGTACTTGTCGAGCGCCACCTTGGTCTTGGCGACGTACTCGGCCCACCTTTCAGGGTTCGTCACCTCGGCGTGGGCGATCACATACCCTTTCGGCATCGCTGGACGTCCTCCCGTCTGTTTCTCAGCCCGCCGGCGCACGCTGAGCGAGCGCCTCGCGGATGTGGTGGATATAGGCCTCGGCGACGGCTTTGGGCGCGTCGGCCTGCGTGATCGGGCGCCCCACCACGATGTAGTCGGCGCCGGCCGCGATCGCGTGGTCGGGTGTGGTGATGCGCTCCTGGTCGTCGCTCGCGCTCCCCGTCAGCCGGATCCCGGGGGTGACGATGAGGAAGTTTGGCCCCGTCGCCTCGCGAATGCGGGCGGCCTCCTGGCCGGAGGCGATGACGCCGTCGAAGCCCGATTCATGCGCAAACAGCGCACGCCGCAGCACGAGGTCGGGGGCCGACAGCGCAGACCCCTGCTGGACCAGATCGTCGGCGGTGAGGTTGGTCAGCACCGTCACGGCCAAGAGCCGGAGGCGGCTCTTACCCCTCCCCGTCACGGCTGCCCGCAGCGTTTTGAGGTCGTGCCCGTGCACGGTCAGGAAATCGACGCCGAGCTCGGTGGCGTTCGCCACCGCGCGCTCGACCGTGTTGCCGATATCCAGGAGCTTCATATCGAGGAAGACGTGCTTGCCATCAGCTTTTAGCTGGCGCGCGAGGCCGAGCCCGCCGGAGAACAGCAATTCGAGCCCGACCTTGTAGAAGGTGACGGCGTCGCCCAACGTGGCGACGAGCCGCTCCGCGCCCTCGAGGGTGGGCATGTCGAGGGCGACGATGAGGCGGTCCTTGGGGCCGAGGGGGGTCATGTTGGGCGTGCCAGGGCTGCGAAGGCCCTAGCCATGCAGCACAGGCGCCGCGGGCGCAAGTCTCGAGCGCGGCCGAGACATCGCACCGATGCGCGTTAATTGCCGAAGCTGTAGTTGACGCCGACGCGGGCAATGCTCGCGGTCAGCCCCGCCGATGTGTCAAATGGGCTGCTGACCCCGGCCGAACATACGTTGGGGGCCGTGCATACGATTGTTGCTGAGGTCGAGGCGGAGCCGAAGTCCACGTAAAGATACTCGCCCTTGATGGACCATGGGCCGCCCGCGGCCCACTCCAACCCTCCGCCGATCGTCCACCCTGTCTTCGTCTGGCTGTTGCTCGAGCTGCCAATTCCCAACGAACCGGCCGTGTCGGAAAAGGAGTTGGAGACCTTGAGCTCCGTGAGCGCCAGGCCGCCGGTGAGGTAGACGAGGGTTCGTGCCGACGCCAACCATCCGAGCCGTCCGCGCGCCGTGAACAGCCAGTCGGTCCCCACCGACGACTCGACCGTATATGTCCCGGCGGAAGTCGGATAAGCGACGGCGGTCGCACCGCGGCTGCCGCTGAGATTGAAGCTGCCGTAGTCGAGCTCGGCCCCGACGATGATCGGGCCGACGCGCTGGTTTGCGCCGAACTGGACACCGCCGGCAAACGCCGCCGAGCTGCTCGATCCTGAGGCGTTGCTGCTCACGGAGCCGGCGTTGGCATTGGACACGAAATAGGTGAGGGCGTTCACGGTCCCCGTATCCGTGCGCGGGTCTGTGTTGCCCCACGCGCCACCTGCATAGGCTCCGACGTAGAAGCCCGTCCAGCCGGGGTCGGCAACGGCATCGCCTGCGCCCGCCACGATCAAGCCGCATAGTGCGAGCGCCGCGCTCCGGGTCCGGCACGTCGCTATCGACCACAGTGTCATCTGCCCCCCGCGAATCAGATCCAGATAGTAGCAGCCGCGCTGGAATTGCGGTCACGCGGATGCCTCAGGTGGTGGGAGCAACTGTCGCCAGAGGGCCACTAATTTTTGGAGGAGGTGGACTGGCTGCTAGTGCCGGCTAGCCGTGGAGCACGTGGGCGGCGCGCGCAAGCTTCTGGATCAGCGCCTTGAACGTCTCCTGGGCATCCTTGTTCTTCAAGTGCCCGTCCTCGCCGAAGCTTTCATGCGTGCGCGGCACTGCAAACTGCTCAGGCAGCACCAGCGCGCCGAGCCCGAGCTCCAAGACCTGGCGCACGGTGATGAGAACTCCTGAGGCCGCCCATGCCGCCGGTCGAGGCCGAGCCGAGCGCGAAAACGCGCGTCTTGAAGACCTGCAACGGCGCCTCGCCCTCGGGGCGCACGTGGCTCACCCAGTCGAGCGCATTCTTCAGAAGCGGCGTTATCGAAGCGTTGTACTCGGGGCTCGCAATGAAAATGCCGCTGTGGGCCTCCATCACCGCCTTGAGCTTCTTGGCGTTCTCGGGCGGTCCCTCGGCGGCCTCGAGATCGCCGTGGTAGATCGGCATGGGGTAGTCGGCAAGATCGAGGAATGTCGCCGGGATGCCGTTCGCCTCGGCGATCATGGTGCCGAGACGGGCAAGCTTCTTGTTGTGCGAGCCTGAGCGCGCGGAGCCCGCGAAGAACAGCAATCGCACAGGCGCCGCCGTCATTCGGGCCTCACGGTCCCTTGCCTTCGAAGAAGTCCTTGACGCGTGCAAAGAAGCCGGCGCTCTCCGGGCTCGTCTCCTTGTGGCTCTCGCGCTCGAACTCCTCCAAGAGCTCGCGCTGGCGCTTCGTCAGGCTCTTGGGCGTCTCCACCTCGACCTGGATATACATGTCGCCCGATACCTTGGAGCGTAGGACCGGCATGCCCTTGCCCTTCAGGCGGAACTGCTTGCCGCTCTCGGAGCCCTCGGGGATCTTCACGCGCGTCGGCGCGCCACCTAAGGTCGGCACGTCGATCTGGCCGCCGAGAGCGGCCGTGGTCATCGCGATCGGCACCTTGCAGAAGACGTCGGCGCCGTCACGCTGGAAGAACTCGTGCGGCTTGATCGACAGGAAGATGTAGAGATCGCCGGCGGGGCCGCCGCGCAGGCCGGCCTCCCCCTCGCCCGCGAGGCGGATGCGGGTGCCGTCCTCCACGCCCTGCGGGATGTTGACGGAGAGCGTGCGCTCCTTGGTTACACGCCCCGACCCGCGGCAGGTCTGACACGGGTCCTCGATCGTCTCGCCGCGCCCTTGGCAGTTGGTGCACGTGCGCTCGATGGTGAAAAAGCCTTGGCTCGCCCGCACCTTGCCGTAGCCGCCGCAGGTCGGGCAGGTCGTCGGCTTGGTGCCGGCGCGTGCGCCGGTGCCCGAGCATGTTTCACAGGAAACGCTCGTTGGCACGCAGATCTGCGCGGTCTTGCCGGCGTACGCATCGGCGAGCGAGATCTCGAGGTTGTAGCGCAAGTCGGCGCCGCGCTCGCGCGATGAACGCTGGCGCCCTCCGCGCCGGCCGCCCATGAACTCACCGAAGAGATCATCGAAGATATCCGACATCGAGGAGGCGAAGTCGGGCCCGAAGCCGCGCGCGCCGCCCATGCCGCCTTCGAATGCGGCGTGGCCGAAATGGTCGTAGGCCGCGCGCTTCTGCGGGTCCTTCAAGACCTCGTAGGCCTCGCTGACCTCCTTGAAGCGCACTTCCGCGCGCGTATCCTCGGGGTTGCGGTCGGGATGGCATTCCTTGGCGAGTCGCCGGTAGGCCGACTTCACCTCCTGCTCGCTCGCGCCTCGGGCAATGCCCAGGATCTCGTAATAGTCGCGCTTGGCCATGTCGGGCGCGTGCCCTTCGGGTTCGAACACGTGATCAGATACCCTCAAATTGGGAGATAGCGATGTTTGGGGAGCGGGGGAAGGTCAAGCATCCAATATCTTGCACGGAAACCTTCCAGGTGTTGCCGTGAACCGCTGCCCTGCCTCGAAACGCGGCGCTCTGGCTAAGAGGAGGGCCCGGCGTCGCCGCCGGGCCCGCCCAATTCCGATCGCTGCCAGCAGCTGCTGCCCGGCTCAGGCCGACTTCTTCTTGTCGTCCTTGACCTCTTCGAAGTCGGCGTCAACGACGTTCTCGTCGCCCGATGCGGCTTCCGCGGAGCCCGCCTCCGCACCACCGCCCGCGTCCTGCTGGGCGGCGTAGATCGCCTCGCCGATCTTCATGGCGGCCTGCGCGAGCGCAGTGGTCGCCGACTTGATTCGCTCGGCATCCTCCGAGCCGAGCGTCTCTTTGACGTCGGCGATCGCCTTCTCGATGTCGGGCTTGGCGGCCGTCACGGCGGCGTTCGACGCATTCTCGCTCAACTGCTTCTCGGTCGCGTGCACGAGCGCCTCGGCGTGGTTCCTTGCCTCGATCAGCTCGCGCTTCTTCTTGTCCTCGGCTGCGTGCGATTCCGCGTCCTTGACCATTTGGTTGATCTCGGTCTCCGAGAGGCCGCCAGAGGCCTGGATGCGGATCGACTGCTCCTTGCTGGTCGCCTTGTCCTTGGCGGAGACGTGCACGATGCCGTTGGCGTCGATGTCGAACGTCACCTCGATCTGCGGCACGCCGCGCGGCGCCGGCGGGATGCCGACGAGGTCGAACTGGCCCAAGAGCTTGTTGTCGGCCGCCATCTCGCGCTCGCCCTGGCTGACGCGGATCGTCACGGCGTTCTGGCCGTCCTCGGCCGTGGAGAAGGTCTGGCTCTTCTTGGTCGGGATCGTCGTGTTGCGGTCGATCAGACGCGTGAACACGCCGCCCAGCGTCTCGATGCCGAGCGAAAGAGGCGTCACGTCGAGCAGCAGGACGTCCTTGACCTCGCCCTGCAGCACGCCCGCCTGGATGGCGGCGCCGACGGCCACGACCTCGTCCGGGTTGACGCCCTTGTGCGGCTCCTTGCCGAACACCTCCTTGACCACCTGCTGCACGCGCGGCATGCGCGTCATGCCGCCGACGAGGACGACCTCGTCGATCTCGGCGGCCTTGAGGCCGGCATCCTTGATGGCCTTCTCGCACGGGGCTTTGGTGCGCATGATCAGGTCATCGACCAGGCTCTCGAGCTTGGCGCGCGTGAGCTTCATCGTGAGGTGCTTCGGGCCCGCCTGATCGGCTGTGATGAACGGCAGGTTGATCTCGGTCTGCGTCGCCGAGGACAGCTCGATCTTGGCCTTCTCCGCAGCCTCCTTGAGGCGCTGGAGCGCGAGCTTGTCGGACCTGAGGTCGATGCCCTGCTCCTTCTTGAATTCGTCGGCGAGGTAGTTGACGAGCTTCATGTCGAAGTCCTCGCCGCCGAGGAACGTGTCGCCGTTCGTCGACTTCACCTCGAACACGCCGTCGCCGATCTCGAGGATCGAGATATCGAACGTGCCGCCGCCGAGGTCGTAGACGGCGATGGTCTTCGATTCCTTCTTCTTGTCGAGGCCGTAGGCGAGCGCCGCCGCGGTCGGCTCGTTGATGATGCGCAGAACCTCGAGGCCGGCGATCTTGCCGGCGTCCTTGGTGGCCTGGCGCTGGGCGTCATTGAAGTAGGCGGGGACCGTGATGACGGCTTGCGTGACGGTCTCGCCGAGCTTGGCTTCTGCCGTCTCCTTCATCTTCTGCAGGATGAAGGCGGAGATCTGCTGGGGTGAGTAGCTCTTGCCGTTGGCCTCGACCCAGGCGTCGCCGTTGGGTCCTTTGACGATCTTGTAGGGGACGAGCTTCTTGTCCTTTTCGACCATCGGGTCGTCATAGCGGCGGCCGATGAGGCGCTTGATGGCGAAGAAGGTGTTGAGCGGGTTGGTGACCGCCTGGCGCTTGGCCGGCAGGCCGACGAGCTTCTCGCCGTCGCCGGTGAACGCGACGATCGAGGGCGTCGTGTTCATGCCCTCGGCATTCTCCAACACCCTCGGCTTGCCGCCCTCCATGACCGCCACACACGAGTTCGTGGTTCCGAGGTCGATGCCGATTACTTTAGCCATGTGCCTATCCTCATCTTTTGCGGCAGACCGACCGGACCCGAGGCTTCGGCGTCCGGATCTTCCGACCTTGCAGCTGCTGCGTGCCGGGCTCGGCCCCCTTTGGAGCATCTAAACAGTAAACGCCGCTTATATAAGAGCGCTTTTTGGGCACACAACCGGACCGGGCACGCCTCTGTGATCAATTTTCCCCACGGCCCCCGCGCGCTAGCGGGCAAGGCGCAGAAGAACGCCCACCAGCCTTGACAATCAGCGCGACATGCACGGCAGGCATTGCTCCTGTCGCCTGTCAGGCGTCCTTGCGGCTCTCGGCGGCGTCGGCGCCGGATTTGTTGCCCTTCTCGGGCTTGGCGCCGCCCTTTGCGACGACGACCATGGCCGGACGCAGGACCCTGTCTCCGAGCATATAGCCCGGCTGATAAACCTGGACGATCGTCCCCGGCGCGACCTCGCGGTTCTCGATCTCGGTCATGGCCTGATGCTGGTGCGGGTTGAACGGCTCGCCTTCGGGATCGAGCCGCTTCACGCCGTGGCGCTCGAGCACGTTCAGGAACTCGCGCTCGGTCATCGACACGCCGTCGACCAGCGCCTTCAGCGCAGGGTCCTCCTCCGCCGCGCCGGCCGGAACCGCGGCAATCGCGCGCTGCAGATTGTCGCCGATGCTCACGACCTCGCGCGCAAACTTGGAGATGGCGTACTTGGCCATGTCCTCCTTGTCGCGCTCGGTGCGCTTTCTGAAGTTGTCCATTTCCGCATGCGCCCGCAACAGGCGGTCGGTCAGATCGGCGATCTGGCCTTCGAGGGCTGCGACATCGGCAGCCGGCGCATCGGCGCCGGCCTCGGCTGCGGGCGGACGTGCGCGAGCCTCCGCCTCGGCTGCGGTCTCTTGGTCGGGCTTTTTGCTTTCGTCGGCCATCGCGTCCTTGCGGGTTCTCGTCTGTGGAAAATCGGCTGCTCTCGACCTTGGATACCTTGGGGCGTGTTTTGAGGCGCGTCCGGAGGGGATGGCGCCCATCAATGGAAGCCCGATATCAGGCGACGCGGCGCAAAAATCAAGTCAACAGTCGGCTAACGAGCTTAGCCGTGTAGTCCACCATGGGAATTATGCGGGCGTAATTGATGCGCGTCGGCCCGATCACGCCGAGGACACCGACGATCTTGCGCCGATCGTCGTGGAAAGGCGCCACGATCAGCGAGGAGCCCGACAGCGAGAAGAGCTTGTTCTCAGACCCGATGAAGATGCGCACCCCGTCGGCGTTCTCCGACAGCCCTAAGAGCTGCACGAGGTCGCGCTTGCGCTCCAGATCATCGAAGAGGCGCCGGATCCGCTCCAGGTCGTCCTGGGCGGTGACGTCCTTCAGGAGGTTCGCCTGGCCGCGCACGATCAGGCTCTTGCGGTCGTCGAGCGAGCCCGACCACTCCGCGAGCCCAGCCTGAATGACCTTCTGCGTGAGCCCGTCGAGCTCCGCCTTCGAGCTTGCGAGCTCATTCTCGATCGTGGCGCGCGCCTCCGCGATCGTGCACCCGCGCACGCGCGTGTTGAGGTAGTTGGCGGCCTCCACGAGCGCCGACGGCGGCAGCCCCTGCGGCAGCGAGATGATGCGGTTCTCGACCGCCTGATCCTCGCCGACGAGGACGACGAGCGCCTTGCCGGGCTCGAGCAGCACGAACTCGATGTGCTTCAGGCGGGCAACCTGCTGCTCGGCGAGCACGACGCCGGCGCAGTGCGACAGGCCCGAGATCAGCTCGCCCGCCTCGCGCAAGACATCGTCGATGGATTTCGCGCGCTTGCCCGCGATGTGCGCCTCGATCTGACGCCGCTCCTTGGCGGTGAGGTCGCCGATCTGCAAAAGCCCGTCGACGAACAGGCGCAGTCCGAGCTGGGTGGGAAAGCGTCCCGCCGAGGTGTGCGGCGCCGCGATGAGGCCTAATTGCTCCAGATCGGACATGACGTTGCGGATCGACGCCGGCGACAGCGCCATGGGTAGGACGCGCGACAAGTTGCGCGACCCCACCGGCTCGCCCGTCTGCAGGTAGGATTCGACGATCTGCCGCAGAATGGCGCGGGAGCGCTCGCTGAGTTTGTTGAGTTCGCTTATGGCTTCTGTCATCGCCTTCCGGGGGGCCTGTCCGCGTCTGCCACGGCGCAAAGCTTACGGAAGCCTGGCCGCATTCGTCAATTTCGCCCTCGGTTTTGGTTGAAGCCCTCTTGGGCCTCCCTTAGGTTCGGGCGAAATTTGCCCGACCATACCAGCAAACCCCCAAAAGGAGCCGGCACCCCCCACATGCGTCCCTCCAAACGCCAGCCCGACGAGCTTCGCCGCGTCTCCATCGAGCGCGCCGTCTCCAAGCACGCCGAAGGGTCCTGCCTCATCAAGTTTGGGGATACCCATGTCCTGTGCACCGCCAGCCTGGAGGAGCGCGTGCCGCCCTGGCTCAAGGGTCAGGGCCGCGGCTGGGTGACGGCGGAGTACGGCATGCTGCCGCGAGCAACCACGGAGCGCACCCGGCGCGAGGTCACCGTCGGCCACCCCTCGGGGCGTACCCAAGAGATCCAGCGCCTGATCGGCCGGGCGCTGCGCGCCATCGTCGATCTGCCGAAGCTCGGCGAGCGCCAGATCTCGCTCGATTGCGACGTGCTGCAGGCCGACGGCGGCACGCGCACGGCGGCCATCACGGGGGCCTGGGTGGCGCTGCACGACTGCATCCAGTGGATGAAGCTGCGCGACATGGTGAAAGACAGCGTGCTGCGTGACCAGGTGGCGGCGGTGAGCTGTGGGATCTATCGGGGTACGCCCGTTCTCGACCTCGACTATGCGGAGGATTCAGCGGCCGAGGCCGATTCCAATTTCGTCATGACGGGTGGCGGCGGCATCGTCGAGGTGCAGGGCACGGCGGAGACCGTCGCCTTCAGCCAGGAGAGCTTCGATCAGCTCATGGGGCTCGCCAAGAAGGGCATCGGCGAGCTCGTCGCTCTGCAGAAGCTGACCGTTTCCTAAGGGGGCAGGCGGCAGTGGGCAGCCGGCAGTCGGAACCAGCGAGCCTTCCACTGCCTACTGCCGACTGCCTACTGCCGAAATCCAGATGAAACCCAACGCCATATTGGAGACGGTCCTCTACGCAACGGACCTCGACGCGATCGAGGCCTTCTACAAGCACGTCCTAGGCCTTGAGCCTTATGCCAAGGCCGAAGGCCGGCACGTCTTCTACAAGCTCGGCGCCCAGATGCTGCTCGTCTTCAATCCCGAGGCCACGCAAATGCCGGAGCCCGACGCCAAGCTGCCCGTGCAACCGCACGGCGCCTTCGGTGAGGGGCACGTGTGCTTCCGCGCGAGCGCCGAGGAGATCACCGCCTGGCGCAGCCGCCTTGAGCAGGCAGGAGTTGTCATCGAGGCCGACTTCGAATGGCCGGGCGGCGGCCGCTCGATCTATTTCCGCGATCCCGCCGGCAACTGCCTCGAGTTCGCCGAGCCGCGCATCTGGGGACTCAAATAATGCGCAGGCTGAAGCCAGGCGACCGGCTGGTCGTCGCCAGCCACAATCCAGGCAAGGTGTGGGAGATCAACCAGCTCTTGGCGCCCTATGGCCTCGATGCCGTCGCGGCGGCCGACGCTGGGCTCACCGAGCCCGAGGAGAGCGAGCCGACGTTTGCCGGCAATGCCGCGGCCAAGGCGCTTCTTGCCGCGAAGGGCGCAAATCTGCCGGCGCTCGCCGACGATTCCGGGCTCGAGATCGAGGCCCTCGACGGCGCCCCCGGCATCTATTCGGCGCGCTGGGCCGGCCCGGAGCGGAATTTCACCGTCGCCATGCAGCGCGTGCGCAACGAGCTCGCCGACCGCGGGGCCTGGGACGGGGAGCCACCGCGCGCCAACTTCGTCTCCGTCCTTTGCCTCGCCTGGCCCGATGGCTCGACCGAGCTGTTCGAGGGCAAGGTTTACGGTCATCTGGTGTGGCCGCCACGGGGATCGAACGGTTTCGGCTATGATCCGATCTTCGTCGCCGACGGGCGCGATAAGACCTTTGGCGAGATGGAGCCTGCTGACAAATATGCGATCTCGCACCGCACCCGCGCCTTCGACGTCTTTCGCCGCCAATGCCTCGACGGCGACGGAGGCTGACGGCTTCGGCGTCTACATCCACTGGCCGTTCTGCGCGCAGAAGTGCCCCTACTGCGATTTCAACAGCCACGTGCGGTTCGGCGGCATCGACGAGGCGCGCTTTCTTGCCGCCTATCTTGCCGAGCTCGAGCGCACGCGCGCGCTTCTGGGTCCGCGCGTGGTGCAAAGCATCTTCTTCGGCGGCGGCACTCCCTCGCTGATGGCGCCGGCGACGGTCGCTGCAATCCTCGATCGCATCGGGGGGCTGTGGTCGATCGCGCCTCAAGCGGAGATCACGCTCGAGGCCAACCCGGGCAGCGTCGAAGCGGAGCGCTTTCGCGGCTACGCGGCGGCCGGCGTCAATCGCGTCTCGCTCGGCGTGCAGTCGCTCGACGACTTAGTCCTGAAGTCGCTCGGGCGCATCCACTCGGTCGCCGAGGCCAAGGCAGCCATCGCAATCGCGCAGGCGAGCTTCCAGCGCGTCTCCTTCGACCTCATCTATGCGCGGCCCGGTCAGACGGCGGCTGCCTGGCGCACCGAGCTGAGCGAGGCGCTCGCGCTCGCCAGCGGCCATCTTTCGCTCTACCAGCTGACGATCGAGCCGGAGACGCCGTTCGCCACGCTTCACGCGGCGGGCAAGCTCGTTCCGCCCGACGCCGATGCGGCGCTCGCGCTCTACGACGTCACGCAGGAGCTGACCAGCGCGGTCGGTCGGCCCGCTTACGAGATCTCCAACCACGCCGTGCCGGGCGAGGAGAGCCGTCACAACCTCCTCTACTGGCGCTACGGCGAGTACGTCGGCTGCGGGCCCGGCGCGCATGGGCGGCTCGTGCTCCAAGGCGTGCGTCACGCAACAAGCGCCGAGCGCAACCCTGAGCGCTGGGCGGAGCGGGTCGAGCGCGAGGGGAGCGGCCTACTCGAGATGGTGGCGCTCACGCGCGCCGAGGAAGCCGACGAGATGCTCTTGATGGGCTTGCGCCTCGCCGAGGGCGTTGATCTGGACCGGCTCGCCGCCAAGGGCCTGGCGCCATCCGCCGAGTCGATCGCCGAGATGACACGCGCTGGCCTCATTGAGGGGGTCACGGGCGCTGCCGGAGAGCCTCGCATCCGTGCGACGCAGAATGGCCGCTTTGTTCTCAATGAGATCGTGCTGCGCCTCTCGCTGGGGCTTGCCCCCGGCCGGCCAACGCAATCGCCGATGGACATTCCTCTCCCCGCCGACTAATCACGCCGCGACATGATACGCCGTCTCTACAACTGGATGATGCAGGCGGCGGGCGACGAGCGCGCCCCCTGGGTGCTTGCGATCGTGTCGTTCGTGGAAAGCTCGTTCTTCCCGATTCCCCCCGACGTGATGCTGATCCCCATGGTGCTCAGCCGGCGCGAGAAGGCGTGGTGGTACGCCACGATTGCGACGATCGCATCGGTTGTGGGCGGCCTCTTGGGCTACGCGATCGGCTACTTCGCATATCAGGCGATCGGCCTGCCTATACTCGAGTTCTACGGCAAGGCGCACGCGCTCGATGGCTTCGTGGCCTTCGTTCATGACTACGGCTTCGAGGCGGTCGTGCTCAAGGGCATGACGCCGATCCCCTATAAGCTCGTGACAATCGCCGCCGGCGTCGCCCATATGGATTTGCTGGAGTTTCTTGGCGCCAGCATCATCGCGCGCGCGATGCGCTTCTTCCTCGTGGCCGCGCTCCTGTATTGGTTCGGCCAGCCGATCCGCGAGTTCATCGAGCGCCGCCTGAGCCTCGTGACGACCATCTTCGTCGTGCTCTTGGTCGGCGGCTTCGTTGCCATTAAATACGTGTTCTAGGCTCCAGAGCGACCGCCATGACCATTGCCATTCCCGACCCGACGCTGCATTCGGCATATCGATGCGGCGCGTTGGCTCTCTTCCTCGCCGCCGCGACGATCCTCGCAGCGCTCGGCTTCGAGCATCTGGGCGGCATACCGGCTTGTCCGTTATGCCTCGAGGAGCGCTACGCCTATTACGCCGGCGTGCCGCTGCTTGTTTCTGGCGCTCGTTCTGCTCTCGGCCGCCCAGCCGCGCTCCGCGGCCGTGCTGTTTCTTCTCGTTGCGCTCGCATTCCTCGCCAACGCCGCGCTCGGCACCTATCACGCGGGCGCCGAGTGGCGCTTCTGGCCCGGCCCTGCGTCCTGCACGGGCGCGCAGGATCTCGCGAAATCCGCCGGCGGCCTTCTCGATGCATTGTCGACCACTCGCGTCGTTCGTTGCGATGAGGCCGCCTGGCGCTTTCTTGGTGTGTCGCTCGCTGGCTGGAATGCCGTCGTGTCGCTTTTAATTTCAGCGATGAGCCTGCGCGCCGCCACCGAGTCGCTACGCACGCAATAACCCTCTCTGATTTCAAGCGCTTGCAGCGGACGCGCGCGAAGAATTTGCTGCGCCGATTTGGCCTGCATTCAGCAACTGTCAAGCGAAATACCGTTGGGCAGACACCGCAGCGCCATCCAGTTGTCAAAAAGCGACGGTTAAGTGCTCCTCGTTCGCGGAACACACGGCGAACCCGTCGCGTTAGGGGGGACGGTCTGTAGATGAGGGTATCGCGTCACCGTCGGTCAGCGCCTGCCTGTGAGTTGCCTCGCAACTTCGCGCAAAGCGCATCTGTTCCTGCGGGAACCCCCGCGTCCGTGTTCGTTGCGTTAGGTGTTCGCCGTCTCAGTTCGCTCAAGCGTCATCATGCGATTTTGTTGCGTGGCGTAGTGTTGCGTCCGGTTGCGTTGGCGTGTCGAAACTCCCCCCGCAGTGCGCTGCAAGGCGCGCTAGCAAAATGGAGGCGAACCGCTCGGAGGAAAATGTTTCAGCGTATTTCCGAGCGGTTTGCCGGCCGGGGCCAGAGTGGCTTGCGAGTCGAAGTGAGGTGCATCGTGGCGTCAGAGTCCAAAGAGTGGCGTTCGCTGTCGGAGGTGGTGGATCAGGTGCTGATCTCCGTGGGGCGCGAAGAGATCGCGCCGGCAGAGTTGGCAGCCGAGGCACCATCGCGAAAGGTGAATTGAGTGTGCGGATTACGGAAGGCGCAACCGACCTTCCGAACGAGTTGGCAAGCACGTGGAGCGTTGGAGCCATAGGTCTCCACGAGGCATCGCATGACATGGTTTCGCGTAGTGATGCCATTGCGCTCTGCGTGCTTGCCGCCCAGCAGGTAAGGCTTCAAGGCTGAAAGCATTTCGGCCGCGTACCGAGATTAAGAGGAGGTGTTACATGGGTCCCGATCACGTCAACCCGCTGCAGTGGCATCAGGCCGTCGGCGTCGCGCGCCAATCCTGCGCGCGCCTGTTCCGCGACGGCGGCAGCCCGGACGATGCTCTTGCCGCCTTCGGCCTGCCGGCCGATGCGCGGTTGCATGACGACTGGGGCAAAGCGGTCGAGGCCATCGCCGAGGTGCTGTGTGCCTCGCCGGTCAAGCGCGCGGCTTGAGGCGCAACGCCGGCGATTCGTCACCATTACTCGAGGGAATGGCCCCGGTCTCTTTGCCGGGGCTTTTTTTGCGCGCGATTCGCAAGCGCCCGCCTTACGGCTCGAGCTCGGTATCCCAGTAGAGATAATCGAGCCAGCTCTCGTGCAGGTAGTTGGGCGGGAACAGTCGCCCGTTGCGGTGCAACTCGAACACCGTCGGCCGGTAAGGCGCTTGCATGGGATGCATGCCCGCCTCCTCGGCAAGCGCTCCGCCCTTCTCCAGGTTGCACGGCGCGCACGCCGCGACGACGTTATCCCAGCGGGTCTGGCCGCCACGCGAGCGCGGCACCAGATGGTCGAAGGTCAAGTCCTCCTTCGAGCCGCAGTACTGGCAGGTGAAGCGGTCGCGCAAGAATACGTTGAATCGCGTGAAGGCGGGATAGAGCGCGGGCTTAACGTAGGTCTTGAGCGAGACGACGCTCGGCAGCTTCATCTCGAAGGATGGGCTGCGCACGAAGCGGTCGTACTCGGAGACGATGTTGACGCGATCGAGAAAAACGGCCTTCACCAACTCTTGCCAGCACCAGAGCGACAACGGGTAGTAGCTCAGTGGCCGGAAGTCGGCGTTAAGGACGAGGGCCGGAAAAGATTCCGGAATGGCCGCGTGCGCGTTCACGTTCTAGCGTCCTGTCGATTCTCTTTCGCGAATCGCGTTTCTCCCCAAGGTTTCGGCCGGGATACTAGCCGCGCATATCAACTATGTGAAGCTCCCGCGAAGCGGGACATTTTGGCCGTCGCCGGGTGTTGCAGGAGCGCTAAATGGTGGGGGATTTATGTCTTTTTCCGGTCTCTCACCCCGATCGGAGCGATCTTGTAGTCGGCCCACAACAAGTGGGCGGCCACTCCGCGCCATGGTCGCCAGCGTTCCGCGATGCCAAGCAGCGCCTCGCGGGAGGGACGTTCCTTGAGGCCGAGGACGCGCTGAGCCGACGTCTGCAGCGCGAGGTCGCCTGCCGCAAAGGCGTCCGCGCGGCCAAGGCAGAAGAGCAGGTAGATGTCGGCGCTCCACGGCCCGATGCCCGGCAGCGCGGTGAGCGTCTCGTGCACGACCGTTTCGGGCGCTTCGGCGAGTGCATCGAGGTCGAGCCCGTCGGCGATCGCAGCGCTTGCGGCGCGCAGCGTGCGCACCTTGCCGCGCGAAAGACCGGCGCGGCGCAGATCCTCGTCGCTGAGGGCCTGGAATACCGGCGGCGCCATCGGCCGCGCGGCGAGCTTGACGCGGCTCCAGATCGCCTCCGCGCTCGCGATCGACAACTGCTGTCCGACAATGATGCGTGCGAGCCCCTCGAAGCCCGCAACGTGGCGGCGCAGCGGCGGATCGCCGGCGCGATCGTGCACGCGGCGCATGTGTGGACACTTGCGCCGCAGCGCGCGCACGCCTTCGCGCATGTCGGCGGCGCTCGCGATAATGCGCTTAGGCTCTTGCCGCTTCTTTTGCATCGAGGGTGCCGATCTCTGCTCCAGGTAGCGCAGAGTAGGATCGCGGTCTTGCGTTCGCAAAGCGGCTTCGCGTTGCCCGCAAGCACACTCGGGGAGCCGGCCGCTCTGGTAATTGCGATCGAGGACGGGCATTTATCCTGGGCATGACAGGACCGCCGGTCTTTCGTTTCGCTCCGAGCCCCAACGGCCCGCTTCATCTCGGGCACGCGTTTTCCGCACTCGTCGGCTTCGACATGGCGCGCCGGCTCGGTGGCCGCTTCCTCGTGCGCATCGAGGACATCGACGTGGCGCGCTGCCGGGAGGATCTCGTCGCCTCGATCTTGGCGGACCTCGCGTGGCTCGGAATCACTTGGGAGGAGCCGGTGCTGCGCCAGTCGCAGCACTTCGCCGTCTACGTGCAAGCCGCGCAGTGGCTCGAGGCACAGGGCCTGCTCTATCCTTGCTTTGCCTCGCGCTCGGAGATCTGGCAGGCGGCCGCGAACGGGCCTCGCGACCCCGAGGGCGTGCCGCTCTACCCGGGGCTGCATAAGCGCCTTTCCAGGCAGGAGATCGAGGCGCGCATCGCGAGGGGCGAGCCCTATGCTCTGCGCCTGGACATGGAGCGTGCCCTGAAAGCGGCCGAGCGCCGGCTCGGCGGGCGCCCCTTGACCTTCGTTGAGCTCGACGCGAACGCCACCAAGACGACGATCACGGCGCACCCGGAGCGTTGGGGCGACGCCGTGATCCTGCGCAAGGACGTGCCGGCGAGCTACCATCTGGCGGTCGTTGTCGACGACGCGCGCCAGGGCGTCACCCACGTCACGCGCGGCCGCGACCTCTATGCCGCGACCGATCTGCATCGCCTGCTCCAAGTCCTGCTGGGCCTGCCTGAGCCGCTCTATCACCACAACCGGCTCATCAGCGACGCCAACGGGCGCAAGCTCGCCAAGAGCGAGGGTGACACGGGGCTCGCAAGCCTCAGGGCCGCTGGCGTCTCAAGTCAGGAAATCCTTTCACAACTTGGTTTTGGTTAACGACAAAAAAACCTGCGCGCCCCGGCCACGCCAAGCGAGCGCTTTTTTAGGCACTTGGCCTCCAGGGTAGTGGTCAACTAAGGGTATTGGCAGGGGAGACCCGGGTTCGTTGGGGCACGTCGCGCGTGAGGAAGCCCTCTACAAAGGCCAACAAGGCCAAGCGCAAGACAGGACGCCAGGGACGGCGGGTAGCCGCCCCCGGGCCGCCCGGGCGCGCTGCTAAAGTCCCCAGTTCCAAGGCAACCAGCTCCGTAACCAGGTCCAAGGCGCCCCGTTCCCAGGCGGCTGCCAAAGCCGCGCCGTCGCAATCCACCGGCTCGCCCGCTGCGCGCGTGGCTGCACCGGTTGCGGCGGCCGGCGTCCGCAAGGCGAACGAGCGCGCGGCGTTTCTGCTCCTCCTTGCACCCGTCCTGGTCATGACACTCGCCGTTGGGCTCACGCAAATGTTGGGGCCGAAGGAGTATCTCCGGCGTCAGCTCGCCAAGCTCCCCGCTCCCCCGACGCTATCGGACATCCTCTCCCCGCCAGCGCTCGCACTCTCCCCTCCGGCTGCAGCGGCAATGCTGATCACGGCGCCGCCGGCCAAGGTCGCGGGCGATCTCGGACCTGATGCGCGGCTCAAAGCCGGGCCGCCGCAAGCGACCATCGCGGCGACGCCGGTGCCGAATCTGCGCCTCGGCAAGTGCTACGCGCCTTGGGCCGGCGCCAAGCGGGCCCAGATCACGCCCGTCGCGGCGACGAGCCCCGCGGCGTTCGGCCGGCTGCTGGCGCACGCGGCCGCGGCGCAGACGGCCGATCTCGTCGTCTACTCTGACAAATACCGCCAGATCGGATTTCCCATGGGCGATGTGCCGGCGCTCTACGGCGTGTGCGCCGACGTCGTCGTGCGCGCCTACCGGGCGCTCGGCATCGACCTGCAGGAGCTCGTTCACAAAGCGGGCCTCGGCACCGGCGACCCCAGCATCGATCAACGGCGTGTGCAGACGCTGCGCCGCTTCTTCACCCGCTACGGCGTCTCCTTGCCGGTCACCGATTTTGTCGAGGACTACCGGCCGGGCGACATCGTCACCTATCACAGCGACTTCGGGCGCACCTCGCAGTCGCATGTCGCCATCGTCGCCGACGTGATCGCGCCCTCGGGGCGCCCCATGATCGTGCACAACCGCGGCTGGGGACCGCAGCTCGAGGACGCGTTGTTCGCCCGCGAGATTACCGGGCACTACCGCTTCACCGGCATGCCGCCGCCCAACGAAGCGGTGACGCCCCCGTCGGCGCCCGCTTCGGGGCGGCGCGCGGAGCAATCGCCGGTGCCGGCTTCCGGCCGGCAAGTGCGGCTCAGCGCCAACCGCGCACGCTGATCTGCCGCCCGTGAGGCTGGCCGCTTCGGCGTCGCTGCCATATTCTCCACGACCGCTTTGCATAAGACGACGGCTCCGCGCATACGCGGCGACCGCACACGAGGAGGCACGGAGGCAGAATGCGCCCGTTGCGGCAGGGGTTGGTCTTGGCCTTGGTCTTAGCCGCGGTCTGGGTCTTGGCGGTCGCGTTTCTCGCTGCCGGGCAAGCGCCAAAGGCGGCGGACGCGCCGCGCACTGCAACGATCGCCGCGTCCACGCGGGTCGCGGTCGACGCAGACGCTCGTAGCGAAGCCTACGGCGAGAACCTCGCCTGGGCGGCGCGGTGGCAGACCTGGATCCCGGTCATCTACGATCCGAGCTATCGCCAGATCCCTTATCCGGGCGGCGACGTGCCCTGGTACATCGGCGTGTGCACGGACGTGCTCGTGCGCGCCTATCGCCGGCTCGGCGTCGATCTCCAGGTCGAGGTGCACAACGCGGGCGTCGGCTCCGGCGACACCAATATCGATCAGCGCCGCGTCGACGTCCTGCGCGCCTTCTTCGCCCGCGCGGGCCGGTCGCTCCCGATCACGCATGATCCCCACGACTACAAGGCGGGCGATATCGTCTCCTACTACGTGCCGACGGGTCGCTTCTCGAAGACGCATATCGCGATCGTCTCGGACCGCAAGGCGACGGGAGGCACGCCGCTCATCATCCATAACCGGGGGGTGGGGGTGCAGGAGGAGAACCGGCTCTTCGCCGAAGAGATCACCGGCCACTACCGCTACTGGCCGGAGCGGGCCACGGGCCACGCGTCGGCGGCCAAGTGACGTCCCGCGTCCCCATCTCAACAAAATCTTCTATCTCTTGGACGTTTCGCGATAATTTTGTTATGGTGAAGACATTCTTAGGGTTTGTTTGAAAAGATTACGCATGAAGCGTCGGGTTGCCTGGGCCAGCTAAGCATTTCCCATGCAACGAGCATGTATTCGGCCGCTCACCGCGTGTGAAATCTCTATAGGTCAGAGAACAAAGCTCATGTTTGAGCTGATACATATCTTCGCGCACGAGCGGGTCGCGGCCGTCCGCAGCCATCTCGCACGCTTTAGCCGCCGGTGGCGGTCGGCTCCGGCGTCGGAGCCTTCGCCGCAGCCGCCGCCGCTCCCGCGCGACGACCATTGGGGGCGCGTGACCGGGATTGTCGCCGCCGCCATCGCCGGCTACGAGCGTGTCGAGGCCTGGCATTTGGCTGCGGCCGATCACATCGATACGGCCGAGTACACGTTCCAGCGGATGCTCGGGGAGCTCGCGGCCGTGATGCCGATTGCAGCGGACGGCGCGCCCTTGCGCGCTATCCTGGCCGAAGCGGCCAGGTTGGAGCCGGTCGGCCCGAGGAAAAAAGCGATCGCCGCCTAGCGCACCGTGCTTTCGACGGCCGACATCTTGGTCGGCCCGAACGACCCCGGCGCCGGGTCGACGACGGCGGTGCCGAACTTCTGCACCTCGAGCACGGCAAGCCCACGCTCGCACAGGCCATTGGCGTTGAAGCGGACGATGCCGTCGACCCCGGCAAAACCCTGCGGCCGCGTGAGATTCTGCGTGGTGAAGCGGGCACCGACTGGGTTTGCGGAGAGCGAGATCGCCATGCCGACCGCGTCGTAGGCGACGCTCGCCATTCGCGGCGGCGCGGAGCCGAACGTCTTGGCGAAACGCTCTGCGAAGCTGCGCCAGGCGATCGGATCGGGGCTCGGGTACCAGCCGCCGACGAAGGCGTCGTCGCGGCCGAGCGAGGGGAAGTTCCACGCCCCGGTTCCCAAAAGCTTGACCTTGGTGGTGTCGAGACCCGAGTAGGCGAGGACCGGCCCGATCTGCGGCAGCGCCTCGCGCCCACCCGGCAGGAACAGCGCGTCGATCGGCGCGAGCTCGTCCTCTCCCCGCTTGATCGCCTCGACCACCCTTTTCGTCGGCCCGAGCATGCCGTTGGCGTCCGGCGGATAGCGCTCGACGATCGACACCGTGCCGCCCGTCCGCGCGACCGCGGCGCGGAAGGCGGTCTCTACCGCGTTGCCGTAGGCGCCGTTGGGTATGAGGGCCGCGAAGCGGCGCTTGCCGCGGCTCGCGGCGAACAGGACGATGCGATCGACCTCCTGCTCGGCGAGGTAGCTTAAGAGGTAGACGCCGTTGCCCGCGACCTGCACGTCGTTGGAGAAGGCCATGATGGGAACGCCGGCTTTGCGCGCTGCGGGCGCAGCGCCCGCGACCGCCGGTGACAGGAGCGGCCCGAGGATGATTTCCGCGCCGTCCTTGATTGCGGCGTCGGCGGCGACGCCGGCGCCCGAGGCAGTCCCGCCGTCGTCCTTGGTCACGAGCTGGATGGAAGGGTCGTTGCGCTCGAACAGCGCCATCTCGGCCGCCTGCTTCATGCTCTTAGCTATGGCTGCCCTGTCGCCCATGCCGCCGAGCGGCAACAAAAGTGCGATCTTGACGGGAGCCCGCTGCGAGCCGCCTTGGGGGGTGATCGCTGCGGTGGGAGGCGCGCTCGGCCCCATGGCGGTGGAGCAAGCCGCGAGCGAAAGCGTCAGAAGGCCGAGAACGGCCGCTCGCCACCTCAGCGCGCTGGCTCGTGCCGGTTCCAAGCTTGTCCGCATTAGGTGGTGGTCCCCCGAGAGTCGCTCTCCGCAGCCCGGGTCCGATGGCCTCCATGGCGGGAACGGTGTTACGACTCTATGTGAATTGGTTAGACGTTCATTTGCCTAGGGGAAAGTGCCCCGCTGCCACTATCGTCAACAATCGGCGGTTGTGCCGCGCGCTTGGGCAAGAAGGACACCTCATGAGCGGCCCAGGGGCACATTGGGGCTCCCTTGTCGCCCGCGCCGGCGACGAGATGCAACGGCATCTTGATTCGCCGCTCGCGCCCGGGCTTTACCTTGTCGCGACGCCCATCGGCAACCTGGGTGATATATCGATTCGCGCGCTTAGCGTTCTCGCCCGCGCCGACGCGGTTCTGTGCGAGGACACGCGCCACAGCCGCGCGCTGCTTTCGCATTTCTCGATTCCGACGCCGACGCGCCCCTACCACGAGCACAACGCCGCCCGCGAACGTCCGCGCGTGCTGCGCGAGCTCGAAGCCGACGCCCGCATCGCGCTCATCTCCGACGCCGGCACGCCGCTCGTCTCCGACCCCGGCTTCAAGCTCGTGCGCGAATGCCTCGCCGCCGGCCACCACGTCGAGGCACTGCCCGGCGCCTCCGCCGCGCTCGCAGCGCTCACGGTCGCCGGGTTGCCGACGGATACCTTTCTCTTCGCAGGCTTCCTGCCGCCGAAGGGTGCCGCACGCAAGACACGCATCGCCGAGCTCAAGTCCGTGCCGGCAACGCTGCTCTTTTTCGAGGCGCCGACGCGGGTCGCTGAGACCGTTGCCGATCTCGCTGCCGGGCTCGGCAACCGCCCGGCGGCGCTCGCGCGCGAATTGACCAAGCTGCACGAGGAGGTGCGCCGCGCGCCGCTCGATGAGCTGGCGGCGCAGGCGAGCGACATCAGAGGCGAGGTGGTGATCCTCGTCGGGCCACCGCAAAAGGAGGAGATCACCGACGCTGAGATCGAGGACCGGCTCGCACTGGCGCTCGAGCAGATGAGCCTGCGCGACGCGGCCAAGTCGGTCGCCGAGGCGCTTGGCGTGGCGAAATCGCGCGTCTACGCGCTGGGCTTGCGGAGAGACACATGAAGGCGGTCTTTCGCCGCGCGGATATCGCGCCGGGCCTCCATGAGCGGCGCGCGCGCCTGCGCCGGGGACGCGCCTCCGAAGCGCTCGCCGCCGCCGTGCTCATCGCCAAAGGCTATCGCATCTTGGGGCGCCGGGTGAAAACGCGCACGGGCGAGATCGACATCATCGCAGTCAGGGGCAAACGGCTGGCGTTCGTCGAGGTGAAGCGGCGGGCAACGAATGAGGATGCGGAGGCGGCCGTGACGGCGCGGCAGGCGGCGCGCATCCGCCGCGGGGCGGATGCTTGGCTCGCGCAGCGCCCGCGTTATCACGGGCACGACCTCGCTTTTGATGTGATCCTGCTCGTGCCCCGCCGCTGGCCCCGGCATTTCCCCAACGGCCTTTAGGGGGCAGAGCAGCGAATCGGATTGACACAGTGCCGCGGCAACGGTTTGCCTACGCTCTCCCCGAAGCAACTGAGAACTTCATGCCCCTGCGCGTCGCCTGCCAGATGGACCCGATCGAGCGGATCGACATCCGCGGCGATTCCACGTTCGCCATCCTCTTGGAGGCGCAGAAGCGCGGGCATGACCTCTTCTACTACACGCCGCCCAATCTCGCTCTGCACGGGGCGCACCTGCGCGCGCGCGGAGAGACGCTGAAAGTCACCGACAAGCTCGGTGCTCACTACAAGCTCTCCGAGCCGCGCACCGAGGATCTGTCGAGTTGGGACGTGGTGCTCCTGCGTCAAGACCCGCCCTTCGACATGGCCTACATCACGACGACGCACCTGCTCGAGCGCATCCAGCCTGAGACGCTCGTCGTCAACGACCCCGCGCACGTGCGCAACGCGCCCGAGAAGATCTTCGTCCTCGACTTCCTCGACCTAATGCCGCCCACGATCGTGACGCGCTCTGCTGCCGACGTGCAGGCCTTCCGCGCCGAGATGAAGGACGTCATCTTAAAGCCGCTCTACGGCAACGGCGGCGCCGCGATTTTCCGCATTGCGCCCGACGACACCAACGCCGCCTCGCTCGTCGAGCTGTTCCAGACCGTGTTCCGCGAGCCGTTCATGGTGCAGCAGTACCGGCCCGAGATCAAAGACGGCGACAAGCGCATCATCCTCGTCGAGGGCGAGATTGCGGGCGCCATCAACCGCGTGCCGCAGAAGGGCGAGACGCGCTCGAATTTGCACGTCGGCGGCACGGCGCAGCCGACGAAGCTGACGGCGCGCGACGAGGAGATTTGTGCCCGCCTCGGGCCGGAGCTGAAAAAGCGCGGGTTGTTGTTTGCGGGCATTGACGTGATCGGGCCATACTTGACCGAGATCAACGTCACGTCGCCGACCGGCATCCGTCAGGTGAAGGATTTCGGCGGCGCCGACATCGCCGCCCTCATCTGGGATGCGATCGAGGCGAAGGTGGCCAAGCGTTAGGAGCCGCGCTCAATTCTGCGCCGCGCGCCGTCTGTGGGTGTGCCTGTGCACGTGCCTCCTGACGACCTTCTTGGTGCTCTTCTTCTTGGTGGCGGCGCTCGCGGTCTCCTTGGGCGGCGGCGGTGGCGCCGCGCACACGCGGTAGCGCTCGAGCAGGGTCGGGCTCGGCTCGAAGCCCCAGCCGACGAGCTGGCTCGGCAGGTTCTCGACGCGCGCCGTCGGATAGAGCTCCTTCCATTCGCGGGTGCGGAACCCGTTCTCCAGAAGAGCTGCGGCGCGCGCGGTGCGCTTGGCGCTCGATTCTTCGCCGAGCAGGATCGCTACGAGCTTGTGCCCATCGCGCGTGGCGCTGGCGGCCAGATTGTAGCCCGACGCGCACGTGAAGCCGGTCTTTATTCCGTCGCCGCCGGGGAAGTTCGTCAATATCGCATTGTGCGTGTTGATCGTGATCTTGTTGTTGAGGATCTTGTCCTCAATCTCGGCGTAGAGCGGGGTGCGCTCGGGGAAGTCGCGCAGGAGCGCCTGCGCGAGCAGCGCCAAATCGCGCGCGGTGGTGACCTGCTGCTCGGCCGGCAGCCCATTCGGATTGATGAAGTGCGTGTGCATCATGCCGAGCTCGGCGGCCTTCTGGTTCATCTGCTTGACGAACGCCATCTCGTCGCCGTTGCCGAGCGTCTCCGCGATCGCCACCGCGATGTCGTTGGCCGAGCGCATGATCAGCGCTTTGAGCGCGTCTCCCAGCGTCAGATGGGTGCCGACCTTGAGGCCGAGGCGCGACGGCGGCTGCTTGCGCGCATTCTCCGAGACGACGACATCAGTGTCCTCGCTGGCTTTATGATCGCGGATCGCCTCGAAGGCGAGGTAGGCCGTCATCATCTTGGTCAGCGATGCCGGGTACCAGGGCGAATCGGGGTCCTCGGCATAGAGGACGTGTCCGTTGTCGGTGTCGAACAGGAGAGCGGAGTCGGCCGCTACCGGCGCGGCGCAATAAGCCCACGCAAGCAGGACGGCGAATATGGTCGTTGCGGCTTTCGCCAAGATCCCAACCTCAAGCGGCGTGCGAGACTGATTCTCTATCGTCCAGTATGGCCCGATCCGCACCGGCTTGTCAGCCCAGTGCCATCACGGTGGTAGGGCCTCCCGATGGCGAGCGCCGGGAGAGACGCGGCCAGCAGCCATGGCCGGCCCTTCTACGCCGTTCAAGTCGGCATGCCGCCAGGCCCGCGATTCGCCGCAGCCTCGTGCGCCTTTGCCACTTTTCTGCCACTGCCGGAAAGCCCGGAGCGTAGGCACACGAGCTCGACATTACCACCGCCCGGGTCGTCGCTCCGACCCGCAAGCGCACCAATCGCACTACTCGTAAAGATTGCCAACGGCGCCGGCGCGCCCGCGCGCGGCGCGATAACCCTCGTTCGCCTGCGGTTTTTCCAGGCGCGCTTATCGTGCTAAGCCGCTGAAGCCGAGCCTGGAGGCGCATGATCGTTCTCGACCGCGTGAGCAAGTCATTCGACGGCGGCAAGACCCAGGCCTTGCGCGATGTCTCGCTCACGGTGGAGCCGGGAGAGACGTTCGTCCTCCTGGGGTCATCGGGCTCGGGCAAGACCACGATCCTGCGTCTCATCAGCCGCTTGATCGAACCGACGTCGGGCACCATCACGCTCGATGGCCGGAATTTGCGTGAGTATGCTGAGAGCGCGCTCAGGCGCAACATGGGCTACGTGTTCCAGGGCATCGGCCTCTTCCCGCACATGACGATCGGCGAGAACGTCGGCATTGGCCTGCGTCTCATCGGCGAGCCCGCAGCGCTGAGAGATGCCAAGGCGCGCGAGCTGCTCGATCTCGTCGGGCTCGAGCCAGCGACCTTCATCGACCGCTTTCCGAGCGAGCTGTCGGGCGGCCAGCAGCAGCGTGTCGCGGTCGCGCGCGCACTTGCCACCGATCCCGACTACCTGTTGATGGACGAGCCCTTCGGCGCGCTCGACGCTCTAACGCGCGAGGCCCTGCAGGTCGAGGTCCTGCGGCTCAAGGGCAAGCTCAAGAAGACGATCGTGTTCGTCACCCACGACATCATCGAGGCGTTCCTGCTCGGCGACCGGATCGGGGTGTGCAACGAAGGCCGCCTGGATCAGGTCGGAACGAGGCGCGAGCTATTGAAGGCGCCTGCAACCGATTTCGTGCGCGCGCTGCTCGCCAGGCCGTTGCAGCAGCTCGAGGCGTTTCAGGGGCTGTCGTGAGCGCGCTCGACCATGTCCTTGCGGTGATCGCGGCGAACGGGCCTGAGCTGTGGCTGCGCACCGGCCAGCACATCATGCTCACCGGCGTCTCGACGCTGATCGCCATCGCGATCGGCATTCCGCTGGGCGTCTTTGCCGCCAAGCGTGCCTGGGTCGAGCGGCCGTTGCTTGCCGGCGTCGGCATTCTGCAGACGATCCCCAGTCTCGCCATGCTGGCCTTTCTTCTCACCATGCTGCAGCAGATCGGGGCACTGCCGGCCATCATCGCGCTGACGCTCTATGCGCTGCTGCCGATCGTGCGCAACACGGTCGCTGGCTTGCGCGGGATTGCGCCCGACATTACCGAGGCGGCGCGCGGCGTCGGCATGACGGCTGCGCAGCGATTGCGGCTCGTCGAGCTTCCTTTGGCCCTTCCCGTTCTCGTCGCCGGAGTGCGCACCGCCGCCGTCGTCGGCGTCGGCATCGCGACGCTTTCCGCCTTCATCGGCGCCGGCGGCCTGGGCCAGTTCATCAATCGCGGGCTGGCGCTGTCGAACACCGACCTCATTCTGCTCGGCGCCATCCCTTCCGGCCTGCTGGCGCTGTCGGTCGATGGCGCGATCGGGGCGTTCCAATGGGGTATCGAGGCCCGCCGCCGCGCCCGCAGGCCCGTGCGCATCTGGGCGGCGTGGGGCGCAACCGCGTTGCCGGCCTTGATCCTCGTCATCGGGGCCGTGGCCTACTGGTCGGCAACCAGCGGCGGCGGGGTGCACCAGGCCTCCTCGGCCGCCCACGGCAAGAGCGGCGTCTTGCGCGTCGGCGCCAAGAACTTCACCGAGAATCTGCTGCTGGGCGAAATGATCGCCCAGTTGCTGGAGGCGCGGACGGGGCTCAGGGTCGAGCGTCGCTTCGGCCTCGGCGGCACGATGATCGCGCACAACGCGCTTCGGGAAGGCGCGATCGATCTCTATGTCGAGTACACGGGCACCGCGCTGACGACGATCCTGCGCGCGCCGTCCATGCACGATCCCGACGCTGTGCTCGATCGCGTGCGCAAGGCATATGCTGAAAAGTTCGGCCTCGTCTGGCTCAAGCCCTTCCGCATCAACAACGCCTACGCGCTCGCCGTGCGCGGCCAGGAGGCCAAGCGCCGCGGCTGGGCGACGATCTCGGACCTTGCGGCCGACGCCGGCAGCCTGCGCGCGGGCTTCACGCCGGAGTTCTCCGAGCGGCCCGACGGCTATCCTGGCCTCAAGCAGGCTTACGGCCTCGCCTTCCGCCACGTCTACGATATCGAGGCGGCGCTCATGTACCGTGCGCTCGCCGAGGGCGAGGTCGACGTCATCTCGGCTTATGCCACCGACGGGCGCATCGGCGCGCTGGGTCTCACGCTTTTGAAGGACGACCGTCAGTTCTTTCCGCCCTATTTCGCCGTCCCGGTCGTGCGCAAGGATGTGCTCGAGCGGCATCCTGAGATAAGAGACGTCATTGCGCTGCTCTCGGATGTTCTCGACGAACCGACTATGCGCGGGCTTAACTGGGCGGTCGACGGCGAGAAAAAGAACCCGCGCAAGGTTGCCACGCAGTTTCTGCGCGCGCGTGGCCTTGTCCCCGAAACCGCCGAGATCATGTTGGAGGAGAATCCTTGAGCTAGCGAGGGCTGTCATGATCCGAGGCGCGGATTTCACAACGGAAGAATTCTATCGCGATCCTTCCGCCACAATTGCGCGATTGCGGGCAATGGGCCCGCTGGTCGAGGTCAAGCTTCCGATTGTCGGCACGGTCTGGATGACGACGACGCAGGAGGTGGCCGGCCGCATCCTCAAGGACAGCGCCACCTTCACCTTGCGCAAGGACGGCGGCGGCATTGCCGGCGTTCCCTGGTGGATCCCAGGCATTTTTCGCGCACTCGCCAACAATATGCTGACCTTTGACGAGCCCGATCACACGCGCCTGCGCGCAATCGTCGACGAGGCGTTCCGCCGCCGTGCCGTCCTCGGGATGGAGCCGCGCGTGCGCGCCATTGCCGATGCGCTCGCCGACGAGCTGTTCAGCGGAGGGGAGCCCGGCCGACGTCGTGCAGCGCTTCGCGCGACGGCTGCCGCTGTCGGTGATTTGCGAGCTGCTCGGACTGCCGCTCGCCGACCGACAGAAGTTCATGGCCTGGGCCGACGCCGCCACGAGCTTGACCGGCTTTTTGGGCTTCTTGCGCATGGTCCCGGGTATCCGCGCGATCAAGCGCTATCTCGAGGGCCAGCTCGACGCCGCGCGCGAGGGCGGCGGCACGGGCCTCATTGCCGAGCTCGTCCGCGTCGAGAAGGAAGGCGCCAAGATCAGCCGCGAGGAGATGGTCTCGACCGTGTTCCTTTTGCTCTTCGCCGGGCACGAGACCACGACCCACCTCATCAGCGGCTCCGTCTACGAGCTGTTGCGTCGCCCCGACGTGCGGGACTGGCTCATTGAGGATCCTTCCCGCACCGACCTCGCGATCGAGGAGCTCCTGCGCTTCCTCTCGCCGGTGCAATTCTCCAAGCCGCGCTTCGTGCGCAGGGACATCGCGTTCGATGGCGTGAGGTTGAAAAAGGGCGACAGGGTCATGGCGCTGCTGGTTGCAGCCAACATGGATCCGCAAGCCAACGAGAGCCCGGAGAGGCTCGATCTTGCGCGCAAGCCAAACCGCCACATCGCTTTCGGAACGGGAATTCATTTCTGCTTGGGCCACCAGCTCGCGCGCATGGAAGGCCGTTGCGCGTTGCAAGCGCTGTTTACGCGCTGGCCTCATCTTACTTTGGCGGTAGACGCTTCCGACATCCGCTGGCGCAAGCGGGCCGGTCTCAGGGCGATCACAGCATTGCCGGTCATCGCGCACGCATGAAAAATTCGCATCAGGTGAGATGCGGAGGTATGCGGCGCAACTTCAAGATATTGTGTCCGCGAGCAGCGATTTGCCTCACTTGCAGCGCGCGCGCAGGTCCCTAACTGCAAGTCAGCTACGGGGCAGGCGCTGCGCGTCGCGCAATGTGTTTTTGTTTGCCCGGCGACGCTGATGCTCTGCCTTGTGGCGATTACAAATCACCAACTCAATCAGCAGAGGAGAAGTCGATGTCTGCATTAAAGACTTTGATGTCATCTGCCGTGGCCCTCGTCTTGATCGCGGGCCCAGCAGCCGCCGTGACCGTGAAGAACACCAGCAGCAAGGAGATCTCCTTCGGAATCGATTACGCCTCCAAGGGGCAGGTCAAGAAGTTGGGCCCTGGCCAGTCCGCGACGTTCGAATGCAAGGACGGCTGCGGCGTGACCGGCCCATGGGGCTATTCTTGGATGGCCAAGGGCAATGACACCATGGATACGAACGGCAAGAGCCTGATTACCACGACGGGCTGATTTCCCAGGGGCGTTTGCGTCAAGCAGCGCCCCTTTGATGCATAGAAATGCGGTCGGATGCGCTTGCCAGCTGGAGCGCATCCGGCGCATCGGGCTCGTGAGTAGGAGTGCCGAGTCATGCAAGAGCGAAGCGCCAACATTCGCGGGTGGGCCGCACCCGCATCTGCAGTTCAAGATATGCACGTCGCGGCGGACGCCGGCGAGGAGTCCCATTCAGGGTTCGGCTCGCGGCCCGGCGCCGAATTTCCCTCAATCGTCTATGTGTCGGTCGTTGTCGCGTTCGCGTGGATGCTCACGACCGCGTGGCTGGCATTCGGCAACAACACGGCGACCGATCTCGACCTTCTGATCGTCACGGTTCTGTGCGTTATGTCTCTCATGCTGCCGCTCGCCATGGACCACACGAACGCTGCGCATCTTCGTGTGCGCCACCCCGATCTGAAGCAATTTTTCTCCTCGCGCCTCGACACGGCGACCGGCTCGTTGCCAGCAGGCGAGGCGTGGCTGCAAGTTGCCTTGATCCCCGTCGGGCTCGCCATTGCAGCGACGCTGATCGGCATCATCTACGTCTTCTTCGGCTAGCGCCGTCCAGAAATGAGCTCGATTTTTTTGCGACGGAGCGCGTGCGCCCCCCTCGTTCCCCTATGTGCTTGTCGCAAGCGCCGATCGGCGCGGGCGCTGAGCGAACAAAAAGCAGGAACGAGGAGATGATCATGAAGTATTTCGTTGCAATGTGCTTGCTCGCGGCTCCGCTCGCCATGTCGGTCGCGACGCCGGCCGAGGCAGGCTTCCGCGATCACGTCCGTTGCCACTGGGTCAAGAAGACCACCTGGCGGCACGGTCACAAGCACACGCGGTGGGTGAAGGCGTGCCGTGAGCGGGACGCGGCCAACGACCGCCACACGCGCTATCGCTGACGCCCCGCCTCCGTTCGCCTATGTCGCGCTCCTTCCAGCGGCATGGGCGGGTGGGGGCTTTCTTGTATCGGAGGCGCCGCGCATGACGCGCAGCCTCATGCGCGCCTTAGCAGATAGACGCATTCCTCCAGCGCCGTCAGGCCCCGCTCCTTGAAGCGGGGGTTCTGCTCGAGCGCGGAGCGGCAGGCGACCTCCTCGACATCGTAGCTGTCGGTAAAAAGACGGTGCACCTGCGTGCGCGGGGTTGCGAACGGCGGGCCCTGCATGCGTGTGGGGTCGCAGTCGAGCGCGATGAGCAGGATCGGCGCGCGGGCAGGCAGCAGCGCCTTGAGCGTTGCCGCGTAGCGCTCCTGCATGGCGGGCGGAAACGCGATCAGCGCGGCGCGGTCGTAAACGCCGGCGACGCTTGCGACGGCCTGGCGCGGCAATTCGAAGATGTCGCCGCACCACAGCTCATAGGCTTCGGCAGATTTCACGATGAAGCGCCCCACCGTGCGGACGGTGGGCTTGAGCCCGCGCTCGGCGAAGAACTCGTCGATCGCGATCTCGCTGAGCTCGGCCCCGACCACGCGGTGCCCCTCACCGGCAAGCCACGCCATGTCGAGGGACTTGCCGCAGAGCGGCACGAAGACGGACGCGCCGCGCTCAAGCCCGAGGCAGGCCCAGTGCGTCTGCAGGAGGTCGTGCACCGACGCTTGGTGGAAACCGATCTCCTGCTTCTGCCAGCGCGCGAGCCAAAATTCCGGGTCCATCGGCGAGCTCTCGCTTCAGCTTCGGTAGCTGGCGTTGATGTCGATGTAGCCGTGCGTCAGATCGCAGGTCCAGATGGTGGCGTGGCCGCGGCCGATCCCGACGTCGACGCGCAGCAAAATCTCCGCGCCCTTCATGTAGTGCGCGACGGTGCTTTCATCGTAGCCGGGCGCGCGCTCGCCGTCCTTGGCGACGAGGTGCTCGCCGAGCCAGATCGCGAGCTTGTCGCGGTCGGCCGCCTCGCCGGCTTTGCCGACCGCCATTACGATGCGCCCCCAGTTGGGATCCTCACCGGCAATCGCCGTCTTCACCAGCGGCGAGTTGCCGATGGCGAGCCCAATTGCGCGCGCGGCGCGATTGTCCTCGGCGCCCTCGACCTCGATGGTGACGAACTTCGTCAGCCCTTCTCCGTCCTTGGCGATGAGGATCGCAAGCTCGCGCATCAGGTCGTGAAGCGCATTGGCAAAGCCCTTGAGCCGCGCATCGCCCGGGTCGCTGATGCGCGGGCAGCCGCGGCGCTCGGCGGCGCCGGTGGCGAAGGCGAGCAGCGTATCGCTCGTCGAGGTGTCGCCGTCGATCGTCACGCAGTTGAATGTCGTATCAACCGAGCGGGCGACGAGCTCCTGCAGCGCGGCGCGCTCGATTGCGGCGTCGGTGAAGATGAAGCACAGCATCGTCGCCATGTCCGGCTGGATCATGCCGGCGCCCTTGCAGAATCCGTTGATCGTAATCTCGGTGTCGGCGATCCTGGCGTGGCGCGTGACGAGCTTAGGAAAAGTGTCCGTCGTCATGATCGCGCGCGCGGCCGTCTGCCAGGCATCGGGCGCGGCCTGCCGCGCGAGGCCGTCCAACAGGTGCGCGAACTTCTCCGCCTGCATCGGCTCGCCGATCACGCCGGTCGAGGCGATGAATACGGTGTCGGCCGCGCAACCGACCGCCTTCGCGGCGGCGTCCGCCGTGATCTCGACCGCCTCGCGACCGCGTTTGCCCGTGAAGGCGTTGGCGTTGCCGGAGTTGACGACGAGTGCGCGCGCCTGCCCGATCTTGAGGCGCTTTGCGCACCATTCGACCGGCGCCGAGCGCGTCTTCGAGCGTGTCAGGACGCCGGCTGCGACCGTGCCGGGCTCGAGCACGGCGAGCAGGAGGTCGGTGCGTCCCCGGTAGCGAATGCCGGCCTCCGCCGTCGCGAATCGCACGCCGGGGACCGGGGGAACATTGGGGAGCGCCTTGGGCGCAAAGGGTGAGACGGTGGTTGCCTTGCCCATGTCGGTGCCCGTGTCGGTGCCCATGTCGGTCTCCGGCGCAGCGAAACGCGCCACACCAAACAGATCGGGCCGCTCAGATCAAGCGGCCCGATGCGAATCGCTGGGGTCGGTCGCCGGCTACGGCTTCGGCACGGCCTCGGGCTTTGCTTGCGGCTGTGCGTCCTTGGCCGCTGCCGCCTTGGCCTTTTGCTCCTCGACCTGCTTCCTGATGCCGTCGTCGACATACTCGAGTGAAGCCTTTGCGCGCAGCTCCGTCGCCTTGTCCTGCGCCTTGCGCATGGCGAGCGAGTTTATGATCGTTGTCTTGACGCTTTCGAAGGACGGCGGCTCCTTGCGGCGGCGGTCCTCAAGCTTGATGATGTGCCAGCCGAAGGCCGTCTTGACGGGCTGCGATACCTCGCCCTTCTGCAGCTTGACGACCGCGGCCTCGAACTCGGGAACCATCTGTCCCTGGACGAAGTAGCCGAGCAGGCCTCCCTGGTCCTTCGAGCCTGTGTCGTTGGAGTTCTCCTTGGCGAGCGTGGCGAAATCGGCGCCGGCGACGATTTTGGCGCGCAGCTCCTTCGCCTTCTCCTCGCTGTCGACGAGGATGTGGCGTGCGGCGAACTCTTCCTGCGGCGGCATGGCGGCGACGCGCTCGTCGTAGATCTTCTTGGCGTCCGCCTCGCTCACGCTGCTCTTCAAGGACTTGTCGAAATACTGCTCGCGCAACAGGCGGCGGCGCAAATAGTGCATCTGCGCTTCGAACTCGGGCGTCGTGTCGAGCTTTTCGGCCGTTGCCGCGTCGGCGAACAGCACGTTGTCGATCAGGTACTCGGCGAGCGCGCGACGCTTGACCTCGGGCGAGAGGTTGTTGAGCTCAGAGCTGAGCTCTTCCTCCGCTATGCGCATGTCGGCCTCGGTGATCGCGTTGCCGTTCACTTTCGCCACGACCTTGGTTTGCTGGTCCTCGGCGACCGCGCAATTGAGCGGCGCGGCGAGGAGCACGGGCGCGAGAATGGCTGCTGCCGCCAGGACGCGCTTCTTCGAAACTGACTTTTGCATTATCGGTCTCTGATGTTGGATGGGTATGGCACCAGGAGTGCCGGGCCCTCTAATCTAGCGCTTGTGCGGCAGGAGAGCACGGGGGTCGGGTCATAGGGGGCCCATGGATAGTGGGCGGGGCGCCCTCTGCCAAGTTACGAATCGGAGAGTTGGCGAAGGTCCAAGGCCGTCCATGCGTTGACAACCCCAGGGTGCGGTCCTTATTTCTCACCCGGCGGCGATCGGCCCGCCAGCGGCACTGAAAGACCGCAGTTCAAGGGGGCCCGTCGATCGGGGCCCGACCTCCGGCGGATATAATGGCTCATGAGCGCGGGGCAGCTCTCAACCGCAAGGGGACGCCGGCGTCCACAGGCGGCACGCTCGGGAATTTGAGGAACCATTCGAATGCTTTCCACGATCGGCGGATACGCTGCAAAGATCTTCGGCTCGTCGAACGAGCGCCGCGTCAAGGGCTATCGGCCCCGCGTCGAGGCGATCAACGCGCTCGAGTCGGAGATCAAGGCGCTGAGCGACGACGAGCTCAAGGCTCGCACCGAAAGCTTTCGCCGGCAGTTTGAGGACGGCGCCAGCCTCGACGACCTGCTGATCCCGGCATTCGCCACCGTACGCGAGGCGGCCTGGCGCACGCTTCAGCAGCGCCACTTCGACGTGCAGCTCATCGGCGGCATGGTCCTGCACGAGGGCAAGATCGCGGAGATGAAGACGGGCGAGGGCAAGACGCTCGTCGCCACGCTCGCCGTCTATCTGAACGCGATTGCCAGCAAGGGTGTGCACGTCGTCACCGTCAACGACTACCTGGCTCAGCGCGACGCGGAGTGGATGGGCCAGGTCTACAAGTTCTTGGGGCTCACCGTCGGCTGCATCGTGCATGGTCTCGATGATGTGCAGCGCAAGGAGCAGTACGCCTGCGACGTCACCTATGGGACCAACAACGAGCTCGGCTTCGACTACCTGCGCGACAACATGAAGATCCACAAGGACGAGATGGTCCAGCGCGGGCACACGTTCGCCATCGTCGACGAGGTGGACTCGATCCTGATCGACGAGGCGCGCACGCCGCTCATCATCTCGGGTCCGCTCGAGGACCGCGCCGATCTCTACGTGGCCATCGACGAGTTGATGAAGGGCCTGGTCGCCGAGCACAACAAGATCGAGAAGGAGGTCGAGCGGGCCCACGGCAAGGAAAAGGCCAAGGAGATCTTGAAGACCGAGGGCCTCTTGGAGCTCGACGAGAAGCAGCGCCAGGTCTCGCTCACGGAGATGGGCAACGAGCGCATCGAGCAATTGATGGAGAGCAAAGGGTTGCTCACGGGCTCGCTCTACGACATCGAGAACGTATCGCTCGTCCACCACGTCAATTCCGCGCTGAAGGCCCACAAGCTCTTTCAGCGCGACAAGGACTACATCGTGAAGGGCGACCAGGTCGTCATCATCGACGAGTTCACGGGCCGCATGATGCCGGGGCGCCGCTACTCGGAGGGTTTGCACCAGGCGCTCGAGGCGAAGGAGCACGTCGAGATCCAGCCGGAGAACCAGACGCTCGCCTCCATTACCTTCCAGAACTATTTCCGCCTCTACGACAAGCTCGCCGGCATGACCGGCACCGCGGCGACGGAGGCCAACGAGTTCATGGACATCTACGGGCTCGACGTCGTCGAGATCCCGACCAACGTTCCCGTGTGTCGCCTCGATGATGACGACGAGATCTACCGCACGGCGAAGGAGAAATATGCCGCCATCGTGCAATCGATCGCCGATTGCCGCCGCCGTGGCCAGCCGATCCTGGTCGGCACCGTCTCGATCGAGAAATCCGAGCAGCTTTCCGAGCTGTTGAAGGACAGGAAGTACATCCTCGACCTTGGCCGCAGTACGCTGGCGCTCGCCGATAAGCTCAAGGACGGCAAGGAGGACGAGCTCAAGTCCTACTTGTCCGAAATCGGCTCCTATCTCGTCGACATCGGCTCGCGCGCCCAAGCCAACTCCGACGCGATACCGCATCACGTCTTGAATGCGCGCTACCACGAGCAGGAAGCCCGCATCATCGCCCAGGCCGGCGTTCCGGGCGGCGTGACGATCGCCACAAACATGGCCGGCCGCGGCACCGACATCCAGCTCGGCGGCAACGTCGACTACCGGCTCAAGGATTGGATCGCCGAGGAGACCGAGGCGGAGCGCGCGCCCGATGAGGCGCAGATCGCCAAGATGCGCGACCACCTGCAGGCCGACGTGGCGGAAAAGAAGCAGGAAGCGCTCGACGCCGGCGGCCTCTACGTGCTCGCCACCGAGCGCCACGAGAGCCGGCGCATCGACAACCAGTTGCGCGGCCGCTCCGGCCGTCAGGGCGACCCGGGGCGCTCGAAATTCTACCTGTCGCTCGATGACGACCTCATGCGCATCTTCGGCTCGGAGCGCATGGACAGCGTCCTGAAAACGCTCGGCTTGCAGGAAGGCGAGGCGATCACGCACCCCTGGATGAACAAGTCGCTCGAGATGGCGCAAAAGAAGGTCGAGGCGCGCAACTTCGACATCCGCAAGCAGATCCTCAAGTACGACGACGTGATGAACGACCAGCGCAAGGTCATCTTCGAGCAGCGCATCGACATCATGGGCGAGGAGGACGTCTCCGAGACGGTCAAGGATCTGCGCCATCAGCTCGTCCGCGAGCTCGTGCGCCAGCACATCCCGGAGAAGGCCTACGCGGAGCAGTGGAACACCAAGGCGCTCAAGGAGGCTATGGCCGGGATCTTCGGCATCGAGCTGCCGATCGACAAATGGGCGGAGGAGGAAGGGATCGCCGATGAGGAGATCGAGGAGCGGCTCCTAAAGGAGGTCGACGAGAAGGCCGAGCGCAAGGAGCGCGATCTCGGCCCGGAGAATATCCGGCAGATCGAGAAGATGGTGCTCTTGCAGACGCTCGACCATCTCTGGCGCGAGCACCTCGTCACGCTCGAGCACTTACGCCAGGTCATCGGCTTCCGCGCCTACGGGCAGCGCGATCCCTTGAACGAATACAAGAGCGAGGCTTTCGTCTTGTTCGAGGCCATGCTGGCGAACCTGCGCGAGGCCGTCACCGGTCAGCTCATGCACGTCGAGCTGGCACCGCCCGAGGAGCAGGCTGCGCTGCGGGAGATCGAGCTGCCGCCCATGGAGGCCCACCACGCGGATCCCTTCTCCGGCTACGACGAGCTCGCTCTGGCGGACGCGGCGATTGCGGCCGAGCAGCGCGGCGTGCCTGTAGCCGACAAGCGGCCGCCACTGCAGACGCGCAAGCAAGCGGGCGATGGCGTCGACCCCAAGGATCCGGCGACGTGGGGTAAAGTTTCGCGCAATGCGCCTTGTCCGTGCGGCTCGGGCAAGAAGTACAAGCAGTGCCACGGCAAGCACGACTAGGCGTGTGTGATCTTTCCGGCCGTGTGGCTAGCGCCACAAGCCGAGCTTCTCCCACTTTTGCTCGGGAATTTCCGGGCCGATCTCATAGGTGAAGGACAAGGCCTTCAGGTAGTCCTTCGTCACTTCGCATTTGAACTTCAAGCTATACCAACGGTGCTTTGCGCGCACCGCACCGCCATTCGTTGAGACCTTCGTCCCGGCGAATACGGCGTGGCTGGTTGCGCCCGTCTCCAATCGGTCCGCCCGCGGCAGACGTCCATCGCGGCGGATCGTGTCGATTCCCTTCACGACGCAGGCCTGCTCGGCGCGCTCCTCGGGAGCGAGCTTCAAGAGCTGTCGGTCATAAGGCCCCGCGCGCGCGGCCGACGAAAAGCACAACACAGCAACGAGAACGTGCGACATCCATCGCATTGGGCCCTGTCCCCCCGATCTTCCCCAGGTCATTGACGCAATGGAACGTGTCATCATTCTGACGCCGCTCGATATTTTGTTTTGCACTGCGGCAGGGCGCCGCTGTGACCCATCGGCATTTCGGTCGGCGTCCGCACCAAAAAGCGTACGAATCCTGTAAGCTTGGCCTAGTCTGCTTATGGTTCTATGCTTAGGGGAGGCTTCCGGTTTCTCATGTTGGGCAATGCTATGCGGTCTCTCTCGCTCGAGCTGCTCGAGCGGACGCCTCTCCAGGTCGATCCCTTCGAGTACGTCGTCGTGCCGAACTTCGTGAAGCCTGAGAGGCTCGCGCAGATCGGCGCGGACTTCCCCGATGTGCCGGGCGCGGGCTCGCATCCTCCGAGCGAGCTGCGCATTACCGGCCACTTCGCCGGCCTCCTCGATGACCTGCAAAGCGAGGCGTTCCGCAAAGCCATCGAATCGAAATTCGCTGTCGATCTCGAGGGGCGCCCGACCATGACCACCGTCCGCGGCTACGTACGCAAGAAGGACGGCGAGATCCACACCGACAGCAAGACGAAGATCATCACCGTCCTGCTTTATCTCAACGATAGCTGGGATGATCAAGGGGGCCGGCTGCGCTTGCTGAGGAGCGGCACGGACCTCGAGGACTACGTCGCCGAGGTTCCCCCGTTTGGAGGCACGCTTCTCGCGTTCCGCCGATCCGATAACTCCTGGCACGGACACAAGCCTTTCGAGGGGCCGCGGCGCGCCATTCAATTCAACTGGGTTACGGACGAGGAGGTCGTGAGCAGGGAGCAGTCGCGACACCGCCTGTCGACACGCATCAAGAAGCTGACGAGCATATTCGCGCCGCGGCCGTCGAAACCCGCAGATGCACCGCCCGCGCCGCCTATCCCTCGCGCCTGAGCACGCCTATCCCTCGCGCCGGAGCACAATGTCGGCAAGCACCGACGAGAAGCGGCGCGGCTGAAAGCGGCTGCTGACGGCGGCGGCGTCATAGACATTTTCCGCCCACTGGCGGAAGTCGAGGCCGTTCGCGGCTCCCTCGCGGCGGAAGGCCTCGATAACCTCGCGCAGTATGCCCGCGCGCGAGAAGCGCAAGTGACCGAACCGTAGCGACAATTGGGCCAGGCCCTCGTCGATGGGACGCCCCTCGATGGCGATCAGGTAGACCGCCGCAACGAAGCCTGTCCGGTCGGCTCCGGATTTGCAGTGGATGAGTGCTGGGTAGTTGAGCGAGGCGAGTAGGTCGACGAGGTCCAGCAGATCGCTCTTGCGCGGTGCTTCACGCCCGCGGATGCGCACCCTATGCAGGTCGAGCCCGAGCTTCGCGCATGCCTCCTTCTCCAGAGGCCACAATCCGAGCTCTGATCCGCTGCGCACACACACGACGCTCTTCACGCCCTTTGTTTTTAGGCGCTTGAGATCGCCCGGCGCGGGTTGCGCCGAGCGCCACAGCCGCGGCGTGACACGGTGGCGATTGCGATAGAAAAAGCGCAAGAGGCCATGATCGATGATCAAGAGGTCAAGCCACGCGTACGCGCGCTGGCGCGGCGACATCAAGTCCGCCTCCGCCCTTTGCGCGCGACCGCCGCCGCGCGTCTGATTTTCCACGTGCTTAAGCAATGAGCCCAACCATCGAGACGCCATAGACCATGCCGCGACCTTTGGCGAAGCGTCAATGCCCCGCAGAAATACCCGAAACCATCGGCCCTAACGAGTTTGAAACCGCTCATCTGCTCATGATCGTCGCAGGGCGTGCCGCCTGGCATCGCCCTAGAGGCGCGGCCCTAGAGGCGCGAGACGGGACCTTGTAGCGTGCGACTGCTGATCCGCATCCTGCAGCGACTGGCGATCTTCGCCATCGGCGCGTTCAGCGTCTGGCTGATCGTGTTCGTGGTCTTCGACTTCGCGGACCAGCGGCTGCCCTGGGCTTTCGCGCTCGGCGCGACGTATGCCATCGCCGCCTACGTCATCCTCCCCTACGCCGTGCGCATGGGCCTGAAGATCCTGCAGCGTCGCCACGTTCCGGCCTTCACGATCACCGGCGACGGACTGCCCGGCGACCCGGTTAACCTCGCATTGGTCGGCACGCATGGCGCAGCTGCGGCTCGGCGTTCGCCGCCGCCGGTTGGGTTGAGGCGGACAAGCTCAGCTTAGAAGCGCGTGGCACATGGCGCGCTCCTTCGTTCTCGACACGAGCTATCCGAGCGCCCCGTTCAGCACGCTCTATCTGTTCGGGCGCGGACAGGACATCGGATTTGAGCAGGCGATCGACGGCAGCCCGCGCAAGCGCCATCACGTCCGCTTCTGGGCCAAGAGCCTCGCACAAGTGCAAGAGAGCACCGCGTCCGCCGAGTTCTGGCTCAATACCGACAGGCCGAATGCCGAGACAAGCGTGCTGTGGGTCGGCGCCGGCACCAAGGACACCGGGTTCTCGCTTACGCGCCTCACCTTCCAGATCACGCATGCGACCGATGCCGATACCAACGCCGAGCGCGACTACATCGTCTCTGCGCTCGAGGCCTGCCGCGCCATCGGCGCGGTGAGGCTGCATCGGAGCGGCGACCGCCTGATCACCGATCATCAGGTGAACCACTACGTCACCGACGGCGAGATTGCCTTTGCCGGGCTGGTGGAGAGCGCGGCGACGCAAGCAATTGAGCAGCGGCAAGTCGTTCCAGCGGCAAACCGCACGTAGGCGGGCGCTCTAACAGGGACTGTTGTTTCGCCGCCGCGTCGGGCTCTCAGCGCCACTCGGCCTGGCAAGTGATGTCGAGATCTGCGACCTCGGCCGTAAAGTCGTCGAGCGTGAACAGCGCAAAGCAGGCCTGCGCGCCAGGCGGCGGTCCGGCCCCGGCGGCGAGGCGCTTAGCGAGGATCACCGAGGCGATCGCCGGCATGTAGGGGCCGTGGCCCGAGCGCGCGATGAGGTGCCAGATAAGCTCTTTCGGCGCGCCCTCGCCGTCGCGCCCACTAACCGTCACGAACATCCCGCCGCAATCGGAGCCGAGAAATCGCAGCGCCCGCTTGGCAGCAAGCAGCCCCGCTGCATGAGCGCCGAGATCGCGGACGGCGCCGACGCGCACGAGCCATGACAAGCTCCACAGGCCCAGGTGGAACAGCGAGACCTCGACGCCCGCCGCAAAGCGGGCTGTCTGCAGCGAGGGATAGTGCAGCGGCAGCAGGTCGAGGTCGGGGACATCGACGTTTCCCATCCAGCGCGCGCCGATGCCCGGGAAGCGGTGGCGGGAGAGCCCCTGCCAGCCGTAGGCCGCCACGCGGCGCCCGTTGCGCATCTCAAAATGCGGCTTGCCGGCCTGGGCGAGGATCGAGGCCGCGGTCGCGACGCCGGGATCGAAGCTGTTCCCGGGTGCAATGCCGATCTCGACCGCCTCGAGCCGCTCAAAATTCGGCGCGAACGCCTCTACCACCGCCGAGGAGAGGCCGGGCACAGAACTTGCGCCGCTCACTGCGGACACGCCCGCCGCGCGGGCGTCTGCGTCGAGGTCGGCGATGCCGGTCACGAAGGCGCGGGCGTCGGCGAGGTCCAGGTAGTGGCAGCGGGCTGCGATGGCGGCGCGCGCCAACGCGTAGTCCTGGTCCTGAAAGGGGCCCGACGCATTGATCACCACGTCGGGCCTGAGCGCCGCTATCTCCGCGCGGGTCGCCGTTGCCGCGTCGAGGCGTGCGTGCGAGACGACGGCCTTGGCTGTCGCCGCGAGCGCGCGCGCATGCTGCGCGGCGGCGTTCGGCGTGCGCCCGGCAATGATGATCTCGAAAGCTCGTTCGCGGGCGAGCCGCTCGGCCACGCGCGCCCCGAACGCCCCATAGCCGCCGATGATGAGAATGCGCGTCACGGCCTCGTGCATGCCATGACCCGCGGCTTGAGCGCTAGCGGTGGTGCCGCCTGTGCACGTGGTGGTGCACCGTCTTGTGCGGTTTCGGCTCGTCGTCGGCCTCGGCCTTCACGATGGCGGCGCGCACAAGCCGCTCGCGCAGCGTTTCGTACTTGCGGCAGCTCGGCAGGGCGAGCGAGCAGGCCAGCGGGCGCGTCAGGATCGGACTGACCCCCACAGGCAAGATCTCGGGCGCGAGTTGCTCAAGTGAGTTTTTTCCACGCTGCGTCAGGTTCGCCTGCCGTGGGCCGCCGAGATAGGAGGGAAGGTATGCGAACGCTGTCTTTGTCGGCGCCGGCAGCGGTCCGTCCTGCTCGGCGACGCGCGTATTGATCTTCTCCATCTCCTGGATCAGCAGCGCGGTCCGCGGGCACACCGAGATGGGGCCGGGATTGTTGGCCTCGACCATGTCTGTCTCCTCGAAGTCGTAGCGCGCGCCGCACACGCTGATGCGCGGCGGCCGATGCGTGCGCTCGAAGAGGTCGTAGCCATCCTTGAGATTGCGCCAGAAGTCGTGCAATTCGGGCGTCTCGTAGCGGGTCATGTTCTCCTGCGTCATACGGAACGGGAGGACGTGGATCGGAATATAGGCCTGCCCGGCATTGAGCACGCGCGCGGCAAGGATGCGGATCTCCTTGTACACGGCGTCGGTCATGGCAAAGCAGCCGATCGAGGCGCATCCGCCGTGGATGAGGATGGAAGAGCCGCTGCGCGCGTGCAGCAGATCGAAGGTGTTGGGAAAGCCGATGTTGAGCGCCAGCGGATGGCGCTGCCCGTTGGGATGGGTCTGCGGCCAGGTCACCGTATAGAAGCCTTCCGGCGCCTGCCGGTCGCCTTCCCTGAGCTTGGGCCCGAGCGTGCCGGACCAATAGCAGATCGGATAGGTGGCAAAGAGCGTGTATTCCGTTGCCGAGCCGCCTCGGCTCATCCACACCTCGAGTTCCGACTCGGCCTTGAAGATGCGGATCAGCATGCTCGAGTCCTGCGGGCAGGCCCTTGCTGGCGATGCGCTCATCGAGATGGTTGAGGTCCGGCGTACCCGGCAGCGGCAGCTTGCCCTCGGCGGCGGCCCGCTTGTGCTCGGCGCGGTCGACGGCGATGTCCTTGTGTCCGAGCGGCAGGGCGCAGGCCGCGTCCGCTTGGCCAGCGCGAGCATGGCAAGGCTCACAACAAGAAGGCGGCGGCTCATATGCGCGAGAGCCGGGGTCATCGCAACGTCTCCAACTTTGACTTGGCGCCGGCTCTGCGGCGCCCCTCAAGCAACTTGGTCGCGATAGGATCGCAGCGAGGCGACATGATCAACCCTTGCGCCTGCGTCGATTTTCCGCTCAACAGGTACATGCAAATCAGCTGCCGGTGGAGGCATCCGGGCATCCGGGCTCGATCGCGGTGCTGCCGTCCGTGCCCGCGCCCGCGGCGCGAAAGGCATAGCGTCCCTTGCACACGCTCACGATCGGGGGAACATGCGCCGCCTCGAAGCGGTCGTAGCCCTCCTTCAGCTGGCGCCAGAACGGCGCGGAGGCATCGTAGGCGTGGAGCGCCATGTTGGCGTCCGTCATGCGGAACGGGAACACCTGCACCTGAAAGCGTTTCTGTCCCGCTTGCAGAGCGGCCGTCGTGAGCGCCCATATCTCGTCGATGACCGGATCGGTCATGGCGTAGCAGCCGATCGACAGACAGTTGCCGTGCACCATCAGCAGAGAGCCGGTGCGGTCGTGCGCGCGGTCGAAGGCGTTGGGAAAGCCGAGATTGAACGAGCGGTGGTACTTGCTGTTCGGATTGAGTTGCGCGGCATCGACCGTATAGAAGCCCTCCGGCGCCTGCCGGTCGCCCTGCTTGATCTTGGGGCCCAAGCCGCCCGACCACATGCAGATCGGATAGGTGGCAAAGCGGACGAAGCGGTCCCCGCGCTTGATCCACACCTCGAGCTCGAACTCGCGCTTGAAGAGGCGCAGCAAGACGGGTGCTCCGCGCGCGACGCCGGCGGCGGCGAGCCGCTTGTCGAGGCTGGCGAGGTCGGGCGTGCCGGGCAACGGCAGCTTGCCGGCGGCATAGCTGTGCCAGTGGCTGGCCTTCGTGGACCAGATCATCTCCTCCTCGTAGAGGGCGAAGAGCTGCGGCCAGAAGGCGAAGATCGCGACACCCGCCACGGCGGCAAGCACGCCTAGGGCGATGAGCACTTTGAGCGGGCGGGCCCGGCCCATGCCTAGCGGGAGACGTCGGGTGCCGTCGTGCTACCCGTGATGACGGGAGCGCCGAGGCCATAGGCCGGCCCGAATGCAGCATCGGTGGGCCGCGAGGCCGGCGTCGGCTGCGGCGCCGCGGTTGCAAACTCGCGCATCTTCGGTCCGGGAACGGTGATGCGCTCGTTCGCCACTTGCGCCTCGTCGGGCTTGGGGACGAAGGGCGTGAACACCGGCCGGCTGAAGCGCGGGCACGGACCATCAGGCCTGATCGCGGCGCGGGGGGACCACTTCACGTCGACGACGTAATGGTGCTCGCACACCGCGACCGCGGGTGGGATGCGGTATTTCTCGAAGAAGTCGTAGCCCTGCTTCAAGGTGCGCCAGAACGGGTAGTTGGGGTTGCTCTTGTAACGCGCCATGTTCTCCGCCGTCATGCGGAACGGGAAGGCGTTGACGTCGAACCTCTCCTGGCCGCCCTTCAGCGCCTCACGCGCCAGACCGTAGATCTCCTCTATCAGGGCGTCCGTCATGGCATAGCAGCCGGCCGACTTGCACTTGCCGTGCACCATCACCGCGCTGCCCGTGTGCTGCAACGAGCGGTCATACGCGTTGGGATAGCCGAGGTTGAACGCAAGGTAGTATTGCGAGTTCGGATTCATCTGCTCGGCGGTGACATGGTAGAAGCCCTCGGGCGCCTGGCGATCGCCGGCCTCTCTCTTCGGGCCGATGTCGCCCGACCAGTTGCAGATGGGATACGTCTTGAAGTGATAGAAGCGGCCGTCGTCGCGCGCCTTCCACACCTCAAGCTCGGATTCTTCCTTGAAGATGCGGATGAAGATGGGCGCGCCCTCGTCCATGCCCTTGCGCCCGAGCAGCATCATGGCGTCCTTGCTCAAGGGCTGCTCGGCAGGAGGAATTTCGGGGACGCCGCCGCCGCTACAAGCTGCGAGCGCGCAAACGCCCACGAGCGCCGCCAAGGCGGCGCCGAAGCGGGCTCTCTGCTTCGAGCCAAGGATGGTCATACGCATACGCAGTGCCCCCGGCGCACGATGATCACCATCGAATCGCATTCCTTAAGACTTCGTTAACGTTACGAGATTCCTAGCGCCTTGCCCAGTCCCAGCGGAGCGGCCGGCGGTGAGCGCGAGTATCGTGACGAGTTGGACCGGAATGGGGCGTCAAACGCCCGCGGAGGCAAGCAAAAATTGGCGCTAGAGGGCTTGACCGATCTGCATGAAACGGTCGTGCCGCTGCTGGCGGATCTCGGCCGGCGTCTTGCCGTCGAACTCGGCGAGCGCCCGGGCGATGGCGTCGCCGGTCGCCTTCATGATGGAATTGCGGTCGCGGTGCGCGCCGCCGACGGGCTCGGTGATGATTACGTCGATGACGCCGAGCTGATCGAGGTCCTGGGCGGTAATCTTCATGTTCGTGGCGGCGTCGATGGCCTTGGCGGAGTCGCGCCACAGGATGGACGCGGCCGCCTCCGGGGAGGCAACCGTATAAATTGCGTGCTCGAGCATGAGAATGCGGTTCGCGGTGGCGATCGCCACGGCGCCGCCCGAGCCGCCTTCCCCGATCACAACGGTGATGAGCGGCACGCCGATCCGCAGGCAGCAGTCGGTCGAGCGCGCGATCGCCTCGGCCTGGCCGCGCTCCTCCGCGCCGATGCCGGGATAGGCGCCGGCAGTGTCGATGAGCGTGATGACCGGCAGCTCGAAGCGCTCGGCCAACTCCATGAGCCGCACCGCCTTGCGGTAGCCCTCGGGCTTGGCCATGCCGAAGTTGTGGCGGATGCGGCTTTCGGTGTCGGAGCCCTTCTCGTGACCGATCACCATGACCGAGCGGCCGCGAAAGCGTCCGAGCCCGCCGACGATGGCCTCGTCCTCGGCGAAGTAGCGGTCGCCCGCCATGGGCGTGAAGTCCTCGATCAGCGTATTGACGAATTCGAGGCAGTGGGGGCGCTCGGGATGGCGCGCAACGAGCGTCTTCTGCCAGGGCGTCAGCTTGGCGTAGGTATCGACGAGCGCGGAGCGCGCCTTCTGCTCGAGCTTCTTTATCTCTTCCGCGATCGAGACGGGCCGGTCGTCGCCCTCGAGCGCGCGCAGCTCCGCGACCTTGCTTTCGAGCTCGGCGATGGGCTTCTCGAAATCGAGATACGTTCGGATGGCAACGGGACGATCCAAGTCGGCACTCACGGCATCTGTTGGGAATTCGCGCGGACAATCGCGCTCCGGCTCTGGTCCTGTCAAGGCGCACACCCGTCGGCTCAATTGAGCCGCCTAGCCTGGCGCAGAATTCTTAATCCTTCTTCGCCAGCGGATGATGCTGCTCCACCACCTTTTTCAGCCTTTCCTCTAAGACGTGCGTGTAGATCTCTGTCGTGGAGATGTCGGCGTGCCCCAGCAACTGCTGCACGGACCTGAGATCCGCCCCACGATCGAGCAAGTGGCTGGCAAAGGCATGGCGCAGCACGTGCGGGCTGACCCGGTCGGCGCCGAGACCCGCTTCCTCGGCAAGGCCCTTCAAGTCCTGAGCGAAGCGTTGGCGCGTGAGATGGCCCTGCGCGCTCTTGGAAGGAAAGAGCCACTTCGTCGCCACGGTCGCCGCTCTGCTGGCGTCCTCGGCGGCGGCGAAGTGCAAATAGCGGTCGAGCGCGGCCTTCGCTGCGGCGTTGAGGGGGACCAATCTTTCGCGTCCGCCCTTGCCTTTTATGGTCAGCACGCGATCGTCACCGGCGAGCACGCCACGCGGCAGCGACACGAGCTCGCTGACGCGCATGCCGGTCGCGTAGAGCATTTCCAAAAGGCAGTGCAGGCGCAGGGCCCGCATTCGCTCATCGCCTGGCGCGGTCTCGGCGCGCCGAGCTGCTGCCGCGATGAGGCGATCGACCTCGGCAACGTTGAGGAGCTTCGGTAGCGCGCGCTCTTTCCTCGGAGCGGCGTGGCCGTGCGTCGGGTCGCTTGCAACGAGGCCCTCGGCGAGCAGGAATTTGTAGAGCTGGCGCAGCGTGGAGAGCCGGCGCGCGCGCGAGGCCGGCTTGAGGCCTGCAGCCGAAGCCTCGCGCATGTAGGCGGAGATGTCGGCATTGGCCGCGGCGTCGAGCGCTGTCGAGCGGCGATCGAGAAAAGCGCAATAGTCGGCAAGGTCGCGCCGGTAGGCCTCGATCGTATTCGCGGCCGCTCCGCGTTCCGCACCGAGCATCTCGAGGAACGCTTCGATCTGCCGCGCGGCCATGAGCGCCTCAGCCGTTGCCGTCTAGTTGACGATCGAGCGCGGCCAGCTTGCAAACAGCGCCTCAAAGCCCAGGCGACGGGCGTCGGCTTCGAGGCCTGCACGCTTCAACGCGCGGATCGAATCGCCGAGCGCGATCATATGCGCGCCTTCGGCGCCGTTGGGTCCGAGCGTCTGCATGACGAGCAGCACCGTTTTGCCGAACTCGCGCTTCTTGGAGGCATCCTGCAGCTCGGTGAGAACGCCCGTCTCCGGGAGATGGCCGCCGGATGGCTGCGGCGTGCGGCTCGCGGCCTGCCAAAGCGGGATCGGCACGTTGTAGTCGAGCGCGTCGAGCACGGTGGCGAGACGATGCAGAAGCGTCGGATCGAGGCGCCCGTGCACGGCCAGCTCCTCGACGTAGCGCAGGCTCGCCGTGCGATCGGCAATGGGCTCGGCGTCGGCGATGTCGATGAGCGCCAGCCAGTGGTCGAGGCTACCGTTGCCGGGGTTGCCGAGGCTAGAGCCGAATGCGACCCAGCGGCGCGCCGCCTGGTAGTCGCCGGCCGCGAGCGCGATCTCGATGCCGGTCTCGCAATACCAGCCGATCTCGGGCGCCGGAACGAGGCTCTGCGAAGCGGGCGCGATCATGCGCAGCGCCGTCATGTAGAGGCCCGAACGACGGGCGTCGTCGAGGAACGAGCGGATGAGCCGCACCTTTTTCAGCGGCGTGCCCTCCGCCTCCGCTGCCGCAAACAAGGCAGCGCGCCGCTCCGCCGGGTCCGATGATTCGGGTGGCACCCCGGCGGCGATCGCCGCCCGCGTGCGGTAGATGCGGGCGAGCTCCTCAGGGCGTGATGGCGTTTACTTGCGCGGCCCCTTCGGCTGCGGCGAGCTTGAGATCGGGCGCCGTGTCGGGATCGAGCGCGAGCGCCGCCAGCAACGACGGTGCGGCCTGCTTGAGAATGGTCGCAGCGTCGATCGTGCCGCCCGCCGCCTCGATCAGCCGGTAGTCGAGGAGCGAGATCGGCTCGTTCGGGGCGATCTTCGGCTTCGTCCCGAGCGAGGCGGCATCGAGCGCCCGCACGCCGGCCGAGCCAGCCAAGCCCTGCTCGCGCGCGAGGTCTGCGGCAAGACCCGCCCCGGCCACGTCGCCGGCGAGGATCGCGCAATAACCGGAGATGAGCGCGGCCTGTCCCTCGAGCTGCTTGGGAAAACTCGCGTCCGGCGCCCCGCCGCTGTGCGCGGTGGCGCACCCTTCGATCTTTTTGCCTTGGCCGATCTCGTTGCGGGCGGCGAGCATGGCGACGAGGGCATTGCCGGCCGGCAGCTTTGCAAGCTCGCGCGAGGCGACCTCGAGCAGCCCGGATCGGTACAGCGTCTCGAGCCGCAACGCCATAAAGTGCTGGTCCTGCTCGCCGCCCGTCGGCGGCGTCACGTCGGAGGTGATGAGACGCAGCCAGAGCCCGTGCAGCGCCGGAGAGCGCGGCGGGATATCGAGGCCGGCGATGAGCTTTTCCAATGTCGCAACGTCGAGACCGCGCCACAGCTCGAAAGGCAGTCCGGAGCCGTCGGTCGCCATGACGGGCGCGAGCTCGGTGCGCTCCACCGAGAAGCTCTTCTCATCGAGGAACTGCGGCGCGGGCTCTTGCGGGGGTGGCTTGCGCTCCTCTTTGTGCTCGGGCCCGAGGAACGCATTGAGCGGGTTCCAATCTTGAGCCGCCGCCGAACGGCCGAGAAGCGCGAGCGAGAGAGCCGCGATCAGCAATCGGGGGAAGGCTTGCTTGCGCATGGCGGTTAAGCCCGTCATTCCGTCCGCACCTTCACGCCCGGAACGGGCTTGGTGACCATGCGCTGATGGGGCTCGAACTTCGTGGCAAGGATGTAGAGGGCGCCGGTGATGATGGCGCCGATCGTGCCAACGACCACAAGAAAGCGGAACAAGCTCGGCATTGTGCTATCCCGTCCCCAAAGTTTAAGTCTCTTTGCATATTGGCGCCATTATGACTTGCACCTGGCGACAATCCAAAGTAGGCGGCGCATGCGGCGCTTTCAGCCGTTTTCACCCCCGCGGCGGCTGCCGGCGCACCGATGCTCCCACGGTCATTCGATTTCGGGCTTATTCGGAAGAGTAGCAAAAATGGGCGAGGTCCACTCGCTGAATGAGATCAAGTCGGTCTTGGGCCAGAAGTCGGTCGTCATGGTCGGCCTCATGGGGTGCGGCAAGTCGGCCGTCGGCCGACGCCTGGCCGCCAAGCTCGGCCTGCCGTTCGTCGATGCCGACGAGGAGATCGAGAAGGCGGCGGGAAAGAGTATCGAGGACATCTTTGCCGAGCACGGGGAGCCGTATTTCCGCGACGGCGAGCGCAAGGTTCTCGCCCGGCTCCTGCGCTCGGGCCCGCAAGTCTTGGCGACGGGCGGCGGGGCCTTTATGAATGCCGAGACGCGCCAAGCGATCGCGCAGTCCGGCATCTCGGTGTGGCTCAAGGCCGACCTGGCGCTGCTGGTGCGTCGTGTCGCCAAGCGCAACAACCGACCCCTGCTCAAGGCCGGCAACCCCGAGGACGTCATGCAGGCCCTGATGGACGCCCGCTACCCCGTTTATGCGCAGGCCGACATCACGGTGGAAAGCCGCGATGTCCCGCACGAGGTGATCGTCGCCGAGATCCTCGAGCGTCTCGCGCACACTCTACAGTTGCCCGCATCCCCCGAGGGCTCGCCATGAGCGCCGTCAGTGAGAAGAGCTTGGTGCCGAAAGCAGCGGCGACGATAAGGGTGCCGCTCGGTGATCGGGCCTACGACGTCCTCGTCGGTCCCGGTCTCCTGCCGGGCTCAGCGCGGCTGATCGCAGCGCGGATCGGCAACGCGCGGATCGGCATCGTCACGGACGAGAACGTCGCGGCCCGCCATCTCGCCACGCTCGAGGCGGCGCTCAAGGAGGGCGGCCTTTTCGCAGGCTCGATCGTCTTGAAGCCGGGCGAGGCGACGAAAAGCTTTTCAGTGCTCGCGCCCTTGTGCGAGCGCCTGCTCGAATTGGGGCTCGAGCGCGGCGATCTCATCGTCGCGCTGGGCGGCGGCGTGATCGGTGATCTCGCCGGTTTCGCCGCGGCAATTCTGCGGCGCGGCGTTCGCTTCGTGCAGATCCCGACGACGCTGCTCGCCCAAGTGGATTCCTCCGTCGGCGGCAAGACCGGCATCGACACGGCCCAGGGCAAGAACCTCATCGGCGCCTTTCACCAGCCGAGCCTCGTCATCGCCGATACCGATACGCTGCACACGTTGCCCGAACGCGAGATGCGCGCAGGCTATGCCGAGGTGGTGAAATACGGGCTGTTGGGAGATGCGCCTTTCTTCGCCTGGCTTGAGCAGAGCTGGAAGGCGGTGTTTGCGTTCGAGGCGGCTGCCTTGACGCGGGCCATCGAGACCAGCGTCACGGCGAAAGCGCAAATCGTCGGTCGCGACGAGACCGAGCAAGGCGAGCGCGCGCTCCTCAATCTCGGGCACACCTTCGGTCACGCGCTCGAGGCCTGGTGCGGCTACTCCGACCGGCTCTTGCACGGAGAGGCGATTGCGATCGGCATGTGCCTCGCGTTCCGTCTCTCCGCCGAGCTCGGCTATTGCGGGGAGGAGGACGCGGACCGCGCGGCGGCGCACTTTGCTGCCGTAGGGCTGCCGACGCGCATCGGCGACATCCCGGGGAACAAGCCCGATGTCGCCGGCCTCATGCGGCTGATGGCGCAGGACAAGAAGGTGCGCCACGGCAGGCTGACGTTCATCTTGGCGCGCGCGATCGGCGAGGCCTTCATCGCGCATGAGGTGCTGCCCGAGCGTATCAGCGACTTTCTCGCGGGCGAGATCGCCGCCGGCCGCTAACTTTCCGCTCTCGGAAGTGTGCTAGGTTGCGCCCACTTGGCGACTGCGGCCGCAAGCGCATCGGGCGCGCGGCCCAAAGTGCACCAACAACCGCAACGAACCCATCACCCCATTGATCGAAGGCCATGACTCTGGAGATCGCCCTTATCGTCGCTGCCATCGTCGCGCTCATCGCGCTGTCCGCCTTCTTCAACCTGGGCGAGACCTCGCTGACGGCGGCATCGCGCGCGCGCATGCACGCGCTCGAGCAGGACGGCAACGCGAAAGCTAAGCTCGTCAACAAGCTCCTGCGCCAGCCCGAGAAGATGATCGGCACGATCCTGATCGGCAACACGCTCGTCGACGTTCTGGCGTCTGCACTCGCCTCGGGCCTCGCCGTCGTGCTCGTCGGGCAGGTGGGCGTCGTCTACGCCACGGCGATCATGACGCTTCTCATCGTCATCTTCGCGGCCGTGCTGCCCAAGACCTATGCGCTCGCCTATTCCGATCGGGTCGCGCTTCTTGTGGCGCCGCTGATGCGGGCCATCATCGTGATCCTCAATCCGATCACGGTGACGATCGCGTTCATCGTGCGCCAGCTCTTGAAGCTCACGCCGGACACGGCCGACGACGAGGCAAACATCCTCGCCGCGCGCGAGGAGATCCGCGGCACCATCGAGCTGCAGACAAAGGAGGGCACGGTCGCCCGTCACGATGCCGACATGCTGGGCGGCGTGCTCGACCTGCGCGATCTGCAGGTGTCCGACATCATGGTGCATCGCACGAAGATGGAGACGATCAACGCCGACGAGCCGCCGCAGCAGATCATCGACGATCTCTTGCGCTCGCAATACACGCGCGTGCCCATCTGGAAGGACGAGCCGGAGAACATCGTCGGGGTGCTGCACACCAAGGATCTGTTCTCCGCCCTTGGCCGCGCGGGCTGGGACGCCGGCAAGCTCGACATCATGAGCTTTGCCGTGGAACCGTGGTTCGTTCCCGATGCCACGGCGCTCAAAGACCAGCTCAATCAGTTCCTGAAGAAGAAGGCGCAGATGGCCCTCGTCGTCGACGAGTACGGCGAGGTGCAGGGTCTCATCACGCTCGAGGACATCTTAGAGGAGATTGTCGGCCAGATCGCCGATGAGCACGACACGCACGAGGCGGCGATCCGTCCGCAGCCCGACGGCACCGTCAACGTCGACGGCACCGTCGCGATCCGCGACCTCAACCGTCAGATGAATTGGAACCTGCCCGACGAGGAAGCGACGACGATCGCCGGTCTCGTCATCCACGAGGTGCAGTCGATCCCCGAGCCGGGCCAGGTCTTCACCTTTTACGGCTACCGCTTCGAGATCTTGCGCAAGACGCGCAACAAGATCACCGCTCTGCGCATCAGCCCGGCCGCCAAGACCGCAGCGCGCGCTCGCTCCGCCGGGAGCGCGGAGCCCGCCCCGGGCTAAGCCGGAACTTTACTAAACTTTATAAGTTTCCCGTTCAGCTTGGGTTCAGGCACGTGTGCCGAACTCGTTGCGGATCACACGGGAAGATGCGAGCACGCGAGCAGAGGCTGCCTTGTGGCAACCACAGGCGGCCGCTGCCGCCGGACTAAACCACTGGCGGCTGCTGCCGCTAGACATAAGGGAAGGAGCCGTAATGACCCGAATTCTATCGATGACCGCTGCAGCAGGCATCTTGGCCTGCGTTCTCGCAGCTGGTTCGGCCCAGGCCGCTCCGGTCTCGGCCGACGTTCTCGCCCACGCCACGGCGACCCACGCCGGCAGCAGCGCCGTCGAGCAGGTCTATTGGCGCCGCTACCATTATCGCTGGCATCGCTGGCACCGTTGGCATCGCTGGCACCGTTGGCACCGTTGGCACTACTATCGCTATCATCGTTGCTGGCGCTGCCGCTATTGGTGATCGCACCACGTAAGCCTTAAGCCCGTGGCTCTCGCCTCCGCTGCAGCAGTGGCGAGGCGGGAGCCCGGTGTCCTCCCTACCTACTTTTTTCCCGTCAGTTTATTTGCTCGCCCGGTGCGCAGGCCTTGATTGCCAAGGCGTGCACCCCATCTTTCAGCTCGCTGCTCAGCAAATCGTTGACTAAGCGGTGGCGCTCCACCCGCGACTTGCCGGCGAAGGCTTCCGACACGATCAGCACGCGGAAATGACTCTCGTTGGTGCCGGGCGAGTGGTGATGCCCCTCGTGCAGGTGCGACTCATTGACCAAATCCAGCCGGCTCGGTCGCAGAGCGCTCTTCAATTTTTCGCGCATGCGTGTTTCAAGGGTCATTAAGGGTCGCCTCATTCGGCTGTGAAAAAATCTTGGGCACGCTGCGCTCCAGAGCGGCTTGTGCGGCGCCGGGGGTCAGATCATACTTCGTTAGATGAAGCTCGACTCAAAATATTTCGATAGCATCCGCGTCGCACCCAAGAGGGAGCGGAGCGAACCTGCGCGTGAGGAGCATCCCTGCTGCCAGTGGAAGGGCTGCACGGCGCCTGGGGGCCATCGCGCGCCGCGAGGACGCGGACGTGACGGGCAGTACTTTATTTTCTGCCTCGACCACGTGCGGCAGTACAACGCCTCCTATAACTATTTCGAGGGGATGAACGACGCGGAGGTCGAGAGCTTCCAGAAGGATGCGATCACCGGACACCGCCCGACCTGGAAGGTCGGCATGAACCCGACGGTCGACGGGGCAGGAGCCGACGCCTCCACCCAGGGCAACCGCCGCGTGGTCGGCTGGCGCACGCTCGACCCGCACGCGTTCTTCGCGCGGCGTGCCAAGGCTGCGCGGGAGGCGCCGGCCGAGAACCGGCGTCAGCTCAAGCCGCTCGAGAAGAGGTCTCTGCACACGCTTAATCTTTCGGGAAGCGCCTCGCGCCTAGAGATAAAGGCGCGCTTCAAGGAGCTCGTTAAGGTCTACCATCCCGACGCCAACGGCGGAGACGCGCGCTCCGGCGACAAGTTGCGCGAGATTATCCAAGCCTATAACTATCTGAAGCAAGCGGGGCTCGTTTGAAATCCGCACCTCCCTCGCAGCCGCCAACAGGCTGACAACCGCGAAGGTTTTATGCACGATGCGTGCGCAAAGTTCAGCGGGTGCTGAAGGCAAGACGCCCGGCCTCCCCGACATGAAGCTATCGGTGCGCCAAGTGTTCGGCATCGATACCGAGCTCGAGGTGCCGGCGTACTCCAAGCCCGACGAGCACGTTCCCGACGTAGATCCCGACTACCTCTTCAACAAGGAGGTGACGCTCGCGATTCTCGCCGGCTTCAAGCACAACCGCCGCGTGATGATCCAGGGCTATCACGGTACCGGCAAGTCGACGCACATCGAGCAGGTGGCGGCGCGGCTCAACTGGCCGTGCATCCGCGTCAATCTCGACAGCCATATCAGCCGCATCGATCTCATCGGCAAGGACGCGATCGTCTTGAAGGACGGGCTGCAGGTGACGGAGTTCCGCGAGGGGATCCTGCCCTACGCGCTGCAGAGCAACACTGCGCTCGTGTTCGACGAGTACGACGCCGGGCGCCCCGACGTCATGTTCGTCATCCAGCGGGTCTTGGAGGTTTCGGGCAAGCTCACCCTGCTCGACCAGTCGAAGGTGATCCGCCCGCATCCGGCCTTCCGCCTGTTCGCGACGACGAACACCATCGGGCTCGGCGATACCTCCGGTCTCTATCACGGCACGCAGCAGATCAATCAGGGCCAGATGGACCGCTGGTCGGTCGTGGCGACGCTCAACTATCTTCCGCACGACGACGAGGCCAAGATCGTGCTCTCCAAGGTCAAGTCGTTCGCCAAGACCGAGGCCAAGCGCAAGATCGTTTCGCACATGGTCCGCGTCGCCGACCTGACGCGCTCGGCGTTCATCAACGGGGACCTCTCTACGGTGATGAGTCCGCGCACCGTCATGATGTGGGCGGAGAATGCGGAGATCTTCGGCGATATCGGCTTCGCGTTCCGTATGACCTTCCTCAACAAGTGCGACGAGCTCGAGCGGCCAATGGTTGCCGAGTTCTATCAACGCTGCTTCGGGGAGGAGCTGCCCGAGAGTGCAGCCAACGTCGCCCTGAGCTGAAACCTTCATGACGACGGGTTTTAAACGCAAGGAAGCCCCGACCGAGCCGCTGAAGCGGGCGATCGGCCTCACCGTGCGCGCCGTCGCCGGCCGCCACGACCTGGAGGTGGGCTTCGCCCCCGGCGCACCCGAGCTCAACCCCAAGCAGGTGCAATTGCCCGAGCCCTCGCGCGTGCCCTCGCGGCGCGAGATCTCCGTCATCCGCGGCTGGGCCGACAGCTTCGCTTTGACCGCCGGCTGCCACGACGCCAAGCTGCACAATCGGCTCGCGCCCGGCTCAGGCCCGGCGCGGCTCGTGTTCGAGGCGGCCGAGCGGGCCCGCGTGGAGGCGCTGGGCGCCAACCGCATGCCCGGCATGGCGCGCAATCTCACTGCCCGCATCGAGGACCATTACGCACACGGACGCTTCGCTCAGGTGACGAGCAAGGACGAGGCGCCGCTCGAGGACGCCGTCGCGCTGATTGTTCGCGAGCGGCTGACCGGTCTGTCGCCGCCGGAGACGGCCAAGGCGCTGGTCAATGTTTGGCGCACCTCCATCGAGCAGCGCGGCGCCAAGGTCTTAAAGCGGCTCGACGGCCTCGCCGACGACCAGGAGAGCTTCGGCCGGCTGATCCGCGACCTCTTGCGCGCGCTCGAGCTCACCGACGAGAGCTCCGACGCCGAAGACGATGAGAAGAGTGAATCTTCCGAGAGCGAGTCGGAGACCGGCGACAACGAGCGCGAGAGCGGGGAGGACGGCGAGGAGGGGCGCGACCAGCCGCGCGAGGAGGGCCATTCGGAAGGGGAGCCCAACGAGGCGCAGGAGCAGACGGAGGCTGCCAGCACCGAAGACCTCGAGGGCCGCTTCGATGACCTGGAGCAGATCGACACGACCGAGCCGTGGCGTCCCAATGCCTCGGTTCTCGAGAACCCGGAGGCGTTCGGCTACAAGGTCTTCACACGCGAGTTCGACGAGGAGGTCGGCGCCGAGCAGCTCTCCTCGCCAGAGGAGCTCGAGCGGCTGCGCGCCTATCTCGACCGCGAGCTGAGGACGCTTTCGAGCGCGGTCGCGCGTCTTGCCAACCGCCTGCAGCGCCGGCTCCTCGCGCAGCAGAACCGCGCCTGGGATTTCGATCTCGAGGAAGGCACGCTCGATGCTGCACGCCTGCCGCGCATCATCATCGATCCCATGCACGCGCTGTCCTTCAAGCGCGAGCGCGACACCGATTTCCGCGACACCGTCGTCACGCTTCTGCTCGACAACTCCGGCTCCATGCGTGGGCGCCCAATCATGGTCGCGGCCTGCTGCGCCGACATTCTCGCGCGCACGCTGGAGCGCTGCGGCGTGAAGGTGGAGATCCTGGGCTTCACCACCCGGGCTTGGAAAGGCGGACAGGCGCGCGAGCAGTGGCTCGCCACCGGCAAGCCGCTGGGGCCTGGGCGTCTCAACGATTTGCGCCACATCATCTACAAGACGGCGGATGCGCCCTGGCGGCGCGCCAAGCGCTCGCTCGCCTTGATGATGCGCGAGGGCCTCTTGAAGGAGAACATCGACGGGGAGGCGCTCGCGTGGGCGCATCGGCGCCTACTTGGGCGGCCCGAGCAGCGCCGCATTCTGATGATGATTTCCGACGGCGCGCCGGTCGACGATTCCACGCTTTCGGTCAATTCCGGCAGCTATCTCGAGCATCACCTGCGCCAGGTCATCGACGAGATCGAGACGCGCTCGCCTGTTGAGCTGATCGCGATCGGCATCGGGCACGACGTCACCCGATACTATCGCCGCGCGCTGACGATCACCGATCCAAGCGAGCTTGCTGGCGCCATGACCGACAAGCTTGTCGAGCTGTTCGAGGAGGAGGGCAGCGCCCCGCGGCCGCGCCCGATGGGCCGGCGGCCATTGATTCATTGAGGGAGCCATTGAGGGGGAAGGCCGTGCAGCCAAGATCAGCGTATGCGGCCTGGCGGCGCACGGCGCGCCGCTTCGTCCTCGCCGCAGCGCTCGTGGCGGGCGCCGGCGGCGTAAAGGCCGACCCCAAGCCCTCGAGCCGCAATGTGCATCTCGCGCCGATCGCGGTCACGGCCCAACCGATTGCCGCCTTCGACCGGATCGATCCGGAGCGGACGCGCTTTGGCAAACTCACGTGGCGCGGCGGCTTGGTGCTCTCCTCGCCCTCGCCGAATTTCGGAGGCTGGTCGGGGCTCGCCCTCGGTCCCCGCGGCAAGAGCTTTCTCGCCATCTCCGACGCCGGCACGTGGATGTCGGGCCGGCTCGTCTACGACAAGGGGCGCCCCGCGGCCATGGACGACGTCCGGCTCGGCCCGCTCCTATCGCTCGGCGGAAAGGCGATTGCTCGCTCCCGCGATCGCGACGCGGAGGGGCTTGCGCTTTTGAGCGGCACGCCGTCTGAGGGAAGCATGCTCGTCTCGTTCGAGCGCAATCATCGGATCTGGCATTACGATATCGACGCCAAGGGGCTATCGGCCGCGACGAGCGACATCGCGCTGCCCGCAGCCATCAAGCGGCTGCCTGCCAACAGCGGGCTGGAGGCGATCGCCGTGCTGCGCGGCGGTCCCTACAAGGGCTCGCTCGTCGCCTTTGCCGAGTTCGTTGCACGACCGTGCGGGCAACCACACGGGTTGGATCTGGGTCAAGGAACGTGTCCAGGAGTTTCATTTGAGTAACGCCGGCGACTACGCCGTGACCGACGCCGCGCCGTTGGCCGACGGCAGCCTATTGGTGCTCGAGCGCCGCTTCCGCTGGAGCGAGGGGGTCAAGGTACGCCTGCGGCTCGTCCGGGCAAGCGAGCTGCGCCCCGGCGCCGCGATCGACGGCGAGACGCTGCTCGATGCCACCATGAACCAGGAGATCGACAACATGGAGGGGCTCGCCGTCAACGCCGGCGCGAGCGGCGAGATTATCGTGACCATGATCTCGGACGACAACTTCAACAAGGCGCTGCAGCGGACGCTGCTATTGCAGTTCGCCCTCGACGGCGCCGACCTCGCGAGCATGCGCGCGCACCCGTAGCGCTGCTCACCGCGGCCGTATGCTGAAACCCTAATCTTGAGATTGGTCGTTAGGCCTGCGCGGAGGGAGCGGCCTTCATCGCCTTCTGCACCTCGCGCTTGAGCTTGAGGCAGCGCTCGGACAGCTCGTCCTCGCCAGCTTTGAGCAGGAAGGCGTCGAGGCCGCCGCGGTGCTCGACCGACTTCAAGGCATGCGCGCTGACGCGCAGGCGCACCTTGCGGCCGAGCGAGTCGCTCAACAGCGTGACCTCGCACAGGTTGGGACGGAACTTCCGCTTCGTCTTGTTCTCCGCGTGGCTTCTGAGCTGCCCGGAAAGGGGCAGCTTGCCCGTCAGCTCGCAGCGCCTCGTCATCTTAAAGCTCCTTCGTCACCGCTCCACGGAGCGGCTGCGCATTCGCATCGGCTCGATGAAAAATGCCCGCCGCGGGGCGGGCACGCCATTGGCGCTGTCTATGCCCGAGCCCCTTTCCGCCGTCAAGGCGCGGGCGGCGGCGACCGAAGGCGCCCTCAGCGCGGCAGGATCGTCGGGATAGGGCTCTTGAGCACCCCTTTGAATGGGCTAAAATGAGCCCATATTTCCGTCAGGTATCGCGCAGCGACCGCTCGCCCGGGTCACAGATTTGACGTAAAACATAAATACCGCGGGCTTGCGAGTGCCGCGTCGTGGGGACATTGGGCATCATGACGTACCGTGTTCGGCTTGGCGCCGTTTTGGCCCGCTGTGCAGCGCTCGTATCGCCGCTCCTGTTGCTGTCCTCGCAGCTGCCGCTCGTGCCGGCCGCGCATGCCGACCCCGGGGTCTTGCCCACCCAGGTGAGCGCCGTCTACCGGATCAGCTTCGGCCTGCTCGGCGACATCGGCGCCTTTCGATTCAAATCGTATATCGCCGGCGAGGCCTATTCGCTCACGGCCAATGCCACGATCGACACCGCCATATTCGACTACCTTGGATCGATGACCAGCAGCGGCTTCGTGCACTCCTCGGTCGCCAAGCCCGAGGACTACCGGTTTCATTACCGGCAGAAGGCTCTTCTGGGAAAGAAGAAGGACAGGTCGCTCGCAATCGCGTTCGACGGCTCGGGCGTGAAGGACGTGACCTTCGTGCCTCCCGACCCGCCCTCGCGCAAGGCCATTCCCGTCACCAAGGAGCAGCTGAAGCGCGCGCTCGATCCCTTGACCGGGGTCATGGCGCTGTCGCTCGGCAACATCAAGCGGCCGTGCGATCAGAGGTTGCCGATCTTCGACGGTAAGCAACGCTTCGATCTGATCTTCAATCCGACGGGACGCTCCGACGGTCCCGGAACGGGCCAGGTCTGCACGGTTCGGCTGATACCAATTTCCGGCCACAAGCCGGGGGAAGGGGCGGATTCGGTCATCAGCGGCAACATCGAGGTCGTGCTGCGGCCCGTTCCGAAGGCGAACATTCTCATTCCCTATCGTGTTACGGTGCCGACCATCATCGGCTCTGCCGTCCTGACGTCGGAGAAGGTCGACATCACGATGCCGGACCAGCAACGGATCGCGCTGAGGCGCTAGCAGGAATCGGCGCAAACGCGGGGGCACGGTCTATCCGGATAGGATGTACGCTTTAGCGACAATCGCCTTTAAGGAAGGCGATCGCAACGCGCGAAGAGCCTGCAGCATCGCGGCAACAGACGTCAGGCTCTTGATCTCGGCGAAGGCCTCTGCAATGCCAGCGCACGAGCGACATGAGGAGGCCATTGCAGATGGGCAGCGACCTCGAGACCCGCATCCGCCACGTCACGGCGGTTCTGGGGCCGACCAATACCGGCAAGACCTACCTCGCGATCGAGCGCATGATCGGCCACGAGAGCGGCATGATCGGCTTGCCGCTGCGGCTCTTGGCGCGTGAGGTCTACGACAAGATCGCGGCCCGCGTCGGCGCCGACGCCGTGGCGCTGATCACCGGCGAGGAGAAGATAAAGCCGGAGCGCGCCCGCTACTGGGTCTGCACGGTGGAGGCGATGCCGAGGGACGTCGACGTCGACTTCCTGGCCATCGACGAGGTGCAGCTCGCCGGGGATCCCGACCGCGGCCACGTGTTCACCGATCGGCTTTTGCACGCGCGCGGCCGCTCCGAGACGCTTCTGCTCGGCGCACAGACCATGCGCGAGGCGATTGGCGATCTCGTTCCCGGCGCCAACTTCATCTCGCGCCCGCGCTTGTCAAAGCTCAGCTATGCCGGGCAGAAGAAGATCACGCGGCTGCCGCAGCGCTCCGCTGTCGTCGCGTTCTCCGCCGCCGACGTCTACTCGATCGCGGAGCTGATCCGGCGCCAGCGCGGAGGCGCGGCCGTCGTTTTGGGCGCGCTCTCGCCGCGCACGCGCAATGCGCAAGTCGCGCTCTATCAGTCAGGCGACGTCGACTTCCTGGTGGCAACCGACGCCGTCGGCATGGGCCTCAACCTCGACGTCGACCACGTGGCCTTCTCTGGCGCGCGTAAGTTCGACGGCCAGGGCTACCGCAACCTGACGCCGGCCGAGCTGAGCCAGATCGCGGGCCGCGCCGGCCGTCACATGAACGACGGCACGTTCGGCGTCACGGGCTCGGCCGAGCCCTTCGATTCCGACACCATCGAGCGGCTTGAGACGCACAATTTCGAGCCCGTGCGCATGCTGCAGTGGCGCAACCGCGACCTCGATTTCTCGACGCTCGAGGGCTTGAAGAGCTCGCTGCGCGACACCCCGCGGCTGCAGCGCCTCACGCGCGCCCGCGCCGCCGACGACGTCGTCGCGCTGGAGACGGTGGGCGCCGACAAGGAGATCATCCGGCTCGCGTGTGCACCAGCTGCGGTCGCCAAGCTGTGGGACGTCTGCCAGGTGCCCGACTATCGCAAGATCTCAGGCCAGAGCCACGCCGAGCTGGTGGCAACCATCTACAAGTTCATCGTGGGGCCCGAGGAGCGTATCCCCGAGGACTGGTTCGCAAACCAGGTCGCTTTCGCCGACCGCACCGACGGGGACATAGACACCCTCGCCAACCGCATCGCCCACATCCGCACGTGGACCTTCGTCTCCAATCGCGTCGATTGGCTCAAGGATCCCGGGCATTGGCAGGAGAAGACGCGCGAGGTCGAGGACAAGCTGTCGGACGCGTTGCACGAGTGCCTGACGCAGCGCTTCGTCGATCTGCGCACGAGCGCGTTGATGAAGGGGATGCGCGACAAGGACGAGCTCCATGCCGACATCAAGGAGGATGGATCGATCCACGTCGAGAACCACTACGTCGGCCGCTTGAAGGGGTTCTGCTTCGCGCCCGACCAGGGCGGAGAGGGGATCCACGGCAAGGCCACGCGCAATGCGGCCGCGCAAGTCCTGGCGCGCGAATTGTCCATGCGCGCTCGTCGCGTCGCCGCGGCGCAGCCGGACGCCTTTCATCTGACGCAGAAGGGCTGCGTCTTGTGGAAGGAGGAGGAGATCGCCCGGGTCGAGGCGACGGAGGACCCGCTGAAGCTCTCCGTCACGGTGCTTGCCGATGAGCATCTGTCGGCGCCCGACCGCGAAAAGGTGCAGGCGCGGCTCGAGGCCTGGATTGCGCAGACGATCGCCGACAAATTGAAGCCGCTCGTCGAGATCGGCAAGGCGGAGGACGTGGCGGGGCTCGCGCGCGGCATCGCGTTCCGCTTGCGGGAAAATCTCGGCATCTTGAAGCGCGAGACGATCGCCGATGAGATCAAGGCGCTCGACCAGACAGCACGCGCGCAACTGAGGAAGTACGGCGTGCGCTTCGGCGCGTTCAATATCTATTTCCCGTTGCTGCTGAAGCCGGCGGCCGCGGAGATCGCATTGACGCTGTGGGCGCTGCGCCAGGCCGGCGCAAACGCGCTTTCGCTCGAGTCCTTGCCGGAGGCCCCGCGCGCCGGGCTCACCTCGTTTGTGCCCGCTGCGGGCGCGCCGGAGGGCTTCTATCGCGCCTACGGCTACCACGTATGCGGACCCCGCGCCGTGCGCATCGACATTCTGGAGCGCCTCGCCGACCTGATCCGTCCGCTGCTCGCGTGGCGCGCGGGCGCAGAGGGGGCCACCCAGCCTAAAGGCGCGACGGGAGACGGCGGCTTCACGGTCACGCCCGAGATGATGTCGCTCTTGGGCTGCTCACCCGATGAGCTGAGCGGCGTCTTGGCGGCGCTGGGCTTTCGCCTCGACCGACGCCCGGTGCGGGCGGCCGCGCCGGTGGAAGAGGCAGCAGGCGTCTCGTCCGCGGACGGCGACGTCGCTCAGCCCGCTGCCACGCAAGCGACGCCTCCTGCAACATCCCCCCCGCCCGATGCCGCCCCGGCGTGCGCGGAGGCAGCAGGTGCACCCGCGGACGGGGAGGCCGCAGCGGCGGCCGCGCCAACTCCAGCGCCTGAGCCGCAGTTCGAGGAGATTTGGCGCCCGCGGCGCCATGCGCGCGGCGAGCACCGCAAGGGCGCAGGCAAGCCGCGCCGGCGTCCGGACTCAGCACGCGCCTCGAGCGATACCGCGCCGGCCGCGCCGCAAAGCGCCAGCGATACGGCTAAGCCCGCCGCACCGGCGCGTGAGGCGCGCAGCGAGGCCGGCCACCGGGGCAAGGGAGGCGGCGAGCGCGGCGGCCGCGAGGCGCACGTGCGCCGCGCCAAGGGCCCCGATCGGCGCCGGCGCGAGGAGCATCGCAAGGCCGAGGTCCATTCCGCCGCGCCGCCGCGCCGGCTCGGGATCGAGGCGGATTCTCCGTTTGCGGCGCTGGGCGCCCTGCGCGAGGTGCTGGCAAAGCGAGGTAAGGAGACCAGCTCTTGACGGATGCCGCGGAGCAGGAGACCGACACCGCTCAGCGGATCGACAAGTGGCTGTGGTTCGCGCGGGTCGCCAAGACGCGAACGCTGGCGGCCGAGCTGGTGCAATCGGGCAAGGTCCGGCTCAACCGCGCACGCATCGACAAGCCGAGCCACCTCGTGCGCGCGGGCGACGTGCTGACGGTGGTCGTCGCCCGCCGCGTGCGGCTGCTGAAGGTGCTGGGCATTGCCGCGCGGCGAGGCCCTGCCGCCACCGCGCATGCGCTCTATGAGGAATTGACAGCGCCAGCCGATCCGCTCAAACCTCTTGCGCAATCGCCGTTGCAACTCCCAGGCTGGCCCGGGACCGAGGTGAGCCCTGGCCGACGTGCGCCGGGGAGCGGTCGGCCCACCAAGAGAGAACGTCGCGAGATCGACCGATTGGGCGGCAAGATCCGCTGAGGCCTGGCCCTCCCATCGGGGCCGAGCCTTGCCCGCTCCTGAGAAGCGCCGGTGGGGGCGGTCTTGGCCCGCGGCCAGACAGAACGAGGACGGAAGCCGGACCTGAGCAATGACCTACGTCGTCAACGAGAAATGCATAAAGTGCAAATACACCGATTGCGTCGAGGTCTGCCCCGTCGACTGCTTCTATGAGGGCGAGAATATGCTCGTCATCCATCCTGACGAGTGCATCGATTGCGGTGTGTGCGAGCCCGAGTGCCCGGTCGAGGCGATCAAGCCCGATACCGAGCCAGGGTTGGAGAAGTGGCTCGAGCTCAACCGGAAGTATTCGGAGACGTGGCCCAACATCACCTCCAAGAAGGAGGCCCCGCCCGACGCCGAGGCCCACAAGACCGAGGACGGCAAGTTCGACAAGTACTTCTCGGCTGAGCCGGGCGCCGGCGATTAGCCCTGGGACAGCCCTGGGACAGCCCGGGGTCAGCCCGGGGAGGCCGCCGCGGGGGCGGCCGTGCTTGCGGCAAAATGCTCCTCAACCCTTGAGAATGCTTAGGATTTAAGGTTGCGCGTTAAGCGGCCCCACATCCTGTGCGGCGGCCGCCCTTCATTTTCAATGAAGTTTGTGTTACGCTAATTCAAGTTGACCCGCAGGACCGACAACAAAGCCGGAACAGGAGCGAACAAAGAGTACCCGCTTTGTCGTGAGATGAGCATTGTTCGGGCCGCATGCGGACCGAGGACGAGCGGTTTTGACCTAGCCGAAAGCCCCCATCGGATCTGGCTTACATTTTCCACCAGCCGCGGATCCGGAGACCACGGTTCCGGAGCGGCGGCCTACGCGCCGACGCCTCGGGTTTGCGCGCGACCGCTTCGAACGAGCGGTGCTTGTACACCCTGACGAGAAAGTGAGACGACCCCTATGGCTCAAAAGAAAAAGGCGCAGACTGTCGCTCGCTCGGCCGGCCCGGCCGGCGCCGTCGGCAAGAAAGCTGCCAGCAAGGCGGCCGCCGCAGTCAAAAAGCCGGGTCGCGTGCCCACTAAGCCGAAGCCTCTGGCGCGGAAGGTCGCTGCCAAGGCGCAGGCCACCGCGAAGGCCCACAAGCCGGCAGCCACGACAGCAGGAAGTGCTGCCGCCGTCAAGTCGCACAAAGCTGCGCGGCCGGGCGCCAAGCCTGTCGCGCCTGTCGCGAAGGCCGCGGCTGCCTTCAAGGCGGCCCGGCCAGGCATGGCTGCGGGCGTGCGCGCGGTTGCCGCCGCGGTGAAGCCCACGGGCCAGAAGATCACGGCGCCCATGGCGCCGGCCGCCTCGCCGAAGTCGGTTGCGGAGAAGGCCGCTGCCGCACGCCACCTCATGACGGCGCAGAAGAAGCCAGTCAGTCAGCGTCACGGCTTCCGGGCCAACGAGTTCATCGTCTACCCGGCGCACGGCGTCGGCCGCATCGTCGGTATCGAGGAGCAGGAGATCGCCGGCATGGCGCTCGAGCTCTTCGTCATCAACTTCGACAAGGAGAAGCTGACGCTGCGGGTGCCCACCGGCAAGTTGGCGAGCGTCGGCATGCGCAAGCTCTCCGACGAGGCCGTGGTCAAGAAGGCGATGGAGACGCTCAAAGGACGCGCCCGCGTCAAGCGGACCATGTGGAGCCGTCGCGCGCAGGAGTACGTCGCCAAGATCAACTCCGGCGATCTCGTCGCGATCGCTGAGGTCGTGCGCGATCTTTACCGTTCCGAGGCGCAGCCGGAGCAGTCCTACTCCGAGCGTCAGCTCTACGAGGACGCGCTCGACCGTATGGCGCGCGAGATCGCCGCGGTGGAGAAGCTCGATGAGCGCGGCGCGGTGCAGCGCATCACCGAGGTGCTCTCCAAGAGTGCCCGCGGACGCCGTCTCGCCGCGGAAGCCGAGGGTGGTGGCGACGCGCAGACACGCGCCGCCTGACTCGGGGGTCGCTCGCGCGACAATGCTAAAGATTGATCGCGCCCGGGCTCGTTTGGCCCGGGCGCTTTTCTTTTGCGGCGGGCGGAGCAACGCGCCGATCGCTGCTCATGGATGGACCGCCGGGCGTGTGCGCCGGACGCGGCGTCTCGTCCACGGGCTCGATCTGATTGACGTCCTCGACGGCGATGTAGGGTCCGTTACGGTATTCGATCCAACCGCGGACCTCGACCCGGCGCCCCTCGAGCCCCGCCAGCGTCTGCGCCCACTCAGGGTGCGCGCGCAAGACGCCTGCGCTGATGCCGGCCGTGAAGTCGCTGTGCCAATCGCTGCCGAAGTTGAGATAGGTGCGCGATTTTGTCGGCGCGACGTGCGCGATGCGGCCGGTGACGATCTGAAAACTGTTGCGCTGTCGCAGAAGCGCGCCCGGCGCCGATGCCGAGCGCGGGGCATAGACGGCATCCGACCATATGCCGACGCGGGCCTCCCGCGCGACGCGCTCGTGCGCCAGCATCTCGTGCAGGCAGGCAGTGTTGCCGGGCAGCCCGTAGGCGCGCGCGTTCCCGCTGCTCAACAGCCGCCCCTGCACCCATATGCGCTCGCCATCGCGGTTAAGGAAGAGATGGGCGAGGAGACGCCCATAGCGATCGACATGGCGCCCTGAAAAGGCGAGCTCAACCGAGCGGCCGAGAACGAGGTCGCGCAATTCGGCAAGCGCGCGCTCCTCGGGCGGCCACGGCGCAGCGTTCGCGCGCAGGTCGGGCGAGCGCGGCGCCAAGGCCCCAATGAGGCGCACCTCGCGATCATCGTCGAGCAGCACCGTCTCGGCATCGATGACACGCACGACCGCGCGCACCGGCCCCGGCTGCAAGGTGCACGTCGCGACGTGCGCGTTCTCGGCCGCGCGGGTGATTGCGAGAGGCGCTAGAAGAAAGCCCAATGCCATGACCGCCGCCAAGGGACGCCGATGCTCGCGGAGGCTGGCCACGCGGATGCAACCCCTAAAACGCAATACGCTCAACGGGCGCCGCTAAGCGGCGGCTCGCCCACTATACGCAAGAGCGCGCGAAAAATCCCGTGGTGGCTCGCAACGCTTTAAGCTCGGCCGCGTAGCTCAAAAGAGCCAGCCGTCGGCGAGGCTTAGCCAGGCGCCGTCGTCAAGACCACCGACGCTCGCGGCGAAGGCAGGATCGGTGCCGCCGCCGAAGGAGCCGCCCACTGCGAGGCCATCCGTCTCGGCGGCGAGCAACGGGCCGCTACCGACCTCGTGGTGGAAGGCAAGATGCGCATCGGGAACCCCAGCCGGCGCGGTCTCGCGCACAGGCGCCGCGGCGGCAAACCTCTGCAGATCCTCGCGCGACCAGGGCGGAGCAAAATCGAAAACGACGCGGTCGATCCCGGCGCCGGGGCTGCCGCCGAAGTCCTCAATGAGGATGCTGCCGCCTTTGGCGAGTGTGAGAACGAGGTTGTGAGGCGCGTCTGCCGGCCGGTAGAACGCGACATCGTCCGGCGTGATGCCGCCGGCGAGAATGAGCTCGTCGACATCCGTTGCGGGGCCGTCGTCGATGATTACGTCGTTTCCGTCGCCGTAGAGGTAGACGTAGCCGTCGCTGCCGGGTCCTCCGATGAGCGTGTCGTTGCCCGGACCGCCATAGAGCGTGTCGTCGCCCGCCAGGCCGATGAGGACGTTGTCGGCGCCATTTCCGATGAGCCGGTTTGCCTCCGCGTTGCCTTCTGCTCTCGTCGCGCTGCCGAGAAGCTCAAGATCGTGCGCTCCCGGCGGCAGCGTGTAGTCGACGCTCGAGCGGATCGGCGCGCCGCTGTATCCCTCGTGCAGCAGGACGCCGCTGCGCATGTGCGAGATGTCGGGAGGCTCGCGTCCATGGCTGTCGACGCTGACGCCCGGCGCAAGCACGGCGTTGTCCTCCACGATGCGCACGCCGTTGCCCAGCACGATGTGATCTGTCGTCTCGTTCCACTGAATACGCTCTATCGAGAACAGATGGTCGACGCCGGTCTTGAATACCGCCACGTAGTCGGGGACCTTGTGCGGGATGGCATGGCGGTTGAATGTGATCGTGACCGTTCCGGCGCCGGAGTAATCGACGACGTCGTCGCCGTCGGCCTCGTAGTTGAGCTGCGGCTGGCCGCCGTGGATGATGTTGAACCCGGACGACCAGTGAAACAGGTCCTGGTCGGCTCCGCCGTAGAACTTCTCGATGCGACCCGGCTCGAAGCCGCCGACGAACTCGTCGCGGCCGCGGCCGCCGAGCAGCGTGGTGAAGCCGTGCTCGATGCGCATGACGTCGTCCCCGCTCGTGCCGAGCAGCGTGTCGGTTCCCGGCGAAAGATGCACGCCGTAGGGAAGCCTATGCGAGGAGTCGAGGCCCGAGTAATGGATCAGCGAGGCGATCGCGGAGGATGAGTTGACCGTCGGTGTGGGCGAGCCCGGCAGACCATAGGCGATATAGGGAAAGTCCTGCCGCTCGATGTCGCGCGCATAGGACGCCATGGTCTCCCAGGCGTGAAACTCCTCGCCACCGTACGGGAGACTGCGGCTGCCGCGGAAGCTCGGGGTCCCGATCTTGGCGATGAGATCCTCGCGCGCGGCGACGTTGGCAGCGCTGAGCGTGGTGCGGCCGTCGGCGCCCTCTATGCCGAGGAAAGCGCTCCCGTCCGCCAGGTCGCGGACGCCTTCCATGACGAACCACTGATCCTGCCCGCCGGGGCTGTCCATCCCATCCGGCTGGTAGACGAGTTGAAGATGGTCGAACCCGAACAGGCCGAGCTTGTAGATCTGCACCGGCACCCACTCGATGCGTATCTTCGGCATGCCCCCATGCCTTTCCGCGAGCCCGCCGCACTGTCCCTGGCGCGCCGGCGCTTGCGCGCGGAGACGCGCTCCCGCGGCGCCCATCGTAGCGGGATTTGGTAATATATTGCAACCTTAGATTGTGGTCTGACCCCCGCTCAGGAACCTCGCTCGGGAACCCCGCTCAGGACCCGGGACCGCTATGGCCACCTGCGCGAGCGCACCCGGTCCTCGAAGAGGTGCATGCCGCCGTTGCAGCGTCCACACAGGTGCAAGGACGCGGCTGCGAAGGCGTAGCCGATTGACAATGGCGGACCGGTGGTCGAGACGTGCGGTGCGCTGCTGCGCTTGCCGCGTCAGCTCGTTGCAAGATGGGACGGAATAAGGCCGTCACGCGCGGCGATGGCCCCGTAGCTCAGTTGGATAGAGCACCAGATTCCTAATCTGGGGGTCACAGGTTCAAATCCTGTCGGGGTCGCCAACGAAACCAACAACAGGCGCGGCTTCTAAATGTTCCGGTGCGTGTAGCGGCGGGCTGCGGCAAGCGCGGACGCCTCCACCCTCACGATTTAAGAGACTGCCCTTCGCGACGAGCACGCCGGCCTTCGGGGTCTTCTTGGTTCACTTAGCGCGAGCAGTGCTCAATCATGGCGCGTGATTGTCGCGTGATCGCCTCTTGCGTTTCTGGGTGTGCTCGCGCAGATGCGCGGGTCGCAGGCTTTCCTCGAAGACAAAGTCGGGGCGATAGGTTGCGCGCACGCCAACATCGTTGAGGTGCTCCGCCAGCCATCTGTCGGCCGTGTCCCGCCCGATCCGATGCAGATGCTCCAGGAAGGCTCGCTCAGCATTCATTTTGCTCGAGGCGCCAAGCTGCTGCATGACCTGCTCGGCAGCAATGACGTGCAGGCGTGCGTCGCGGTAAGCCTCTCGTTCCAGGCCCTCTTCCTGGATGATCTCGCTCAGAAAATAAAGCGCGCGCAGCTCCTTGATCAGGCTGGCGTTGAACGTGATCTCGTTCAAGCGATTGTCGATCTCGTAGGCGGTCCTCGGCACGTCCGGCCGCTCGAAGGGATTGACCTTGATGAGGATGAGGTCGCGGGCATCGGTCTCGTCGATGAGGGGGAAGAGCGGCGGGTTGCCCATATAGCCGCCGTCCCAATAGTGCTCGCCGTCGACCTCGACGGCGTGCGACAGGAAAGGCAGACACGCCGACGCCAGCACCGTGTCGACGCTGATTTGCGGCTGGCGAAAGACCTTCGGCCGGCCCGTGCGGACATTGGTGGCGCCGAGGAAGAGGCGAACCGTCTCTGAGCGGTTGATGGCATCGAAGTCGAAGGCTTCCGCGACGATGGTGCGCAGCGGGTTCACGTCGAACGGATTGAAAACGTAGGGCGAGATCTGGCGGAAGAACGCCTTTGACCAAATGAAGCTCGGCGAGTAGTCGAGCGTCCAGCGCCCCAGGAGCCTGTCCATGTAGGAGCGCTGAATGGGGCTGAAGCGGGAGGTCTTGCTCACCGCCATCCAATATTTCTCGAGCTTGTCGCGAGCCGCGCGGCGACCGCCTTGCGCCAGCCCGTTAACGACGGCGCAGGCGTTCATCGCGCCAGCGCTCGTTCCGCTCACGGCCACGACGTCGAGCCCCTCCTCCTCGAGCAGGCGGTCGAGCACGCCCCACGTAAAAGCGCCGTGCGCCCCACCCCCTTGCAACGCCAGGTCCACACGCTTGGGTTTGCCATCCGGCATTTCCGCCACCACTGCCCACGAGCCTGCATCCGGCGTCCTTCGTCAGCAATAGCAATGGGTCGGTTAGCGACCGGTGCGCTTCGTCCGGCGCTATCGCATAAAGGCTGACGAGTGGTCGTAGCCAATCCGCAACCAAATGCTCCGTTTTCTGATGATCGCGGAGATGTGCAACCTATTCTCTGCGCTCCAATGAGCATGAGAAGGCAAGTGATCGGATCATTGCCTGACCGCTAGAAGCTTCGTTCAGGGAGTCCGGCCGATGAAACAACTGCTCCTGACTGCAACCGCTATTGGGCTCCTCGGCCCAATGCTGGTGCTTCCCGCCATAGCCGACAATGCGTCTCGCAAAGGGCCGCCCAAGAGGATGGGCGACGAAGGAACGCTTCCGACGACGCGCACCATCGGTAGCCATGTCCCGAGCATGGGCGCAGAGCCCGCCGAGCCGGGCACCGCACCCCTGACTCCCAAGGGCCCGCAGAAGACGATGGGTGATGAGGGCACGCTACCCGCGACGAGCACGGGGAGCGGCAGGGTTCCCGATATGACAGGCCCGGCCGACAAGTAGGAATCCTTGCAATTCCTCCCTGCTGCCGAATTAAGACCGGGGTCAACAAGAGCTTTCGAAGAATCAACGGCGCCTTGGCGCCGCTGGCGACGACTCGACAAAGGAAAGCAAATTCCCCGTCCGGCGAAGAATCGCTCTTAGAATGCAGCGACGGCTTCGGCGGACGGCCTATGCACGACATCGACGCAATCTTCGCAAGGCTTTCGACCTCGCCCTTCCGCTCGCGCTTCCGGCTCGGTCCGCGCGAGCGCGATTACCTCGCCAAGAAGGGGCTTCCCGTCGTGCTCGCGCACGCACGCGATTTCATCGCCACGCGCCTGGCGCCGGCCGAGCCTACGAACGACGGCAAGCAGACGCCCTTTCGCGGCCATCCCGTGTTCGTCGCCCAGCATGCGACCGCCACCTGCTGCCGCGGCTGCCTCGGCAAATGGCACGGCATTCCCCGCGGCCGCCCTCTCGGCGAGCGCGAAGTTGCGCACATCGTCGCGGTCATCGAGCGCTGGCTGCGGCGGCAAATGGCGTCTGCCGCCGAGCCTGGCGCGAAAAGCGCCTCTTGAGCGAGCTTGAGCTACAAGGCTAGCGACGACGTTGCCCTTGTCTCGCACGGTCACCAATCTGATGGATGTCGCCTATACTCCTGCGCTTACGAGCGGCGGAGGCAAGCGTCCGCCCGCGGCAGACGGCAGACAAGGAGACGACGATGTACATCGCCATGAATCGCTTCAGGGTCAAAAAGGGCTCGGAGCGCGACTTCGAGCAGGTCTGGGCCAAGCGCGAGGGGCACTTGAGCGAGATGCCGGGCTTCATCGTCTTCCATCTCCTGAAAGGACCCGAGCGCGAGGATCACACGCTCTATTCCTCGCATGCGATGTGGCGCTCCTATGCCGACTTCGAGGCCTGGACCAAGTCGGAGCAATTCCGCAAGGCGCACGCCAACGCCGGCTCCAACAAGCCGCTCTATCTCGGACACCCCGAGTTCGAGGGCTTCACCGTGGTGCAGGAGGAGAAGGCCGACGGCACGCGCGTGATCGCGGCCGAATAGCGGCGTTGGCAAAAAAACCGGCACACGGTGCCATCCCCGTCTATTTTCGCTGAAGTGCGCCGCGCTTCCTCTAGCCCGGGCGGCAATCGTCGGCTATGGGCTCCCCATGGCCCGAGAGATCCTGCTTGTTGCCGCCGCGGCGCTCATCGATCGCGATGATCGCATCTTGCTCACGCGCCGCCCTGCGGGCCGGCCGATGGCGGGCCTGTGGGAGTTTCCCGGCGGCAAGGTCGAGAGCAACGAGACGCCGGAATCGGCACTGCGCCGCGAGCTCGCCGAGGAGCTCGGCATCGACGTGTGCCCCACTTGCCTGCATCCGTTCACGTTTGCGAGCCACGCCTACGATGCGTTCCATCTGCTGATGCCGCTCTATCTCGTCCGGCAGTGGGACGGCACGATCACGCCGCGCGAAGGCCAGGAGATCGCTTGGGTGCGACCGGCGCAGCTTGCCCGCTATCCGATGCCGCCGGCCGACGGTCCGCTGATCGCGCCGCTGCGCGACCTGTTGGGTTAGCCTCGCTACTCGCTAAAGCTTGCGCTCGGTCACGCCGAGCGCATCGGCGAGGCGAGTCTGCGCAGAGCCGGGGCGCAGGGGCTTGGGCTGGCTCTCGTCGGGCGCCCAGGCGGTCAGCGTCAGGATCTCGAACGTTGCCGGCACGCGTCCGTCCGCGTTTGCGAAGCGGTCCGCATAAATCTCTGTCGCGCGCTCGAGCAGACGCCGCGTCACCGGCCGGCGGCGGCGGCTCGAGAGCATGTTGCTTGCGCCCATCGCCTTGAGCTCGCGCATCAGCGCGAGCGGTGAGGCGTAGGTTACGGTTACGATCTCGCTGTCGACGACGGGAAGCGCGAACCCCGCCCGCTGCAGCAGCGCGCCGAGATCGCGCACGTCGGCGAACGGAGCAACGCGCGGAGAGACACCGCCTGCGACCTCCGTTTCCGCCAAGAGCCACGCCTCGCGCAGCTCTCTCAGCGTCTCCCCGCCGAGCACAGAGGCGAGCAAGAGCCCATCGGGCTTCAGCGCGCGACGGATCTGCACCAGCGCGCCCGGCAGGTCGTTGACGAGGTGGAGCGCAAGCCCCGACACGACGAGATCGAGCGAGGCCGGCGCAAACGGCAGCGCCTCCTCGTCGGCCTCGACGCGCAAGCGGTCGCATTGGCCGAGGAGTGCGCCCGAGCGCTCGACGTCGATGATGCGCTCGATGCCGGCGAGACCGCTAATGCGCCGGGAAAGGAGGCCGTGATGGGCGCCGATGTTGGCCGCGAGCGGAAACGAGCGGCGGATAATGGCGAGCCGCTCAGCGATATCGTCGGAAACGCGACTGAGGAGAAAATCATGAGCCCCGGCCAGCGGCGCTGAGCGCTCGCGCCGGCGCAGAAGCAAGGCGCGATCGAAGATCTGAGGCAGATCGGGGCTCGGGGGCTGCAAGGGTATAATCCGAGTTAGATGGGCGCTCGCGGTGCCGCCCTTTGCAGGTTAACATGGGGCGTCACGACACTCTTAGCCAGACGCTCTTAGCCAGCGATAGGTCAAGGTGGGCTATGCTCGATGGGGGACGAGCCGCACTCGCTCTCCGGCACGCGGCCGGCGCGCTCGCCGACTTCCTCGTGCCGCCGCTGTGCGTCGCCTGCCACGCGCCGCTCGCCTCGCATGACGCGCTCTGCCCCAAGTGCTGGGGAGAGATCGATTTCATCCGGGCGCCCTTGTGCGACCGCCTCGGTCTGCCGATGCCGTTCGATACCGGCGGCACGATGGTTTCGGCATTGGCTGCGGCCGATCCGCCGGATTACGACAGAGCGCGCGCGGTTGCCCGCTTCGACGGCGTCATGCGCAGGCTCGTGCACGACCTCAAGTTCCGGGATCGGCATGATGCGCGACGCCTGTTCGGGCGCTGGCTCGCAGAGGCGGGCGCCGAGTTTCTCGGCTCCGCGCACCTCATCGTTCCCGTGCCGCTCACGCGCGGGCGCCTCTTGAGCCGCCGCTTCAACCAGTCGGCGATCCTCGCGCTCGAGGTTGCTCGTCTGACGGGAGTAGCGCTCGACCCGCTGGCGCTGAAGCGCACGCGCCGGACGCGGCCTCAGGTTGGGTTAACCCGCCCGCAGCGCCGCCAAAACGTCGCGGGCGCCTTCGCCGTGCCGCCCGGTCGCAAGTCCCGCATAGCGGGTGCCAACGTGGTGCTCATCGACGACGTCATAACAACAGGGGCGACGGCCGAGGCCTGCGCGCGCGCCTTGCGGCGTGCCGGAGCGGCCCGCATCGAAGTCCTCAGCCTGGCGCTCGTCACCGACGCCGCCCCGGTATCCACGTGAGCCGCGCTCAAATGGCATCAAGGGTGCGACGCCGGCCATATTTGCGGCGACTCGAAGAGCGATTAGGATTGGTGGCATGGCTGAGCGCCGGAAAGGGGATGCATCGGGATCCATGGCGAACATCACTGTCTATACGACGAAACTTTGCCCCTATTGCCACATGGCAAAGGAGCTGCTGCGCAAGAAAGGCGTCGGCTTTAAGGAGGTCGACGTGGGGTGCCGCCGGGAGCTAAGGGCGGAAATGTCCCAGAAGGCCGGCGGGCGCTCGACGGTACCGCAGATCTGGATCGGCGAAATGCACGTCGGGGGTTGCGACGATCTCTACGCGCTCGAACGCGAAGGAAAGCTCGATGTGTTGCTTGCTGCCTGAGCGGGCAGGCTTTGGTGCAAAGGGCCCCTCGTAATGACGGGCCCGGGCGAGGCAGGCTCGTTCCGCGTCGCCCTGGCGCAGATGTGCTCCGGGCGCGATGTCGACAAGAACGTGGCCGATGCGACGAGCCTCGTTCGCGCGGCGGCCAAAGGCGGCGCCCAATACGTCCAGACGCCCGAGATGACCACCCTCATGGAGCTCGATCGCGCCCGGCTTCTGGCCGCGGTGAAGCCCGAGGACGGAAATCCCGCGCTTTTACACTTTCAGGCATTGGCAAAAGAGCTCGCGATCTGGCTGCACATCGGCTCGATGCCGGTCCTGCTTGCGGGCGGCAGAATCGCCAATCGTTCGCTCCTGATCTCGCCCGCCGGCGAGGTCACGGCGCGCTACGATAAGATCCACATGTTCGACGTCGATCTCGGCGGCGGAGAAAGCTACAAAGAGAGCGCCAACTATCAGCCCGGGCAGCACGCGGTCATAGCCGATATGCCGTGGGGGCTGCTCGGCCTGACCATCTGCTACGATCTGCGCTTTCCCCACCTCTATCGCGCGCTCGCGCGCGCGGGTGCCAAGTTTCTGGCGGTTCCTTCTGCGTTCACCCGTCCGACGGGACTGGCGCATTGGCACACGCTTGTGCGCGCGCGCGCGATCGAATCGCAGGCCTTCGTGCTCGCCGCGGCACAAGGGGGCAGGCATGAGAATGGGCGCGAGACCTTCGGCCACAGCCTCGTCGTCTCGCCGTGGGGCGAGATCCTCTGCGAAGGCGGCATCGAGCCGACAGTCGCGTTTGCCGACATAGATTTGCAGCTGTTGGAGGATGTTCGCCGGCGGGTGCCCTCGCTTCAGCACGACCGGCCCTTCGACGTCGTTCATGCCACGACAGAGCCGCTGAGCAAGGTGCCGTCCTGATCGGATAATGAGGCGCAAGCGGACCGTGCTCGTTAGCCGCCGCTCGTCAGGGAGTCCGCGACAGGGCGACGAGGGTGTAGACCACCGCCGAGGTCGGGCTATCGGTGCGGAAAATCGCCTCGCTGCTGCTGGGAGACCTCCATGTGTAGCAACGGCCGTCGAAATCCCAGATCCCGTGCACGTGGCCAGAACGATCGATCACGATGCCGCCCGCTGGCGTGCGGCTCAGGGCGAAGCCACGCGTCTTGAGGATCTCGTTGCGCTCCAAGAGGCCGAGCAAGTGCCCGGTCTGTAGTCCCCTCATCATGCGTCCCCCTTCCCATCCTCGACGGAAAGTTCCTTCGCGGGTGCCGGCCGCCCGGCCGGGCCCTCCCCCCGCGTTCAAGGGACAGAGTTGAAATGAATCAACGACAATTACAATCGTTAACTCCTACATGCGTTACCGAATTAATACCGGTTGGCTTGAGGCTCGGAACAACGTTTCTGCCCCAATTCTTGACACTGCTTAACTAATCGAGAAAAGGGCGGCGCGATTCGCGGAAAGGCGCCGGCTTGCGCGCCGGCTAGATCCCCAAGCCGAACTCCCGCAGCACCTCACCCACGTCCTGCTGCACTGTCTGACCGGCAGCACGTCCCCACTGGCCGTCGTTCTCAATGCTGTCCCAGACGACGAACGCCAAAAGGCCAAGAACGATGATCCACAGGATGCGCATAGTCACCGTCCGAACGAGCGTTTGCGAGGTGGGAAGGCGGCGCTCAGACTACGCTAGGACCGCCCCACTCACAAGTCGTTCGGAGTTCGGAGGATTAAGCGAAAGTGATGTTCGCCGGCTTGCAGCGACGTGACGGCTGCGACGATCTCACGCCGCCGCGCGGCCTCAAGGTGATGATCAACCGCTCGGACGCTCGTCAGGCCAAGAGAAGCATCCTTTTGATCGACGACCAGCAATTCGATCGCCCACCGGAGGGACGCGCATGGTCCGGGCGCCCATGGTCAAGGCCCGCATCGTGCGGACGCGGAGATGTTCCACGCACACATCGACAACACGCAGGCTGTTCCGCGTCATTGCGACAGTGCCGGGGCGCGGCGACGGCAGCGAGCTTGAGCGGGTTGGGGCCTCAGTGGATCTCGGTCTGGTAGTAGGTGTCGCGCAGGTGGCAACGGGCTACGCGCCACTCGATCGGCCGTCCGTCGATCGCGAACACGATGCTGTCGAGCTTCAAAAGCGGGGCGCCCTCGGCGACCTTGAGGGCTTGGGCAACGTCGCCCTTGGCGGTGGTGACGCCGATCTTCTCCTCGGCGCGCGCGAGCAGGATGCCGTAGCGATGGGCGAGGACGACGATCGTTGCGGAAATCTCGCTTCCCTGCACGAGCCCTGGAAACCGCGACTGGGGAACGGTCGAATCCTCGACCATGAACGGATGGCCGTCGTACGAGCGCACGCGGTGCAGGCGATATACCGGCTCTCCGCTGCGCAGCTGCAGGTGGCGCGACTCCGCCTCGTTGGCCGTGGCCGGGGCGATCTCGCAGCTCTGGACCTCGCCGACGACACGAATTCCGTCGGGGTCGCGCAGATTGCTGAACCGGATCGCACATTCGTCCGAAGTTTGATCGATGACGAACGTGCCCCGGCCCTGCCGCCGCGAGATCAGCCGCTCGCCTTCCATCTCGTCGAGCGCCTTGCGCACGGTGCCGACGCTGATGCCGAGCTCGCGCGAGAGCTCGATCTCGTTGGGGATTGCGGCCCCGGGCTTCCAGGCGCCCGCAACGATGCGCTGGACCAGCATGTCCTTGACCTGCAAGTAGAGCGGGCGGGTTGAAAAGCGACCTACCGCTGTCATCTGTCTGGACCCTCAAGGGTTTGCTGAGTGAACGCATCCCCGGCAGCGGACAAGCTCACTGTCGTGCGCGCGCTGTCATCTGTTTGTGACAAGGCACAGGACCCCGCTTGCAATCAAGGATGCACGAACATTCAGTTGTCGCCGTTTCGATATATTAAAGAAGAGTACAATAATTGTACTGTAACCATAGCACAAATTTCTCGGACGGCTGTGGCTTTGTCCACGCTTATTTCAGGGCTTTAACTGCATGCTGCGGCAAACAAGCGCGAGATCGTCCATCGCGGCATCGAGGCCGTTGTTCAATGTTCTTCGTTGCGCATCTGTCTTGGCGTAAACCATTCGGGCGAGCCTGCGTCAATCCGACATTCGGACGAGTGTCGTCGCGGTCCGCCGCGCAAGGAAACAACAATTGGCTCGGCGCCAGCCTGCCAATCATGTCTTACGGCCCGACGGCCGCCGTCGAAAGCCGAGCGGCGGAACAACACTCTTCACGCAAGCATCGATTATCCGCGCCGCATCCTTTGTCCGGAGCGGTCGTGCGCGCACGCCACGAGCGCGCAAGCCCCTCTTGCTGGCCGCAGCCCGCGTAGCCCCCTCCGCAGCTCCGGTCAGTTGGCCCCGCCGAGATCTCCTCCCGAGCTCGGCGGGGCATCTTTGCCCCTCGTGCCGGTATGGGGCCTTAGCCCTTGCGAGCCGGCCCGCGGCCGGTGCAAACATCTAAACATGCGCCCCCGGGCGCATCCGGTTCGACGGGAGAGAACGCGCAATGATCGATATGGGGACGTCCGAGACCCGCTCAGCGGGTCCCAATGCCGATCGGGCGCTGCGCCACGACTGGACGGTGGCCGAGGCGCAGGCGATCTATGAGGCGTCCTTCATGGATCTCCTTTTTCGCGCGCAGACCGTCCATCGCCGCCATTTCGAGCCGAACACGATCCAAAAGAGCCAGCTCATCAGCATCAAGACGGGCGGCTGCGCGGAGGATTGCGGCTATTGCAGCCAGTCCGCGCACCACGCCACCGGCCTTGCCGCAACCAAGCTCATGGAGGTCGACCGCGTCGTCACCGAGGCGCGCCGCGCGCGCGAAGCGGGCGCGACCCGCTACTGTATGGGCGCGGCCTGGCGCTCGCCCAAGGCGCGCGACATGGACGCGGTGTGCGCGATGGTCGAAGGCGTGAAGGCCTTGGGTCTCGAGACGTGCATGACGCTCGGCATGCTCTCCGACGATGACGCGGCACAACTCAAGGCCGCAGGCCTCGACTATTACAATCACAACCTCGACACGTCCGAGCGCTATTACGCCGAGATCATCTCGACGCGCACCTTCGCCGACCGCCTGGACACGCTGCAGCGTGTCCGTAGTGCCGGCATCAAGGTCTGCGCCGGCGGCATCGTTGGCATGGGCGAGGAGCTCCAGGACCGCGTCGACATGCTGGTGGCGCTCGCCAACCTGCCCCAGCATCCCGAGAGCGTGCCGATCAACATGCTGATCGCCATTCCCGGTACGCCGCTCGCCGACGCGGAACGAATCGATGCATTCGACTTCGTGCGCACCATCGCGCTGGCACGCATCATGATGCCCAAGTCGTTCGTGCGACTGTCGGCCGGGCGCAAGGCGATGAGCGAGGAGACGCAGGCGCTCTGCTTTCTCGCCGGCGCCAACTCGATCTTTGCCGGCGAAACGCTTCTGACGGCGGAGAATCCCGGCGAGGACGCCGATGCCGCGCTTTTCGCCAAGCTTGGCTTGAAGCCGCTCGAACGCGAGCCGCGCTCGGGCGACGAGGACGATGCACGCGGGTGATGCACAGAAGTCATGAGCGGGCGCTGGAGGCGCTGGCGCGCCGCGGTCGGCACCGCGCGCTCTCAGAGCCGGTGGGCGCCGACTTCTCCTCCAATGACTACCTCGGCCTTGCCGCCTCGCGCGAGCTGAAGGAGGCTGCTGCGTCGGCGCTCGCGCGCGAGGTTCCGGTCGGCGCCGGGGGCTCGCGGCTCCTGCGCGGCAACCAGCGCGAGCACGAGGCGCTCGAGGCCGAAGCCGCTGCGTTCTTTGAGGCGCAGAGCGCGCTCTTCTTTGGCTCGGGCTTCATGGCCAACGTCGCGCTCTACTCCACGCTGCCGCAGCGCGGCGATCTGATCGTGCACGATGCGTTGGTCCACGCTAGCGTCCACGACGGGATGCGCGCCGGCAAGGCGGAGCGCGCTGAAGCCCGCCACAACGATGCCGAGGCCTTCGAGGATGCCATCCGCGACTGGCGCTCCGCCGGCGGCGTCGGCACGCCGTGGATCGCGGTCGAGAGCCTCTACAGCATGGATGGAGACCGCGCGCCGCTCGCCGATCTCATGGACGTCGCTGAGCGCCACGACGGCATGCTCGTCATCGACGAGGCGCACGCGACCGGCGTCTTCGGGCCGGAAGGCCGCGGCCTCGGCGCCGATTTCGAAGGTCGCGGGAACGTCGTCTCGCTGCACACGTGCGGCAAGGCGCTCGGCGTGATGGGTGCGCTGGTGCTGGCCCCGCAGGTGCTCAGCGATTTTCTCGTCAACCGCTGCCGACCGTTCATCTACGCGACCGCGCCCTCGCCGCTCATTGCCGCGCTCGTGCGCGCGGCCCTGCTCGTGTGCCGCTTCGACGCCGCGCGGCGCGAGCGATTGCATGCGCTGGTCGCCTTCGGCGGCCGGCAGCTTGAGGAGCTTTGCGGGATCAAGCCGTCGGGGTCGCAGATCCAGCCGGTGATCGTCGGCGCGGATGAGCGCGCCGTACGGCTCGCCGCCGCCATGCAGGCGCGCGGCTTCGACATCCGCGCCGTGCGCCCGCCGACGGTGCCCGAGGGCACCGCGCGGTTGCGGCTCTCGCTGACGTTGAACGTCGACGAGGCGTGCGTTGCGGCCATGGCGGCTGCACTCGCCGAGGAGCTGAAAAGGCTGGGGCCATGACGCTCATCATCGCCGGCACCGACACCGACGTCGGCAAGACCGTGTTCGCCGCCGCGCTCGTTGCCGCGCTTCAAGGCTGCTACTGGAAGCCGGTACAGTGCGGGCTCGAGGGCGAGACAGATGCAGAGACCGTGCGGCGGCTCTCCGGCGCGCCACAAGAGCGCATCCTGCCCGAGGTCTATAGGCTCGCCATGCCCGCCTCGCCCCACCTCGCTGCCGAGCATGATCGCGTCGAGATCGACGTCAACGCGCTCGTGCTGCCGGCGACGGAGCGGCCGCTTATCGTCGAGCCGGCGGGCGGCCTCATGGTGCCATTGACCCGCAGCCGTCTGCAGATCGATATCATCGCGCGCTGGGCCGCACCGGTCGTTCTCTGCGCCGCAACGCGGCTCGGCACCATCAATCACAGCCTGCTCTCGATCGAGGCCCTGCAGCAGCGCGACATCGCCCTTCTCGGCATTGCTTTCATCGGCGAGGAGCAGGCCGAGGTCGAGACGACGATCGCGGAGATGGGCGGCGTGCGCCGCCTGGGGCGCCTGCCGTACCTCGACCCGCTCGATGCGCCGGCATTGCGCGCGGCCTTCGCGGAAAACTTCGATCGCAACGACTTTCTCGCGGACGCCGCCCCATGAGCCCGCGCGCGCCGTCCCCGGTCTGGCACCCGTTCACGCAGCACGCGCTGCAGCCCGACGTGCTCGAGGTCGCGCGTGCAGAGGGCGCATGGCTCGAGACGGCAGACGGGCGGCGCATCCTCGATGCCATCTCCTCGTGGTGGGTCGTCACGCACGGCCACCGCTATCCGCCGATCATCGCCGCCCTCAAGGAGGAGGCCGACCGCCTCGACCAGGTGATCTTCGCCGGTTTCACCCATGCGCCCGCCGAGCAGCTCGCGCGCGGGCTCCTGAAGATCGCTCCGCGAGGGCTTGCGCACGCCTTCTTCTCCGACAGCGGCTCGACCTCGGTTGAGGTCGCGCTCAAGATGGCGCTCGGCTACTGGCGCAACATCGGTAAGCCGCGCCACCGCATCCTCGCGCTCGAGCACGGCTATCACGGCGACACCATCGGCGCCATGTCGGTCGGCGCGCGCTCAGTCTTCAACGCGCCCTACGAGCCCTTGCTGTTCGACGTCGCGCGCATTCCGTTTCCGGCGGTGGGCCGCGAGCGGGAGACGATCGAAGCGTTGCAGCGCGCGTGCGCTACGGGCGATGTCGCCGCGCTCATCCTCGAGCCCTTGATCCTCGGCGCCGGCGGCATGCTCGTCTATGCGCCCGAGGTGCTCGCCGAGATGGCGCGCGTGTGCGCCGCGCACGGCGTGCTTCTCATCGCTGACGAGGTGATGACGGGATGGGGGCGTACGGGGACGCTCTTTGCCTGCGAGCAGGCGGGCGTCACGCCCGACATCCTCTGCCTCGCCAAGGGCCTTACCGGCGGTGCCGTGCCGCTTGCCGTCACGCTGTGCTCAGCGCCGATCTTTGAGGCGCATTTCTCTTCCGACCGCACCAAGACCTTCTTCCACTCGAGCTCCTACACGGCAAATCCGATCGCCTGCGCGGCCGCGCTGGCAAACCTTGAGGTCTGGGCGCGAGAGCCGGTCGCAGAGCGCATCGCTGCACTGGCTGCGCGCCAGGAGGAGCGGCTGGCCCCGTTCCGCAGCGATCGCCGCTTTGCCGACGTGCGCCGGCTCGGCACCATCGCCGCGCTCGACCTTAACGTGCGCGATCCGGGCTATCTCGCCGAGATCGGGCCCAAGCTCTACCGTTTATTCTTGGAGCGCGGCGTGCTGCTGCGCCCGCTCGGCAACACGATCTACATCATGCCCCCCTATTGCATCACGAGCGACGAGCTCGACGCAGTCTATGCCGCGATCGAGGCGGCCGGCGACGTCGCGAGAGGATAGCTGCGCGTGAGCACCGCCGCGAAGGGGTCTGCGATCGTCGGGTTCGGCCACTATGCGCCCGAGCGGCGCGTGACAAGCGCCGAGCTCGAGGCGCGCCTCGCGCTCGAGCCGGGTTGGATCGAGCGGCGCACCGGCATCGTGGCGCGCCGCTATGCCGCCGACGGCGAGGCGCTGACCGACATCGCTGCTCATGCCGGCGCAATGGCGCTCGACGCGGCCGGCATCGACAAATCGACAGTCGCGCTTCTCCTGCTCGCGACCAGCACGCCCGACCACCTCTTGCCGCCATCGGCACCCCTATTGGCCGAGCGGTTGGGACTGACAGGTGCGGGCGGCATCGATCTGGCTGGTGCATGCGCGGGCTTCCTCTACGCGCTGGTGCTGGGCGACGGCTTCGTGCGCACGCAAGGCGCCCCCGTACTCATCGTCGCCGCCAACATCCTCTCGCGCCGCATCAACCCGGCGCAGCGGGCAAGCTCAATCCTCTTCGCCGATGCGGCCGGTGCCGTCGTGCTGGCGCCGTCGACGCATGCCGGCCTGCTCGGCGCCAAGCTCGCGGCCGACGGTAGCGGCTATGACCTCATCAAGATCGCCGCCGGCGGCAGCCGCCGCCCGTTCGCAGCGGAGGTGCCGTTGGAGGACACGCTCATGACCATCCCCGACGGCAAGGCCGTCTTCACGAAGGCTGTGGACATGATGGTCGCCACCTCGCGGGCGGCCCTTGAGCAGGCGGGTCTTGGAATTGCAGATATCGACCTCTTCGTGCCGCACCAGGCGAACGCCCGCATCATGGCTGCGGTTGCGCATCAGCTCGAGATCGCGGAGACCGAGATGGTCTCGACCATCGCCGAGTACGCCAATAGCTCGGCCGCCACGATCCCGCTCTCGCTGTCGCTCGCGGCCAAAGAGGGGCGACTGAATCCAGGGACAAAGGTCCTCATGTGCGCGGCCGGTGCGGGCCTGACGGGCGCCGCCGTCGTCTTTGCGCTATAAGCGTGCTCGACTTGAGAGAGGAGGAAGCGATGCTGGTCGGTCACCTTGCTCTCGTCGATGCCGCGGTGTTCACCGGCGCGGCGTTCTACATCAATTTCGCCGAGCAGCCGGCGCGGCTCGCGCTCGACGCTCGCGCCCTGCTCGAGGAATGGAAGCTCGCCTACAAGCGCGGCTTTGCCATGCAAGGCGAGCGGCGCCATCCTGGGCTTCGTGCTCGGCGCCTGGGCGTTCTATCACTCGGCGCGAACTGGCGCTGGCTCGCGGGCGCGGTCGTGCTCGTCGCGAACTGGCCCTATACGCTTCTCTTCATTCTGCCGACCAACGACATCCTGATGGCCATCCCCGTCGCGGAGGCCAACGAGCGCTCGACGAAGCTCATTCGCAAGTGGGGTGCGCTGCACGCCGTGCGCACGCTTTTGGGCGTGGCGGCGACCGCGATCTTCGTGTGGGCGCTCAACGCAAGCGATCTTTAGTTCGGCATCTCGGTGCGCACCTGCGCATAGCTCAAAAGGGCGAACAGCACCGTGCCCCCGAACACGTTGCCGAGGAGCGTCGGCAGGAAGAAGCGGAAGACGGCGGCGATGATCGTGACGTCGCCGGTCAGCACGCCGTAGAGCGCCTCCGCCGACCCCGCGACCACGTGCGTGAATCCGCAAAAAGCGATGAGCGTGGTCATCAGCGTGATCACGGCGAACTCGGCCCCTTCCGAGGACGGCATCATCCAAACGAGCGCCGCGATGGTCCAGCCCGCGCCGATGCCCTTGACGAACATTTGCCAGGGCGTGTTCTGCATCATGGTCTGCACCAGGGCGTGCAATTCTTGCGTCACCTCGGCGGAGACCATGTTCGTGCTCGCTATGGCGAGCGCGAAGATGAAGCAGCCGACGACATTGGCGGCGAGCACGATGCCCCACAGCCGCAACATGCCGATCAGCCAGTCGAGCCTCCGGCGCGTGATCACGGGCAACACGGCCGTCAGCGTGTTCTCGGTGAAGAGCTGCTGGCGACCTAGAATGACGATGAGGAAGCCGACGGCGTAGCCGACCTTGGCGACGATCTCCTTCCACTCGAAATCGGGAAGATGCGCGGCGAGCACCGCCACGGTCAGGAAGGAGAATCCGATGGAGATGCCGGCAGCGAGGCCCGACCACCACAGCGCCGAGAACGTGCGCCCGAGCTCGCCCTCGCCCTCGGTGCGGATGATCTCGTAGACGACGACGGCGCGCAGGCGCGTGCCGCCCTTCACCTGGCTCTTTTCCTCCCGCGAAAGGCCGACCTTGGGCTCGGGGATCGGCTCGTCGGCCTTTGCCTTGTCGGCCATGTGGCAGGGACTCCCAGCGTGCTTTCCGTGCAGCGGAGCGGATGAGAGCCGATTCCGATTGCCGGCGCAACTTGCGCGCGTGGGGGGGCGGCGAACGCCGCCCGCGCGGGCCTCTAACGCCGTCGTTTGACGGCGCAGCCATCTCGACGCACTTTCTCCGCGAACTTTTTGGGCCGCTGCAGGAGGACACGAAGCATGGCCGGACTGTCCCGCTCGCTCGACCGGGTCAAGGAGCGCTACGACGTCATTGTCGTCGGCTCCGGCTATGGCGGCGGCGTCGCCGCCTCGCGGCTCGCGCGCGCGGGAAAACGCGTAGCCGTGCTCGAGCGCGGGCGCGAGGTGTTGACGGGGGAGTTCCCCAGCCGCTTTCCCGACATGAAGAACGAGATGCAGGTGCGGGGCAAACGCCTGCGCTCGGGCCCCTCCTCGGCGCTCTACGACGTGCGTCTCGGCGAGGACATGCACGTGCTCGTCGGCTGCGGGCTGGGCGGCGGCTCGCTCATCAACGCCGGCGTTGCGCTGCGTCCCGACGACCGCGTGTTCGCCGACGACGTGTGGCCCGGGCAGATCGCGCAGGACGGGCTGCTCGCGGAAGGCTTCAAGCGCGCTGACCGCTGGCTCAAGCCGCAGAGCGATCCGCGCGCGGCTGAGCTCACGAAATTCAAGGCGCTCGAAGCGGCTGGCCAGAGCCTCGGGTATCAGCCGATCGCGCCGGCGGTCACGGTCAGCTTCGAAGCGGGCGTCAACGCCGCGGGCGTGGCGCAAGCCGCCTGCACACGCTGCGGTGATTGCTGCGGGGGCTGCAACGTCGGCGCCAAGACCTCGGTCGCGCTCACCTATCTCGCGGACGCCGCGCGCCACGGCGCCGAGCTCTTCACCCGTGCCGCCGTGCGCCACGTCACCAAGGACAAGGACGGGACGTGGCGCGTCCATGTGCGCCGCCTTGATGCGAAAGGCGCCGATGAGGATCTCATCGTCTCAGCCCCCGTCGTCGTTCTTGGCGCCGGTACGCTCGGCTCTACCGAGATCCTGCTGCGCTCGCGCGCCAACGGGCTCGCCCTTTCGGATCGCCTCGGCCACCGCTTCTCGGCCAACGGCGATATCATCGCCTTCGGCTACGGCGCCAAGAACCCCATCAACGCCATCGGCATCGGCTATCCACCCAAGATCGAGGGCATGGAGATCGGCGCGGCCGTCTCCGGCCAGATCGAGATCGACGATGAGGCCGACCTCGCGCAAGAGCTGCGCGTGCAGGAGGGCGTGCTTCCCTCCGCGCTCGCCCCGGTGCTCCCCGTTCTCTTCATCCCCAACGGGCGGCTCTTAGGCGCGCTGCAGAGCCTCATCGCCGGCGTCTACAAGGGCCCGTTCGCGAAGCTGCAGACGTTCTTTGCCGTTTCGCATGACAATGCCGGCGGCCGCTTCGTGCTCGAGGACGACGATCTGAAACTCGTGTGGCCGGGCGCCAAGGACGAGCCGGTCTACAAGCGCCTCGATGCCGTCCTTGGGGCGATCGTAACCGAGGCGGGCGGGTCCTACGTGAAGAATCCGCTCGCCGGCACGGTCATGGGGCACCAGCCGGCGACCGCGCATCCGCTCGGCGGCGCCGGCATGGGGCGGGAGTGCGCAGACGGCGTCGTCAATCACAAGGGGCAGGTGTTCGATGCCCAGCAGGAGCGCGGCTCGACCGCGGTGCACGAAGGCCTCTATGTCGTCGACGGCGCGGTGATGCCGCGCTCGCTCGGCGTCAATCCACTCTTCACCATCACCGCGCTCGCCGAGCGCGCCATGCTGCACATGGCGCAGGATTATCGTCTTGCCTTCGATGACGCCGCAGTTCGCTGGCACGCCGGTTGCGCCCGCCGAGCTCGGCGCGATCATCTCGGCTTAGTTCCCTCTCCCCGTGCAAAGATGCATGGGGAGAGGGGATGAGCTCACACGCGCGTCTTGTAGCGCTGCGCCTCCTCAGAGCCTTTGGTCGTATCGCCGGGCGTGTAGGAGTGCGCCCCGGCCCCGGCGAGCTTGCCCTTGTCGACGATCAGGTACTCGGTACGGATGGGCTTGTTGGCGAAAAACGCTTCCAGGATCTCGCGCGTGCCGGCCGCGTAGCGCGCCTGCGCCGACAGCGACGTGCCCGAGACGTGCGGCGTCATGCCGTGGTGGGGCATCGTGCGCCACGGATGGTCCTTCGCCGGCGGCTGCGGAAACCACACGTCGCCGGCGTAGCCCGCGAGCCGCCCGCTCTCGAGCGCGCGCACGACGGCATCGCGATCGACGATCTTGCCGCGCGCGGTGTTCACCAGATACGAGCCGCGCTTCATCATGCCGATCAGCTTGTCGTTGAAGAGGTGCTCGGTCTCGGGATGCAGCGGCGCGTTGATCGTGACGACGTCGCACACCTTGACGAGCGACTCGACGGTGGGGTGATAGGTGAGGCCCAGCTCCTTCTCGACCTTCTCGGGGAGGCGGTGCTTGTCGGTGTAATGCAGCTTGACGTCGAACGGCTTCAACCGCCGCAAGACGGCGAGCCCGATGCGGCCCGCGGCGACCGTGCCGACGTTCATGCCTTCGAGGTCATAGGAGCGCTCGACCGCGTCGGCGATGTTCCAGCCGCCGCGGATGACCCAGCCGTAAGCCGGAATGTAGTTGCGCACGAGCGCCAGGATCATCATGACGACGTGCTCGGCGACGCTGATCGAGTTGGAGAATGTCACCTCGGCCACGGTGATGCCGCGGTCGATCGCCGCTTGCAGGTCGACGTGATCGGAGCCAATGCCGGCGGTGATCGCCAGCTTGAGCTTCTTTGCCTTCGCGATACGCTCTTTGGTGAGGTAGGCGGGCCAGAACGGCTGCGAGATCACGATGTCGGCGTCGGGCAATTCGCGCTCGAAGACCGAGTTGGGGCCGTCCTTGTCGGACGTGACGACCAAGGTGTGGCCCTGGCTTTCGAGAAATTTGCGCAAGCCGAGCTCGCCGGAGACGCTACCCAAGAGCTGGCCCGGCTTGAAGTCGATGGCGCTCGGGGTGGGCGCCGTTTGGCCGTCGGGATACTTGTCGATTTTCGGGATCGAGTCGCGCGCATACGTCTTGGGGTAGCCGTCGACGGGATCGTCGTAGAGGACAGCGAGAACTTTGGCCATGACTGATTTCCTTCTTCTCGAGGGGGATCGAGAGGTAACGCCTTGAAGGACGCCGGCAGCTCTGTTGTCACGATTTGGTGGTGCTCGAGCGCGCGGCGTCTCGGAGCGAAAGAAGCGGCATTCTCGGCGCTTCCATAGAGCCGTGAGTCGCGAGATTGAGCGGCTTACGGGCGACGCCACGCTCTAGCTGCCCTTAGAGGTAGTCAAATCAATTGCGCAGACAAGTGCGCACCCATTGGCCATCGGTTGCGTCGCTGATTTCCGCTGATTTCCGCGAACTATTTGATCGGACTAACAGGACTGTTGTCTCGATTTGAATGAATTGCGGCGGCGCTGCCCGCTACGCGCCCAATGTCTCCTTGAAGAACGAAATCTGCTCGCTGCTGGTGCGCTCGAACCACTTGCCGAGATAGATCTCGAAATGGCCGATGGGGAGCGAGATGAGCCGAGCTTTGTCGCCGATGCGCTCAGCAACAGTTGCGGCGGCATGGGGTGAGGCCACGCTGTCCTTCTCGCAGGCGATGAGCAGGGTGGGACAGCGGACGCCGCGCGCATAGCGGATCGGCCGGTAGAGCGGCAACTGCAGGAACACGCGGGCGGCGACCTCGTTGCGCCAGCGCGGCGGCACGATCGCCTTCATGCCGGAGAACGCATCCGCTGTCGGCATGGCGGCGAGCTTTCCCGGCAGAGCGACGAGCGGCATGTAGTAGGGACGCGCACGGACGCACGCGCGGGCGAGGTCGAGCAGTGCAGCCCCGGCGAGCGGGAGAACCATGCCGAACCCAACTTGCTTTCTCACCCGGCGCGCACTCGCGGCCCCATCGAGCATTGGACACTGGGCGGACACCGCAGCGATACGCGGATCGCGGGCGGCAGCGACGATGACGTGGCCGCCGGACAGCGAGCAACCCCACAAGCCGATACGCTCCGGATCGACGCCGGGCATGTTGCGCGCAAAGGCGATGGCGGCTTTCCAGTCTTCGAGCTGTCGCGTAATGGATACGAGCTGCCGCGGCTCGCCGTCGCTGCTGCCGAGATAGCGATAATCGAACAGCACGACGTAGAAGCCGGCCGCAGCGAAGCGCTCGGCGTAGGGCTCGAGCGAAGCATCGCGCGTGCCGCTGAGACCGTGCGCCATGACGATGCAGGGCGCGTGAAGGGCGACACGCGCGCTCGGCGCATAGGCCCACGCGCGGCAGGTGACGCCGCGGCTCAGAAATTCGACGTCGCAACGCCGCGGGGCAGGCGGTGCCTGCCCCGGCGATCGGCGTTCCAAGCCGCCGCGCTCTCGTAGTTGGGCGTCCTGCTTCATCGTGAATATGTGCCCCACTGGCCGGTCAGACAGCCTGAACCACAGAAGCGCCCGCCGCAGTTCCCCAGGGAACAGCCTGCCGTGCCGGGGCACACCTGGAGGCCGCCGGCATCCAGCCTCGGCCGGGTTGCCGCTTGGTGGAGAAAATCTCTCAAATCAGAGGCTTAGAGATCCCGGACGGCGTGAAAGCCGGCCTTTCCGGCAGCGCCATGCCATTGGCCTTTCGTCGGAGCCGAGACGCCGCACCGATAGTCAGGCCGAGTCCCCGGGGCTTTCGGGGAAGGACTGCAGGATCGCCTCGGCGCCGGTGACGACATCGAGAAGCTCGGCCGTGATTGCGTTCTGGCGCACGGTGCGCGCGCGCCGCGTCAGATCGGCGAGCTTGTCGTCGATGTTGCGGTCCGCGGCCTTCATGACCTGCAGCCGCGCGGCGTTCTCGCTTGCAAGCGACTCCATCATCGCCAGCACGAGGTCGGCGAACAGGTGCTCCTCGATCAGGCGCTGCAGCAGGAGCTGCGGGTCGAGATGATGCAGCGGCGGCGCCTGCGCGGACCTCGACGCGAGCAGCCGAGCATCGATGGGAATGACCTGGCGCACCCCGACCTCGAAATGCTCGCTCGACTTATGGCGCGCAAAGACGAGCCGCACGCTTGTTGCCAGCGTCAGGTGCTCGGCGACCCGCCGCGCCGCCTCGATGACCCCGCCGACATGCGTCGTCATGGGCAACGTCCAGGCCGGGCGCAGGGCGTGCTCCCCGGCGAGCGAGGCGCCGCGGCGGCCGACGATGCCGAGGCCCTCGTGCGCGCCGAGCTCGGCGCGCGCGCGCTCGAGCAGCAGCCGGTTGAAGGCGCCGGCGAAGCCATGCTCGGCACAGATCAGCACGAGAGAGCCCGAGGCCGGCGGCGCGTCGTCAGGCAGGTGGGCACGTCCTGCTGGCTGCATGCCTGCCGCCTCGACGATCGCGTCCTCGACGACGGCGGCGTAGCGGCGAATGCCGCCGAGTGCCGTCTGCGCCTCCTGCACGCGCGCCGCCGAAATCGCCCGCATGGCCGAGAACAGGGTTTGCAGCTCGCCCAAGCTCTCGATGCGCGCATTCAGCCGAATGAGCTCTTCCACGGGCTACGCCTCCGCGCCGGCGGGCTTGCCGAGCCCGGCGATGAAATCGTCGAGCGAGGCAAAGAGCGCCTGTTGCTCGTCGGGATCGAGCTTGCCCTCCTCGGCAACGCGCGCCATCGCTTTCGGGCACATGCTGTCGAGCCAATCGGCGAGCCCCGCCTTGAACTTTTCCACCTGGGCCAGCGATAGCGCGTCGAGCTTGCCTTCCTTCACGGCGAGCAGAAGTGCGGTCTCCGCGCCGATTGAGAGCGGGCGGTATTGCGGCTGCACGAGGATTGCGCGGATGCGCCGCCCGCGCTCGATGCGCGCTTTCGTGCGCTCGTCGACGACGGCGCCGAACCGCGTGAACACCTCGAGCTCGAGGAACTGCGCATAATCGAGCTTCAGGCTGCTCGCCGCCTCCATGATGACGGGGGCTTGCGTCTTGGCGCCGACGCGCGAGACGCTCAAGCCCACGTTCACGGCGGGCTTCTGGCCCTCGTAGAACAGCTTTGGCTCGAAGTAGATCTGTCCGTCAGTGATGGAGATCAGGTTCGTCGGAATGTAGGCGGTGAGATTGCCGGCCTGCGTCTCCGCGATCGGCAGCGCCGTGAGCGAGCCGCCGCCATGGCGGCCTGAGAGCTTCGAGGCGCGCTCCAGGAGGCGGGAGTGGATGTAGAAGATGTCGCCAGGATAGGCCTCGCGGCCCGGAGGCCGGCGCAAGAGCAATGAGATCTCGCGGTAGACGATCGCGTGCTTGCTCAGATCGTCGAGGATGAGGAGGGCGTGCTGGCCCTTGTCGCGGAAGTACTCGGCCATGGTGCATGCCGCATACGGCGCGAGCCATTGGGCGCCCGGCAGCGTGCTCGCCTCCGCAACGACGAAAATGCAGCGGTCGAAGGCGCCGTGCGCGCGCACGGCCTTCAGGACCTGCTCCACGGTCGAGGCTTTCTGTCCGATCATCGCGTAGACGCAGATGACGTCGGAGCGGCGCTGGTTGATGACGGTGTCGACGGCGAGCGCCGTCTTTCCGGTCTTGCGGTCGCCGATCAGAAGCTCGCGCTGTCCGCGCCCGAGTGGGATCATGGCGTCAACCACGGTGACGCCGGTCATCAGCGGCTCGATGATCGGATCGCGGTCTAGGATGCCGGGCGCCGGGCGCTCAACCGCGTCGTGACGCTCGGCCTCGGGCGGCTCGGCACCATCCAGCGGGTTGCCGAGCGGATCGAGCACGCGGCCGAGCAAAGCCGGTCCCACGGGAACACGCGCCACCTCGCCCGTTCCGAAGACGCGCGTGCCGGCGACCGCGCCAGCGCCGCCCGCCAGCAGCATGCACTCGACGAGGCTTTCATCGACGTGCAGCGCGAGCCCAATCGAGCCGTCCTCGAAGCGCAATAGCTCGCTCAAGCGGGTCTGGGGGAGCCCGGCGATGCTCGCCACGCCGTCGCCCACGCGCACCACGCGGCCCACGTGCTCGACGCGCGCGCCGACGTTGAGACGGTCGAGCGCGCCCGGAGCCGCGCCGAGCCAGTCTTTGAGGCCGCTACGAAGGCTTTTCATGATTGCCACTCAACAGAGCTTGCCGGGCGTCCTTCAACTGATCTGACCAGGCAAAGCTGACGACCACGTGTGGGAAGTGAACCGCCGCGCCAGCGATCAGCTTCGGATCGACGTCGAAGGCGATCTTGAGCGGGCGCTTGAGGTCGCCTTCGAGCCGCGCCTGCCAGGCCTTCTGCTCGGGGGATTTGAGCGGTGCCGCCGTGACGACCGTCACAACGGCGCCGTTGGCGGCGAGATCGCGCTCCAGGCGGCGGCGCTCTGTCTCGGGCAAGCTCCGCAATGCCGCCTCGGTCCGATCGAGAAAGGCGTCGCTCGCAATCGATCCGCCGAGCTTGTCGAGCAGCTTCCGGGCAAGCTGCACGGCAAGGCTCGCGACGTCCGTCTCGAGCCCGGCCAGCGTTTTCTTGCGCTCCTCGGCAATCGAGGCGTGCGCCGTTGCGACGAGCGTCTCGGCCTCCTTGCGCGTTTCCTCGAGACGCTTTGTGCGCTCCGCCTCGATGGTGCGATGGGCGGCATCGAGCATGGCCTGACGCTCGCGCGCGAGCTCGGCGCGCGCTTCCTCGTAGTGCTTGCGCGCGGCCTCCGCCTCGGCCTTGGCCTTGTCCGCCGCGGCGAACGCCGCAACGCTCAAGCGCTTGCGCTTCTCCAGGATGGCGCGCACCGGCTTGTAGAGGAACCGCTGCAAGAGCCAGACGAGAACCAGGAAGTTCACGACCTGAAGGGCGAACGTCCACCAGCTGATCTGCATGGCCTAGTGTCCCGATCACACTAGGCGGTGAATGGGTTGGCGTAGAGCAGGAGCAACGCCACGACGAGGCAATAGATGGCCATCGTCTCGATCATGGCGAGGCCCACGAACAGCGTGCGTGAAATGGTGCCGGCCGATTCGGGCTGCCTGGCGATCGCCTCCATCGCCGCGGCGATCGCGCGCCCTTCGCCCAGAGCCGGGCCGATGGCGCCAAAGCATACCGCGAGCGCGGCGCCGAGGATGCTCACCATATGAATGTCCATTTGCGTCCTTTCATTCGAATGATGCGTTGCCGGCGGCCGCGCCGATGTAGACGGCGGCGAGAACCGTGAAGATGTAGGCCTGGATCAGGCCGATGAGGACGCCGAGCGCGAGAAACGGGATGGGGACAAGGAGCCCGGCCAGGAACGCGATGATCGCCAGCACGAACTCATGGCTCATCATATTGCCGAACAGGCGGATCATCAGCGAGAAGATGCGGGTGATCTCCGACAGTATATTGAGCGGCAACAAGAGCGGCGTCGGCTGCGTGTAGTGAGCCACGTACGCGCGCCAGCCCCGCGTGCGCACGCCGAAATAGTGCACGGAGAGGAACACGATCGCCGCCAGCGCCGCCGGCGTCTCGATGTGCGCGGTGGGGGCTTGCGCGCCGGGCAGCGCCGCCGACAGGTTGGCGCAGACGAGGTAGATGAACAGCGTGCCGATGAGCGGCACGAAGCTCGCGCTGTTCTTGCCCATGATGTCGGAGACCTGGCTCATCAGCGTCTCGACGAGAACCTCGAGCGCGGTCTGCAACGGGCCGGCCTCGACGCTCGCCTTGCGCAGGCCGAGCCAGGACACCGCCATGAGCAGGACCATGATCACCCACGTGGTGATGACCGCCTCAGCGATGGGGACGGGCCCCAAATGAAACAGGATCTCGGTGTGCAGCGGGTTGGCGTGCATGTCAGCTCAATCCCGCCTTCGCGCGCAGCCCAAGCTGCGCCAACGTGAACCCCAAGAGGCCGGCGATCGCCGCAGCCCCGCTCCATTGCACCAGCAGCCAAAAGGCCACCGCGGCAATGCCGAACCGCAGTGCGGTCAGGAGCACCGGACCTTTGAGGCCGGCACCGCTCAAATAGTCGGTGATCGCGCGCCGCAGAAGCGCAAAGTAGACGAGCCCAAGCGCGAGGCCCGCCAAAGCGCCGCAAGAGATGGCCAGAGCCAGGCTCGGTGCCGCGTGCAGCGTCATTCCTTCTCGATCCTCTGCCAGGCGAGATAGCCGCCGAATACCGCGCCCAGCATGATCAAGGCGCCGCTCCAGAAAATTCCCGTTCCGAAGTGCACGTCGAGCCAGCGACCGATCAGAACGCCGAGCAGCGTCGGCGTGACGATCAGCCAGCCAAGCGCCCCGATCATGGAGACGTTCTGCCACAACGAGCGCTCGCCCGAGCGGCGCCAAAGCTCCTCTCTTTTCCGCCGCAGCTGCACGGCTGTCTCCATCTCCCCGTCGTTCCCGTCGCCGGCAGGCTCGCTCATGCTCCACGCACCTCAACTATCTACTCTTCCGGCGGGGCGGTCATTGCCGGCACGGGCGAGCCTTGCACCATGCGGCCCCGTCCCGTCGCCAGATAGGTCTGGAGCTGGCGCAGCGCGGCGATCTCGAGACGGGCGCTGGCAAAGCGCGAGCTCTCGCCCTTCTGCTCTTCCTCGCGCATGCGCGTGAGCACGGCTGCGCCCAGGGCCTCAAGCGTATTCTCGCCCACGGCCTCGCGCGTCACCACCTCGACGAATCGGCCTTCGCGTACGATCAGCACGCCGCCGCGCACGGCGACGTGGTGCCGGCGCTCGTCCGCGCTCCTCCAGGTGATCACCGACACGGTGAGCGTCGTGATGAAATCGGCGTGCCCCGGCAGAATGCCGAACGCGCCGGTCTCGTCCTCCGCGCGCACGTAGCTCACGTCGTCGGCGTCGACGGCAAGCGAGATCGGCGTTGTGATCACCAGCTTCATGCTTGCAGCTTCATAGCGGGTTTTGGCGCAAGCGCGGCCGCCTTCTTCCCGGCGTCCGCGAGCGAGCCCACCATGTAGAGCGCGTCCTCGGGCCAGGCATCGGCAGCCCCGTCGAGAATCGCGCGGCATCCATCGAGGGTGTCAGCGAGTGGAACGGAAACCCCCTCATGGCCGGTAAACGCCGCCGTCACCAGGAACGGCTGGGTGAGGAAGCGGATCAGGCGGCGCGCCCGGCCCACGGCCGCGCGGTCGCTAGCGCCGAGCTCGTCGATGCCGAGGAGCGAGATGATCTCCTGCAGCTCGCGGTAGCGCTCGATGAGGCGCCGGGCCTCGTCGGCGATCGCGTAATGCCTCTCACCGATCGTGAGCGGGTCGAGCAGGATCGAGTTGGAGGCGAGCGGATCGATCGCGGGATAGAGCCCTTCGGCTGCCATGTCGCGGCTCAAGACGATCGAGGAATCAAGATGCGTGAACGTCTGCGCCACGGCCGGGTCCGTGAAGTCGTCGGCCGGCACGTAGACCGCCTGGATCGACGTGATCGCCGCCGACTTCACCGAGGTGATGCGCTCCTCCAGATCGGCGATCTCGGTGGCGAGCGTCGGCTGGTAGCCGAGCTGCGATGGCAACCGGCCGAGCAGGCCCGAGACCTCGCCGCCCGCTTGCGCGAAGCGGAACACGTTGTCGATGAGAAAGAGGACGTCGCGCTGCTCGGCGTCGCGGAAATACTCGGCAATCGTCAGCGCCGTGAGGCCGACGCGCCAGCGCGCGCCGGGCGGCTCGCTCATCTGCCCGAATGCCAGCGCCGTCCGCGCCAGCACGCCCGAGCTTTGCAGCTCGAGCCACAGCTCGTGCCCTTCGCGCGTACGCTCGCCGATGCCGGCGAAGACCGAGATGCCGGCATAGGTCTCCGCCGTGGCGCGCATCAGCTCCATGATGAGGACGGTCTTGCCGACGCCGGCGCCGCCGAACATCGCCGCCTTGCCTCCGCGCGGCAACGGCGCGAGGAGGTCGATGACCTTGATGCCGGTCAAGAACTGCTTGCGCTCGCCGCCTTGTGCGGCAAGCCGGGGCGGAGCGCGGTGAATGGGCAGGCGCGGTACGTCGGGGCCAAAGCCGGGGCGGTGGTCGATGGGGTCGCCGAGCACGTCGACCATGCGGCCGAGCATCTCGTTGCCCACCGGCACGCGGATGGGCGCGCCGGTATCGCGGGCGGGAACGCCGCACTTGAGGCCGGCGGTCTCCTGCAGCGCCACACCACGCACGCGGCGCGGATCGATATGCTGATGCACCTCGACGATCAGTCGGTAGGGACCGTCCCACTCGATCTCGATTGCGTTGAGGAGCTTGGGCAGCTCGCCCTCTGCAAACGCCATATCGATGACCGAGCCGCTCACCGAGACGACCTCGCCGCGGCGGTCGGCTACCGGGCCACCGTCTTGGCGTCGGCTTTCAGGAGTAGCGGTGCGAGCCATCTCGTCGCGATTTCAGTTTGGATGCTGCGCACGTTCGCGCTCAAGACCAACCCATGCATTGCGCCGCGTCAACCCCGCAGCAGCGGCAATGCCCGCTCTTCATATGGGGTCTTTTGAAGCACGTGCTGATCCGTCGAATAGATTAATCCCCAATGATCAAAGGCTTATAACGAACCTCTCACTCGACCTACCTGAGCGTGAGGCACTTCGCAGCCCCGCCCGCATGCAGGAATTCCGACACCGGCGTCAGGACCGGCGCAAAGCCGGATGACGGCGACCGAGACGAGCAAGCCTTTGTCGCCGGCAAGGATTTGCTGTGAGACAATCGCGCTTGCGCCCTTTGAAAGCGCGGTGTGCACTTGTTTATGATGCCGTGATCCGATCGGTCAGGGAGAAGAGCCCATGTACCAGGCGGCGTGGCAGCAGACCTCGTACCGTTTCCCCGACCTGAAGGTGCTGATGGCCAAGGCGACGCCGCCGCGGTCGGGCGACGTCCTCGCCGGGCTCGCCGCGACGAGCGCGGAAGAGAACGTTGCCGCCAAAATGGCGCTGGCCGACGTGCCTGTGCAGCAGTTCCTGACCGAGGCGGTCGTCCCGTATGAAGAGGACGACGTCACGCGTCTCATCCTCGATTCCCACGACGCGGCGGCTTTTCAACCCATCTCGCACATGACGGTCGGGGCCTTCCGCGACTGGCTCTTGTCCGAGGCCGCCACCACCGAGGTGCTGAGCGCACTCGCTCCCGGAATCACCCCGGAGATGGCGGCTGCCACAGCCAAGATCATGCGCAACCAGGATCTGATCCTAGCTGCGCGCAAGGTGGAGGTCGTCACGCGCTTTCGCGACACGATTGGCCTCAAAGGGCGGATGGCGGTCCGGCTGCAGCCCAATCATCCGACCGACGATAAGCGCGGCATCGCTGCCTCCATCGTCGACGGGCTCATGCTCGGGTGCGGCGATGCCGTGATCGGCGTCAACCCGGCCAGCGACAACGTCGCTACGATCCTCGATCTCCTCGTCATGCTCGACGACATCATCGCCCGCTTCGACATCCCGACGCAGGCTTGCGTGCTGACGCACGTGACGACGTCGATCGAGGCCATCGCCCGCGGCGCCCCCGTCGACCTCGTGTTCCAGTCGATCGGGGGCACGCAAGCCGTGAACGCCTCGTTCGGGGTGACGCTCGCCGTCCTCGAGGAGGCGCGCCAGGCGGCGCTCGGTCTTAAGCGCGGGACGGTCGGCAACAACGTCATGTATTTCGAGACGGGCCAGGGCTCCGCGCTGTCGGCGGACGCCCATCACGGCGTTGACCAGCAGACGCTGGAAGCGCGCGCCTATGCGGTCGCGCGCAACTTTCAGCCGCTGCTGGTCAACTCCGTCGTCGGCTTCATCGGCCCGGAGTATCTCTACAACGGCAAGGAGATCATCCGCGCCGGGCTGGAGGACCACTTCTGCGGCAAGCTCATGGGTCTGCCGATGGGCTGCGACGTCTGCTACACCAACCACGCCGAGGCCGATCAGGACGATATGGACGTGCTGCTCATGCTGCTGGGCGCGGCGGGGGTAACGTTCGTCATGGGCGTTCCCGGCGCCGACGATATCATGCTCAACTACCAGTCGACCTCGTTCCACGATGCGCTCTACGTGCGCGAAGCCTTAGGCTTGCGGCGTGCTCCGGAATTCGAGGCGTGGCTCCAGCGCGTGGGGCTCGCCGATGAGCAGGGACATCTTATGGCAGAGCCGGCGCAGGCATTGCTCGCGCACGTTGAAGGTTTTGCCCCATGAGCTCAGAGGAATCCTGGGCAGCCTTGCGCCGCTTCACCGACGCGCGCATCGGATTGGGCCGAGCCGGCTCGGCGCTGCCGATCAGCGAGGTCCTGGCCTTCGCCATGGCGCACGCGCAAGCACGCGATGCCGTGACGACGCCCATCGATTGGAGCTCCATCGAATCCGGGCTCGCCGCTCTCGGGCTTGCGAGCGTGCACATTAAGAGCGCAGCGGAGAATCGCGACATCTATCTGCGGCGCCCGGATCTGGGCCGGCGCTTGAGTGCAGGTTCGCGCCAGCGCCTCACCGCCATTGCAGGCGCCGCTCCCGACCTGCTCATTCTCGTTGGCGATGGTCTTTCCTCGACGGGGGTCGCAGCCAACGCCGTCGCCATGATCGCAGCCTTCGTGCCGCTCGCGCGCAGAGAGGCATGGAGCCTGGCACCAGTGCTGCTCGCCGATCAGGCACGCGTGGCGCTGGGCGACGAAGCGGGAGAGTTCATGGGCGCACGCGCCGTGCTCGTGCTCATCGGCGAGCGGCCGGGGCTCTCCTCGCCCGATAGCTTAGGGGCCTACCTCACCTGGGGCCCGCGCGTCGGGCGCAAGGACGGCGAGCGCAATTGCATCTCCAACATCCGCCGCGGCGGCTTGAGCGCCAACGAGGCCGCATTCAAGGCCCATTGGCTTTTGCGCGAGGCCTTCCGGCGCCAGATCACCGGTGTCGGGCTCAAGGACGAAAGCAACTATCTGCTGGAAGGCCGGAAGGCCGTGCGCCCGCTTGCAAAAAAGTGAGGAGTGCGGTTGCGGCTTCATCCGCCAATCGGCATCGAGCACGGATACGTGCGCTTAGGATGCCGCCTCAGATTGACCCGGATGCCGGCCGGCCCTTTGCGGCAGCACGAGGATGCACCCGAGGATGAAGGCGGCAAGCACCGCCGAGGCGATGGGCCGGCTCAAGGCAAGCCCTCCATGATCGAGAGGCTTGTCGAGGAAATCGCCAACGGTTGCCCCGAGCGGTCGCGTCAGAATGAACGCGAGCCAAAATAGCGAGACCCGCGACAGATTGGTCCAGAAATAGGCCGCAGCGACCACTGCTAGCCCGGCACCGAATACGAGCGCACCACCTTCATATCCGAGCCCTCCTGTGTCGGCGATCCAGTCACCCACAGCAGTCCCCAGCGTTTGCGAGAATGTGATCGCCGCCCAGTAGAAGGCTTCCGCTCTTGGCGTGACCACGGTCTCGATCGATATGGACCCCAACGACCAGTGCCACAAGCCAAGCACGGTGAGGAAGCACGCCAGCAAAATTGTCGATCCTCCGGCGTAGCCGACACCCAATGATCGGTCGGCGAAATCGGCCATCGTCGTACCGAAGGTCGTGGAGGCTATGATCGTGGCCCAGTAAAGGAAGGGATGAAATCGCTTGGCGACAATCTGCGCGACAACCAGCGCCACCAAGGCCAAAAGAAAGATTGCTGTCCCGGCGAGGTAGCCCAAGCCCATGGTCATCGTCACGGTGTCGCCGCCGGTCTCACCAAGGGTCGTGGCGGCGATCTTGATGATCCAAAAGCCGAGCGTGACCTCGGGAACTTTTGTGCCGGAATCCTGCGCTACACGGCTCATGCATAACCTCTCAGCTCGATGAGCGGTTAGCCGACATTCATGCCGGCATCATGGATGATGGATGTCCCACTTTGTCGCGGCCGAACGATAGATTGGTCAAGCGCTGCCGGCAGCAGGCTCCTCGTTCACGATCTGCGCTTGATGCAAAGCGATTGCTGCGTCCAAGCTTTAAAGCTTTGGGCTAAACGGGCCGGCCCGTCAGCCGTCCAACCACATGCTCAGCAGCGCCCCAATGCCTACAAGGCCAGCGGCAGCGATGAGAGTGATCAGGAGGATTGTGCCCGCGGGCATGTTGGAAGTCCTGGTTGAAGAGCAGCCTCTACATCCTTAGGCGCCCCGACTTACGCCCTCCTTACGCTCCGCCCCTCTCGCCCATTCGTCGCGGCGCCGTTGGCACCGCTCGCAGCATTACGTCAGCGCGCGACCTCGAGAACGGGCCCGGTCGGCTTTTCGATGAGGTAGATGACGTAGGTCGCTATCGGCCGGCCGCCGCGTGTCCTTGCGACTTGCGCAATGCGCTTCACAACGGCGAAGCGCTTGATGAGATCGTTCGAGTGATCCCTGCCCTTTTCAGCGATGTACAAGCCAGGCTGAGCAAATACGGAGCTCGGGGGCCGCTCGAATGCCAGCCAGCGGATGGGCTCGCCGAATTCGAACGTCGGCACCGCGCCGTTGGAATACACATTGAGCTCGCTCGTCAGTGCATAGTTCGACGCGAGGACATAGGACGCGCCTTCTCGCTGCGCGATGCGCTCCACCTCTCCCGCAAGTGCGGACCAGCCCTGCAGCAGGGCGGTGGGATCCTTTGCCGGGTCGAGGGGGATGACAGCGGTCGCGGCCTGCAGGTACGCAACGGCGGTAAAGCCGATACCCACCGGCACAGCCCACCGACGGCAAAACGCGAGCACGGGTCGCCAACGCTCGCCGAATTCGCAAGCCCGGAAAGCCGCCTGCGAGCCGAGAACAGCGAGGACGGGATACGCGGGTGCGATCCAATTGCCGTGCACCCTCGCGTGGAGACTATGGAACAGGAAATAGGCGCCCATCGGAGCGAGGAGCGCCAATAGGAACACCTCGGCTTCACTATCCGCGTACTGGCGCCGGCTGATTGCGAGCCAGACACCGGCTCCGGCCAGCAGGAACACGAATGGTGTCAGCAGCCCGGCCTGGCTTCCGACGAGCTCGGCGATGTAGCGCACGCTCAGGCTGTTGACCTCGGCACGTCCGAACTGCTTTGCGAACGATGCCCAGCCGTGGTGATAGTTCCATACGATAACCGGCAGAAATATCGCAAAGGCCAAAATCCCCGCGAGATAGGGTTGCGGGCGCCGCCACCAGAAGCGCAGCTTCGGAACGGCCAGTATGGCGCAGGGAATGCCGGCTCCAAGCAGCAACGCGGTGTATTTCGACTGCAACGCGAGCCCCATGGCGATCCCCACGAGCCACCACCAGCCTGCGCCGCCGTCGCGATATATGCGCACGAGCGCATAGACAGCGATCGACCAGAAGAACACCAAGGGTGTGTCGGGCGTAACGATGATCGCGCCCGCGCCAATCAGCAGCATCGAGCAATAGAGCAGGGCGGCAAACGTCGCGGCGGCGCGGTTGGCGAACAGGTGCCAGGACACGAGATAGACCACGCCCGTGCCTGCGGACGCCGCAATCGTACCGAGTGCGCGCACCCCGAAATCGCCCTTGCCGAAACACCAGGTCGACGCGCGGATCCACAATGCAACGAGCGGAGGATGGTCGAGGTAGCACCATGCCCAGTGCTTGGCCCAAAGCGAGTAATACGCCTCGTCGAACATCAGCTCCAGGTGCGCGTCGAGCCACAGTCGGGTGGCCAGCAGAGCCGCCGTCAGCGCGATGAGTAACCCTACTCGGCTCGTCTCTACGGGAGTGCTGGGGGACCTCACGGACGGTTCCACACCAGCGTGGACGATCCCGCATAGTTCCAGACCGCACCGACGATGGAGCCGGCGATTCCGGCGAGCCACCACACGGGGTCCTTCGAGAAGAGCCAGGACGAAACGCCGACGTTGCTCAACGCGCCGATCGAGCACACGGCGTAGAAGCCGAACAGAGCGGGAAGCATACGCCAGCCGGTCACGCGCTGGTCGCTGTAGGTCAGCACGTTGTTGAGGAGGAAGTTGCTCGTCATCGCCGCGAGCGTCGCAAGCGATTGCGCGCCCCAGAAGGGCAGGCCGGTCGCCAGTCCCTCGCTGAGGCAGAGAAGCTGCACGAGCACGCCGGAGCCGCCGACAGCCAGAAAGCTGAAGAAACGCGGCGATACCAGTTGATGCGTGAGCTTCGCCAAGATGAGGGATACGAACTCGAGCCCGATGCGTACGTCGAACTTGCTCTTTCCGTTGAGTCGCGCGCGAAACCCATACGGGAGCTCCACGATCGAGAGCTTGCGTCGCCTGACCGTGGTTAGAATGTCGAACAGGATCTTGAATCCCTCGCTCGACAGTTCCGGCGCAATCTGGTCGAGGAGCTCGCGCCGCATCATGAAGAAGCCACTCATGGGGTCGTGCACCGCAACTCCGGTCAGGCGGCGCGCCCATTGCGTCGCGGTGCGACTGATCGACCCACGCAGCAACGAAAATCCATTCGCCGCTCCGCCGTTCGTATACCGGCTTCCGATCACCAAATCTGGCTTTCCGCGCCGGAGCGCATCGAGCATCCGCGGCAACAGCCGCTCGTCGTGCTGCAGATCGGCATCCATGATCGCGACGAACTCGGCCTGACTGGAAAGCGCTCCCTCGAGGCAGGCGCCGGACAACCCGCGCCGGCCGACCCGCCGGATGCAGCGCACGCGGGCGTCGCGGCGTCCGAGATCTTTCGCGATTGCCGATGTGGCGTCGGGCGAGTTGTCGTCGACGAAGACAAGCTCCCAGTCGACGCCTTCCAGGGCCGACGCAACGCGCTCCACGAGCAGCGGAACGTTGGCGGACTCGTTGAAGGTCGGTACGACCACTGTGAGGATCGGCGACGGCCGGACGCTGCTCAGCGGCTGGCGAGCCGCGCAGCTGACAACGGCTTGCCGTACCGGGCCGAGCAGCGCTTCAGGCGCTCCACCCACGTCATCGCGGGCAGCCAACGCGTTAACCAATATGCTGCCGCCGTCTTGCTTAGTCAGCTCCACGATCCCTCGTCTGGGCTCAATGCAGCTGCGAGCAGCCGCTACGCGCACCCTTCTCTTGGGGCGGATCGGGAGGCACCCTGGCGTCAGTGACTTACCGCAACATTACGGCTGCGAACGCTGCGCGCCGGCATCGTAAATTTCGACCAGTCGAACGCCCCGGCAAAGTTACTCGAACTCGTAGCCGAGCATCATGCGGACCAGGCCCCGCTCGCTGTCGTGGGTCAGGCCAGCGGCGGCACCCACCTGAAGGTGCAGCCCGTTCTCGAACTCGCTTCGGAGATTGAGCTCCGCGTAGTGCTTTGTCACACTTGGATCCAAGCTAAGCCCCAGGCCGCTGTCGCCCGCGCCGCCGTAGAGCTCGGCGCCGAGCTTGACCTCCTTTACGCCCCAATCGCCATCCTGGCGATCATGGGGGCGAGCCCCGCCCGTTGGCTCAGCCGCGCGTTCACCCTGCTGAAAGAGGGCGTAGTTGAGACCGAGGGCGTATCCGAATTCCCAATCGCCCGAGCGCAGATTGGCGTCGTTGATCCAGTTGAACGCAACGTCGAGCCTGTCGCCGATATCCTCACCGAGGATCAGCCGGCTCTCGATCTCGGAGGCGCTGCCTATGGTTTCGGGTGCATCGGTCCGCCCGACGACCTCGAGCAGATAGCGGTGTGTGGGGCGCTGGTGTGCGTACTCGACATAGAGGACTGGATTGAGAAACGCCCCGTAGGGCAGAAGCCGATAGCGGCTCTCGAGGCGCCAGCCACCGAACGCATAGTCGCTGCCGTCGATGTGGTCGCTCTCGACATAGAGCGACGCCATCCACTGATCGGAAAGGGCCCGCTCTATCTCAATGAGTTGCGCCGCGTACGCCGGATCTCCGGGTGCGCCCCGCGAAAAGTCATTGAAAACATTGATTTCTGTGGTGCCCTTTGCCTCCGTGTGATGATCGTAGAGCACGAAATTTGCTTCGTTCCCCGCCCACGTACGCTCAGCACCGATGCAGATGCCAAGCGCGGGGATGAGCGCAAAAACGCAGACGCGGTACGCATCCATGTCGGAATCCGCCGGCTACTCGCACGATCTCAGGATGGATTTTGTGCGTGACTGTCCCAATAGCGCGCACTTGCCGGTCGGTCGTCAATGCTCCGTTTCCCGGAAGCGCTGACGCTCGTCGGTTGGAACTGGAGGATGAAGACGGCTCCGCCTGGAGCATCGGAGATCGAAATTGTGCCGCCCAAAGTTGCGACGGAACGGGCGACGATGTCCATGCCGAGCCCGACTCCCCCGCCGCGGTCGCGGCCGCCCTGCCAGAACCGCTTGAAGATCAGCTCCCGCTCCTGCGGGTCGATGCCGGGTCCGTGATCTCGGACGCGCAGCGTCGCCGGAAGCGAAATTTCGATCTCGACCGCGGTTCCAGGTGCCGTATGCCGCACCCCGTTCTCCACGAGGTTGCGCACCGCACCGGCGAGCAGATCGACGGAGCCGTCTATGAAGACGGGCACGCTCGTGGGGATCACCTCCACCAACTTGCCGGCGCCGAGCGCGAGCGGCGCCAACTGCGATGCAACGGCCTGCGCGACCTGGTTGAGCTCGACGACCTGGCCCTTTTCCAAGGCAACGATGTCGAGCCGCGCGGAGTCGAGGAGCTGGTTAACGAGCCGCTCCATGGCGTCGATCTCCTCCTTCCACGCCGACAGGCCGGCCTGTGGCGGAAGAATGTGCGCGTGCGCCTTGAGGACGGCCACGGGGGTGCGAAGCTCGTGCGCCGCGTCGGCTATGAACCTTTGTTGCGAGTGGAATGCGGTCTCGAGCCGGTCCAATGCCCGGTTGACGGCACCCACGAGCGCGAGCACCTCGCGTGGCAGACCCTCCTCGGGCAGGCGCGCGGACACCGCTCCTGGACCGATGGCCTCGGCTTGGGCGGCGGCGCGCTGCAAAGGGCGCAATCCAATTCTGGCAACCAGTAGGTTGGTGGTGAGCAAGACAATGACGAAGGGCACCCAGATCCAGCCGATGTCCTTGATGAATTCCTCGAGCACGGAATCGAAAGCAATCTCGCCTTGCGGAACGGCGACCTGAATCCATACAGGCTTCGAGCCATAGCTCCCGTGCAGCGTGAAGCCATAGAGCTTTTGCCCGTCATGTCCGCCGTCCGTCAGGAAGAAATCGCGCTGATCGGCGTCGTCGATGGGTGCCAGCGCCTCGGTGACGCCGGGCGAGCCGGAAACCAAGACGCCGTGCTCGCTGACGATGGCGAACTTTCCTTTGCCCTGCTGAAAGCCGTCGGCAAGGAAATCGGGGAGCTGCAGCGGGCGGCCCTGGGCCGCGCGGCGCAAAAGCTTGCTGATGACGCGCGCGTCGTTCTGCAAGGTGCGGTCGCGGAATGCCGAGTTCGTCGCAATGAAGCGCTCGTAGATGAGCAGGCTCGTCGCTGCGGCAGCGAGAAGCGAGACCGCCACGAGCCCTACGATCAGCCTGACCCAGATCGATTGAGCGCGGGGGGCAGGTGAGCTCGAGGACCGCATGGTGTCACGCCGGCGCATCGGTGAGCATGTACCCGACCCCGCGCAGGGTATGGATGTGCACGTTGGCCTGAGCGTCCTGCATGCGCTTGCGCAGGCGGTGGATCAAGACCTCGATCGCATTGGAGGCAAGCTCCTCGCCGAAGCCATAGATGGCCTCTTCGATCGCGGATTTCGTGACCACACGATCGGCGCGGCGCAACAAGATCTCGAGCGCGCCGCACTCTCGCCGGCCGAGGTCGACGAGGACGCCATTGATCGTGAGCTCGCGCGTGTTTGTGTTGAGGGCCACGTTGCCTTGCGTGAGCTGGATGCCGAGAGCGTGACCGGGACGACGCAGCAGCGCGCGTATGCGTGCGACGAGCTCCTCGACCTCGAACGGCTTGCGCAGGTAATCATCCGCGCCCGAGTTCAAGCCCAGAACGAGATCCTGCACGCCATCGCGCGCGGTGAGGATGAGGACCGGCGTCTGATTGAGGCGCTTGCGCACCTCCGTGAGCCACGCCAGCCCATCGATATCCGGCAGACCCAAGTCGAGGATGATCGCATCGTAAGCTGTGGTGGCGATGGCAGCTTCCGCGTCGGCACCGCTTTCGACCGAATCGACGGCGAAGCCTTGGCCGCGCAGCGCTACGCCCACGTACTCCGAAAGCCGTTGGTTGTCGTCAATGACCAGCAGCCGCACGGATTTTGTCCTTAATCGCGAAGCCGAGCGCGGATCTGCATTGCGCAAGCGGACATCTACGAGGCGTTGGAAAATTGGACTGCTCCCCCGTTCATTCAGCCGCCTACGATGACATTCAGCCGGCTTTGCGACGAGGTAGAGGCTGATTGCGGCGATCCGATTACGGGAACATTACATGGGGCCGTCTGAGCCCGGAATGACCTGAATCAACGGGCGTATTTCAAATTCAGGCATCCGAAAATGCCGCATTCGTTGGTTAGCTGGCCCGAGCCGGCGGCGTTCGAATTCGAAGAAATCGACCGTCTCGACACGCAGTGTCTCCGAGCAGCTCCGCCGGCAATAAACCCATCGCCCGCCGGGAAGCCGGACCTCCCACCCCAGACGGGCATGGCGCACTTGGCCTTGCATGGTCCCGTTTCCGAACCGGCTCTTTGCGATCACGACCCCCCCAGGGTAGGGGCTCAACGCGGCGCTTTGCGCCAGGCTCGCATTGCTAAAGAGCGCCGAGCTCGCGATCTGGAGGACAATGCCAGCACTTAGCCGAACCAAGCTCATGAAACGCTACGCCTTGGGAACAGTGCCCTGCCTTTCGCGCAGGGCATCCGACAGCCGCCGCAGTAACGAAGTACCACGCCCTGGTCCGGCGCTAGTTGCGAGACCGCCACATTGCGGTCCGAAAGTCTCATGACGGGCGCGTCGATTTGCCATGGCCCCGCCGAAATAGCTTACGCACCCCATCAAAGATTGCGAATTGGCGCGGTCATCTCGTTTCATTCAACGGTGCGCATTCAGAAGCGCGAGACGAAATCGACTTTGAAGAGATCGAGGGTGGCGCCCACATCCTTATTGGGGAGTGGCACGCTGTCGAACTTGGCGGAGCCGAAGTCCATGTGAGCGACCTCTCCGCGTAGCGCGAGATTGTTGCACCAGACCCACTCGGCACCGCCGCCGACAGTCCAACCGGTCAGCGTCTGGCTCTGCCCGGCTCCCGTCGCCGCATTCTTGATCTCGAGGTTGCCGAAGGCCGCGCCTCCCGTGCCGAACACCATCCAACGGCCAAACGTATAGCCGAGCCTCGCGCGCGCGGTCTCATAAGTGTTAAGCCGCGTGCTCAGCCCGCTCCCGTTGCTCTCATACCAGGTATAGAAGGCGTCGCCGGCAACACCGACGACGAAGCGGCCGATCTGATAGTCGTAGTCGAGCTCGCCACCGACGCGCCAACCGCTGGGATCGCCGAGGCCTGCGGAGCCTGCGCCGTTCAAGTTGAGCGTCTCGTATCCGAAATAAGGAGCGATGATAAATCCGGTCCAGGTGATCGGATCGAGATCGCTATCCGCGCTCGGATAGAGGCTCGCCGCGTCAGCACCCGTTGCGAAGGATCCAAGCGCAAAGAGCATGGCAGACGCGTACGTCAACACCGATCGCATGGAAATCCCCCCGGTAGCCTCGTCGCATGTGCGCAAGCGAGACCACGTTCGGCTTACGTGCTGATTACGGGTGGGATGAACGACGCGACCTTGCGCGGCGTAAGGTCAGCGTAAGTTTGCACGGGGAAGGTCCGGCCGCGACCGAAGCGGGAAGAACGGAGCAGCCCATGACAACCATCCCAACTCCCGTTGCTTTTCTCGGACTGGCCTTGTTGCTCGCGACGCCGGCAGCGACCGCTCAAGCGGGCGGGGCCGGGCAATTTGCGCGGTCGCACTTGGACTTCGTCGTCGTCCGTAACAACGAGGCGGTGGGACGTCACGTCATCGACTTTTCGCACAACGGCGATACGACAAACGTGAAGATCTCGACCAACGTGGTGGTGAAGATCGCCTTCATTCCCGTCTATCGATTCGAGCACAGCGCCGTCGAGACGTGGAAGGGCAACCAGCTGATCGCTCTCAGATCGCGCACCAACGACGACGGCACCGCCCACGAGCTGGCGGTGGCAGCCGAGGGCGACCACTTGCGCGTCGCCGGCGACGGCTCGCAGACGACGGCTGCTGCTGCAATTCTCCCTGCCAGTCTTTGGAACCCCGGCATCGTCAGACAAACGCGGCTCTTGAACACGCTCACCGGCAAGCAGATGCCGATTACCGTTGTCGATAAGGGCGAGGAGATAGTGGTGGCTTCGGGCGCAAAGGTGCCAGCGCATCACTTTACGATCTCGGGTGGCATCAACCGCGACGTCTGGTTCGACCGAGCCAACACGCTCGTGCGTGTCGCCTTCGCCGCGAAGGATGGCTCGAGCATCGTCTATCAGTTGCGCTGAGTTGGGCCTGCAAGCCGGGATTATGACCACTTGCGGGCGGTAAGCGCGGCGTAAGGGCCAAATCCGAAAGTCTGCGCCAACGCAGCTTCGGGGGAGCGACCTGTGCAAATCACCGTCCTTTCGGAAGATCACGCACGCAGATCTGAAATCGAACGCTTCATCGCCGATGTCTATCGCGAGCACTACGCGGCCTCGGTGACCTCTTTTCCGCCCGACCTGATCGCGATGTTCGCAGAGGACGGCCAGTGCGTCTGCGCCTCGGGCCTGCGCTATGCGCACACGGGTTTCTTCTCCGAGTCCTATCTCGATGCGCCGGTCGAGCAGGCGCTCTCGCAGGCAACCGGCAGAGTGGTCGACCGCTCCAGTATCTTCGAGGTCACGGGGCTTGCCAGCCGCGCGCCGCAAGCTGCGACGCGCTTTCTGCGCCGCGTCGTCGCCTATGGCGAGCTTGCCGGATTCGACTGGGCCTTTTTCACGGCGACGCAGCGGCTGCGCGAGCTCCTCAACCGCATCAACCTGCCGCCGCTTGCCCTGGCGGTCGCCGACCCTGACCGCGTTGCCAACGCCGAGACATGGGGCTCGTATTACGCGTCCGCCCCCATCGTCTGCGCCGTCGGTCGCAGTACGGCCTCAACCTTCCTCTCGCGTCGGGCTCTAGAGGCGGCTTATGCCTGACGTCATGTTGGCGCTCAAGCGCTCTGCGGCGATCTATGACGGCGCGACGGCCTTGAGCGATGATGCGATCTCGCTGACGCGTGCGGGCCTCGCGGCGCGCGTCGCGGGCTTCGCCGAGGAGCTGCGATCCCTGCCGCAGGTCGTGGGGCTCATCGGCGAGAATGGAGCCGAGTGGGCGATCGCTCAGCTCGCCGGTTGGCTCGCTGGCAAGATGGTCGTGCCGCTGCCGACGTTCTTCAGCGGCGCGCAGCTCGGCCATATCATCGGCGAGACCGGCATCACGCACGTGATCGCGACCGCGGGCGGCCAAGAGCTCGCATCGAAGCTCGGCACCACGACGATCGGCGTATCGTCCGCGCGGCGCGAGGCCTTTCCGCAGGCGACTGCGGGCGCAGGGCAGATCATCTACACGTCGGGCAGCACCGGGCGCCCCAAAGGCGTGCGGCTCGCGCTCGCTCAGATCGATGCCTCGGCGTCGCGCCTCGCAGAGGCGATCGGCGCGAGCCGATCGGATGCATACCTTTCGATCTTGCCGCTGCCATTGCTGCTCGAGACCATATGCGCGATCTGCGTGCCGATTCTCGCCGGCGCGCGCATGCATTTCGACGGCACGCTCGCCGCCTCGGTTGCGCGCGGGCAGGCGGGCGGGGTTGCTGCCGCCTTTGCGCGGCATCGCCCGACGACGTCGGTGCTGGTTCCGCAGGTGCTTGCCGCTTGGGTCGAGCAGCTCGCGGCGAATGGCGAGCGCGCGCCAGCCAGCTTGCGCTTCGTTGCCGTCGGAGGCGCCCCCGTCGGCGCCGAGCTCGCCGAGCGAGCGTGGTCGCTCGGCATCCCGGTGCACGAGGGCTATGGGCTATCGGAGTGCTGCTCGGTGGTCGCCGTCAACCGTCCGGGACGGCGCACGGCGGGCACCGTCGGTGAGCCTCTCCCCGGGCTCACCGTGCGAATTGAGGGCGGAGAGATCGTCGTCGATGGTCCGACTGTGATGGACGGCTACTTGGGCGGCGGCCCCGCGGCGCGACCCTGGCGCACGGGCGATCTCGGCCAATTCGACAGCTCCGGTCATCTCAGCGTCTACGGCCGCAAGGACAACCTCATCGTGACGTCCTACGGGCGCAACGTCAGCCCGGAGTGGATCGAGGCGATGCTGCTCGCCGACCCGCGTTTCGCTGCCTGCGCCGTGATCGGGCACGGGGAGCCGCATCTCTACGCTCTACTCATACCTTCCGCGAAGGGCGCACGCTGGCTCGCCGAGGCGCCGCGAGCGCACGTGCTGCTGGCGATGAGCGTCGCCTGCCGCGAGGCCCCCCTCTATGCGGTGCCGCGCGACTTCGCCGTCGTAAGCCTCGATGAGGCGCTGCGGCGCAATCTGCTCACGCCCAACGGGCGCTTTCGGCGCTCAGGCCTCGCTTCGGTCTATGCCGAGATCAAATCGACGGCCGCGGGCAAAAGCCGTCGCCGACTGCAAGAAGAGGAGATGACCGCATGAGCTTCTACGACGAGCTGCAGACCGCGACCGGCCCCGACCGCAACGCGTTTCTGTCGATTCCGCTCATCCAGAGCACCGTGCAGAAAGGCGCCTCGCGCGAGCTCTATATCGACTTTCTCACGCAAGCCTATCACCACGTGAAGCACACCTATCCGCTGCTTGCGCTCGCCTCCGTGCATACCCAGGACGAGGCCTACCAGGACGCCCTCATCGAGTACATGAAGGAGGAGCGTGGTCACGAGAAGTGGATCCTCGACGACATACGCACCATGGGCGGCGACGCCGAGGCCGTGCGCGCGGGCAAGCCCGGGCAGGCGTGCCAGATCATGGTCGGCTACACCTACTACGCCGTCGAGTGGATTAGCCCTTACGCGATGCTCGGCAGCGTGCACGTGCTCGAAGGCATGTCGACGATGCTTGCCGATGAGGCCGCCAACGCAATCCAAGCCTCGCTCGCCGTTCCGGGAAAGGATGGCTTCTCGTACTTGCGCTCGCACGGAGCGCTCGACATCGAGCACGTCGCGTTCTTCAAGGGGCTCGTCAACGAGATCACGGCCGACGCCCACGCCATCATCATCGACACGTCCAAGATCATCTATCGGCTCTACGGCGACATCTTCCGCGAGCTTGCCATTCGTCACCCCGGGCGGCGCGATGCAGCTTAAGGGCAAGATTGCCCTCATCACCGGGGCCGGCTCCGGTATTGGACGCCAGCTCGCCATCGAGGCGGCGCGGCGCGGCATGACGGTTGCGCTGACGGGGCGGCGCGCCGACGCGCTGCAGGAGACGCTGGCGATGATGGGGCCGCGCCGCAGCCATGCGGCACTTCCCGGCGACATCACGGATCCGCAAATCCGCGTTGCCCTCATGCACTACATCGGGCACTGGTGGGGGCGGCTCGACGTGCTCGTGAACAATGCGGGCGTCGTATCGGTCGGGCCGCTCTCCCGCACGAGCGACGACGAGCTCGAGCGGCTGATGGCCACGAACGTGATCGCGCCGGCAGCGCTCATCCGCGAGCTCCTACCGCTTCTGCACCGGGCAGCGCCGTCGCGCGTCGTCAATGTCGGATCCATGTTCGGCGATATCGCGTACCCGCTATTTAGCGCTTATTCCGCCTCCAAGTTCGGCCTGCGCGGGCTTTCGATTGCACTGCGCCGCGAGCTCAAGGAGTTCGGGGTCGGCATAACCTATGCCGCGCCCCGCGCGACGAAGACCGACGCCGCCGGCGCGTTCGCGCGCCTCATCGGCCCGATGCAGATGCGCATCGACGATCCCGCAAAGGTGGCCGGCGATGTCTGGAGCGCGGTCGCGCGCGACGCCGACAGCGTCTACGCGAAGGGGCCTGAGCGCCTGTTCGTGCTGGTGCAGCGGCTCTTCCCGCAGCTCGTCGATCGGTCGGTCGAGACGCAAATGGCCGACAGCCGCATCCGCGCCTATCTCGTGAGCCAGGGCGTCTGGCCGACCGCGCCGGGAGCCGGGCTCAAACGCGGGCGAGCCTGAGCCCCCGGGTTGTCGCAAAGGTTGCTGCAAATTGCGCTATTGGAGCGCGCTCCTCAGCTGCGACGGCTTCGGCGGCTGCGCGCAAAGGAGAATGATTGGTGGAGCCGAGGGGAATCGAACCCCTGACCTCTGCAGTGCGATTGCAGCGCTCTCCCATCTGAGCTACGGCCCCGGGAAGTGGGCGGCATTTAGGGGGCGCACCGGAATCTTGTCAAGGAAGGCTAGCAGCAGGCGGGAAATCGCTCGCCTGCGCCGTCCATGGCCTTGCCCGAATGAGCCCCTGACGCTACACGTCAGCCGGGCAGCCATTTAGAGCACATCCGTGATGAACCTGATCGCCTACATACTCGACTTCATCAGCTACCTGATCACGCTCTACATCTACGTCATCGTCGCGGGCGTGCTGCTGAGCTGGCTGATGGCGTTCGGCGTCGTCAACCCCTACAACCCGACCGTGCGCGCCATCGACCGGGCCTTGAGCGCGCTCACCGAGCCGCTGCTGCGGCGGATCCGCAACGTCATGCCCAACCTCGGCGCGATCGACATCTCCCCGATCATCCTGATTTTGGGGTGCCTGTTCGTGCAAGGCCTCATCGAGCGCGTGCTGATCCCTGCGCTTGCCGGCTGAGCGCTGGTGTGGGCCGCGAGCGACCCTGGCGCACGGGCAACGGGTGCGTCATCGTGCGCGTGCGCCTAACGCCGAAATCGTCGATAGAAGGCATCGGCGATGTGGGGGAGACGGCCGAGGGCATGGCGTTCAGCGCCAGGGTGCGCGCGCCTCCAGCCGAGGGAGAGGCCAACGCGGCGCTGGAGCGGCTCGTGGCGCGCTGGCTCGACGTTCCCAAGAGCGCGGTGCGCGTGACGCACGGGGGCAAATCGCGCGTCAAGTCGCTCACCATCAGCGGGGAAACTGGTTGCCTCGAGGCGCGGCTTAAGGCCAAGCTCGCGCCCAAGGTGTGACCAGTGGCATGAGCAAAAAGAAACGGGGGAGGACGTGACCCAAGCCTACACCATTGACGGAAAGGCGATCGCCGCCAAGGTGCGCGCCGACGTTGCCGCCGAGGTCGCCCGCCTCAAGACGCAGCACGGGCTTGCCCCCGGGCTCGCGGTGGTGCTCGTGGGCGAGGACCCGGCGAGCAAGGTCTACGTGCGCAACAAGGCGGAGCAGACGGTCGAGGTCGGCATGGCCTCCTTCGAGCACAAGCTCGATGAGTCGACTTCCGAAGCAGACCTGCTTGCCCTCGTCGCCCAGCTCAACGCCGACCCGGCCGTGCACGGCATTCTCGTGCAGATGCCGCTCCCGAAGCACATCGACAGCCTCAAAGTGCTGGAATCGGTCGACCCGGCCAAGGACGTCGACGGCTTCCATCCGATGAACGTCGGAAAATTGTCGATCGGCGAGCGGGCCTTGGCGCCGTGCACGCCCGTCGGCTGCATCATCCTGGCTAAGTCGGTGAAGCACGATCTGACGGGGCTCGATGCCGTCATCGTCGGCCGCTCCAACATCGTCGGCAAGCCGATGGCGCAGCTTCTGTTGCGCGAGAACTGCACGGTGACGATCTGCCATTCGAGGACGCGCGATCTGCCGGGCGTCGTGCGCCGCGCCGACCTCGTCATCGCCGCCATCGGCAAGCCGGAGTTCGTGAAAGGCGACTGGATCAAGCCGGGCGCCATCGTCATCGACGTCGGCATCAACCGCGTCCTCAAGCCGGACGGCAAGGGCAAGCTCGTGGGCGACGTGGCTTTCGCCGAAGCGCGCGAGATCGCAGGCGCGATCACGCCGGTGCCGGGCGGCGTCGGGCCGATGACGATCGCGTGCCTCTTGAAGAACACGGTCGAGGCGGCGCTGATGCAGAAGGGCTTGCCGGCGCAGGCGGCGTGAGGCAGGCAGTCGGCAGTCGGCAGTCACCCTGTCGACTGCCTACTGCCTCTTACGCCGCCTTCTCCTGCCGCAGCGTCTCGCCGCGGTAGCTCAGCGCCTCGGCGATGTGCGCGCGACCGACGCGGTCGACGCCGTCGAGATCGGCGAGCGTGCGCGCAACGCGCATGGTGCGGTGGAACCCGCGCGCAGAAAGATGCAGCGCATCGGCCGCCTGCCGCAACAGGCTCGCGCCCTCCGCATCCGGCGCCGCGATCTGCTCGAGCAGCGTCCCCGAGCACTCGCTGTTGGTGCGCACGCCGCGCACCCCGAGAGAAACCGCGCGCTCGCGCTGGCGCGCGCGGGCCCTTGTCACGCGCTCGCGGACCTCGGCGCTGCCTTCGCTCGGTGCCGGCAGCACGAGGTCGGCGGCGCTCACGGCGGGAACCTCGATCTGCAGATCGATGCGGTCGAGCAGCGGCCCGGAGATGCGCGCCTGGTAGTCGGCTGCGCAGCGCGGGCCGCGCTTGCAGCTCGAGCCGGGCTCCGCTCCTCCGCACTTGCACGGGTTCATGGCGGCGACGAGCTGGATGCGCGAGGGGTAGGCGATGCGGTGGTTGGCGCGCGCGATGATGGTCTCGCCGATCTCCAAGGGCTGGCGCAGCGCGTCGAGCACGCCCGGCTGGAACTCGGGCAACTCGTCGAGGAAGAGCACGCCGAGGTGGGCGAGGCTCACCTCGCCCGGGCGCGGGCGCGTGCCGCCGCCGACGAGCGCCGCCATGCTGGCGGAGTGGTGCGGTGCGCGGAAGGGGCGCGCCGTCGCGAGCTTGCCGCCCATCAATTCGCCGGCGAGCGAGTGCACCATCGAGACCTCGAGCATCTCTTCCGGCGACAAGGGCGGCAGGATCGAGGGCAGCCGCGCTGCGAGCATCGACTTGCCGGCGCCGGGCGGCCCGATCATCAAGAGGTTGTGGCCGCCGGCGGCCGCCACCTCGAGCACGCGCTTGGCGCTCTCCTGGCCCTTGACGTCGGCGAGGTCGGGCAGCGGGCCGCTCTCGCGCTCGAGGTTGGGCTCGGGCCGGGCGAGCGTCTGCAGACCTTTGAAATGGTTGACGAGCGAGAGGAGATGCGGCGCGGCGAGGATGTCGACGTCCTCGCCCGCCCACGCCGCCTCCGCCCCGCACGCGGCCGGGCAGATGAGGCCTTTGCCGCTTGCATTGGCGCCGATGGCGGCAGGGAGCGCGCCTGGCACCGAGCGGATCGCGCCGTCGAGCGCCAATTCGCCGATCGCCGCGTAGGGAGCGACGGCGTCGGGCGCGATCGCCTCCATGGCGACCATCATGGCCAGCAAAATCGGCAGGTCGAACTGGCTGCCTTCCTTCGGCAAGTCGGCAGGCGCGAGGTTCACCGTGACGTGCTTATAGGGCATGCCGAGGCCGACGGCGTGCAGCGCATTGCGCACGCGCTCGCGGCTCTCGGCCACGGCCTTATCCGGCAGGCCGACGATGACGAAGGCCGGCTGCCCGGGCGAGATGCGCACCTCGACCTCGACGGGACGCGCCTCGATGCCGACGAAGGCGAGGGTGGAGATCTGCCCGTACATGTACCCGTGATACCCCCGGGGCCGCCCCTAGCAATGCACGCGCAACGTTAGCCGAGGGCGCAGTCCGCGCGCAAGAACATTTAAGGAACATACAGCAGTGTCGCTCAGCCCTTGGTGGGCAGCGGGCGCACGGCGATCACGGTGGTGTTGTCCTGGTGCGGGTCGCGCATCGCCTCGACCGCGCGGATGAGCGCGCTCGCCACCGCCTCCGCGCCGTCGGCGGCGTAGGCGGCGACGACGCGCTCGATCTCGGCCGTCTCCAGCGTGTGCAGCCCGTCGCTGGCGAGGATCACGTAGTCGCCGGCCTCGAGCAAGAGCGGGCGGCGCGACACGTCGACGAGATCGAGCTCCTCGCCTGTAACGGCGGAGCGCAGCATGTGGCGGCGCGGGTCGGCCTTGGCCTCGGCTACCGTCATGCGGCCCATCGCGGCGAGCCGGTCGAGCTCGGGCGCGAGCGAATGGTCCTCATTCAGCAGCGCGATCTCGCCGCGTCGGAACAACAGAAGCGGGCTGTCGCCGACGCTCACCCATTCGACGCCGTCGTCGCTCAGAACCGCGGCGACGAGCGTGGAGCCCATGCCGGACAGCACCGGGTTCACCTCGACCTTCGCCGCGATCGCGTCATTGGCCGAGCGCAGCGCATTGAGCAGGCGTTCGGGGCGCGAGCCATCGAGCCCCGCGAAAGCCTCAACGAAGCTCTCGCACACCATGCGGCTTGCGAGTGCGCCGGCTGTGTGTCCGCCCATGCCGTCGGCAAGGACGGCGACGAGGCGCGTCGCATTAGCCGCGGGCGCGTCGGCGGCGCTCGCGTCCTTCGCGGACCAGAACGCGCTCGCGTCCTCCTGATAGTCCCTCGCGCCCTTGGTGGCGCGCGAGGCATAGTCGAATGCCTGCATTAGCTCTTGGCATCGGTGAGCTCTGCCCAATCGAACTCCGCGCCGCAGAACGGCACGAACACGAGCTGGGTACGACCCACCGTGATCACGTCCATTTGGTTGAGCTCCACCGCTCCGGTCGGTCGTTTGTCATTTACGGAAACGACGTTGGTCTTGGCGAGATTCGGCACGAACAAAAACGAGCGTGCGGCCGAATCATAACGGATATAGGCTTGCTCCTCCGAAGAAATCGTATCGTCGCCGAAATCCAAAGGGATACGCTGGGTCGTGCTGCGACCAAGGGTGTTGTTGCCCTCGAAGATCGGGCGGTAGCAGCCGATGCCGGGGCCGCCGACCACGACGAGCCAGCCGACCACGGGGTCCTGCTCGAACTCGCCGCGCTGAACCTCGACCTTGCCGCGCACCAGCCGCGTGCGGGCGCTCTCCTCCTCGGGCCTGGCGCCCCCGCGCACGACACGCGTGGTCGGCGGCGCGGCGAACTCCTGGTGCTTCTCGGGTGGTTTGAGCGACGTCTGGCCCTTGACCTCGCGGGCCGCCTCCGCGGCGCTCAAGCCGGCGGCGGGTGCGGCGGGGGCGGCATCCTTGGCCGCGGGCTCTGCCGCTTTCGCGTCCGGCTTCTTCGCAGCCGGCTCGATCTGTGCGGTGGGCGGCACGGCGGCCGCCGCCTGCGACTTCGCTCCGCGCTGCGTGTCGTCACGGCCGGCCGCGGCGAGCGCCTCCTTGAGGGAGCCGAGGAACCGGCCCGCTTTCGCGCCCTGGTGCGGCGCTGTGGTCTCTGTTGCGTCTCCGCGCTCGTTCGACATTGCAAATCTCCCAAGGATCATAGCCCGAAACCGCTTCATCTCGTTGTCGCTTCCGCTTCGCGAACGACATCTCTCTCGGCACCGCTAAACGGGGCGCGCATCGAAGCGCATCCTGACCTCGCCGAGATTGATGACGTCGCCCTTCCTCAGTCGCGCCTCGGCCACGCGGGCACCGTTGACGAGCACGCCGTTGCCGTCTTTGCCCGACAGGTCTGTGATCATCACGACGCCGTCGGTCGTGCGGCGGATGACAGCGTGGTAGCGGTGAACGGTTTTCACCGCGAAGCGAATGTCATTGTCCTCCTCGCGCCCGATTCGCAACAGCGTCCGCCCGATGATTCGGCGGCTGCCGGGGAAGCCATCGGCCTCGACCCAAGCCTCTGTTGGCCAAGGAGAAATCTCGGTCTGCGTGGTCCGCAGGCGCGGCCGGCTGGAAGCGCCTCGCGCCTTTCGCGGCAGCGCGACGGTCAAGTTGGACGTGCGCCGGCGGCGCCGCGTGAAGAAGCCCGCGAGCGCTAAGGGCGGCACGGCGAGCAGCACCGACAGCCCCAACATCAAGGCCGGCGCGCGCTCGTAGTTTTGCTCGACCCAGTGATAGAGCTGCAGCCATGCTTGCGTGCCACCCTCGCCGAGAACGGCGAAAAGCGCCGAGGCAGCGTTCGGCAATTCTGCGTTGAAGCTCAAGAGGCTGGAGCTCGTCTCGGCGGCATTCGCTGCCGCTGCAACAGGTGTGTGCGTGACCGCAGTCGCGGCCATAAGAGCCAACATCAACGACCACGACGGTCTCATGGTCTCAAGATCCCGCAGCAAATCAGTGCGTAGCCTCAAGCGGCATGACGGCAGGAACATGGCCGCGAGGCGACACGGACGCAGATTTGTTCATCTCGAGTTCATCGCTCGTCTGAGCGCCACATTTGTGGGCCACAAATATGTCCGGGCGAAACGTCATTGACGATCGGCTGCAAAGGCTCCGCGGTGAGCTGAGCGGTCCCGGGCGTCACGGGGAGCCATGACGAATCTCATCGCGCTGCCAAGCGGCACAGAGCTGGTCGGCGATTACCGCATTGAGCGGGTGTTGGGCGCCGGCGGCTTCGGCGTCACCTACCTCGCCGACGAGATCGCGCTTGCCCGCCTCGTCACCATCAAGGAGTACTTCCCGAGCGACATCGCCGCCCGCGCCGGCGGCATCGAGGCCGCACCGCGCTCGCAGGATTGCGCCGGAGACTACCGCTGGGGCCTCGACCGGTTCATTGAGGAAGCGCAGACGCTCGCCAAGTTCGACCACACCAACATCGTGCGCGTCTATCGCTACTTCCGCGCCAACAACACCGGCTACATGGTGCTCCACTGGGAGGAGGGCCAGAGCCTCAAGAACTGGTTGAAGTCGCTCGGCCGGGCGCCGCGCCAGAAAGAGCTCGACGGCATCATCGCGCCGCTGCTCGACGCGCTCGAGTTCATTCACAAGGCGGATTTTCTGCATCGCGACATCGCGCCCGACAACGTCATCATCCGCAAGTCCGGCGATCCCGTACTCATCGACTTCGGCTCTGCCCGCGGCGAGATCGCCTCGCACACGAAGACCGTCTCCGCGCTCGTGAAGCCGGGCTACAGCCCCTATGAGCAGTACGCCGAGACGAGCCGCCAGCAGGGTCCTTGGACCGACATCTACGCGCTGGGGGCCACGCTCTATCACGCGATCACCGGCAAGCGCCCGCCCGACGCTCCTTCGCGCATGGTGAAAGACGAGCTCGTGCCGGTGCGCGAGGCGGCTTTGAGCTCCTACCGCGCGGGCTTCCTCAAAGCGATTGACCGCGCGCTCGCGCTCGGCATCGACGCAAGACCGCAGTCGATCGCCGCGTGGCGCGGGGATCTGTTGGCGCCGGACGCGCCGCGCACCAGCTGGCTCAACCGCGGGCGCGACAAGAAGAAGACTGAGCCGCCCGCCGCCGCGGCCGAGGCGCAGCCGCCGCAGACGCTTCCCGCACCCGACGCGCCGGGGCCTAAGGGCGGGATGCTCGATTTCTTCGACGGTCTGCGCAAGCCGCCGGCCTTCGACCGCACCAATCCGCCGGAGCTGGCGCCTGCCCCGGCGCCGGCTCCTGCTCCTGCCCCGGCCGCGCCGCCGGCAAAGGCAAAGGCGCAGGCAAAAGCACAGCCGGCGCAGGCCAAGACGGTGCGGATGGAGGCGCTGCCGCCGCTGCCGCCCAAGGCCAAGCGCAAGCCGGCAGCGTCCAAGAAGGCCGAGCCGAAAGGTCGCGCGCTCGTTCCGGTGCGTGCCCCGCCGCGTCCGCGCCCGGTGCGCGGCACCCGCCGCAAGTGGATCCCGCTCGCCTTCAAGCTGTTGATCGGCGTCGGCGTGGCGAGCGCGGCGGTCGCGCTGCAGGACCGGTTTCCCCGTCTCGAAAGCCGCGGGGCGTCGCTGCCCACAAGTCAGACCGTGCAGACGGCTGCGCAATCCTTGCAGGTGACGCCCATCGCCGAGATTGCGGCCCACCACGGTGCCATTGCCGGCATGGCTTACAGCGACGATGGACGCTGGCTGGTGACGACGGGGGCCGACGCTACGCTCAAGGTGTGGGACGCGACCTATCACACGTTGATCCGCACCATCGAGCTCGACGACGGGAATGCGACGGCGCTCGCGCTCGACGGCTCGCGCGCGGCGACGGGCCACGCCGACGGAAAGGTCGTGCTGTGGGATCTGGAGCACGCCGTCAAGCTCGCCACCATCCAGCGCAACGAGGCCAACATCTGGGCGGTCGTCTTCGTCGGCGATCCCAACCGGGTGGCCGTCGCGAGCCATGATTGGAAGGTGGCGCTATGGGACACGAGCCAGCCTGCAGCGCCGCTGCATATTTTTGATGGTCACCAGAACGCCGTGCAGGCGCTCGCCTACGCGCCGCGCGAGGAGCTGCTCGCATCGGGCAGCGCCGACGAGACGGTGCGCCTTTGGGACCTGCGGACGCTCGATCTCAAGCGCAGCTATCGCGGGCACCGCGACTTCGTCACCGCGGTCGCCTTCTCGCACTCCGGCAAGATCCTGGCGAGCGGCGCGCTCGACGGACGCATTCGCGTCTGGTCGGCGCTCTCCTCGCGCCGGCTGCGCTCGCTCAACGGACATACGGGGCGCATCACCGACATCGCGTTTGCCCCCGCCGGAAATCTGCTCGCCTCCGCGAGCGCGGACGGCACGGTGCGGCTGTGGGACGTCAAGCGCGGACGCACCCTCATTGCACTGACGGGACACACGGGCGGAGCGACGGCGGTCGCGTTCTCGCCCGACGGGCAGCATCTCGCCTCCGCCGGCGAGAACGGCATCGTGCGCGTGTGGGCGCTGCCGCCCGCTCAGCTCGCCAAAGACTAGCTGCATATCACGCGCATCGACCGCGATTTTGCGGTGAATGACGGTCCATAGGGCAAATGGTTCCCTCGACGGAGCGGTCGAACGGGGTCAAAATGCCGGCCAGAGGCAACAAAAAATGCGCTGGATCCCATGGAAATCGATGGTCTTCTCCTCGCCCGCATCCAGTTCGCGTTCACCGTCACATTCCATATCATCTTCCCGAGCTTCACCATCGGCCTCGCGGCGTTCATCGCCACGCTGCTGATCCGCTGGCGCATGACGGGCCGCGAGCACCTGCTGCTGCTGGCGCGGTTCTGGACCAAGGTCTTCGCGGTCTCCTTCGCGATGGGCGTCGTCTCCGGCGTGGTGATGTCCTACGAGTTCGGGACCAACTGGAGCCAGTTCTCGGTCGTCGTCGGTAACGTGGTCGGGCCGCTGATCGGCTATGAGGTGCTGACCGCCTTCTTCCTGGAGGCGACGTTCCTCGGCATCATGCTGTTCGGCTGGTCGCGCGTGCCGCCCGGCCTGCACGTGCTCTCCGCCATCCTGGTGGCGATCGGCACCTCGCTGTCGGCGTTCTGGATCCTCGCCGCCAACAGCTGGATGCAGACGCCGGCCGGCCACGTGATCCGCGACGGCATCGCCTATCCCGTCGACTGGATCGCGATCATCTTCAATCCGAGCTTCCCCTACCGTTTCGCCCACATGTTCACGGCGGCCTACCTCACGACCTCGCTCGTGGTGCTGGCCGTCGGCGCGCGCTACCTGCTCGCGGGCCGCTATCGCGACGAGGCGAAGACGATGATGCGCATGGGGCTCGGCATGGTCGCGATCCTGACGCCCTTGCAGATGTATATCGGCGACGCTTCGGGCCTCAACACCGAGAAGTACCAGCCCGAGAAGATCGCCGCGATCGAAGCGCACTGGGACGGGAACACGCCGGGTGACCTCGTGCTCTTCGCCATCCCCAACTCGACCGAGGAGCGCAACGACTTCGCGATCTCCATTCCGGATGCCTCGAGCCTGCTCATCACCCACTCCTGGGATGGGTTGTTCCCGGGGCTCAAGAACTTCGCGCCGCAGGATCGGCCGCCGGTCATCCCGGTGTTCTTCGCCTTCCGCATCATGGTCGGCATGGGCGTGTTGATGCTGATCGTCGGCTGGGTCGGCGCGTGGCTCTGGGCGCGCGGACGTCTCTTCACGACGCGCTGGTACCTTAAGGCCGCGCAATACGTCTGGCCGTTGGGCTTCATCGCGATCCTGTCCGGCTGGTACACGACCGAGATCGGCCGCCAGCCCTGGCTCGCGTACGGCATCCTGCGAACCGCCGACGCAGCCTCGCCCGTTGCCGGGTCGGCGGTGCTGACGTCGCTCATCCTCTTCCTATTGGTCTACCTCTGCGTGTTTGCAATGGGCATCTACTACATCAACCGTCTTATCGAGCACGGCCCGTCGGGCGCGGCCGCGGCGACGCCTGGTTCGCTACCGTCGCGGCCGCTCGCGGCGGCGAGCGAGGCGGCGCACGAGGCGATGGAGGAATAAGACATGGATCCGATCGCGCTCTGGCTTCCGATCGTTTGGGCCGCCCTCATCGGCACGGCGGTGGCGCTCTACGTCGTCCTCGATGGATTCGATCTCGGCATCGGCATCCTGTTCCCGTTCGAGCCGAGCGAAAGCCGGCGCGACATGATGATGAACTCGGTCGCGCCCTTCTGGGACGGCAACGAGACGTGGCTCGTACTCGGCGGCGGCGGTTTGCTCGTCGCCTTCCCGCTCGCCTACGCCGTGATCATGTCCGGCCTCTATCTTCCCATCATCATCATGCTCTTGGGGCTGGTATTTCGCGGGGTCGCCTTCGAGTTCCGCTGGGCCGCCAAGCCCAAGCACGAGTTTTGGGACAATGCCTTCGCGTGGGGATCGATCGTCGCCACGTTCATGCAGGGCGTCGTGCTCGGCGGCTTCCTGCAAGGCATCGTCGTCGACAACAAGGCGTTCGCCGGAGGGCCGCTCGACTGGTTCGCGCCCTTCCCGCTGTTCACGGGCCTGGCGCTGCTCGCCGGCTACGCGCTCTTGGCCGCGACGTGGCTTATCATGAAGACGGAAGGGCCGCTCGCAGAGCAGGCGCGCGGCTGGGCCAAGCGGCTCTTGCTCCTGGTCATCGTCTTCATGGCGATCATCAGCCTGTGGACGCCGCTCGCCTTCGAGCGCATCGCCGCGCGCTGGTTCGTCTGGCCGAACCTGCTCTACCTCTCGCCCATTCCGCTTCTGACGGCGGGCGCGGCTGCGGCGTGCTGGTATGGCCTTTCCGCGCGGCGCGAGGCAATGCCGTTCATCTCCGCGATCGGCCTTTTCATGCTCGGCTACCTCGGGCTCGCGATCTCCAACGCGCCCTACCTCGTGCCGCCCTCGTTGACGATCTGGGAGACGGCGGCGGTACCCGAATCGCAGATCTTCACGCTCATCGGCGTGCTCATCATGCTGCCGATCATTCTCGGCTACACCGCCTTCGTCTATTGGACGTTTCGCGGCAAGGTGCGCGAAGGGGAAGGCTATCATTGAGCTCTAGGTCCTTCGCTCAAGGGCGGGAGGCCAAAGGCTTGCCATCATCTCTTTGCAGCGTGATCGTCTTTCCGCGGCCGCTATGGCGCTGCGACGGCGACGCCGCCTGAGACGACGACCCCGGAGGACGCATGTTCGGTTGGCGCAGGCGCAAAGACGGCTTTGAATGGCGCGAATACGTGCGCACCACGATCCTCGTGCGGCGCCAGAACCGGCGCGATCGCGTCGCACACGTGGGCAAAGCCGCCGTCCAAGGTCTGAAGGTGGCGGGCGGTCGCGGCGCCGCCGCCGGGGCCAAAGGCGCTCAGGCGCTTGGACGCGGCGCTAGGGCCGCCGGCCATCAGGGCTTCGTCTTGGGCGTGGTCGGTGCGGAGGCGCTCGGGCGCGGGGCCAAGGCCGCAGCCCGACAAGGCATCGCAATGGGCATCGCGATGGGCGCTGCCGGAGCGCGTGCGGCCGACCGCAAGCTGCGGGCGGGGCTTCCGGTGGTGCTGGAGGCCCTCGGTGTGCTCGGCAGCAAGGCCTTGGCGGGACTCGCAGCCCTTTATGCGATCTTGCGCGCGGGCATTCCTGTATCTATCGGCCATTCTCGCGCCCGCGCTTGCAACCGTCTGGCGGTCGCTTGCGCCGGCGCTGGCGAGACTGCGCAAGCCGAGCATCTCCGCGACACTTGCCCTGGTCGCGGGCGTCGCGTTCGTCGGCTCGATCAGGCGCATCGCGGCCAACGGCTTTTCCAGCGACATCTTCATCGCGCTGCTGATCGGCACGGTGATCGTGTGCGCCCTCATCGCGGCGTGGCTCTCCGACGGCGCGCCGTCGTGGCTCGCTGCAGCGCTCGCCAGCGTGCGCGGTGGCCTGGGTCGCTTGGCAACGGCACTGCAGAATCGCGCACCTCAAAGCGCAACGATCCTGCGCGGCGGATCGATGCTGGCGCTGCTTGCTGTCGTCGTGGGCGCGGGTTGGCTCCTGTGGCGGGCCGCGACCGCGCTACCCTCTCTGCTCAGCCCATCGCATCAGGCTTCCGCCGTCGCGGGCTACGCCGTTGCGCTGTCGGGCGACACTCTGCGGATTGCGAGAACAACGATCGGCATCGCCGGCATCGAGGCGCCGCTCTATGGCCAGACGTGCGTGTCAGCCAGCTCGCGGCGCTGGCGCTGCGACGCGGCCGCGAAGACCGCTCTCGCCCGACTGGCGGCAAGCGGAAAGGTATCGTGCGCGCTGTCCTCGGGCACGGATGCGCAAGGCCGGCGCAGCGGCACGTGCCGGATCGGCGAAAAGGACATTGCGGCCGAGCTCGTGCGCAATGGTCATGTTTTCGCCGTTACGGGCTTTTTCTCGAGCTATGCCGGGCTCGAAGAGAAAGCACGGGAGGCAAAGCTCGGCATTTGGAGCGGAACGGCCGAGCGCCCCGCGGACTACCGAGCGCAGAAATGGCAGGACGCTAAGCGCGCAGCTCCCGATGGCTGTCCGATCAAAGGCAACGTGAAAGGCGGCCGCCGGCTCTACGTGCTGCCCTGGTCGCAGGACTATGCACGCGTGCGTGTCAGCCTCAGCCGCGGCGAGCGCTGGTTCTGCAGCGAAGCCGAGGCGCAAGCGGCTGGCTGGAAGCCAGAGCGCTCATAGCCGATGCTGCTGGGCAAAATGAAAGCCCGCGGTCCGGGGGAAGACCGCGGGCTGCAATGCGTGACGCCGCTTAGGGGGGACAGGTGGGAGGGCGCCACGTTGGAAATAGAATAGAATACCATTTCCATTTGCTTGGCAAGTCATTCGCGCAATGGCTTTCTGCTAAGTTAAAGAACAATTTATATTGGGACTGCATTTTGACTTACGAAAATTCGTTCTTTGCATTGCACAATAAAGCGCCCAACGCGTCGAAGCCCATTTCTTTGCGGGTCTAAGCGCGCTCGATGGGACGCACGGGCACGTCGATGCTGTTTCCGCAGCGCACGACGGTTGCCGACACCACCTTTCCGATGCGGTGCTCGTCGAGTAGTCGGAACATGTCGTCGACGCCGGTCACGGTCTCATCGTCGAGACGCACGAGGAGATCGCCGGCCTTCAAGCCTGCCTCCTCGGCAGGGCTCCCAGCCTGGACCTCGCGAATGCGTACGGCGCTCGCCTGCTTCAGCTCGTTTCTGTAGGAGAGCCGCGCGGGCACGGCCACCTGCTCGGCGACGATGCCGATTAGCGCGCGGCGCACCCGGCCATGCGCGAGGATCTGCATGAGCACGTGCAGGGCCGTATTGGCCGCGACGGAGAAGCAGATGCCTTGCGCCCCGACGATCATGGCGGTGTTGATGCCGATGACCTCGGCGGCCGAGCTGACGAGCGGGCCGCCCGAGTTGCCGGGATTGAGCGCGGCATCGGTCTGGATCACGTCGCCGATGAGCCGGCCGTTCTGGGCCCTGAGCGAGCGGCCGACCGCGGAGACGATGCCGGCGGTGACCGTCGACTGAAAGCCCAATGGGTTGCCGATGGCGATGGCAATCTGGCCGGGGCGCACGCTCTTGGAGTTGCCGAGGCGCGCCGTAGGCAGCGTCTCGCCTGTCTCGCCGCGCAAGACGGCAAGATCGGTATCGGGATCGCGGCCGAGCGCGCGGGCGGCGAACTTAGCGCCATCCGACAGCGTCACCGAGACCGCCTGCGCGCTATCGATGACGTGATTGTTGGTGAGGATCAGCCCGTCGGGCGAAACGACGACGCCCGAGCCGGTGCCGACGGCGCGGCGCCCGTGGCGCATGCCCGCGACCTCGACGTGAACCACGGCGGGCGCCACGGTCTCGACGGCCTCGACGACAGCGCGCGAATAGGAATCGAGCAAGTCGGCGTCACCGGCGGCGGCGTGCGACCGGTTGGGGCCGCGGCTCTTATCCGCTTCGGCAAAGCCTTCGCCCAGAAAGCCCAAGATGTTTTGCATGCGACCTCCTCCCTGGGAAGACGGAGCGCCCCGGGGATAAGAGGTGGGTATCGCAAGCGCAGGGTTAAAGTGGGAGCGGACGCAGCGCTCCGCGCCGTGGCCATTGCAGGGCAAGAGCCGCGCTGGCGCTCAGCGCCATGCGATCTCGAAGGGGGAAATGAGCAAGGTGCCGACGGTACCGGACGCGCGCAGGTAGCCGATGTCCGCCAGCACGCCGAACATCGTCTCCGTCTTGTCCTTGCGCAGGGTGAGCGCGGTGTTCTCCGCCTTGAGATCGCCGTCGACCCACATCCTGGCGAGCCCGTTGGCTTTGCCGGGCGAATTGAGCACGATCTCCTGCTCGATGCGCATCCAGCGGCCGCGCGCCAGCGGAAAGCCGCGCTGGATGGGGAGCGCATAGCCGGAGCCGGAGGGTTTCGCCGCGAGCTCGCCCACGCCGTCGCCGCGCCAATTGATGCGCGTTCCAAAGCCCGATCCATCTTTCGGCGGGTCGTTGATGGCGTCCGCTTGGCCGCCGAAAATGCCGGGGAGGACGCCGCCGTCGTTGAACGGGAAATCTTTCGGGAGCCAGACGCTGTAGGCGAGGCACGCCGAGTGCGCTTGGCCGATGCCTGCGGGGCTCCAATGGAATGACACGCCGTTTGCCGGCCGCGCCCCGCCGCGTTCGCCCGCCTCGACGGGGGCAAGCTTCACCTGCAGCGCGGCACCCGCGGGGCCTTCGGCCACGACCTTGGTGTTCTCCGTCACGCCCCATTCCTGCAGGCCGGCCCGCGCCTGCAGCTCGATCGTACTCAATAGGGCGCCATCGCCCGTCTTCAGCGGCAACCGCGTCGCCCCGGGGTAGCGCTGGCTGCACGCCGCCGTCGTCTCCACGTGAACGAGCGAGTAGGCGATGTAGCCAACAAGGCTGAGCCCGAGCAGGAGGCCGATAGCGTTGACGATCAGGGCTGGCTTCGTCATTTTGCTTGAGGCCGCTTGGGACACTCTGAGGCTCTTGCCGGGATGGGCGGGTTCTAAGCCAATCGTGTTAATTTCTGCCCTAGACGCCCCTTTATGCGCGTTAAACGATGCCCGCTCTCCTCAGTACGGGTCCGCGCCCGCTCTCCAGAAGCTCGAAGGCGCTTCGGCGCAAAATCACGCTCCGAAGTCGCGCTCAGTTCGGTGGTGGGCATCGCGCTGTCCGCCGCCATGCACAAGAAAAAGTGCGCCACCGCCGGGGAATGTCGCAAAAGCCGGGGCGGCAGGAGATCGGGGCGCGGCAGGAGCCGAGGCGGCGCCTTTTTTTGAATCGCGGAGTGAGCTAAGAACCGTCGAGCGATTTCGGGGTGTACGAACCTTTATTCGGGAGAGGGCTCATGATTGCCAGGCTGCTGCTTGCGGGTGTCGTGGTCGTGGCGGCCGGTGCGCTGGCGGTGCAAGCGCGCGCTGCCACCATCGCGCCGGTTGGAAGCATGCTCGAGGCGGGCCGCAAGGCCTCGCCGCTCGTCGAGGTGCGCTATCGCCACCACCGCCGCAAGTCGCACGTTTCCACGCGCGCTACCTCGCCCGACGCGACGAGCGCGATCCCCGGCAAGGCTGAGAGCAACGGCGAGGTGCTGTTCGGCGTGCAGGACGTCGGCTTCCTCGTCGACCGTGACGTCATTCCCGTCGGCCCCGAGATCGGCAAGTTCGACCGCGTGCGCCTGCGCGTTTTGAAGAACGACATCTTCGTCACCGATCTGAAGGTGATCTACCAGAACGGCGACATGGAGACGCTGCTGACGGACGCGAAAATCGGGGAGAACCACAAGACCGATTGGATTCCCTTGCATCGCGACAAATTCATCAAGGAGTTCCAGCTGGTCTACCGCTCGCGGCCCGACTTCAAGGGGCAGGCGCGCGTGGAGGTGTTCGGCGAGTACGCCGACGGCTGGCTCGGTCCCAACGGCGAGGGCGCGAAGTACAACAACGGCTGGGTGCTGCTCGGCACCGACACCGCGGGCTCGATCGGCTTCGACAAGGTGAAAATCCCGGTCGGCAAGAACGAGGGCGGGTTCAAGCAGATCAAGGTCGCCGTCAAGGATCGAGACATCACCATGACCAATCTGGCGGTCGTCTACGCGGACGGGGCCAAGGACGACCTCGACGACAGCCGGATGAAAGTCGCCGCCGACGGGGACTTCGGGCCGGTCGACCTCAAGAAGGACGCCGTCATCAAGGAGATCGAGGCGACGTGGCGCTCGCGCGCGATCGCGACGTCGAAGCGCGACCGCGCGTATGCCACGGTGCAAGTCTGGGCGCACCACTGAGGTTGCTCCCCCTCTCCCCCTAAGAATCGGGAGAGGGATATCTCACCCAAACGCGCCCCAGTGATGCGAGATGCCGGTGCCGACCTCGCGCACGATCTCGTAGGCCTCCTCCATGGGGCTCAAGATCTCCGCCTCGAGCCGCCCGTAGTCCTCGATCGAGTGCGGCCGGTAGCTCGCGGGCTCGGTAAAAGCCGTGGCGGCGGCTGACGCGCGCGCGCGATGGGGGAACGCCTGACGCATGAAGCCGACCACCTCCGGGATCTCCAGCGCCAAGGCCTGGCGGAAGATCTGCTCGTAGGAGACGTCGTTCACCGTCGTGAAGCGCGGCAGCTGCGCGGCGAGGATGAAGATGCGCATGATCAGCGTGAGGCGGATCGCCTGCAACAGATCGAGCTCGAGGCGAACGTCGTCGGGGATCTTGCCGCCTTCCAGCCCGATGTCCTCGAGCAGCGCGTGCAGATCGATGGCGTCGAGCCGCAGATGGTGCGCAAGGCCGTTGATGGCGCCGGCGCGATCGTCCTCGAGCAAGCGCGCAGCCAGCGTCTTGAATGCCGCCTCGTGCTGCGGCTCGCGCCCCCACGCCGCGCGCAAGCCCCAGAAGCCCGCATCGAAGGGTATGGCGTTGGCGCCGACGGCGTTGAGGCTCGAGAGCTGCTTGGCCCTGGCGATCATCTCGATCAGAAGCCTGAGGCGCGGCGAGCGCTTGGCCAGCTCGACGAAGCGATCGCGCTCGGAGCCGACCGCGGCGCCGAGGCCGGAGACGACGTTGGCCACGTAGCCGAACTGCTGCAGGATGGCGTTGTTGGGGATGGCGCGCATGCGTGCCGGGTCGCCGCGCTCGCTGGCGTGCTCGCCCTGCCGCTTCACCGGCCGCGAGCCCGTCTTGAACAGGAGGTTCGTTCCGAACGCGCCGAGCAGCGCGCGATAGCCGGGGTGCGCGAAGAGATGCTGCTGGTAGTCGCGCAGGCGCAGCTGGAAGTCGAGCGCGAGATTGACGTCGGTGTAGAAGGGGTCTTCGCCCTCGCCCGGGTCCTTGCCGCTGATGACGATGGTGGCGAGCGCGCGCGTTGCAAACTCCCTGTTGGCGAAGAACAGATAGCCGTCGCCGCCCTGGAAGCTCGTCTCGTGCTTGACGGGCAGCCCATGCCTGAAGAAGCGCCAGCGCGCCTCGCCGGAGAAGACGTAGCGCAGGCGCCGGCGCATGGGACCTGGATAGGCCCCGCGCCCCATGCTCTCGCCATGCGTGGAGAAGATCAGCGTCTCGACCCCGGCGAGCTTGGCCTTGTTGACCACCTCGGCGAGGCCGAAGTGCAGCCGCTCGTGCGCGAGGCCGGCGGCGATCTGGCCGATGAAGCGGCCGGCGTCGGAGTAGCCTGTCTGCACGCACAGACGCCCGCGGCCCTTGACGTAGTCGCGGTAGGCGTCCTCCGCGAGCAGGCGCTCGATCAGGCGGGGTCCGACCTCGAGCGCTGACGGCGTCTCAAACAGCGGCGATATGTCGACGATCCTCTCGATGCCGAACAGCTTGGCGAAGAACAGCGCGATGAGGATCGTCGCCGGGCTCTCGCACTCGGCGATGAGGTAGCGGATCGGCGTGTCGCGGTCGACGTGCTTGGCGATCTGGGCCGCAAGCGCGAACTGGCGGATGGCAGTCGCGGTCTCCAGGTCGAGCGTCTCGAAATTGACGGTCTCCGGTCTCGCCGTGCGGATCATCTCGACGATGCGCGCGAGCGCCTGACGCTCGGTCAAATCGCGCGTCCACGGTTCGTGCACGAAGGCGCGGAAGGCGTTGTTGATCTGCACCGCGTTGACGCGCAGGTGAATGTGCGAGGTTCCGAGCCCCGTCGCCTCCAGGAGGCCCGACAGCGCGGCGACCGCGCCCTTGGCCTCCCGGCTCGGTGCCGCGGCGATGAGCGCGTCGAAGAGCGCGGTCAGCGGCTCGGACGAGACGAGGTTGTAGCCCTCCGGCCGCGTGATGACGTTCGCGGCCTCGGCAAGCGTGAAGCCGCCGGGCCCCACCTGGTCGAGCGCCGTGATCTGCTCGTCGACCGCGGCGATCGCCAGATCGAGCTTGCCCGTGATCTGCCGCGACAGACGCTGCACCTCCGCGCTATCGCCGAGCGCGGCCTTGAGCGCCAGAAAGCGGTCGCGAATGTCGTTCAAGGCCGCCTGCTTCTCCTTGATGCGCACCAGAAACGAGAAGGTCCACCGGATGTCGTTGCGCCCGTCGATGTCGTAGCCGACCCAGGAGGCGACGGTGGCAAGGTGCGGTTTCAGCTTGAGCGCCTTGTCGCCGAACGCTGAGACGGCGACCGCGTAGAAGTCGCTGAGGAGATCGACGTAGGCGTTACGCAGATTTGCGATCGCCGCCTGCGCGCTTGCGTGCTCGTACTCGAGCGTTATGGGGGTGTCGGGCCGGTGCGGCGTGCCGATCTTCTGGCTCTCGGGCCCGCCCGCGATGGCGATCTCGGCCATGCGCCGCGTCAGCGCCTCGGACAGCCCGAATGTCGGGTGCGCGGTCAAGACGATGCCGGTGCGCGCGCGCTCCCAGCGGGCCTTGAAGGCGGAAAAGTCACTGCCCTTGGCCGTCTGCCGGACGTAGTCGGCGAATTCCTTGGCGGTCGTGGCGCGATCGATGAAGCCGATCCGCTCGCGCAGGTGGCGCGCCCGGTGCACGCAGGCCCGGTCCATCAACCGGACGGCCAGTGACCGCAGATCATCAAAGCCGATCTTGCCGGACTCGAGCCGACGCGACAGATCGAACGCCACGCTGACGATCGGGTTGAGCGCGGGCGTATCGGGGATCTTGGTGCGCAGCGCGCGCAGCTCGTCGCGCAACTGGAGCTCATCGAGCGCGCCGCGCGTGGCTTGCTTGGCCTCTTCCAGCATCCGTCAAAGCCTCCACGCATTGCCTGGCCCGGCGATCCGAGACGTCGGGACATGAGCGGAGCCGATCGCGAAGAGCTCGATGCGCTGGCCGGATGCGGGCCTGCCCCTTCGCCAGGGCAGGCCCGAATACTCATTTGGCGCTCATGCGACCTTCTTCATCTGGGACAAGACCTTCGCGACGGTCGAGCCCATCTCCGATGGCGTTGGCGCGATTGTGACGCCGCAGCCCTTAAGGATCTCCACCTTCTCGGGCGCGGATTCGCCGAACGCGGAGATGATCGCGCCGGCATGCCCCATGCGCCGCCCCTTCGGCGCCGACAGGCCCGCGATGTAGGCGATGACCGGCTTCTTCATGTGATCGCGCGCGTATTGCCCGGCCTCGGCCTCCTGCGGGCCGCCGATCTCGCCGATCATCAGCACGGCGTCGGTCTCCGGGTCCTGCTCGAAGTATTCGAGGACGTCGCGGAACGAGGAGCCGTTGATGGGGTCGCCGCCGATACCGACGGATGTCGAGACGCCGACGCCGAGCGCCTTGAGCTGGGAGGCGCCCTCGTAGCCGAGCGTGCCGGAGCGGCCGATGATGCCGACGCGGCCGGGTAAATAGATGTGCCCCGGCATGATGCCGAGCATGGCCTTGCCCGGGCTGATCGTCCCGGCGCAGTTGGGTCCGGTGAGCACCATGCGGTTCTCTTTCTTGTAGCGGCGCATGTAGCGCTTCACGCGGATCATGTCCTGGGCGGGAATGCCGTCGGTGATGCACACGCAGTACTTGATGCCGCCGTCGGCCGCTTCCATGATCGCGTCGGCTGCGAACGGAGGCGGCACGAACACGATCGACGCCTGCGCGCCCGTCTCCTGCACGGCGCCCTTGACGGTGTTGAACACCGGGCGACCGAGGTGGGTCGTTCCGCCTTTGCCTGGCGTCACGCCGCCGACGACGTTGGAGCCGTAGTCGATCATCTCCTGGGCATGGAAGGTGCCGATGCGCCCCGTGAAGCCCTGAATGAGGATCGGCGTATTCTCGTTGATGAAGATGGCCATTGAAGCGTTCTCCCTTAGGCGGCGCTTTTTGCGGCGGCGACGGCCTTCTTGGCCGCTTCCGCCAGCGTTTCCGCGGTGATGACTGTGAGGCCGCTCTCATTGAGGATGCGCCGGCCCTCCTCCACGTTGGTGCCGGCGAGGCGGACGACCACGGGAAGCTTGATGTTGAGCTCCGTGACGGCGTCGACCACGCCCTTGGCGACCCAGTCGCAGCGGTTGATGCCGGCGAACACGTTCAAGAGCAGCGCCTTGACCTTCTTGTCCTTCAAGACCGCCTTGAACGACTTCGCCACGCGCTCAGGGCTTGCGCCGCCGCCGATGTCGAGGAAGTTCGCCGGCTCCCCGCCCGCGAGCTTGATCATGTCGAGCGTCGCCATGGCGAGGCCGGCGCCGTTGACGACGCAGCCGATGTCGCCGTCGAGGCCGACGTAGGCGAGCCCGCGGTCGGACGCGTAGGTCTCGCGCGGGTCCTCCTGGCTCTTATCGCGCAATTCCGCGATGTGCGGACGGCGGAACAAGGCGTTGTCGTCGAACGACATCTTGGCATCGAGCGCGTAGAGGCTCTTGTCCTTGGTGATGACCAAGGGGTTGATCTCCACCATCGTGGCGTCGAGGTCGCGGAAGGCGCGGTAGCATCCCATGATCGTCGGTACGAGCTTATTGATGATCTCGGGATCGACGCCGAGGCCATAGGCCACCTCGCGCGCCTGGAATGCCTGCATGCCGACCGCCGGGTCGACGACGACGCGGATGATCGTATCCGGCTGCTTGGCCGAGATCTCCTCGATCTCCATGCCGCCGGCCGCCGAGGCGACGACCATGATGCGCTCCAAGGCGCGGTCCATGACAAGAGCGAGGTAGATCTCCTTGGCGATGTCGGTCGCCTCCTCGATGTAGAGGCGCGAGACGAGCTTGCCCGAGGGACCGGTCTGGTGCGTCACGAGCTTCTTGCCCAAGAGGTTCTCGGCGGCGCGCTCGAGCTCCGTGTCGTTGGTGCACACCTTGATGCCGCCGGCCTTGCCGCGAGCACCGGAGTGAATCTGCGCCTTGACGACCCACTTTTTGCCGCCGATCTCGGTGGCGCGATAGCTCGCCTGCTCGGGGCTGTAGGCGAGGCCGCCGCGCGGTATCGGTACGCCGAACTTGGAGAGCAGCTCCTTGGCTTGGTATTCGTGGATGTCCATTTCTTTTGGCTCCCTAGACGGAATTTTTGGGCTCAAGCCGCCTGGCGGGCGGCTTCCGAAGCCTTGATAGCTGCAGCGGTGGCGATGAGGTTCTTCGCCATTTTCTCCGATGCCGCGTCGATCATCTTGCCATCGAGGGAAGCGGCACCCTTGCCTTGCGCCTCGGCCTCCTTGAGCGCGGCGATGATGCGCTCGGCGCGCTCGACCTCTTTCGCCGTCGGCGAGAACACGGCGTTGGCGAGCTCGATCTGCGAGGGATGGATCGCCCACTTGCCCTCGATGCCGAGGGCTGCGGCGCGCTTGGCGCCCGCCGTATAGCCATCGGGATCGGAGAAGTCGCCGAACGGCCCGTCGATCGGCCGAAGCCCGAAGGCGCGGCAGGCGACCGTCATGCGCGACAGCGCGAAATGCCACTGGTCGCCGGGGTAGTCGGGATTGAGGCCGCCGATGACGACGGTGCGCGCCTTGTTGAAGGCGGCATAGTCGGCGACGCCGAAGTGCATGGCCTCGAGGCGGCTGGGGGCGGCGGCGATCGCCTCGACGTTGGCCATGCCGAGCGGTGTCTCGATCAGGGCCTCGGTGGCCACCTTGTTAGTAAAGCCCTTGGCGACCTCGATCTGGCTGACGATGCACTCGACCGTGTAGACGTCGGCCGGCGTGCCAACCTTGGGGATGAGGATGGTGTCGAGCTTGGAGCCGGCCTGCTCCATGATGTCGACGACGTCGCGGTACATGTAGTGGGTGTCGAGGCCGTTGATGCGCACCGAGACGGTCTTGCCGGCGCCGCGCCAGTCGATGTCGTTCAGCGCCTGGATGATGTTCTTGCGGGCTTGCTCCTTGTCGGGCGGGGCGACCGCATCCTCGCAGTCGAGGAAGATGAAGTCGGCCGCGCTCTTGGCCGCCTTCTCGATCATCGTCGGGTTCGAGCCCGGGACGGCGAGCTCCGAGCGCTGTAGGCGAGCTTTGCGGAGGGGATGGAGTGTGTAGCTCATAAAAGGCGTTTCCTCTGGGCGGCTTCTTATCGGGTTACGGCGGGGCTCGACCTGGGCCTTCGGCTTGAGCTGAGCTCGCCAGCTTGGTGGTGCGTAAGACGACGGCGCCCTAAGAGGCGCCGCCGCAGTCAATCAGCTTGCGATTTTACCGTGGGCCTGGGCAGCTCGGGCGCGCGCATGTCCTTCATGCGGATGTCCATCGCCGGGTCGAGGACCTCGCGAATGTTGGCGGGGCCGGGAACGAACACATGCATCGTGGCGGGCATCTTTGTATTTCCTCCGAGTCGCCGTCTCTGATCTTGCGGCTTCGCCGTGCGTCTTGCTCTTCTTTGCCTCTCAAGGCCCGCTCCCCATCCGTACAGGCGGGCGGCGTTTCGTTAAGTGCGAAACGACTTCCGGGCGGCCGTCTCGGGCGCGGAGCATCTATTTCTGTTAACGCTCGCGCAACACCCGAATGGGCAGCAACCGGACGCCGTTGGGTAGTGGCTTGGCTGGGCCAATGGGTAGGCTTTCCTACCCTGGAAGCGAGGAGCGCGAGCGGAGTCTGGCTGCGCCCCTAACCCTTGGAAACTGTAACGCTTCGGTAGCCTGCCGCCAACCCGGCGAAAATGCTGCGCTGCCGCGAGAGGGCACGCTCAGCGGCTGTCCATCGTCGCCGACATGTAGAGCGCGACTGCCATCGCCCGGTTGCTCACCCCGAGCTTATCGTAGAGGTTCTTCAGGTGATATTTGACCGTGTTGCGCGAGATGCCGATGCGCGAGGCGATCTGCAGGTTGGTCCATCCGTTGGCGAGCGCCACGAGCAGCTCGCGCTCGCGCGACGTCAGCTCGCCCAAGGGATCGCTCGTCAGCGTCTGCAGGTCGATGTAGGGCAACGACATGCGGCCACGCGCAACCGCCGCGACGGTCTCCATGAGGACCTCCGGCTCGTCGCTCTTGGAGATGAACCCCCACGCGCCGAGCCGCACTGCTTGGCGCAGCACGTCCTTTCCCGGCTCGCCCGTGTAGACGATGACGCGCGTTGGCGCGTGGCGGCGCTTCAGCGCGGCGAGAATGTCGCCGCCTGTCATGTCGGGAAGCGACCAGCCGATGATGGCGATCTCGACGGCATTCTGCTCGGCGAGAGCGAGGAACGCGGCACCGGTCGGAGCAACGCCGACGACATCGAACCGCCCGTCGCGCGCTATGAAGTCCTGCAGACCGGCGCGGACGACGGGATTCTTGTCCGCGATGACGATCTTTGGACGCGCCTGGGCTTGCGGAGAAATCGGCTCTGCCATGGTCCTATTCGTAGCAGCAATCGCTGAACAATCGGTCATGAGGGGGGCTATTGCGCCTTGGAGGCTTTAGGCGGCGCGGCATCGGCACATGCGCGATGCTCGACCTCAACGGTGGCGTGGACGATGCCGTAGCACTCCCTGAGGCGCGCCTTGATGGCAGCAGCAACTTCTTCCGGCGGCGCCGACTGCGTGACGCGTGCATGTAGTGTCATGAGGCGGCGTTCCTCGGTCAAAGACCACGCATGAACGTGATGAACGGAGAGCACGTCGGGAATTGTGGCTTCCAGGTCCTTCTCCACCTCGCGGATGTCGACGTCGCTCGGCGCGCCTTCGAGCAGAATGTGACCGGCATCCTTGGTGATGAGCCAGGCCGAGCGCAGGATGAGGAGCGTAATGAGAACGGACAACAGAGGATCGATCGGCGTCCAGCCCGTGTAGAGGATCACCAGAGCTGCCACGACTGCTGCGCCCGAGCCCAACAGGTCGCTCATCACGTGCAGCAGCGCGGCCCGCACGTTGAGATTTGCGCCGCCGCCCTGGCGCAGGATCGCAAGCGTGGCGGCGTTGACGACGAGACCCGCCGTGGCGACGGCGAGCATGGCGCCGCCCATCACCGGAACCGGCTCGTAGAGGCGCATGACGGCCTCATAGGAGATGGCAACGGAGATGAAGAAGAGCGCAAGACCGTTGGAGAAGGCGGCGAGCACCTGGAAGCGGTCGAAGCCGTAGGTTCGCTTCCAGTCGGCCGGGCGCGTCGCCACCCGCACGGCGAGCCATGCGAGCGCCAGGGCCGCGGTATCGGTCAGCATATGGCCGGCGTCGGCCACCAGCGCGAGCGATCCGGAGAGGATGCCGCCCGCCGCCTCGGCGATCATGGTCGCTGCCGTCAACAAGCCGGCCCAGAACAGGCGACGCTCGTTGAGGTTCGTTGGGCCGTGCTTGTGGTCTTGTCCCATTTGCGCTCCGGGCTTAGAGGCGCTTCTGCTGATAGCTGACGCGAGGTTAAGAGACCAGGCTGCCGCGCCGCAGAGGCCTAAGGCGGAGCGGCCGCCGGCGAATTCCCCTTTGACCAGGTGATCGAATGTCGCACCGCATCAATTCGGCTTATGGCAGCCCACAGGAAAGATCATTTTACTTTAGACCAATTCTAGAACCACTCTCTGCGCGCCAATCTTTCCTGGAGATTTTTGATGACCCGCAAAGTCAGTATGATCACGAGCGCTGGCGCGCCCCATGCCGACGACCAGAGTTCGCGGACCGCGGGACGGCGTGGCCTGCTGCTGATCCAGAACTGATCGAGAAGCTGGCGCATCAGAACGGCGAGCACATCTCGGAACGCAGCGTGTCTGCCAACTGGGGCTCATGGCGAGCTGGCTACCACAGCCGACATGCCCAAATACACCACGGCCAAGACGCTGTAGAATAGAGCCGAGAGTTCGATGATCGCACGTTTCTCGCCCCCTGACTGGCGAGCTGAATGCGGCTGATGCCGAGCGCGACGTGCGCGGCTTCGCTCCCTGACACTGCAGCGAGAAACGCAACTGGGACCTTGTCGGCAACAAACCAATTACAGAATCACGATCGGAGAGGAACATGGACGCAAAAGTGGAAAAATCCGGCAAGTGCCCGATAGCGCACGGTGCCACCAGCTTTGAGATGAGATCCAACCGCGACTGGTGGCCCAACCAGTTGAACCTGAGAATGCTCCACCAGAACTCTGCCCTGTCCAATCCCATGGGCAAGACGTTCAACTACGCGGAAGAGTTCAAGAAGCTCGACCTCAAGGAGCTCAAGCGCGACCTCTACGCGCTGATGACCGACAGCCAGGACTGGTGGCCGGCGGACTACGGCCATTACGGCGGACTCTTCATCCGCATGGCCTGGCACAGCGCGGGCACCTACCGCACCGGCGACGGCCGCGGCGGCGCCGGGTCCGGCTCGCAGCGTTTTGCGCCGCTCAACAGTTGGCCCGACAACGGCAATCTCGACAAGGCGCGCCGCCTGCTGTGGCCGATCAAGCAGAAGTACGGCAACAAGATCTCCTGGGCCGATCTGATGGTCCTCGCCGGCAACTGCGCCGTCGAGTCGATGGGCGGCCCGATTTTCGGTTTCGGCGGCGGACGTGAGGACATCTGGGAGCCGGAGGAGGACATCTACTGGGGCGCCGAGTCCGAGTGGCTTGCCACCAGCGACAAGGAGGGCAGCCGTTATTCCGGCGACCGTGAGCTGGAGAACCCGCTTGCCGCGGTGCAAATGGGGCTCATCTACGTGAACCCAGAGGGGCCCGACGGAAAACCCGATCCGCTCGGCTCGGGCCGCGACATTCGCGAGACGTTCAAGCGCATGGCGATGAACGACTACGAGACCGTCGCGCTGACGGCTGGTGGTCACACTTTCGGCAAGACCCACGGTGCCGCAAGCGCGACCCACTGCGGGCCTGCACCCGAGGCCGCGCCGCTCGAGGCGATGGGCTTCGGCTGGCTCAGCAACTACCAGAGCGGCAAGGGTCGCGATGCCATCACCAGCGGCCTCGAAGGCGCTTGGACGGCAAATCCGACGAAGTGGGACATGGGCTATTTCGACGTGCTCTTCGGCTACGAATGGGAGGTCGGCAAGAGTCCCGCCGGCGCCTGGCAGTGGCACCCGAAGAACCTCAAAGAAAAGGACATGGCGCCCGATCCGGAGGATCCCACGAAGCGCCTGCCGATCATGATGTCGACCGCCGACATGGCGATGCGTTATGACCCGGCCTACGAGAAGATCTCGCGCCACTTCCACGCCAACCCGGCAGAGTTCGCCGATGCCTTCGCCCGTGCCTGGTTCAAGCTCACCCACCGCGACATGGGTCCGAAGTCGCGCTATCTCGGCCCGGAAGTCCCGGCCGAGGATCTGATCTGGCAGGACCCGATCCCGGCGGTCGATCATCCCCTGATCGATGACAAGGATATTGCCGCCCTCAAGGCCAAGATCCTGGCCTCGGGTCTGACGATCCCGCAGCTGGTTCAGACCGCGTGGGCGTCGGCTTCGACCTTCCGCGGCTCCGACAAGCGCGGCGGCGCCAACGGCGCGCGTATCCGTCTCAGCCCCCAGAAGGACTGGGAGGTCAACCAGCCCGAGCAGCTCGCAAAGGTGCTTGGCGTCTACGAGGGCATCCAGAAGGCGTTCAACGGCGGCGGCGGCAAGAAGGTATCGCTCGCCGATCTGATCGTCCTTGGCGGTTGCGCCGCCGTCGAGCAGGCCGCCAAGAAGGCCGGGCATGACGTGACGGTTCCTTTCAGCCCGGGTCGCACGGACGCCTCGGAGGAGCAGACCGACGTCGAGTCGTTTGAGGTGCTCGAGCCGATGGCCGACGGCTTCCGCAACTACGAGAAGACCAAGTACACGGTCTCGACGGAGGAGTTGCTGGTCGACAAGGCACAGCTCCTGACGCTGACCGCGCCCGAGATGACGGTTCTCATCGGCGGCATGCGCGTGCTCGGCGCCAACGCCGGCGGGTCCAAGCACGGCGTCTTCACCAAGCGCCCGGAGACCCTCACCAACGACTTCTTCGTCAACCTCATCGACATGGGGACGGAGTGGAAGCCGACCTCTGAGGACGAGGACGCATTCGAGGGACGCGATCGCAAGACGGGCGAGCCCAAGTGGACCGCCACCCGCGCCGACCTCGTCTTCGGCTCGAATTCCCAGCTGCGCGCCCTTGCCGAGGTCTATGCCCAGGCCGACGCGCAGACGAAGTTCGTGGCCGACTTCGTGGCGGCCTGGAACAAGGTTATGAGCGCTGATCGCTTCGACCTTGCGTGAGGGCAACCGGGACCTCAGCGGCAGTGATTGAGAGGGCGGGGCATTGCCCCGCCCTTTTTCATTGCGCCGCCCTCTCGCGCGATTGCTGCATTACGCCCCCATTTTTGCCCGGGTCGTCGGGCCGGCTTAACGCCCACGCACGGCATATGTTGCCATGCCCGCCCCGCTCACCTAAATGAAGTTCCTGTTGACCTCGCCCGGCTGGGTAAACAGGTGAGACCCCTCGAGCGGGACGGCCGAGAGTATGATTGCGGACGCAAGCAGCCTGCCGAGCTTCGACGCCATCGCCGGCTTTCTCGGGTTCGGCAGCTACGGGATCTCGGTTCTCAAGATCATCGGCGTCGATATCGTGCTCGCCGGCGACAACGCCGTCGTCATCGCGCTCGCTTGCCGCACGCTGCCGCCGCGTCAACGCATGGCCGGCATTATCCTCGGCACCGCGGCGGCGGTCGCCATGCGCATCGTCTTCACGCTTGCGGTGGGGTCGCTGCTGGGCGTGCCCGTTCTCGCGCTCGCGGGCGGCTTCATCCTGTTTTGGATCGCCATCAAGCTTCTGCTCGCCGAGGAGGCGAGCGAGGAGAGCATGCACTCGGGCGAGACGCTGTGGGATGCGGTGAAGACGGTCGCCATCGCCGATGCCGTCATGAGCCTCGACAATGTGCTCGCCATTGCCGGCGCGGCGCGCGGGGACTGGGAGCTGATCGTCATCGGGCTCCTGATCAGCATTCCCCTCGTCGTCGGCGGCTCGACGCTGATCATGGCGATGCTGGCGCGCTTTCCCATCCTCGTTTGGGGCGGTGCGGCCCTGCTCGGCTGGATCGCGGGTGAGCTGATTGTCGGGGAGCAGCTGCTGCGGCCGGTCTTTCTCGATCTGGCGGCGCACTCCGGCATCAGCCTGCGCGCACTCGAGATTTGCGGGGGCACGCTGGGTGCACTGCTCGTCGTCAGCGTGGGCACTCTCATCATGCAGGCGCGCGGGGGCGGGCGCCGGGTCGGCCCCGATTAACCGTTCCCTGGCGCGTGCACTGCGGCATCGGGTCTGCTGACAAGTCGAGGCTTGGCGGGCGCCGCTCAAACCGCCAATATCGTCGCGGGGGTACACTTTACTGGTTGCCGATGCACTTTTCCGCGGCAGCCCAAGAAGAACGCTTTTGGGAGGATTGCGACCCGTGACGGTGAAGTCCGATATCGAGATTGCCCGTGCGGCAACGATGAAGCCGATTGCCGAGGTGGCGGCCAAAGTCGGCATTCCCGCCGACGCGCTCGTCCCCTACGGCACGACCAAGGCCAAGGTCTCCTTCAGCTACATAGACGGGCTGAAGGACCGCAAGAACGGTAAGCTCGTCCTCGTGACCGCCATCAGTCCGACTCCGGCGGGCGAAGGCAAGACGACGACGACGGTCGGCCTCGGCGACGCGCTCAATCTTATCGGTAAGAAGGCGATGATGTGCCTGCGCGAGCCTTCGCTCGGGCCCTGCTTCGGCGTCAAGGGCGGCGCCGCCGGCGGCGGCTATGCGCAGGTGGTGCCGATGGAGGACATCAACCTGCACTTCACCGGCGACTTCCACGCCATCACGTCCGCCCACAACCTGCTCTCTGCCATGATTGACAACCACATCTACTGGGGCAACGGGCTCGGCTTCGACAGCCGCCGCATTGCATGGCGGCGCGTGCTCGACATGAACGATCGCGCCCTGCGCTCGATCGTCAACTCGCTCGGCGGCGTGTCGAACGGTTATCCGCGCCAGGATGGCTTTGACATCACGGTCGCCTCCGAGGTCATGGCGATCTTGTGCCTTGCCCTCGATCTCAAGGACCTCGAGCGCCGCCTCGGCAACATCATCGTCGGCTACACGCGCGACAAGACGCCGATCCGCGCACGCGAGCTCAAGGCGGACGGCGCCATGACGGTCTTGCTGAAAGACGCGCTGATGCCCAATCTGGTGCAGACGCTGGAGAACAACCCCGTGTTCATCCACGGCGGCCCATTCGCCAACATTGCGCACGGGTGCAATTCCGTGCTCGCGACCAAGACGGCCTTGAAGCTCGCGGACTACGTGGTGACGGAAGCCGGATTCGGCGCCGATCTCGGCGCCGAGAAGTTCTTCGACATCAAGTGCCGCAAGGCGGGGCTCGCGCCCGACGCGGTCGTCGTCGTCGCCACCGTCAGAGCCTTGAAGATGCACGGCGGCGTCGCCAAGGAGAACCTCAAGAGCGAGAACGTCATGGCCGTCAACAAGGGCTGCGATAACCTGAAGCAGCACTTGCAGAACATCGCCAAGTTCGGCGTTCCCGCCGTTGTCGCCGTCAACCGCTTCGTCAGCGACACCGAGGCCGAGATCGCGGAGGTGATAAAGGCTGCCGAGAGCACGGGCGCCAAGGCCTTCGTGTGCACGCACTGGGCCGACGGCAGCAAGGGTACGGAGGCGCTCGCCCACCACGTGGTGGAGCTTGCAGAGGGCGGCAAGGCGGCATTCAAGCCGCTCTATCCCGACGACATGCCGCTGCGCGATAAGGTCAAGACGGTTGCCACCGAGATCTACCGCGCCGCCGACATCGCCTGCGATGCCTCCGTCGAGACGGCTTTCAAGGATCTTGAGGCGGGCGGCTTCGGGAAATTGCCGATCTGCATGGCCAAGACGCAGTACTCGTTCTCGACTGATCCCAACAAACGCGGCGCGCCGCAGGGCCACGTGGTGCCGGTGCGCGAGCTTCGGCTCTCGGCTGGCGCCGAGTTCGTGGTCGTCATCACAGGCGAGATCATGACCATGCCGGGTTTGCCGCGCGTACCGGCGGCCGAGGCGATCCGCCTCAATGCCGACGGGCAGATCGAAGGCCTGTTCTGAAGGAAGCTCGCCGAGTCGGCCTGCTGAATCGTGAGGCAACTGCCTTTCGATAAGGCAGTTTGCGGGCGGTTTGCTGCCTGCTTTTTGTTGTAATTTGCGTTGAGGTGCGCGGTGGCCCGGCACTTGCGGTAACATGCGGCGATCATGGAGCCCTAGACGCCTTGCGTGAGGCATTCGACGAGATGAACGGCTCGGGCGACGGCGTGCGCCCACCGTATCGCGCATTTGCCGAGTGGATCGGCACGCAGAAGCTTGACGACTTGAAGCGTAAGGCCAACGAGGCGGAGACGCTCTTCCGCCGCACCGGAATTACCTTCGCCGTCTATGGCGACGAGAGCGCCGGTGAGCGACTCATCCCCTTCGACATCATCCCGCGCATTCTCTCCGCCGCCGAATGGCACAGCCTGAGCGTCGGCATCGAGCAGCGCGTGCGCGCGCTCAACGCTTTCATGTACGACATCTACCACCGTCAGGAGATCATCAAGGCGGGGCGCATCCCCGAGGAGCTCGTCATCAATAATAGCGCGTTCGTGCCGGAGATGATCGGCGCCGAGCCGCCGCGCGGGATCTACAGCCACGTCGTCGGCATCGACATCGTGCGCACCGGCGAGAGCGACTTCTACGTGCTCGAGGACAACACGCGCACGCCGTCGGGCGTCTCCTACATGCTCGAGAACCGGGAAACGATGATGCACATGTTTCCCGATCTCTTCGCCAAGAACCGGGTCGCCTCGGTCGAGACCTATCCGGAAAACCTCTTGAAGACGCTGGAGAGCGTCGCGCCGCGCGAGCTCGGCAAGGAGCCGACGATCGCCGTGCTGACGCCCGGCCCCTACAACAGCGCCTACTTCGAGCACTCGTTTCTGGCCGATCAGATGGGCGTCGATCTCGTCGAGGGCCAAGACCTCATTGTGCTCGACGGCAAGCTGCAGATGAAGACGACGCTCGGGCCGACGCAGATCGATGTCCTCTACCGGCGCATCGACGACGACTTTCTCGATCCCCTCGTGTTTCAGCCAGAACTCCATGATCGGCGTCCCGGGCCTGTTCGATCTCTACCGGGCGGGCCGCGTTACGATCGTCAACGCGCCGGGCGCCGGCATCGCCGACGACAAGGCTATCTACAGCTACATCCCCGACATCATCCAGTTCTACACGGGCCGCGCGCCGATCCTGCAGAACGTGCCGACCTACAACTGCCGTAAGGCGGACGACTTCGCCTACGTGCTCGAGCATCTGGCCGAGCTCGTTGTCAAGGAGGTGCACGGCTCGGGCGGCTACGGGATGCTCGTCGGACCGGCGGCCTCGAGCGCCGAGATCGAGGCGTTCCGTGCCAAGCTCAAGGCGCGGCCCGACAATTACATCGCGCAGCCGACGCTCGCGCTGTCCACCTGCCCGACGCTTGTCGAGACCGGCGTCGCCCCGCGCCATCTCGACCTGCGGCCTTTCGCGCTGTTCGGCGACCAGGTCCGCCTCGTGCCGGGCGGCCTCACGCGCGTCGCGTTGAAACCGGGCTCTCTCGTCGTCAACTCGAGCCAAGGCGGCGGAACAAAAGACACCTGGGTCCTGAAGGATTGAGGATTAGGGAAGCGAGCGCCGATCAGCATGCTTGGACGGACGGCCAACGACCTCTTCTGGCTCGCGCGCTACGTCGAGCGCGCCGAGAGCATGGCGCGCTTGATCGAGGTCGGCTATCGCATCGCGCTTCTGCCGCGCGAGAACGAAGAGGGCTACAACGAGGAATGGCGCTCCACGCTCGCCAGCGCCGGCTGTGCCGATGGGTATTTCGCCAAGTACGAGACGCCGAACGCTCGCGACGTGATCAACTATCTGCTGTTCGACTGCTCCAATTCCTCCAGCGTGCAGTCGTGCCTCACGGCGGCCCGGCGCAACGGACGCGCGCAGCGCATCGCGCTCACCCGCGATATGTGGGTGGCTCTCAACGACTCGTGGATGGAATTTGCAAGCTTCCGTCCGGCGGATATTACCACCGACAAGTTGCCGGGCCTCTTGGATTGGATCCGTTCGCGCTCGGCCCTCTTTCGTGGTGCCATGCTCAACACCATTTTGCGCGGCGACTCCTACTACTTCAGTCAGATCGGCACCTTCCTGGAACGCGCCGACAACACCGCGCGCATTCTCGACGTGAAGTACTTCGTGCTGCTGCCCGAGATCGAGATGGTGGGGAGCGGCGTCGACAATGTGCAATGGGCAGCGATCCTGCGCTCGGTCTCGGCGCACCGCAGCTACCGCTGGGTCTATAAGCAGAACTACAAGCCCTGGCGCATCGCTGAGTACCTGATCTTCAATCGCGCCATGCCGCGGTCGCTGCATGCTTGCTACGACTACATCACGGCCTCGCTCGACGGGCTCGCCCAGAATTGCGGCGCGCGGCACAAGTGCCACGATACCGCCGGAGAGACCCGGCGCTTCCTGGCCGAAGGCGACATCAATGCGGTCTTCCAATCGGGCCTGCACGAGTTCCTGGTCGATTTCATCGCCTCCAACAACCGGGTAGGTGCGGAAGTCGCCGAGGCCTATCATTTCAACGGGTGAGAAAGGAGCACGTCTTGCTCGTCTCGATCGCACACGTGACGCGGTACTCGTTGGCAGCGCCCGTGAACTACAGCATCGAATGTCTGCGCCTGACGCCGCCTTCGTTCGACGCTCAGCAGGTCGTGAGCTGGACGATCGAGATGCCGCACATCGACGAGGCGGTGCGCTTTCGCGATTGCTTCGGCAACATCGCTCACCTGGTGGTGCTACCCGAGGAGCATCGGGAGATTGCCATCACCGCGCGAGGCACCGTCGACACGCGGGACCGCGCAGGCGTCGTGCGCGGGCTGGTGGAGATCGCGCCGGCCCGCGTTTTCAGGCGCGAGACGCCGCGGACGGCAGGGGATGCGGCGATCCGCGAGCTCAGCGCCGGCATCGGCGGGGATGACCCTATTGCGCGCATGCATAAGCTCATGGACCTCGTGCATGAGCGTGTGAAGTACGTGGTTGGCGTCACCCACGCCCACACCAGCGCCGCCGAGGCCCTCAAGGCCGGCGAGGGCGTCTGCCAGGACCACGCCCACATCTTCATTTCGGCGGCCCGCGTCATGGGGCTGCCGGCGCGCTACGTGAACGGCTACTTCCTCACCGACAGCGACGAGCCGGCCGAGGCGCACCACGCTTGGGCCGAGGTGTGGATCAGCGGGCTGGGCTGGCTCGGGTTCGACCCCGCCAACCGGCTCTGCCCTACGGACCGCTACGTCCGCCTCGCCTGCGGCCTCGATTCGGCCTCCGCGGCGCCCATCCGGGGCACCCGCCGGGGCGGCATCGAGGAGGTGCTTGACGTAACCGTCGAAGTCCAGCAGCAAAGCGCCCAGCAATGAGCCGGCGGGTGCCGGCGATGTCCGCCACCCACGAATTCGGGGCTGAGCCAATGACCTACTGCGTCGCGATGCGGTTGAACCGCGGTCTGGTGTTCGCGGCCGATACGCGCACCAACGCGGGCGTCGACAACATCGCGCAGTTCCGCAAGATCCACTATTGGTGCGAGCCGGGCGACCGCGTCATCGTGCTCCTGGCCGCCGGCAACCTGTCGCTGACGCAATCGGTCGTCAGCGTACTGAACGAGCAGCTCGTCGAGCCGGAGCCCGACGCGCCGACGCTGCTCAACGTTTCCTCCATGTATCGCGCCGCGCGGCTTGCGGGAGACGCGGTGAGAACCGTGCGCGCAATCGACGGGCCCGCCCTTGATGCCAACAAGATGGGGTTTGCCGGCTCCTTCATCCTTGGTGGCCAGATCAGGCAAGAGCCCCCGCGCCTGTTCCAGATCTATCCCGAAGGCAACTTTATCGAGGCCACCGACGATACGCCCTACTTCCAGATCGGCGAGCACAAGTACGGCAAGCCCATTCTCGACCGCGTGGCGCAGCCGACCATGCGGCTCGGGGAGGCGGCCAAGCTCATTCTCTTGTCGTTCGATTCGACGCTGCGCTCCAACCTGTCGGTCGGCATGCCGATCGACATCCTCATCTACGAGCGCGACAGTCTCGACTTGCGCCGCGAGAAGCGCATCGACAAGGACGACGAGTATTTCAAGAAGCTGTCGAGCTCCTGGTCGGAGGCGCTGCGCGAGGCGTTCACCAAGATCGACGAGTTCGACGTCTAGACGTGCGTTGAAGCGCCATATCTTCAGCCATGCCTCTTGATGGCTGCGCGGCGCGCGGTTAAGCCGCAATTGCCGCGGGCCGATGCCGTGGGGTAGCGGAGCTTGCATCGCGGCCCCGGCATTTCGCGCATGACGCCGCACGTGGGGAGGAAGCATTGAAGATCTGCATGGTCGGCGCCGGCTACGTCGGGCTCGTCTCGGCGGCCTGCTTCTCGGAGTTCGGTTGGACTGTCACTTGTGTCGACAAGGACCCTGCACGCCTAGCCGAGCTGAAAAGCGGCAAGTCGCCCATCTACGAGCCGGGGCTCGACGATCTCGTCGAGCGCAACATGCGCTCGGGGCGCCTCATCTTCACTCATGAGTTGGGGCCGGCAGCCGCCAACGCCGACATCGTGCTCTTGGCCGTCGGCACGCCCATGCGCCGCGGCGACGGGTACGCCGACCTCTCCTATGTCTACGCCGCGGTCGAGGAGATGGCGCCGCACTTGCAGGGCTTCACCGTGATCGTCACCAAGTCGACCGTGCCGGTGGGCACGAGCCGCGAGATCGAGCGCCGCTTGCGCGCGCTGCGTCCCGACGGTGATTTCGCCGTCTGCTCCAACCCGGAGTTCTTGCGCGAGGGCTCTGCGATCCAGGACTTCATGCATCCCGACCGCGTGCTCGTCGGCGTGGACGAGGAGCGCGCGCGCGAGCTCATGGGGCGGCTCTATAAGCCGCTCGCCTTGCGCAACGCGCCCATCATGTTCGTGGGGCGCGAGTCAGCCGAGCTTGCCAAGTACGCCGCCAACTCGTTCCTCGCGCTCAAGATCAGCTTCGTCAACGAGGTCGCCGATCTGTGTGAGGAGCTCGGTGCCGACGTGCAAGAGGTCGCTTCCGCAATCGGCAAGGACCGGCGCATCGGCGACAAGTTCCTGCATCCAGGCCCAGGCTACGGTGGCTCCTGCTTCCCCAAGGACGTCTCTGCGCTGATCCGAACGGGGCGCGAAGCCAAGTCGCCGCTGTCGATCATCGAGCAGGTCGAGCGCGTCAACCACGAGCGCAAGATCGCCATGACGGGCCGCATCGAGGCGGCCTGCGGCGGCTCCGTGCGCGACAAGACGGTGGCGATCTTGGGCGTCACCTTCAAGCCCAACACCGACGACATGCGGGACGCCCCAAGCCTGGTCATCGTGCCGATGCTGCAGGAGCGCGGGGCAACTGTGCGCGCCTACGACCCGCAAGGGCGCAAGCACGGCGAGGCGCTGCTGCCGGGCATCACGTGGTGCGAGGGTGCACTTGCCGCGGCCGAGGGTGCCGACGTCCTCGTCGTCGTCACCGAGTGGAACGAGTTCCGCGCGCTCGACCTTGCTGCCGCGAAAGCAGCGATGCGCGGTGCGGCGCTCGTCGATCTGCGCAACGTCTTTCCCTCGGAGCTGGCGGAGGCCGCGGGCTTCACCTACGCCGGCATCGGACGCGGCAAGGCGGCCTGAGCCGCGTTACTCCGCCGCGGCCGAGACCGACCTCAGTAAGCTTGCCAGCACCGCCTCGCGTGGCCCAAAGGCGGCGACGCGCCCGCACGCCAGCACCAGCACCTGATCGAGGCCCGCGAGCGCCGCCCGCCGATGCGCCATGACGACGACAATGCCGCCGCGCCGGCGCACCGAGGCGATCGACCGCGTCAGAGCGCGCGTGCCCTCCGCGTCGAGATTGGCGTCCGGCTCGTCCAGCACCACCAGAAATGGCTCGCGAAAGAGCGCGCGCGCGAGGGCAATGCGCTGGCGCTGCCCAGCCGACAGCGCGCCGCCGCTGACGTTGGTGCGGTAGCCGTCGGGTAGACATTCGATCATGGCTTCGATTCCGGCTGCGCGCGCGGCTGCCACGATCGCCGCCTCGCTTGCGTGCTCATCAAAGCGCGCGATGTTGTCGGCGATCGTCCCTTGAAACAGCGCCACATCCTGCGGCAGATACCCGACAGCGCGCCCGCACGCCTCCGGCGCAAGCTCCGAAGGCGCATTGCCGTCGAGGCGCACCGACCCACTTTGCGCCTGCCACACGCCGACGAGCGCGCGCGCGAGCGTCGACTTGCCGGCCGCGCTCGGCCCGATGACGCCGAGCCCTGTGCCCGCCGCTAGGCAGAAGTCGATGTCGCGCAGGACGGGGGTCGAGGCTCCCGGAGGCCCGAGCGTCAGGCTCGCGACGCACAAGCCTCGCTGCGGCCGGTCCAATGGCGCCTGGCTGCGGACGTCCTCGGGGAGGGCGGCGAGGAGCTTGACGAGACGCGCGTAGCTCTGGCGTGCGGCGGCAAGGCTGCGCCAGTGGGCGATCGCGGTCTCGACGGGGGCTAGTGCGCGCGCCAGGATGATGGAGGCGGCGAGCATCGTGCCCGCGGAAGCCTTGCCGTTGAGCGCAAGATAGGCGCCAAGGCCGAGCATGCTCGATTGCAGCGCTGGCCGTGCGGCCTTGATGGCGGCCGCGGCGCTGGTTGCAAGGTGCGCCGCGCGCGCTTGCGCCTCAAGATGCCGGTCATTGAGCGCACTCCAGCGCCGCGCCAAATGCGGCATGAGCCCCATGGCGTGGACGGCCTCCGCGTCGCGCAGCGCATCCGACGCCAGTGTCCAGCGTTTTGCGGCGATCTCGGTGGCCGCTCGCGCAGGTGCCGCGGCGCCCGCCTCGGCACAGAGCATGAGGCCGACGAGCAGGACGGCGCCGGCGACGGCAAGGGCTCCGAGGAGGGGATGCAGGAGGAAGATGGCGCCGAGGTAGAACGGCATGAACGGCATGTCGAACAGCGCCGTCGGCCCGGCGCTCGCCAGGTAGGCGCGGATCTGGTCGAGGTCGCGCAGCGGCTGCAGTCCATCGCCGCGGCGGCGGCCTTTGAGCGCGAGCGCCTGCTGGAGGGCGAAAACGCGCGCGCTCAGGTCGGCATCGAGGCGCACGGCAGCTTTGCCCATCAGCTGCGCCCGGAGCGCGTCGAGCACGCCGCTCGCGGCGTAGAAGGTGAGCATTACCAGGGTCAGGAGCACGAGCGCCGCCGCGCTGCGCGCCGGTAGCACGCGGTTGTAGATCTGCAGTGCGTAGGCGGAGCCGGTGAGCGCCAGCACGTTGATCGCGGCGGAGGCGGCGCCCGCGCGCACAAGCGTCCCGCGGCTGCGGCGCAGAGCACGCGCGATGACGCTGGGCTGCGCACGCGGCCCCCGGCTCTTGAGCCGCACCATTCGACCCCCTTCGGCACGCCAACCCGGCGCCGGCCACGAATGCCGACTGAGCACAAGAGCGCGGGAAAAGCCCCCGCCTACGGCGCCATGCTAGCCGCTCATGCGTATTGTTTCTACCTTAGGTTGAATTGCAATTGTGGATCGCGGAAAGGGAGAGCGCAGCCGGCATGCGCATGGGGGGCGCTGCGGGTGCGCGCGCTGACGGGCCCCCAAGCCCTGCCGTGGCAAGCAAGAAATGAGGTCTATCTCGCCCGGGCGCCGCGATTTGGACTACAAATGTGCTTGGACGACCGAAAGGACCGGGCAACGACCACGGTCCAACACAACCTGAAGGGGAGGTTACCCGGGATGGCGCAGCTGCAATCGCTCGCTGGCTATTTCGCCGGCTGGGCTGGCGGCAGGCCCGCGCGGGAGGCTGTGGCGGCGACGGTCAGCGCTCTTGCCGCCGCCAGCGTTGAGATCTCCGAGCTCCTAGGCCAAGGCGCGCTCGCCGGTCCTATGGGCCGCGCGACTGGCAAGTGCGGCGAGGTCGATGACCAGAAAGAGATCGACGTCCTGACCAACGACCGCATCGTCGCGGCGCTGCGACGCGCGCCCGTCGCCGCCGTCGCGTCGGAGGAGATGGATGCTCCGCTCTTGCTCAACGAGAAGGCGCCGCTGCTCGTCGCCGTCGATCCGCTCGACGGCTCCTCCAACATCGACGCCGACGCCTCGGTCGGCACCGTATTCACGGTGCTGCCCGCGCTCGAGCACAACGAGGCGCCATCAGCGTTCCTGCAGGCGGGCGTCAACCAGCTCGCCGGCGGCTTTTTCGTCTACGGGCCGCAGACCGTGCTCGTCTCGAGCGTGGGCGCGGGCACGCAAATCTTCACCCTCGATCGCGGCTCGGGCAGCTACGTTCTGACCAATCCCAAGGTCGAGATCCCGCCGCGCACGAGCGAATATTCGATCAACGGCTCGAACTCGCGCCACTGGGACGAGTTGGTGCGCACCTACGTGGAGGACTGCAAGCGCGGCAAGGAAGGGCCGCGCGGGCGCGAATTCAATATGCGCTGGACCGGCACTCCCGTCGTCGACATCTACCGCATCCTGTCGCGCGGCGGCATCTACCTCTACCCGGGCGACAAGCGGCGCGAGTTTCGCAACGGGCGCCTGCGGCTCATCTACGAGGCGAATCCCATCGCCTGGGTCGTCGAGCAGGCCGGCGGCGCCGCCTCGACGGGACGTGAGCGCGTGCTCGAGGTGCGGCCTAAGTCCCTGCACCAGCGCGTGCCCTTGATTGCGGGCTCGCGCGCGGAGGTCGAGCACGTCGTTCGCCTGCACGACGGGCTGCAGACCAGGGGCGAGCGCTCGCCCCTGTTCAGCCGCCGCGGCCTATTGCGGTTCTGATTTCTTAAGCGATTTTGGCTACGAAACGCGAACGAGAGATCATGTCAGCAAAGCATCCCATTATCTCGGTCACGGGCTCCTCGGGCGCCGGCACCACGTCGGTGCGCCAGACCTTCGAGACGATCTTCCGCCGCGAGCACATTAACGCCGCCTTCATCGAGGGCGACGCCTTCCATCGCTACGACCGCACCGAGATGGAGTGGGCGATGACGGAGGCGAAGAAGCGCGGCAACAATAACTTTAGTCACTTCGGCCCCGAGGCCAATCTCTTGCGCGAGCTCGAGGAGGTGTTCCGCAGCTACGGCGAGCACGGCACAGGGCGCACCCGCCATTACGTCCACGATGAGCGCGAGGCCGAGCAGCACGGCGCCCCCGTCGGCGCGTTCACGCCATGGGCGGACTTTACCCGCGGCACCGACCTCATGTTCTATGAGGGCCTGCACGGGGCGGTGGTGACGGAGGCCGTCAACGTCGCCAAGCACGCCGACTTGAAGATCGGCGTCGTTCCCGTAATCAACCTCGAATGGATCCAGAAGCTCGCGCGCGACAAGTCTGAGCGCGGCTATTCCCACGAGGCGGCGATCGATGCGATCCTGACGCGCATGCCCGACTACGTGAAGTTCATCTGCCCGCAGTTCACCGAGACCGACATCAATTTCCAGCGCATACCGACCGTCGATACCTCGAACCCGTTCGTCGCCCGCTGGATCCCGACGCCAGATGAGTCGATGGTCGTGATCCGCTTCAGGGACCCGCGCGGCATCGACTTCCCCTACCTGTTGTCCATGATCCAGATGAGCTTCATGTCACGCGCCAACTCCATCGTCATCCCCGGCGGCATGCTCGATCTCGCCATGCAACTGATCCTGACGCCCCTTATATTGACGCTCGAGGAGCGCAAGCGGCGGGCCTCTTGACGTTTGCGCTCCCCGTTACCTTTTTTGAAGTGTCGTTGCGCTAGACGTGACGGGAGCGCAGGCGGACCGCTAGAATGGGGCGAGACTGAATCGCCCCGCAGCCCGGCGACAGCCGCGAGGAGCCCTCAATGGCCCGATCGATCACCATCGCCCCCTCGATTCTGTCGGCCGACTTCGGCCGGCTCGACGACGAGATCGCCGCCGTCGAGGCGGCTGGCGCCGACTGGATCCACCTCGATGTGATGGACGGGCATTTCGTGCCCAACATCACCTTCGGGCCGCCGCTCATCAAGTCGATCCGCTCAGCGACCAAGAAACCGTTCGATGTGCATCTGATGATCGCGCCGGCGGACCCCTACCTCGAGGCCTTCGCCGAGGCCGGCGCCGACCACATCACGGTGCACGCCGAGGCCGGCCCGCACCTCGACCGCTCGCTGCAGGCGATCAAGGCGATGGGGAAGAAGGCGGGCGTCGCCCTCAATCCGGGGACGCCCGAGGACGCCATCCAATACGTGCTGCACCATCTCGATCTCGTCCTCGTCATGACGGTCAATCCCGGCTTCGGCGGGCAGTCCTTCATTCCGGCTGTGGTCGAGAAGATCCGGCGCATCAAGGCGATGATCGGCAACCGGCCAATCGACATCGAGGTCGACGGCGGCATCGGTCCGGAGACGGCTGGCCTCGTCGTCGCCGCCGGGGCGAACGCGCTGGTTGCGGGTTCGCACGTCTTCAAAGGCGGCACGCGCGAGGCCTATACCGCCAACATCGCAGCGATCCGTGCAGCGGCCCAGTCGGCCCGCGGCAAGGTCGCCGCCTGACAACAAGACCGTTTCGTCGCAAATGCTGAAGCTTGCGTGGATCCCGCTCTACAGCGGGATGACGTTTGAGATTGGCCTAGCCGGTCGCCTCCCCACAACGTCATCGCGGCGGAGGCCGGGACCCACGCAAGTCTAAGCTGGCGCGACAAGTGCGGCTGCTCGCTGCCGTTCGAGAGCTCAAATCTTCCAGCCCGAGTGGATGGCGGCGATGCCGCCGGTCAGGTTGCGCCAGGTGACGCGCGCGAAGCCGGCGGCGGTGATCATGTCCGCAAAGCGCCTCTGGCTCGGGAACTTGCGGATGCTCTCGACGAGATAGCGGTAAGGCTCGCCGTCGCCGGCAGCGAGCGCGCCGAGCCGCGGGATCACCTCGAAGGAATGGAAGTCGTAGATCCGATCGAGGATCGGCACCTCGACGTGTGCAGAACTCCAGGCACAGGAAGCGCCCGCCGGTCTTCAAGACGCGGTAGGCCTCGGCGAGCGCTTGCTCTATGTGCGTCACGTTGCGGATGCCGAAGGCGATCGTGTAGGCGTCAAACGACTTGTCGGGAAACGGCAGCGCCTCGGCGTTGCCTTGTGCGAACGTGATACGGCCTTCGAGCTGCGCGGCCGCGACCCGGCGCCGCCCCACCGCCATCATCTCGGGGCTCAAGTCGCAGAGGACGGCCGTCGCATTGGGGCCGCTCGCGCGCGCGTAGCGGATTGCCACGTCGCCGGTGCCGCCAGCAACGTCGATGAGGTGGAACGGCTGCTCCCTGCGCGGCGGGTTGAGGACCGCGATGAGGTCGTCCTTCCACAGCCGGTGCAGGCCGCCCGACATCAGGTCGTTCATCAGGTCGTAGCGCTCGGCGACCGCGGCAAAGACTTGGTTGACGAGGCCTTGGCGCTCGTTCTCCCGCACCTGGCGGTATCCGAAGCTCGTGTGCGGGACGTCGTCTGAAGGGCTTGGCATCGCCGGACAATAGCGAAGCCGGGCTTAACACGCTATGGTCGCGCCCGCTCCCGATTGCATCGATGTCACCGGTTAAGCATGCCCGAGCTGCCCGAGGTCGAGACCGTGCGGCGCGGCCTTGCGCCCGTGCTCGTCGGCCACACCTTTGCGCGCGTCGAGCAGCGCCGCGCCGATTTGAGGTTTCCGCTGCCCGAGCGCTTCGCTCAGCGCCTCGTCGGGCGCAAGGTCGAGCGGCTGGAGCGGCGCGCAAAGTACTTGATCGCGCACCTTTCAGGCGGCGAGGCCCTGATCATGCACCTCGGCATGAGCGGCCGCTTCACGGTCGAAGCCCCACGCGAGGCCGCCAAACCCGGCGATCGGCCCGGAAAATTCGTCCACGAGGCCGCCGCCGATCGCAAGCACGACCACATCGTGTTTCACATGGAGCACGGGGCCACGATTACCTACAACGACCCGCGCCGCTTCGGCTTCATGCTGCTCGTACCGGAGCGCGACCTCGGCCAGCATCCGCTGATGCATGGGCTCGGCATCGAGCCGCTGGGGCCGGAGCTGACGCCGGAGTACCTGGCGCGGCGCGCCAAGGGCAAGGCCGTTGACCTCAAGGCATTCCTCTCCAACCAGCGCATCGTGGCGGGGCTCGGGAACATCTACGTGTGCGAGGCGCTGTTCCGCGCCGGTCTCGCCCCCAAACGCCCGGCGGCAAGCCTCGCCACCAAGGCGGGGCGCCCCACCGAGCGCGCTGTCCGCTTGGCGGCGGCCATCCGCGCGGTGCTCAAGGACGCGATCGCGGCGGGCGGCTCATCGCTGCGTGACTACCGCCGCGCCGACGGCGCGCTCGGAGAATTCCAGCACGCCTTCGCCGTCTACGGACGGGAAGGCGAGCCGTGCGTGCGCCCCGGCTGCCGCGGCAAGGTGAAGCGCATCGTGCAAGGGGGCCGCTCGACCTTCTTTTGCCCCGCGTGCCAACGCTGAGGAAGGCTCAGGCCTCGCTGCGCAGCGGATTAAATCGCGCTGCGGCGCCGGGCGATCCGCCGATAGGTCAGGATCGTACCCGCCGACAGAAGCAGGAGCGCGAAGCTTCCTGCAACGAAGACGTAGTTCGCAGCCCAGTCGTCGCGCGGCGTCAGCAGCTTTCCGGAGAACGCGAGATAGACCAAGGCGTAGGCAACGGCGATGCCCTGCGCCGCCGTCAAGGCAATGAGGACGTTGAGCGCGCGGGGCCTGCGCAACGGGCTGCGTCCGGCGGACAGGAAATAGGCGTAGAGAAAGATGGCGACAGCGATGAGGGCCATAGCCGTGCCGTACTGCCACCAATGGCGCCAGACCAAGCCTGACATCGAGTAGATCGCGAACATGGCGGTGGCGCCCCACGCGTAGACGAGCGCTGCGAGCACCGCGTTGCTCCACACGCAGGCGACAGCGGGGTCGTCCTCCCTGCTTGCGCCAGACGCCTGCCAGAACGGGGCATTGAGGCGCACGAGGGCGAAGCTGACCTGCAGGACGAAAAGTCCGACCGCCACCGCCAGCGTCGGACCGGAGGCGCGACCTGTCGCGAGCACGGCCACGACGACGCTCATGATGAGTGCAAGAAGGATTGCGGGCAGCAGCGGTCTCAAGGTCACTCCGTCTTCCGTTGGTCGCTGTAGTGTTGGCCGGAGCCCCGTGTGTCGCGGGCGCCGGCTAGGATTGGGGCGACGGCCTCAATCCGTTAGTGCTGATGGCGGCGAGGGCCGCGGCTCCGAAGAAGAAGATCGTGCTCGCGGCCCAATCGGGCTTGTCGGGCGCGCGCGGCATCTTGGCGTCGAGGACGAGCCCGACCATGGCGACGATCATGCCGGCGAGCTGGCCGAGTGTGAGGTAACGGGCGAGCTTGAGCATGGTCTCATCCTGGCGTCCGGCGCTGGCGTCGCGGGCGAGCATCGCCGCGAATGCGAGGCAGAGGGCGGCGATGGCGCCTGCGCCGATCACGTACTGCCACCATTCCCTCCAGTCGAGAACAAAGAGATATATCCCGAGCAGGCTGGTTGCGGCCCAGGCCCAGACCAGCGCCATGGCCGCTGCGCTCGCGCTCGCGAGCGTGGCCGTGCCGGCCCCGGCTGCGGCGAGGCGCCGCCGGTCGAGCACGGCAAGGAGCGCAAAGCCGCCGCAGGCGAGCGCCGTCACCCCCAGGTGCAGCCCCGCCCCGCCGAGACCCGCGCTCGCGACGGTGGCGGCAACGCCGACCCCGAGCGACGCGATCCAAACCCAAGTCGAGAGCATGCGGGTCCCCCTGCAAAGACATGCCTTTGGCCCTCTCTTAGCAGATTTCCGGCAAGGTGTTCTGCCAACCTCGCCAGCCGGTTAGCGGACGAGCCGCGGCGTTGACCCGGGCCCGGCCGGCGTCTATAGGATCGCCGACTTCAGCCGCCTTCGGCGTTCACGCGCGGGCGGCAAGCGCAATTCGGCCTCCCTCTTCGCTGCTAATGTCGGTGAGTGCTCGGGAGCCGTTGGGATCGAAGAAAGGTTTGCGGGTCATGGCCAATACCAAGTCGGCGAAGAAGGCGGCACGCCAAGCAGTGGGGCGCGCCGAGGTCAACAAGGCGCGCATCTCGCGTGCGCGCAGCGCGACGCGTCGCGTCGAGGAGGCAATTGCCGCCGGTAATAAAGCCGTGGCGGCCGAGGCATTGAAATCGGCTACGCCCATTCTCGCGCGCACCGCACAGAAGGGCGTGATGCACAAGAAGGCCGCGAGCCGCAAGGTGTCGCGCCTCTCCGCCCGCGTGAAGGCGATGGCCAACTGATTTAATTTCACGGTCCTGTCACTGACGGGGTGGCCGCGGCATGTTTGCCACAGACCGATCTTTGTATGGCGCTTGCGACGTTGGAATCGCGAACGCGATTAAGTCACGGATTTGACAGCGCTGGCACCCGGCGAGAAAACCGATCGTGCGCCACTCGCGACGCCTCGCGGCGCACAGCCCCCAAGCGGAAAGTGACGAACAGCTGACATAGCGGGGGACGATTTTCTTGGGCTGTTGATTACTCGAGGCGTCGTTGGAAAACATGAACCTCGTCAGACAAGTACCCACAGATGCTTCAGTCAATTCACCGGTTTTCCACTGGTTGCGACGCCCTCTTCCGCATTATCAACACAGGACTCACCACCACTCGTCCACTTGCTTAACCGAGCATTAGGGGCTACCGTTCGGCTGGTCGCCTTGCTCGAGCTGTGACAGCGATTTGGGTGCCGGTTCCGGCAAGCGTCGACGCCAGGTTTCTTGTAGTATCGCGTCCCTGGTTCCATCGTCATATGTGGTTGTGTTTGCGTATCTTTCCGGGCTTTCGCCCGGGAAGTCGGGACGTTTCACTCACGTTGACGTTTTGTGTACAGCGGGCCGGGCTCACAGTGGGTGCTTCCGGTTCGTGTCGAGTGGAGGACGAAGGTGGAGTCGATGGAAGTCGTCCACATTGAGGATGTGCCTGTGGAGGAGGTCTGGGCGCACCTCGAAAAAGATTCCGGTACCGTGCTGATCGATGTGCGCACACGTGCGGAGTGGGCGTTTGTCGGGCTTCCCGATCTTGAGAGGATCGGCAAGCGTGTGTTGACGGTCGAATGGCAAACGTCTCCGGAGAGCCGAATTGATGCGGCGTTCCCGGAGCGTCTCAAGAAGGTGCTCGATGCGGCGGGCGCCGACAAAGACTCCGAGTTGTTCTTCATCTGCCGATCGGGTGGCCGAAGTCGCATGGCAGCGGAAGCCATGGCGAATGCCGGGTATCGGCGATGCAGGAATGTGGCGGATGGATTCGAGGGGCCTCTCGATGCCAACCGCCATCGAGGGCGGGTCGCCGGTTGGAAAGCCGCCGGCCTGGCGTGGGTGCAGGGTTAAGGCATCCGTTTGAAGAAGACTGAGCAAGGGCCGGTTACGCAAGCCGCGGCGGCGGAGGGCGAGGGTCGGTGTCTGCTCAGGGGACTTTGAGGTGCAAGTCGAAAAAGTGCGGGGGTTAAGCAATGCAGACGATTCAGAAGGCCGGACGTACAGTCGCGGCCAGCGGGCACGCAGGCTTCGTGCAAGGCGGAGCGAACGACGGACAAGGTGAGAGCAAAGGCCAAAAGACGCGCGCCATGCTGCGCGCCAGGCTCGGCGACGACATCTTCTTGAGCTGGTTTCACACGCTCGAGTTCGAGAGTTTCGAGGCCAAGACCGTCAAGGTCTCGGTGCCCGTGAAGTTCCTGCGCACTTGGATCCAGTCGCACTACGCCGACGATCTGCTCGCGTGCTGCCGGGCGGAATTCAAAGGCGCCGAGAAGGTCGACGTGGTGCTGCGCCAGCCCGGCGGGCGCGCGATCGCCCGCGATGCCCAGGCGAACGGGGCCGCTGAGGAGACGCTCAACGGCGTGCACGCCGCCGCGCACAGCGCAGAGAACAGCAACCGCGGATTGGGTGTCGTCGCGAGCGCGCAGGCGGTCGGCAGAACGAGCGTGGGCGGCTTTGAAGGATCTCCGCTCGACCCCCGCTACACCTTCGAAAGCTTCGTCGTCGGCGCCTCGAACCGAATGGCGCATGCCGGCGCCACGCAGGTCGCCGACACCGCGCTCGGCGATACCAAGGGCTTCAACCCGCTCTACATCCATTCCGCCGTGGGGCTCGGCAAGACCCACCTCCTGCACGCGATTGCCTGGGAGGTGAAGCGGCGCGCTCCCCACGCACAGGTGCTCTACCTGACGGCGGAGCGCTTCCGCTACCAGTTCGTCGAGGCGCTGCGCAGCCAGGATCCGCTCGCCTTCAAGGAGAAGTTCCGCGCGATCAATATTCTCCTGATCGATGATCTGGAGTTCATGCACGGAGAGAAGACCGAGCAGGAGTTCGACCACGTCATCAACTCGCTGCTCGACGGTGGCCGCCAGGTGGTCGTCGCCTCGGCGCGCGCGCCCAACCACGTTGAGCGCCTCAACGAGCGCATGCGCTCGCGGCTGCAGCGCGGGCTCGTCACCGAGATCGGGGCGCTTGATCACGATCTGCGCCTGAAGGTGCTCGAGAAGCGCCTGGCCGAGAAGCGCGCGCTCGATCCGTCGTTCATGCTCGGACGCGAGATCCTCGAGTTGCTGACCGAGCGGCTGACCGAAAGCGGGCGCGAGCTCGAGGGTGCGGTCACGCGCCTTTACGCGACGTGGCAGTACATGCGCACCACGATAACGCCTGACGTCGCCGAGACGGTGATCCGCGATCTGGTGCATGGGCTCGAGCCGCGCCGCATCAAGATCGAGGACATCCTGCGCATCATCTCGCGCCACTTCGGCGTGTCGAAGGGCGATCTGTTGTCGCAGCGGCGCCATCGCTCGGTCGTGTGGCCGCGCCAGGTCGGCATGTACCTCGCCAAGCAGCTGACGGCCCGCTCGCTGCCCGAGATCGGACGCCGGTTCGGCAACCGCGACCACACCACCGTGCTGCACGCCATTCGCAAGATCGAGGGCGAACTTACCGACAATCCTCGCCTGAAAGAGGAGCTCGAGGAGCTGAAAAAGCTGTTGAGCCATTAGCCGTGTGACCGTTCACGGAACCGCACGGCATCGAATGGTCCGCTGTGCTGGGCGAGCATGGCGGGCCTGAGCGGGGAGGAGCGGCGTCTAACGGCGCCGCTCCTAACTCTTCTCGCCGCGGCCAAAATCATCAAAGCCGGGTGTCCGCCCTTGAAAAACCGGGCCGCTTCGGGTCAAGTTGCCTGGGCGCGAATCCTATAAGCCTATCCACTCCGGTCCCAGCCTCCGCGTTCCGCTCTCACGAAAGGTGGCCTCATTCCCTCGATTGAGGCGGGCTTGGCCCCTTAAATCCGCCGAGGATTTTCCATGCGGCTAGTGATTGAACGTGGTGAACTCTTGCGCGCGCTCGGCCACGTCACGAGCGTCGTCGAGCGGCGCACGACGATACCCATTCTGTCGAACGTGCTCTTGCGCGCCCGCGACTCCATGCTCGAGTTCAAGGCGACCGACTTGGAGCGCGAGGTCATCGAGGCGGTCGCAGCCGACGTCAACACGCCCGGCGCCGTCACCGTGCCCGCCCACATGCTGCACGACATCGTGCGCAAGCTCCCCGACGGCGCCCAGGTCGACATGCGCAAGGACGCCGAGAAGGAGCGGCTGACGCTCGCCGCCGGCCACGCTCGCTTCGCGCTACAGACGCTGCCGGCGGAGGATTTTCCCGACATCGGCGTTGGCGACATGGGCCAGCAGTTCGAGCTTAGCGCCCAGGACTTGAAGCGTCTCATCGACAAGACGCGGTTCGCCATCTCGACGGAGGAGACGCGCTACTACTTGAACGGCATCTACCTGCACGCGGCTCAGTCCGACAAGAAGGCGACGCTGCGCGCGGTGGCGACCGACGGCCATCGCCTCGCCCAGGTGGAGCTGCCGCTGCCCAACGGGGCCGCCGGCATGCCGGGCGTGATCATTCCGCGCAAGACCGTGCACGAGCTCCACCGGCTGATCGAGGACAGCACGGCCGCCGTCAAGATAGGCGTGAGCCCGGCGAAGGTGCGCTTCGAGATCGGCTCCGTCACGCTCACCTCCAAGCTGATCGACGGCACGTTCCCCGACTACGGCCGCGTCATCCCGCAGGGCAACGACAAGGAGATGAAGGTCTCCAATGCCGAGTTCCAGGCGGCCGTCGACCGCGTGTCGACGATCGCCAGCGAGCGCGGCCGCGCGGTCAAGCTCAACATCAAGCCGGACAAGCTGGTGCTCTCCGTCAACAACCCGGAGGGCGGCAGCGCGACCGAGGAGATCGGCGTCGAGTACGCCGCTACCCCCTTGGAGATCGGCTTCAATGCCCGCTATCTCCTCGACATCGCCGGCCAGCTCGAGGGCGAGCACGCCTGCTTCAAGCTCGCCGATCCCGGCTCGCCCACCATGGTCAACGACCCGAGCGATGAATCGGCGCTCTACGTGCTGATGCCGATGCGGGTGTGACGAGAGTGGGGGCGATGCTCCGGCCCACGCCGATCGACGCTCGCTGCGGGCGCCTGTGGGTCGAGCGGCTGACGCTGACCAATTTCCGCAGCTATCAGCACCTGTCGCTCGAGGCGAGGCCCGAGCCGCAGGTGCTGATCGGCGCCAACGGCGCAGGCAAGACCAACTTGCTCGAGGCCGTCTCCATGCTGGCACCGGGCCAGGGCCTGCGCCGTGCGGCCTATCCGGACCTTGCGCGCGAGCCGGGCGATGGGAGCTGGAGCGTGGCTGCGCACGTGCACACGCAGCTCGGCCCCGTCGACATCGGCACGGGCCTCGCCGCCGCTGAAGGGGAGGCTGAGCGGCGCGGGCGCGTCGCGGCGCAGCGCGCGGGGCGATTGGTGCGCATCAATGGGGCCCCGGCCAGCGGCTCGGGTGCGCTCGGGGAGTATGTCGAGCTCGTGTGGGTGACGCCGGCGATGGATGCCCTCTTCACCGGGGGCGCCGCTGAGCGCCGCCGTTTTCTCGATCGGCTGATCTTATGCTTCGATGCGGGCTATCGCTCGCGGCTCAACCGCTTCGAGCGCGCCATGGCGAGCCGCAACCGACTGCTGGCCGACGGCGTGCGCGAGAGCTCCCGCTTCGATGGCCTCGAGCTGCAGATGGCCGAGACCGGCACGGCGATCGCGGCGGCGCGCGCCGAGGCCGTGGCGGCGCTCGCATCGATTATGATCGAGCGCCAGGAGCGCGATCCCGGCTCACCGTTTCCGGCGGCCGGGCTCGCCATCGAGGGAGCGCTCGAAGCCGATCTGGAGCGCATGGCCGCCGTCGACGTCGAGGAATCGTATGTGTGCGTGCTGCGCGACAACCGCGAGCGCGACCGCGCGGCGGGGCGCACGCTCGATGGACCGCACCGCTCCGACCTTCTCGTCTTTCATGCCCCAAAGCAGATGCCGGCGCGGCTGTGCTCGACGGGCGAGCAGAAGGCGCTGCTGTTGGGGCTCGTCCTCGGTCATGCAGAGCTCGTCGCGCGTCGCCGTGACGGGATCGCGCCAATCTTGCTGTTGGACGAGGTCACGGCGCATCTCGACGAGGCGCGCAGGGGTGCGCTTTTCGCCGAGATCCTGCGTCTTGGCGCCCAGGCCTGGGTGACGGGAACGGAGGCGAGCTCGTTCGCCGCGCTTCAGGAGAAGGCGCATTTTTGGCGGGTTGCCGAGGGTGGTCTGACGGGCTTCTTTGACGCATCCGTCTAAGGTACCGGAGGTCTCCAATAACCCGTTGGAATCACAAGCGTTCAAGCGGCCAGTGATTGCCTAAAAATGGCGCTTTTTTCACCCGCTTCGGCCCCGTTCCGTGCTATAAGAAATGCGAGGCCCGCCGACCCCAAGGACAACCCGAGAATGAGCGCTTTGCCCGCGAAGAAAAACACGGGCGCCGAGGAGTACGGCGCCGAGCAGATCAAGATGCTGAAAGGGCTCGACGCCGTGCGCAAGCGGCCGGGCATGTACATCGGCGATACCGATGACGGGTCGGGCCTCCACCACATGATCTACGAGGTCGTCGACAATGCCGTCGACGAGGTCTTGGCCGGGCACGCCAAGGAATGCAACGTGACGCTCAATCCCGACGGGTCGTGCACGGTGCGCGACGATGGGCGCGGTATCCCGACCGGCATCAAGACGGACGACGACCACGATCCCAAGCGCTCGGCCGCCGAGATCGTGTTCACCGAGCTGCACGCGGGCGGCAAGTTCGACCAGAACGCCTACAAGGTCTCGGGCGGGCTGCATGGCGTCGGCGTCTCCGTGGTTAACGCGCTGTCGAGCTGGCTCAAGTGCCGCATCTGGCGCGAGGGCAAGGAGCACTTTATCGAGTTCCGCGATGGCGTGCCGGTCGCGCCGTTGCGTGTCGTCGCCGATTCCAAGGGCCAGCGCGGCACCGAGGTGTCGTTCCTGCCGAGCCCCAAGACATTCACGCAGACCGAGTTCGACTTCTCGACGATGGAGCACCGCCTGCGCGAGCTCGCGTTCTTGAACTCGGGCGCCAAGATCGTGCTCACCGACGCACGCCATGCCGACGTGAAGCGCGAGGAGATGCTCTATGAGGGCGGTACATCCGCCTTCGTGCGCTATCTCGACCGCTCCAAGCAGTCGCTGATCCCCGAGCCGATCATGATTCGCGGCGAGCGCGAGCGCGTCATCGTCGAGGTGGCGCTGTGGTGGAACGACAGCTACCACGAGAACGTGCTGATGTTTACCAACAACATCCCGCAGCGCGACGGCGGCACGCATCTCGCCGGCTTCCGCGCCGCGTTGACCCGCGTCGTCAACAAGTACGCGGGCGAGAGTGGGCTCGCCAAGAAGGAGAAAGTCGATCTCTCCGGCGAGGACGCACGCGAGGGGCTCACCTGCGTGCTCTCGGTCAAGGTGCCGGATCCGAAGTTCTCCAGCCAAACGAAGGACAAGCTCGTCTCCTCCGAGGTCAAGCCCGTGATCGAGGGCATCGTCGGCGAGCAGCTCACCGCCTGGTTCGAGGAGCACCCCAAGGAAGCCAAGACCATCGTCGGCAAGATCGTGGAGGCGGCGCTGGCGCGCGAGGCCGCGCGCAAGGCGCGCGATCTGACGCGGCGCAAGGGCGCGCTCGACTCGCTCAGATTGCCCGGCGGCCTCGCCGAATGCCAGGACCGCGACCCGGCCAACACCGAGCTTTTCATCGTCGAGGGCGACTCGGCCGGCGGCTCGGCCAAGCAGGGCCGTAAGCGCGAATATCAGGCCGTGCTGCCGATCCGCGGCAAGATCCTCAACGTGGAGCGCGCGCGCGTCGACAAGATGCTGTCCTCCGAGCAGGTGACCAACATCATCGGCGCGCTCGGCACCGGCATCCGCGACGACTTCGATTTGTCGAAGCTGCGCTACCACAAGATCATCATCATGACGGACGCCGACGTCGACGGCGCCCACATCCGCACCCTGCTTCTGACGTTCTTCTACCGACAGATGGCCGAGCTCGTTGAGAAGGGTCACGTCTACATCGCGCAGCCGCCCCTCTACAAAGTCGCGCGCGGCAAGTCCGAGACCTATTTGAAGGACCAGCGCGCGCTCGAGGACTTCCTGATCGAGCAGGGGCTGGAGGAGACCGTGCTCGTCTCCGGCGCCGGCGAGGAGCGGGCCGGTCCCGACTTGCGCGATATCGTCGACAAGGCGCGCGGCATCGTGAACCTCATAGAAGGCCTGCACTCGCGCTATGCGCGCGCCGTCGTGGAGCAGGCGGCGATCGCGGGCGCGTTCGACGCTCAGCTCCTGCGCTCGGCTGAAGCTGCCAACGGCATCGCCGACGTCGTCGCGGAGCGGCTCGACGCGGTTGCCGAGGAGACCGAGAAAGGCTGGCAGGGCCGCTACGGCAACGACGGCTTCCTCTTTAAGCGCGAGGTGCGCGGCGTCACCGAGGCGCACGCGCTCGACCAGGCGTTCTTGGGCTCGCTCGATGCGCGCCGCTTGAACGAGCGCCACAAGCATCTCGCCGAGGTCTACGGCGCACCCGCCAAGCTCCGGCGCAAGACCGGGACGATCGACGTCTACGGTCCGCGCTCGCTGCTCGACGCCATCTACGAGGCCGGCCGTAAAGGCATCTCGCTGCAGCGCTACAAAGGCTTGGGCGAGATGAACCCCGAGCAGTTGTGGGAGACGACGCTCGACCGCGACGCGCGCACGCTGCTGCAGGTCAAGATCGGCGACCTGGCGGAGGCCGACGAGATCTTCTCCAAGCTGATGGGCGACGTCGTCGAGCCGCGGCGCGAGTTCATCCAGGAGAACGCCCTCCTCGTCGCCAACCTCGACGTGTAAGCCCCCGGGCACCGATGTCATGCGGCTCCTGATCCCTGCGGGCGCCGCTTCCAAAGGGAGGGAGCGGGTAGCGGGCAGGCAACGGCCGGTGCTAGGCTCACTAAAGCGCCGGCGCCGCAACGGCCGCCGGCGCGATGGGGGACCTGCCCGTGCTGCGCATCCTGCTCTCCACCGGGACCATCCTGCTCTCGCTCGTCCTCGGTGCGCTGCTGATGGCGCTCGTCGCCATCTACTCGCCCGAGACCCTGTCTGCGCTCCTGGGCTGGGCGCGCAGCTTCAAGGCGCTGATCACCGGAACGGGCCTGTCCGCCAAGTACAACATCTGGCTCGAGCTCCTGCTCGAGGAGCGCCAGCTCCTGTTCATGGGGTTCACGATCTTTGCGCGCATCATGCTCGCCATTGTCCTCGGCATGCTCGCGATTCCCTTGGCGCGCCTGCGCCCGCGCCCTCCCCAGCGGCACTTCTATGGTTAACCCGGTCTTAGCCGGCGTCTCCTAGAGTTTGCGCCACGCCACCGGCATCGCCGGAAGCGGCCTTTCTCGCTCGGGAGCACGCTCAAGCCATGGGGCTCTTTTCCGGCAAGCCACCGCCTCCCCGGCCCCCTGCCCCGCGCAAGAAGCGCCGGTCGCTCTCGGTCCGCGTGGCGCTTGTCGGCCCCATCTATGCGGCGATCGTCGGCGGCGCCGGTCTCGGGCTGATGTTGGTCTATTGCTCCGCGGTCTATCCCGATCCCTTGTCGCTGCGCCCGGCCGCGCACCCGCCGATGATCCGCATTCTCGCGCGCGACGGCTCGCTGCTGGCCGAGCGCGGCGGCGTCGACGACTACGTGCCGCTCGATCTCTTGCCGCGCCATCTCGTCGAGGCGGTGATCGCCACGGAGGATCGGCGCTTCTACCACCACCACGGCATCGACCCTTGGGGGCTCCTTCGTGCCGCGATCACGAATGCGCGCGCTGGCCATTTCGTGCAGGGCGGCTCCACGCTCACCCAGCAGCTCGCCAAGAACCTCTACCTGACGTCGGAGCGCACGTTTGAGCGCAAGCTCGAGGAGCTGGCGCTCGCGATCTGGCTCGAGGCGCGGCTGACGAAGTCGGACATCCTGGAGCTCTATCTCAACCGCGTCTATCTCGGCAGCGGCGCCTACGGCATCGACGCGGCGGCGCGGCGCTACTTCGGCAAGAGCGCGCGCTCACTCACGCTGGCGGAATTGGCAGTCATCGCCGGGCTTCTTAAGGCACCTTCGAAGTATTCTCCGCTCGCGAGCCCGGCGGCGGCCAGCGCGCGCGCGCGCCTCGTGCTGGCACAGATGTTGCGCGAGGGCCTCATCACGGCGAACGAGGAGAGCACCGCCTCGTTCGCGCTGACGAGCCTTACGCGTGCGCGCCAACAGCCCGAGTCGAACGGCGCCGCATATGCGGTCGACTACTTGCTCGATCAGCTGCCGCCGTCGGCGCGCACGGGCGCCTCCGAGGTAATCGTGGAGACGACGCTCGACCGGGCGCTGCAGGCGCGTACGGCGCAAATCGTCGAGCGTATGCTCGATGAGCGCGCCGCCATCCTGAAGGCGAGCCAGGCGGCCGTCGTGGTGCTCGACCCCGATGGCGGCATTCGCGCGCTACAGGGTGGGCGCTCCTACGTCGACAGCCAGTATGACCGCGCCACAAGAGCGCTGCGCCAGCCGGGCTCGGCGTTCAAACCGTTCGTCTACCTCGCAGCACTGGAGGTGGGCCTCACGCCCGATACGGTCGTCGAGGACCTGCCCTTGAGCGTCGGTGGCTGGGCGCCGCGCAACGACGACGGCGAATATCGAGGCGCCATGACGCTGCGTGACGCGCTGGCACGCTCCGTCAATACGGTGGCAGTCCGGCTTGCCTTGAAGGTGGGGCCGTCGCGCGTCGCGGCCACCGCGCGGCGGCTCGGGATCAAGTCTCCCCTCGGCCGCGATGCCTCGCTAGCGCTCGGGACCTCCGAGGTCTCGCTTCTGGAGCTGACGGGTGCCTACAACGTGCTCGCCAACGGCGGCCGTGCTGGCCGAGCCCTACATCGTGCGCCGCGTCTTCACGCACGCCGGGCGCGTTCTCTATGTGCACGACCCGCCGGCGCGCGCACGGGTCGTGACGCTCGCGCATGTCGGTGCCATGAACGAGATGCTGAACGCCGCGCTCGTCTCCGGCACGGGACGCCGTGCCGCGCTTCCTGAGCATCCCGCCGCCGGCAAGACGGGAACCTCTCAAGGCTTCCGTGACGCCTGGTTCGTCGGCTACACCGCGCACTTCACCACGGGTGTGTGGTCCGGCAACGACGACGGGAGCCCCATGAACCACGTGGTTGGTGGCAGCCTGCCGGCGAGCATTTGGCGGGAGGTCATGTTGGCGGCGCACGTGGGCAAGGCGCCGTTGGCGCTCGCTGGGACGGCGGTAAGGGATGCTGCGGGGGCGCCCCACCCGCAGCGGCCTGCTGTCCACCCGCAAAAGCCCATCGATGCCAATCTTTTCGCGCGCGCCCTAGGCGAGGCGCCGACAACCGTGGGGGATGCGCGGCCGGCAGGCATGCCCCCCGGGATCATGTCGCTCGGGCGCAGCGGCGAGTAGCAGGGCAAGCGCTCAAGCGCGCTCGGCGGGACCGTATTGGTGCAGATCGAGGCCGTAGAGCTGCAGCCAGCACTTGGCCTCCTTCATGGTCGGCATGGTGCGCTGAACGAGCGCCCAGAACTTCGGACCATGGTTCATCTCCGCGAGGTGCGCGACCTCGTGCGCGGCGACGTAGTCGAGGATGCGCGCAGGCGCGAGCACGAGGCGCCAGGAAAATGAGAGCACGCCGGTCGTGGAGCACGAGCCCCAGCGGGTCGCCTGGTCGCGCACGACGATGCGTTTGGGCGTGACGCGCAAGCTGCGCGCGTGAACGATGACGCGTGCATCGAGATCGCGGCGCGCCTCCTCGAACAGCCAATCGCGCAAGCGCCGCCGGGCGTGCTCCGTGCGGCCGCTGACGTGCAGCTCCGGCACTCCGAGCTTGGTGGCTGGGCGGCGCTGCACGACATGGCCAGCCGCGCGCTTGCCCGTGAACATGAGGCGATGGCACTCGCCGCGCAGCGGCAGAAGCGCGCCGTCTCCGAAAGGCACTGGCCGCGGCAGGCTGTCGAGGCGCTCGCGCACCCAATCGATGTTGCGGCTCAAGAAGGAGCCGGCCTCGCCGAGGTCGCACTGCACGGGAAGCGTCATGATGACGGCGCGGCGCGTGCGGCTCACGCGCAGAGTGAGACGGCGTGCTCCCGGATGACGGCGGACCTCGACGGGACAGTCGAGTTCCTCGATGCGCGGACGCTTCAGAAGCCTCTCCTCAAGCGATGCGGTCTTGCGCATTTACGTCCCTTGCATGGAAGACAGACGGTTCGGCTCCGTTCGCTGAAGCCAATGTGCAACACATCTGTCCACGTGAGGTAGTTCTTCCAGTAAAGGAAATTCGCCAGACTCGCCAGTGCCAAAGCCGTGAAGTGGAGACGAGGCGGCAACACTGTGGCCGCTTTGCAGCTGAAGCAATGGCGACCGCAATCGGACTTGCAAAGCGCGCGGTGAGGATAGCGGCGGATAATGAAAGATCTTTGGGAGCGAACAGCGCGCGCGTCTGTCGGCTTGGCAGGGCTGGGGGATGTAGAGCGCCTACAGGATCTTGTCGAGCTTCGCCGTCATCTCGTCCACAGTCGTCGTCGGCGTGAAGTAGGTGACGAAGTCGCCGTTGGGGTCCATCAAATAGATGAGCGCCGTGTGGTCCATCGCGTAGTCGGCGGGGTTGCCGTCCGTGCTCGGCTCCTTCTTGTAGTAGACCTTGTAGGCCTTCGCGGCTTTGGCGATATCCTCCGGCGATCCGCTAAGGCCGACGAGGCGCGAATTGAAGTTCTTCACGTAGGCGCCGAGCTTGGCCGGCGTGTCGCGCGCGGGATCGACGCTGATAAAGATCGGTGCGATGCGGTCGGCCTTGGGCCCTAGGTTCTCCAGCACTGCGGAGATGAGCTGCAGGCCGGCGGGACAGATGTCCGGGCAATTCGTGTAGCCGAAGAACACGAGCATGTAGCGGCCGCGAAAGTCTTTTTCGGTGACGCGCTTGCCCGTGTCGTCGGTGAGGGTGAACGGTCCGCCGATGAGAGCTTTGCCGCTTGTCTGGCCGGCCGACGGAATGAGCCTCTGACGCGCCTCGGGCAGAAGCGCAAGCGCCGCCGCCGCGCCAATGATGAGCCCTATCGCGACAACAATGATTGCCCTTGCATTCATCGCTCTCAATCGCTTTCTCTGGTCGGCACTTAGGCCTTGGGGCGCTGCGACGCAACTGCGATCGCGGTGCCCTATTGTCGCGCTCGCGGTGCCGGCGGCAGGATGAGCGAAACCATGTCCCCGCCAAGGGTGCGGGGAAAGCGCGGCGCGTGCTAGTCTCACGAAGCGCGCAATTTCGATTGGGAAACCGGAGTTTGCAGAAGGTTATTGGAGGCGGCAAGAACGTTCGCGCCCTCGTCGATCCGGTCGACAGCCGGCTTCGGCTGCACACCATCGTGCGTCTGCGCTGGATCGCCGTTCTCGGCCAGCTCGTGGCGATCTGCACGGTCTCCTTCGGGCTGCGCTTCCAGCTCCCCGTCGGCACCTGCCTCACCGTCATTGCGCTGTCGGCGTGGCTCAACGTCTTTCTCGCGATCTGGTACCCCTCGCGTCACCGCTTGACCGTTTGGTTCGCGACGGGCCTGCTCGCCTACGACATCGTGCAGCTGGCAACGCTGCTCTATCTCACCGGCGGCATCGACAACCCCTTCATGATGCTCATCGTCGCCCCCGTCACCGTCTCGGCGGCGACGCTGCCCTTGCGCAACACCGTTGCCCTGGGGTTCATCGCGCTCGCGGCAACCGGCCTGCTCGTCGTCGCGCACGACCCGCTGCCGTGGTACAACGGCATCCCCTTCGAATTGCCGCTGATCTACAAGTTCGGAACGCTCGCCGCGGTGTGCGCCTCGACGACGTTCTTGGCGCTATATGCGTGGCGGCTGACCAAAAAGTCGCGGCAGATGTCGGCGGCGCTGGCCGCCACCGACCTCGTGCTTGCGCGCGAGCAGAAGCTGCACGCGCTCGATGGGCTCGCAGCGGCCGCTGCCCACGAGCTCGGCACGCCCTTGTCGACGATCGCGGTGGTGACCAAGGAGCTCGAGCGCGAGATCGCGGCCGACAGCCCGCTGCATGAGGATCTCGCTCTCTTGCGCAGCCAGGCGCAGCGCTGCCGCGAGATCCTGCAGAAGCTGACGCGGCGCGGCAGCGAGCAGGATCCGCTGCACGCGCGCGTCTCCGTGCGAGCCATGCTCGAGGAGGCGGCGGCGCCCTACCGCTCGGACAGCGTTGCGATCGCCATCACCGCCGGGCCGGCATCGGATGGATCGAGCACGCGCCCACCCGCGGCCGTGGTCGAACGCAAGCCGGGCGTAATCTATGGGCTCGGCAACATCGTCGAGAACGCCACCGACTTCGCCAAGTCGCGGGTCGAGATCAGGGCGGAGTGGAGCGCCTCCGGACTCGTCGTGACGATCGCGGACGACGGCCCCGGATTTCCCGCCGAGATCATGGACAACATCGGGGAGCCCTACGTGACGACGCGGCCGAGCGAGGGACCCGAGCTGGCCAGTGACGAGGAGGAAGGCTACACAGGCCTCGGGCTCGGCTTCTTCATTGCCAAAACGTTGCTCGAGCGCTCCGGCGCGACCGTGACGCTCGCCAATCAATCCACCCCCCTGACGGGCGCCGTCGTCCGCATCAGCTGGCCCAAGGCCTTCATTTTGAGCCGGTAACCATTGCAGGTGCAAGCCGCCGCGAAGGGCTCTGTTGTTGGGGCCCGTGCCTTGGGCTAATTCCGCGTTGACAAAATGCGTATCTTCAGGCTGACAGAGCAGGCCCAACGTGCAAGCTTGGCCGTTGCAGACCGGCAACGCTCGCCGCGATAGCGGCCGGCAGTACGAGCTTGGACGGCCTTTGAACGCCATATGCAACCGATACCAGGGAGGCCTTGTGGAGGCGGACGACGCGGCGCTGGACCCCGGAGTGCCCGGAGGAACAATGAGCACGACAGAAGATCTTTCCTTTCGCCAAGACGAGCTTCCTGAGGACCGCTCGCTCATCGTCGTCGATGACGACCGTGCGTTTCTGCAGCGCCTCGTCAGGGCGATGGAGATGCGCGGCTTCGAGGTGCGCGGCGGCCATTCGGTCGCCGAGGGCATCGAGTTGATCCGCGCACGCGCCCCGGCCTTCGCCGTGGTCGACATGCGGCTCGAGGACGGCAACGGCCTCGACGTCATCGCCGAGCTTTCGCGCCTGCGCCCCGATGCACGCGCCATCGTGTTGACGGGCTACGGCAACATCGCGACCGCGGTGACTGCGGTGAAGCTCGGCGCCGTCGACTACCTCGCCAAGCCCGCCGACGCCGACGACGTGACGGACGCGCTGCTCGCGCCGACCAACGACAAGGCGCCGCCGCCGGAGAACCCCATGTCGGCCGACCGGGTGCGCTGGGAGCACATCCAGCGCGTCTACGAGCTGTGCAACCGCAACGTGTCGGAGACAGCGCGCCGCCTCAACATGCACCGGCGCACGCTGCAGCGCATTCTCGCCAAGCGCGCGCCGAAGTAGCGCACAGGTCTTAAGTCTTGCGGCCCAGGAGAAAGCCGACGACGACCGCGAACAGGGCGATGATTTCCTTCGAATAATCTCTGAAGCCGCTGTAATAGCCTTCCAGCAGAAGCGCCGCCGACAGAACGGTCAGGATCACCAGCGCTAGAATGTCGCCGACGCTGAGCGCCGGCATGAGGCTCTTGCGCTGCTGGGCGGCGACCGGCTCCGGTCGTACATCGGTCAGAGCCGCTTCAGCACCGCTGGGCGCCAGGTCGTCGCCATCGCCGTTGTTGTCGTGATTTTTCTTCTTGCCCATCAGATCGCCAAGGCGGAAGCGAGACATTACCTAGCGCGCAACGTCACTTATACGCATGTCTTCGAGCGCGCGTAATCAGGAATTCTCCAGGTTGGGGTCGGCCACCGTCTGCAGCGTCAGCGCCGCCGCGCGCGCAAAGCGCAGGGTCATCGCCTTGCGTCGGGCCGCCGCGAGCCGCATCTCTGGGGCGGGGCGCACGATCTCCCCGCCATAGCGGTCGGCGAGGATGAGGCCGGTGTCGGCGGGCAGAATGTCGACGGGAAAGCCGGGCGCCACGGCGAAGAACAGGGCATCGGAAAAATCGCGGTATTCCGGCCACTTGTTATCGACGCGGAAGTCCTCCACGCTCGATTTCACCTCCACGATCCAGATATCCCCGCTGACCGACAGGCCGACCACGTCGGCGCGCCGCCCGTTGGGCAGCGACAGCTCGTTGAGGCTGGCAAATCCGAGCGCCCGCATGAGGCGCCCCACGCCGCGGCACACCTCGCGGGTAACCGCGTCGCGGCCGAGCGCGGCTGCCACATCGATGCCCGTTTCCTCAGGCTTATCTTGCGCGGTCGTCATCGATCCGCCTAATGCTGCTGACACGAGACGATCCGAGGGGACATCACAGCACGGCACATTAAGGCCCAGAGGGCACTTGTTGTTCGCGTTGGCCTTGAGCCCGCTCGAATCGTACTTGGTGTTTCGGCCAACTCATCCTGATGACGAGCGCCTGACGCCCATGTTCTTCAAACGCGCCAAGCAAGACAAGAAAAAGTCGAGCGAATCTCTGCCCCAGCAGGCGGCGGAGAGCGCCGTCGAGGCCCCGGTTGGCGGCCAAGCAGAGCCAGCGGCCAAAGCAGCGCCCGCCGCCAAGGCGTCGCACCCCGCGGTCGATCCCGACAGCCTGGGATTTGCCACCACGGCCGACGTCGAAGCGGCCCAAGGCCCGGTGGGGCAGTCCCGCGCGCAGGATGCGCTTGCTTTCGGCGCCGGCATCAAGGGCCCCGGCTACAACATCCTCATCGTCGGGCGGTCGGGCTCGGGCAGCGAGGCGGCCGCCCGCGCCAAGATCAAAGAGGTGGCGGGTGCCAAGAAGCGCCCCGCCGACCGCGTCTACCTCAGCTATTTCGACAGCGATGGCGGCTTTCGCGCGCTCGAGCTGCCGCCGGGCGCGGCCAAGGGCTTCGCCGAGGCGATGGCGCAGGCGATCGATCGCCTCGCCGACGCGCTGCCCGCCGCGTTTGCCGCCGACGACTACGAGCTCAAACGCCGCGCCATCGAGGAGGAGTTCCGCTTTTCCCGCGAGGACGCGCTCGAGGCGCTGCGCCGCGAGGCCGAGGCGCAGAACATCGCGCTCCTGCGCACCCCGGCGGGCATCGCGGTCGCGCCGATCCTCGAAGGCAAGGTGGTGCGCACCGACGTTTTCAACTCGGTGCCCGAATCGCTGCGCCGCGAGGTTGAGACGAAGATTGCCGCGCTCGAGGCGGAGATCGAGCAGATCATCGCCGAGCGGCCGGGCGCGGAGAAGGCGCGCCGCGAGCGGCTTCTCGCCCTCAACGAGCAGATCGCCGGCCGGCAAGTGCGTGCCGCTCTCGACGAGATAAAAGCGGCGTTCGGCGAGGTCGCCGGCATGGAGCGCTATCTCAAGGCAGCGGGCCGCGATCTCGTGCGCAACGCCGGGCTCTTCCTGGCGCTTCCCGGCCACGACAGCGTGAAGGTCCCTGTCGGCACCATCGGCGATCAGCGCTTTGCTCGCTACCGGGTGCAGATCATGGCCACGACCGAGGCCGACGCCGGGGCGCCGGTCATCGAGGAGACGAACCCGACCTATGCCAATCTCTTCGGCCGGGTCGAGCTCGGCGCGGGCGGTGAGGGACGCCAGGGCCACGTCGTGCGCATCAAGCCCGGCGCGCTGCACCGCGCCAACGGCGGCTTCCTCATCATCGAAGCGCGCGGCCTGCTCGCGGCGCCGGCAGCCGCCGAGGCGCTCGCGCGCGCGCTCGAGACGCAGGAGATCCGCTTCGATCCGCCCGCCGATGCCGTGGGCTTGGCGAGCGGCGAGATCCCCGACCTCGAGCCCATCGCGCTCGACGTGAAGCTCATCATTCTCGCCGATGCCGAAACGCGCCAAGAGCTCGCTAAGAGCCATCCCGCTCTGATGCGCCACTTCAAGGTGGAGGCCGTCTTCGACGACGCCGTGGAGCGCTCCACCGAGATCGTCGCCGCCTACGCGCGCCGCATCGCCGGCATCGTCGCCGAGAACGACCTGAAGCCCGTCGACGCCAAGGGCGTCGCGCTGCTCATCGATGAGGCAGCCCGCAAGGCCGGCGGCAACGGCAAGGTGTCGACTGAGATCGGCCACATCGCCGATTTGTGCCGCGAGGCCGACCATTGGGCGCAGAGCGCGGGCCGCGACGTGACGTCGGGTGCGGACGTGGAGCGGGCCTTGAAGGAGCGCCGGGAGCGCGCGCAGGAGACGGCGCCGTGATCGCGCACGTCGCCGCCGCCGGCGAGGGCCGTGGCCGGGTGGTGCTCTGGCTCGGGTGCGCAACGCAGACGAGCGCCTGGGCCATCGAGGCGGCCATGCTGCTCGCCCGCGCATTCCAATCGGAGGTGGAAAGCCTCTTCGTCGAGGACCGGCAGCTCTTCGACCTGGCCGAATTCCCATTCGCGCGCGCCATCTCGGGCGAGGAGGGATGGCGGGCGCTGCCGCGCGAGAATCTCGAGCATGCGTTCCGCTTTGTCGGTGCGGCGTTGCAGCGCCAGGTGGCGGAAGCGGCGCGGCGCGCCGAGATCCCCTGCCGCTCGCGCGTGGTGCGCGACGATCCCTTGCGCGCGGTGGCGGCTGCCTGCGCGGAGAACGGACCGTGGAACGTCGTCACCATCGCCGAGCCGTTTCGCGCCGGCGACGAGAAGCGGCTCGCACAGATTTTTGCCGACGTCGCCGACACGACGGGCGTCGTGATCGCTGGGCCGTTGGCGCGGCGCACGCAAGGCCCCGTCGTCGCCGTGATCGAGCAGTTCGATCGGCTCGGGCCGATGCTAAAGGCGGCCGAGCGGCTTGCCGGCGTGACGGGTGGAAAAATCAAGCTCATGCTCATCGGCGACAGGCTCGATGAGCTCGCCTCGCTGGAGGGCCGCGCACGCCTGTTGTTCGCCGAGCGCGCCGCGCCCGAGATCGAGACGGTGCTTGCCGTGCACGCCGACGTCGTCCCGATCGCCGAGGCGGTGCGCCGCCACAAGGGCGGATTTCTGCTGGCGCAGTTCGGCGGTCAGGTCGTGTCGGAGGAGACGAGTTTGCGGCCGCTCGCTGCCGCGCTCGAGTGTCCGCTGTTTCTGGTGCGCTGATCTGCGCCGCAGTCGGTTATCGCGACACCCCTTCAGCAAGCATTGAATGCTCTAATGCAGCGGCAAATTAGGGAATGCCCGCGTAAAGTTCGGCCGAGCTCCGTCCTGGAGGCGGTAATCGGTTGGCCAGCAGAGAAGCATACTCGTTTGCCGCCATGCGGTTTCTTGGGCTCCAAGAGCGCGCGAAACGGCTTGCCCTACGCCCTCTTCGGCAGGGGTTGGGGCTTGGTCTTGCACTCAGCGGCTTGCTGCTGTTGAAGCCCGCGGGTGCGGCCGAGCCCAGCAAGGATTGTCCTGAAGCGGCCGACGTGCTCTCAACGCGCGAGATCTTCTCTGACTTCACGCGCGGTGGGCTCAACAGTTGCGACTGGATCAAGGTTCAGTCCAACTGGGGCGGGCACACCGAGAGCGGCGACTACAGCGGCGGCGTGGTCAAAGCCAACGTCGATAAACGGGATGGGATGCTCGTATTGACCGCCCATGGCAATCGCTACGATGGAGATATTCGCGGCTACAACCGAGATGGCACCATGCGCCCTGATGGCCGACGGACGGGCGCCGCCATCATGTCACGCCAGCGCTACCTGGGCGGACGGTTCGAGGCGCGCGTGACAATCCCCGCCGTCCTTGGCGTCGCCTCGGCATTGTGGACCTTCTTTTACGCGGAGACGCCGGACGGAGCCGCGGAGAACCATGAGATCGACATTGAGTTTCCAGGCCGGCCAAGCGACGACGGCGCACCCAGCCTCGGCTACGTGATGTTCTCGACATGGCGGGGCTTGGCGAAGGGGCAGTGGACGACGGCCTTCAAGGCGCTGCCCGCGACGGTCACGGACGGAAATTTCCACGACCTTCGTTTCGACTGGCATCCGCCGGGTGCCGGCTCGAAAGGTTTCGTTGCATTCTATATCGACGGCCGCCTGCTTGAGACGATCCGCACGAACGTCCCGAGCAAGCCCGGCAACGTGTGGCTCGGGCTCTGGTTCCCACCCAAGTGGGCAGGAGTCCCCGACTTCTCCACAGCTGAGATGAAGGTCGATTGGATTCGTATATCGCCGTTAGACTGAGACGCGGGCGAAAGAGACATGCTTCCGCGCCCCCACTTCCCGCGAGCTTCGAGCTCTGAGCTTCCGCTTGGATCTCAGCGCGCCCCGGCCTTATTGCGCTCGCGTTTCGCCAATTTGGCAACGCGTTTCTTGGCATTCTCCGCTTTGCGCTGTTTTGCTTGGATGCGCTTGCGGCGCGAGTCCGACATCGTGGACATGGAAACAGTCTCCGTTGGCTGCCTCTAGAACCAATCGCCCGAGCTCTAAAGGTCACCGCGCGATATCGCAACTGCTTAGGGGAAAACTTTAAAGTTGCCGAGTGTCGACGTCGCTAGTCTGCCCCACCTCGGCTGGCGCAAGCTCAATCCGCATAGAAGAACTCAGGCCCTGCGCCGACGATCTCGGGATCGGGCTTGCCGACGACGCTCTCGTCCTTGCCCTCGTAGCTCATCTCCGACAGCACGGTGCGGATCGCCTCGAGCCGGGCGCGCCGCTGATCGTTGGCGCGGATCGCCAGCCATGGCGCGATTGGTGTGTGCGTAAAGCGGAAGATGTCGCGCTGGGCCTGCGTGTAATCATCCCACTTGTCGATCGCCGCCAGATCGATCTCGGTGATCTTCCAGCGCTTGAATGGGTTGTGGCGGCGCTCATGAAAGCGCTTCAGCTGCATCTCGCGGCCGATGGTCAGATAGAACTTGAAGAGGTGAATGCTATCGCGCACGAGCAGGGCCTCGAACTCGGGAGCATCGCGCAGGAAGGCGCTCACCTGCTCCTGCGAGCAGAAGCCCATCACGCGCTCCACGCCCGCGCGGTTGTACCAGGAGCGGTCGAACAGAACGATGTCGCCCTTGGTCGGCAGGTGCGCGACGTAGCGCTGGAAGTACCACTCGCCGCGCTCGGTCTCGGTCGGCTGCGACAGTGCGACGGAACGCGCATGCCGCGGGTTGAGACGGCCGAGGAATCGGCTGATGCAGCTGCCCTTGCCCGAGGCGTCGCGTCCCTCGAACACGACGACGAGCCGCGACTCGGTCTTCTGGATGTGGGCCTGCAGCTTCAAGAGCTCGAGCTGCAACCCCAGCAGCGTCTTCTTGTAGTCCTTGCCCTTGAGCTCATGGGTGTAAGGATAGCCGCCCGAGGCCAACGCCTTCTCCTCGATCTGCGGCGGCAGCTCGGGGTTCTCCAGGTCAAAGGTCGGCCGTTTGCCGGCCTTGTGCTTCTTGCCGTTCTCCTTAGATGCGCTCATTGGGCTTTCATCCCCCGTGTAGGCAAGGCCGGCGATGCCCTGTTTGAATGGCGCTCCAAACACGTCTATCTAGCACGGGTGTCTCCCTTCGTGACGGCTTCGCAACAAAGCGCGCGGGCATGGCAATAGGTCCTGAATTGAGCGGGGGGCGCTGGGTGGCGCGCAAGGCCGAGTTCGGGGCCTGGGGCGCCACAATCTGGCAAGGGGCGCGCCGCCGCTTGGTCGCGCGCTGGATGCCGATTGCGGCTGCAACCGCTGTGCTTGCCGTGCTCACAGCGGCCGGCCGGCTCGATCCCACGTCGGCTATAATTAGCGCCGCTGTGCTGTTTCTCGTCGGTGCGTTGTGGCCGCTCGATACGACGGTGCTGATCCAGACGCTGTCGGGGACGGCGCGCGCGCAGCGGGCCGCCCGCGATCCCGATCTCGACCGCAAGGGCTGGCGCGCCGTCGTCGACGCCATTCCGACGGCGGCGCTCGCGCTCGATGCGGCCGGCACGGTGGTGCACCACAACCGGCTCGTCGCCGAGCTCTTCCCCAAGATCCGCAACGGCCTGCCGATGAGCCAGGTCTCGCGCAATCCCGATCTCATCGGCGCGGTCGATCACGCGCTCGCCTCCGATGAGCGTATCGACGTGGAGCTCATCGAGCGCGTGCCGGTGGAGCGGCGCGTGTCGGCGACGGTGTCGCGGCTCGGCAAGTCGCAAGCGCCGTCCTCTCCGCAGCTGCTCGTGACGTTCCGGGATCTGACCGAGCAGGACAAGCTCGTGCAGATGCGCGCCGACTTCATCGCCAACGCCAGCCACGAGCTGAGGACGCCGCTCGCCTCGCTGCGCGCATTCGTGGAGACGCTGCAAGGTCCGGCACGCGAGGATGAAGTCGCGCGTGAGCGCTTCCTGCGGCTGATGGCGAGCCAGGCCGAGCGGATGACGCGCCTCATCGACGATCTCTTGTCTTTGAGCCGCGTTGAGATGCGCGTCCACCTGCCGCCGCGCGGCATCGTCGAGCTCAACGAGACCGCGGCCTACGTCTGCCAGTCGCTGGAACCCGTGGCCCAAGGCTCAAAGACCACCTTGTCGCTCGTGCGCGGCGAGGGACCGGCCCGCATCCGCGGCGACCGCGAGGAGATCGTGCAAGTCGTGCAGAACCTCATTCAGAACGCTATCAAGTATGGACGCGAGGACGGCCATGTGGAGGTGCGCGTCGGGCGCGATGCACCGCATGGCTCGTTCGAGGCGAGGGTGTGGGTGAGCGTCTCCGACGATGGACCGGGCATCGCACCCGAGCACCTGCCCCGCCTCACCGAGCGCTTCTATCGCGTCAGCGTGGCCTCGAGCCGGGAAAAGGGGGGCACAGGATTGGGCCTCGCTATCGTTAAGCACATCCTCAACCGCCACCGCGGGGAATTGAAGATCGCCTCGCGGCTGGGTATCGGCTCGAGCTTCACGGCGAGCTTCGAGGAACTCGGCGCGGGAAGCTAACGCCACCCAATCTTGGCACCAGGCTGTCGCCGCGCGAGGACATTGCGCTCTTGTCGTCGCGCATGGACGTTACCGGCCGCGCGAGCGTGTTTCAGATGTGCGATGTTTACGCCCTGAAGTTTCAGTCCCCTGCTGGGTGATCCCAGAGCCTGCGCCGCAGGGCGCCGGGATCGGCAATTTGCGGTCTGGCGAAGTGCTGAAAATTGCCTCGCAGCTGGGGGTCGGCGCGAGCTTCAGGGCCGCTTAGCTGTTTTTACGGCACGCGCGGGCAAAAGCGCAAATATCAAATGAACTTCAATGCATTAACCTGTCACTAAAACGTAGTTGCCGTGGTCTATCAAGGGCCCGTTGGCGCGAGGCGCCGGCGCGGGGGTCAAGAGGCAAACACGAGCAGGCCCTCGTTTTACCCTCCAGCATCAGGAGATCAGCGTGAGCACCAAGTTTATCGCCTTGGCGGCGGCGGCCGTCATAGGCGCCGTCGTGTCGCAACCGGCCGTCGCTGCCGACATCTCTGGAGCAGGGGCGACCTTTCCTTATCCGATTTATGCCAAGTGGGCCGACGCCTATAAGAAGGCGACCGGCATCGGTCTCAACTATCAGTCGATCGGCTCCGGCGGCGGCATCAAGCAGATTGAAGCCAAGACCGTCACCTTCGGCGCGTCCGATGCGCCTCGTCCCGGCGACGAGCTCGACAAATACGGCCTTGCCCAGTTCCCCATGGTCATGGGCGGCATCGTGCCGGTCGTGAACGTGGAAGGCATCAAGGCGGGCGAGCTCGTTATCGACGGCCCGACCCTCGCCAAGATCTTCATGGGCGAGATCAAGAACTGGAACGATCCGGCTCTGAAGAAGCTCAACCCGAGCGCCCAGCTGCCAGGCGACGCGATCGCGGTCGTGCATCGCTCGGACGGATCGGGCACCACCTTCAACTTCACCTATTATCTGGCCGACGTCAGCGCCGACTGGAAGTCGAAGGTCGGTCATAATACCTCGGTCGAGTGGCCGGTCGGCATCGGCGCCAAGGGCAATGAGGGCGTCGCCAACAATGTCGGCAACACCAAGAATTCGATCGGCTATGTCGAATATGCCTATGCGCTGCAGAACAAGCTGACCTACACCAAGATGACGAACAAGGACGGCAAGACCGTCTCACCGACCTCCGCGGCCTTCCAAGCCGCTGCCGCCGGTGCGGACTGGAGCTCGCAGCCGGGCTTCGGTGTCATCCTCGCCAACCAGCCGGGCGCTGAGTCCTGGCCGATGACCACCGCGACCTGGATCCTGATGTATAAGAAGCCGGCGGACGCGGCCGCTTCCACCGAAGCGCTCAAGTTCTTCGCCTGGTGCTACAAGAACGGCGCCAAGATGGCCGAAAGCCTCGACTATGTTCCGATGCCCGACAAGGTCGTCGATCAGGTCCAGAGCATGTGGAAGAACGACATCAAGGGCGCCGATGGCAAGCCGATCTTTGCCAGCAACTAAAGCGGCTCCCTAATGCCTAGCTACGGCGGGGCGTGGACGACGTCCGTTCACGCCCCGTTTTGTTCGGGCTACCCACTCGCCTAATCCTGCCTACAACGATAAAAGGCTTCAGGAGCCGGTTAGAGCCACCAATGGTCGACGTGACACTACATCTCCCCACGCGAACGGATGAGGGCCAAGCCGAGAGAGCTGCTGTGCTCGGAAGGCTGCGGCGGGGAGATACGATCTTCCGCGGCTTGACCCGCGGTGCGGCGGTGAGTGTGCTCATTATCCTGGGAGCCGTGTTCATCTCCCTGGTCGACGGTGCAGCGCCCGCCTTTCGCACTTTCGGCTTCTCTTTCATCGTGACGGAGTCTTGGAACCCCGTCACCGAGAAATTCGGCGCGCTGGCCCCCATCTATGGAACCCTCGTCACGTCGGCGCTTGCCATGCTCTTTGCCGTGCCGATCGGACTTGGGATCGCGGTGTTCCTCACCGAGCTGTGTCCGCCTCTCCTCAGACGTCCGATCGGGATCGCAATCGAGCTGCTCGCAGGCATCCCCAGCATCATCTATGGCATCTGGGGCCTGTTCTTCTTCGCGCCGTTCCTGCAGCGAACCCTGGAGCCGGCCCTGATCGACACTTTCGCAAACGTTCCGGTTCTCTCGACGCTCTTCGCAGGGCCGCCTTACGGCATAGGCATCCTGACGGCCTCCTTCATCCTTGCCATCATGGTGCTGCCGTTCATCACGGCGATCAGCCGCGACGTCTTCGATACGGTTCCCATCGTGCTGAAAGAGTCGGCCTACGGGCTTGGCTGCACCACGTCGGAGGTCGTCCGCAGCGTCGTCATTCCCTATACGCGCGTCGGACTGATCGGCGGGGCGATGCTTGGCCTCGGACGGGCGCTTGGCGAAACGATGGCTGTGACGTTCGTGATTGGCAACGCGCACCGCATCGCCGGGTCGATCCTCGCCCCTGGCACCACGATCTCGGCGACGATCGCCAACGAGTTCACAGAGGCCGTGGGCGATCTTTACACGTCGTCTCTGATCGCGCTGGGCCTCATTCTCTTCTTCATCACGTTCATCGTGTTGGCCGCTGCCCGGCTGATGCTGATGATGCTTGAACGCAGAGCGGGGAAATGAGCGATGGCTCTCGATAAGGGACGCTACAACCGCCGCAAGCGCCGCAACACCAGGACCTCCGTCTTATGCTTCGCGGCGACGACGCTCGGCGTAGGTATTCTAGCGATCATCCTCGGGACGCTGGTCTTCAAGGGCTTCGGCGGGCTCTCGCTCGACGTATTCACCCAGATGACACCGCCGCCTGGCAGCAGTGGCGGCTTGCTCAACCCAATCGTCGGCAGCCTCATATTGACGGCAATCGGCGTGGCGATCGGCACCCCCATCGGCATTCTGGCCGGAACCTATATGGCGGAGTATGGGCGCTACAATAAACTGACGATGGTCGTTCGCTTCATCAACGACATCTTGCTCAGTGCGCCGTCGATCGTGATGGGCCTTTTTGTCTATACCATCATGGTTGCGCCGATGGGCCACTTCTCCGGGTATGCCGGCGGCGTGGCTTTGGCGTTGCTCGTGATCCCAATCGTCGTCCGCACGACGGAGGACATGCTGCTTCTTGTTCCGGGCTCGTTGCGGGAAGCCGCCGCGGCACTGGGAATGCCCCGGTCTCTTGTGGTTCAGAGGGTTGCCTACAAGGCGGCGCGGGCCGGGATGATCACCGGTGTTCTTTTGGCCGTGGCACGGGTCAGCGGCGAGACTGCACCGCTTCTGTTCACGGCTTTGAATAATCAATTTTGGAGCACGAACCTCAACGCGCCGTTCTCCAGCCTTCCCGTCGTCATTTTCCAATTTGCGCTGAGCCCCTACGCTGACTGGCAGCGTCTGGCGTGGGTCGGAGCCCTCATCATAACGCTCGCCGTGCTTGCGCTCAGCATCGCCGCCCGTTGGCTTAGCTCGTCGAGGACCACGCAATGAATCTCATGCCTTCCAGCACGACGAAGCTCAAGGAAAAGGTCTCGGTCCGCAAGCTCAACTTCTATTATGGCGACAACCTCGCGCTCAAAGATATCAATCTGCCGCTCTATGATCGCGTGGTGACGGCGTTTATCGGTCCGTCGGGCTGCGGCAAGTCGACCTTGCTACGCGTCCTCAACCGCATGTACGACCTTTACCCCAACCAGCGCGCCGAGGGCGAGGTGCTGCTCGACGGAGACAACATTCTCGCGCCGAAGCAGGACGTGAACCTGCTCCGCTCTCGGATCGGAATGGTCTTCCAGAAGCCGACGCCGTTTCCGATGACAATCTACGACAACATCGCGTTCGGCGTGAAGCTCTACGAGAGGATCGCCAAATCGGATCTCGACGCTCGCGTGGAGCAGTGCCTGCGCAAAGCGGCGCTGTGGTCGGAGGTCAAGGACAAGCTCAACGCCAGCGGTCTCAGCCTCTCGGGCGGACAACAGCAGCGCCTGTGCATCGCGCGCACGGTCGCGATCAGACCCGACGTCATCCTATTCGACGAGCCGTGCTCGGCGCTCGATCCCATATCGACGGCGCGGATCGAGGAGCTCATCGACGAACTCAAGCAGGACTACACGATCGCAATCGTGACCCACAACATGCAACAGGCAGCGCGCGTGTCGCAGAACACTGCCTTCATGTACCTGGGTGAGCTTGTCGAGTTCGACGAAACCGCGAAGATCTTTACAAGCCCTCAGGAGAAGCGCACGCAGGACTACATTACCGGTCGGTTCGGCTGATGGTACGTTTCCCGCTGCCGTTTGGCCGCCCGCGCGCGCAAGGAGAATCCATGAACGAGCACACCGTAAAATCCTACGAGGAAGAGCTGGCGCTGCTCGACAAGAAGATCGCTCAGATGGGCGGTCTTGCCGAGCAGCTCCTGGGTAGATCGCTCGAGGCGCTCGAGCGCCGCGATCCCAAGGTCGCCGAGGAGGTCGTGCTGTCCGACCGCTTGATCGACAACCTCGAGCGCGAGATCGAGGAGCAGGTGATCTCCATGGTCGCCCGCCGCCAACCGATGGCCGACGACCTTCGTCACGTGATGGGCGCGCTGCGCATCACCACCGACCTCGAGCGCATCGGCGATCTCGCCAAGAACATTGCCAAGCGTGCGCTCGCCATCGCGGATGAGTCGCATCCAAAGCCGCTGATGTCGGGCATCCGCCACATGGTCGAGCTGGCGCTGCATCAGTTGAAAGAGGTGCTCGACGCTTATGCCGAGCGCGACGCCGACAAGGCGCTCGCCGTGTGGCGCAACGATGCGCAGATCGACGCCATGTACAATTCGCTGTTCCGCGAGCTGTTGACCTACATGATGGAGGATCCGCGCAACATCGGCATCTCCACGCACCTGTTGTTCGGTGCCAAGAACATCGAGCGCGTCGGCGACCACACGACCAACATCGCCGAGACGGTGCACTTCCTGGTGCGTGGCTTCAACATCGCCGATGACCGTCCCAAGGACGATCAGACGAGCTCGACCCTCATCTCGGGCGGCTGAGGGCTGAGAAGGAGACGGGACAATCGGAATGTCCGCAAAAGTGCTGATCGTCGAGGACGAGGCGCCTCTGGCGGAGATGCTGCGCTACAACCTCGAATCGGAAGGCTTTCGCGTGGCGCACGCGGAGACGGGCGAGGAGGCGCTGATCCTGCTCGAGGAGGAGCGTCCCGACCTCGTCGTCCTCGACTGGATGCTGCCCGGCGTGTCGGGCATCGAGCTGTGCCGGCGCCTGCGCTCCAAGACGGACTCGCGCAACGTGCCGATCATCATGCTGACCGCGCGCGGCGAGGAGACCGATCGCATCCGCGGGCTGTCGACGGGCGCCGACGACTACGTCGTCAAGCCTTTCTCGCTGCCCGAGCTGATGGCGCGCGTCAAGGCTATCCTGCGACGCACCGCGCCCGACCGCATGGCCGAGATTTTAAAGATCGGCGACATCGAGCTCGATCGCGCCGCACACAAGGTGACACGCGGCTTGCGCCAGGTGCGGCTCGGACCGACCGAGTTTCGCCTCCTGGAGTTCCTGATGGAGAGCTCGGGCCGCGTGCTATCGCGTGCGCAACTCTTGGACGGCGTATGGGGCCGCGACGCCTTCGTCGACGAGCGCACCGTCGACGTGCACATCGGGCGCCTCAGGAAGGCGCTCATCCGCGGCAACGAGCGTGATCCCATCCGCACCGTGCGCTCGGCGGGCTACGTGTTCGGCGACCGCACCGACGCTTAAGGTCCGCGCTCCTTACCTTTCCAAGACGACAACGGTCAGTGCCCGCACGAGGGAGCACCGACCGCGATTGTCGTGCGATGAAGCGGCGGTCGCTCAGGCCGTCTCTTTGCGGGGAGCGATTGCTTCTTGCGCGATGGGCTCCACGATCTCGCGCTCGCGGCGGCGCGTCTGCGGCGGCTGGAAGGCACGGCGCGCATGGAACTCGCAGTAGGGCAGGCCCGGCACTTTATTCTTACCGCAGAAATGGAAGTCGGCGGCTTGTGGGTCGCCGATCGGCCAACGGCAGCTGCACTCGGTCAGCGTCTGAATGTACTTGCGCTCGTTGGTAGGGATCATCAGCTCCTCGACCGGCGGCTGGTAGGCCTCGGCCTCGGCGTAGAGCGCGCGGAACGCCGGGTTGCCCAAGGGCGCGAAGCGGGCGCCCTTGGCCATCCGTTTGGCCGCCATGCGCGGGCGCGGACGGTGGCTCTTCATGCGCGAAGTGGTCGCGCGGCCGGAGAGCCCGAGCCTGTGGACCTTGCCGATCACGGCGTTGCGGGTGACGCTGCCGAGCCGCCCCGCGATCTGACTAGCGCTCAACCCTTCGGCCCAGAGCTTCTTCAAGAGCTCCACGCGCTCGTCCGTCCAAGCCATAAATTCGCTCCCTGAACATTCAGGGGCGCGCGCACGTTGCGGCGCACACCAATTGACGTTCGGTGCAGGCGACGGGGGCACGCGACGGCGAGCGCTTTGAGACGCCACAACCGACACGGAGGGCCACGGGCCTGACCGGGTGAACGCTTAACTGCGATGACGCTTGGAACTACGGGCGCAACTTCACGCGGGCATTGGACTAGAAAAATCGTCCAGAACTTCGCCCAGAACTTCGCCTAGTACGCGTCGAGCTACTCGCGGGGCCGCGCAACGGCGACTGGCCCTCGTGCTCTGACGGGGGCAAAGCTACAACAGGCGGAATTGAGCCTACAAGATCAGGCACCTGGCGACCGGGCCATTGACCGGGAGAGGTGGTATATTCGCAACAGGCAATCGCATCTGCCGCTGCAGGGGCGGCAGTCGCGCTGCTTGACCCACAGCTGGTGGCTGCGGATTTGGGTGCGACCATCGCCCTGCCGCATTCGTTGACACCGGCGCCCCCCGCGCGTATCTACGAGGGTTCCAGGGGCCGCCGCGGAAGGCGGCTTTTTTGATTTTCGAGCTGAATGATCGCTGCAAAGGGACGGGCGCCGATGTCTGCATCCTTGGCGGCCTCGGAGCCCAATACCAAGGCCGCAGCCCATACAACCGGCCCCTCGCCTGCCGTGATGACGACCTATGCCCGTCAGGACCTCGTGTTCGAGCGGGGCGAAGGCACGTGGCTCTTCACGCCGCAAGGCGAGCGCTACCTCGACTTCGCCTCGGGCATAGCCGTCAATGCTCTTGGCCACGCCCATCCCCGCCTCGTCACCGCGCTCACCGAGCAGGCACACAAGCTCTGGCATACCTCCAACCTCTACCGGGTGGCGGGCCAGGAGCGGCTCGCCGAGCGCCTCGTTGCCGTGACCTTTGCCGATCGTGTCTTCTTCTGCAATTCGGGCGCGGAGGCTTGCGAGGCCGCGATCAAGACGGCGCGGCGCTACCACTATGTCTCAGGACGCCCGGAGCGCTGGCGCATCATCACCTTCGAGGGCGCCTTTCACGGCCGTACGCTCGCGACGATCGCCGCGGCCGGCAATGAGAGGTACCTCGACGGCTTCGGGCCCCCGGTCGAGGGCTTCGATCACGTGCCATTCGCTGACCTTGCCGCCGTCGAGGCGGCCATCGGGCCGGAGACGGCCGCCGTCCTGATCGAGCCCATCCAGGGCGAGGGCGGCGTCAACGTGGCGCCGGCGGAGTTCCTGGGCGCCCTGCGCATGCTCTGTGATCGGCACGGGCTCCTACTCGTCCTCGACGAGGTGCAATGCGGGATGGGCCGCACGGGCAAGCTCTTCGCGCATGAGTGGGCTGGCATCGCGCCGGATCTGATGGCGGTCGCCAAGGGTATCGGCGGCGGATTTCCGCTGGGCGCGTTGCTCGCAACCGCGGAGGCCGCCAGGGGCATGACGGCAGGCACGCATGGGTCGACCTTCGGCGGCAATCCGCTCGCGACCGCGGTCGGCAATGCGGTGCTCGACGCGGTGCTCGAGCCGGGCTTTCTCGACGGCGTGCAGCGCAAGACGCTGCGGCTGAAGCAGGCGCTGGCCGCTGTCAAGGATCGGCACCCCGAGCTGATCGAGGATGTGCGCGGCGAGGGTCTCTTGACGGGCATGAAGCTCAAAGTGCCGATGGCCGACGTGATCAAGGCGGCGCTCGGCGAGAAGCTGCTGCTCGCCGGCGCCAGCGGGAACGTCGTGCGCCTGTTACCGCCGCTCAACGTGGCCGAGGAGGAGATCTCGGAAGCAGCCGACCGTCTTTCGCGCGCCCTCGACCGGCTCCCGGCCCGCAAGACCTGAACTCAAGCCTTTTAAGCCGGCTGGAGCGCCATGGCCCCCAAGATCCAACTCACCTCGACGCCACGCCATTTCCTCGACCTAGACGGGCTCGACGGTAAGACGCTGCGGCGCATCCTCGACACGGCGCACGCGATGAAGCGTGCGGGCAAGCGCGTGCCCGCCAAGTTCAAGCCGCACGGCATCGCGGACATGGTTCTGGCGATGATCTTCGAAAAGCCGTCGACGCGCACGCGCGTGTCCTTTGACGTCGCCATGCGCCAGCTCGGCGGCCAGACGCTGTCACTGAGCCACACCGATCTGCAGCTCGGGCGCGGCGAGTCGATCGCGGACACCGCGCGCGTGCTCTCGCGCTACATCGATGCCATCATGATCCGCGCCAACGAGCACGCGACCCTGATCGAGCTGGCGCGGCACGCTACGATCCCGGTGATCAACGGGCTGACCGACAAGAGCCACCCCTGTCAGGTCATGGCCGATCTCATGACGTTCGAGGAGAAAAAGGGCCCTATCAAGGGCCGCACGGTCGCCTGGGTGGGCGACGGCAACAACGTCGCGGTCTCGTGGATGCACGCGGCGGTGCGTTTCGGTTTCGAGCTGAGGATTGCCTGTCCCGACGCGCTGCGCCCGGACGCCGCCGTTGTCGATTGGGTCGCACGCGAGAAGGGCGCCGTCAGGCTCTGCAACGACGCGAAAAAGGCGGTGCGCGGCGCCGACTGCGTCGTCACCGACACCTGGGTGTCGATGGGTGATACGGACGGCGCGCGCCGCAAGAAGATGCTGGCACCTTTCGCCGTCGATGCCGCACTGATGAACCAGGCCGCGCGCGGCGCAATTTTCATGCATTGCCTGCCGGCCTATCGCGGGCGCGAGGTGACGGTCGACGTCATCGACGGCCCGCAATCGGTTGTCTTCGACGAGGCCGAGAACCGCCTGCACGCGCAGAAGGCGATCCTCGCTTGGTGCCTCGGCGGCGGCAACGGAGCTTAGGTGATGGGGGACGCCTCGCCCGCACCGCAGCTCAAGGAGACGTTCAGCGACGACATCGTGCTGCCGTTCCGCACCGACCGCTCCGGCGTCATCGGGCGGCTCGTGCGGCTCGGGCCCGCCGTCGACGCGATCCTATCGCGCCACACGGTGCCCGTTCCTGTCGCGCAGGCCTTGGGCGAGGCGGTGGCGCTGACGGTGATGCTGGGCACGGCATTGAAGTTCGCCGGCAAGCTCATCGTTCAGACCAAGACCGACGGCATCCTCGACTTCCTCGTCGTCAACTACGAGGCGCCCGGGCGCGTGCGCGGCTACGTACGCTTTGACAAGGCGCGCTTTGCCGCGAGCGCCGGCGAGGGCGCTCTCGATCAGGGCGCGCTCCTGGGCCGCGGCCACCTCGCCATCACCATCGATCCCGGCGAGGAGATGGAGCGCTATCAGGGCATCGTTGAGCTCACCGGCGAGGGCCTCGCCGAGGCGGCGCTCAGCTACTTCCAGCAGTCAGAGCAGCTGCCGTCCTTCATTCGGCTCGCCGTGGCGCGCCACTACCAGGCCGGCGAATGGCACTGGCGCGCGGGCGGTCTGATGATCCAGAACCTCGCGACCGCTGGCGGCCGGCAGGGTGCGCGCCGGGCCGACCCCGCCAATGCGGATGATGACGACTGGGAGCGCACCCGCATCCTTGCTGCCACCGTCGAGGACCACGAGCTGCTCGACCCGACGCTGGAGCCCGACCGGCTGCTCTACCGCCTGTTCCACGAGGAGGGCGTGCGCGCGCTCCCGCGCACGAGGGTCGAAGCCTACTGTCGCTGCTCGCGCGAGCGGGTCGAGGCTTTTCTCAAGAGTTTCGGGGCCGAGGACTTGGCCGACATGCACGAGCCTGACGGCTCGATCAGCGTCACGTGCGAGTTCTGCGCGACAACCTACCGCTTCGCGCCGGGCGAGATCGCCTGAGGCGCGGGGCCGGAGCCGCGCTCGGCCCAGTCGCCGAGGCGGTACAGAAAGGCCATGCACTTTTCGAGCTGGTCCTTGGCGATCCACTCGTCGGCCGAATGCGCTTGCGCGATGTCGCCGGGACCGATGACGACGGCGGGGGAGCCTGCCGACTGAAAGAGGCCGGCTTCCGTCGCGTACGACACCGCGTGCGTCTCGTTCTGGCCGGCGAGGTGGAGCGCGAGCGCCACGGCTTCCGACGCGGCTCCCGCCGCGAACGGCGGCACCTCGTTCGCGATCCCGATGTCGATGCCGGCCTCCGGTGCGACACGGCGCATTGCGGGCACGCATTCCGTTTCTGCGAACACGCGGATGCGCTTGTCGATTGCCGCAATATCGACGCCCGGCAGCGCGCGCACGTCGAAATCGAGGTGACAGGAGATCGGCACTATGTTGGTCGCAGTGCCGCCCTCGATGCGCGTCACCTGAAGGGTCGCGTAGGGTGGATCGAAGCGGGCATCGCGGGGGGTGCGCGTGAGCTCTGCTTCGATGCGGGCGAGCTCGGCCAACAGCTTGCCGGCGACGCTGATGGCGTTGACACCCAAGGGTGCCATGCTCGAGTGAGCGGCGCGGCCCTTGATGTCGACGTGCCAGCGCACCGGCCCCTTATGCGCATCGACCACGCTCATCGAGGTGGGCTCGCCGACGATCACGAGGCGGGGGCGCACGAAGCGGCGCCCGAGCTCGGCGATGAGCGGGCGCACGCCGAGACAGCCGACCTCCTCGTCATAGGAGAAGGCGAGGTGGATCGGCACGCTGAGCTGGCGCTTGTGGAAATCGGGCACGGCCGCGAGCACGCAGGCGAGGAAGCCCTTCATGTCGGCCGCGCCGCGGCCATAGAGCCGCCCGCCGCGCTCGGTGAGCACGAAGGGATCGCTCGACCAGCTCTGGCCCTCGACCGGAACGACATCGGTATGGCCCGACAGCGCCACGCCCGGCTCCGTCGCCGGGCCGATGGTGGCGTAGAGGTTGGCCTTGGCGCCGTCGGCGCTCGGCACCAGCCAGCTCGCGATGCCATGCTGGGCGAGATAGTCCTCCACGAAACGCACGAGCGGCAGGTTGGACCTGTGGCTCGTCGTGTCGAAGTTGACGAGCCGCGCGAGCAGCTCCACCGGTGAGTAGCTAGGACCTTTCATCGACCGCAACGCGTAGCACGGGGGCCGTAAACCAATAGTGTGATGATCGGAAATTCGCCCCTGCGAACCCAGCCTCAAATCGTGGCGAACTTCGCAATCGGGACACTAGTTCACGCTTCGCACGGCAAAAGGGCTGTCGAGCGAGAAGGCGGGGATCGCGACGTCGAACAGTTGGCCCTTGGCATCCGCCATCTGGTAGCTGCCGACCATGATCCCGGACGGCGTGCGCAACGGGCAGCCCGAGGTGTAGCTGAACGATGCGCCGGGCTGGATGACGGGTGTCTCGCCGACGACGCCCGGCCCGCGCACCTCCTCCGTCTGCCCATGGCCGTCGGTGATGCGCCACACGCGCGAGCGCAGCTGCACGGTCTCGTCGCTCTCGTTTAAGATGTCGACGGTGTAGGCCCAGAAGAACTCGCTCTCCTCCGGCGTGGACTGATCTTCCAGGTAGTGCGGGGTGACGCGGATGCGAATGCCGCGGGTCAAAGATTTGTACATGCCGGCGAGGTCCCCTGGAAAAGCCCGAGTGTCGGGCGAATTCTATGCGGCCCGCGGCTGCGGTCAATCGCGTGCGTTAACCGCTCAACCTTTGCGCACGGCGGCGAGGCCTGTCTCCAGGTCGGCGGCGAGGTCCGCGAAGGCTTCGAGCCCTACCGAAAGGCGCAACATGCCGTCAGTGATGCCGAGCTGGGCGCGGGCTTCCGGGCCGATCTTGTAGTGCGTCGTGGTCGCGGGGTGCGTCACGAGGCTCTTGGCGTCCCCGAGGTTGTTGGAGATCTTGATGAGCCGCAGCGCGTTCTGGAGGCGGAAAGCGCCCGCTTTGCCGCCCTCCACCTCGAAGGTCACCATTTGCCCGCCGCCCGTCATCTGCCGGCGCGCAATCTCCGATTGCGGGTGGTCGGGGCGCCCGCAATAGAGGACGCGGCCGACGCCGGGCTTTCCGGCGAGATGGTCGGCAATCCTGGCCGCGGTCGCCGTCTGCGCCGCAACGCGCACCGGCATCGTCTCCAGGCCCTTCAGCATGACCCAGGCGTTGAACGGGCTCATGGTGGGGCCCGTCTGGCGCAGGTACTCCTGCAGGTAGGTCGTCACGTAGTCGCTGCACCCGAGCACGGCGCCGCCGAGACATCGCCCCTGCCCGTCGACGTGCTTTGTCGTCGAGTAGACGACCACGTCGGCGCCCTGCTGCAAGGGCCGTTGCAGCATGGGTGTCGCGAACACGTTGTCGACCACGACGAGCGCACCCGTCTCATGAGCGATCTTGCAGACGGCGGCGATGTCGACGAGGTCGAGCGTCGGGTTGGCGGGTGTCTCGAAGAAGAACATCTTCGTGTTGGGGCGCACGGCCGCGCGCCAGGCCTCGACATCGCGGCCGTCGATGAGCGTCGACGCGATTCCGAAGCGTGGGCACAGCGTCTCCACGATGTAGCGGCAGGCGCCGAACAAGGCGCGCGCGGCGACGATGTGATCGCCGGCCTTGAGGTAGCAGAGCAGAGCGGCGTTGACGGCGGCCATGCCGGTCGCGGTCGCGCGCGCCTCCTCGGCGCCCTCGAGCAGGCGGATGCGCTCCTCGAACATGGCGACGGTGGGGTTGCCGAAGCGGCTGTACTGGTAGCCCGGATCCTCATTCTTGAAGCGGGCCTCGGCCTGCTCGGCGCAATCGTAGACAAAGCCTTGCGTCAAAAAGAGCGCTTCGGAGGTCTCGCCGAACTGCGAGCGCAAGGCCCCGCCGTGCACGAGAAGGGTCTCGGGGGCCCAGTTTGCGGATCCTACCGCAGCATCGTCTTTGCTCGCCATGCGCACTCCTAAGGTGGGCTTTGCCCAACAAAAAACCGGCCACTCCGACAGCGCCGCTCATTATGAAGCCGGCGCCGGCGGAAAACCGGGGTGCGCACGGCCCTTTTAGCGACTTCTTTAACGTGGCTGCAAGCCGGCCGGCCAAATGACCACGAGGTGTTGCGGGGATTACTCCCCGATGGCGCTTGGCGTCAAGGGCCCGTTGCTCTAGAGCGGCAAAAGCGCGCTCGGCTCTGGCCCGATCTGGTCTGATCTGGGCCGACAGCCGCGAAGGACGCGGGGACGATGGCAAAGCCGCAAGTGAAGACCGCGAAAGCACCAGCGAAAAGAACGCATACCGGCATCATGCCGTCGCAGGCGATCGAGGCGCTGATCGCGGGCGCCGAGGTCCGCATAGCCGAGCCGCTCGTTAAGACGCAGCTGCAGCCGGCGAGCCTCGATCTGCGCCTCGGCACGGTCGCATATCGCGTGCGCGCAAGCTTCCTGCCGGGCCGCGGCGAGACGGTCGGCGCCAAGCTCGATGACCTGCAGCTGCACGCAATCAGCCTGTCGCAAGGCGCGGTCCTGGAGACGGGGTGCGTCTACGTGGCGCCGCTTCTTGAGAGCCTCGCGCTTCCCGACGATCTCTCGGCCGCCACCAATCCCAAGAGCTCGACGGGGCGCCTCGATGTGTTCACGCGCGTCATCGCCGACGGTGTCTCTGCCTTCGACCAGATCCCGGCCGGCTATGCGGGGCCGCTCTTTGCCGAGATCTGCCCGCAGACGTTCCCCATCGTCGTGCGCAAGGGCTCGCGGCTATCGCAGATCCGTTTCCGCGCGGGCGGCGGCGGCGAGGCCGAGATCATCGACGAGGTGGCGGTTTCCGTCGATCTCACCGGCGATAAGCATGGCCTCGTCGGCTATCGCGGCAAGCGACACACCGGCCTCATCGACGTCGACGTCGTGGGCGGCTACCCCATCCTCGACTACTGGGAGCCGATCACCGTGCGCGACAAGAAGCGGCTGATCCTCGACCCGGACCAGTTCTACATCCTCGCCTCCAAGGAGGCCGTGCACGTGCCGCCGACGCAGGCCGCCGAGATGGTGCCGTTCAATCCCCTCGTCGGCGAGTTCCGCGTGCATTACGCCGGCTTCTTCGATCCGGGCTTCGGGCATGCGGCGGCGGGCGGGGAGGGGGCGAAGGCGGTGCTCGAGGTGCGCTCGCACAAGGTGCCGTTCATCCTGGAGGACGGGCAGACGATCGGGCGCCTCGTCTATGAGCGGCTGACCGAGACGCCCAAGCTCGTCTACGGACGCGATCTCGCCTCGCACTACCAAGCGCAGGGCCTGAAGCTGTCGAAACACTTCAAGTGACGCCGCCTCAAGCGCTTCCTTAAGGGTCGCAGGGCTACCGTCGCAAGCGAAAGTAGCTTTCGACAGGCTCCACTCATGGGCATCGATATCTGGATTGCCGCGGGCGTCGTCGCCGCCACCGCCGCGACCGACGCCGTCTATGTGCTGTTCACCTCCTCCGTCATCGCCAGGCGCCGGATCGCGGCCGCGACCTGGAGCAGCGTCTGGTACCTGCTCTCCTCGTTCGCGGTGATCAGCTACACCAACAACTGGGTCTACGTGATCTTCGCCGCCATCGGCTCGTGGCTCGGCGCGTATGCGTCGATGACGTACCTGCATGGGCCTCCGAGCCACCCGCCTGCGCCCCTCAAGCCATCCCCCGACGGCCGTGATTGACGACGGCCGCCATCGCCAAGCGAAGTCTCAGCCGTGCCAGGCGTTTTCCACGCCGGTGAAGAAGGCGTGCGCGCCGGCACGCAGGTTCCCGGTCGAGTAGCCGCCTTCCTGCACGATAAGGGTCTGCAGCCCCATGCGTCCGATGCGCCGGCCGATCCGCTGCATGCCCTGCGCCGTCACGGCGAACGCGCCGGTCGGATCGCCGCGCATGATGTCGAAGCCGAGGGAGAGCACTAGGTAGCGGGGCGCGAATGTGCGCACCACGTTGAGCGCCCTCTCCAGGACGCTCAGGTAGCGCTCGTCATCGACCGGCGGCTCGAGGGGAAAATTCTGGTTGAAGCCGAGGCCTGCTCCTTCGCCGCGCTCATCTGAGTAGCCGGAGAAGTTCGGGTAGGCGTGGCTCGGGTGGCCGTGGATCGACACGGTCAGCACGTCGGCACGAGCATAGAAGATGTCCTGGCCGCCGTTGCCGTGGTGATAGTCGATGTCGAGAAGCGCGACCTTGCCCTGGCGCGACAGGTGGTGCGCAGCAATGGCGGAATTGTTGAAAAAGCAAAACCCGCCGTAGATGCGCCGCTCGGCGTGATGACCCGGAGGACGGCACAGCGCGTAGGCGAAGCGCTCGCCCTTGAGGAGCAGGCCGGCCCCCGTCAGCGCGACATTGGCGGCGTCGCGCGCGGCGATGAAGCAGGTCTGGGTCAGCGGCGTGAAGGTGTCGGCGCAGAAATAGCCGGCGCGATCCTCGAGCGCGCGCGGGACGCGGTCCGGGCGGCGGATCGGGAACACTTCCGGGTAGATGAGGGCCTTGGCGTCGAGGCGCTGGCTCATCGCTTTGAGATAGTTGACGAGCGCCGGCGTGTGCACCGCCGTCAGGTGCTCCTCGCCGAAATGCCGGGTGGGGACGCGCTCGATCGGCAGCCCCTCGAGCCCCTTGAGGATGGCGGTCACGCGCACGGGGCGCTCGACGTAGCCCTTCTCGCGCAGGTGATGGATGGTATGGCGCTCCGACACGACCATGTTGATCGGGCGCAGGTACTTGCCCTTGGTCGGTGAGGCACGCTCGGGCTGCGGGCTCAGCGCCTCGAGCCGCACGGGCTGGTCGACGAACGAGCGCACGATGCGGCTGACGAAGGGATCGTCCCCGTCGTAGGCGTACTGCTCGACGAGGATGCGCCGCACGACGCGGCGGGCGTCGCGCTGCGGCAGATACGGGCGGCGTCCCAGGGGGTCGTAGAGCAGAGACGTCAGGTAGCCTTCGTTGCGCGGGTTGGCCTCCACATCCCACAGCGTGCCGACGACCTTGCGCACATCGTAGCGGGCGTAGAAGCGCATGCGCTTGCGATTGGTGGCAAGTCGCGACGGGTCCTTGAGCTTGGCCGCATCGGTTGGCGGCACGTCGAGAAAGAGTCCGCGCGCCCCGCGTGCGGCCAGGAGCTCGCGCAGCGCCTCGTAGAGAGCCACGCCGATGCCGCGCGCCGGCTTCCTTGGGTCGCTGGCTAGGTACTGCAGGTAGCCGTAGTTGAGATCGGAGAAGTAGTAGACGAAGGCGAGGCCCGTGATGCGGTCGCGGGCGTCGGTCGACAACAGGAAAATCGGATCGAAGCCGATCGTCTGCCGGTTGAGCAGCATGTGGGCGATGCGGTCGATCGCATCGGCCTCGTGCGGAAACGCCGCCCGAAAAAGCTCGGCCGCCTGGGCAAAGCGACTTCTCTCGACGTCGGACGTCAGCTCGAACAGACGGCGGAAGCGGATCATGCGGGCAAGCTAGCACCCTCAACGTCAGCAATGCCTTGCGGCGGCTGCCGAGCCCGGCGCCCATTGCATAACGCGGGTGCCAGCTACGCGCGCAAAGCGGTTGATCGCGGAAGTGCGGAGGTTCACAGTTGCATCAGCCTCAGACTTGAGAATTCAGCTGGGGACTCCGATAGTTAGCCGATTGTTAGCGAGGACCAAACAGCGAGGATGAAACCATGTGTGACTACTCGTTGGAAGCCTATCGCACGCGCCCCGCGCGGCAGGGCGAGCACTACAAGACGCACCGGTTTCCGAGCGGCACGGTAGGGTTCATTGCCGACGGCGATACGGTGACGGCCATCTGCCTCGCCTACGACACGAAGCTCAACCTCGACGCCATTCCGCAAGCGGTGCAAGAAGCCCTGGGCGTGCAGGCGAGCGAGCCCGTGACGTTCACCCGGCTCGAGACCAGCCTGTTTCAGGACGGCGTGCGCTTTGCCAACGGTGCCGAGGTCAGCCTGCAGCGGCTCGGAACCGGGGTGAAAGCCTACGTCGTCGACGCGCTTTTGACCCGGCACATCGAACGGGCGACCGCATAACGCGCAAGGAGACGCCTCGCAAAGAGGCGAGAAGGCTGGCGCCGCCGAATACCCTCGGCGGCGCCTTTGCGTCGCGGCCCTTCACCTCTCGCCGCACTGCGGCATGCTATCCGGATAACCAAAGAGGCAGGGACTCTACGCGCGGGCTTTTCCCCGAAATGAGGACAGGCTAAGACTTGCTGCGTGCACGGTCATTCTCGGGGAGAGACGCTATCCATGACCAGGAGTATTGCGCGGGTCGTGATTGCCGGCTTGGCGCTTGCAATCGGCTGCAGCGCGGCCGACGCCTGCCAGGGCAGCAAGGTATTATTCGAGGATAAATTCACCACCGCCGATCCCACGTGGGGACCCCAATCCGACAAGTTCAAGATCGCAGGCGGCAAGGCGATCATGACCGCTCCGCTGAATAATGACTATTGGGCCTGGAACACGGGGTTCGTCTTCGAGGATGCCGACATTTGCTACACCGTCACGCTCGTCGACAAGGTATCGGACCCGACGAAGACCTATGCCGGCCTGATGTTCTGGGTCGCCGACAACCAGAATTTTTACGTCTTCCTCACCTCGCCGAACGGGTCCTTCAAGGTCTCGCGCCGGGTCGCCGGCCAATGGGTCAACGATCCCATCGCCTGGACACCCGCGGACGCTTTGAAGCAAGGGCCTAACCAGCCCAACGCCGTGCGGGTGAAGCTGGAAGGCAACACGGTGACGGCGGAGATCAACGGCAAGCAGGTGATCAGTTTTCACGCCCAGCCTCCGAGCAGGGCGAGCGCCATCGGACTGCAAACGCTGTCCGGCCCTGCGCCGGACGCCTACGCCTTCTCCGATCTCAAGGTCACCAGCCTGAAGTGAGATCGTCCGCTCGTCACCTCGCCCGCTTGATGAGGATCAACGCTAGCGGTCGGCGCATTCTGTAGTCTGCCGACATGGGCAGAGCTCTTGTCGTCTATTATTCGTGGACGGGGCACACGCGGCAGATCGCCGAGGCGATCGCGGCGGCATTGGGCGCCGACATCGAGCCAATCCACGAGCTGGGGCAGAGAACCGGATGGCTCGGCTATCTCGGCTCTATCTGGGAGGCCTTGCGGTCAAAGCCGGCTCCTATCGCTTCGCCTAAGACGAATGCCGCCGCTTACGACCTCGTCGTGCTGGGCACGCCGGTGTGGGCGGGACGCATGGCCTCGCCGATGCGGGCCTACATCGCGCAGGAGCGCGGCAGTTTGCAGCGCATCGCGCTCTTTTGCACCGAGGGCGGCGCCAATGGCGAGCGGGCGATGGCCCAAGTCGCGCAGCTCTGCGGCAAGGAGCCCGTCGCGACGCTGATCGTGACCGAGCGTGACATGCGCTCGGGCGCCTACCGCCAGAAGGTCGCGGATTTCGTTAAGGCTTTGCACTAGCGGCTGGGAAAGCCCGTGCATGGGGCAATGCGACGTCTTTCGCTTGCCCCATTTGTGGCGTTATCGTGCGCCGTCGCCACCGGAGAGCGCATGCGGGTCTTTCGACATCGCCACACGCTCGGCCTCTTCACACTGTTCGCCCTCGCGATGCAGGTGGTGCTGGCGCTTGCCGAGACGCACGCGCACAATCCGATCCCGGCGCATGTCGGCACCCTGGCTGCGCGTGCGCTCACCTTCGGCATGTGCCAGACGAGCGCCGCGCGGCCGTGCCCCGCGCCGAGCCGGCACGACGATTCAAATTGTCCCCTCTGCTGGTCGATCGCCGCGGCCGGCACCGCTGTGTTTCAAGCGCCGCCGCCGCCGATCGTGCCCCGCCAGCAGTTCGTGCCCGCACCCCCGACGCGTATCGCGGCCCTCCGCACCGGTGGGGAGACCGTTCATTTCCAGGCGCGCGCTCCCCCTCTCTTCATCGCGGCCTAGCTGGCAGCGCTCGTCACGGCGCGCAGCTTGCCGCTGGGCGTCGCGTCCGCGCGTAACAGCGCGCGCAATCGCACAACGCAGCATCGTCATTTCGCGCAAGCCGCGCCGCCGACCGGCGCCGGCCTGCTCGCCACCCATTAGGAGAACGTCATGCGCATCACTCTTGTCACAGCTTTTGCCGCGCTCGCGGTCATCGCGACTGCGCCCGGATTAGCGCACGCCGAAGGAGAGCATCGCCAGCTCGGCCCGCACGTGCACGGCCACGGCGATCTCGACATCGCGGTCGAGAACAAGCGCGTTTCCATGGAGCTCGTGGTACCCGGCATGGACATCGTCGGCTTCGAGCACGCCGCCACCACCGACGCCCAGAAGGACGTGGTCCAGAAGGCCATGGATCAGCTCAACAAGCCGCTCGAGGTGTTCAAGCTGCCGCAGGCGGCGGGATGCAGCGTCGCCGACGCCAAGGTCGCGATCGAGCCCGAGCATCATCACGACGGCGACGAGGACCACGATGAGCATGCCGGCCACAACCAGTTCCACGTGACCTACGCGCTCGACTGCAAGGAGCCCACGAACCTCACATCGATCGCGTTCGACTACTTTAAGATGTTCGCCGGGGCGCACGATCTGACCGTCAACATCGTGACCGCCAAGGCGCAGACCTCCTACGAGGTGAGCCGGGACAAGCCCGAGCTCGACCTTGCCGGCGTGATGTGATGCAGCGCGCCGTATCCGAGACGGCGGCGCCCGACATCGTGAGGATGTCGGGTGTCCGCTTCAGCTGGCGGGGGAGACGAGCTTTCTCGCTGTCCGTCGACGACTTTGGCCTGCGCGCGCGCGAGCGCGTGCTGCTGGTCGGCCCCTCCGGAGCCGGCAAGTCGACGTTCCTGAGCCTCCTGTGCGGCATCGTCACGCCGCAGGCGAGGCGAGCTCGATGTCCTCGGCACCGACACCGCGCGCTTATCGAGCTCAGGCCGCGATCATTTCCGTTCCGAGCACTTCGGCATCATCTTCCAGATGTTCAACTTGCTCCCCTACGGCTCGATCCTCGACAACGTGCTCCTGCCATTGAGCTTCGCCAAGAAGCGGGCGAGCGTGCCCGCCGAAGCGGCGGCGCGGACGCCGAGGCGCTGCGGCTGCTCACGAGCCTCGGCCTCGACTTGCAGGAGCTCGACGGCCTGTCGACCGCGAGCTTGAGCGTCGGCCAGCAGCAGCGCGTGGCCGCGGCGCGCGCGCTCATCGGCGGCCCTGAGCTGATCGTCGCCGACGAGCCGACATCAGCGCTCGACCGCGACCGTCAGCTGGCGTTCCTCGATCTGCTCTTCGCCGAGATCGCGCGCCGCGGACGCAAGCCTCATCATGGTCAGCCACGAGGAGGAGCTGGGCAAGCGCTTCGACCGCGTGCTGCGGCTCGAGGAGATCGCCGTCTCGGAACGGAGGGCTGCGGCATGATCGTTCCCCGCCTCGCGCTGCAGTCCCTGCGCAACCGGGCGCTGACCGCCTCGCTCACGGTGCTGGCGATCGCGTTCTGCGTCATGCTGCTGTTGGGCGTCGAGAAGGTGCGCACGGGCGCGCGCCAGAGCTTCGCCGACACGATCTCGGGCACCGACCTGATCGTGGGCGCGAGGAGCGGCGCGATCCAGCTCCTGCTTTATTCGGTGTTCCGCATCGGCAATGCGACGAACAACATCACGTGGAAGAGCTACCAGGACATCGCCAAGCGGCCCGAGGTCGACTGGATCGTGCCGTTATCGCTCGGCGACAGCCATCATGGCTTCCGCGTGCTGGGCACGACGCTCGACTATTTCAAGCACTACAAATACCGGCACGGGCACGGGCTCGCCTTCGCCGCAGGCGCGCCGTTCGAGGATCTGTTCGACGCCGTGATCGGCGCCGACGTGGCCGAGACGCTCGGCTATCAAGTCGGCGACAAGATCGTCGTCGCGCACGGGGTCGGCAATGTTTCGTTCATCGAGCACGCCGACAAGCCGTTCCGCGTCTCCGGCATCCTCGCCAAGACCGGAACGCCCGTCGACCGCACCGTGCACGTGAGCCTCGAGGCCATCGAGGCGATCCACATCGACTGGAAGAACGGCGTCCCGCATGCCGGGCCAGAGCGTGTCGGCAGAGGAGGTTCGCAAGATGGACCTCTCGCCCAAGGCCATCACCGCGGCGATGATCGGGCTCAAGTCCAAGCTCGCCACCTTCAAGCTGCAGCGCTGGATCAACAACTACCCGGAGGAGCCGCTCTCGGCGATCATCCCCGGGGCCGCGCTGCAGGAGCTGTGGGAGCTCGTCGGCACGGCGGAAACGGCGCTGTCGGTCGTGTCCGCCATGGTGGTGGCGACCGCGCTGCTCGGCATGGTGACGATGATCCTCACGACGCTCAACGAGCGCCGGCGCGAGATGGCGATCCTGCGCTCGGTCGGCGCGCGCCCGGCGACGGTCCTCGGCTTGCTTGCAACCGAGGCAGGCCTGCTGACGCTCATGGGCGTGCTCATGGGCGTGCTGCTGCTCTACGTCGCCTTGGTCCTGCTGCGGCCCTACGTCGACAGCGCCTACGGACTGCAATTGGCGCTCGACCCGCCGACGCAGCGCGAGTGGCTGACGCTCGGCACGATCGTCGTCGCGGGCTTCCTGGCCGGGCTGTTGCCGGCCATGCGTGCCTATCGATTGTCCTTGGCGGACGGCATGACCGTGCGCACCTGAGATGGAGAGAGGAATGAGAAAAGCTCTAATGCGCGTTGCCGTCGCGCTGATCACGTCGTTTTCCCTGCATTTGGGAGCGCGGTCGGCCGACGCGCCGCTCGAGCTCAAATGGGCGCAGCTCATGCCGCCGGCGCAACAGATCCCTTCTCCCTTGCAGCCCAAGACGTTCTTCTCCGGATCGACGACCAGCAGCGACGGCGGGCCTCCTCCTCCGCCGCTGCCCGAGGGCGCCTTTATGTCGATCAAGCGCCGCCAGCCGGGCAGCGAGCTCCCGCCGCAGGTGGTTTCCTCGCTCAATGGCAAGCGCGTGCGCATCGGCGGTTACGTGGTGCCGCTCGACTTCGAATCGACGACGGTCAAGGAGTTCCTACTCGTTCCCTTCGTCGGCGCGTGCATCCATGTGCCCCCGCCCCCGGCCAACCAGATCGTCTATGTCAAATCCGAGAAGGGCTTCGAGCTTGCCAATACGTTCGATGCGGTAACGGTGACGGGCACGATCAAGACCGAGACGGCGTTCACGGGCCTTGCTGACGCGGGCTACTCGCTCGACGCAGAGAGCGTGGAGCGGCGCACGCAGTAGCGCACGGGGGCGAAGCGGACGTTGCGCGCCGGGCCCTGAGGTGGCAAGAAACTTAGCTCGCCCTTACGACGTTAGCCGCATGGGATCATGCTGACGGCCCTGACGCTCCTCACGTCTCTCGGCGCTCTGCTCCTGCTGCTGCGGCCGCGGGTCATGGCGTCGGACTACTGGCGCGCGACGGCCACCCCGCTCGCCTCCATCATCGGCTCGGGCTTTCTCGTGTCCGTGCCGATCCTGCGCGACGTCGTCGGCCAGTGGGCGGTGCTGCCCATGATCGGACTGCTCGTCCTCGCCTACCTGATCGGAGCGGCCATTCGCGACAACATCGCTCACGTGGAGCCGCGCGTGGAGGATGGGGACGCGGCCGCTCCGATGTTGGCGGTCGAGCGCCTCTCCCACCTTACGCTCTCGTTCGCCTATTTCGTCTCGGTCGCCTATTACCTGGTGCTGTTCGCCACCTTTCTGCTGAAGTCCTTGGGGACCCAAGACGCCGAGGTCGCCAAGGTCATCGTCACCGGGATCTTGCTCGCGATCGCCGTCATTGGCGCCTGGCGCGGGTTTCATGCGGTCGAGGGTGTCGAGATCTATGCCGTCTCGGCCAAGCTCGCCGTGATCGCAGGCCTCTTGTTGGCGCTTGTGGGCTTCGATGCGACGAGCCTCCTTACCGGCGACGGCAGCAGCCGTGCGATCTCCGGCCGGTTCGCAATGGCGGATTTGCCCGTCCTGATGGGTCTGTTGATCCTGGTGCAGGGCTTTGAGACCTCGCGCTTCCTGGGTGCGGCCTACCCGGCGGAGCTGCGCATCAAGACGATGAAGGCGGCCCAGCTCCTTTCCGCGGCGATCTACGTTGTTTTCTTCATCCTGATGATGCCGCTCATGGGGGCCGACAGCCGCGAGACCGGCGTCGCGGCCATTGTCGACATGGTGCGCCCAGTCTCCGTAGCGCTGCCGCTCTTGCTCACCTTCGGCGCGCTCGCGAGCCAATCGAGCGCCGCGGTCGCCGACACGATCGGGGCCGGCGGTCTCCTCAACGACATCACCAAAGGCCGTATCCCGGTGCGCTACGCCTACCCGTGGATTGCCGCGGTCTCGGCGATCGTCACGTGGGAGACGGACGTCTTCTCGCTCATCGCCTTCGCCTCGCGCTGCTTTGCCCTCTACTACACCCTGCAGTGTCTCGTTGCCACGCTCAGCGCCCGCGAGCGGGGCCTGCGCTGGCGCGCGGGCGGCTATGCGCTCCTCATGCTCGTGTGTGCGGCGATCGTCATCTTCGGGACCCCGGCAGAGGGCGGGTGAGCATTGGGTTCGTGGCAGGTTGCCGCGGCCTGAGAAAAGCCGCGCTGCCAGCTGTTTACCTTGCATGGGCGGTGCGGCAGGCGAGGGGGCATCGTCGCAGCAAATCGCGTGCTAGAATGCCCACGAGCCCAAAGGGCACATGCATAAAAAGAGGACAGTCTGATGGACCGGCTTTTCGGTGATCTCGGATTCAAGATCCATTTCGCGGCTTATGTGGCGGTGAACCTGCTGCTCGTCATCATCAATCTCCTGACGACCCCCCACCTGCTTTGGTTCTACTGGCCGCTGATCGGCTGGGGCATCGGCCTCATCGCGCACGGCGCCGCGGTCTATTACACGAGCAACCGGCGCGTCACGCGCGAGCGCGTCGTGCGCGAAAAGCTCGCCTCGCGCGGCTAGTCCCGAGCCGATCAGGGACGTCGCAGCGCAGCGTCCAGGCGGCGGATGCGCGCAGCATGATCGCGAGCGCAAACTCCGGCTCCTCGCGCAGGATGGCGTGAAACGCTGTGCGGTCGATGACAGCAACCTCCGTCGCCTCCGCCGCCAGCGCCGCGGCGCTGCGCGGGCCAGCGTCGATCAAGGCCATCTCCCCGAACATGCCGCCCGGCCCCAACGTCTCGAGCACATCTCCAAAGGTGATGACGTCGACGCGGCCGGTGCGCACGACGTACATGCAGTCGCCCGCATCGTCCTCAAGGAAAATTCTCTCGCCCGCATCGAAGCGCCGCGACGGGACCCCGCGGCGCATCAAAAGGTTTAAATCGAGGGCCTGAGACATGCGCTGGCGCGATCGTCTGGGAGCTGCGACCGATGGCGCTTTCTACGCGGCAACTGCGCGCGGTCGACATCGCCAAGATACACGATCGAACGCCACCGTGAACCGATGAAGCGGATCGCGCTGCAAATCCCCATGGAATCGAACGCTATCAAAACCGTTTGGCGATGGGTTCGAGGGCTTGTCGCGCTGGCGCTGCTCATCGCCATCATCGTTGTAGCGTTCATGGCTCACGCGTCCTGGGACCCTCCGCCCAAGCTCATTGCTACGCTGAGCTTTCTCATGGCCACGTTCTTGGCCTGGCTGTTATGGATTCCGCCGCAACCGCAGATCGACCGCTACTGGATTGCTTGGTCGGTTATTATAGTCGTGCTTCTGGTGGGCGGCGTCTCACTGCTCGTCAATCCGTGACGCAGGCCGCCTTAGGCCTTGGCGAAGAAATCCGCGATGAAGCGCTCGTAGATGCGCGTCAGCGTCTCAAGGTCGGCTGTCGGCACGCGTTCGTCCACCTGATGGATCGTAGCGTTGACGAGCCCGAGCTCCACGACGGGGCAATGGTCCTTGATGAAGCGCGCGTCCGAGGTGCCCCCCGTCGTCGTCAGCTTGGCCTCGTGCCCCGTCACCTCGCGCACGGCCGCTGCCATCGCATCGACCAGCGGCCCCGGCTTGGTCAGAAAGACATCGCCCGTCCCGGTGAATTTGAGCGAGAACTCCGCGCCGATCTCCTCGGCGGCCGCCTTGCAGCACGCAATGATCCGCTCCTCGAGCTTATTCCGCGTGTGGGCGTCGTTGTAGCGGACATTGAACAGCGCGCGGGCCTGCCCGGGGATGACGTTCGTCGCCGTGTTGGGCACCGAGATGACGGTGACGGCGATATGGGAGGGCTCGAAGTGCTCGGTGCCCATATCGAGCTTCAAGGCTGCTAGCCGCTCGATCATGCGCGCGAGCTTGGGGATGGGGTTGTCGGCGACGTGCGGATAGGCCGCGTGCCCCTGCCGGCCCTTGACGATGAGCTCGCCGTTGAGGCAGCCGCGCCGGCCGATCTTGATCTCGTCGCCGACGGCTTTGAGGCTCGACGGCTCGCCGACGACGCAGGCGTTGAGCGTCTCCTCGCGCTCTTTCAGCCAGTCGAGCAGCTTCATGGTGCCGTTGAGCGCGGGGCCCTCCTCGTCGCCGGTGATGAGCAGCGACAGCGAGCCGTTGATCTTGCCGTGCGTGCGCGCGAGAACTTTGAGCGCGGCGGCGACGAAACAGGCGATCGCCCCCTTCATGTCGACCGCGCCGCGACCATAGAGCAGGGCGCCGCGGACCTCGGCGGCGAACGGCTTAGCGCTCCACGCAGCCTCGTCGCCCGGCGGCACGACGTCGGTGTGCCCGGCAAAGCAGAGATTGGGACCGTGTGAGCCGAAGCGCGCATAGAGGTTGTCGACGTCCGGCGTGCCGGGCTCGGAGAAGGTCACGCGATGGCAGGCGAAGCCCGCGCCTTCGAGCACGTTTTGCAACAACGTCAGTGCGCCTGCCTCATGCGGCGTCACGCTCTCGCAGCGGATCAGCGCCTGCGCGAGGGAGACGGGATCGGTGGCCGTCGTCGTCATCGGACGAGCCCGCGTGTCGCGAGCGGGCCGGGCCACCACGACTTGCGGCTCACACGCATCGAAGCCGAACAATAGATGCTTCAGGTTAGCCATTCAGCCTGCCTCGACGCCCCGCGAACGTCTCATCCGTGATCGTCGGCTGGATTTCCGTCGAGTGGTGACGCCACCATGGCACGGTCGGCCGCGCCGGGTCGTGGCAATTGCGATTTTTCACCGCCAGTAACGCGCTCGCGCGCGGCCTCCCCTATGCGTCTCGATCAGCTCGATCTTCTGCCACATCTTCTGGCTCAGGTTGGTGCTGAGCTTCTCGATGTCGCCCACCGCGTCGATGATCACGGGATCTCGCAGTTTCTCCGCGTAGAGCGCCGCCACCTTGCTCACGAGCGACAGCAGTTCGGAGCAATAGCTCAGATAGCGCTGCAGCTCCATGGGGCTCAAGTGCCGCTCGGGCGAGGAGCAGGTGCGCGGGGCGCCGAACGCGGTCGGGTCCTTGGTCAATTGGTGCATGTCGATGACGTGGACGATGGAGCGGAGCTCGTGCAGGCCCTCGAGCGCGCCGCCGCGCCAGCGCGTCTCCAGCGTGGACAGGAACAGTGCGGCGCCGCCGGCACGAGGAACAGGCTGACCGCGGCGTCGAGGCCCTGCAGGACACCGTCAGCTCCCTGGAGGCCTGCAGGTGATCGCCCAGGCCCCGTGCGCCGTAAACCATAAAGGCGGTGGCGAGCGCCACGGAGAACAGCAGCAGGCGCAGCCAGACGACGGCCGGGCGATGCGCTCGCCCGTGCCGAGGTCGCTTCGCCGTGTGCACGAGCACCCGCATCCGGTAAGACCGGAGCCGGGAAAGCGCTCCGAGATGCGCTTGCCGAGTCTTGCAGCGTCGCGATGATCTTGTCGCTGGGGATGTTGCGGTAGGTCTTCATCGCACGCTTCCGGCCTCGTTCATTCGCGCGCTGAGACGAGCGATCGTGCTTGGCCGCCGACCTTATACTACGGGCCCGCCAAGAAACAATGGCCGCGCGTGCCCGTTGCGGGCAAGCCTTCGGCCGGCGCTCGCATGCCGCCCGCGATCTTGTGCATCGACGCTGGCGACCTTGATTGTCGGCGCTCGAATCGGGGTACGCGTTGCTTCCTCAGTCCTCGGAAGGGCAGCAGGGTGGGTGCGCGGCGTGCCATCAAGACGGTCTTTTGTGGTGCGCTTGCCCTCCCGGCCATCGTGAGCGTTGCGGCGGCGCAGGAGCAGCCGGTCTTTCTGCCGATGGCGGCCTGGTTCGGGGGTGTCGGCGGCGGCTTCAATGCCGTCAGCCTCACGCAGGATCTCGACGGTTTCTCCAACCCACGAGCGTTTTCCAGGGCGGCGCGCTGGTCGTGACCGGTATCGCCGGTGCCCCGACCGAGCCGTTCCGCAGCAACGAGAACCGTCTCGTGCCACTGGCCCAGCTCGGCTACTTCGACCACTTCGACGGCACGACTGGCTGTGGGATTTCAAGCTCGGCTATCAGTACGACGGAACGAGCATGGCCAACCGGGAGATCGTTCCGCAAACCGGCCAGTTCACTCCAGTCGGAGGAGCCACCAACTCGTTTACAGGCAATTTCGTGGTTGGGTCGTCGGAGACGCGCGTCATGGCGGCGGCGGCCCCGTGCTCCTCGATGTGCAGTCCAATATCGACAACGCCATCGGATTCGCCGACGTCGACGGCACCCACACCTCCATCACCGGTGCGCCGGTGAGCTTTGCAAGCTCGAATTGGGTGTGGGGCGGCGGCCTGCAGGCGGGCGTGACGTATTTCCTCGACCCCTCGTAGTTCGTCGATTTCAACTACACCTTTGCGATCACGCAGCACCTCACCGACAGCTACTCCGCATCCTCTCCAACTCCTTTGTGCAGAACAGCAAGACGTACACGACGGTCGGTGTCGCCAGCCTCCTCATGACCGATCGCATGACGACGCAAACTGTCGGAGTTTCGCTCAACAAGGCCTTCTGAATTCCAAGCCGCAAGGAGGTGGCGTCGCCAGCCGCGCCCACCACAGATCAGCTTTAGTCCCTTAGAAACGAAGGCTAATCCGAGCTCGCGTCGCCCTTCGGCGTGGCGGAACCCTACCACCTCCCTGTGGTGCACTAAGACAACAGCCTGAGTTAAACTGCGGCTGCGTGCAACGGAAACGGGACGATCAAACGTTGGCGAGTTGGCGTCGCTAGGGCGTCGCGTGCTGCAGGGAGCATAAGCAATGAAGAGCTATTTGTTTGCCGCCATGCTGGTCGGCGCGGTGGCATTTGCGTGGACGCCGGCGAACGCCGCCGCAGGTGCAAACGTTGGCCAAGCCGCTCAAGGGTGGGTCTCGACCAGCACGATGATGCACCAAATCAAATGGCACAAGAAGCACCGTCACTGTAAATGGCGTCACCACAAGCGCCACTGCTGGTGGAGCTGACAAGCTTAGCGGGCGGCGCCATGGTGTCGCCCGCGGCCCCGAAACCTCGACATCGACCGCATTGGCCAAGGAGAAATGTGCAATGACTCGTGCTCTGTTTACTTTCGCTTTTATCAGTTTCGCGGCGCTCGCGGCTCACGCCGCCGACGCCAAGGTCGATAGCGCGGTGAAGACCTTCAAAGGGGTTGAAAGCGACCCCGGGAAACTGAAGACGTTCTGTGCCATGTCCGCTGCCATGGACGCCGAAGGCGACAAGGAGGACGCCACCACCGACGCCAAAATCGATGGCTACATGAAGGAACTCGGCCCCGATTTCCAAGCCGCATGGAATATGGGCGAGGGCGTCGATGAGAACTCGGCCGACGGCAAGACGTTGAACGCCGCCCTCGACGAACTCGGGAGCAAATGCCCCGACTAAGTAGTGTCGGCGGTCGCCCCGTTAGCGCACAAGGGTCCTGCTCGCGGCCTGCGGGGTGCGATTGCGGTGCCGCCGGAGGGTTGCCAACCGCTCTGAGTGCATCGGCAGCAGGATGGACCCGGGGATAGCTCTGTGTCCCCGGGCCGATCGCGTCGTCCCGCTCCGCGCTCGTCCGCCTTGAAAATTTCGTCATCGCCTCCTTGACGGGCGATGGCCTCAGGCGGCGAGTACCGCGATGCCGTAAACGGCAACACCGGCGACCCACACCGCAGCGAGGATGGCGAAGCGGTAAAACCACGGCGAGTGGGGGCCTGGCCCTCCGTCCAGCTGTCCGAGGCTGAGCGCCGGTGCCAGCCACACCAGGCACAGCGCAACCATATACGGCCAGGGCAAGTCGGGGGATCGATTGCTCGCGAGCATAAGCATTGTCGGAAATGAGATCGCGATGATCGCCCACATGGCAAAGCCGATAAATCTGTCGATACGACGCATGACTTTGGCCCCTCGATAGCATTACCCCGCGCCATCCATAGTCGCCGTCCATCTTACCATTCGATGCCGGCCGGGCGCGAGTATCGCGCTCGCCGAGCACCTCTTCGGGATTGACGGTGAGATGTCGGTGGAGCCGTTGAGCTAGCCGGGCAGCGAACCTACATCTACTGCACGCGCAAGCAAAATAGGCTCGTTTTGAAAGGACTCCCAAATGCATCAACTCCAAATTGCGGCGCTCGGGTTTGCGGTGTTGGCAGCACCAGGCCCTGCATTAGCGCTGGGCGGCGAAGCAACCGAGGTTGAGAGTGCGCGCATGAATGCACTTGCTGGCGGACCGACCAACGCGCGCGATGCGGAGCTGCTGGAACGCTATGGATGCTATAGCGGAACCCATAGCGCTGTCTGCCATAGTGCCAATCGGAGGCATTTCTATCGCAGGCACCGGCGAGTGTATCGGTAGACGCCAGCGGCGAAGTTCTGCCGGACATAGGAGCACCCAGTCGCCTCGCGCAAAAACCCGTTATGGCTTTGATCGGTATATGATTGCTGGGCCCCGGAATTTAGCGAGGATCCAATGGCGAACCCTGAGCAATCGACCATCGAGACGCGAAGCGCGCAGATGTTCTTCACGCTCGAGCCGGCCGAGATCGAGCGCGTGCGCCGGTTCGGCACGTGCCGTGTCTATGCCCCTGGCGAGGCGCTGGCGAACGTCGGGCAGGTCGCCCAAGGGGTGACCATCACCATCTCCGGTCATGTCGACGTCTTCCAGCGCGGCCCGTCGGAGACGCGTCGCCTGATCGTCACGCATGGGCCCGGCTCGTTCATGGGCGAGCTGGCGCAGCTTTCCGGGCGCCCGGCTCTGATCGACGCCATTGCCAAAGACGAGGTGCACGCGCTTGTCATTCCGGCCGACCGGCTGCGTGCGCTCTTGATCGCGGAAGCCGAGCTTGGCGAGCGCATCATGCGCGCCTTCATTTTGCGCCGCGTTGGGCTGATCGAGACCGGTGGCGGCGGCCCGGTCATTGTCGGCCACGCGGGCGGCGGCGACGTGCTGCGGCTGCAGGACTTCCTGCGCCGCAACGGCCATCCCTACCAGAGCCTCGATGCCGAATCCGATTCCGAGGCAAGGGCCCTCATCGAGAAGTTCCACGTCGACCCGAGCCAGCTTCCCGTGGTCGTGTGCCCGAACGGCCAGCTTCTGCGCAACCCGACCGAGACCGAGCTCGCCCGTTGTATCGGACTCCGTAGCCCCCATCGATCCAAGCAAGGTCTACGACGTGGCCGTGGTGGGAGCCGGTCCCGCCGGTCTCGCAACGGCCGTCTACGCCGCATCCGAAGGCCTCTCGGTGCTGGTGCTCGACTGCCGCGCCTTTGGCGGCCAGGCCGGCGCCTCGGCGCGCATCGAGAACTACCTCGGCTTTCCTACCGGCATTAGCGGCATGGCCTTGATGGCACGCGCTTTCAACCAGGCGCAGAAGTTCGGGGCGGAGATGGCGATCCCGACCGAGGTCATGGGTGTCGAGGCGGCAAATGAGAATTCGGATCGACACTTTTCGTTGCGGCTCGCCGACCATGGGCGGGCCACTGCGCGCGTGGTCGTCGCAGCCAACGGCGCGCGCTACCGCCGTCTCAACGTCGAGGGGCTCGAAGCCTTTGAGGGCGCAAGCGTGCACTACTGGGCCTCTCCGCTCGAAACCAGGCTGTGCGCGGGCGAGGAGGTGGTGCTCGTCGGGGCCGGCAACTCGGCCGGGCAGGCGACCGTCTATCTGGCGAGCCATGCCGCCAAGGTGTGGCTCTTGGCGCGCGGCCCGAGCCTGTCGGCGAGCATGTCGCACTACCTCGTCGACCGGATCAACGGCCTCGCCAATGTCGAGGTGCTGACGCGGACCGAGATCTGCAGGCTCGAGGGCAAGGACGGGGTGCTCGAGGCGATTAGCTGGTGCGACGGCTCGGGCCAAGAGACGCGCCGCCCGATCCGGCACCTCTTTTCCTTCATCGGCGTTGACCCCAATACGGACTGGCTCGCCGGTGCCGGCGTGGCACTCGATGCCAAAGGCTTCGTGGCTACAGGCAGGGATGGGGCAGCGGGCTCGCTCGAGACCAACGTGCGCGGGCTATTTGCCGTCGGCGACATTCGCGCCGGATCGGTCAAGCGGGTTGCTGCGTCCGTCGGCGAAGGCGCGCAGGTCGTCGCGGCGCTGCACGCCTATTTTGCTGCCGCTGCAGCGGCTCGACAATAACGAAGCATCACGTCCTGAGCAGCTCGTTGATCGAGGTCTTCGCGCGCGTCTTTTCATCCACGCGCTTGACGATCACGGCGCAGTAGAGACCGGGCCCCGCCGAGCCGTCAGGCAGTGGCTTGCCCGGCATCGTGCCTGAGACCACCACCGAATAGGGCGGCACCGTGCCGAAGTGCTTCTCGCCCGTCGCGCGGTCGATGATGGTGGTCGATTGGCCGAGATAGACACCCATGGACAAAACCGAGCCTTCGCCGACGACAACGCCCTCGGCGACCTCAGCGCGCGCGCCAATGAAGCAGTTGTCCTCGATGATGACCGGGCCGGCCTGCAGCGGCTCCAACACGCCGCCGATGCCGGCGCCCCCGGAGATGTGGCAGTTCTTGCCGATCTGCGCGCAAGAGCCCACCGTCGCCCAGGTGTCGACCATGGTGCCCTCGTCGACAAAGGCGCCGACATTCACGAACGACGGCATCAGCACGACGTTGGTTGCGATGTAGGCCGAGTGGCGCACGATCGCGCCCGGCACCGCGCGGAAGCCTGCACGGCGGAAGTCGTCGGGGCTCATGGCAGCGAATTTGGAGGGCACCTTATCCCACCAGGTGGCGCCGCCCGGGGCGCCCGAGATCGCCACCGTGTCGTTCAGGCGGAACGAGAGCAGCACCGCCTTCTTGATCCATTGGTTGACGATCCAACCCGAAGCCGACTTCTCAGCGACGCGGATTTCGCCCTTGTCCAACAGGCCGAGCGTCGCCTCGACGGTGTCGCGCACGACCCCCGTCGTTCCCGGATTGATGCCTTGACGCTCCTCCCACACCGTGTCGATCGCGCGCGCTAATTCGAGGATGTTCGAGGAGGCTGGCATGCGCACCTTCTTGGCTCAAATGATGTTTTCCCGCCTTGTCGCCCGCTCGGGCAGGGGTGTCAATCCGACGACCGGCCTTGAGGGAAAACGCCCCAATCGGATACGCGGCGTTAAACTCCGCTAGCCATACTGCCACTCGGACGGCGGGCTGAGTGAGTCGGTAGGAAAGGTTGCGTTCGTGTTGCAAGGTGAGAGAGTTGCCGTGGTCGCGCAAGGACCATGGCTGGGCCGTGACGGTTTTGTTGCCGAGACGGCGGTGCAGTTCGACAGAGTGAATTCCTCGATTGCGCGCTTGGAGCGCGAATTAGAGAAATCTCGGGCCGCACTTGCCGAGATGGTCGAGGAGGCGAGCCGAACCCGGCGGTTCCAGTCCTTCGAGGAGACGCTCAAGAATTCGCGGGAATACAAGATCACCGACCTGCAGCGAAGCTGCCGGGATCTGAAATCCCGTCTCGACGCGATCGAGGGCGAGAAGAGCACCTTCGTCGGGCTGACCTACAAGGCGTTCGAGCCGATCGATAAGAAGCTCGCCGAGCTCAACACGCTTTCTGAGCAGATCGAGCGATCGGAGAGGAACGCGCGCCGCTATGCGGTCCTGTTCGCCATTGCCTCGGTCGCGGCGGCGATCGCCATTGCCGGGCATCTCCTCTAGCGCAAAGTCTAGCGCGACGCCTCGATCAGTCGTTTCGCCTCGGGGCTGTCCCAGGCAGCGGGGCCGACGAGGCGGCCGATCTCGCGGCCCTGCGCATCGATGAGGATCGATGTCGGCATGCCGATCACCTTGAGCTGGGTGCCGTCGCGCGCCGTGGGGTCGGCGAAGAGCTTCAGGCCGTCGATCTTGTTGTCATGGAAGAACTTGCGCACGCCGTCGATGCCGGCCTTGTCCACCGCAAGCGCAACCACCTGGAACTTATCCGAGCCGAGCGCCTTCTCTAGGCGCTGCAGGGCCGGCATCTCCTCGCGGCAGGGCGCGCACCACGTCGCCCACAGGTTCAACAGCACGGTCTTGCCGCGCCAGTCCTTGAGGCTGACGTTCTTGCCGTCGGCGTCGACGAAGGCGATGTCGGGCACCGCCTCGCGCTCCTTCTTGAAGACGAAGGTGGTCATCGGCCCGGTGGAGAGGGGATTGACGCCGGACTTGGCACCGGACTTGGCACCGGACTGGTCACCGGATTGGGCCTCCTGCGGCGCCCCGTGGGGCGGACCGCCAGGTCTTTCGTTGTCAGGCTGGCCCAGCATGACGTATACCGCGGCGAAGGCCGCGACCGCTGAAAGCGCGGCGAGCCAGAGATACTTGGCGAGCGGGTTCATGGCCCTCCTGGTGTCCTTTCGCTCATGATCCATCTTTCGCCCCGACTTTCGCCGAGACCGGCCCGCGGACGGAGCACGAACCCGTGACCGACAAGCCAGCAAACCGCATGTGGGGCGGCCGCTTTGCGGCCTCGCCCGCCGAGATCATGGAGGAGATAAACGCCTCCATCGCCTTCGACAAGCGGCTCGGCCCCCAGGACGTCCGCGCCTCAAAGGCGCATGCGACAATGCTTGCCGCCCAGGGCATCATCAGCAAGGCCGATGCGCGCGAGATCCTCAAAGGCCTCGATGAGGTGCTGGCCGAGATCGAGAGCGGCACGTTTGCCTTCGAGCGCGCACTCGAGGACGTGCACATGAACGTCGAGAGCCGCCTCAAGGAATGTATCGGGACGCCCGCCGGGCGCCTGCACACCGCGCGCTCGCGCAACGATCAGGTGGCGACCGATTTCCGCCTCTACGTGCGCGAGCGTATCGACGCGCTCGATGTGGCGCTGGCGCGTCTGCAACTTGCGCTCGTCACCAAAGCGGAGGCGCACGCGTCAACCGTCATGCCGGGCTTCACGCACATGCAGCCGGCGCAGCCCGTCACCTTCGGCCATCATCTGCTCGCGTACGTCGAGATGCTCGGTCGCGACCGCGGCCGCTTCGCCGACGCACGCGCGCGGCTCAACGAGTGCCCGCTCGGCGCGGCGGCGCTCGCCGGCACCTCGTTTCCGATCGACCGCAAGATGACGGCCGAGGCACTGGGCTTCGACCGGCCGTCGGCGAACTCGCTCGACGCCGTCTCCGACCGCGACTTCGTCTTGGAGACGCTCGCCGCCGCGGCGATCGCGGCCGTGCATCTATCCCGCTTCGCCGAGGAGCTCGTCCTGTGGTCGAGCCCGCAGTTCGGCTTCATTAGGCTGTCGGACAAGTTCACGACCGGCTCCTCGATCATGCCGCAGAAGCGCAACCCGGACGCTGCCGAGCTCGCACGCGCCAAGGTCGGGCGCATCGCCGGTGCGTTCCAGAGCCTGCTGATCGTCATGAAGGGGCTGCCGCTCGCCTACTCCAAGGACATGCAGGAGGACAAGGAGCCAGCCTTCGACGCGCTCGACAGCCTCGCGCTGGCGATCGCCGCCATCACCGGCATGGTCGAGGATCTGGAGGCGCGCGCCGACGCCATGCGGGCGGCCGCCGGCAGCGGCTATGCGACGGCGACCGACCTCGCCGACTGGCTGGTGCGCGTGCTGAAGATGCCGTTCCGGGAGGCCCACCACGTGACGGGGCGGATTGTGGCGGCGGCGGAGGCGCAGAATTTGGCCCTGGAAAAGTTGCCCCTTGCCGCCATGCAAGCCGTCGAGCCGCGCATAACCAACGACGTTTTCTCGGTTTTGAGCCCGGAAAAGTCGGTTGCGAGCCGCTTGAGCTATGGGGGAACCGCGCCACAGAACGTGCGTAAAATGGCGCGAAGCTGGCGGAAGCGGTTGGAAAAGGCGCCGCCTAGGGGCTAGAAGGGACCTGTTGGGGTGCCCCCTGCCCGAGGCAGGGTGAAGGCGCGCGTTTCCCGCTATCGCCTCTCGCGCGAGCGGGCGCCAAGGACGGGTCGGTTGGGGACATGCTCGGTAGGTTGACAGCAAAGAGCGTCCGTACGGGTCTCGTATTGGCCGGCCTCACTGTGGGTCTCGGCCTGGGTCTGGGGGCCTGCGGCGTGCGCGGCGCCCTCGACGCTCCGCCAGGGGCCAAGGCCAGCGGCACCGCAAAGTCCGCCACGTCCGCTGGCACGCAGCCCGGCTCCGCCGCTCCACCCAAGCCGCACGAGGGCTTCCTCCTCGACCCGCTGCTGCGCTAGCGCGCTCTTTTTTGCGTTCCTCTCCCCACTCTTGTCCGCGCAGCCCGTGACCTTGCGCGAAATGCGGGCTAGAAGCGGCGCCATGCATCACTTCCACTATAGAGGCGGGGTCCTCCATGCCGAGGACGTGAGCCTCGAGCAGCTCAGCGCCGAGGTCGGCACGCCGTTCTATTGCTACGCGACGGCGACGATTGAGCGCCACTACCGCGTGCTCGCAGAGGCCTTCGCCGGGCTCGACGCGCTCATCTGCTACGCGGTCAAGGCCAACTCCAACCAGGCGGTGCTCGCCACGTTGGCACGCCTGGGCGCCGGCATGGACGTCGTCTCCGAGGGCGAGCTGCGCCGCGCGCTTAAAGCCGGCGTGCCGGCCTCCAAGATCATCTTCGCTGGCGTCGGCAAGACGCGCGCGGAGATGGCGTTCGCGCTTCAATCGGACATCCTCGGCTTCAACGTGGAGAGCGAGCCGGAGCTGCAGCTCCTGAGCGAGGTCGCGGCCGAGATAGGTCGTACCGCGCGCGTCGCCCTGCGCGTCAACCCGGACGTCGATGCCAAGACGCACGCCAAGATCGCGACAGGCAAGGCCGAGAACAAGTTCGGCATCCCCTATCGTGCCTCGCCGCGGCTCTACGCGGAGGCGCGCGCGCTGCCCGGCATCGCTGTCGCCGGCATTCATATGCACATCGGCAGCCAGATCACCGAGCTCGAGCCGTTCCGCAACGCGTTCCGCCTCATGCGCGAGCTAGCCGAGGCGCTCATTCGCGACGGCCATCCGCTAAAGCACCTCGACATCGGCGGCGGCCTCGGCGTGCCTTATACCTCAGAAGGCGACGTCGCCCCGCCGCCCTCGGCCTACGCGGCCGTCGTCAAAGAGACGCTCGGGGACCTCGGCCTCAAGATCATCCTCGAGCCCGGCCGCGTGATCGTCGGCAACGCCGGCGTGCTCATAGCGCGCGTGCTCTACGCCAAGGAGGGCGTCGACAAGACGTTCACCGTCGTCGACGCCGCCATGAACGACTTGATCCGGCCGACGCTCTATGACGCCCATCACGAGATCTGGCCGGTGCGCCAAGCCAAGGGCGGCGAGCCGCCGGTCATGCAGGACGTCGTGGGGCCCGTGTGCGAGACCGGCGACTACCTGGCGCTCGAGCGCAAGTTGCCGCCGTTCGAGCCGGGCGATCTCCTAGCGATCATGACGGCGGGCGCCTACGGGGCGGTCATGGCCTCGAGCTACAACACAAGGCCCCTCGTGCCGGAGGTGCTGGTGAGCGGCGAGAGCTATTGCATCGTGCGCCCGCGTCCGAGACTTACGACGATCTCATCGGCCAGGACCGTCTGCCGGACTGGCTGCGGTGATCGACCCCTCCTCACATTGGAGGTGCTTTCCTAACTACCTGTCCGCTGAGCGGGGATTCACAACATCGTTAAGCCCCCGCACCGATTGCTCCTTTTGGGCTTCTTGCTGCCCTTATTCGGGAGCAGCGGTTGGCGATGCTGTTCCCGCGTGCTTGGGTGCTGTTGATCACTGCGTTGGGTTGCGGGCTTGCCGGCTGCGCCAGCTGGAGTGCGCCGAGCGTGCCGGCGGCCAATGTCGCCACCGGCCAATACCTCGGCATGACCTGCCCGGAGCTGAAATCGGAGAAGACGCACATCGCTACGCGCCAGGCCCAGCTCGCTCCTACGCTGTTCCCCGTCGAGGACGAGCAGAAACGCGAGCAAGAGATCTCCCAGTTGAGTGGCGAGCTCAAGGCAATAGAAACGGCCTCGGCCAACAACAAGTGCGGCTAGACGGCAAAGCCCGCACGCGGCTGATATCCCACTTGAATGCTGGCCTTGCCACCGCAACTTATGGTGAACGTCTGACGAAAGTTTAATGGGGCTCGGGCGTTGTGCCCGCTAGGCCCCGAGGGGTGATCCCGGTATCGTGACGCATATGGCCGAGCCTAAGGAGTCTCCGTCCGCTCTGGACGCCAAGTTCGCACGCAAGGTCGAGGCGAGCCGCTGGGCGCTGCTGTTCGAGCGCCTATGGCCCCGGCTGTGGCTGCTCCTCGGCCTCGCCGGGCTGTTCCTTCTCGTCTCGCTGTTGGGCGTCTGGCCGCTTCTGTCCGAGCCGCTGCACATCGCGCTCATCGCCGCCTTCGGTCTGGCCGCGCTCGCCGCTGTCGTCTTCGCCGCGCGCGTGCGTTATCCCACCCGCGAGGAGGCGGTGCGGCGCATCGAGCGCGTCTCGGGCATTCCGCACCGGCCTGCCTCCTCCTACGAGGACACGATCACGGCCAACGCGGACGATCCGCGCACGACCGCCATTTGGCAGGCGCACCGCGACCGGCTCGCCGCCATGCTTTCGCGCCTGCGCGTGGGCAAGCCGCAGCCGCGCGCCGACCGCGCCGACCCCATCGCGCTGCGCGCGCTTCTCGTCTTGGGCGTCTTTGCCGTCGCGGCGCTCGTCGGCGACAGCGCGTACGATCGCCTCGCCTCCGCGTTCCGTTTCAAGTCGATGGCGGCGCTCAACGCGGCGCGTCTCGATGCTTGGGTCACGCCGCCCTCCTACACCGGCCGACCGCCGCTGATGCTCGCCGACGGGGCGCACGCCGGCGCCGTCACGGGGCCTTCCGACAAGGTCATCGACGTGCCTGAGCGCAGCGTTCTCATCGTGCGCACCAGCGGCAGCGGTCTCGGCGAGCTGGGCCTCGACGTGCTTGAGCGAAGGCGCGACGAAGACGGAGCACGTTGCCGCGAAAACGCCGCAGGCGGGTGCCGTAGCCGGCGAAAAGAACGAGATCTCCGAACTCCGCTACGAGCTCAACAAGCCGGCCGAGGTCCGCGTCGTGGCGTCGGGCAGCGAGCTTGCGCGCTGGGTGTTCTACGTCATCCCCGACAAGCCGCCGACGATCCGCATCAGCAAAGCGCCGCAACGCACGCGCCGGGGCGCGCTGAAGCTCACCTACACGGTCGAGGACGACTACGGCGTCGTCTCGGCCGAGGCCAAGGTCAAGAAGATCAAGCCGCCGGAGAAGGCGCCCGACCCATCGAAGGACTGGGCGCGCGCCAATGTGTTGAAAGGGCCGCGGCCGCCACTCGATCGCCCGCCGCCGATCACCTTGCGCCTGCCGCGCGCTTCCACGCACGAGGCGCAGACCTACATCGACTTCGGGCCGCATCCTTATGCCGGCAAGGAGGTCATGCTCACGCTCGAAGCCAAGGACGTCGCCGGCAAGGTCGGGCATTCGAAGCCCATGCGGATCGTGCTGCCGCACCGTATCTTCGAGAAGCCGCTGGCGCGCGCTGTCGTCGAGCAGCGGGCGAAGCTGCTCGATGATCCGCGCAACCGCGACCAGGTGCTGCGCGCGCTCGATGCCATCACGCTGGAGCCGGAAGGGTTCATCGACAATGTTCCGATCTACCTCGGCCTGCGCACCGCCTACTACAGTTTGCGCCGCGACGACTCGCGCGCGGGCCTGAAGGACGTCACCGACGGGCTGTGGGACCTCGCGCTGAAGATCGAGGAGGGCGATCTGTCGGAGGCGGAGCGGGCACTGCGCGAGGCGCAGGACAAGCTCGCCGAGGCGCTCGAGAAGGGCGCGCCCGACTGCGAGATCCAGAGCCTGATGCAGCAGCTGCGCAGCGCGCTCAACAACTACATGGAGCAGCTCGCCAAGAACAACAAGGACGAGATGCCGCCCGAGGGCCTCGACCAGCAGAACCAACAGCTCTCCCAGCAAGACCTCGATCGCATGATGAAGAACCTCGAGGACACGGCGCGCTCCGGCTCGCGCGAGCAGGCCCAGCAGATGCTGGCCCAGCTGCGCGATCTGTTGGAGCGGCTGCAGTCGGGGCAGATGTCGAAGAAAGAGGCCGAGCGCGGCCAGATGATGATGAAGAAGCTCGACGAGCTCGGCAACATCGTCGGCCAGCAGCAGCGCCTGATGGATGACACTTACCGCGAGAACCGGCGCCAGGCGCAGCGCTCTCCCAACGGCACCATGCCGGGCGGAGAGGGCGAGCGTGAGCGCCAAGGCGGGCAGGGCGGCCAGCAGGGCCAATTCGGTCAAGGTGCCAATCAAGGCCAGCGCGGCAATCACCAGGCCGGGCAGGGCCAGGGCTTGAGCGAGCAGCAGCGCCAGCTCAAGGAGGAGCTGGAGAAGTTGCGCAAGAGCCTCAACGAGCTCGGGGCCAATTCACCCGAGCTCAAGGGCGCGCGCGAGGCCATGGAGAACGCCGAGAAGTCGCTTCAGCAAGGCGACACCAACTCCGCGCTCGGCGACCAGTCAAACGCGCTCGAGCAGATGCGCCAGGGCGCCCAGAAGATGGCCGAGGACATGCAGAAGAACGGCTCGATGCGCTACGGCCAGAACGGCGACACCCCGCGCGATCCCTTGGGCCGTCCGCAGCGCTTCCAGGGTCCCGACGCCGGCAACTCGGTCAAGGTGCCCGATGAGATCGACGTACAGCGCGCGCGCGAGATCCTCGACGAGCTGAGGCGGCGGCTAGCGCAGCCGACGCGGCCGACGATGGAGCTCGACTATTTCGAGCGGCTCCTGCGCCGCTTCTGAATTCAACACGCGCTTTCGTCAAACCCGTCATCCTGGCCGACCCGGCCCCTAGTCGGGGAGAGCCGGGATCTTGCCGCAAGATCCCGCATAGCCGTTGGCGCGGCTTCCGGGATGACGGGTGTGCCGAGCGGCAGAGCGGAAGTGCAGTTGCCCTAGGGCGCCGCCACGCGCGGGGCGAAGCGGACCGCGAGCCCGCCCACGACCTGGTGGCTGACGATCTCAGTCTTGATATGCCCGCCCGGCGGTTCCACGCCGTCGATCCAGCGCTTGAGCTGCCGCCACAGGTCGAGGAACAGCCAGCTGCCGTTCATCTGCGACAACGGGGCGCCATAGTGGCCATAGGTGAACTTGTACTCGATAAAGAGCGATATGCGCGCAAGCCGGATCTCGATCCCGGCGAGCGCTTGGCCGGCGGGGCCAGCGTAGTTGTACTCGTAGGTGCGCGTATGGCCGGGCACCTTGAGCTCGACCTCGGCGTGCGGCAACAGCACGCCGGCGCCGGCGCCGACGTACGGGCTCAGGTGCGCGCCGATGCCCGGCAGCCGCAACAGCCCGTTGAACAAAAGCATGTTGTGGCCGTGCGAGAACTCCATCTTGTCGACGATGTCGGCGATGCGCGCGTGCGCAGGCAGCGGCTTGCCGTCGATCGTACCGTTGAAGGCGGCATCCTCGCCCAGGCGCGCCATCGCCTTGGAATGGATGAAGTCGACCATCACCCCCGTTCGGGCGCCCCAGCGGGCGACGCGCACGCCGTAGTAGATCGGATTGTGGAAGGGATCGGTGTGCCAGTGCACCGGGTCGATGGTGAAAAAGGTCCCTGAGCCTTGCTTGCCGATCTTCACCTGGCTCGGATAGGTGTAGGGCACGCCCGTGAAGGCCCCGACCAGCGTCTCCTTGCCGGGAAGCGTGGCGGCAGCGCCCCCCGCGGTGCCGCGCTCGGCACGGGCCGGCTCGCGGTCAAGCGCGCTCTGCTCCAGGATTGTCGAGACCGTCGAGGCCGTCAGCAGCAGGGCGGCGGCCGCGACCGAGAGCTGCTCGAAGAGGCGCCCCGCCCCCGGCTCTCGCTGCGCACCCCAGGCAATCGTAAGCATGCCGGCCATTGTCCCCCCTTGGATTCTTGACCTATGTCAGCGGCATGCCGAGTTTGCCGGATGATCGTGGGCAAAATAGGCGAGTGCCGGTCCAACAACAATTCACGATGAACGGCGCGCCCGTGTGCCCTGTTGACGCGGTGTCAGGAAGGCGGGGCGGGTGCTGCGAGGTGCTCCAGCATGCGCCGCACCGCGACGATCTGCGCGGCGTTGCGCGTGAGATAGTCGGAGCCGGTGTAGCCCCACCAGTCCCAGCAGCCTTGCGGATTGAGCGGGGTCGTCGCGGTCTGCGGAAAGAGAATGATGAGGTTGTTGGTGTCGGCCCAGCGAGCGTAGCCAGAATCGCGCGCGAACGTTTCGCCGACGAAGGTGCGGTTCTGCCCGCACCCGTGATAGGCGATGTGGACGCGGCAGCCGCGATGCTCACGGCACGCCTGCGGCACGTAGACGAGCCCGAGATCGCTCATCCCGTGGTTGGTCAACTCGCGCGTAAAGGGGCGCTGGTCGAACAAGAGCAAGGTGCCCGATGCGGTCGCGGCGCGCGGCTTGAGCGGCCCGTAGATCTGGGCGAGCAGCGCGCCGGCCTGGTCGTAGTCGCAGTCGATGATGTAGGGCTTGCCCGTGTAGTCGCAGGCCCTGCCGGCGTCGTCGGTGACGAACCCGTGCCCGGCCGGCAGGTTGGAGACGTAGAGGATCTGCGCATCGGGCACTCCGAGCACTCCGTAGAAGCGGCGCGCTGCGTCGACGATCGCGGGCACGACCGTATGATCCTCCTTGCCCGAGAACAGATAGATGCGGTCGTCCTTCACGTCGGCGATCGGATCGATGCGGCCGGCCTCGGCGAGCTGACCGGCGCGGTGCGCGAGCTGGCCCGGATTGGGTATGCCGAAGGACTGCAGCGCATCGAGCATGCACCCGTTGATCGCTTTGGTCAGATTGAGCAGCGCCATGCCGGGTCCAGGTATGACATCGGCGTACAGACTCTCCGAGCAGCCGTAGGGGCCGCCGGCGATGATGCCGGCGCCGACGACGTCGCGCGAATGGGCGATCTCGAACTGCCCGGCCATGTAGGCGCCCGACGAGACGCCGGAGACCGACGTCTGATTGAGCGCCGCCCCAAGCGCCGGCAGCTCCGCCCCGCTCTCGTTGCTGCAGCCGCCGAGGAGGCCGGCGAGCGCGAGCAATGCAGCCGAGATCAAGAAGCGTCTTTTCATCGAGGCTTGTCGGCTCCGGGGGCAGGCGGCGGCACGAATGCTAACGTCGGAGCAGAGACTAGCCGTTCTGCCGGCCTCCCGCCATCGCTGGCGCTCACTTGAGCCGCACCGTCACGCGATCGACGCGGCCTTTAGCATCGATCACGGAAAGCTTGACGAAGCCGGGCCCCTGGGGCTGCCATACGACTTGGCGCGCGCGCGGGTCCGATCGGATCGGCGCGCCGTCCACGAGCCAGGTGAGCGGCAGCACCCCGCCCGACGCCTTGAACTGAACGGGCGTCTCCGCCTCGGTCTCGACCTCGGCGCGGTCGGGCGGGAATGCGATCGCGACGCGCGGCTCTAAGAACGGCCCTTGCGCCGTCTCGGCGCCGCCCTCGCGGAAGCGCTTCAGCGGCGGCGGCAGCTCCGATCCCGATAATACGCGCAAGGCCCCGGGGGGCGGCTTCATGAGGGGCGCGCGCCTCTCCCCGAGCCGGGAGAAGGCGTCGAACAGGATAGGCGCGGCGGCAAGGCGGCCGACGAGGCCCGGCGTCGAGGTGGCGTCCGGGCGCCCGACCCACACCGCGACCGTGTACTTGCCGTCGTAGCCCACGGCCCAGGCGTCGCGGTAGCCGTAGGATGTTCCGGTCTTGTAGGCGAGGCGCCCGCCCTTGGCGTTGAGCGGCGGCGGCGCGTCCTTCAAGATGTCCGTCACGTACCACGCCGCGACCGGCGACAGGATGCGGGCGGGCGGCGGCTGCCGTTTGCCCTCGAGCAACAGGCGCGCCTTGTCGGGCTTCACCTCGTCGCGCCGGTGCGTGAGCCGGACCGCCTCGCCGCCCTCCGCCAGGCTCGCGTAGAGCGTCGCGAGATCGTGCAGCGTCAAGCCGACGCCGCCGAGCGCCATGGCAAGCGTCGGCGCCGTCTTGTCGGGGAACACCGGCGTGACGCCGATGCGGCGGAAGCGGCCGGCGAGCTTGCCCGGGCCGACGGCGTTGAGCATCTTGACCGCGGGGATGTTGAGCGATTGCGCCAAGGCCTCGCGGATCGTGACGGTGCCGTGATAGCTCTCGTCGAAGTTCTTGGGCGCATACGATCCGAAGCGCACCGGGCGGTCCTCGATCAGCGTCTCGGGGTGGGCGAGGCCGGCCTCGAAGGCGAGTCCGTAGATGAATGGCTTCAGCGTCGAGCCGGGGGAGCGCACGGCGTTCGTCATGTCGATCGCACCCAAGCGCTCGTCGTCGAGATAGCCGGCCGAGCCGACGTAGGCGATGACCTCGCCCGTGGTGTGGTCCACGACGAGGATGGCAGCCGACAGCTTCTGCCCTAAGAGCTTCGTCTGCTCCTCGGCGAGCCGCTCGAGCGACATCTGCACGCCACGATCGATGGTGAGCCGGTGCACCGATTTGGCCGGCGCCGCCGCTACCTCCGACTCCGCCAGATGCGGGGCGAGCTTGGGAAAGGCGCGGCGGGAGCGCGGGATCGGCTCGAGGCGCGCGCGCTTCACCTCGGCTGTGCTGATCACGCCGGCGTGCATGACGCGCTCGAGCACACGGTCGCGCGCTAAGCGCGCGGCCCGCGGATTGCGGTCGGGGCGGCGCAGCTCGGGCGACTGCGGCAGCGCCACGAGCAACGCCGCCTCGCCGACGGACAGGTGGTATGGCTCCTTGCCGAAATAGGCGAGGGAAGCGGCACGCACGCCCTCGATGTTGCCCCCGAACGGCGCCAGCTGCAGATACAGTGCGAGGATCTCGCGCTTCGACAGGTAGCGCTCGAGCTGCAAGGCGCTCGAGGATCTGGCGCAGCTTGGCCGGGCCGGAGCGCTCGTAGTGACCCTCGACGAGGCGCGCGACCTGCATGGTGAGCGTGGAACCGCCCGAGACGATGTGGCGGTTCTCGATGAGCTGCCAGGCGGCGCGCGCAAGCGAGCGCACGTCGACGCCGTGGTGCTCATAGAAGCGCTTGTCCTCGAACGCCATGAGCATGGCGAGGTAGCGCTGATCGACCTCCTCGGGTGCGAGCGGCAGCCGCCAGCGGCCCTCGTCGGTCGTGAACGCGCGCAAGAGCTCGTCGTGGCGGTCGAGGACGGTGACCGACACTTGGCGCGCCTCCTTCAAGTCCGGCGGGCCGAGGTGCACGACAATCGCATAGAGCGCAGCGGCTCCCGCGGCGAACGCGAGCGATGCCGCGCAGAGACTGATTCCGAGCCAGCGCAAGGCCCGTTGGGCGTGGCTCCGGCGCGTGGTCTCACCATCTGTCCGGGCGGAGCACGGCTCCGCCCGGTGGTAGGAGAGCAGCTTTGAGAGCCCAGCTCGCATCAAGCCGACCTCACTCCGCCGCCGTCACGGTGAGCTTGCCCGCCGCGGTGCGCGCGTAGCGCTCCGGGCGGTACATGTCCTCCACCGTTGCCGCCGGGTGGACGAAGGCGCCCGGCGTCACCGCGCGCACCATGTAGGCAACGGTCGCAGATGCAGCCGGCCCCTTCGCCTGCGGCGTGCCGTCGGGCGTGCCGTTGGCGTCGGCACTGGCGTTCGCAACGTTCGAGCCGGAGAAGTTGAAGGCCGCGACGAAGCGGTCGTCGCGGAACTCGGCATGCTCGGGCTGCACGCTCGTCTTCAGCCAATCGAGCGACTTGATGTCGCCTGAGTCGACGAGGTGCGGGTTCTCGATCTCGAAGCCCGCCGGCAGGCGGTCGACGAGCAGCACGCGGCCGCCCGCCTCCGCCGCCTGAACCTTCACCACCGCGATGAGCCGCTCGTTCTGCTTCACGGTTGCGGTCCCGCCGCTGGCGCTCTTCAAGTCGATCGGCTTGCCGTCGAGCGTGTAGTAGCTGCGCTCGATGGTGAAGCCCTTGGCGGCAGGCGGCTCCGGCGTCAGCGCCGCGCCGATGACGGTGACGACGGCATCGATCGGGGTGTCGCCCTCGTTGCTCACCGTCAGCGGCGCTTTCGCGAGCTCATCCGCCGTCATCGACCGCATCAGCGAGCCCACTATGGGCGCGCCGTTGACGACGAGCTTGGCGTCCTTCGCCTCCTCGGTGAGCGCGTTGGCCGCGAGCAGCATCCACGCTTGCTCCTGCGTGGAGGTGTAGGTGCGGCTCAGGTAGGCCTTGGCGATCACGTCGGCGAGCTTGGGCGCCTCGATCGTCGAGACTTTCGTCTCGGCGGCGAGCGTGACGAGCGCGGCGCTGTCGCGCAGGTTCGAGCCGTAGTCGGGCCGGTAGGTGTAGGACCCGGTCGCATCGGCCGTACCGAGGCTGTCGAGCGCGGTCGCAAAGGCGCGCTCGGCCCGCGTCTTGTCGCCCATCATGGCGAGCGCGGCGCCGATCTGGGCTTGCGCCAGCGGCGTCGAGAAGCGGTCGATGCGCGTATCGGCGTAGTAGCGCAGGTCGCCGATCGGGGCGCGGCCGTTGCGCGCGAGCACGTAGAGCGCGTACGCACGGTCCTCCCCGCCCTTCTCGAAGTCCTCCGCATAGGCGATGAAGTTCTGCAGCCGGTCGAGCGCCAGATTGAAGCCCTGCGGGTTCACGTTGAACCCTTGCTCCTTGGCGCGCGTCAGGAAGTCGGTGACGTAGCCCGTGAGCCAGAGATCGACGTTGCTTGGTCCCCAGACGCCGAAGGCGCCGGAGGAGTCCTGCATCTCGAACACGCGATCGACGGCCTTCTGCACGCGCTCCTTCAGGTCCTTGTCGGGCGCGATGCCGAGATTGGCCGCCACCTGGTTGGCATAGAGCAGCGGCAGCGCGCGGCTCACCGTCTGCTCGGCGCACCCATAGGGATAGCGGTCGAGCGCGGTCAGCAGGCCGGGGACGTCGAGCGCCGCGATCGGGCCGACGCTGATGTTGACGCGGGAGCGGCTGGCGATCAGGTCGTGCACCAGATCGCCGGAGAGCGTGATGCTGCCACCTCCGGGCTTCAGCGATGAGACCGTCGTGCGCTTGATGTCGCCGGCCGGCGGCTTCACGTCGAAGGTGAGCGTGCGCTCGACAGCGATGTCGTCCGGGCCGGTGACGCGCACGGCGTAGGTCAGCGTCCCGACCGCAGCCGGCTTGATCGCCACGTGGGTTGATACGCGCTCGCCCGTCTTGAGCTCGAGCGTGCCCGTGTGCACGTTCGTCGTCCCTTCGTCGACCGTTAGCTTATAGGAGGCGGCCGGTCCTTCGACGTTGTGCACGGCGATGTCGAGGCGCGCCTCGTCGCCGAGCGTCAGGAAGCGCGGGCCCGAAGCGGTCAGCGCCACCTTATCGCGCACGATGACGTCGCGGGATGCGTGCCCGAGCTTGGAGGCGCTCCAGGCCACCGCCATGACGCGCACCGTGCCGTTGAAGTTCGGCATGTCGAAGTCGACCTTGGCGGTGCCGTCGGCGTCGACCTTGACGATGCCGGAGAAGAGCGCAACCGTCTCTTCGACCGGTGGGCTGCCCAAGAGGCCCTCGCCTGCGTCGCCGCCGGAGCGAAGCGTGCCGCGCTCCGCGCGCATGCCGTCGATGAGACGCCCGTAGAAGTCGCGGATCTCGAGCCCCATGCGCCGCTGCGCATAGAACCAGTTTTCAGGCGCCGGAGTCTTGAAGCGCGTCAGGTTGATGATGCCGAGATCGACGGCGGCGACGGTGACATAGGCGTCCTCGCCGCTTTTCAGGCCGCCGATCTTGACCGGCACCGTCAGCGTGGAGCCGGACTTGATCTTCTCCGGTGTGTCGAGTGCGACGTTGAGCGTGTTCGCCGCCTGGTCGAGCCCGAGCCATTCGACGCCGATGGCGCGGCTCGGCATGCGTTTCAAGCTCTCGTCCATCGGCCGGTAGAGCATGGCGGTGACGTAGGCGCCGGGGCCCCAGTTGTCGCCGACCGGGACGGAGACTTCGCCGCCGCCGTTGGGAATGTCGGCTTGCTGCATCGAAAGGAGACCGCCCGACAGCACCGCGATCATCGCCTTGCCGCCGAGCTTGGTCGCAATGCGCAATTTCGCGGTGTCGCCCGGCTTGTAGCTCGCGCGGTCGAGTGCGACGTTCAAGATCTCGGGGCTATCCGCGTCGCCGCTCGCCGAGTACCAGCCGGTGTTGAAGTCGATGCTGGCGGCCGGCCCGTTGGGGTCGGCGCTGGTCACCTCGAGCTTATAGCGGCCGTAGCCGAGAGCGGGGGCTTCGATGCGCGGCAACGCGCCGTCGGCGGTTGCTGCGATCGTGCCATTGGCGACTTTGCGCGTGAGCGTGACCGCCTCGTAGTTCCACTGGCCGTCGCGCCGGTACCACTGCCAGTCGGTGTCGAGGCGCTCGAGCTGCCACTTGAGATCGGAGGCGGCGATGCGCTTGCCGTTGCCGTCGATGAGCGCGACCTCGAACGCCGCGGTCTGATTCTCGTCGAGGTCCTGGCCGTTGAACAGCGACTTGATGCCGATGCGGGATTCGTGCAGGTCGACCGGAATGGTGAGGCTGCGCTCGATTGTGCGTCCACCCGTCTCGCGCAGGCGCAGCATGACGGTCGCCTCGAGCGGCTTTGCCGTGTGCGGGATCTGCGGCAGCGTGATGGGGATGTCGGCCTTGCCTTGCGCGTCCGTGGTCGTCGTGACGTCGAGCGGCTTGCGCACGGGCTCGATGTTTTCGTCAGCCTGTCCGAACGCGAAGCCCGGATAGCCCTCGACGTCGGCGCCTGAGGGCTTGACGACGATGTCGCCTTCGATCGCGAGGTTTTCTGCCGGCGGTCCGTAGAGATAACGCCCGGTTGCCTTGATGATCTCAGTCGTCTCCGGCGACAGCGCTGCTGTGGGCGGCTCGATCTTGAGGTCGAGGCGCTCAGGCACGAAGTCCTCCACCAGGAAGGAGACCTGCGTGATGGGGTCGCTGTCAGGATCGGTGTGCAGCTTGGCGCGCCAGGTCCCGGTCATCGCCGAGGCGGGAAGCGCCAAGGTGAGCTCGCGTCCGCCGAGCCCCTGATCGGCAAGTGTGTAGCGGCGGTACTCGACGCCATCTGGGCGCGTGATGATGAGCGTGACCGGCAGGCTAGCTGCCTTGCCCGCCTTGTCGCGAACGAGGCCCGTGATGTGCACCTCCTCGCCGGGGCGGTAGACGCCGCGCTCGGTGTAGAGGTAGCCGTCGAGCGGGCCCGGGGCCTCGCGGCCCTTGACGCCGCGGTCGGTCAGGTCGAAGGCGCCCGAGGTGAGGTCGAGGAAGGCGTATTCGCCGTTTGAACTCTCGGCGACGAGCAGCGCCGGCTGCAGGCCGCCCTCGCCGCGCGCGAGGCCCGCGTCGAACTTCGCATACCCGTTGGCGTCCGATTTGGCGGTGCCGAGCACCTCGTTGTTGCGGGCGATCAGCTTGACGTTGACGTCGGTCGTGGGATCCGCGGTTGCGAGCGAGCGTACGAACGCGTGCACGCCATCATCGCCGGAGAACGCCGTGAGCCCCAGGTCGGAAACGATGAACCACTGCGTCGCGTCGGGGTTGTACTCCTCGCGCGACTTCTGCGTCGGCTTGGCGATCATCACGTAGACGCCGGGCTTCAGCGTGCCGACGGCGTCGGTGACGGGGAGCGCCGTCGTCACCTCCTCGTTGAGCTTCTGGGGTACGTCCATCGTGCCCTTGTAGACGCGCTCGCCGGTGCGCGTTCTGATCGTCTCGACCTCGTAGCTCGACAATTGTCTTTGGAAGTCGCCGCTGTCCAAGGCGCCAATGAGGTTGCGGTCGCCGATGCGGTAGACCTCGACATCGACCTTGTCGGTGTTGACGGAAACGAGCGGGATGCCCTGCTGGCCGCGGCTCGGCAGCACGTAGGCCTTGCCAGAGAAGCGCACGAACGGCTTGCGGTCGGGGACGTAGACGGCGATCTCGATGTTCTTCTGCAGCTTTTCATCGACGTCGGAGGGAAGCCCGGCGCGCAAGAGCACCTCGTAGCGCTCGCCGTGCGTCAAGCCATCGATGCAGAGCTGCTGGCCTTCGACCGTGACCCCTTGCGGATCCTTGCCGTCGACCGACACGAACTTGGCGAAGTCGACCTGCTCGCGCGACAGGGTCTCGGAGAACTGCAGGCAAAGCCGCGGGGTGGCAGCCTCCAATTCAGTCTTGTAGTCGACCATGCGGAAGCCGTGCTCGGCGCGCAACTTGTCGTAAAGCTGGTGCACGCTCGCGTCGTCGGAGAGGGCAAGGCTCGTCTTCAAGGCGTCGATGGCGGGGCGCCAGTAGGAGCGCCGCTGCAATGCGGCGGCGAGAACGACGAGTGCGTTGGCCTTCAATTGCGTTTCCTGCGCGCGCTCGTAGGCGAGATAGGCCGCGCCCGAGGCGTTGACGGGCAGGTCGTAGCGCTCGCTGCCCTTGTTGGGGTCGGGCTGAATGGCAAGGAGCGCGCTGGCGAGCCCGAGCCAGGCTGCCGCGTCGTTGCCGTCGGCAACTACGGCGCCGGCAAAGCTGCGCGAGGCGGCGCGCGGGTCCGACGCGAGTAGCCTGTGGCCCTCCACCCTCAGATCCGCCGCGTCGCGTCCGGCCGAGTTCCAGTTGGCCTTGAGATAGGTCTCATAGCGCTCCGCATCCTGGGAAATCTCATGATGGGCGAAGGTGCGCTCCTCGGCGGTGGCGCTGGCGACGGGAATGACGAGGGCAAGGCTGAGAAGCGCGTGCGCGAGAAATCGCATAGGGGCACCCTTGAAGGTCTGAGCCGGAAAAAGTGATCACAGTATCCGCGCGGGGCATGACGCGGTGAAGGCCAACAGGGGCCATTGATCCAACAGCGGCGATAATAAGCAGATTACCGCGATTTCCCGCTGCTTGCGGCTTTATTCTGGTGGCCAAAAAAACAGGGCCGGCGAGATACGCCGGCCCCCTCGAGCTCTAGTGCGCGAGACGCGCGTCCTACTGGCGGCGCAGGCCTTCGGGCCGCGGCGGTGTCACGCCGACGAAATCAGGCAGCTGGGAAGCGAGCGCCGCCGACAGCGGCGGCAGCTGGTCGACCGGAACGGCCATCCGCCAAAGCCGCTCGAACGAGCGTGCAGCATGCGTGGCGGTCTCTGCACAATTCACCGCGAAGTGCTCGTAGGTGTCACGCCGCGTCGGCTCGCGCCGCATGCAGTCGCCGATCCACGTGCAGTCGGGCGCGAGCACGAGCTGCTCATGCGCGGCGAGCAGGCGGGAATCGCGGATGATGCGGCACTCGCTCGGAACGGAGAACGGTGCAGCGTGGACTGCGGCAGCGGCGCGTCCCGGCTCGACCTCGCTGAAGATGGCGCGCAGGCGGATGCCGGTCTGGGCGAGCGTGGCAGTGTGTGCGCGCAGCGCTTGCGCGACCGGGCTGTCGGGCGAGCGGGCGACGAGCAAATAGCAGTCGCTGGGCTGGATGGCGCTGCGCGCGCGGGCTTCGAGACCCTTGGCAATGAATTGGCTAAGCACGGTTACTTTCTCGCCGATCGTAACGCTGACGTGTCGGGAGGAAGCATCGAAAGTCATGACCGCAGTCCCTTTTGTTATTCGGGTCTGGGCGCGCGCAACTTGAGCCCCCCGAGTTGTTGATCTTGTGCGCCATTAAGGTGACAATTGAGTTAAGCAAGTGTTGCACTTAGCGGCGGCACCATCTTCTTTCGCCTGCATCCTGAGCGCGTTAGTCCACTCTCCTGCGTAGGACCAGAGGCGGCTCGAACCCGGTTGCGTCGCCGGCCGCTGGCCGCTCGGTCGTGACTTCGGTTGCCTGCTCGGCCGCGCCGGATCCAGAAGGCCGCGGTGCGGTGGACGCCACCTCGATGCGAGGCCCATCGCCGTCCGCCGCCTCGAGCGCAGTGCCGCTGAGCATCGCCAAAGCCTTGGGCAACGACGCCTGGCTGACGGGAACACGGAACGTCGCCGTCTCGCGGCGCAGCTCGACGCCGATCGTCGGCTCGTCGCCGCCATCCGCTGTCTGCTCGGCAGCCGCGAGCGCCGTCGCCAGCCGCTCGGCGAGCATCTCATCCGGCGTGCGCGACGCCGGCGCAGGCCGCTGGGCCGGGAACGGCACGACGATGTCGGCGGGCTTCGGGTTGGCGTCATTTATCTGCGCGGGCTGCCCGGCATGGTGGGGATGCGCCACGGCGCGCTGCTGCTCGCGCTCGGCGGCGACCGCTTGTGCCTCCTCCTCGACGTCGCGGTAGGTCGCAAACTCGGCCTGGGCATGGCCCGCGTAGGTGCCGAAGCGCTGGCGGAACTCGGGCTTGGCGCTTGCCGGCGCGATGGTGACGGCGCCCTGCGGCGTCGTCGGGCGCGTCCCGGCTGCGGGAGCGGCGGGGCGGCCGGAGCGCGCCCGGAATGCGCTGCGCAGTTTCGAGGGGCGAACAGCGTCGAGGCCCGGGAGCTCGAAGGGCTCCTTGGGCTCAATCGAGGGCTCGAACGCTGCGTCGGCCGCCGGCGTGCGCGACGCGGTCTCGATGGGGGTGGATGAACGCTCGCGGCGGCGCTCGGCCTCGACGCGGCCGGCAGCGCCCATCACGGCGCCGAGGATCAGCTCCGGCCAGGCCCCGCTCTTGAATGCGTAGATGCGGAACGCGGGCCCCTCCTCCTCGCCGCGGTCGGACACGAACAGCGCTCTTATGGCCCGCCACGCGCGCGGCACCGGCGCGACGTGCCGGTCGCGGTAGCATTCGATGAACTTTGAGCCCTGGCGCCGCAGCTTGCGCTTGGCGACGAGCATGGGCGCGATCTTCCAGGGGCGCGTCAGCACGCCCTGGCCCTCGAGTGCGTAGCAGAGGTTGGCGAGCGTCTGCGCGTCGCGCCGCAAGGCCTCGCGCTCGGGATGCGCACGCGGAGCGTTCAAGGGCACCGCCACGTAGTAGGTGCCGCCCGACTCGAAGATCACCTCGCGGAACACGTCGAACGTGCGCCTGATCTCCTCGTGATTGTGGATCTCATTGAAACGCGACAGGATCGGGAACACGGGGCCACGCTCGGCCTCGATCATGCGCTGGCGCGTTGCGACAAAGCGATTCATCGGCCGCCCGATGGAGACGAGCAACAGGCACAGGTCGACGAAGACGGCGGTGCCGAGCGGGATGTAGTCGCGCTTCGACAGGCCGGAGGCCTCCTCGTTGAGCGCATGCAGCGCCGCCGGGTTCTCGATCGATTGCACCGCGCGCTGCTGCAAGGCGCGCAGCTCATCGGCAGACGGCGGCAGCTTGAACGACAAAAGCCCGAAGAACGTCGTGGTGAGACGGCGGAAGGCCTCGATCGTCGCCTCCGAGCCTTCCACCGCAGCGATCTCCGGCTTCTCGAGCGTCGGCAACTGGTCGATGGCGCGCACGGCGCCGCGTAGCGCCATCTGCAGCTGCGCGTCGGGGCAAGAGATCGCCCCGCCCTTGCCATCGGAGATGGTCGTGCGCTCGGCGCGGTCGGCCAGATCGCTGCGCATCTGGCGCAGCTGCGGATCGGTACGGAAAGCGTTGAAGCCCGTCACCGTCATATCGAGGCGGCGCCCGAGCGCGCGCATGAACTCGTTGCGGGTCCCCGTCTTGGGATCGATGATCGAAGGATCGTCGGCGACGATCTTGGCGAGGTCGCCGTCGAGCGCCGCCATGTCGCCCTTGATGGCGCCGACGCGCCCCTTCACGAAGTCGGAGGCAAAGGAGAAGCGGGCGGCGTCCTCCTCGCGCATCTTGCGGCGCGGCCCATCGCCGGGCGCGCTGTTGGGACAAGAGGTGCCCTTGGTGCGCTCGAGCTCCGCCTTCTGGGCGGAAACCGTGGACAGCTGCAGAAGCGTGGCCTGCAGCTGCTCCAATCGCGTAGCGGCGCCGTGCAGGGAGGACTGCACCTGACCGACGGCGCTCGTCGCCGAGCGCGCGGCCTCAGAGCGGCTCTCCAGCACCTTCCAGTAAAAGCCGAAGCCGAAGCCGACGGAGATGATGGTCAGGAAGATGTAGCCGGCGATGTACGCAAGCTTGGTGAAGGTGTCGATGGGCGAGAAGATCTGGTCGAGCAGCCACACGATCATTGTCATCAGCATGGCGACCGAGAAGCCGATGATGACTTTATGGAGAAGCGGCAGCGTGCCCATGTTCGACTGGATGAGCTCCAGCATGCCGACGTAGGTCGCAACCCACGACAGCGCCGCGAGCCCCGTGACGAGAACGATTTTCTTCCAATCGCGGGGCGAACGCTCGGGCTCGGCCCATTCGCCGGCCCGGTCCAAGGGAGCATGCAAGGTGTCGTGGGGTGTCGCTGCGCCTAGCCGCGCCGACCGGAACGCCATGGGTGACCTGCTCAACTCTTCGCCGCAAACGAGGCGCGTCGGGCCGGCACGTCAGCGTGCAGGACCGCTTGCCCACCGATTGCGCGAAACGCCTCTCGCTTTCAGTGTCTTTAAAGTCAGCCCCGGCTTCGTGATCCATTGTGGTGGTAGCCACGGTTTTTGTCTTGAGTGCGGCGCTCACGTGACCAAAGGCGGTTGCCCACGGCTGCGAGGCGTCGCGCGTCAGTTGGCGATGAGGCTCTTACGTGCCGCATCATCGGCGGTGCGCTCGCGCGCTCTGCGTTGCGGCCGCGCCGAGTCCGCTCGCACCGGCCGATTGCCGTGCACCTTCGCATCGGCCTCCAGGTCTTGCAGCAACGTCTCGAGCAGGGGTGCTGCAACCTGGCTCGCGTGCAGCTTGCGCGCCCACGGCTCCGACGCAGATCCGGTGCCGACGACGACGACGTAGGAATAGGCCGGGCCGCTCGCGAACTGCAGGCCGCCGGCGATCCAGACGTCGACGGTGGCATCGCGGTCTGTGGTGACCTGCGTCCCCGTCTTGGCGAAGTGCAGCTTCACATCGGCGCGCCGCGCCGCGCACCACTTGGAGAGACTTTTGAGCGTTCCTTGCGGGCGGCCGCCGGCCTCATAGCAAAGCGGCGCCGAAAGGAGCCTGCCGAGGAGCGCGCGGGCCCCGCGGCGGATGATCTTGTTGGGCACGATCGTGGCCGCACTGCCTCTTGCGGCTGCGCCCTCCGGGCTCGTGTAGTCGTAAGCTTTGACGAGCGAGGGCAATTTGACGGGTGTCGCCCCGCGCCCCATGAGGCTTGCGAGCACGACGCCCGCCAAGCGGTGCACGCGGCGCGGAGAGGCTGAGACCTGACCCAGGACGATCGCCGTCGAGGGCGGCGTGCCTTCGCCGGAGGCCGCGGCCGGGGGCATGGTGTAGCCCAATGCGTCGATGAGCTTGGCGATGCGCCTCTGCCCGATGCGCGCCGTGCGGATCAGCAGCGGATCGTTGAGCGAGCAGGCGAATGTGACAAGCGCCGTGCGCCAATGCCGCTCGTTGCCGTGTCCGCACGCGTTTAGCCCCTGCGCCGGCGCCTGGCGGTCGAGATAGAGCGTCCTCGGGGTATCGCGCCCGGAATTGGCAATAGCGATTGCCGCGATGATCTTGCCCGTGGAGGCGACCATGCGGCTCTCCCGCGTGCGGTCGTAATATCCGGTCGCCGCATCACGCGCGAACGGCGAGCCGAAATAGGATGCCGTCTCGCCCTCCTCGAAGTAGCGCACGATCTCGCCGCGCGCGTTGGCGGCGGCCACGATGACATTCGGGCTCTTGCGCTCGGCTGAGACCTTGGCCGGGTCGAGCGTGTAGCCGGGATCGATGTTGCTTGCGAAGCGCGCGTCAAGCTCGGCGAGCCGCGCCTCCTCCTTGACCGCGAAGGCGAGGTTGTCGGCCGCATCGAACGTCGTCGTCACCCCGCGCACGTGATCGCGCCAGCCGAACCCGTAGACCTCCTTCATCTCCTCGCGGATGCCGTAGCGGGCCGTCCCCATGAGCGCGTTGGCGCGGATGATGGGGTTTGCCTGCGCAGCACGCGCTAGCGTCGGGGCGTAGCGGTCGAGCGCCTGCTGCAGCCTCGGCTTGATGCGCGGATCGGGCGGCCCGCCGGCCATGGCGACGAGGTCGAAGACGACCTGGCGCTGCAGGGCCTCATCGGTGATGAGCTTTTCGGCGCAGGTGCGTGCGCGCACCTCCGTCAGGTAGCGCCAGCGGTCGAGGCGAACCGCGTTGAGCCGGTCGCTGCCTTGCAAGAGGATGATCGGCCGGTTGACCGCAGAGGCGAGCACGTACTGCTCGGCGATGGAGAGGTTCTTTGCCTCCTTGCCGAAGACGATGCGGCTCGCGAGCTCGATGCCGTGCAGCGGCGCGCCGCCCGTGCGCTGCGCGAGCCAGAGGTGGTTTGCGGCCCATTGCTTGAGCATGCGGTTGCTGCCGTCGCGCGTCAGCTCGCGGTAGACGACGGGGGCGAGCCACCATTCGCCGATCTTGCGCTTGAGCTTGACAAGCGCGCCTTCGCTGGCGGCGGGCGGGGTCTTGTAGATGACGCGCACGAGCTGCATCGGGATCGTCGAGCCGCCGACGCCGAGCACGAGCCGGCGTTGCGCAATGGAGCGGCGTAGCGTGGAAAAGGGAATTTTGAGCACGCCGACGAGATCGATCCCGAAGGGGTCAAGCAGGCCGCCGAGGTTGCGATCCTCGTGATAGACGAGGCATTGCCAATAGGGCTCTGGCACCTCGCGCACTGGGATCGATTTATGGTCCGGGTTGGCGATGTAATCGCCAAGATCGATGGCTTCGCCGGTGTAATTGACGTCGCGCAGGCTATCGAGGCGCGGATCGAAAGTGCCGACGAAATTGCCCTTCGCGTCGTAGATCGCGGTTGCGAGCCAGCGCTCGGCGTCATAGCGCAGGGCCGACCCAAGCCGATATTGGCCGACGAGGCCGCGCACGGGCGCGACGACGTAGACGAGCGTGACGGCGAACAAAGTGTAGAAGAGCGCGGCGCTCGCGACATAACGCAGCGGCCCAAGCCGGGGATTGAAGGCCACCCGGTCGAGAAGCACGCGCAACAGCCGAAACGGCGCCAGCGCCAAAAGCTCGAGCGCGCGCGTCAGCACACGAAAAACGGCAAGCATATCGGCCGCAAGGCTTTAGGAACGACGGCGCACGCGCGCCCGCGAGCCCAAGCCCTAGCCGGCCTTTATGGCAGATTTGGCCCCGTTACCGGCGCGTGCCCGATGCGTCTGCCCGCTGACGGTCGCCCGTCAGAACGTGTGCAGCAAGACGAAAAGGCCGACTCCGACTGCTGGCCCCAACATGGACGCCAGCACCAACATCACGAAGGACTTCGCTACCATAGTACTTCACCCCGCACGAGACGCCGCTAGTTACGCTCGACCGGCACCCCCTAAGAACCGACGAGCGCAGCTGACACTGGAAACCCCCAAACAAATTCCAGCGACCACGGAAATTTACATCAGAAAAAAGCGATTGACACTCACTCTTGACGAGCGAACAGCAATTTAGCTTCGCGCGTGCGAGCGAGATGGCAGTGGATACTTTCCGGTGCAAAAAGCGCGGCGAAGAAAAATCGAAATAACAAAGGGCTTTATCGAAAACTCTAAACGATGAAAGTGATGTTGTATGAGCTGTTGATGACGTCAGGCTGCTGCACAAGCAACCTGTGAGTGCGTGGCGGCCCAGCATCAGTTGGCTGTCGCAAAGCGTGCTTATCGCAGATCGAAGAGCTTGAGCTGGCGCTCGTCCTGCCCCTTCGTCTCGCGCGCCAATTGCTCGATGCGATCGAAGGGAACCTGCTCGGCCAAGATGAGCGAGCGCTGCGCCTTCATGGGGCGCACGAGCCCTTCCTGCACGAGGTGGAACTCGCCGACCGTCTGCCCCGGCAGAACCGCTGCCGGCTCGAGCCCCGACTCACTCTGGAAGGCCGCTTTCAGCTTGCGCAGTGCCGTGTCCTCACGCACGCGGCCGATGAACCAGCTCGTGATCTGGTCGCGGCTCTTGTAGTCGAGGTCGCCCGGCGATTGCGTCGCGAGCATCATGCCGAGGCCGGCCGAGCGGGCGCGCTTTAAGAGGCTCTGCAGCGGCTCGGCGGTTGCCGGCTTGGCGTTGGCGGGAATGTAGAGGTCGGCCTCGTCGAACATGACAACGGCCTGCAATTCGTCGTTGGGATTGCGCTGGCAGAAGCGCAGGGCCTCCGACAGGAACTGCGACACCCAGAAGAGGATGTTCTCGTTGTCGCCGAGGAAGCCCGTGTAGATGATCGACAGCCGCGTGCGTCCCTCGCGCGCAAAGCGCCCGAGGCCCAGAAGCGATTCCATGCGCAGCGATTCACCGCCGCCCTCGAACAGCGCCGAGTTGCGGTGCCTGAGCGAGTCGAGCTGGGCGACGAGGTCGCGCCGGATCTTGCCCGAGGGGTCCATGCGCTGGGTGAGGTCGGAGAGCTCCGGGTCCTCGTCCTCGAGCAGATGGATGAGATCGGAGAGCGTCACCTCGCGGCTGTGGCGTGAGCCCAAGATGCGCAGCGCGACCGACAGCGTGCCCGACTGCTTCTGGTGCGTTGCCGAGTTCTTCAAATGCAGCATCTCGCCGAGCGCCGCCGACGACAGGTTGGCGAGCAACTGCTGCTCGTGGTCGGGGAGCTCGTTGATGCCGTTGGGCAGAAGCGTGATCGAGATCGGGCGCCCCGAGGCGCGGCCGGGCGTGAAGACGGCGACGTCGATCGCGTCGGCAAGCTTCTCGCGCTCGCCGCTCCTCTCGCAGTTCTCCTCGTCGTTCTCGCGCCACACGTCGGGGTTGGCGTAAGAGCACAGGTCACCCTTGCGGTCGATGAGCACGGCGGGGATGCCGCGCAGGAGGAGCTGCTCGATGAGGCAGAGAGCGAGCGTCGTCTTGCCCGAGCCGGAGCCGCCCAGCACCGCCGCGTGCCGCTTCAGCACGTTTTTGTTGAGGCGCACCGGCTTAGCGGCGGCGAGCTCGCGCCCGGCGATGATGCTGGAGCCGTCGCCGCCGTTCTCGTCGAGAATGACGGAGAGCGGCAGCTCGTCCTCCTCGGAGAATCCGTGTTCGGCGCTGCCGTTCGGCAGAGGCGGCGGCGCGGCGCCCGCCTGCGGCGGCTGATAGGCGGCGAGCGCGCCGTTCGTCTTGGCCTTGCCGTTGACGGCCTCCTGCTGGGCCGGCTTCGGCGGCCCGAAGCCCAACAGATCGAGGCGCAGGAGCGACGTCATGGGGGCAAGCCGCGATAGGAGCTTGGCGTTGGCGAACCAGGCGGCAAAGCCCGGATCGTTGCGGTGGTGCGCATAGAACTCGCGCACCATCATCATGCGCTCCCACTCCGCGATGGGCACGAGGAACTGGCGCCCGTGCGCCTCGCGGAACTTGCGGAACGCCTCCGCGGTCTGGTTCTTGCGGCCGCCCTTCGGGTTGGGCGGAAAGTCGGAGGCGCGCAGCATGAAGCAGGGCTTGCCGTTCATGGCGGAAAGCACCTTGTCGAGCTGGCGCTTCAAGCCGCCGCCTTGCGTCGGCCTGTTGCACAGGAAAACGCGCGCCTCGGCGACGAGCCCATTGGTGTGGCGCAGGTTGAGATCGACGACGGGCAGCTCGTCCTTGATCTCGGTGCGCTCCACGCCGAGATCGAAGGCACCCGACCACTCCTCTTTGGCGAGTGCGAGCGCGCCTGCGAGGATCTCGAGCAACTCGCGCTCATCGGAGGGAATCTCCGCCTCAGACGCGCTTTGGAACCGTTCCCACATGTCGCGGTAGTCGATGCCGGCCGGCGCCGGCGGTGCCTCGTCGGCGGCAAACCCGAGGCCCAAGGCGGCGGCAAGGCGCGAGACGAAGTTGCCTTTCTCCGCTGCAGCCTCCGCCGCAACGGCCGCCTGCGGAGCCCCCGGCTCGGCCACGTCGGGCTCGTCCTCCGGCGCCGTCTTGGCACGCAGGCGCGTGTAGGCATGCTCGAGCAAGCGCCGCGTCGAAAGCCCGGCGAACTCCTCGAAGAACTGCGGTCCGAAGTAGGCGGAAGGGTCCGGGTAGTCGCCGCCTTTGGCCGCCTCGGCGAGATGGGCGAGGCGCTTGGCGATGATGAGGCGCGCCTCCTCCGGCGTGCGGCTTTCCAGCAGCGCGACGGGGCCCGCCTTCTCGATGCGGTCGATGTAGGATTGCGCCAGCACCCCGCGCACCTGGCCGTAGAAGTCTTCGAGGCACGAGATGATGAGAATGGCGTTGGGCAGCCGGTTGGCGATCTGGATCAAGTCGCGCACCGCACGCTGGAAGCGCTCCTCGGCGTCGGCGAAGAAGCGCAAGTCCTCCACCTGGTCGATGCAGAACACGAGCGCGGCGCGGTCGACCGTCCACATCAGCGTGCCGAGCGCGGTGATGATCTCGAAGGCGCGGTCCTCGCCGACGTTGGGGTCGAGTGCCGCGACCGCCTGATGCGCGAGATCCGTCAGCGCGCGGCCGTGCAGGTACTGGCGCACGCGCTGGTCGATGCGCGGATCGTGGCGCTCCAGGTAGATCAGCGCGCGCACCACGTTGATGTCGAGCTCCTGGCCCGCGTACTTCGGGCTGGAAACGATGGCGTCGGCGATCTTCAGGACGAGGCGGGCGAGCTTTGCGTCGTCCATATTGTTGTCGCGCAGCGACTCCAGATCCCGGTGGGAGACCTGATCGGCATCCGCCACCAGCCGGTTGGTGAGGCGCGTCAACGCACTGTCGCCGGGGCGGTCGGGGTCGTAGGGCTTCTCGAGCGAGTGCACGAGCCGGCGCAGGTAGTAGTCGGCGTAGTTGCCAACGTCCGGCGTGAGCTGCGCGTAGCCGAAATAGGCGATGCCGCGGCGATGGGCGGACGTCCTGAGCGCGCGGATGAGGTGCGTCTTGCCCGCGCCCGACTGGCCGTGGAACAGAAGGATGCGGTCCTGCGTGCCGGTGTCGTGGCCCAGCGTGATATTGGTCAGGAGATCGATAAACTTAGCGCGCGCCTTGGCGTGCACCTCCGCGACGTCGACGGGATCGGCGCGCCAGATGTCGTCCTCCCACGTAATGGAGTGCTCGAAGGCCGAGCTCAGCCTGTCGGGAGCGGCTATGGTGGGAGCTTCTTGCTGGTGCATCAATCGGCGACCTCGACTTCCCTCAATCCTCGACTCTTACGAAGTGCCAGACGGTGTTCTTGTAGAGAATCGCCGAGTCCTCGAACTCCTTGATGTTTTGTTTGTTCTTGAGGTCGGCGCTGGCAAGCACGAGCTGACCCGCCCGATGGGCGCCGGCCAGCATGTCCTTGAACTCGATCTCCGAGAGACCCCACTCCGGATGCGACGCGCGAATCGCATTCCACACTTGAGAGATAAACGCCTTGCGACTGCCTGGCCAGCCCTCGGCGTGGCGGCGTGCCGCGTTGAGCACACCGGCGGAAAATTGCGCCAAGCCAGGACGATCTGCCGCCCCTGTTGAGACGGGCGCAGAAGGAGCGGGCGCGGCACGCTCGGGAGCCGTTGCAGGCTTGGCCGTGGCGGCGGGATGGGCTCCCGCGAGCCGGCGCAGAAGCCCCAAGCGTAACACCTCGATCTCCGCGCGGGCGACGCCGGTCTCATCGGCCGCGAGCGCCGCGATGAGCTTTCCGTCGGTCGAGAGCTCGCGCGGACGCTTCAAGAGCTGGCCGGCGAGCACGCGGCCGGCTTGCGCCGATAACGAGGAGCCTTTGTCGAGCCCGGACTTGACGCCGTCGCCGAAAGCGCGCTCGAGCGCGATGAACGCCAGTGCGGCGCGCAGTTTGGACGGCGACAGTGCTTGGCGCATGGCGAGCCCGAAAGCCTTCTGCACGATGAGCGCGCTCAGGCCCTCAGGCCGTGACAACGCTTTGCGAATGTTTGGCTTTCCTGCGTCGAGCGCGAGTGCCTTGGCAACGAGCCAGAGATCGCGCTGCTCGCTCCAGGCGCGCGCGTGCGCCTCCTTCTCGCCGAGGAAGCTGGCAATCGCTGCAGCACCTTTGTCGCTCGCGCGGTAGCGGCCGCGATGCTCGCGCACGAGCGCGCAAGCGTCGAGGCGGTCGAGCGCGGCTTCAGCCGCGCCGCGCCACTCGGCAGGAGAGAGGCGGCTCGAGAAGAACGGGCCGAGATCGCGCACGAGCTGCGCGCGGGTGGCGCCGCCGGCACAGGAGATGCGTGCAAGAATGAGGTCGTCGAGGACGCCGCGATCCGCGCCTTTGGCCGATTGTGCCGGCGCTTGTCTGCTTAAGGCCGACATGCAACGCGTCTCCTCATGCGATTGGCGGGAGCCGTACGCGCGAATCAGCGGCTGCTTGCGGCGAATTGTGGGGGAGATGACGGTGTCTTCCAAGAGGCGCCCGCGTGCAAAGCGCCAAAGTTGCATTTGCGCATCGCGGGTCGCGTCGTGGATTAAGGCCGTGCGCGCCCGGCTTTCGCCCCACGCGCGTCAAATTGGCGACACCATGTTGGGCGGTTATTCGTTAAGCGCGTTTGCAGACGATTCGGGCGCGCATGAGACATCGAGCGGCGGTGGCATCGGGCCATTTAATTGGGGGAACTGGGGGCAGTTTGATCAGGGGCTGGACACGGATGCAAAAGAGCCCGGGCTCGGCAGTCCCCTCCCGCTTTCGGACGGCCGGTGGCAACTCCTTAGCATTAACGTCGAGTTAACGGGTTTACGCGATGATCAATCGGTGTACCGCGCTGTTCCAAGCGGGAGTTGCTCGTATGTATCGCGTCGTGCTGTCCGCAGGGGTCATCGCCATTCTTGGCGCCTGCAGCCTTGGCCCATCGGCCATCTCCTCGGGCTATACCGAGCCCGACACCACCTCATCTCTGCAATCCTCGCCGAGCGTGCACAGCGTGGCGCTCGGAGGAGAGCCCTCCGCCCCGCGCGCCACCACGCCGGCGCCGGCAGTGGCCCGTTATGCGAAGCTCGAGGACAAGGCGCCGTCAGGCTCCTTCGAGCGCGCGCCGACGGGAGCTCTTTCCGACCGCGACTACTCGCATACGGCGCTCGATCCGGAATCGGCGCGCAAGCTCATCAATGCCTATCGCGCGCAAAAGGGCCTCAAGCCCTTGAAGCTCAATGCCGAGCTGACGGCAGCCGCCAAGTCGCATTCGCGCGACCTGGCCAAATGGGACCGCATCTCCCACTACGGCTCGGACGGCTCCAATCCCTGGGACCGCGTGAAGCGTACGGGCTACCGGGCGCGGCTCGCAGCCGAGAACGTCGGCACTGGCCAGGCGAGCTTCAACGAGGTTTTGCGCGGCTGGGAGGAGAGCCCCGGCCACAACAAGAACCTGCTGCTGCCTGACGCCCACGACATGGGTATCGCGCTCGTGCAGGATCCCAAGAGCGAGTTCAAATCGTTCTGGACGCTCGTGATTGGCGCGCCGATGTAGAGATGACTCTCTGCGGCGAGCTCAGCGCTTGCGCAAGTTGCGCCACACCGCGATCTCGATCTCGAGCCTGCGGCTGACCACCAGATAGTTCAAAAGCGCGGCCGTCACCAAGGAGACGGACGTCGCCGTCGCGGCGCCGAGCAGGCCGAAGCGGGGAACAAGCGCCAAGTTCAGCGCCACGTCGAGCACGGCCGTCGTTGCCAGCACGGCCGCGCACAGCGACTGCTCGCCCAGCATGTTGAGAAGAAACTCGGCCGGCCCCATGGATGAGCGGAACAGGAAGCCGATGACCAGGATCATCATCACCGGGTAGCCCGCCAGGAACTTTGGCCCGAACAGCCACAACAGCGGCATGCCGAGCGCCAGCAGGGTGACGGCTGCCGCGAGCGACGGCCAGAAAGTCCAATGCACGGCGTCGCGCACGAATGCGCGCAGGCTCTCCTTGTCGCCGCGCGCGCCGAGCGCGGCGAAGCGGTTGGCAACCGCGCTGCCCACGGCATAGTGCACGAACATGATGAGGCTCATGGTCTTGGCGGCGGCGAAGTAGATGGCGACGTCGGTCGGCGTCATGCTGTGGGAGACGGTGAGCACGTCCGCGCTCTGGAAGACGAGCTCGCTAGCGCTGATGACCAGCAGCGGCATCGCCGCGGTGAACCACTTCGCAAAGTCATAGCGGCGCGGGCCCGGTTTCACGATGGGCCGCAGGCGGCGATTGATGAGGACAGTTTGCAAGATGCCCGTCGCCCACGTGGCGACGATCGCCGCCGCGGCCGCCGTTCGCGCCTGCATGGCGAACCCTAGGTAGTGTGCCGCGACCATGGATGCGAGCAAAAGCGACGGGCGCAGCACGTAGGGGGGCAAAAGCGCGGCCCCCATCCAGGCGAAGCCCTTGCCGATTCCGTCCTGCACCCCGGTCAGCGAATAGAGCGGCACGCACACGAGGGCGAGATAGGCCGGCAGGATGTAGTCGCTCTTGAAGGGCTCAAACAGCCACAGCCCCGCCATGCCCAACGCGGCGATCAACGTCCCCACGCCGAGAGCGACCATGCGCGAGCCGGCGATGATGCCGCGCAGGTCGTCGAGCGCGCCGCCCTCACGATAGTGCGGGATGAAGCGGAGGCTGGTGACGTCGAGGCCTAGATTGGACAGTCCCCCGAGCACGAGAACCCAGGTCCACACGTAGACGTAGATGCCGTACTCGTAGCTGCCCATCCAGCGCGCGAGCACGATTTGGGAGACGTAAAGCAGGCCTGCGCCGGCGCAGCGCACGCCGAATGCCGTCACCGCGTCGCGCTGCGTGCGCTCGCGCTCGCCTTGGCCCTTGAGGAGGCCGTTAAGGATGGCGACCGCTTGCGCGAACAGCGTTCTGAGTGGTGGCAACAGGGGTGCGGGCCGCCCGGCGTCGATCGAGGGATTGTGCGTCATTGGGACACCCGTCCCGCTCGGCCCACGCGGAGCGGCTCTCGCCCGTCGTCTCGCGTGGCTCGTGGCATTGAAGTCAGCATGGGCGGTCAATCGTGCTGGAGGCGTTCACGCTGGCGCTCGCGCACGCGCTCTGCGACATCGGCCCAGGCGTTGGATCGGGTCTCGTCGCCCTGGTCGATGTGCAGGCTCGCGAAGAACTCCGCCACCTCGGCGGCGTGCAATCCGTGCCTTGCTTCAAGAATGGTCGCCATGGCCTCGAACTCCCGCTCGTTCATGGCGGCCGGATCAGGTTGCCAAATGCTCGTCATGGCCTGAATTCCGATGATGGAAACTAGAGAGCCCTTTCGAAGCAAAAAGTGAGCCAGCGGATCTGCCTCAAAATGAGACCCGGACAGCGTGCCTGGAACGCTGACCTCGGGCTCTGTGCTGTGTTAAGACTGGGCAATGGGCGAAGTCGCCGAGGAGGCTTTGAGATGGGCCTACGACCAAGGTTAATGCTGTCGACCGCAGCACTCGCTGCAGCCGTCGCATTTGCGCTGCCGCCGTGCGCCGAGGCAGCCACCGATCACGCAGCGTCCTATGGCCGCCGTCAGATCGCACCGCTCTCGGTTGCGGCACCCGCCCGGCGTGCAGAGGAGCAGTCAACGCCGCCGCAGGAGCAGCGCCCACCGGCGCCGGCTCCAACCGGTTGCCCTTTCCGCAACGGCAAGCTCGATCTCATCACGTGAGGATCTCATCACGTGAGAACGGGGGGCCGCACGTTAGCCCTCGATTGAATCGAGTGGTCATGGGCGCCGTTGCAGCGAATGTGCCATGCAGGAGGGAGTGAGAGCGTTCGCCAGGCCCCGCGAGCAAGCTATTGCTGCGCCTGGGCGCCCGGCGTGACCGAGCCCTTCAAACCGAACGCTGCATCATCGGTCCCGGCACTCGCTTGAGTTTGGTGCAGCTCTTGGGGTGCATCGGCCTTCGTTGCCTGTGAGGCCTCGCGCGGCGCAGCGCGATGGTGTCTGCGGTGCCTCTTGGCGCGCATGTGCTTCTTGGGGTTGCAGCTCCAGGATGGGACGCTTGCCCGCACACTCGTGACGCCCTCAACCGTCGGCGCAAGTGGCATGTTGTCGAGGGTCTTTTTGTTCAAGAGCTGCCCCCAGGCCTGCTGCTGGAAGCCGTACTCGAGGAGGCTCGCGGCGCGGATGTTGCGCTCCGCGCTGGTCGCATCGCCGAGCACCACCGCGACGAGCTGGCGGCCGTCGCGGGTGGCACTCGCAACGATGTTGTAGCCGGAATCGCAAGTGAAGCCCGTCTTGAGGCCATCCGCCCCGTCGACCGACTTCAAGAGCTGGTTGTGCGAGTTGAGGCGGTTCTTGCCGAACCGCATGTGGTGCATCGACCAGTAGTGGGCGTACTCGGGGAAATCCGTGAGGACGGCGCGCGAAAGCTTGGCGAGGTCGCGCGCCGTGGTGACCTGATCATCCGCGGGCAGCCCATTGGCGTTGACGAAGGTCGTGCGCGTCATGCCGAGCCGCTTGGCCGTGGCGTTCATGCGCTCGACGAATGCGCCCTCGTTGCCGGCGACGGCCTCCGCCAGCATGACGGCGACGTCGTTGGCGGATTTTATGACCAAGGCCTGCAGAGCCTTGTCGACCGTCAGCTCGCCGCCGACGGGGAGCCCGATCTTGCTCGGCGGCTCCTTGTTGGCGGCGGCCGAGCAGGAGATCTTCGATGTGAGCGACAACCGCCCGCTCTTGATCTCCTGGAACACGAGATAGGCGGTCATCAGCTTGGTGAGGGAGGCTGGATGCCAGTGATTGTCGGCATCCTCCGCGAACAGCACCTTGCCGTTGGAGACCTCGAACAGCAGTGCGGGGCCGGCTGACGCCGTTGGCGCAGACAACGCAGCGATGAGCAGCAGGGCCAAGGATGCGATGCCGCGGCGCATACAGATCCCCCTTCAAGATCGGAATGCGCCCGATACCACATTCACGGATGGCGCGGCAACGCGGCGGGCGGGGCTTTCCCAGGTGATGTGACCCTCAGCGCACACTTTGCGCGTTGACAGCCAAAAGAACACGGTAACGAGTTGCGTCTTACGCGCCGTCTGTGCGATCCTATGCCCTTAACGAGAAGGCCTGCGGAGATTGCTCTCGCCGTCGAGAAGCTCCGCCTCAATCCGGCCCGCCGTGTGGGCAACTGCCGCGACTACGGCCGGCGTGAGCGGGTCGCCTGCCTTGAAGGACGCGCCTTCGATCGCATAGACGACGCAGCTCTCGGGCAGCTCGTGAAGCGCGCGGGCAAGCTCGATCGCCTCGGCAAGCCCGAGCCCGTGCGTCGACAAGCTGAAGGTGTGGTGCGGCAACGGGCCGGCGGCGGCATCGAAACGCAAGACGCTGCCCGCCGGCGCGCCGGACGCGCAGGCGTCGACGAGGTACGCCGCGCCGACGCCCGCGAGCCGCGCCAGTAAAGTCGCCGCTTCGCCGCATTCCTCGGCGAGCGCGACATCCTCGGGCAGCGTGCTGCGCAAGCGCTGGATGACCGCCAGGCCGGCCGCATCGTCCCCGCGATCGGCGTTTCCGATGCCGACCACGATCAATCGCGTCTGCTCGGTCGCCATCATCAACCTCGGTCCATCTCGAGCCGCAGGAAGTGGGTCGCGCACGAGATGCACGGGTCATAGTTGCGCACGGTCTGCTCGCAGCGGTGGCGCAGGGCCTCATCGGGTAGCTCGAGAAAGCCCCCGATGTAGGCGGCAAGGTCCTCCTCGATGCACATCTGGTTCTGTGCGGTGGGCGGCACGATCTTCGCCTCCGCGATCGTCCCGTCCTCCTCCAGTCGGTAGCGGTGGTAGAGCAGGCCGCGCGGCGCCTCGGTTGCGCCGTAGCCGCTCGCGGCGCGCGGCTCTACGGGGATGAACGAGCGCTCCGGCTCCTCGTAGGCGTCGATGATCCTCAGCGCCTCCTCGCAGGCATAAAGCACCTCGATGGCGCGCACGACGATGCTGCGGTAGGGGTTGGTGCATGTGGCCCCGAGGCCTGCCTCGCGCGCGGCGGCCTGTGCGAGCGGCGACAGCTTGTCGAAGTTGAGGCTGTAGCGGGCGAGCGGCCCACAGAGATAGGAGCCGGCGCCGATGAGATGCGAGCGCAGCGCGGTCGAGCGTGCCGCATGGCTCTCCTCAAAGTGCGCCTCGTAGTCGTGGGGCGTAAAGGCACGAATCCCAACGCTGCCAGCGCTCGGCAGTCGAGCCGTCGAGCGCGCTTGTATCCTCGACTGAGGTGCAGAAGCAGGTGGGGCACACCATCGTGCAGTTGGCGCATGTCAGGCAGCGTTCCGCCACCTCGTCCCAGCGGGGATGGTTGAGATTTGCCAACAGCAGGTCGTGCAGGTCGTCGGAGCGCATCTGGCGGCCCATAGAGGCTGCCGTTCGCTCTACGACCGCCGCTGCGGCGTCGATCTCGCCATCGGTCGCGGTACGTTGCGGCAGGCGTGCAAGCACCTCGCGGCCGGCCTCGCTTCCCGCCTCGACGAGGAACACGTGCCGATCCGCGTCGATGATCTCGGTGAGCGCAAGGTCGAAGCCCGAGGAGGCCTTGGGCCCGGTGTTCATGGAGACGCAGAAGCACGTGCCGCCGGCTACGGCGCAATTGACGGCGACAATGAAGGCGCCCTCGCGCCGCGTCCGATAGTGCGGGTCGATGTAGGGACCGCCGAGGAAGACGCGGTCCTGGATGGCGATCGCGTGCAAGTCGCACGCGCGCACGCCGAGGAAGACGAAGCGCTCGTGACGATCAGGCTCGGGGGCAACCGCGACGGTGTCGCCATCGCGCTTGGCCTGCCACAGCCGCAGCACCGGCGGTTGCAGGAAGCGCTTCCAGGAATGCGCGCCGACCGCGTAGCCAAACAGCGCGTCGTCTTCGCGCTTCGCGAGGCGGTAGCGCCCGCCATCCTGCTCGTCGGTCCAGCCCTTGGGCAGATCGGCGACCCTATCGACGTCGTCGAAGACGATGGGGCTTCTGCGCTTATTCTCGGCCCGATGACCCGGTAGCCGCTGGCCTTGAGCGCCGCAATCAGCGCGTCGAGCCCCGCAATGGTCGAGGCGGCAGAAGCCACGGCACAGGCCCCTTCTATGTTACGCTTGCCGGCAAGCCGGTGCGCTCACCGATGGGAGCTAAGATAGGTCGGTCGCAAGCGGCAAGCGAGGCATCTCACTCCATCAACATGCAGTTTTCGTGATGGTGCCCCAGGCCCGACTCGAACGGGCACGTCCTTGCGAACACCAGATTTTGAGTCTGGCGCGTCTACCGGTTCCGCCACTGGGGCCCAGAGCCTGATCATTCGGGATGCGAGCGCACGAGCGATCGAGCACGTGAATCAGGCTCTAAAGCAAGAGATTGAGCGCAGAAGCGGCGCATCATAGCCACGGCGGATGGTCCGTCAACGCGATTAGCCCGCCTCTCGCGGGATGTGGGGCAGCACCCTGGCGCCACTGCCGGCAGTGCGCTTCTTGCGCGACCGGGTTGCCGAATTGCAAATCGTCCCCTCATCTGTCGCCTCTATGGTCGAGAAGCCGCCCTCAGAGTTCCGCAGACGCCCTCACGGACATCGTCTTCGTCCGCAGGGTTCTAATCGCCGTAGCGATCATCTCGCTGGCGGCCGCCCTCTATGTCCTCTCCGACATTCTGCTCCTGATCTTCGGGGCGATCCTCGTCGCCGTCGTCCTGCGCGCCATCGCCAGGCCGATCCGGGCCGGAACGTCCGTGAGCGAGCGCTTGGCGCTGCTCGCCTCCGGGCTCGGCGTCGTCGCGGTCCTCGGCGGCACAGGCTATCTGTTCGGGTCGCGGATCAGCACTCAGCTCGAGGTGCTCATCCAGAGGCTGCCCGCCGCCACGCAAAACCTCTCGAAGACCTTTCCCTTCGAATTGGTGTCGGAGCTGGTCAAGGGCTCCTCCATCGGCAACCTGCTCATGAGCGCCTTCTCGTGGGGGACGACGGTGTTCGGGGCGGTGGCGACGCTCGTCATCGTGATCGTCGCCGGCATCTACATCGCCGTCAGCCCCGAGATCTATCGCAGCGGCCTCGTGAAGCTGTTTCCGAAGCCCTATCAGGCGCAAATCTCAGCGACGCTCGACGATGCCGGCGAGGCGCTGCGGCTCTGGCTCGGCGGCCAGCTGTTGGCGATGATCATGGTCGGCCTGCTGATCGCGCTCGGCCTCGCGCTCGTCGGCGTACCATCCGCGCTGGCGCTTGGCCTCATTGCCGGCGTGACGGAGTTCGTGCCGATCATCGGCCCGGTGATCGGCGCCATACCGGCGCTTCTTCTCGCCTTCACGCAGGATTGGAGCACGGTCGCCTGGACGCTTGCCGTCTTCGTCGTGGTCCAGCAGATCGAGAGCAACCTCATCATGCCGCTGGTGGCCGGGCGCTCGGTGGCGGTGCCGCCGGCCGTCGGCCTTTTCGCCGTCGTGGCGATCGGGGTGCTGTTCGGGCCGCTCGGGCTATTGCTCGGCTACCCGCTCGCCATCGTCACCGATGTCGCCGTGCGCCGGCTTTACGTGCGTGGAACGCTGGGCGAGGACGTGACGATCGCAGGTGAGAAGGGCGCCGATTAGGGCGCGTGCTCACTTCCACGAATAGTTGACACGGCCGGTGCGGTGCAGGTGCTCGGTGATCTCGACCTGGTCGCCGACGTGGGGATTCCTCTTCTTCAAAACCCAAACGGTGACGCGCCGCCCGTTCTTGAGCGCGACATCGACGGAGAGGCCGTTCTCGATGGCCTGGCTGCTCGTGGTGTTGATCGGCCCGATCGAGACGATGGTGCCCGGCACGCGGATTTTCTCGACGTGCGCGTCATAGTCCTCATAGAGGAAGAAGAGGCCGACCGCGGCCAGAATGGCCACGCCGATCCCGGCCTTCTTCGCACGCTCAAGCCACAGCGTGCGCTCCAGCCTCTTTCTCGTCTCCTCGCGCATGATCCTGTCCCCAATACAACTCTTCTTGCTTCTTGAGTGGCGGTCTCAAGCCGCCATTACGCCGCCCCCATTACGCCGCCATGGCCTCCGCGGAGACGAGCTTCACGATGTCGGCCATGATGTCGTTGAGCTGGAAGTCCTTGGGCGTATAGACCGCGGCGACTCCCATGGCTTTGAGCGTCTTGGCGTCCTCGGGCGGGATGATGCCGCCGACGACAACGGGCACGTCCTCGAGCCCCTCCTTGCGCATACGCTCCACCACCTCGCGCACCAGCGGCACGTGGCTGCCTGAGAGGATCGACAGGCCGACGACGTGCACGGCCTCATCGAGCGCGGCGCGCGCGATCTGCGCCGGCGTCAGGCGGATGCCCTCGTAGACGACCTCCATGCCGCAGTCGCGCGCCCGCACGGCGATCTGTTCCGCACCGTTCGAGTGTCCGTCGAGGCCAGGCTTGCCGACGAGGAACTTCAAGCGTCGGCCGAGCTTCGTCGACGCCGCCTCGACCTCCTTGCGCACCTCCTCGAGCCCGGCGCCGTCGCCCTGGGCTGCCGCCTGCGCGACGCCGGTCGGCGCCCGGTACTCGCCGAACACGCGCCGCAAGGTCGTGCCCCACTCGCCCGTCGTCACGCCCGCCTTGGCGCAGGAAATCGACGGCTCCATGATGTTGGAGCCCTCTTTGGCCGCGCGCTCGAGCTCGGCGAGGGCGGCCTTGACCGCTTTCGCGTCGCGCGTCTCGCGCCAGGCCTTGAGCTCATCGATCTGGTGCTGCTCCATGGCCGGGTCGACGACCATGATCGCGCCCTCGCCCGCGGACAAGGGCGAGACCTCGGTCTCCGTCCACTTGTTGACGCCGACGACGACCTGCGCGCCGCTCTCGATCTGGCGCAGCCGCTCGGTGTTGCTCTCCACGAGGCGGCGCTTCATGTAGTCGATTGCCTCCACCGCTCCGCCCATGGCCTCGATGGTGGCAAGCTCCGCCTTCGCCTCCTCCTTGAGCTGGGCGACCTTGGCGGCGATCTCGGTCGAGCCGTCGAAGATGTCGCCATAGTCCAAGAGGTCCGTCTCGTAGGCGAGGATCTGCTGCATGCGCAAAGACCACTGCTGGTCCCAGGGGCGCGGCAGGCCGAGCGCCTCGTTCCACGCCGGCAGCTGCACGGCGCGCGCGCGCGCCCTCTTCGACAGCGTCACCGCCAGCATCTCCAGGAGGATGCGATAAACGTTGTTCTCCGCCTGCTGCTCGGTGAGCCCCAGCGAGTTCACCTGCACGCCGTAGCGGAAGAGCCGGTGTTTTGGGTCGGTGACGCCGTAGCGCTTAGCGGTGATCTCGTCCCACAGCTCCACGAAGGCGCGCATCTTGCAGATCTCGGTGATGAACCTGAGGCCTGCGTTGACGAAGAAGGAGACGCGGCCGACGACGGCGCCGAAGTCTTGCGGGGCAACCTCGCCCGACGCCTTTACCCGGTCGAGCACGGCTTCGGCCGTGGCGAGGGCGTAGGCGAGCTCCTGCACCGGCGTCGCGCCCGCCTCCTGCAGGTGGTAGGAGCACACGTTCGTCGGATTCCACTTCGGCAATTCGCGCGTGGAGAAGACGATCGTATCCTTGATGAGGCGCAGCGACGGCTCGGGCGGGAACACGTAGGTGCCGCGCGAGAGGTATTCCTTGATGATGTCGTTCTGGATCGTGCCGGTGAGCTTGTTGCGCGGTGCGCCCTGCTCGTCGGCGACCGCCACGTAGAGCGCGAGCAGCCAGGCTGCCGTCGCGTTGATCGTCATCGAGGTGTTCATCTGATCGAGCGGGATGCCGGCTAAGAGCGCGCGCATGTCGCCGATGTGGGAGACCGGCACGCCGACCTTGCCGACCTCGCCTTTGGCAAGCTCGTGGTCGGAATCATAGCCCGTCTGCGTCGGCAGATCGAAGGCGATCGACAGACCCGTCTGGCCCTTGGCCAGGTTCTTGCGGTAGAGCTCGTTGGACTTGGTCGCGGTCGAATGGCCGGCGTACGTACGGAAGATCCAGGGCCGGTCCTGCGGCTGGCGTAAAGACTTGGACTCCGTGGGCCCCTCGGGCTCGCTCTTGTCCTCGCGCATGCGTCGTCCTCGGCTGGGGTGGGCTCGCTGCCCTTAAGGTATCCCGCCGGCATTGCAATGCAAAATGGTCTTTGGCGCAACGCGTCAAGCGCGCCCGCTTCCCGCTTTAGGTGCGCCTGAACTGGTGGCGTTCGACGCGCAAGCCGGCGATGGCGCTCATGACGCGGGTCACCACCAGCAAGACCAGCAGGGCGGCGATGATCCCCAGCGTGCAGGCCACGACCACGTTCGTGGACTTGTCGGGGGTGGGGTAGAAGCCGAAATGCTCAAACATGTAGTTGGCGACGAGCGCGCCGAAGACGAAGCCGGGCACGAACACCAGCGCCAGCACGGTCTTGGACAAGACATGCATCGTCAGCACGCCAGACCAGCCCGACAGCAGGGCCACGACGACGATCGTGTAGGTGTCGACCTCGAAAGTCTGGTTCAGGAATTCGAGCATCCCGCGGGCTTCCATCGGCCATGCCTAGGGCGCCGACCGCCGGAGACGGGTGATCAGCAGACCCGGATTTTGACCTGAGCAACATTAAAGTACAGTTTAGAGGACCCTGGAGCGGCACCGCGGCCTCTTCATTGCAGCGCGAAAACGTGCTTGAAACAGCCTGAAAACCATGCGGCCATATCGCCGCACCGCAAAAGATCAGGGCTGGCAGCGGCCGGCCCCGCAGCCCGGGAGCCAAGAATGTCGAGCCCAAGCGCCGCATCGAGAGCCGAAACCGCGATGGGAGCGCTGGCGCTCGTGGCGGAAAAGAAGGACCTCTACGAGATCGGGGAGATCCCTCCGCTCGGCTATGTGCCCAAGAACATGTACGCCTGGGCCATCCGCAAGGAGCGCCACGGCGAGCCCGACACGGCGATGCAGATCGAGGTGTTGCCCACCTGGGAACTCGACAGCCACGACGTGCTCGTCCTCGTCATGGCGGCGGGCGTGAACTACAACGGCGTCTGGGCCTCGCTCGGCAAGCCCATCTCGACGATCGACGCGCACAAGAACCCTTATCACGTGGCGGGCTCGGACGCCTCGGGCATCGTTTGGGCCGTCGGCTCCAAGGTCAAGCGCTGGAAGGTGGGCGACGAGGTCGTCATCCACTGCAACCAGGACGACGGCGACGACGAGGAGTGCAACGGCGGCGATCCGATGTTCTCGCCGAGCCAGCGCATCTGGGGCTACGAGACGCCCGACGGCTCGTTCGCCCAGTTCTGCCGCGTGCAGGACCGCCAGCTCCTGGAGCGGCCCAAGCACCTCACCTGGGAGGAGAGCGCCTGCTACACACTGGTGCTGGCGACCGCTTACCGCATGCTGTTCGGTCACCGCCCGCACGTTCTGCGCCCGGGCCACAACGTGCTCGTGTGGGGCGCCTCGGGGGGCTTGGGCTCCATGGCGGTGCAGCTGTGTGCGACCTCCGGCGCCAACGCCATCGGCGTCGTGTCGGAGGAGGACAAGCGCTCATTCGTGATGCAGCTCGGCGCGCGCGGCGTGATCAACCGCAAGAATTTCGACTGTTGGGGCGAGCTGCCCAAGGTCGGCACGCCCGAGTATGACGTCTGGTTCAAGGGCGCGCGCAAGTTCGGCGCGGCGATCTGGGAGATCACGGGCAAGGGCAACAACGTCGATTGCGTGTTCGAGCATCCGGGCCAGTCGACGTTCCCGGTGTCGGTGTTCGTAGTGAAGCGCGGCGGCATGATCGTCATCTGCGCCGGCACCACGGGCTACAACCTGACGATGGACGCGCGCTATCTGTGGATGCACCAGAAGCGCGTGCAGGGCTCGCACTTCGCCAACCTTTTGCAAGCGAGCCAGGCCAACAAGCTCGTGATCGAGCGCCGCGTCGACCCCTGCATGTCGGAGGTCTTCCCCTGGGAGCAGATCCCCAAGGCGCACATGCGCATGTACCGCAACGAGCACAAGCCGGGGAACATGGCGGTGCTCGTCTCCGCGCCGACGACGGGCCTGCGCACGATCGAGGACGTGCTCGAGGCGAGCCAGCAGATGCACAAGAAGCGCTGAGGGTCGGTGCGGCTAGCGTCTCAGCGCGTGCGAGCCGTTGGCGTGGCTCTCGATCACGGCTGCGGCGCCCATGCGCTTCAACTCGAAGATGCCGCGGTTGAGCTCGGCGCCGAGGATCACGATGACCGCGCTCATCTGGAAGAAGATCAGCGCGACCATGAGCTGCGACAGACCGGCGTAGAAGCGCGTGTAGTCGCTGAAATTCAAATAGTAGGAATAGAGGCTCGCGAGCGTGAGCCAGAGGAGCGTCGACAGCACGACGCCGGGCCAGACGTCCTTGAGCTTGCGCGTTCCGCCCGGCAGCCACAGGTGGAAGGCAACGAGCTGCACGCCGATGACTGCGGCGGCGAACAGATAGCGCAAGGCGGCGGCCAGCCAGGTGCTCTGCAACAGCCCCTGCACCAGTGAGGGGTCATAACGGGCCGCAACGGCCGGACCGACCACGACGGCCCAGGTGAGCACCAGCATCGAGACCGCGCTGATGAAGACGAAGAGCATGCTGCGCAAGAGGCAGAAAACGTACGGCCGCGTCTCGCGCACGCGGTAGGCGCCGTTGAGGGCGGCGCGCAACGTCTCGATTGCGTTGGTGGCAAAGAACAAGGCGAGCCCGGCACTCACGGTCAAGAGATCGATGCGGGTCGAGCCCATGATGGCTTCGACCTGGGGTGCAATCCCCGCCGCGACCCCCTGCGGCAGGATCTGAAAGAGCTGAGCCACAGCCTGGTCGGCGAGCTGGCGTCCGCCGAACAAGATGCCGGAAAGCGCGCCGAGGAAGATGCAGAACGGGAATAGCGAGACGACGAACGAGAACGCGACCGCGCCCGCCATTGTGAAGCCGCTGTGCTCATAGAGGCGGTAGATGGCTTCGAGCACGGCGCGGTAACGCTGCATACCTCAAGTCTCCTCAAGCTCCGCGGGGCGGAAGCTAGCCACCGACCTGCGGCCGGTCTATGTCGCCATTGCCGCGCCGGGGGGGGCCGTTTACGCGGGGCCTGCCCTCTCCTAAAGTGAGCGGACGTTCAATCCAAGGGCATTGGTGGTCTCTGGTGAAGGACGAGCACGAAGGCAAGGGGCCAAGGCCGTCGCAGGCGCGGCAGGGTGCCGGCTATACGTCGGCACGCAAGCCCAAGCTGCGCGCGGCTGGCGACCACCCCGAGCCGCCGCCCTTGCCGGCGCTCGCCAAGGCCGACGGCGGATTCGAGGCCGAGGACGGGCTGCGCATGCTCGCCGCGCTCGAGACGATGCCGAGCCTGGAGCCGGACTTCGGCGACGACCTCGCCGCCGAGGCCTCCGTCACCATCATCGAGCGGGCCGTAGTCGCGACGGAGGAGGAGCCCGAGAGCCCTGCCGAGGAGGCGCTTGAAGGCTCGCTGCGCGCCCGCCTCCATGGGGTGAGCACGCCGCTCGACATCGATGCCGACGACTACGCGGGCTACATTGGACCCGTGGAGGAGGCCGTCGTCGATATCGTCGAGCCCGGACAGGCGCCCCAGCCTGATCCCGAGCCCGATCCCGAGACTGTGCTGCCGCGTCGGCGCAGCCTGCCGGTGGGGCACCGCTTTCTCAAGGCGCTCACCGGCGGCTAGAGCGCACACCGCGCAGACTGCGGATTGCCTTGACGGCGCCGTCGATTATTCTGCATCGACAGGGAACGGCGGCGCTTCGATGCGCCTTCGGCCAAATCATCCACGAGGAGAGCACGATGTCGACTGCGGCGCTGAAGGCTGAGCAGGACGTTCTTTCCGCCGACGCCTTGCTCGAGCTCGCCGGCGATGCCGTGGCGGCGGCCGACCGCATCCTGCAAGCGGCAAAGGCCGGCGTGCGCGCCAAGGTGGCGGAGGCGGGCGGCATCGATGCAGCCCAGCACGCGGCACACGGGCTCGCCTGGCTGGCGACGACTGTGGAGGGCTTGCGCCAGATGCACGGCTGGGGTCAGCAACTCAAGGCGGAGGGCCGTTTCGGCGAGTTCGAGCAGCTGATCCTTGCGGCCGCGTTCGCGGAGTACCTCGCGCAAATCTCCGGCGGCATACCCATGAGCCAGGTGGAGATTATCCGTGCCGACGCGCTCGGCGTGCCCAAGGCCGACGTGCGCCGCTTCGAGGACGAGGTTGCGCCGCTCATTGCCGCCGGCAGCACGCAGACGGCTGAAAACGCGCCTCGCCGAGCTCATCGCCGCGCAGCCCGGCGCCACCACCTTCGGTGATACCGGTCTCGACGAGACGCATGCTGAGATGCGCGAGCAGATGCGCCGCTTCTCGCAGGCCGAGGTCGTGCCGCACGCGCACGAGTGGCACCTCGCCAACGCCTACATTCCGCTCGAGGTCATCGCCAAGGTCGCCGAGCTCGGCGTCTTCGGTCTGACGATGCCGGAGGAGTACGGCGGTCTCGGGCTCGGCAAGGAGGCGATGTGCATCGTCTCAGAGGAATTGTCGCGCGGCTACATCGGCGTCGGCTCGCTCGGCACGCGCTCGGAGATCGCGGGCGAATTGATCCTCAACAACGGCACCGAGGAGCAGAAGCAGAAGTACCTGCCCGGCATCGCAGCGGGCGAGATCCTTCCCACCGCCGTCTTCACCGAGCCCAACACCGGCTCCGACCTCGCGTCCTTGAAGACGCGCGCGGTGAAGGAGGGCGACGCCTACAAGATCACGGGCCAGAAGACCTGGATCACGCACCCCGTGCGCGCCGACCTGATGACGCTGCTCGTGCGCACCAACCCCGAGGAGAAGGGCTACAAGGGGCTCTCCATGCTGCTCGCGGGGAAACCGCGCGGCTCAGATGAGACGCCGTTCCCCGCCGAGGGCATGAGCGGCGGCGAGATCGAGGTCTTGGGCTACCGCGGCATGAAGGAGTACGACATCTCCTTTGACGGCTTCGCGGTTCCCACCTCGCAGCTCCTCGGCGGCGAGGAAGGCCAGGGCTTCAAGCAGCTCATGAATACCTTCGAGGCCGCACGCATCCAGACGGCGGCGCGCGCGGTCGGCGTCGCCCAGTGCGCGATGGATCTGGGTCTCAAGTATGCACTCGACCGCAACCAGTTCGGCAAGCCGATTTACGCTTTCCCGCGCGTGGCGAACAAAGTCGTGATGATGGCGGTCGAGACCATGGTCGCGCGCCAGCTCACCTACTTCGCCGCGCGCGAGAAGGATCAAGGGGCACCGCTGTGATCTCGAAGCCGGCATGGCGAAGCTGTTGGGCGCACGCGTTGCCTGGGCCAACGCCGACAACGCGCTGCAGATCCACGGCGGCAACGGCTTCGCGCTCGAGTACCCGATCAGCCGCGTCTTGTGCGATTCCCGCATCCTCAACATCTTCGAGGGCGCGGCCGAGATCCAGGCGCAGGTCATCGCCCGGCGCCTGCTCGAAGGCGCGAACTAGGCCAACCCCAGGCCAATAGGTCGAGCACCGCGGAGTTTCTCGTCGCCTCCCGTATTGCCGCACGGCGCCATATTTGCGCAAAAGCCGATCGGCCCGAGAAAGGCTAATGCAAGTCGAGGCTTGCTAGGGTTGCCGTCTGATCAACTGATTGCCTCTTGAGGGCGACATGCGCGCGATGTCCACGGTTTGGCATACTCCTTCCGAAGCGGCGCACCTTCGAGCGGCGCAGCACGTGGGTCCATGCCGTCGTGCATTTCGAGGGCCGGCCTCAGAGCGTCGTCATTCGCGACATTTCGCGCTGCGGAATGAAGATCGAATTTGTCTACGGCCTGATGCCTGGCGACCAGATCAGGATCGAGCTCATGTCGGGGCGTGAGCTGCAAGGCACCATCGCATGGTCGGTTGCCACCTATTGTGGCGTGGAATTCCCAACTCTCCTCGCCGAGGACGATCCAGTCTTAAATTCCTGCAAGAGACATTGAGCTCATCGCCCGGCGCCTGGGTGCGAAGCGAGGGTTGGTCAGGCCGCCAGCGTAAATGATTTATTATTTTACAGCCAGTTAACCTTACCCGGCTCACACTCGCGGTGAAACCTGACACAGGGAACCGCAACCATGGCCGAAAAACTGAAATCCTTGGCCTTCGACGCCTGGGCCGACATCGCCGAGCGGGGGGCCGCAGGCGCGATCTACCTCGCCCAGGAGCAGGAGAGGGTGCTGGGCATCACCACCTACCTGATGACCGCCTTCGTCGCCGGCAACATCATGAGCGCGGTCTGGAACATCTATTTGGGATCGGTGGCGTAAACGATCGCAGAGATCGTCTGGCCTTGCGCGGGCAGCCGCCTTTCTTGCAGAATTCGAATTTGAGAGCGTGGCTGGGCAGCCCCGCGCCTGGCGCTCTCACAGGCTCTCGGTCGTGCGCCGCAGGCGCGCTGAGAGCCGCCGCAACAAATCGAGCGCGAACGCGGGGTTCCTCTCGACCAGATAGAGGAAGGCCTTCTCGTCGATCACGGCGACCTCGGTCTCTTCGCGCGCGATGGCGGTGGCACTGCGCGGAGATCCGTCGATCAGCGCCATCTCGCCGAACGTTCCGTTGGGGCCGACGTTCTCCAAAACGGCACCGGCCGACATGATAGCTACCTTGCCCGAGCGTACGACGTACATGCAGGCGCCCTCGTCGTCCTGCAGGAAGATCTTGGCATCGGGCTCGTAACGCAAAAGCGGATACCCGCCGCGGACCAGGAGGTCGAAATCGAAGGCCGGCTCGGTCATGACGTGCGCCGCATGGATTGGTCTCGGTCAGCTCTTTGCAACACTAAGCCTGAGGAATCGTTGGGACAACTCCGACGTCGAAGCGTTGCACGCGCGATACGCTTCTGCCCCCGAGCGAAGCTCTGATCGCCAATCGAGGCGACAGGGCCGCGTTTTTCCTGTATCGGCGTTTGAAAGCTGTAAAAAAGAGGGGGCCAGGGGATGGCAGAGTCCTATGCGCCGTCGCCCTCCAAGTGGGGCCGCGTCGCCGACTACCTGCTCGGACGCAATACGCTCATCGGCTTTGCGTCGCTGATGCTGCTCGTGATCTCGGGCTTCGCCACGTGGCACGGGATGCGCGACTTCATCATCGGGGTCTCCACCTCGCCCGCCGCGCAAACCCAAGAGCTGCCCGGCGGTCTCGCGTTCTCCAACGATCTTCTCGTCATCGTCGTCGTCGTCGCGCTCACTTTCCTGATGTGGCTCGCGCTGCGCGAGACGTTCGGCGCGCGCCGCAGCGTGCTGGAGCGGATGGTCACGTTCCCGCTCTATCTCTTCCTCGCCATCTGGTCGATCGGCTTCGGCTACGGCTTCTGGTGGAGCCTCATTGCCGGCGAGGAGGCGACGCGCACGGGCCTGCAAAACTTGCAGGAGGACGCGCGCAATTCGGGCGCGGCGATCGCTGCCAGGCTCGATGCCGTCAAGATCCAGCTCGACAACGTCGTCACCTGGTCCGAGAGCCAGATGGCGCGCGAGGAGACGAGCGGCGGCAGCTGCGGCACGCCGTCGGGCGCCGGGCGCGGGCCGCTCTACAATGCGAGGAAGGGCGTGCGCGATCAGATCGCCTCGCTTCGCGACAGCGTGCAGACCTCGTGGCTCGCGCCCGTGCAGTCGGACCTCGAGCAGCTGCAGAAGAGCGCATCCGCGCTCGACGGCGCAACAATCGCCGAGCGCCAGCAGCGCTTCGAGGCCGTGGCGACGAACATTCGCAGCAAGGCCCGCGATATCGCATCGCGCTCCAACGAGCTCGGCAAGTCGACGGCCGCCGAGATGCGCGCGCTTTCAGCCGCCGTCTCCGTTGCGCCGGGTGCGAGCGGTTTCTCCTGCTATGACCCGACGCTCGCTCAGCGCCTGACGCAGGCCGCCGACCAGGCCGACCAGCCGGCAGTGTTGAAGCTGCGCCAGGCGGTGTTCAACGAGGGCCCTGCCGGCGTCGCCAATGCCATCAAGAACCTGTGGTCGAACATCGGCAGCTATCTGTCGAGCCTCGGCAGCTACATCGCCTCGGGCGGCCACGTGCCCGAGCGGCACACGACGGGCGGCGAGCCGATCTCGGGCCGCGACGTCATCGCGCTGCTCGCCACCATCGGCGTCGACATGGGGCTGTTGGTGCTCGCGATCCTCAACCCGCCGGGCGCGCCGAGCCGCATGCCCCGCGGGGACGAGCGGCGCCAGATTCAGGCCGCGGTCCGCACTGCCATCAATCGCGCACCCGGCGCTAACATGGAGTGGATACGCCGGCACTTCATCTACCACAAAGGCGTCTCGTATCTCGTGATTCCCAACCTCTACAGCTGTGATCCCAACAACGAGGAAGAGTGCAGGAAGGCGTTGGCGATGAACCAGCTCGCCGGCGTGCTCGACGATATGGACCTCGTACGCTGGCCGCGACGCGCAAAGTGGTGGCTGCTGCGGAAAGGGGAGCTCGACCAGCTCAAGGCCGAAGAATCCGGACGCAGCGCGACGGACTTGACGGACGTGCGCAAGGCCTGGATTGCCGAGCTCAAGAAAGAGGGGATCGAGCTCAAGAGCGAGAAGGACTCCTTGTTCGAGAAGGCAGAGCCGATCCGCAATCACGGCCTCTTCTCCAAGGCGGAGCAGGCGCTGAGAATTGCCGGCTGGAGCGAGCGGGCGCGCCGCGACATCGAGATCTTCCGTCTTGTCGACGTCGAGGGTTTGACGCCGATCCTCATGGTGCTGAACCAGGACGGAGGGCCCGATCCCGAGCTGACCGAGGGCAGCCCCGCGCCCGCGTGAGCCTCTAGCGGCCGCGCCAGAGCCACAGCGTGAGCCCGGCGCCGGCGGCAGCGATGAGGTAGAGCACGATCGGTATCGTGACACCAAAGATCAGGCCCAGGTGGTAGGCCATGAAGGAGCCGGCGATCCCAATCAGGGCGAAGGTGGCGTCGCTGGCGCCCTTGAAGTGCCGCCCAAGCCAGGTTTGCCCGTAGCGGGTCATCGCGATCCCCACGGCGGCGCCGATCAGGATAAGCGTAAGGAAGTCGGGGAGCGCGTTCATCGGGTGCCTCCAGTGCGCGGCTCAGGTCGAATCTCGACGGCCCATTCTAGCGAACTGGCCTTCGCGGTCACGCGCGGTGATAGGGATGCCCCGCCAGGATCGTTGCGGCGCGGTAGAGCTGCTCGGCGAGCACGACGCGGGCAAGCCCGTGCGGCAGCGTCATGGCCCCGAGCGACAGTTTCAAGTTGGCCGCTTCGAGCGCTGCCTGCCCGTGCCCGTCCGCGCCACCGATCAAGAAGCTGAGCGTCTTGGCGCCGCCGTCGCGGTGCTTGGCAATGAGTTGGGCAAACGCCGCGCTCGACAGCGCGCGACCCGTCTCATCGAGCGCGATCTTCACCTCCGACGCGCTCAGCGCTTTCAGGAGCTTTTGTGCCTCCTCGGCCTTTCTGAGGTCCGCGGTCGCAGCGCGGCTCTCGCCGATCTCTGAGAGGGTCACGGGACCGAGCCCAAGCGGGCGCCCTGCCGCGTCGAAGCGCTTGGCGTAGCGGGCATAGAGCTCGCGCTCGGCGTCCTTCAGGCGGCCGACGGAGGCAACGATGAGGCGCATGATTGAGCAATCTCGGTGTCAGACCCTTCAGGTCTGACACCATAGTCGAGACTTATGCGCACGGGTGTCAGACCCGAAAGGGCCAGACACCCTTTCCTGCGCCCCGGCTCAGTGGGCGGTTTGCTCGCCCGGCCGGTCGGCCGACCACATTTTCTCGAGGTTGTAGAACTCGCGCACCTCGGGCCGGAACACGTGCACGATGATGTCGCCGGTGTCGATCAGCACCCAGTCGCACGCCTCGAGGCCCTCGACACGCACGCGGGCGGCGCCCTTGCCTTTGAGTTTGCGCTGGAGTTGCTCGGCAATGGCGCCCACGTGCCGGTCGGACCGGCCCGATGCGATCACCATGTAATCGCCGATGGAAGACTTTCCTGCCAGATCGATCGTGACCACGTCCTCGGCCTTCGCTTCGTCGAGTAGATGGACGATCTGCTTGAGCAGAGCAGCCGGCTTTTGCCCTTCTGACAATAGCTCAGCGGGAGGCGTGCCCCTACGGGCACCCTCAAGTGCGGTTCGCATCGTGTGCTGGTTGTCCTTTCCTCATTCACCCCGAAAGGGCTGACGCCTGAGTGCCGTTCTGCCTCCCGTGCACCAGGGCGTTTGTTGCGGTGGGCTCGCCCACCGACGCAAAACATAAGCGCTGGGGCGGGGGGGCATCAATACCTTTCCGCGGTGCAGAAGGTGGCGGTCGCCCGGACTTCTGTAAAAAATCTGTTGTATTACAGCCTCTTACCTTTCGCGGACGGCCCTAAGTGCGGTCGAGGAGGCGGGCGATAGCTTCGACGAGAGCAAAACCCAGGCCGGCGGCACGCGGCCGGGCAGCAACGCCGCTTTGGCCTCCGGCAGGCGCCGGCGCGCGAGGAAGCGGGCCGCTGGCGAGGAAAGCGCCTTCAGGTGCCAGCCCGGCCGGTCGACCACGGCGATCGGAACGAGGCGGGCGATGTCGCGCCAATGCTGCCAGCGGTGAAATGTGGCGAGGTTGTCGGCGCCCATCACCCAGACGAAGCGCACGCGCGGGTAATGGCGCGTGATGAAGCGGATCGTGGCGTAGGTATAGGGGCTGCCGAGCTCGGCCTCGAAGCCGGTGACTTTGACCGCCGGTCCGGGGCTCAGCGCCCGGCTCAGCGCCATGCGCTCCTTGAAGTCGGGCAGGCCCGCGCCGGACTTCAATGGGTTGCCGGGCGTCACCATCCACCACAGCTGGTCGAGCTTCAGCCGGCGCAGCGCGGTCGAGGCGCAGATGACGTGCCCCTCGTGCGGCGGGTTGAAGGTGCCCCCCATGAGACCGATGCGCTGGCCTGGGAAGGCGAGCGGGGGACGGGCTTTGAAGGTGCCGAAGCTTTGCAGCGCCGATCTGAGCATGGACCACGGGGAGCGTGACGTTGGGCTGCGATTGTAGGCGGTCGGAGGCGCGGCGCGAACCTCAAATGCGCGCCAAATCCGATCCGAATTGATCCTACCGGTCGTCGGTTGCAGGACATGCAACCTCAGTAACGGGAAGGTCATCATTGATCTGCCAATCCTGATCCGGTTGCGCGCCACGAGGGGCGCGCATTGGACCCAGTCGATGCTGAACGACAGCCTGCTCGCCTCGACGTTGCTCGCGCTCGCGCTCTTTGCGCTACCGGTGAGGGCACAATCCGAGACGAGCGCCGAAGCCGAGATCAGGGCGGCGTTCGCCAAGTGGACCGCGGACTTCAACGCGGGCCGCGCCGAGGCGGTATGCTCTCTCTTCGCGCCGGAGCTGCGCTACGACTTCCGCGGCTATCCCGAGCGGGGCTTTTCCGACATCTGCGCCCGTCTGCACCGCTCGCTCGCCGATCAAAGCAAGAGATACGTCTACGCGCTCGACATCCGCGAGATCCTCATCTCCGGCAGCCTCGCCGTCGTCCGCTTGGATTGGACGCTCTCCGTCACGCTTCCCAACGGACAGGTCGTGACCTCGGTCGAGCCCGGCATGGACGTGCTGCGCAAAGCGCCCGACGGGCGTTGGCAGATCATCCGCTACATCGCCTACGAGGCGCCCGCGCGCGGCGCGGCGCAAGGACAATGAATTTTCATGCAACCGCCCAACCATTCCAGTCGTTCTTTGCAAATGATTGCTTTTGGCCCTTTGCCGCTTTCAAAAAAACAGGAGGTGTCTCATGAAAGCTAGATTGTTCCTTGTTGCGTCAGTCCTGCTCTTGGCCGGCCCGGTCATGGCGCAAGAGCCGCTCGATAAAGCGGGCACGGAGCCGAATGCGCAAGCAGCTCCGCCGGCGAGCAGTGGCCCGATGACGGCTGAGCCGCTCGATAAGGCCGGCACTGAGCCGACCACGCAGATGGCGCCTGCGCCGAGCACGCCCGGCCCGGAGCCGGTCGACAAGGTCGACACGGAGCAAAACAAGTCGAGCGCTCCAGCCGCTGCTCCCAAGCAGGAAGCGGCAGGAACGGATACGATCGTCATCACCGATCTCACCGAGGCTCAGGACGGCAAGAAGCTCGTCAAGCCGTGGAACGTGCCCGTCAATTCCGTGCAGCAGATGGACGTCTACGATTCCAAGGGTAAGAAGATCGGCCAGGTCGACGCGGTCCTGCAGGACAAGAACGGCGACGTCAGGGGCGTCGCGGTCGGTTACGGCGGTTTCCTCGGCTTCGGCGAGAAGGGCGCTATCGTCACGCTCGATCAGCTGAAGCTCAAGGACGGCACGCTCGTCACCGAGGTCGGCGAGGATGGGCTGTCGAAGCTGCCGCCCTGGCTCAAGAAGTAAGCGAAAGGGCGACCCATTGTCGTAACGAGAGCAAACGGTGTCGGGCCCGCAGGGCCTGACACCGCGCCTTGCCTTCCATCGTTCGACCCCCGTTCATCCGCATGACGGTACCGAGCCCGACCGGACGAGCGCGCGCTTGCCCGTTGGCTTGTGGATGGTGCCGTCATGCCGAAACGTGGAAGGAGAAGCGAGAACGAGCCTTTGGGCCCCCGGATGCGCCGCCATCTGGGGCGGCTCGGCCTGCCCACGCTGTCCGGCTACCAGCATTGGTGCCACGCGCACGGCTTTGCGGCCAGCCTCGACAAGAGCCCCTACGATCTGGAAACGGAGCTGCAGGCGCTCGCACACGATAAGCAGCGCGCGGCTCGGCAGGCGCGGCTGCATGCCAACCCGCGAAAGCTGATCGAGGCGGCGTGCGCCGGCGACATCGATCCCGACCAGATCACCCGGCCGCAGCTCAAGACGTTCTGCCGCAGCATCGCCGCAAGCGCCCGTGACGCCGCCGCGCGACGCTCGCTCAGCTCGCTTCTGCTCAAGGTCAAGGACGAGGCCGATTTTCTTTTGCACGGCGTCTCGTTCCAGGGCCGCAGCTATGCCTACGTCGATGCCCTCATCAGGCTCAACGAGCCGACGTCGTCAAGGAGTGGGCGCGCCATGCGGGGCTGATTCTGAGCCCCTACGTGCGCGCAGCGGGGTAGGCCGCACGAACGCTGGCGCATAGCTGCTATCGGGAAAGCGCGCACGGCGTTGCCGCGTCAGCAACCGATCCTTAACTGTAACCGCAATTCCCCCGCGCTTATGAATGGCCGCGACCGTCAGTCGCGACATCGTCGGGTTCGCATGGAACGGATTTCACGATTTCAGCCGTTTAACCTGGAACTGCGGCTTCTCGCGAGGGCCGTTTAAGGAGTTGCTCCGGAGCGTGGGGCACGTTCGGGCCCGGAGGCCTTCTCCGGGTTGGGCTCCGGGCACGGTCACGCCTCTATTGCGGTGGGTGCGTTAACGCGCACCCCGCCGATTTTTTCGTTGTCACGGAACAAAGATGCTCCAGAGCCTCACACCGCCGCCTGTGCGATCGGGACGCAGCCGCACTATCGGCCGGACGCTGGCGACCCTCCTCGCCGCTGGAGCCGCCTTCGGCGCTTGGCACTGGTATGCGGCCTCCGCCGCTAGCAGAGCCGCCGCGGCAGCGCCGGCAGAGACACCGGTGCCGGTCGATGTCGCCATAGCGCAACGCCAAGACTTTCCCGTCTACCTCAACGGCATCGGCACGGTTCAAGCCTGGAACATGGTCACCATTCGAACGCGTGTGGACGGCCAGATCGACAAAGTTGCGTTCAAGGAAGGCGAGACCGTCCATCAGGGCGACCTCTTGCTGCAATTGGATCCGCGCCCGTTCCAGGCGGCGCTCGATCAGGCTATGGCCAAGAAGGCCCTCGACGAGGCGCAGCTCGCCAACAGCAAGCGCGATCTCGTCCGCTATATGAACGTCGGCCCTCTCGCCGTCACGCAGCAGCAGATCGACACGCAACGCGCCTTGGTCAAACAGCAGGAAGCGCAAATCAAGAGCGACCAGGCCGTCATCGACAACGCCAAGGTGCAGCTCGGCTATACGACCATTAGGGCGCCGATCACGGGGCGCATGGGCTTTCGTCTGGTCGATAAGGGCAACATCGTTCATGCGGCGGAGGCGCAGGGCATCGCGACGATCGCGCAGCTGGAGCCCATTGCCGTCATCTTCACGGCGCCCGAGGAGGAGCTGCCGCGCATCAACGAAGCGTTGAAAGCCGGTCCTCTCCAGGTGATCGCCTACACGTCCGACGGCAAGAAGGAGCTGGACACCGGCACGCTTGCGCTCGTCGATAACCAGGTCGATGTCGCGACCGGGTCGATCCGCCTCAAGGGCAAATTCAACAACCGCGAGCACAAGCTCTGGCCGGGCCTGAGCGTCGACACGCGCCTGCGCATCGATACGCTCCACAACGCGGTGGTCGTGCCGGACGTGGCCGTGCAGCGCGGTCCCGACGGCCTTTATGCCTACGTCGTCGGCAGCGACGACAAGGTCGAGAAGCGCGACCTCAAGGTCGGTCCAATCGAGGACGGCCGCGCCGCCGTCACGGCCGGCATCTCGCCCGGCGAGCGCGTCGTCACGTCGGGCTACTACCGCCTTGAGCCGGGCTCTCCCATCGAGATCCGGCGCGGCGGCGTCGAGGATACCACCGCCAGCCGGCGCTCGGCCGCGACGCCCGTCTCCGTCAAGGTCGAATAGCGATGGGAAATATCTCTGCGCCCTTCATCCGCTATCCGGTGGGGACGTCGCTCCTTATGGTCGGCATCCTGTTCGTCGGCCTCGTCGCCTTCCCTAAGCTTCCCGTCGCCCCGTTGCCGCAGGTCGACTTTCCCACCATCCAGGTGTCGGCGTCGCTGCCGGGCGCCAGCCCCGAGACGATGGCCTCGAACGTCGCGCAGCCGCTCGAGCGTCAGTTCGCGCAAATTCCCAACGTGTCGCAGATGACCTCGACGAGCGGTCTCGGCGTCACCAGCATTGCGGTGCAATTCGATCTCGATCGCGACATCGATGCCGCGGCCAACGATATCCAGTCGGCGATCAACGCCGCCGGCGGTCAGCTGCCCCAGGATCTGCCCGCGCCGCCGACCTACCGCAAGGTCAACCCGGCCGATTCGCCGATCATGATCCTCTCTGTCGTCTCCGACACCATGCCGCTCACCGAGGTCGACGACGACGCGGACACCAAGCTCGCCCAGCAGATCAGCCAGCTCCCTGGCGTCGGACAGGTGCGGATCGGCGGCGAGCAGAAGCCCGCGATCCGGGTCCAGCTCGATCCCGCCAAGCTCTACGCCAAGGGTCTGTCGCTGGAGGAGGTGCGCGTTCCGCTGTCGATTACGACGGTCAACCGCCCCAAAGGCAACATCGACGGCAACACGCGCAGCTTCACGATCTATACCAACGATCAGCTGACGCAGGCCGACGCCTGGGACGACATCATCGTCGCCTACCGGAAAGGCGAGCCTATCCGCGTGCGCGATATCGGCCGTGCGGTGCCGGGGCCGGAGGACGCCAAGAAGGCGGCATGGGCCAACGGCAAGCGCGGCGTCTTCCTCGTGGTGCTGAAGCAGCCTGGCGCCAACGTGATCGACACCGTGGATCGCATCAAGGCGCGTCTGCCGGCACTGCGCGCCGCCATGCCCAAGGGCATTCACGTCGATATCCTGAGCGACCGGACTCAGACGATCCGCGCCTCCGTGCGTGACGTGGAGCTGACGCTCTTGCTCACCGTCGCTCTCGTCGTCGGTGTCATCTTCATCTTCCTCAGAAGCCTGTGGGCCACCATCATACCGAGCGTGACCGTGCCGCTGTCGCTTCTGGGTGCGTGCGCGCTCATGTATGTGGCGAACTACAGTCTCGACAATCTTTCGCTGATGGCGCTCACGATCTCGGTCGGCTTCGTCGTCGACGACGCGATCGTGATGCTGGAGAACATCGTGCGCCACGTGGAGGACGGCGAGACGCCCCTCAACGCGGCGATCAAGGGCGCGGGCGAGATCGGTTTCACGATCATGTCGATCAGCATCTCGCTGATTGCGGTATTCATCCCCCTTTTGTTGATGGGCGGCATCATCGGCCGTCTGTTCCGGGAATTCGCCGTCACCGTGTCGATGACGATTGCCGTGTCGGCCTTCGTCGCTCTGACCTTGACGCCCATGATGGCGTCGCGCTTCTTGAAGAGCGAAAGCGAGGTGCGGCACGGCGCGCTCTATCGCTTCACGGAGCGCGGCTTCGACAACCTTCACGCAGGCTACACGCGCGCTCTCGACGTCGTTTTACGTCACCAGTTTGCGACGCTGATGGTGTTCTTTGCGACCGTGGCCGGCACCGCCTACCTCTTCGTCGTCATACCCAAAGGGTTCTTTCCGCAACAGGATACCGGCCTCATCACCGGAATTTCGGAGGCGGCCGAGGACATTTCGTTTGCGGGCATGAAACGCCGCCAGGAGGCGCTGGGCGATGTCGTCGCCGCCGATCCGGCCGTGGCGACGATCGCCATGGCGATTGGAGCGGGCGGCCCGACGTCGACGCTCAACAACGGGCGCATGTACATCACCTTGAAGCCCAAGGACGAGCGCGACGCCTCGGCGGACCAGGTCATCGCCCGGCTGCGGCCGAAGCTCGAAAAGGTTGAGGGTGCGAAGCTGTTCCTGCAGGCGTCCCAGGACATCAGGGTCGGCGGGCGCGCCTCGCGCACGCAGTTCCAGTACACGCTGCAGGATGCCAACATCGACGCGCTCAACGAATGGGCGCCCAAGATTCTGGCAAAGCTCAAGACGCTGCCCGAGCTGCGCGATGTCGCAACCGACCAGCAGATGTCGGGGACGACCTTGACGGTCGACATCAACCGCGATCAGGCCGCCCGCTTCGGCTTAACTCCGCAGGCGATCGACGACACGCTCTACGACGCCTACGGTCAGCGCCAGGTCGCGCAGTACTTCACGCAGCAGAACAGCTACCACGTGGTTATGGAGGTGCTGCCCGAGGTGCAGGCGGATCCGGGCAGCCTCGACAAGATCTACATCCGCTCGCCCACGACGGGACAGCTCGTGCCGCTTGCCACGTTCGCGACGTGGACGACGCGCAAGACCAAGCCTTTGTCGATCAGCCACCAAGGCCAGTTCCCCGCGGTGACGATCAGCTTCAATCTCGCGCAGGGCACCTCGCTCGGCACCGCGACCGAAGCCATCAAGCGCGCGGAGCGCGAGCTCAATTTGCCGGCCTCCCTGCAGACGACATACCAGGGCAACGCGCAGGCCTTCCAGGAGTCGCTCAGCACCGTGCCGCTTTTGATCGGAGCGGCCCTCGTGGTCGTCTATCTGGTGCTGGGAATTCTTTACGAGAGCTATATTCACCCGCTCACCATTCTGTCGACGTTGCCGTCGGCCGGCGCCGGAGCGCTCGCCGCCCTCATGCTGTTCGGCTTCGATTTCAGCCTCGTCGCTATGATCGGCGTCATCCTGCTCATCGGCATCGTCAAGAAGAACGGCATCATGCTGGTCGACTTCGCCATCGCCGCGGAGCGCAACGAGCACCTGTCTTCGCAGGAGGCCGTGCGCAAGGCGGCGCTTTTGCGCTTCCGTCCCATCATGATGACCACGATGGCGGCGCTGCTCGGCGGCGTGCCGCTCATGCTCGGGGCCGGCACAGGCGCTGAGATCCGCCAGCCGCTCGGCTACGCGATGGTCGGCGGGCTCTTGGTGAGCCAGGTCCTGACGCTCTTCACCACGCCCGTCGTCTACATCTACCTCGACAAGCTGTCGGACTTCCTGCTGTCGCTCAACGCGCGCACGCGGGCCCGGCCGTTGAGCCCACCGTCCGCGCCGGCGGAGTAGCTCGCCTCGGCTAGCCGGCCGGAGGCGGTTGTTCCGCCGCCTGCGGAAGGCTCTCATCGAAGCAGGCCCAGGCGGGTGCCTGCGAGGTCCAGATGGTCATTGTGGGTTTGGCAATGGCCGGATCATCGAGCGTGCCCGCGCGCACGATGATCAGATGCGGGCGTGCCTCGGCCGCGCTCAGCACATGCGTGCCGCACGTGGGACAGAAGCGCCGGTGCATGACGTTGCCGCTGTCCGCCGTGCTCACGTAGTCGCTCAAGGTGCCCTCGACGGTGAAGGCGCTGCTCGGAAACACGACATTCACGGTTGCGCTGCCGGCGCCGATGTACTGGCACAGACGGCACCAGCAGGTGCGCGTCGTAATCGGTGCGGCCGTGATGCGATAGCGCACGGCCTTGCACAAACAGCCTCCGGTTATGTCCATTGTCGTCTCCCCAAAAAAGTCATGCGCGGCGGTCCGAAGCCCGCCTCGTCAGCGCATCCTCAAATATAAGCGCAACTGGCAGAATTTTGAGCAACGGAGATCATGCGGTGAGCAAGTGAGGGGTCTTTGAGCGGCGTCCCGACGAGTGCGGGACGCCGCCGCTACGTGGCGTGAGATGCGCAGCGCACGGCAAACGAGTTGCACTTGGCGCGTGAACGCGGCTATGGACTGCGATAAGACTGAATTCATCGGGTGCCCCATGCCGGTCACGATCTACCACAACCCCAATTGCGGCACCTCCCGCAACGTCTTGGCCATGATCCGCGAGAGCGGCGTCGAGCCGACTGTCATCGAGTACCTCAAGACGCCGCCGAGCCGGAAACGGCTCGTGGAGCTGATCAAGGCGATGGGCGTTGCCCCGCGCGATCTCTTGCGGCGCAAAGGCGCGCCGTACGACGAGCTAGGCCTCGACGGCCCGAAATGGACGGACGCTCAGCTCGTAGACCTGATGATCGAGCATCCCATCCTCATCAACCGCCCGATCGTCGTCACCCCGCGCGGTGCGCGGTTGTGCCGCCCGGCGGAGGTCGTGCTTGAGATCCTGGATGGCCCGGCAGCCGCGCCTTGGAGCGGCAAAACGACGTGAGGGCTACGCGGTCTTGGCGGCGGCCGGGTCTTGCTCCTGCTCCTCGAGCGCCTTGTGCTCGCAACGCTGCTCGGCGGGCTTGGCCCGGCGCGTTAGATTGTGCGCCGTGTTGATGATCGCGATGTGGGAGAAGGCTTGCGGGAAGTTGCCGACGAGGCGCTGGGCGTGGGGGTCGTACTCCTCCGACAACAGGCCGACGTCGTTGCGCAGCGACAAGAGCCGCTCATAGAGCCGCTTGGCTTCGCGGCGCCGACCGAGCAGGACGAGATTGTCGGCGAGCCAGAACGAGCAGGCGAGGAACGCGCCTTCGCCGGCCGGCAGCCCATCGCCCTCGCGCGTGTCATAGCGCAGCACGAAGCCGTCCGCCGTGAGCCGGCGTTGGATTGCATCGACCGTCCCGCGCACGCGCGGGTCCGTCGCCGGGAGAAAGCCGACGAGCGCGATCAGAAGCGTGCTGGCATCGAGCGCGTTGCCGCCGTAGCGGTCGACGAAAGCGCCGAGCTTGGGATTGAAGGAGTTCTCGCACACCTCGTCGTGGATCTGCGCACGCAGCTTGCGCCAGCGATCGATGGGGCCCTCGAAGCCGAAGCGCTCCGCGCTCTTGATCGAGCGGTCGAAGGCGACCCAAGCCATCACCTTGGAGTAGGTGAACTTCTGCCGGCCGCCGCGCGTCTCCCAGATTCCCTCGTCCGCCTGATCCCAGATCTTCTCCAGCTGGCTCATGAGGGCTAACTGCAGCTCCCAGCCGGCCTTGCTCAAGAGCGCCCTTGTCGAGCGCGCCTGGTGCACGGCGTCCATCAGCTCGCCGTAGATGTCGAGCTGCAGCTGGCCCGCGGCCGCATTGCCGATGCGCACGGGATGGGCGCCTTCGTAGCCGGAAAGCCACGGCACTTGCCATTCCGTGAGGCGCCGCTCGCCGGCGATGCCATACATGATCTGCACCTGGTCGGGCGCGCCCGCGAGCGCGCGCAGGAGCCAGTCGCGCCACGCCTTCGCCTCCTCGTAGTAGCCCGAGTTCATCAGCGCCTGAAGCGTGAAGGTCGTGTCGCGCAGCCAGCAGTAACGGTAGTCCCAGTTGCGCGGACCGGCGAGCTGCTCGGGCAACGAGGTGGTCGGTGCGGCGACGATGCCGCCTGTCGGGCGGTAGGTCAGCGCCTTGAGCGTGATCAGCGAGCGCGTGACGGCCTCGCCGTACACCTTGACGGGGGGCGCCTTCTTGCACCAGTTGCGCCAGAACGTCTCGGTTGCCGTGAGTGCCTTCTGCGGATCGACGGGGGCCGGCGGGCGGATATAGGAAGGCGAGTAGCTGAGCACGAACGGCACGGTCTCGCCCGCGGAGACGACGAACTCGCCGATCGTCTTCATGTCCTCGCCGTGCACCTCAATGGGCGTGCGCAGGATGGCCCGGTCAGGCCCGGCTACCGCGCTCAATGTTTTCTTGTCGAGGCGGACGACCCAGGGAACGATCGAGCCGTAGTCGAAGCGCAGGACGAGCTCGGTGCGCATTGCGACCTGGCCGCGCTTGCCGACCACGAGGCGCACCACGTCCGACGACTTGCCGCGCAACGGCATGAAATCGATCACGGAGCAGACGCCGTCCTGGGTCTTGTGCGTCGTCTCGAGCACGAGCGTGTTCTTGCGGTAGGTGCGCGTCGTCTGCGCGTCGCGGTCGACGGGGCCAAGCAGCCAGCGTCCGTTCTCAGGCCCGCCGAGGAGCGCAGCAAAGCACGCGCCGCCGTCAAAGCGCGGCCAGCACAGCCAGTCGATGGAGCCGCTCTTGGAAACGAGCGCCGTCGTCTCGCAGTCGCCAATCAGGGCATAGTCTTCGATCTTGGCAGGCGTGGCGCAGCTCCGAGCTCAAAGATCCAGGATGCGAGCGCGCCAGGCGCTCAGGCCAGCGCTTGTCTTAGCCGCAAAACTCCTTGGACCCAGTTAATTGCATGCGCCACACGACCCGGCGACCGCCAGCGCCTTGAGGTTGTCGTAGAGGATGCGGGCGTCGCGGTTGAAGGCGGGCAGGAGCGCGTCCACCTCGGTGGCGAGCCTCTCCACGGCGCCCTTGCCCATCGCGGCCTCGAGCGAGGCGGCATAAGCCGGGATCCCGGCCCATTCCGCGACCGTGTCCTTGGTGATCTCGACGTGGAACTGCAGGCCGTAGGCGTGGTCGCCGAAGCGGAAGGCCTGCATGAGGCAGGCATCGGAGCGCGCGAGGATGGCGCTTCTCGCCGGCAACGCCACGACCTCCGCGCCGTGCCATTGCAAGACCTGCATGGGGTCCGCGGCCCCGTTGAGCAGCCGGTCGCGCTGGCCCTCGCCAGTCTTGGACACCGTGAGGACGCCGACCTCCGGCGTGACGGCGGGCCCAACCTGGCCGCCAATGGCGTCGGCGAGCAACTGATGCCCGAGGCAGATGCCGAGGAACGGGCGGCGCATGTCGACGACGAATTTGGCGATCGCCGCCTTCTCGGCGCGCAGCCAAGGGTGCTCGGCCTCCTGCCACACGTCTTGCGGCCCGCCCATGACCAGCATCAGGTCGAAGGGGTCGAGATCGGGGATCGCCTCGCCTTCATCGAGCTCGACCGCGCGCCACGAGAATCCGTCAGCGCGGAAAAAATCGCGGAAGACGCCGGGATGCTCGACGGTGGCGTGCTGCAGGACAAGAATGCGCATATCCCCTCACTTGTGTCGTTGCGATCTCGACTTCGCTTCTTTGTCGAGCAGCGCGCGTTTGCGCGCAACGCCCCAACGGTAGCCGGAAAGTTGGCCGTCGTCTCTCACCACGCGATGGCAGGGGATGGCCACGGCGACCGGGTTGGCGGCGCAGGCGCCGGCGACGGCGCGCGCGGCCTTGGGCCGGCCGATGCGCCGGGCGATCTCGGCATAGGTGGCGGTCGAGCCGGGAGGTATGTCCTTGAGCGCAGCCCACACGCGGTGCTGGAACGCGGTGCCGCGCACATCGAGCGGCAGGTCGAGAGAGGTGGTGGGCGCCTCGACGAAGGCGACGACGCTGGCGAGATGCCGCGCGAAGGCCTTGTCTCCGCTCGTCAGCTCGGCGCGCGGGAAGCGGTCCTGCAGGTTGCGCACCAGCGCCGCCGGGTCATCGCCGATGAGGATCGCGGCGATGCCCTTGGCGCTGGCAGCGACGAGGACGGACCCTAGCGAGCACTTGCCGACTGCGAAATGGAGCTGCGCGTCGGCGCCGCCGGCACGAAAGCTCGTCGGCGTCATGCCGAGCGCTTGCGTGGCGCTCGCATAGAAACGGCCGCTGGAGTTGAACCCGGCCTCGTGGACGGCTGCGGTCACAGACTTGCTCCTTTGCAGAGTTTCGCGCACGCGCTGTTGTCGCCGTGCCATGGCATAGGCTTTGGGCGTCACGCCCGCGAGCGCTTTGAAGATCCGGTGGAAGTGATAAGGGCTCATGCCCACGGCCTCGGCGAGCGCGCCGAGCTTTGGCTCCTGCGCAGCAGTCTCGATCAGGCGGCACGCGTGGGCGACCTTTGCCGCGTAGTGCTCGCTCAAGCCGGGCGCATTGGGCTTGCAGCGCTTGCAGGGGCGGAAGCCTGCGGCCTCGGCCTCTGCGCACGTGGCGTGAAAGCGCACGTTTTTGGCGTTGGGCCGGCGTGCCGGGCATGACGGCCGGCAGTAGACGCCGGTCGTTGCGACGGAGAAGTAGAATTTGCCGTCGAAAGCCTTGTCGCGCGCCGTCACCGCGGCCCAGCGTTCGCGGTCGTCGGACGTCATCTTCAAGAGCCGCTGCTTCTCGAGCGTGCGCGCCATGGATCCCGGGCTCCAGCACAATCGGGCGACACCGTACTGCCGGTGCCGCGCTGGCGCACCCCGATCCTTGCTCTCAAAACGAAAAATTCTTGGGGGTAGGGCTTCAGGCGCTGCGCTGCATCGCGGCCAACGAATCTCGCGCCCGCGCGCGGCGCGTCCTGCGCGGGGTCCGCGCGGTGCGCAGGGAGATCGAAATAGAACGTCGTTCCCGCACCAATCTGCGTTTCGTAGCCGATCGCGCCATCCAGCCGCTCGACGATCGCCTTGGCGATGCACAAGCCGAGACCCGTTCCACCCTTCTCGCGCGTGTCGGAAGAATCGGCCTGGGCAAATTTCTGGAAAATGCGATCGCGAAACTCTTCCGGTATGCCGGGGCCCTCATCACGGACGCTCATCCGCACCATCTTTTCGGTCATGCCGGCGGCAATGTGGATCGCCCCGCCCTTCGGCGAGAACTTGGCTGCGTTCGTGAGCAGGTTGCCCATGACCTGGTGGAAGCGCTCGGCATCGGTATCGACAATGATGTCGTCAGCGATGTCCTCCACGAGAATGCTCGCCGCATGCTGGGTGGCATAAGCGGCGTTCTGCTTTGCCGTCTGCTCGATCAGCAGCTTCAGATAAACGCTCTGCTGCTTGACCTCGAATTCGCCGGCTTCGATCTTGTCGATGTCGAGGATGTTGTTGATGAGCGCGACGAGCCGCGTGCCGTTGTCATGAGCAAGATCGATCATGTGCGCGGCCTTCGGCGAGATGTCGCCGAAGGCACCGGAGCGGAGCAGGCCGAGCGACCCCATCATGGCGGTCAATGGCGTGCGCAACTCGTGGCTCACGGTCGAGACGAACTCCGACTTGATCCGCTCCATCTGCTTGCGCTCGGTGATGTCGCGGACAATGCCGGTGAACGACACATCGCCCTCGACCTTGATTTCCGCGATCGCCACCTCGATGTCGAGCAGGCGCCCGCTCTTGTGGCGGCCAGTGACCTCGCGCCGTTTCCCGATAAAGCGGGCCTCGCCGGTACGCTCATATCGTTCGAGATAGCCGTCGTGCCGGTGCGCTTCGGTCAGCGGCATCAGAATGCTCACATTCTGCCCCAAGGTTTCCTCGGCAGTGTACCCGAAGATATCCTCGCAGCCGCGATTGTAGCGCACGATGATGCCGCGGCGGTCGATCGTGATCAAACCGTCGATCGTATTGTCGACGATCGCCTGCAAGTTGGCTTCGCTCTTGTGCAGGGACGAATCGCGCGTCCCGATGGCGTCCTTCATGATGCGCAGCGCTCCCCCAAGCTCGCCGATAGCGGTGCCATGGCCGTCCTTTGCGAGATCGGCGGCATCTAGCTTGCCTTCGGCGATCTGCTTGGCCGCGGTCATCAAGCCCTTCAGCGGGCGGCTGACGAAGTAGGCGGCGAGCACGCCGATCACCGCCATTGCCAGCGCGATAGTCGCTCCGAGCAGGATCAGCCTCCTGGTTCCCCCGAAAACCGCACTCGAGTCAGTGTCCGCGGCAAGCACGACGAAATCGCTGGGATCTTGCCGATTGTAGTCGACACGGCGGGCCGCCACGAATTTATCGTCCTTTTGGACGCTTGCGGTCTTTGGCTGCTCGGGGCTGAAGGCATTGGCGAGTTGCGGCCAGTCGCGGAGAAAGCGTGCGGCGCTCGATCCCTGATGAGTGCCGAAGATCGGTCCGTGGTCGGACCGGAAGATGTAGTCGCCGTGCCGGTCGGCAGCGAAGAATTGGCCGGAGACGCCGGAGATCTCCGAAATCTCGCTCAGCCAGGCATCGGTCGTCGCGTTGACGACGATGACAGCAAATATGTTGCCTTGCTCGGTATAGATCGGCGTGCCGGCGCGTATCGTTGGTTGCAACGGCCGTTGCTCGGCACCGTATTCGACGTTGGGCTCGATCGGCGACAGATATACCTCGCCGGCGCGCAACTTGGTCGTCTCCGCGAAATACGGGCGGTCGCCTTTCTGCTGCAGATGCGCTCTTTCGACGATCTCGATCGTTTCTCCCACGCGATTGACGCGCACGAGCTCGCGGCCGCCGTCGGCGACGCCGATGAGGCGGGCTTGCGAGATCTCGGGGTTAGCTTGAACGATCGAGCGGAAGATGACGCTCAACCGGTAGAGCCATGTCTCGAGCGACTCCCCGAGGCGCGGCGCACCCCCGGTCGAGAGAGCGACGATGCGCTCGATCGGCGGCGTGCCCGACAGGATCAAAGGGATTTTGCGAAACTCATTGACGTGCGTGGTGAGCTGGGCGCCGGCTTTATCGAGCCTTTGCTCGACGCGCGTACTCGCTAATCCGTTGACGACGTGTGACGCGACGCCGACCAGGACGCCGCCTTGAATGACCGCGGCGCCCGCGATCAGAATGGCCGTGAGTGTGGCGAAGCGTTGAGAGAGCGTGCGGTGTGACCACCAGTCCGCGATGGGTCGCACGATCGCTGAGAGCTTGTTCGCCATCACCCCTACACAAGTCCACTTCGCCGTTCGGCAGTCGACAGGCCACTTGCGCGGAGCATGCCTTCAGTCGGACATGCATGAACGACTTTCGAGCCGACTGCGGCGCTCTCGCGAGGATCGTCGAGATCGCCGTGCCGCGATCAAAACGCCGCGATGAGCCAAGATCGCTGGAGCCGCTCTATTGCTAGTGCACGGATCGACGGAAATTTTAGACGAAATGTACCTAACCCCGCGGCACGGCGCCGCCATTCGTTGCCCCGGCGCTTGCAAGCCGGTGGAGCCTGACGCGCGTTTACCTGCGAATACAACGCGTTGGCGCCGACGCGCGCGCGAGCGCGGCATTCGCGTCCAATCGGTCCTTGCTCATTCGACCTTCGTGGGGGGTGCCGAATAAGCCTCGGCGAAGGCTCGAGCCCCTTCGGGGAGGTGCCTTCGTTGGCGCTGCGGCGTCGGCATGTTTTCCCGGGCGTGGGGAGCAACGACAGCTCCCGCCTCTACACGGGGTCGCGGGCCGATAATGCCCGTGCCGCCGTCACTCCCCGCGACAACGACAACAGAGGCTCGTCGTGCGACCCATGACGCGCGTCAATGCGCTGGCGGAATTCAGGGCAATTACTTTGGCCGGATCTGGCCCGAGCCGCGCACGATGTACTTGAAGCTCGTCAGCTGCTCCACGCCTACGGGCCCGCGCGCGTGCAGCTTGCCTGTCGCGATGCCGATCTCGGCGCCGAAGCCGAATTCGCTGCCGTCCGCGAACTGCGTGGAGGCGTTGTGCACGACGATCGCCGAAATCGACCGCCTTCAGGAAGCGCTCGGCGGTCCCCGCATTGGCTGTGATGATGGCGTCGGTGTGCTGCGTGCCATACTTGGCGATATGATCGATCGCGGCTTCGACGCCGTCGACGACCTTCACGGCGATGATGGCGTCGAGATACTCCGTGGCCCAATCGGCTTCCGTCGCCGGCTTCACGCGCTTATCGGTCTTCAGCGCTGCCGCGTCCCCGCGCACCTCGCAGCCGGCGTCGAGCAGCGCCTTCACCAGCGTCGTCAGGACCGCGGGCGGGGCGCCCTTGTCGACGAGCAGCGTCTCGGTCGCACCACAGACTCCGAGGCGCCGCAGCTTGGCGTTGAGCACAACGCGGACGGCCATGTCGAGATCGGCGTCACGGTCGACGTAGGTGTGACAGATACCCTCCAGGTGCGCGAAGACCGGCACGCGCGCCTCCTTTTGGACCCGCTCGACCAGGCTCTTGCCGCCGCGCGGCACGATCACGTCGATTGTGCCTTCGAGGCCGGCGAGCATATGCCCGACGGCATCCCGATCCGTGGTCGGCACGAGCTGGATGGCGGCCTCGGGCAGGCCGGCGGCCTTGAGGCCTTCGACGAGGCAGGCGTGGATCGCCTGCGAGGAATGGTGGCTCTCGGAGCCGCCGCGCAGGATCGCGGCGTTCCCGGCTTTGAGCGTGAGCCCCCCGGCATCCGCCGTCACGTTGGGCCGGCTCTCATAGATGATGGCGATGACGCCGAGCGGCACGCGCACGCGCTGGAAGCGGAGACGGTTGGGACGCGTCCACTCGGCAAGCACGGTGCCGACCGGGTCGGGCAGCTCGGCGATCTCCTCGAGGCCTTTGGCGATAGCGGCGACGCGCGCCTCCTCGAGCAGCAGCCGGTCAATGAAGGCATCGACGCGCTCTGCCTTTTTCGCCGCGGCGACGTCGCGGGCGTTGGCGGCGATGATGTCCTGCGTCGCCCGGCGCAGGCTTTCCGCCGCGGCACGCAGCGCGGCATTCTTCGCCTCGGTCGGGGCGAGTGCCAGAACGTGCGCGGCGGCGCGCGCGCGTTGTCCGATGAGGCGCATGACCTCGCCGGTGGAGGCCACTTTGTCGATGCGCTCGGGCTTGTTCATGGTCGGCTACTTTCTAGCGAGCGCCTACTTTCTTGCGAGCCTACTTTCTTGCGAGAGCCATGTCGTCGCGGTGGATGAGCTCATCGCAGCGCGAGACGCCCAGGATCGCGGCAATCTCGCTGCTCTTCTTGCCCATGATACGCTCCGCATCCGCTTTCGCATAGGCGATTAGCCCGCGCCCGAGCTCGCGACCATCGCTCGCGCGGATCACTACGGCATCGCCCCTGTCGAACGAGCCTTCGACGCGGGCGACGCCGGCCGGCAACAGGCTCTTTCCGGCGGCAAGCGCCTTTTCCGCGCCGGCGTCCACGTAGATGTGCCCTTTGGGCTCGAGCTGGCCCGCAATCCAGCGCTTCTTCGCGGTCAGCGGGTCGTGCGGGGCGAGGAACCAGGTGCAGGGCGCGCCGGCGCCGATCGCGGCCAGCGGGTTTGATACCTTACCGCTGGCGATCACCATGTGTGTGCCGGCGGCAAGCGCGATCTTGGCCGCCTCGAGCTTGGTCTTCATGCCCCCCTTCGACAGCTCCGTTCCGGCGTCGCCCGCCATCGCCTCGATCTCCGGCGTGATGGCGGTGACGATGTCGAGGCGCTTGGGCGCCGGCGTGCCGCCCGGGGGCGCCGTATAGAGGCCGTCGATGTCGGAGAGCAGCACGAGGCAGTCGGCCGAGACCATGGAGGCGACGCGCGCCGACAGCCGGTCGTTGTCGCCGTAGCGGATCTCGGTCGTCGCCACGGTATCGTTCTCGTTGACGACGGGGATCGCCTTCAAGTCGAGCAGTGTCTCGATGGTATGGCGCGCGTTGAGGTAGCGCCGCCGCTCCTCGGTGTCGCCGAGCGTCAATAGGATCTGCGCAGCGAGAAAGCCGCGCGCGCGGGCGAGCTCCTGGTAGGCATGCGCGAGACCGATCTGGCCGACCGCGGCGGACGCCTGGCTCTGCTCGAGCTCGAGCGAGCCCTTGGGCAATTTCAGCGCGTGGCGTCCGAGCGCGATGGCGCCGGAGGAGACGACGACGATCTGCTTGCCCGACGCAGCGAGCACGGCAACGTCGTCCATGAGCGAGGACAGCCATTCCGACTTAAGCGCCCCCGTCGCGCGGTCGGTGAGGAGTGCCGACCCGATCTTGACGACGATGCGGCGCGCCTTGGCCCATTCGGCGCGCACAGGGGCGCCGGCAATGGCGGCATCTGCGGCTGCTTTGGCGTTCGTGCTCATGGCTGCGCGTCCGGGCCCGTGCTTGGGCTTTCTCGGCAAGCTGATAGCTCAAGCGGTCAAAAAGCGGTAGCCCTAGGCGCGGGCGCCACCAGGCGATTGCCCTTACGCGTGCGTGGTGTCGGCCGAGCGGCGCACCTCGAGGCCCAACAGCGTCAGGCTCACGCCTTGCAGCATGAGCACGGCGCCGACGATCGTGCCGAGCGTCCAGCCGGCCGACGACGGCAGGTCAAACAGCACGAGCAGGCCGGCGACGATCGACAGCACAGCCGACAGGATCAGCCATTTCTTTCCCACCCACTCGGGAAAGCCCCCGCTCACCAAGAGCGAGGTGATGCCCTGGGCGACGAGCGTCACGGCAACGATCATGGTGATCGATTCAAGACCCAGCTGCGGGTAGACGAAGGCGAGAACGCCGCCCACGATGAAGGCGACGCCGCCCAGCATCTGCCAGGCCCGCCCGCTCCAGTTCGTCGTCTTGAGTCCGTGCGCGAGCTGCAGGACGCCGCCCACGACGAGGGCCGCCGCAATCCAGATCTCGGTCGTCAGCGTGGCGGTGACCACGCCGAGGGGTGTCGTGAGGATGAGCCCGCCGAACAGGATCAGGACGACGCCCAAGGCCAACAGCCAGCCCCAGCTATGGTGCAGCCGCCCGCGCAAGTCTTCCATCGCATCCATGGGATTTTTCCAATTTTACGTATCGCCGCGCCGCCAGGCGCAGCCTACGCGCGGCCTCGATATTTTTTCCCTAACCGGCAAGAACCTTGGCGGCCGCAGCCCAGCCTGCCAGCACGGCGCCGGTGTAGCCGCCACTGCCGGCGTAGGAGGAGGCGAGATAAAGCCCGGGGATCGGCGTGGCGGGCGACCGCTCCAGACCGCGCCAGAAGGGGCCCGTCGGGGGCACGGGCGCGAACCCATAGACCGCGCCGTCCGGTGCATTGAGGTAGGAGCTCATCGTGCTCGCCGTGCTGAAGACGGAGTGCACGACGCTTGCGGCAAAGCCTGGGAACGTGCGGTCAAGCGCTGCAAGGATCGCAGCGCGCCACAACTTGCGCTTCTCCTCATAGGCCGCGCGATCGAGATCGGACCAGTTCGCGATGCGGTCGACGCCGACGACCGAAACAGGATAGGGCGGGCCGCCGAGCCCGCTGTCGATCGCCGCGTAGTCAACCACGGCGACGGGGGGCATGGCCTCGCCGGGAGGTGCCGCCAAGAGCGTGGCGGCGCGGCGATAGTCAGTGAGGAAGCGCATCCACTCGGGCAGCAAAAGCGTGGAGTAGGCCGTAAGCCCCACCTCGGCCGGGCGAACGCTCAGGCCGAACGTTGCAGAGAACAGAGAGATGGAAAGCCGCCGGCTTCGGTAGGGTGCAAAGAAACGCTCGCCCGCTTCGCCTTGCAGCATGCCCCCGACGTGTGCCGGCGCCGCGTTGCTGACGACGACCGGGGCGCGAACCTCTACGGGCGCGCCGCCGTCCTTGCCTTCGTGCACGACGCCAAAGGGCTTACCGGCGCCGTCGAGCAGGATCCCCGTCACGGTGCGGCGAAGCAGAAGCTCGCCGCCCGCCGCCTTCAAGGCCTTGGCCAGCGCGTTGCTCAAGCGCTGCGAGCCGCCTTGAATGTAGCGTCCGCCGGAGGCCAGGTAGCCACCTTGCGCGATGGCGAAGAGAATCCACCAGAGCGTGTCGGGGTCGTCGTGCCAGTAAAGTATATTAGCGGCGAGCGCGCACTTTACGGCCTCGTCCTCGCCGAACGCGCGCTCGAGGCGCTGGCCGAGCGACAGGCGCCAACCGCGCACGACAGGGCCGAGCTTCAGCAGCGCAGAGAGGCCTTCGAGCGGCTTTGCGAAGGCGTCGCGCCCTTTGCTCAGGATGCCGACGCCGGTCGCGATGGCCTCCATGTCGTCGAGCACAGGACCGATGCCGGACCGCGCCGAAGGAAAGCGATCGGTGAGGGCGGCGCGCGCCGCAGCAAAGCCTTCGGGCAGCACGAAGGGTACGCCGAGCGGCCCGCCGCGCACCTCGTACACAGAGCCCGTCGGCACCCACGCGACCTTGTCGAGCACGCCGATCTTGGCGAGCACGTGGTGCTTGGGATCGATGGTGTCCTGCGGGTCGCTCGTCTCGTGCAGGGAAGCCTCGATGACGAGGTCGCCGGCCTTGTAGGTCGAGGCTGCGCCGCCGACGCCGTAGTTGCGCTCGATCAGCAGCGTCTTGCGTCCGGCCTGCGCGAGGAGCGCCGCGGCGGTCAGTCCGCCGAGCCCCGCGCCGATGACGATGACGTCGTAGCGATCCCCCATGCTCGTCCCTTAACCCGTGGCCTCAGGCGCGACCGCGGAATGGGTCACGGAGACGCCTGATAGCCCACTTGGACGACAAGCGGTAGCCCGCCGACAAGAACTGCGAAGTATTTGCGGTCAGCCGGCCGCGGCTGCGGGCTGGTGCGCGCCGATAAATGCGGTGATCTCGCCCGCGCTGAGCGGGCGCGAGAACAAGAAGCCTTGCAGCTGGTGGCACCCGGCGGCCGCGAGCCAGTCGCGTTGCGCGCTCGTCTCGATGCCCTCCGCCGTGATCGTCATTTCAAGATCGAGCCCCAGCCGAATGATCGAGGCGAGAATGACGGTGCTCTCGTGCGACGTGCCAATCTCCTCGATGAAGCTGCGGTCGATCTTGAGCTTGTCGAACCCGAACCTGCGCAAGTACATGAGGCTCGAATAGCCCGAGCCGAAATCGTCGAGAGCGACGGCGACACCGAGGCTCTGCAGCCCCTTGATCTGCTCGTCGGCGCGGCGCTCGTCCGCCAGCAACACGCTCTCCGTGATCTCGATCTCGAGACGCTGTGGCGGAAATTTCGTCGTGCGCAAGGCCTCGCCGACGACCGCAACGACGTCACCGTGATGAATTTGCGCGCCCGAGACGTTGACGGCGACCTTGACGCCAGGCCAGGCGAGCCCGTCGGCGAGGGCGCGACGCAAGACGAGCTCGCCGATTTTGGTGATGAGGCCCGTCTCCTCGGCCAAGGGAACAAAGACGTCGGGCGAGACGGATCCGAGCAGCGGGTCCGTCCAACGCGCCAGCGCCTCGACGCCCAGCACGCGGCGCCCGCCCGGGTCCATGATCGGCTGGTAGGCGACGTCGATCGTCTTGTCGGCGACGGCGGCGCGAAGCGCCGCCTCGAGCGCGCGTCGCCGCGACAGCTCGAGATCCATCTCCGGAGCGAACGCGACCGCCATGCCGCCGCCGCCGGCCTTTGCATGATCGAGCGCCAACTCGACGCGCCGCACCAGATCGTCGCTGCGCGCGCCGTCGCGCGGCGCCAGCGCGTAGCCGACGGAAGCGGTGACGAACACGCGCGTTCCACCGGCCACGTCGATCGGCTCCGCCAGCGCCGTCACGATGTCGGCGGCGAGCTCGGCCAAATGCTCCGCGTCGATCTCCGGAACGAGCGCCATGAATTCATCGCCGTCGAGGCGCACGAGCACGGCGTCCGCTCCGAGCAGGCCCTGCAACCGCTTGGCAATTGCAAGGATGGTCGCGTCGCCGACCCCATGGCCGAAATCGTCGTTGATCTGCTTGAACTGATCGACGTCGATGGAGAGCACGCCCAGCGTCGAGGTATGCCACCTTGCCTCGTCGATGAGCTTGGGCAGCGTCTCGTTTATGGCGACCCTATTGGGCAGGCCGGTCAGCGCGTCAGTGCTCGCCGCGTGGCGCGCTTCGGCCTCGCTCTGCAACAGCTGCCGGGCCTGCTGGCGTCCCCATCGCGTGAGGATGACCGCGAGCACGCCGAGCAGAACGAGCGCGACGGCCAACCCGACGGCCACCCTACGCACGAATTGCCAACCCGGCTGGTCCTTTTGCCAGGCGAGCGTTCCAACGACCGTCCCGTCGTTTGCCTGCACCACCTCAGTGGATTCGTTCGCCGCCGGGGCTCCCTTGATCCATTTGAGGTCGGCAAGCCCGAAGCCCGCGCCGATGTTTTTCGTGTAGCTGGGATCGAGGTCCTCGATCGCGACCAGAAGGAAGGGGGGCGAATCCACGGGTGTCACAGAGGTGTGGTCCGGGACGATCGTCGACACCACGACGGTAGCCGGCGTTCCGCGAATGTTGCGAACGTCCGCGATGGCCCGGTGCTTGATGGTCTCGCCGTTGCCGAGCGTGATGGTGGTGGTGATGACGTCGTAGTTCGCCGGGACGGCATGCGGGGTGCGCACGGCGCCCACCAGATCTTTCAACTCGGGGCCGATTTGCAGGTAGGCGGTCGGCGGCTCGTCATGGCCGTCCGCAAAGCCAAACACGGGCTCGTTATTGCCTGACAGAACATAGATCCCGTCGTATCCGAAAAGCTGGCTGAGGTATTCGCCGTAGAACTTCTGCAACCACGCCCGATCACGCGCGTGTGCTTTTTCGTAGGCCTCGTTCCAGACCGTTTGCACTCTGAGCTCGCGCGCGAGCGCATTGCCGTGCTGATCGAGGGCATGCTCGATCGTCTCGCGCTGCTGTGTGAGCGCGATCTTGTCCGTCTCGCGCGCGCCGATGATCAGCGATCCGAGCACAACGGCAAGAGCCGCGATGGCCAGAAAGACGATCGGTGCGGTCACGAACGCGGTCGTGCGCTGTTGCAATCGACGAGCCACCGCTATCGCGCCCTCTTCGGAACGTCGCCAAAAGCCTTAAAGCCCTAATGTCGGCGTTTGTGGCGGCTGCGGCTGAACAACCGGTAACGATTGGACACATCGTTCAAGGAGCGGTGAGCACTTTGTTAACGTAACGCGAAAGTTGCCTCTGTTCGGCACGTTTTGCCCAACTGCGGGGTGGCCTGCGGCTCAAGGCCGCCAGGACTGGCCGGGCTTTGCCGTCTCCGCATCGGCCTCTTTGCGGGTGCGGTTGATCTCGCGCGCGAGCGCATAAAGCGCCTCCTTGACGCCCATGCCGGAGACCGCCGAGAGCTCAATCGGCGTCTTCTTGGCGGCTTTCTTGAGGGCTTCGGCGCGCTCCTTCAAAGTTGCCGCGTCGACCGCGTCGCACTTCGACAGCGCGACGATCTCCTTCTTCTTCTCGAGCCCGGCGCCGTAGGCCTTGAGCTCGCGGCGCACGGTGCGGTAGGCGCCGGCCACGTCCTCCTCTGTTGCGTCGACCAGGTGCAAGAGCACCTTGGTGCGCTCAACGTGGCCGAGGAAGCGGATGCCGACGCCCGCGCCCTCGCTCGCGCCCTCGATGAGGCCCGGGATGTCGGCGAGCACGAAATCGGTGTCGCCCGCGCGCACTACGCCGAGGTTGGGGTGCAGCGTGGTGAAGGGATAGGCGGCGATCTTCGGCTTGGCGGCGCTTACCGTTGCGAGAAACGTCGACTTGCCGGCGTTGGGCAGGCCGACGAGGCCCGCGTCGGCGATGAGCTTGAGCCGGAGCCAGATGGTCAGCTCCTCGGCCGGCTGCCCGGGGTTGGCGCGGCGCGGGGCCTGGTTGGTCGCCGACTTGAAGTGCGCATTGCCGAAGCCGCCGTTGCCGCCCTTGGCGATGAGCGCTCGCTCGCCGGGCTTTGCCAGATCGGCAAGCAGCGTCTCTTGATCCTCGGCGAGGATCTGCGTGCCCGGCGGCACCTTGATGATGCAGTCGGCGCCGCCCGCGCCGGAGCGGTTCTTGCCCGCGCCGTTGCCGCCCTTCTTGGCCTTGAAGTGCTGCTGGTAGCGGTAGTCGATCAGCGTGTTGAGGTTGGCGACGCATTCCGCCCACACATCGCCGCCCTTGCCGCCGTCGCCGCCGTCGGGGCCACCGAACTCGATGAACTTCTCGCGCCGGAAGCTGATGCAGCCTTCGCCGCCGGCGCCCGAGGCGACATAGATTTTTGCCTGGTCGAGGAACTTCATGGACGACGCCTCATCAAGCTTGCGAGCAGCGGGCGCCGGCGCGCGTACCTGACGGTCTCCACCTCCAGCTTGCGCGCCTCGCACCACTGCGAGCCGTTGCCGATGCGGCGGAAGCCGAGCTTGGCGATGACCCGCGCCGAGGCCGGATTGTCGATGAAGTGCCCGCACGTGAGACGGCGAAAGCCGCCGGCGCCAAAGCAATGGTCAACGAGCGCGTGCGCGGCCTCGGTGGCGAACCCGTGGCCCCACCACGGCTTGCCGATCCAGTAGCCGATCTCGGCAGCCCCCTCGCCCTCGATGTAGCCCACGGCACCGATGAGGTTGCCCTCGTGCTCCACCCCGCGCACGAACTCGTCATTGCCGATCGAGGCGATCCACAGGTCGGCGTCGATGAGAGAGTAGGGATGAGGGATGCGCGAGGTCATGCGGGCGATGTCCCAGTCGCCCGCGAGTGCGGCGATGCGGCCAGCGTCGGTGCCTTCGAGCGGCCGGTAGCTCAATCGTTGCGAGCGCATGTCGCAGTCGCGCTCCCTTATTCCCGTGTCGGCTCGTCAAGATCAAACGGCCGCGAAAAAGGGAGACGTTGCGGCATCACCCTCTTCACGTCACGTGCGGGCTGCCGACGGTGTCGCTCACTTCGCCGCGGCGGGTTCCTCGCTGCGCACGGAAATGTACACCCGGCCGTTGCGCCGCGTCTTGAACTCGACGGCGCCTTCGACGACGGCGAAGATGGTGTGATCCGTGCCGATGCCGACGCCCGTGCCCGGATGCCACTGCGTGCCGCGCTGGCGCACGAGGATGTTGCCGGGGATGACGTGCTCGCCGCCGAAGCGCTTGACGCCGAGACGCTTGGAGTGGGAGTCGCGGCCGTTCTTCGAGGAGCCGCCTGCTTTCTTTTGTGCCATTGCTTCAGTTCCTTGAGCGGCCTAAGCGCCGATGATGCTCTTGATGCGGACCGTGGTGAGGTCCTGGCGGTGGCCGCGCTTGCGGCGCGAATTCTTGCGGCGGCGCTTCTTGAAAGCGATCACCTTGGGCCCGCGCGTTTGCTCGACGAGCTCGGCTAAGACCTTGGCGCCGGAGACGAGCGGCGTGCCGAACTTGGGCGCTTCCGAGCCGCCGATCATGAGGACCTCGGCGAACTCGACTTTGGCGCCGGCGTCGCCGTCGACCTTTTCGATGGTGAGAACGTCGTCAGGGGCAACACGGTACTGCTTGCCGCCCGTCTTGATGACAGCGTACATGGCTTTTCCTTCGCGTTATCCGCGCCCTGCGGCGCCGCAATCTCGTTGCGGACTTCGAAGGCTCGCCTAGATTGGCGATGCAAGCCTCGGGCAGCGCATCTTGCGCGCCCAGCCAGAGCCGGACGCGAACGGGCCGCTTTATCGGCGAGGCGCGTCAAATTGTCAATTCCGCGCAAGGGCGCCCCGGAATTTGACGATGGTCAAACGGCACGGGGCCGATTTGGGCGAGCATCCTTGCTGCCCGGCCGCTTACCGAGGCTCTCCTCCGGTCGCCGAGCCGGATTGTCCAAGGTGATCGGCTGGGCGACTGACTGACTGGACTGTTTGTGCATTGGGCCGCCGGGGTCTTTCCATCGGCGGCCCCTTTTTTGTCTTCGGCCGCGACCTGCTGACATCGTCACCTCGCATGCACACATCAAGCCTTGCGGGATCGTCCGCAAGACGATGGCTCGTTGGCGCTGGCAGATGCACGATCTTCAACCCATTCCGGTTCATGCCGTCGGCGCCGCCTACCCGATGGAGACGCTTCTGCGGGAGGAGGCGCGCGCGCACGCGCTCATCGACGGTGCCACCCGCCACGTGCCGCTCGCAGCGCTCAAATCGCTCGACGCCATCTCGAAGGCCTGGCTCGCCAAGCAGGACAGCGTGCACCTGGCCGAGATCGACGCGATCGCTCGGTACCTGCACCGGCCCGGCGCCTACTTCCTGTCGGTCAACTACGAATGGGGCTGCACCTGCCGGGTTTCGCCCGCGCCCGACCACAAAAGCGCGCGGCTCGTGCGCGTCTTGGATTGGCGCACGCCGGGCCTCGGCCGCTACGTCGTCGCCGCGCGCGTCGCCGGGTCTGCGGGTCCGTTCCTCGCGCTGACGTGGCCCGGCTACACGGGCGTGCTGCAGGCGGTCGCGCCGCGGCGCTTTGCGGCCGCGCTCAATCAGGCGCCGATGCGCAAGCCGCTGGGGCGCTTCTATCTCGACTGGGCGGTGAACCGCGCGCGCGTGTGGCGCATGCCACACGTGACGCCGGCGCACCTGCTGCGCGAGGTGTTCGAGCGAGCGCTGACGTTTGCTGACGCAAAGCGCATGCTCGCTGAGCGTCCCATCTCGACGCCGGCGATCTTCTCGCTCACCGGAGTGAACGCCTCCGAGACCGCCGTCATAGAGCGCTGCGAACGGGAGGCGCGCGTGCACGATGGCGTCAACGTGACGGCCAACCACTGGCAGGCCGCAGGCTGGCGCGGGCATGCCCGCGGGCAGAACAGCGCCGGGCGCGCGCGCCAGATGCATGGCGTTGTGCCCGAGCTCGATGCGCACTTTCCCTGGCTCAAGTCCCCGATCCTCAACGCGAACACCCGCCTCGTCATGGTCGCGGATGCAGCGCAAGGCCGCCTCGTCGCGCAAGGCTTCGAGGACATGGCGCCCGCGACCGCGCCACTGGAGCTTGCAGTCTAGGCGCTCAATCGGACCGTGCGTCCTCGCCCGACCAGTTGACGCGCAGGGTTCCGAACATCAGCGCCGCCAGCATCACGAACGCGCCGATCGCGCCTGCAAGCAGCGCATAATCCTCCATCTGCAGGATGAGATAGAGGAGCGCATAAAGCACCGCCAGCACCAGCGCCACGATGAGACCCTTGAGAAAGCTGCCCTGCACGCGCCCAACGTAAAGCGAGATGAGGCCCACCGTCGCGCCGGCCGCAATGAGATAGGCTAAGAGGAAGCCCGTCTGCTCTGCGAACGACAAGAGCAGCACGTAGAAAAGTACCAGGGCGAGCCCGACGAACATGTACTGCACGGGATGCACAGGGCGATGCACGCTGCGCGCCGATCTGAGCTCGAGCACGAACACCGCCATGAACGCCGTCGCCAGCAGCATCAGCGCGTACTTCGCCGCGCGCGCGACGACCTGGTAGAAGTCGACGGGGACGATGAAGCGCACGCCGAACTGATAGGGGCTCAAGCGCGCAAGGGTCTGATCCGACAGGCTCCAGGCCTGCGGCACGCTGCGCGCCAGGTGCGGCACCTGCCAGCGCGCGGAGAAGGTCGTCTTGCTGAGCGCGCGGTCGGTGGGGAGAAACGCGCCGGTAAAGCTCGGGCTCGGCCAGTCCGACGACAGGGCGACCGTCGTCTCCCGCGCCACCGGCGCGAAGGTGAGCTCAGACGAGCCGTTGAGCGTCAGGGCGAACTTGAAGGTGAAGCCGTGCATGCTTGTCAGCTGCGCGGCCGGCGCCATTGCGCCGAAGAGATCCTGATCGCTCGCGAGCCGCACGTGGATGCCGTTGAGGCGGTCGTCGGGAATGCCGATGCTCGGCTCGAACGCGAGCTTGGTTGCGCCGTCGATCAGCGCAGACACCGTCGATTTCAGGCCGGAGACGTCGTTGATGGCGAGCGCGAGGATCGCATCGCGCCAGCGCACGGCCTGCACGTCGGCTGCGACCTCGCTCATGTCGGGCGCTGCGAAGCTGCCCTCGAAATCGAGGGTCGCGGTGTAGACGGCGACGTCGTAGATCGAGCGGTGCAAGACCTTGGTGGGTGCTTTGCCGTCGACGGACAGCACCTGCGGCATGAATACGGCGTGCCGCTCGACGAGCTCCTCGACCTGCTTTTCGCCTTGCGCCGTCATGCGCCGCACCGTGTAGGGCACGATCAGCACCGGACCGATGATGGACTGGGCCGCACCCCACTCGCGCGCCACGTCGCCGCGCACGCTCTCCGCCCGCTGCTGGCGCTCCTCGATCAGCGCCCACACAAGGAGCAGCGGGATCGTGAGGATAAGAATGAGCGCGCAGATCAGAAAAAATTTAAAGCCCGGGCTGCCGAGAAGGCGCCGCAAGGCGACCGCAATGCTTTCCACCACAATATCTCCTCACACTCGATCGAGCGATCGAACACGAGGGCAGTGGCGCGAACAAGTCGGCAATGGGGCGGGATTTCCGGCAATTTCCGGCAGATCTTCGGCTCAGCCTCCTCCTCAGCCCTGGGCGGTCTGCAGCGCCGGCATCGTCGTCTCGTCGGTCCAGATCTTGAAGAGCTTCAAGCTGTGCGGCCCGAACGAGTTGATGAGGGCCACGTCGGTTGCATCGCGCCCGCGCGCGACGACGATGCGGCCGATGCGCGCCGCGTTGTGGCGCGGGTCGAACGTGTACCAGCGGCCGCCGAGGAACACCTCCACCCAGGCGCTGAAGTCCATGGGCGCAGGGTCCGGGGGCACGCCGATGTCGCCGAGGTAGCCGTTGACGTAGCGCGCTGGGATGTTGAGGCAGCGGCAGAACGCGATCATGAGGTGGGCGAAGTCGCGGCACACGCCGATCGCTCTGAGTAGGCCTCGAGCGCGGTGCGCGTGGCACGCGCGTGCTCGTAGCCGAACGTCAAATGATTGTGCACGAAATCGCAGATGGCCTGGGCGCGGTTCCAGCCGGGCGCGAGGTTGCCGAACAGATCCCACGCGGTCTGGCTCAGGCGGTCGGTCTCGCAGTAGCGGCTGCCGAGCAGGTAGACGAGCGTCTCATAGGGTAGGCGCTCGACGGCCAGCTCGCACGCCTGCGGTGCGACGGGATCGGGCCAGCCGTCGTCGAAGATCGTGCCGTCGAGGTACAGGGTGATGTCGCCGGCAGGCGCAATGAGGCGGCGGCAGCGGTTGCCGAACCCGTCGAGGTAGGTCATCGAGGGGACGGCCGGCGTACTGCGAAACGGTGCCTCCGCGCGGATGTCACCGCGGCGCTCGGGATGGACGTCGAGCAGACAGATCAGCGGCGTCGCTTTGGGGAGCGTGATGGAGATCTCGTATCCGTAATTGATGAGCATCGACCGGCATCCCTGATGTGGCGGCGAGCGAAGTAGCGGCTGGCAACGAACGCGCAGCGGGGAGGAAAAGTTTCGCGCTCAATACGAGCGGGCTCCTTCAATGATCTTGGCTTTTGTTTCCATCTTAGCACCAGCGCGTCGCCACGGGTACGGGCGCAAGCGTCATTCATGCGGCAAGTTCACGCGCGCAGCTGCCCAAAAATCCGGCAGTAAGGCCGCGGCGTCCGTTGCGCGCAATTGACAATTGTCACGTTCAGACAGATATTTCTGTCATGACAGAAACAAGCGTCATGCCGGCGGCGATCAAGCGCTTCGTCCTCAATTGGGGCGAGATGGGCACGGCGTGGGGCGTCAACCGCTCGGTCGCGCAGATCCACGCGCTCCTCTACGTATCCGACACGCCAATGACCGCGGAGGACATCGCCGAAGCGCTCGCCATGGCGCGCTCCAACGTGTCGACGAGCCTGCGCGAGCTCATGGGCTGGGGCTTGATCCGCCGCGTGCACGCCATGGGCGACCGGCGCGACTACTACGCGGCCGAGGCCGACATGTTCGAGATGGTGCGGGCCATCGCCGAGGGGCGCAAGGCGCGCGAGATCGATCCCGCGCTTCTCATGCTGCGCGCGTGCGTCGCCGAGGCGAAGGGCGATCCGCGCATCTCGATCGGCGCACGCAAGCGGCTTGCCGCCATGTTGGAGTTCACGCAGACCGTCGACAAGAGCTTCGCCGAGATCATGGCGTTGCCGGCTCCGACGCTAATGACGCTGTTGAAAATGGGCGGGGCCATAGCGCGGGTTGCGATGCGCGGCAAGAAGCCCGGCCGCGCGCGGTCGGCTTGATCTGCGTCCGGGGGAGTGCCTGCCAATGGAGGCTTTGGAACGTCCTTGTGATGATGGAGCAGCGACGCTGCCGGCGCGAGCCTTCGATCCTGCGCTCGTCGACGTGCGCTTTCGCAGCCTCGTCGGCGAGGCGGCTTGGGCGGAGCTGCCGCCGGCGGTGCGCCGCCGCTTCTCCAAGCGCATGGTGCCCAGCGAGATGGTGCTCTACCGCGGCCGGGTGACGGCGACCGATCTGTCGCCCCTGGGGCGCATCCTTGCGTTCCTCGCCCGTGCGATCGGAGCGCCGCTGCCGCTATCGAACCGTGCAACCGGACCGGCGCTGGTCATCGTCACCGAGGACGAGCGCCTCGGCGGCCAGAGCTGGACGCGCGTCTACGCGCGTCCCGGCCGCGCGCCGCAAACAATCCATTCGGCCAAGCGCTTCCGCGGCCCGACCGGCCTTGAGGAGTACGTCGGCTGCGGTATCGGCATGGCGCTCACCGTTGCGGTCGAGGAGGAGGCGCTCGTCTTTCGCTCGGCGCACTATTTCATCACGGCGGGTCCGTGGCGCTGGCGCTGGCCTAAGCTTCTCGAGCCGGGGCGCATGGAGATCGTGCATCGCGACGAGGGCTCAGCAACGTTCTCCTTCCGCCTGCGCCTGACCCACCCGCTTGCCGGCGAGCTCGTGCATCAGCTTGCCACCTTTGCCGACACCTAGCGCCGGGGCGCGGCTTGAAAGTGCCTCAGGCGCCCGGCCACCCGCTTAGCGGCTTGCGCGGGGCAAGTGCCCACGATAAGAAGCCTGCCGTTGCAGACCCCGCGACCACACACGGGAGAGGTGGCTGAGTGGTTGAAAGCACCGCACTCGAAATGCGGCATACTCGCAAGGGTATCGAGGGTTCGAATCCCTCCCTCTCCGCCAGATCATATTTTTCTGTTTAAATTCAATTACTTAACAAGATAGCAAAGGGATTCGAACTCGGCAGCCTAAGCTGTAGAACTTCATGCCGCGGCACGGCGTACTGCGGAACCTTGTGGCACCTGAGAAGACACCCCAAAGCACTCCGAATTTGGAGATGATTGTGGGGACGGTAGGGCTTGTCGGCGTACGCACATCAGGGGTCAATTGCTCGAGGCGACGAGTCAGCTTTACCCCCATCAGCAGTCGTCACAAAAATGACCCTGTCGTGGTCGGCTCAGGGCCATGAGCTGACGTTTCGAGGCCATTTAGGACTGGTATTGTCCGCTTCTGGAGCTGACCCTGCCAGCTCGGCATGGTCTGCTTCGTCATTCGCGCTAACTCCGCGCGTCATCACGGGCCGCATGCCGGTTGAGTTCGGCATGCATGCGCTCCTCATCGAGCGCTCCCTCCATCTTGGCGACGACGAGCGTCGCCACGCCGTTGCTGACGAGGTTCGTCAAGGCGCGCGCCTCGGACATGAAGCGGTCGATGCCGAGTATGAGGGCCATCGCGTTAACGTCGATTGTGCCGGTGGATGAGAGCGTGGCTGCAAGCACGATAAACCCAGAGCCCGTAACCCCTGCCGCGCCCTTCGAGGTGAGCAGAAGGATTCCAAGGATCCCCAGCTGCTGCGCCAGCGAAAGATCGACATTGGTCGCCTGCGCCAGAAACAGCGTGGCCATTGTCAGGTAGATGCAGGTGCCGTCGAGATTGAATGCATAACCCGTCGGGATGACGAGCCCGACGATAGACTCCTCGCATCCCAGTCGCTCCATTCGCGCGATCATCCGCGGTAGCACAGATTCGGAGGACGACGTGCCGAGCACGATGAGCAGCTCGTCCTTGATATAGCGGATGAACCTGAAAATGTTGAAACCCGCGCACCAGGCAATCGGCCCCAGAACGAAGAAGATGAAAACGACGCACGTCAGATAGAAGGCCCCCATCAAGGTTGCGAGCGAGCCGAGCGTCGAGAAGCCGTAGTTGCCGATGGTGAACGCCATTGCGCCAAAGGCGCCGATCGGTGCCGCCTTCATGATGATGCCGACGATGCCAAAAAGCACGTGCGAAATCTGATCGACGATCTCGAGTAGCGGCCGGCCGCGTCGTCCCATCGCCTGTAGCGCGAAGGCGAACAGCAGCGCGAACAGCAGGATCTGCAGAATGTTGCCGTCCACGAAAGCGCCGACGGCGGTTCTCGGAATGATGTCGAGCAGAAACTCGACGGTGCCTTGCGTGTGCGCTTTGGTGACGAGGCTTGCGATCGCGGAGGCGTCGATCTGGCTTGGGTCGACGTTCATGCCCGCCCCCGGCCGAAGACCGTTCATGATCGCCAGTCCGATGACGAGAGCCAGCGTCGTGATGACCTCGAAATAGAGAAGCGCTTTGATGCCTGCGCTGCCTACGGCCTTCAGATTCGACATCGATGCGATGCCGTGCACTACGGTGCAAAAGATGATCGGCGCTATGATCATCCTTATCAGCTTTATGAAAGCGTCGCCGAGCGGCTTCATCTCGACGGCGACAGCCGGATAGTAGTAACCGAGCAGAACGCCGATCGTGATGGCTGCAAGCACCTGCACATACAGGTGGGAGTAGATGCGCTTCTTCGCCGATACGGTAGGCAAATCGTCGCCTAGCGGCGCAGTGAGCAGCATTCTCGCGATCTCCCCCCAACACGTCTGTTTTTAAAAAAGTATAAGTCACTTCTTTGCCCGCCGACGAGCATCTTTGTGTGGCTCGCGTGAATTTCGTGCGATCGACATATCGACCCATCGGCAAATGTTTTGATCTGTTTCGCAACTTCGATAAGTCATCGCGTTTTTCGTTTCCCGTGCGCAATGTCGACACGCACTGTTTCGCGTGGCTGCACATGCGCCGATGGCGTATCTACGGATTGGCCAGCCGCTCGCGGAGAATGAATATCGTTAACGCAACGCGGTATGGCCCTCTCGACGAAATCTTGTAGATGAGGCATCCAATGCGACCGATGCACGAGTAGTCGAATGAACCTCAAAGCGCTGCGCGCATTCCAACTCATCGTCGAAGGCGGATCGCTGACGGCCGCTTCAAAGAGCCTGGGCCTAAGCCAGCCGGCGGTTAGCCGCCTCGTCGCGCTACTCGAGGATGAGCTGAAGCTACTGCTTTTTAATCGCTCGGGCCGCACGTTGCGGGTGACCGAAAAAGGCGCGGCCTTCTACGTCGCAACGCGCCACATTCTAGCGGGCCTGGGAGAGATCCCGCGCATTGCCAAGGATATCCAGGCGAGCGACAAGCAGCTCAGGCTCGTCACCACGCCGCGCATCGCCCAAGGCCTGATCGCGCCGGCCATCCAGCGCATGCACCACGCGCGCCCGAAGCTGCGCTTCACGATAGATATCCTGTCGCGCTTCGACTTGGACAATCTCGTCGGGCTGCGCCGTTTCGATCTGGCGGTCGCCTCGCTGCCCGTAACCCACGCTCTCGTCGAGCTCACCAATTATCCGCTCTTCAGGGTTCGGCTCGAGGCGGTGATGCGCAAGGATCATCCTCTTGCCGGGCGCAAACGCGTGACCGCGGCGGACCTCGCCCGAGAAGACCTGCTTGGACTTTGGGAAGATCAGCTCTGGCGTCAGCAGATGAACGACTTCATGCGATCGAACGGGGCGACCGGACACTACGCGGTCGAAACCCGATCGTCGCTGATGGCGTGCCAGCTGGCCATCGACGGCGCCGGCATCGCCGTATTCGACCGGGTGAGCGCGCGCGGTCTCGATCTGAGCGCCGTGACCTTTCGGCCGTTGGAGCCGGAGCGCTGGATTGCATTCGGCTACGTGCATCACAGCGATCAAAAGCTATCCGGAAACGCCAAAGATTTGATCGAGTGCGTGCTTCGGACTCTGACGGAGTTTCGGAACCGGAGTGCGGAGAATGCTGCCTCGGTTGAATTGCTCTCCGACGCGTAAGGTTAATATTCCTCCATTAGAATGCTCCCGCGCGTGCACATGACTCAGGTCGTGATGCCTGCGCATCACACACGCAAAAATTCCGACATGCGAGCACGTCTTCAGCGATATTCATAACTAATTGAAATTACGTGATATTATTAGCACCGATGCATATCCCTGAACGACTCTTCCGCTAATTCGTATCCCGTCTTCGCGAGCTTCCCCGCAAACTCTGCGTGTCAGCGACGCGCGTCAAAAAGAGCGTCGACGTTGCGTGGGGGAGTTGAGTAATGCGTCGGTCCAGTGGGACGCGTAGCACGAGTCCGTTCAAGGTCGATCCCGGCAACGCCCTTTCCTGCGTCGCGGCCGCGCTCGTCGCTAGCTTCCTTCCATCACCGGCGTTTGCCGCCAGCGACGACGTCAACGATACAGTGGTCGTCGACGAGGAGAGCGCGGGCGGCACGGCGCCGTCGGCGTCGTTGCCCTCCAAAGGCGCGGCGTCGGCTCCGGGCGGGCTGACGATCGAAGGCCTCGCATATTGGCGCAGCGGCCTAAAAAAGGTTCCGTTCACCGCGCTCGGAGAGCCTACATCATCGCAACCCACGCCAACGGGCTATGTGAAATTTGACTCCTCGGACCTCGAGGGCGATGACTACGCGCCGGGGATGCGCGTTTCCTTGCACGCGACGATGCTCGATCAGCCGATCGAGCTGTCAGGGTTTTTCGTGGCACCGTTCCGCTTCGAACAGACAAAGCTCGAGCTGAGCAGTGGTTCAATCAACACGGACACCATCTACGATAATGCACCGGGTAGCGATTACCCGAACACTGCCAATTCCGACAACATCTATGGCCTTGCCATCCATCATGAGACGAAACTGTTCGGTGCCGAAGCCAATGCCGTTCGGCCCTTCGGTATCCCGGGCTTGAGCGTCGGCGCGCGCGCCATCTACTTCGGCGAGACGCTGAGCTCCACCGCGATGTCCACCTCGGGCTCCGCGACCAACCCGCCCCCGACGGGGACCGCTATTGGCGAGCCCCGCGATCGCGCCACCATCCGAACCGACAACCGCTTGGTCGGCTTGCAGTTGGGGTTGCAGCACATGTTCGACGTCGGTGACGTGATGCGCATCGGTGGAAGCATCAAAGGTGGCCTCTACAATAACTTTGTCGACCGCAACCGGACGTTCGCCTCGGAGAACCGGATTGACATACGGAGCTTCGAGACGACCGATCACAAGAATGTCTTTGCACAAGGCGTAGAGATTAACCCGCGTGTGGAGTTTAAGCTTGCCGAAGGCACCTACCTTACCGCCTCGGGGCAGTTCCTCTGGCTCAATAATGTGAGTACGGCGCTTCCGCACTATGCCACCGTCAACGCTTCCGGGGACCATGATGTTCGCGCCAATGACGACGTCTTCTTCTACGGCGGCTCGCTCGGCCTGACGGTGCTGCTCGATCAGTCCTCCCCAACGAGCAACAGCCTAGCGCCCTTCCCTCCCGTGACGTCCAGCGCACCCGCTGTCGACCCGTCTGAGCTGGACGAAAGGATCGCCGAGCTCGAGGACACCGACGGCGGGGAAGGGCAACAACAATGTGTCGCTTTCGGTCTCCGGCTGGATCAATCGCATGGCCTTGTTCTGGGACGACGGCGGCACGAGGGATGTCTACATCGTCGACAACGTCGCATCCAGAAGCCGCATAAACTTCAACGGCGCCGCGCAGTTCGCGCGCGGGTGGAGCGCCGGCTATCTGCTCTCGATTGGTCTCGACGATACGGCCTCGAACGACGTCAACCAGTTCACCTCCATCGGCGACGAGGCGCTCGAGCTGCGCCACTCGGCCTGGTGGATCCGCAGCAACGAGCTCGGCACGGTCACGCTCGGGCACACCTCGACGGCGACCGACAACATCATCCTCAAGGACGTCGGCGGCATCATGCCGGGCGCGGCCAACATCGCCACGATCGGCGGAAGCTTCGTCGTGCGGCGTGCCGATCGGTACGACCCGGCCGATAGTGCGCTGATTACAAACGATGCAAGGACGGTCGACACGACCTTGAATGACTTTTCGGCCGGGGCGAGCGTCGACACCCTGCGGCGCGACGTCATCCGTTACGATGCTCCCCGCTTCTCCGGCCAATGGGGCAACGTCGATCTCTCGGTGGCGTGGGGCGAGGACGATTTCTATCGACGTCGCAGTCGAGCACAGCATCAACTACAGCGATTGGAAGTTCCGCTTCGGCGCCGGTTATCTGCACGACACCACCGAGGGTCGCATTGTCGACGGCCATCCCGAGTACTTCCGCGATCGCGAGGAGTACAAGGGCTCGGCCAGCATTCTACATATTCCGACCGGATTGTTCGCCACCGCTGCCTACGTGCACCGGACGTTCCACGGTCTTGAATCGACTGACGCCCCTGCTCCTGGAGCCGTATATGGAGAGAACACGGCAGGGCTCGTGACGCCGCCCGGCACCAACCGGCCGCCCATCGATTACCTCTATACGGCGTTCGGGCTTCGGCGCCAGTACTGGGCGATCGGCGACACCTCCGTCTACGGCGAATATGCGCAGGTCGACGACGCGATCACCGGCCTGCACGAGGCGGGGTTGTCCGAGGTCACCGATAGCAGCCTGCAGATGTTCGGGGCCGCGATCTGCCAGGACATCGATGCCGCCGGAGTGGATCTCTACGCGGGCTTCCGTGTCTACAAGTTCGACGCGGAGGGTGCCTTGGGGAGAACGTCGAAAACAGTAACGACGTACTATATCAGCCCCGTCCCGCTCGCGGACATGATGTTCGGATATACCGGCGTCCGCATCAAGTTCTGATCGAGGATCTCTGGAAGGCTCAACCGTAATGGACACCGCCACGCAAACCCGAGCCGCACATCTCCGCAGGCGACGGCACATGTTTCGCAGCGCAGCGTTGATGGCCGCGCTTACCTGGATGACCGCCGGGGCCGCAGCGACCGAAACGCACTTCGATCCTGCCAGGGAGAGGATGCCCATCGGCGACGGAGCCTTCGAGGTCGGCGGCGTGCCGCGCGGACCGGTCACCGTCTTTACATACCGCCCGCCATCGGCATCGAGCGACAGCCCCATCTGGATCGTGATGGCGGGAGCGCGCCGCCAAGCCTATCGCCACCTGGCCTTCGACTACTACGACACCTGGCGGCCGCTGGCCGAGCAATACGGCGCCATTCTTCTCGTGCCCGAGTTCACGTCCGAGAAGTGGCCCGGCGCCTGGACGTACAATCTCGGCAACGTGCGCGGGCCCCACCTGGAGCCGATACCTTGGCGGCAGACGAGCTTCTACGTCGTGGAGAAGGCGTTCCGGATGGCGGCGAGCAGCCTCGGCAGCCGGCGGCACAAGTTCAGCATCTTCGGTCACGGTGCCGGATCCCAGTTTGTGCAGCGCTATGTCCTGCACTCGGGCTGCCGCATGATCGACCGCGCCGTCTCGGCTAATCCCGGCTGGTACATGATGCCGGACAACGAATTCCAGTTTCCGTTCGGGCTGCGCGGCGCGCCGATCGGGTCGGGGACGCTACGCAAGGCCTTTGCGTGCAACTTTACGCTCTTGCTTGGCACCGCCGACGTCAACTACGCCGGTCTGCGCAACGATCCCGACGCCCTCAAGCAGGGCAAGACCCGCTATGATCGGGGGCACTTCTACTTCCGGAGGGCCAGATCGATTGCCGCGCGGATGGGGACACGTTTCAATTGGCGGCTGAAGGAGGTTGCAGGCGTCGGCCATGAGGCGAGCAGGATGGCGCCAGCGGGTGCTGCCATTCTGGCCGGCCGGTCGCTTCCGGGCACGTGATCGGCGGTCGAGAGCGACAATGGCTTTGACGGTGAATTATCGGATCGAAGCTCCGGTCGGGGAGAGGTGCGGCCAAAGCAAGCGGGCGGGCCGGAAGCTGCTGCAAACCTTGTTGCTCACCGGATGGCTGACGGTCGGCGCGGCGACGACGCTGGCGAGCACGCCGGACACAGAGGACCTCGAAAACGAGCCCAACATCAGCTCCGTGGCGGCCGTCTTCGCCCCCAATCGAACCAACCAATACGTTCTCGACATCGAGGCGGCCTTGGCGCGCGCGCAGGCCGCCCACGGCGACATCCCGCAGGCGGCGGCGGACGAGATCTCCCGCAAGGCAAGCGTTCGCTACGCGCCGCTCGACGAGATCGCCGCCGAGAGGAAGCGCGTTCACCATCGGATGGTGGCGCTCATCAACGTCTGGCGCGAATTGATCGATGAGAGCGCCCGCCAGTACGTCCATTACGGCGCGACGACGGTCGACATCTACGATACGGCGTTGACGCTTCAGTTGCGCCGCTCGGCGCTGATCCTGATCCGGCGCTTGCGCGGGATCGAGACCATCCTGATCAAGATGGCGCAGGATAATCAGGACGCGGTCATGCCGGGCCGCACGCTCGGCCAGCACGCGTTGCCGATCACGTTCGGCAAGAAGGCCAGCACGTGGCTGGCGGAGAACCGCAGGAACATTGAGCGACTGAAGTACGTGCTTGGAGAGTTGGAGCGATCGGCGATCCTCAAGGGTGCGGTCGGCACCTATGCCGGCCTCGGCGAGCACGCGATCGACATCGAGAAGACGTTCGCCAAGGAGCTGGGGCTTCAGCCACCTTACCCCGACGACTGGCACGGCTCGCGCGACGTCTATGCAAACTACGCGTTGACGCTTGCCCTGATCAGCAGGTCGTTCGCTGACATCGGCCAGGAGCTGTTTCTTCTGCAGTCGACCGACATCGGCGAGACGGATGAGCCGCGCAGCGCCAATTCCGTCAGCAGCAGCTCGATGGCGCAAAAGATCAATCCGTACAAATCGGAGATTCTCATTCAGGGCGGCCGCATCATTCCGCGGTTTGCCGAGGTCGTCCTCGACGACGTCGTCAACTTCTTCGAGCGCGACAACACGTCCGGGCCCGACACCGTCCTCATGGAGATCTCGGTCAAGTCCGAGAGCAACCTCAAGACCGCCAAGGTTCTGCTCGGACAGCTCGTCGTCAATCGGGACGCCATGCGCGAGAACTTGAACAAGACCAAGGGATTTATCATGGCGCAGCGCGTCGCATTCGCGCTATCGCCGGCGCTCGGAAAAGAGGACGCAGACGACCTCGTCCGCGCCATCATTCGCAAAGCGATGGAGAGTAATAAGGACTTTCGCGCCGCTCTGCTCGAGGATCCGACCGTGTCCAAGCTGCTGACGCCGGCCAAAGTCGACGAGCTCTTGAAGCCGGAGGGCTATCTCGGGCTGGCGCAAGAGGAGGTCAATGCCGTAATCGCCCACGTCGAAGCGCTGCGGCAGACCGATCCGCTGAAGTAGCGAGCGCGCTTTCTAACTACGTTGCGAGCCCTAAAGAGCCTTGGCGTGACGCCTTAGGACTAACTTCTCGCGATGCGCCCTTTCCTCTGACCTTTTATTTCAGCCGATTAGCGTTCGACCGCCGATGTCGGCATTGGGTCAGGAACAGACGTCGGCAATGCGAGGCGACAGGTACCCCCGAGACCGGTCGCGGGCAAATGCTCATGAGCTAGACAGCATCGCACCACTTATGGACGTCACGATAGCAACCATGCTTCGCGAATTCCTCGCGCTCCAACCCGTTGAGCTAACGCTCTATCCTGCTAGCAATGGACAAGAGACCGCGGGTACGGCCCCGATCACGAACCAGACGGAACCTACCGCCGCACCACGGAATGCACTGTGCGTTTCAAAACTGTGGGAGGAAATGTTATTTTAATGTGCAAGTTATTGATTACAAAGAGAATGTTGCGGTCTCCCTCTCCGCCAGATCTCCGCTCTAGCCTGATCCGGAACCGGGCGCCCAGCACCCAGGAAGGCGACGCCGCGGTCTGTGGCCAGCTCGCTACAGCACGGCTGGTTGCTCATAAGGCAGCTCCACCAGCATCATTGTCCGTAGCTCGGGAAGGCCCTACGGTTCCCGCTTGCCATCGGCGCCGATGCCCGATGGCGGGGAGCTTTGTTGGTGCGTCGTCTGCTAACCCCACTGCTCGTGCTCGTGCTGGCGTTGCGCACTCTGGTGCCTGCCGGCTTCATGCTCGCGTCCGTGGGCGGCGAGATGACGATGGTCATTTGCACGGGTCATGGCCCGCAGATGATCACGCTCGACGCTGACGGCAAGCCGGCTCCAGCTAAGTCGCATCACTCCGACTCGAGCCTTTGCCCCTACGCCTCGACTGGAGCCATTACGGTCGGCGACAGCGCGCTGGTGCCGCTCGCGCTGCAAGTGCGCTACGCGGCCGTCGCCTACCGCATCACGCGCGATCTTTTCCGCGCCGCGGCGCAGCCCGGCGCCACGTCCGCGCGCGGCCCTCCTTACCTTGCTTGACCCATCCATCGTCTTAAGTTGCGCGCGCTGCTCGAGTTCTTGCGGTCGCGCGCGTGGTGTGTCGCAAGTTCGTCAGTGGTGAGTATCCATGTTCCGCGTTCAGCAAAGCCGCAAATCGGCGGCTGCCTACCTTCTACCGTCACAGCTAAGGAAGCTATTCGCTCAAACCGCAGCCGTTGTCCTGGCTTGTACGGCTCCGCACGCCGCCTGGGCTTGCGCGTGCGGCTGCAGCGTGTTCGACGTCGGCACGACGACGCTCTTGCCGCAGGAGAACGACCACGGCGGGCGCATCTTCTTCGGCTGGGACTACATGAACCAGAACCGCAACTGGAGCGGCACCTCGCGCGCGCCAGCCGCCGATAACAGCGATAAGGGGTTGGAGACGAACTGGTACGACGTCGGCGTCTCTTACATGTTGAACCGCGAATGGGGGTTCATGGCCAAGCTGCCGTACACGACCCGCACCTTCCGCACGGACGACCCCGGCACGCTCACTGTCTTCAAGGACTATTCCATTGGCGATGCCGAAGTCATGGTGATGTACACCGGCTTCGAGAAGGACATGTCGACGGGCGTCTTCGGCGGCCTCAAGCTACCCACCGGCGACTTTACGGCGGCGGGCTTTGACCGCGACACCCAGATCGGCACGGGCACGACCGACCTTGTTCTCGGCGGCTTCAATCGCGGCCTCATCACCGGCGACAACACGTGGCAGTACTTCAGCCAGATCAAGGTGCAGACGGCGCTCAACTTGCGCTCCGCGCCCGATGAAGGAGCGCCCGACGGGTATGGCAGCTACCGCCCGGGCACCGAGGTCGACGGCGCGGTTGGCGTCGTCTACAACGGCGGCTATCACATCGCCGGCTTCGACAAGGTTGCGCCGCTCCTGCAGCTTCTCGGCGCGTATCGGGGCCATGATAGCGGCACGTCCGCCGATCCGGACAACACCGGATATCAGCGGCTGCTGATCTCACCCGGCATCGAGCTGACGAAGGTTCTCGACGAGAAGAGCGCCACCGTGATGAAGATATATGGCGACGTGGAGATCCCGATCTACCAGCAAGTCAACGGCAACCAGATCGTGGCGCCCGCGCTGTTCAAGATCATCACGAGCTACAATTTTTGATCTTGGGGCGCTCCGTCGCGACTGCTCAATGATTTGCGAGGGCTGGATGTTTGCCAACGTGAGGAGGCTGATGGCTGTGGCCAGTTTTGTCCTGAGCCTCGGTCTTGCGCCGGCTGCGCCAGTGTTCGGTGCGGAGACCGTGATCGGACAGCCGGCCGGCGCCCTCGCTCTCACCACGCTCGATGGAAAGAGCTTCGACCTTGCCGCCTTGCGCGGCAAGGTCGTTCTGGTGACCTACTGGGCGACCTGGTGCGAGCCCTGCCGCGAGGAGATGCCGGCGCTCAGCTCGTTCTACCGCCTCAACCACGCGCGCGGTCTCGAGATCATCGGCATCAGCGTCGATCGGGCAAAAGATCGGCCTGCCGTGATCAAGGCCTCGAGGAAGCTCGGCTATGCCACTGCCATGCTCTCGGATATCTCAAGTAACGGGCTTAGCGAGCCGGACGGCGTCCCGTTCACATGGGTCGTCGATGCCAATGGCGTCGTGCGCGACAAGCTTATTGCAGCGGACCGGCCGCTTCTCGAAAGACTGGTGTTGCCGCTGCTGGCACCTGAGAAGCATTGAGATGAGGCGCCAAACCCCAAGCTTGAAGAGGCGGCAACGCTCCTGGCGGATGGCCACCCAACTCACCTGCCAAGGCCATCGGAAAGACGGCTGCTTCCGCGGCGAAAAACGCAAGGCGGCGATGGGGACTGCCCTCGGCGCGTGCCCGTAACCTAGCTGCGTACTCAAACCAGGGAGATCGCTATGCGGCTTCTTCTCGCTCTTCTCATCATCGCAACAGTGCCAACTCTTGCCGCGGTGAAGCCCGCCTTTGGCGCGCAGTGCCGGATGGAGAAGCAGTGCCACTGGAAGAACTTCAAGAAGTACTGCGTCTGGGTCAAAGTCTGTCGCTAGGACTTCTGCCAGTTAGCCCCTCCAGTGCCGCTCTGCGTCAACTCGAGAAGGTTTGGCCACGTGCTTTTGGCTCGCGAGCCACGTTTGCGGGGTTCGGGCCTGTGTACTTTTGTCCAAGCCATGCTCTTTACGCTGACAAATTATTGAAAAATTAAAGCATCGAGCCCACACGGCGCGTAAAACGCCAGGAAAGCTCGATGTCCCGATTGTTCAGAGGCTGGTCGGTTGCGCGCGCGATCCTGCTCGTCGTCGGCGCGGCATTGGTCATCATGCAGGTCTCGGCCATCGTCACCGACAGCGTCGCCGAGTGGCGCGAGATCGAAACGATGGCGCAGCAGCGCGCGGTCGCCGCTCTCGACATGCTGGAGGCGGTGCACACGCAGGCGATGCTCAACCGTAGAGGCATGGAGGATGGCGATCCTGCCGTGTCGACGCTCGACGGCACGTTGCGGCAGTTCTCCACCTCAAGCCAAGGAATCAAGCTTTGGCTCGCCATGGGCCCCAAGCTCGTGGCCTATCAGCGGGCGAAAGGGCGGGAGCTCGAGCCTGCGCAGGACGATGTCGATGGCGCGGCCATTGCCTCGGGACGGACGCACAAGGCGACCATCGACGGCTGGATGCGCATAACGCGCCCGGTGGTTCTGGGTCACGGCCATGCAAGCCACGAGAAGTGCCTCTCGTGCCACACGAGCGTCGTCGGAATGCGCACAGGCGACGTTGTCGGCGCCTACAGCGCCGCCGTCGATCTCGGCCCCGCGATCGCATTCTGGCGCGCCAACACGCTGCACCAGGTCATTGCCGGAATCGGGACGACGCTCATCATACTCGGCGTGACCGTAACGTTGCTGCTTGTCACCACGTTGCGGCCCCTGCGCAACCTGACCGCCGCGACCCGGCGGCTCGCGGCTGGCAAGCTCGACCTTGCGGTCCGCCACACGCAGCGCAAGGACGATCTTGGAACGCTTGCCCGCTCGCTTGAGATCTTCCGCACCGGCCTCTTGGAGAAGCGGCGCTCCGAGGAGCAGATCGCGCACATGGCGCGCCACGATCTCCTGACGGGCCTTTCCAACCGTGTGGATTTCAATGACTACCTCGATCGCGCCATCGCAGGCGCGCTCAAGATGGGCCACAAGGTCGCCGTCATCTCAATCGACATCGACCGGCTCAGCGAGATCAACGACGTGCACGGTCATGCCACAGGCGACAAGGTGCTAAAGCGCCTGGCCGCCAACATGGAGGCCATCATGGCGGAAGGCGAGGTCGTCGGCCGGATCGGCGGCGATGAGTTCGCGGCGGTCAAGTCGTTCGAGGCGCAGCCGGTCTTGTTGGACTTCGTCGCGCGCCTCGAGCGTTGCCTATCGACGACGCTGACGATCGATGGCGTGGACATCCACACCTCGGGCCACATCGGCGTTGCCGTCTGCCCCGACGACGCGGCGGCCAAGGATGAGCTAATCACCAAGGCTGGCATCACCATGCAGCGTGCCAAAGCGAAGGGCGCTCCAGCCGCGTGCTTCTACGAGCAGTCCATGGACGAGGCCGCGCGCAGCCGCAGCCGCCTCATCAACGATCTCTGGGGTGCCACGGGGCGAAACGAGCTGAGCCTCGCCTACCAGGTGCAGAGGTCGCTCCGTACCTCCGAGATCGTCGGATTTGAGGCGTTGCTGCGCTGGCGGCACCCCGAGCTCGGCATGATCTCGCCGGCAAAGTTCATCCCGCTCGCCGAGGATTGCGGCGCGATCGTCCCGATCGGCGAGTGGGTCTTGCGCACGGCCTGCGCGGCGGCGGCAAGCTGGCCGCGCCCGTACAGGGTCGCCGTCAACCTTTCGCCGCGCCAGCTCGCCCACGACGATCTGCCCGAGCGCATCCACGACGCGCTCATGCTGAGCGGCTTGGCGCCAGAGCGCCTCGAATTGGAGATTACCGAATCGGCGATCATCGGCGACAAGAAGCAGGCTTTGACGATCCTGCGGCAAGTCAAGGAGATGGGCCTCTCGATCGGGCTCGATGATTTCGGCACCGGCTACTCCTCGCTCGACACGCTGCGATCGTTCCCCTTCGACAAGCTCAAGATCGACCGCTCGTTTGTCAGCGAGCTCGCCACGAGCGCGCAGGCGCGCGCCGTCCTTCGCGCCATCATCGCGCTCGGCCATAGCCTCGGGGTGACGGTCCTGGCGGAAGGGGTCGAGACGGCCGAGCAGCTGGCCATGCTCACGGCGGAGGACTGCGATGAGGCGCAAGGTTTTCTGTTAGGGCGTCCGCAGGCCGACATTGAGTTTGGCGATAGAGCCGGGCGCCGAGCCTCGTGAGCCGATCTGATCCTCCGAAGCGAGACCTCGCACGACCGCGCCCTGCCATGCTATGTACCATCGGCAAGGGCTGGGAGTGCCGGTGGGACTGAGCCGTCTCGCTCACCGGAAACTGCGAGCTCTCTGACGAATCCCACCCACAGGCCCCGCGCCTCTCCTCCAACCCGATCCCTTGAGCGTTGATCCCCATGAAGCTTGTGCGCTTTGGCAATCCCGGCGCGGAGAAGCCCGGCCTCGTCGATGCCGACGGGGTGATCCGCGATCTCTCCGCTCACGTCGATGATTTCGCCGGCGCGGCGCTGTCGCCGGCCTCCCTCGATACGCTGCGCAAGCTCGATGCGAAGGCGCTGCCGCTGGCGCCGGCGCGCGTCAGGCTGGGGGCACCCGTCGCCGGCACGCGCAACTTCATCGCGGTGGGGCTCAATTTTGCCGACCACGCCAAGGAGACCAAGCAGGAGATACCACCCGAGCCGATCCTGTTCTCCAAGGCGCCGAACTGCATCGTCGGTGCCTATGACGACGTCATGTATCCCAAGAACGCCGTGAACATGGACTGGGAGGTGGAGATCGCCTTCGTCGTCGGCACCCGTGCGCGCTACGTGGAGGAGAAGGATGCGATGGCGCACATCGCCGGCTTCTGCATCTCAAACGATGTGTCCGAGCGCCGCTTTCAGGTGAAGCGCGCCGGCCAATGGCTCAAGGGCAAGTCGGCGGAGACGTTCGGGCCGCTCGGGCCATGGCTTGTGACGCCCGATGAGATCGCCGATGTGCAGAACCTCGCCATGTCGCTCGACGTCAACGGCGAAAGGAAGCAGACCGGCTCCACCAGCACTATGATCTTCTCGATCCCGTTTCTGCTGGCCTACGTCACCGAGTTCATGGTGCTCGATCCCGGCGACGTGGTGACGACCGGAACGCCGCCGGGCGTCGGCTCGGCGCGGGATCCGCGCGAGTACCTGAAAGCCGGCGACGTGATGACGTTGCGCGTCGATCGTCTGGGCGAGCAGCGCCAGACGGTGGTGCCGTTCAAGATGTGAGGGCGCCCCCCTCCCCGCGCACGGCGCCCGTCCCCTCAATAGCTCTGCTGCGCCTTCGTCTTGTGCTGGTCGTAGCGCATCTCCTTACGCGTCCGATTCCAGCTGCCGGCGTCGAGGTTGTTGGCCGCCTCCCGGTTCTGCTTCTCCAGCTCGCCGAGCGCGCTGATCGAGGCTGCAGGAGCAGGCGCGGCGCCCGAGCCGAACTGCTCGTAGGAGCGCTTGATGTAGCTGGCGTTGTCCTCGAGCACCTTGCGAGCGCCCGCGACGTCGCCCTTGTCGCGTAGCTCCACGGCCTTCTCGCTTCTCTCGGTGGCGATCTGAGCGGTAACCTCGCTCATGACGGCTTTGTTGACGCCGTCCTCGACGTCCTTGACGTCATTGGAGAAGCGCACGTTTGTGCGCGCCTCGGCATGCGCAGTCGCGCCGTTCTTGTCGAGGTCGACGTAATCGACGCGGACATCGGCGATGTCGACGCTTCCGGCGCCGTGCCCCTCGGGCGCTTGCAGCTCGACGACGACGTAGCGCTCATTCTCGGCCTGCAGCTGGTTGAGCTTCAAGGTGATGCGGTCGCCATCGATCTCGCCGTCGCGCCCCAAGATGCGGATCGGCTTGAAGCCGAGCTTGCATTCGATCGTGATCGTGATGTCGCGCGCCGACACCGACAGCGCATCGCCGAACTCGCGGTCGAAGATCTCGGCCAAGTCGCTCGGGCGCTCGACGAACACGTGGTTGCCGTCGCTAGCCGCGGCGAGCCGCTCCATCAGGTCCTCGTTGTAGTCGAGGCCGAGCCCGATGGTCGAGACGGAAATGCCGCGCGAGGCAAGCTTGCGGCCGAGATCGGCGAGCTCCTCCGGCGAGGAGGGGCCAACGTTGGCGAGGCCGTCCGACAGAAGCACGACGCGGTTGACGTTGGTATCGGATAAGAACTCCTCCACCTGCCGGCCGCCTTCCTGGACGCCGTCGTAGAGCGCGGTCGTTCCATCGGCGGTGAGCCGGTCGATCGCGCGCTTCAAGCGCTCCTTCGAGTCTGCGCAAGGGTGCGGCGGGGCTCAGCACGTCGACGTTGTGATTGAAGGCGACGATGGCGATGGTGTCGTCGGGCGACAGGCGCTCCAGCGCCACGCGCGCGCCCTCCTTGGCCGCCGCGATGCGCGGGCCCTGCATGGAGCCGGAGCGGTCGATGACGATGGCCGCGTTGATGCGTGGGCGCGGCTCGTGCCGGGCGGAGGCAAGGCTCTTGAGGCTCAAGCGCAGATAGACGCTGCCGGGGTGCGCGGTCGGAAGCACCGAGCGGCCGAGCTCGGCATCGATCTTGACCTCCGCCGCGTTGGCCGCGAGCGGCGCTGCTGCGAGACAGGAAACGAGAAGGATGAGCGCGGCTGCGCAACGGCGGATTATCGGCATGGGGGAAATGCTCCTCGAAATGAAAACGGATTCGAGCAGCAAAGCTAGCCGGCAAGGCGCGGCGGAAGCGGGCTCGCCAGGTGACGAAAGCGCGGCGGCGACGTGAATGGCGATGATTGAGATGAAGAGGCGCTGCCCACAAAAAAGGCGTCGGACCCAGAGAGTCCGACACCTGTTGTGCTGGCGAATTGCTTTAGTTCAGCGTCTTCCGGTCCTCGTCCTCCTCGAGCGCGAGGCGCGGGTCGCTGCCGCGCGGGGTTTGGTCGAAGTTCGCCGTCGAGCGCCGCCACGAGATCTCGCTCGAGCGCCCGTTGCTTCTGAAGGCTTCGGCGAGCGCGCGCGCGATCTCGTAGAGGCTTTGCTGCTCGGTCGACAGACGGCCGTCCCCGGCATCGGGCTCCATGATCTCGACGGTCTCTTTCAAGCACCGCCTCGTAAGGTCCGTTCGGCAGCAGCATCAGCACGGGCCAGCTCGCTCGATCTCCTGGTAGGCCTCCGCAAGCGCTGATGCTCCCAGCTCTGCGCGGCTTCACTTGCCCTTGAGAAAGCGCGTAAGCGTGGTCGAGCGACATGCGCGCCTGCTCATCGCGCTCGGTGAGCTGGTCGTCGAGCGTCTGGTTGGAGTGGCGCGCGCGCGTGAAGGCCTCGTTCGCGGCCACGGCGGCAGCAAACTCCGGCCCGGTAACGCAGCTCATACGTGCGCTCGGCTCAAGGCGCAGCGCCTCGAGCAGGTCGGAGACGAACTGCGCGCGCATCTGGTGCGCTTTTCGGAACTCGCATCGTCCTCGTTCGCAGCCGTGAGCGGCAGCGCCGCCTGTGGGTCAGGCTGATGCTCGATCGCCTTCGACGGGCCCGTGATCGAGCCGCCGAACTCCTGGGCCTGCGGGACCGCGTCGATGCGCGGCTGTCCGTAGTCCATCATCAGCGTGCGCGCGCGGATCAGCGCGAGTGTGCGATAGAGGTCGCGGTGGATGTAGTAGTGCTTGGCGTCCTTGCCGACGCGCTGCACGCGGTCGAGCGTCGCGCCCGCGTTCAGCGTATTGCGCACGGTGCGGATGTGCTCGGGCGCCACCTCGTCGAGCTTGATCTCGGCGGTAAAGCCGCGGTCCTCGCTGATGGGGTGCATGTAGTGCAGCACGATCTCGGCGTTGTGGCTCAGGTTGGGCAATAGCGCCACGCCGACGATCTTCTCAAGCTCCGCCTGGTTGACGTGATGCGCGCTCGCCTCGAACGCCTTCTTGGCGACGACGGAGAGGAACTCGAAGAGCTCCGAGCGCACGAGGTAGCGGCGACCGGCCTCGTCGTACTCGACCGCGTGGATGGTCGCGCCCGCGTTCAAGACCCCGAGCACGCGGGCGCCCGTATGCGGATCGAGTGCGTCAGGGCGCACCTCGGCCATGAAGCCCGCTACGTTCGTTATCGGGCGCAGCGACTGCAAGGTGAGGCGCGCGGTCTCGAAGGTGTCGGGGAGCAGCGCGTTCTCGATGATCGCCTCGAGCTGCTGGGCGGTGCGCGCCTTGAAGCTCGGCACGTCGGACAAGGGCGAGCGCACGGCGTTGGCGCCGAACAGGCCCGACATGAACACGAGCGAATCGATCGCGATCGCGATGCAGAGCGCGAGATAGGCGAGACGGTTCCCGTCCTGGAAGGCGTTCCAGGTCACGACGAAGCGGTGGGCCTTGTCGTCGCGGTTGAGCTCGGCCGAGTTGATCTTGGTGCGCAGCTCGTCCGTCTCCTTGCTCGGCAGACCGGAATCGGCCAGGCACTTGCGTGCAAAGCCGAAGAGCGCATCCGTTCCCTTGTTGGCCTCGAGCTTGTCGCCGCCCGCGCACGAGTTTGCGAATGTCTTGGCGCCGGCGTTGAGCGCAAACATGACGCCCGCCGCCTCGCTCGCCTGCTTGGGATCGCAGTCGATGCCCTTGACCTCCGCCTTGGTGACCTCGGTGCTCGTCATGGCGCTAAGGAGCTGCGAGCACTGCTGCTGCAGCCCCGTGAGGTTGGCTTCCGTCGGCTTCTGGCGGAACTCCGCTTTCGCAGCCTCGAAGCCCGTCAGGATGCGCGCGGGATCGAGCTGCTCGCTTTTGTCCGGTGCGCTGTCGCCTTGCGCGAGCGCGATGCGCTGCTCGGCGGTCTGTGTTTCCGCCTTATAGGAGGCAAGGTCGCCGTCGACGGTGGCGAGCTCGCGATCGATCTGGGCAAGACGCGTTTCCACGGTCGAGAGGCGCTTCTTGGCGTTGTTGGTGCGCTCCTCCGCGATTTTGTAGGCGGCCTGCAGCTTGTCGAGCTCGTCCATGCGTTGGCGATAGACCGGACCTCTGCCGGCCTTGCCGGTGCCTTCCACGCCCTTGTCCTCGGCCAGCGCCTCGACGCGCTTGGCGTCGATCTCGCGCGCTTTCGCATCGAGGTCGGCCTTCTTCTCCGCATACTCGGCGGAAAGCCCCGGGCGCTCGGCGACAAGGCGCGCGCGCTCCTCGGTGAGCGACGTCTTCTTGCCGGCAAGCCCCGCCTCGCTGCTCTGCGCGGTGGCGATGCGCTCGTGCTGCTCCTGGATGGCGCGGTTCTTGGCCTCGATCTGCTCATTGAAATAGCGCTCGATCTCGCCTTGCGCCCCCTGCGCCGCCTTCGCGAGCTTGGCCAAGTGCTCGTCGTAGGCCTGCCAGCCGGGGCTGGTGAACAAGGCCTCCGCCTCGCGCACGCTGCGCTTGTCGATCGTTTGTCCGATGTCGGCGACGACGCCGGCCACCTGATTTTGTGCGCGCAGCTCGGCCGCACGCACGCGCTCGGACTGCGGGAAGATGGCGGAGAACAGCGAGTCGAAGGAGAAGAACACCGACGTCGCCATGCAGGCGAGGAACATCACCCACAGCACGGCGTTCTTGAGGATGACGCGCGAGCCCTGCAGGTACGGCTTGACGATGTCGCTCGTCGCGTAAACGAAGATGAGCGCGAAAACCAATAGTCCCACGATGACGGGCAAGAGCGTGTCGGCGGCCCTGCTCCAGCCGAGGCCGGCGGATGTGGCGTTGCGCAGGTCGATCTGGCCGCTGCTCTGCAGTGCGATCGCGAATAGCGCGAGGAACAAGAGGATGCCGGCGGCGCCGCCGAGGAGTGCTTGCGCGGCCTTGTTGATGCCGCGCGGCGCCGCGCCCGACGGCTGCTGGCTCATGCCCGTCGCGAAGGTCTCGCCGATCAGCCACGCGACGATCAGCATCACGCCCTGGATGCCGAACGTGATCATGAAGGAGAGCAAGGGCTCCTTCGTGAAATTGCGCATGCCGTCCCAGGTGGTCCAACCCGAGGCGAGCGAGAGCACGACGCCCGTGGTGCCGAGCAGCGCGAGCCGCCAGTCGGAGAGGATCGTCTCCTCGATCCGCTTCCACACGGGTTTGCCGAGCCGGCTCGCGAGGAACCAGGCGGACAGAATGAGCCCTGTGTAGAGGGCGACGTCCTTCCAATGCTGGGCAACCCAGTCGCCAACCGACGCGGGACCCGCGCTTGCGATCCCTTGCACTACGTCCATTCGTACTTCCTCCGGCCGGAGCGGGCGGGGGTGGACCGTCCGGCATTCACCTTGGTCTTCGCCATGCGAGCCTGCGGCATGCGAGCCACCGCTTGGTGCACGATGACCACAGCTCTCGGCACCTTCACGGCAGGAATGCGGCGATCCCTTGCGCATAGAACGCCGGAGCGCGCCGACCTCCGGCGCTGCCGCAGCGAATCAATACAAGAATTGGGGATTTGTTAGCCTTTGAGCAAGGCTCTCGCTGCTTCAGGGTGAAGGCGCCGGCGCAACTCGAGCGGCCAAGGCGCCGGCCAGAACGCCAGCTAGACCGCCTCGAACGCCGTGGCGAGCCCCATGCCGCCCCGCACGCCCAGCGTTGCCACACCAAGTCGCGGGCCCTTCTCCTTCGTGCGCGCCATGCGCGTGAAGAGGCGTGCGACGAGCACCGCGCCGGCGGCGCTGAAGGGGTGGCCGCGCGCGACGGCGCCGCCGTCAGGGTTCAGGATATCCTCGCTGAGATCGAGACTTCTGGACCAACGCGATCGCCTGTGCAGCCGATGTCTCGCTCATCTCGATGACGCCGATGTCGGCCGGCTTGAACCCGTTGAGGCGCTCGTTCAGCTTCTTCATCGCCGCGATGGGTGCTGACGCCTCTTCTTGGGACGCCACGCCGCGCGCCGTGTGCGCGATGAGACGAAGAGCGCGCGGCTTGCCGAGCGTTCCCCACATGCGCTCCGATACGACGACGGTCATCGCCGCGCCGTCGTGAATGGTGCTGGTGTTGCCGGGGGTGAGCGTTCCGTCCGGCGGCAGGAAGGGGGCGAGCTGCGCCAAGTCCTTGAAATCGGGCTCGATCGCGCTCTCGTCGCGCAACTCTTGCGCGTTGGCCCGAATGGGCACGATCTCGCCGACGAAGCGGCGGCTCTCACGCGCGGCCTCCGCCAGCATGTGCGTGCGCAGCGTGTAGGCGTCCTGCTGAGCGCGGCTGATGCCGAGCTGCGCCGACAGCGCTTCGGTCGCCTCGATCAGCGGCGGCACCTCGCGCTCCTCGCCGGCCGTCGGCTCGTAGTTCAGGAAGTGGGGCAGCTGATGCAGGCTCTTGGGCTTCGCGATCCGCCAAGGCGCAGTTGAGATCGCCTCGGCACCGCCGGCGAGGATCGCATCGGCATCGCCCATGGCGATCGTGCGCACGGCCGAGACGATCGCGTCGAGGCCGGAGCCGCACTGGCGGTCGATGGTGGAGGCGGAGACGGTCTCGGGCAGGCCGGCCGCCAGCGCAATGAGGCGCGCGGGGTTGCCGCCTTGGGTGACGTTGCCGACGATGACCTCGTCGACCTGCGCGGGCTTGAGCCCGCTATCGTTGAGCGCAGCGCCGAGGATAGGCGCGCTGAGCTCCTCGATGCGCCGGCTCTTGTGCAGGCCGCCGATGCGGCCGATCGCACTCCGGCGCGCCGCGATGATGTATGCGGGAATGGGTGGCATTGCTGGGGTTAAATGGCCTCTGAACCAATACTGCTGGGAGCGCGCAAGTTTGGCCGCCCGCCCCCTTCTCCATTTGTTCTCTAGCGTCTAGCAACCATATGATATTGGCGGAAAAGGGAACGGCTCTATCACGATGGGGCCGCAAACTCGTAACGTGCCATGCGCGCCGGAGTGGTATAAGATTGCGCAAACAGAAACGCTTGGGATGGAATTAGATGGCTGAGGTGTCCGCCAAACAGAGCGTTGCAACGTTCGGGACCCAGAGCGATCGCCGTTTGGCAAAAGCCGTCGAAAGAGCGAGCCAAGCGTTTCTCGAGAAAAATTTGCGCTTCACCAAGTTGCGCCAGGACGTGTTCCAGGAGATCGCGTCCACCTACACCTCGATCGGCGCCTACGACATTCTCGCACGCCTCGCCGAGAAGGGGACGCGGCTCGCGCCGATCTCGATCTATCGGGCTATCGATGCCCTGCTCGAGGCCGGCGTCATCCATCGCCTGGAGAGCAAGAACGCCTACTTCGCCTGCCGCAGGCTCGACCACGCACTGGGGCGGCGCCCGATCTTCCTCGCTTGCGAGAGATGCAACGCCGTCCAGGAGGTCGATTCGGAGGGAGTGTTCGAGACGATAGACCGCCTGTCGCGCGCGGCGTCGTTCCAGCCTCGCGTCAAGTTCGTGGAAGTCTCGGGGCTGTGCCGCTCTTGCGCGTCGAAAAAGGACTGAAGGGCCGATGGCCGAACAGGGACGGCGAGCGGCGCCGACCGCGACTCAAGGCGCGCGGCTTGATCATGACCTGAGCCAGCATTCAGGCTGCCCATCTCATCCGCACAACCACGCTCACAAAGCGCAAAGCGCCCCCTTCGATGCGAGCGCGCTCATCTCCGCGCGCGGGCTAATGCTCACCCGCAACGGACGCGAGCTTCTCCTCAACGTCGATCTCGACATCCACCCGCGGGAGATCGTCACGCTCATCGGCCCCAACGGCGCCGGCAAGACCACGCTCGTGCGCGTGCTGCTGGGCCTGGAGAAGCCCGATCGCGGCGAGGTGCGCCGGCGCAAGGACTTGCGCGTCGGCTACGTGCCGCAGCGCTTCGACGTCGACACGGTCATACCCATGACGGTGGAGCGCTTCCTGATGCTCGGTGGCGGGGAGACGCCGGAGCGCATCGCATCCATCCTCGCCGAGGTCAACGCCGGCTACACGCGCACCCAGCAACTGAGCCACCTCTCAGGCGGCGAGCTGCAGCGCGTCGTGCTCGCCCGCGCGCTTCTGCGCCGGCCCGATCTCTTGGTGCTCGATGAGCCGGTGCAAGGCGTCGACTACGCCGGAGAGGCCGAGCTCTACGATCTGATCGCGCGCCTGCGCGACCGCCACGGGTTCGGCGTGCTGCTCGTCTCGCACGATTTGCACATCGTTATGGCCCGCTCAGACCGCGTCATTTGCCTCAACCGGCACGTCTGCTGCTCGGGGGTGCCCGAGACCGTTGCTCAGCACCCGGCCTACGTTCGCCTCTTCGGCACTGAGGCGGCGCAAGCCTTCGCGGTCTACCGCCATCACCACGACCACAGCCACGACATCGCCGGGGTGCCGCACACCGAGGACGAAGGTGGCCCGCAGGAAAGGACGCCCGGAGGGGATTAGAGGTGCTTGAGCCGTTTCTCTTGCGCGCGCTCGTTGCCGGCCTGGGGCTCGCCGTCGTCGCCGCCCCCCTCGGCTGCTTCATCGTGTGGCAGCGCATGGCCTACTTCGGCGAGACGGTCGCGCAGGCGAGCCTCATCGGCGTCGCCTTGGGGCTGGCGCTGCAGCTCGACATCACGTTCGGCGTGCTCATCGTCGCCGTCGTGATCGCCTCGCTTCTGATCTGGTTCAGCCGGCAACAGGTCGTCGCCCTCGATTCCGTCCTCGGGCTCTTGCACCACGCGGCGCTCGCGGCCGGCGTCATCGCCACGTCGATGATCAAGGGGCCGCCCGTCGACCTCGTCGGATTCCTGTTCGGCGACGTCTTCGCAGTCACGACCGCGGACATCGCCTGGATCTTCTCAGGCGGGATCGTGGTTCTCGCCGCCGTCGCCTGGCTGTGGCAGCCGCTTTTGCGGCTCGCCGTGCACGAGGAGCTGGCCGCTGCCGAAGGCGTCGACCGCCGGCGCATCCGCGCGGTCTTTATCATGCTCCTCGCGGTGACAATTGCTGTCGCCATGAAGATCGTCGGCGTCCTGCTCGTGATGGCCTTCCTTGTCGTGCCCGCCGTCACCGCGCGCCCGCTGGCGGGAACGCCCGAGCGCATGGTGGTGCTGACGGCGCTTATTGCGGGGGCGAGCGTACTTGCGGGCCTGTGGCTTTCAGCCACGCTCAATTCGCCAGGCGGTCCCTCGATTGTCATCGTCATGGCCGCCGCGGCGGGACTATCCTTAACGGCGGCGGCGCTGCGGGCCGGCCGCTAGGGGACCCCTGGCCAACGCGGCGAGGCTGGATTAGGTATCGGTGCAGCAGGGACGGACAGAGAGAGCCATGCAGAGTTTGGCCACGGATCTCATCGCGCCACGGCGGTCGTCGCAGGCCGTCGCCGTCGCGGACGTGATCGTCGGTGGGGCTGCGCCGGTCGTCGTGCAGTCCATGACCAACACCGACACCGCCGACATCGATGCAACCGTCGAGCAGGTCGCCGCGCTGGCGCGGGCGGGCTCCGAGCTCGTTCGCATCACGGTCGACCGCGACGAGGCCGCCAAGGCCGTCCCCCACATCCGCGATCGGCTGGCGGCGCGAGGCGTCAGCGTGCCGCTCGTGGGCGACTTCCATTATATCGGCCACACGCTGCTGGCTGAGAACCCGGCCGCGGCCGAGGCGCTCGACAAGTATCGCATCAATCCGGGCAACGTCGGCTTCAAGGAGAAGAAGGACCGGCAGTTCGGCGCCATCATCGACATCGCGTTGCGCTGGAACAAGCCAGTGCGGATCGGCGTCAACTGGGGCTCGCTCGATCAGGAGCTCTTGACGCGGCTTATGGATGAGAACGCGCGCTCGGACGCACCGCAGGACGCGCGTGCGGTCATGCACGAGGCGATCGTGCAGTCAGCGCTCCTGTCGGCTCAGCGCGCCGAGGAGTTGGGGCTCGGACGCGACCGCATCATCCTTTCGGCCAAGGTCTCCGCCGTACAGGACCTCGTCAGCGTCTACGCCAAGCTTGGATCTCGCAGCGATTACGCGCTGCATGTCGGCCTCACCGAGGCCGGCATGGGCTCCAAGGGGGTCGTCGCCTCCACGGCCGGCATCGGCCTCCTGTTGCAGGCGGGCATCGGCGACACCATTCGCGTCTCGCTCACGCCGGAGCCCGGCGGCGACCGCACGCTGGAGGTGAGAGTCGCGCAGGAGATCCTGCAAAGCATGGGGCTCAGGTCGTTCGTCCCGGTGGTTGCCGCGTGTCCCGGCTGCGGACGCACGACATCGACCGTGTTCCAGGAGCTCGCGAGCGACGTGCAGGCGATGATTCGCACGCGCATGCCCGAGTGGCGCCAGCGCTATCCGGGGGTCGAGACCTTGAGTTTTGCGGTCATGGGCTGCATCGTAAACGGCCCTGGCGAATCAAAGCACGCCAACATCGGCATCTCGCTGCCGGGCACCGGTGAGGCCCCGGCCGCGCCGGTGTTCATCGACGGCCGCAAGGCAATGACGCTGCGCGGCCCGAATATCGCCGCCGAGTTCAAGCAAATCGTGGAGGAGTACATCGAGCGGCGCTTCGGCCCGGCGTCGGCGGGCTCGGGGCCGCATAGAAAAACTGCCTGAAGGGTGCAGCCTTTGGGGGAAAGAAGAATGATAACAAAGCCGCGCCGCTTTCAGCATCGCTTCCTCGCCGCGGGCGCCTTGCTCATGGCTCTCGCCGGGTGCTCGAGCACGTCCTCGCTGGGCGATGTCGACCGCGTGTTCCTGTCGGCCGCGGGCAACTGGGACCGCAACCACGACGGCGTCGTCACCTGTGACGAGTGGCGCGCCTATGCGGGCGAGCTGTTCGACGCGGCCGACACCAATCACGACGGCTTCGTCGACATAACCGAGTATGCCAAGATCGTTGCGACCGACCGGATGTTCCAGACGGTCGACCTGCGCTATTACGACGCCAATGGGGACGGCAAGCTCAGCCGTGACGAGTTCGTCAACAAGCCCAACCGCGCCTTCGCGCTGCTCGACAAGGACAAGGAGTGCAGGCTCAACGCCGACCAGGTCGCGGGCGCGCGCGCCCATACAGAGCAGGTGTTCGACACCAAGAAGCCCGTATCCGGCGACCCGCGCGAGAAGTCCATACCCGGCGTGAAGCAGTAGGGCCGTTCTCACAATTTCGACGTGTTCAATTGCGAATGCATGCGGCTCGCTGCGCCGCGCGCGCCGATCGTGACGAGCTTCAGCCCATTCGCTGAAGGGCGCACCCCGACGCGGGCGGCGGAGCCTTTGCACAAACGCCATTGTCTGATTACCTAAAGGCTTGGTGCGAGCCGCTCCCGCCGGCCGCCGCTTGGGGCGCGCCGGCACGCGCGGAGAGGGCACGCGGGGCACGCAAGGACAGTATGGATAGGTCCGACCCTCTTTTTCAGGCGAGCGCTGAACCGACGGGCAAGACGCCGACGACGCGGCCCGCATCCGCCGGCGCACGGCCTCCCGCGTCCGCAGGCGGGGAGGGGCAGTTTGGGCTCTCTATCGCGCCCGATGCGGAGGGTGCGCAAGATGCTTTCGACCGGATGTCGTTTGCCGCTTCCCCGGGTGGGCGTTGGTCCGCGCTCAGAGCCGATCGGAGCTGGGGCGAGCTGAAGCCTTATTGCGTGCGCGGCGCCAAGGTCGCAGCCATCGCCTTCAGTGCCTGGTTCACCGTCGTCTTGTTCCTCATCGTCGTCTTTCGCTTCGTCAATCCGCCGTTCTCCTCGCTGATGGTCCTGCAATGGCTCGGCGGCACGAGCATCAAGCAGGAGTGGGTGCCGCTCGAGCGCATATCTCCCCATCTCATGCGCGCCGTCATCGCGTCCGAGGACGGCCGCTTTTGCTCCCACTGGGGTATCGACTACGCGGAGGTCGCCGATGCAATCAGGCACTCCTCCGGCGGCATCCCGCGCGGCGCCAGCACCATCACCATGCAGGTCGCCAAGAACCTGTTCCTGTGGCCGGCCAAGAGCTACGTGCGCAAGCTGATCGAGGTGCCGCTGACCTATGCGATTGAGCTTTTCTGGTCGAAACGGCGCATCTTAGAAGTCTACCTCAACATTGCCGAGTTGGGTCCGGGCATCTTCGGGGCCGAGGCCGCCGCAGAGGCCCATTTCGGCCGGTCGGCCGATCGCCTCAGCTCGCGCCAGAGTGCCCTGCTCGCCGTGTCGCTACCCAACCCGTTCACGCGCGATGCGGGCGATCCGGGCCCGTGGGCCTCACAGCGCGCCTCCGTGATCCAGCGGCGGGCGGCCCGCTCGCCCGAGGAGGCGAGCTGCGTGCTGGGGAGCGATTGAGGCACCTTCCGCAAGGGTCTGGCACTCCCGTCGGAATGTGAGTATAAGGCGCCCGAACGTTGCCCCGGCGCGCGTGCCCGTGCCGGGCATTTGTTTGCGAGGGTCGCCGGCGGCGTCCCCACCGATCGACGGAGTTTCAATCAGATGGCCGTTCCGAGAAAGAAAGTCTCCCCGATGAAGCGGGGCATGCGCCGCTCGCATGATGCGCTTGCGGCGCCGACCTACATTGAGGATAAGGACTCGGGTGAGCGCCGCCGCCCGCACCACATCGACCTCAAAACGGGCAAGTACCGCGGCCGCCAGATCCTCGAGCCGAAGACCGACGCCTAAGGCGCGGGCGCCAGGAGGTTACGGCACCGGCCGGACCTTTCGGCGTTGCAGCAGCAAGTCCGGCGTGGCAAAAGTTCCTCTGTTGAGCTCGGCCAGGCCAGCTGGAAAGGGAAACGCACATGTCGATCAGGTCGCTCCCGCTCATTGTCATCGCCTTCATCATCTACAATGTGATCGTCTTGCTGTTCGGCCTCGACGCGCTGACGAAGCTGGCGTTGCCCGAGATCCATATGCTGAGCGGCGGCGTTTGGAAGTTCACCTGGGGAGACTTCATCATCCTCAGCACCCTCTTGCTTTTGTTCATCGAGCTCGTGAAGTCGACTTACACGAACACCTCCTCGCTCGTCGATCACGGCCTGTCGATGGTCGTGTTCGTCGCCTGCCTCGTGGAGTTTCTCATGGTGCCGCAGGCCGCGACGTCGGTGTTCTTCCTCATCGTGATGGCAACTGCGATCGACGTGGTCGCCGGCTTCACCATCGGCATTCGCGTGGCGCAGCGCGACCTGACGTTCGGAACCAGCAATTAGGCGCGGGCGAGGCACTCTGCATATCGGGCTGTCGGGTACGCCACGACCGGCACCGCGATTGCCGCGAGCGTGAGCGAAAAGCCGGACTCTAATCGTGCTTTTTGCCGCGAACGCGGGCAGCCGCTGCTAGTCGCGGTCCTGTGACAGCTTGTCGATCTTCTGCTGCATGCTTGCGAGCTGAGCCTTGAGCTCACCGATCTCGTTGGGATCCTTCTTGGCGGCGCCTTCGCCAGTCTCGCCCTTCTCCGCGCCAGCCTCGCGCTTGCCGCCACCGGGCGCGCCCGTGAAGGGGCTCCACATCGTGAGTGCCTGCTCGAACATCGCTATGTTCTTGCGCGCCTGCTCCTGATAGACCTCGAAAGCGGCCGCCGGGTTGGTGAACGCGTTGGCGAACAGGCCGCGGAACTTCTCCTGCTCCTTGGCGAGGTTCTCGAGGCTGAACTGCAGGTAGCCCGGTACCATGCGGCCGATGCTGTCATCGTAGAAGCGGATGAGCTGGCGCAGGAAGGGCACCGGCAGCAGCGTCTGGCCTCCCTGGCGGTTCTCCTGCTCGACGATGATCTGCGTCAACACCGAGTGGGTGAGGTCATCGCCCGTCTTGGCATCGAAGACGACGAAATCGCGATCAGAGCGCACCATTGTGGCCAGATCGTCGAGCGTCACGTACGTGCTGGTCTCGGTATTATAGAGGCGCCGGTTGGCATATTTCTTTATGACAACCGCTTCTTTCTTGTCGCTAGGCGCGTCGGGTTTGTTCAGCATTTGCGGGCCGCGGAAGCAGTTTTTGCGCTGCATCACCGTAACACACCCCAAGGCCGGCGTGCCAGCCGTTTGTGTTGACCTCATCGACCAGATGTCGCAATTGCAGGTGGGAAGGCGCTGCTGCTATCGTGCCCGCAAATAAAGGACTTAAGCCTGCTTTCGACCACCGCGCGAGCCCGCCCCTCGGTCGTGGTAATCCTAACAACCGCTAACCCGCTCCAGGAGACGCTTAACCGATGAGCCAGGAAAACGCGACCATCGTCATTGCCAGCGCGGCGCGGACCCCCGTCGGCTCGTTCAACGGCTCTCTGGCGAGCCTACCTCCCCACGAGCTCGGCAAAATCGCCATTAATGCGGCTCTGGACCGCGCCGGGCTGCAGCCGGGCGACGTCTCCGAGGTCATCCTGGGCCAGGTTCTCACGGCCGGCGAGGGGCAAAATCCGGCGCGGCAGGCCTCCATCGCGGCCGGGATTCCGGTCGATTCACCGGCGTGGCTCGTTAACCAAGTCTGCGGGTCGGGGCTGCGCTCGGTCGCTCTGGGCATGCAGCAGATCCTGACCGGGGGGGCCTCGATCGTCGTCGCCGGCGGCCAGGAGAGCATGAGCCAGTCGAAGCACGCCGCCCATTTGCGCAACGGCGTGAAGATGGGACCGCTCGATCTCATCGACACCATGATCAAGGACGGCTTGTGGGATGCCTTCAATAACTACCACATGGGCACGACGGCCGAGAACGTCGCGCGCCAGTGGCAGATCACGCGCGAGGAGCAGGACCGCTTCGCGGTGGCCTCGCAGAACAAGGCCGAGGCTGCCAAGAAGGCCGGCAAGTTCAAGGACGAGATCACGCCCGTCACCATCAAGGGCAAGAAGGGCGACACGATCGTCTCCGAGGACGAGTACATCCGCGATGGCGCGACCTACGATTCGCTCACCAAGCTGCGCCCCGCCTTCGAGAAGGACGGGACGGTGACCGCCGGCAACTCCTCGGGGATTAACGACGGCGGGGCTGCGGTCGTGCTCATGACGCTCGAGGAGGCAAAGAAGCGCGGGATCGAGCCGCTCGCGCGCATCGTCTCCTGGGCGCACGCCGGCGTTGATCCTTCGATCATGGGCACGGGCCCGATTCCAGCGTCGAAGAAGGCGCTGGAGAAGGCCGGCTGGAGCGTCAAGGACCTCGATCTCATCGAGGCGAACGAGGCCTTTGCCGCACAGGCCTGCGCGGTCAACAAGGGAATGGGCTGGGACACCGACAAGGTGAACGTCAACGGCGGCGCCATCGCCATCGGCCATCCGATCGGCGCCTCGGGGACGCGCGTGCTGACGACGCTGCTCTACGAGATGAAGCGACGCAATGCAAAGAAGGGGCTGGCGACCCTGTGCATCGGCGGGGGCATGGGTATCGCCATGTGTGTCGAGCGCGCGTGAGGAGCCCCAGTCGTCGTCCCCAGCCGAGCGGCCGGTCGCGGCCGGCATCGTCATTGGTCGCAATCATCCAAACAAGAAATAAACTCGAGGGAGGAATCTCATGGCTCGTGTCGCGCTGGTGACCGGGGGGACGCGTGGCATCGGCCATGCCATCTCGGTGGGTTTGAAAGCCCGCGGCTATCGCGTCGGCGCCAACTATGCCGGCAACGATGCCGCCGCCCAGCAGTTCCAGGTGGAGACGGGGATCCCGGTGTTCAAATGGGACGTCGGCGACTATGCCGGCTGCGAGAAGGGCGTGGCGCAGGTGGTGAAGGAGCTCGGGCCGGTCGACGTTCTCGTCAACAATGCCGGCATCACGCGCGATGCCATGCTCCACCGCATGACCAAGGAGCAGTGGGACCAGGTGATCCGCACCGATCTCGATTCGCTCTTCAATATGTGCCGGCAGGTGATCGAGAGCATGCGTAGCAAGAGTTTCGGGCGCATCATCAACATCTCCTCCATCAACGGCCGCAAGGGACAGATGGGGCAGACCAACTACTCCGCGGCCAAAGCCGGCGTGCACGGCTTCACCAAGGCGCTCGCCTACGAGGGCGCGGCCAAGGGCATTACTGTCAACACCATCGCGCCGGGCTACATCGCGACCGAGATGGTCGCCGCCGTGCCGAAGGAAGTCCTCGACACCAAGATCATTCCGCTGATCCCGGTTGGACGCTTGGGCGAATCGGAGGAGATCGCGCGGGCGGTCGTGTTTCTTGCCGCCGACGAAGCCGGTTTCGTGACGGGCGCCTGCTTCGACATCAATGGCGGCCACTACATGGCCACGTGATAGCGCCTTGTCCGCCGTTCTTCGACGAATTGTCGGCAAAGCTTGCGGGGCTTAACCCCGCAAGCGGGTGCGGATGATGCGGGGGAACTCGTCCGCGGGACCGATGCTCTGATCCGGGCGGCGACCCTCTTCGTTCCACCAGCGGTCGGCGCGGTTCTCAGGCCCCGGTGCCTGTGCGGCGGGCGTCTGCTGAGAGGCCTGCGACGGCTCCCGGGAGGACGGCGCCTGCTGCTGGCCGCCGTAAGCCGGCGCCGAAGCAGCGCCGCGCTGGGGTCCGGCGGGGGCTGCAAACCACGCCTCGATGAGATCGAGCTCATCGGCCGACAGGTTGAGACCCTGGCTGCGGCAGCGCGCGACCACGAAATTGCGGAAGCGGCTGGCGAACAGGCTCGCGGAGACGCCCTGCACGAACCAGGGATCGGACTCGCCGACGACATCGAGAACAAAGCGGGCGTCCTCGGTGCGGATCTCAAGGCCCATTTCCTGCGCACGCTTGACGATGTTGTTGACCGTCTGCATGCCGGCGGGGCCGTTGGCGCTGATCTCTTGCGCCATCACGTCGAACACTGCGCGGTAGTCCGGCGGCGACAGCGTGGGGGCCTGGCTTGCTTCATGGATGCGCGCGATCGACTGCTGGATCGCGGTCGCACCGTCGCCCGGCCGCGGCGCGGCGTAGGACTGCGGATAACGGGGTAGCCCCGGCTGGCCCGAGAGGGCTTCGGACTGGGCCGGGGCTTGCGGACCGCGCTGCGCCTGGGCGGGGGCCCCGGACTGCGGAGCGGCCGTTCGCTGGGCCGGCTGCGTGCCACCAAGCAGCGGCGGCAAATTCCGCTGCATGGGCGGGCTCGCAGGAGCTTCCTGACGGGTAGGTTCGGGCCGGCGCGCCTCGATCCTATTGCGGGTCTCGCCCTGAACGGCCCGCGTCGCGTCATAGACGCAATAGGGCGGCTGGCTCGTGAGGCGCAACTCCTCGGGCAAGCCCTTCGCGAGAAGATCGCGGAAGCTGCCCATTCCGCCCCAGGCGGACCCGACTGTCTTGTCGTAGCCGAGCGTGCGCACGGCGCGGTCGGCCAGAGCCTCGAGCGGCAGCGGCTGGTCGGCAGCGCGCACGGCGGCGACGACCTCGCCCAAGATATCCCGGCGCAAAGTCTCGATCGTGGCGGCACTCGGCAGCGACGGCACCTCGGCCTGCTCGACCTCGCCGGCCTTACCCGGAAGCTGGCCCTCGAGCAGCAGCGCGAGGAAATCGGATTCGCGGATCTCCGCGTCGCAGATCGCCGTGTAGGGGGCCGCCGTATTGTCGTTGGAATAGACGACCGTACGGCGCGCGTGCGCACGCAGCCGGTGCAGAACCGGCGTAAAATCGGCGTCGCCGGACAGGATGACGAACTCGTCGAAATAGGTGTCGTGCGTGAGGATGTCGCGCACATCCATCACTATGCGAATGTCGGCCGAGTTCTTGAGCAGTGCGGTCAGCGGCGGACAGTCGATGACCTCGCAGCCCGCGCGCAGGAAGTGATGGCGCACGAACGGGAACGAGCTCATGTCGGTGGAGTTGTCGGCCTGATTGCGGCGCGGAACCGGATTGCCGTAGCAGCGGTTGATGACGATGCGGCGTGGGCCGTCGATCTCGGGGCTATTGGTGGGCGTCATTAGACGCCCGCTCTCGATCTCCCTGATCCACCGCCCGGCGTCCTTGGAGAATTGCTTGGCAGCCTCCTCGCTCTTGCGTTTGAGAGAAAGGTAGACGTTGTCATAGTCGACGAAGACCGTCGTTAGGATAGGCCCAAGTGACTCCCGCTTCATAACCGGCAACCCCCGCTAGCCGTGGTTCAAGACGAACTTGTGAGCACTCTTTGGTGAGTCGCCGCAAAGCGGCAAGCGCAGCAGTGCTCCGCAGGTCAGAAATGCGAAAGAAGCCTTAACTATCAGTAGTTTAGATAAATGCCCAATAGCTCGTTAGTGGTGGAAAAGTCGGTCGTGCGCCAATCCGGCAACAACTATTCGGATCGTTGCTGAGACACCTTGAGAGCGAAATCTTCCGCAGCAAGCTCGAAGCCCGCGAACTCGAAGCCGGGCGCGACGGTGCAGCCGACGAGCGTCCAGGCGCCGAGGCTCTGTGCGCGCTGCCACACGTGAGCCGGCACGACCGCTTGCGGCCGCTCGCCCGCTTGCAGATTTGGCCCGAGGCGGACAGGCGTGAGCGCTTCGCCGTCGGGACTGAGCGACAGCTCGAGTGGAGCGCCGGCGTACCAGTGCCACACCTCCGCGGCGTCGACGCGGTGCCAGCGCGAGACTTCGCCCTCAGCGAGCAAGAAATAGATGGCGGTCGAGGCGGCACGCGCGCCTGCGCGCTCGTCACGAAACGTCTCGCGGAAGTGGCCGCCCTCGGGATGAGGCTTGAGGCCCAAGATCCCGATCACGTCGTCTGCGTGCAAATGCGGGTCCATCAGGCTTTGTTCTTGCGTGCGCGGATCTCGGCGAAGACCTTCCAGTCGGGCGCGAAGGGCAGCCCCACTTTCTCCCGAATCGCCGGGACGTGCGCTCTGAGGAACGGGTTGGTCTCGAGCTCGCGATCAAGCCGTGTGGGCAGCGTCGGCTTACCGCTGGCGCGCAGCTGATCGACCTCCTTGGCTCGCGACTGCAGGGCCGCGTTCTCCGGATCGACGGTGAGCGCGAAGCGCGCGTTCGCGGCCGTGTACTCGTGCCCGCAATAGATCTCCGTGTCGGGCGGCAGCGCCATGAGCTTCTTTAATGATTTCCACATCATCTCGGCGCTGCCCTCGAAGATGCGCCCCGCGCCCATGGCAAACAGCGTGTCGCCGACAAAAGCGACTCGCGCCTCCGGGATCCAGTACGCCACGTGGCCGACGGTGTGACCGGGCGTCTCCAGGACGCGAATCTCGAAAGCGCCGAACGGGATGGTGTCGCCTTCGCGGACGCCTCGGTCGAGACCGGGGATGCGGTCGGCCTCGGCCTGCGGTCCGATGACCGTGCATTTGGTCGCCGCCTTGAGCCGCAGGTTGCCGCCGGTGTGATCGCCGTGGTGGTGGGTGATGAGGAGGTGCGTCAGGCGCCAGCCCTTGGCGCGCAGGCGCTCGAGGATCTGATCTGCGTCAGGCGCATCGATCGAGGCCGTGACACCCGCATCCGCGTCGTGGATCAGCACGCCATAGTTATCGGAAAGGCAGGCAAATTGCTCGATCTCGAGCTTCGGCATGCGATCGGGCTCCCCTCGCGACGGCAGCTGTCCGTCGGGACCCTAACGGCGCGTTCATCCGATGACAACGCACCTGCCGCAAGGACTTGAATTGCGGCATGATCCCGTCAGATTGGCGACGCGGAAAGGCGCACGGCAAATGATGCACCACGACGTCGGCGACCTGCAGGAGTTCTACGCGACCGCGCTCGGACAGGCGGTGCGGCGTCTCCTGACGCACCGCATCCGCGCGCGCTGGCGCGGTCTTGGTGGCGCGACGCTGATCGGGCTCGGATACGCCTCGCCCTACCTCGGCGCGTTTCGCGGGGAGGCGCGGCGCATCGGCGCGCTGATGCCGGAGGCGCAGGGCGCGCTTCCCTGGCCCAAGGACGCACCCGTCATGTCGGTGCTCGTCGAGGAGGACCGGCTGCCGCTCGCCGACGGCTCGGTTGACCGCCTGCTCGCGGTGCATTGCCTCGAGATGGCTGAGCGCGGGCGTCCGCTTCTGCGCGAGATCTGGCGCGTGCTCTCGCCCGAAGGCCGGCTCATGCTCATCGTGCCCAACCGCCGCGGCGTGTGGGCGCGGCTCGACAACACGCCGTTCGGGCAGGGGCGCCCGTTCAGCCGCCGCCAGCTCGAGGCGCTGCTGATCGAGGCGCTGTTCAGCCCGCTCGATTGGGGGGCTGCGTTGTTCGTCCCTCCAGTCGACCGGCGCATGCTCTTACGCTCGGCGACGGCCTGGGAGCGCATGGGCGCGGCGCTTTCACCCGCTTTTGCCGGCGTCATCATCGCGGAGGCGAGGAAGGAGCTCGTGGCGCCCATCGGCAAGCCGGCGAAGGCGCGCGGCTTGCGCGGGCTCGCGCCCGCCGGCGCCCGCACGACCTCGCGCTCACTCTCCCCGCGTGCGGGAAGAGGGTTGTCAAGGTGAGGGGACTTCTCGGCTAGGCGTCGTGGTGCTTGCGCAGGAGGAACACGGCCTTCTCGCCGAAGAGGTTCTGCAACGAGATCGAGCTGCGGATCGGCAACCGCCGTCCCGACGTGTTGAAGGCGACGGCCTCCTCCACCTCCGCGTCGACGAGAGCGACGAGATCGGCGAAGTCCTTGATGGTGCACAGGTGTGCGTCCGGGCTCGTGTACCAGGGCTCGGGCAGGTTCTGCGTCTGCGGCATGCGGCCGGTCAGCAGCAATTCCATGCGGATGCGCCAGTGTCCGAAGTTGGGGAAGGAGACGATGGCGCGCCGGCCGATGCGCAGGAGATTCTCCAAGACCGGCTTGGGGTGGCGCGTCGCTTGGATCGTCAAGCTCAGGATCGCGTAGTCGAAGGCCTGGTCGGGATAGTCGTCGAGGTCGCGGTCGGCGTCGCCCTGGATGACGGAGAGGCCGCGCGTCACGCAGGCGTTGACGCGGTCGCGCGAGAGCTCGACCCCGCGCCCGTCGGTCGCTTTGGTCTCGGCTAAGAGCTGCAGCAGGGCCCCGTCGCCGCAGCCGACGTCGAGCACGCGCGCGCCGGGCTCGACCATCTCCGCGATCAGGAGGTGGTCGACACGGTGGGGCCCGTGGGACGGAATTGTGGGCGGCGGCGTGACGGCTTTGAGCATGGCGTCTTATACCTTCAGCCCGCGCCTGACGCCGGCCGCGTTGAGGAAGCCGCGGATCGTCGCAAAGAACTCCGGCTCCTCGAGCAGGAAGGAGTCGTGTCCGTTGTTCGTCTCGATCTCGACGAATGACACGTTGGCGGCGACGGCGTTCAAGGCCTGCACGATCTCGCGCGATTCGCGCGTCGGGTAGAGCCAGTCGCTCGTGAAGGAGACGACGCAGAAGCGCGTTTTCGTGCCGCGGAAGGCGTTGGCGAGCACGTCGCCGTGCTCGGCGCCGAGGTCGAAGTAGTCCATCGCCCGCGTGATGTAGAGGTAGCTGTTGGCGTCGAAGCGGTCGACGAAGGTCGAGCCCTGATGACGCAGATAGCTCTCCACCTGGAAGTCGGCGTTGAAGGAGAACGTCAGCTTGGAGCGCTCCTGCAGGCTGCGCCCGAACTTGCGGTGGAGCGCCTCCTCCGACAGATACGTAATGTGCGCGGCCATGCGCGCAACGCTGAGTCCGTTGCGCGGCACCTTGCCGTGCGAATGGTAGTCGCCGCCGCACCAGTCGGGGTCGGCCATCACGGCCTGGCGGCCGACCTCATGGAAGGCGATGTTCTGCGAGGAATGCCAGGCGGCCGTGGCGATCGGCACCGCGCAGAAGACGCGGTTCGTATGGCTCGAGGCCCATTCGAGCACCTGCATGCCGCCCATCGAGCCGCCGATGACGCAGAAGAGCTGATCGATGCCCAAGTGGTCGATGAGGCGCACTTGCGCATTGACCATGTCGCCGATGGTGATCACGGGAAAGTGCAGCCCATAGGGCTTGCCCGTTTTCGGGTCGACGGAGGCGGGGCCCGTCGAGCCCATGCAGCCGCCGAGGATGTTGGGGCAGATGACGAAGAAGCGGTCGGTGTCGACCGGCTTGCCGGGGCCGACGAGCGTCTCCCACCAGCCGGGCTTCTTGGTGACGGGATGCTCGCTCGCCACGTACTGGTCGCCCGTCAGCGCGTGGCAGACGAGGATGGCGTTCGATTTGGCGGCGTTGAGCGTCCCGTAGGTCTCATAAGCGATCGAAATCGGCGCCAGCAGCTGGTCGCAGGCCAGCCGCAAGGGCTCGCTCTCGGGCACGTGCAACACCTTGCTCGAGGGGTGGTTGGCCTCGGCGAGGCGCGCGTCGCGCCCGGCGTCGGTGCCGAAGTCCTTGCTCGCAACTATCGGAGGCACTGGCATCGTCCTCGCGCGCTCCTTGCCGCACTCAGTCTGAGGACGGCAACAAAAAACCCGGCCGGACCGGCGGCCTTTAAAGCCGCCCATCCGCTAACCGGGTGTGTGCGGCCTTTTTAGCGACTTATTTAACGTGGTTGCAAGCCGGCCGGCCAAATCACCACGACGTGGGCAAAGGGATAGGGTGCGCGGGCCGCAGCGTCAAGTGCTTGCTGCCCTCAGGTGAGGCAGCGCGTGGCCCAAGTCTTTGCCTTCTGGGGCCGGCCTCTGTATCACTTTCCGCGCCCTCTAGAGTTGAGACCCGCTCGACGCACTCGGACCAAGCCCGCATGGCCATCGCCCCCCAGCCAAGACCCGGCGTTCTCGCAATCGAAGCGTATGTGCCCGGCGAGAGCCGTCTGCCGGCGGGCAAAAAGCCGATCAAGCTCTCCTCCAACGAGACGCCGTTGGGGCCGAGCCCGAAGGCGGTCGCCGCCTACAAGGCCGCCGCCTCCTCGCTCGAGCGCTATCCGGACGGCGCGAGCACGGCACTTGCGCGCAGCGATCGCAGCGCGCTACGGGCTCAACGCGGCACGCATCGTGTGCGGCGCGGGCTCCGACGAGCTCTTGAACCTCTTGGCGCACGCCTACCTCGGCCCCGGCGATGAGGCGATCTTCACCGAGCACGGCTTCCTCGTTTACCGCATCGTCGTGCTCGCCAACGGCGCCAAGCCCGTGGTGGCGCCGGAGAAAAATCTCCGCACCGACATCGCCGAGATCCTGCAGCGCGTGACGCCGCGCACCAAGATCGTGTTCCTCGCCAACCCCAACAACCCGACCGGCACCTATATCTCGATCGACGAGGTGCGCGAGCTCAGGGCGAAGCTGCCGGCGCACGTCCTCCTCGTGCTCGATGCGGCCTACGCCGAGTACGTCAAGCGCAATGACTACGAGGCCGGCATCGAGCTCGTCGCCACGACCGCCAACACGGTGATGACGCGCACGTTCTCCAAGATTCACGGCCTCGCCGGCCTGCGGCTCGGCTGGGCCTATTGCCCTGAAGGCGTGGCCGACGCCTTGAACCGCATCCGCGGCCCGTTCAACGTCTCCGCACCGGCGCAGGCCGCCGGGATCGCGGCGATCGAGGACGCCGCGCACGAGGAGTCTTCGGCTGCGCACAATGAGCGCTGGCGCGGCTGGCTCGCAGGCGAGATCGAGAAGCTCGGGCTGAAGGTCACCCCGAGCGTCGCCAATTTTCTGCTCGTGCACTTTCCCGAGAGTACGGGCAAGAACGCCGCTGCGGCCGACGCCTTCCTGAAATCGCGCGCGATCATCGTGCGCCGCATCGACGCCTACGGCCTGCCCAACGCGCTGCGCATCACGGTGGGGACGGAGGACGACAACCGCGCGGTCGTCGCTGCGCTCGCCGATTTCGTGAAGGGGGCGTGCGTATGACGAAGCCGGGGGCGGAGCCCAAGCTCGAACCCAAGTTCAAGCAGATCGCGCTCATCGGCATCGGGCTCATCGGCTCCTCGATCAGCCATGCGGTGCGGCGCAAGGGGCTCGCGCAAATGATCACCGGCGCGGCGCACACGAGAGCGACGGTGGAGACGGCGATCCGCCTGCGCCTGATCGACAGGGGCTGCATCAACGCCGCCGACGCGGTCAAGGGCGCCGACCTCGTGATCTTGAGCGTGCCGGTCGGCGCCTGCGGCGCGCTCGCCGCCGAGATCGCCCCGCATCTGGAGCCGGGCGCGATTTTGACCGACGTCGGCTCGGTGAAGGCCGCGGTTGTCCGTGACGTCGCTCCGCATGTCCCTGAGCGCGTGCACTTCGTCCCGGGCCATCCCATCGCCGGCACCGAGCAGTCGGGCCCCGAGGCGGGCTTTGCCGAGCTCTTCGATAACCGCTGGACCATCCTGACGCCGACGCCCACGACCGACGCGGGTGCGGTCAACAAGCTCAAAGCGTTCTGGGAGGCGCTCGGATCCAAGGTCGAGATCATGAGTCCGGAGCACCACGACATGGTGCTCGCTGTCACGAGCCACCTGCCGCACTTGATCGCCTATAACATCGTCAACACGGCCGCGCATCTCGAGCGCGTGACGAACTCGGAGGTGATCAAGTTCTCCGCCGGCGGCTTCCGCGACTTCACGCGCATCGCCGCCTCCGATCCCACCATGTGGCGCGACGTGTTCCTAAACAACAAGGAGGCGGTGCTGGAGATGCTCGGCCGCTTCTCGGAGGATCTCGCCGAATTGCAGCGCGCGATCCGCTTCGGCGACGGGGAGACGCTGTTCCGCCTGTTCACGGACGCGCGCGCCATCCGCCGCGGCATCATCCAAGCAGGCCAGGATACCGCCGCTCCCGACTTCGGCCGGGCGCACAAGAGCGAGCCAGGTGCTGGCGAGATGGGTGCTGGCGAGCCCGGCGCACAGAGCACGAGCGGGAAGAAAGCAGTCAAGTAGCGCATGGCGGAGAACCGCGACCTGTGGGTGTTCGCCTATGGCTCGCTGATGTGGCGGCCGGGGTTCGCGTTCACGCAAGTCGCGCACGCAAAAATCGTCGGCTGGCAGCGCTCCTTCTGCATCTATTCGCGCTATCACCGCGGCACCGAGCGGCGCATTGGGTTGGTGCTTGGACTCGACCGCGGGGGCGCGTGCGAGGGCATGGCGTTCCGGGTGAACGCGTCCGCCGCGGCGGCGACGCTCGCGTATTTGCGCGAGCGCGAGCAGGTGATCAGCGTCTACCGCGAGGCGATTGTTCCCGTCACCTTGATGACGCCGGAGCGGCCCGAAGTGATGGCGCTGGCGTTTCTGGTGGAGCGCGCGCACCCGAGCTACGCCGGACGGCTGCCGCTGGCAGAACAGGCGAGCCTCATTCGCGGCGCTTGCGGACGATCCGGCAGCAATATTGACTATCTCGTAAGCACGCTCGCCCACTTGAAGCAGCTCGGTATCCGCGAGCGGGCCATCGAGCGGCTGGTTGGATTGGTGGGTGCGCACGTGGCGCGCGGGGCCGGCGCAGATCCAAAGCGCCCCAACGCGATGGCGCTCATCCAGGGGTGTCGGTGGCGCTCGGCGCGCGTGCGGCCCTTGCGGCCGGAGGACGTGCGCCGGTTCGCCTACCGCAGCGTGTTGGGCGCGCGCTAGGGATCGACGCGGGTGGCTTTAGTTGGCGGTGCGGCCGGCGAGACTCGCGAACGCTGCCTCGACCTGGCCCGTCTTGAGGTCGAACTCGACGAGCCGGCTGAGCTTGGGCGTCTCGGCCAAGAGATGCACGTGGACCTCGTCGGCACCGAGCTCGGCGCCGCGCTGGCGGATCTCGGCGAGGTTGAGCGACGGCGACGCGTTGCGCACGCGGCCGATGGAGAGGATCTGGCGGCGCGCGCCGGGAGCGCGGCGTACCAGCACGTAGTTGGCGGCCGGCAGCGCCGGGCAGTCGATGAGGTCGTAGATGGTGTGCACGTAGCGTTTTCCCGATGCGCCGGTCCAGAAGTGGAAGCGGCTCGACTCCTTGGCCTTCGATTCGTGTGCCGCCGACACTTCGCTCTCGAGGCGCTGTGCCCTGTACGCGGCGAGCTCGATAATACGCGCACCCATGACTGACGATCCCTTAGCGGCCCTCAGGCCCACGCTCTGTTCGACGCCGTTTTTTGTTTGGGACAGGCTATGCTGCATTGCTTAACGGTGCCCCCCGTTTCGAGCTTTATTGTGGCCCGATCTCAGTGTTTTTGCGGCAAAGTGAACGCAATCTTGCCGCATGTTGCGAAGTCCGACAGACACAACGCGACACGCGTAAATGCACTCAGCCGCAGCGGGAAAAGCCGCACGCGTGGCATACCCAGCAGCCTTCGCGGTGCACGTAGTCGGCAGACGAGCAGCGCGGGCACAGCTTGAGCCGCACCGGACGATCCGGGCCAGCACTGCCGTGCACACCGGCGTCCGCCTGCCGCCGCGCCTCGCCGAGCGCCAGCCGCGCCTCGTCGCTCTGCAGGAAGCCGGTGCGGATCATGTGCGTCTCGATCACCTCGCCGATGGCCGCGAGCAGGCTCGGCACGTAGCGCCCCCCCACCCAGTGGCCGCCTTGGGGATCGAACACGGCTTTCAGCTCGTCGGCGACGAAGGTGACGTCGCCGCCGCGGCGGAACACGGCGCTGATCATGCGCGTGAGCGCTACCGTCCAGGCGTAGTGCTCGAGGTTGCGGGTGTTGATGAAGATCTCGAAGGGACGGCGGCGGCCGCCCTGCTCGATGTCGTTAATCGTCACGTAGATGGCGTGGTCGCTGGCCGGCCACTTGAGCTTGTAGGTGTAGCCGGACAATACGGCCTCGCGCTCGAGCGGCGGCGCCATGGAGACGACGTTCGCGCGCTCCTCCGCCGAGACTTGAGCGATCTCGAAGCGCCGCTCCTTGGCGGGCTTGGATTTGGCGGCCGCTTCGACCGCTGCTTCGGGCGCCGGCTCGACCGGGGCTGCCTTCACCGGCTGCAGCACGGCACCCGTCACCGGGTTGGGCCGGTAGGTGGTGCAACCTTTGAGGCCGAGCATGTGCGCCTCGAGGTAGACGTCCTTGAAAGCGGCAAACGAGATCGTCTCCGGGCAGTTGATGGTCTTGGAGATGGCTGAGTCGACGTAGGGCTGCAGCGCGGCCTGCATGAGGAGGTGCTGGTGCGGCTCGAGGTCGGCCGCGCGCACGAAGGTTGCCGGCAACGGCGCCGCAGCGCCGAACTGGCGGCGGAAAAGCGCGTGCGCGTAGTCCTCGACCAGCTCCTCGTGCGTGGCACCGCCCTTGCCCAACACGCGGCGGCGGTAGAGAAAATCGTAGACTGGCTCGATGCCGCTCGAGACGTTGCCGGCAAGAAGCGAGATGGTGCCGGTGGGCGCGATCGAGGTGAGGCAGCCGTTGCGGATGCCGTGGCGGCGGATCGCCGCCCGTACGGGCGCTTCCAATGCGGCAACGTTGGGGCTCTCGAGGAAGCGCTTGGCGTCGTAGAGCGGGAAGGCGCCCTTCTCGGCGGCGAGCTCCGCGCTGGCTGCGTAGGCGGCGTTCTGGATCGCTGCCATCCAGCTGCCAGCGAGCGCGGCGCCCTCCTCGGTGCCGTACCTGACACCGCAGAAGATGAGCGCATCGGCGAGCCCGGTGAGCCCAAGCCCGATGCGCCGCTTGGCGAGCGCCTCCTTGCGCTGGGGCTCGAGCGGATAGTTCGACACGTCGATGACGTTGTCGAGGAAGCGCACGGCCAGCGCGACCCGCTCGGCGAGTTTTCCCGCATCGAGCGAGGCTCCATTGGTGAAGGGGTGCGCGATCAGCTGCGCGAGGTTGATTGAGCCCAACAGGCAGGCGCCGTAGGGCGGCAACGGCTGCTCGCCGCAGGGATTGGTGGCGTGGATCTCCTCGCAATAGCGCAGGTTGTTGCGCGCGTTGATGCGGTCGATGAAGACAACGCCCGGCTCGGCGAAGTCGTATGTCGCCTGCATGATGCGCTCCCACAGCGCGCGTGCCGGCAACGTGCGATAGACCTTATCTGCGAACTTCAGCTCCCACGGGCCGTCCTCGCGCACGGCCTTGAGGAAGGCGTCGGTGACGAGCACCGACAGGTTGAAATTGCGCAGCCGGCGCGGATCGGACTTGGCGTCGATGAAGAGCTCGACGTCGGGATGATCGCAGCGCAAGGTCGCCATCATGGCGCCGCGGCGGCTGCCGGCCGACATGATGGTGCGGCACATGGCATCCCACACATCCATGAAGCTCACGGGGCCGGAGGCGTCGGCACCGATAGAGGCGACGCGCGCGCCTTGCGGCCGCAGCGTTGAGAAGTCGTGCCCGATGCCGCCGCCCTGCTGCATGGTGAGCGCGGCCTCCTTCACGCCCTCGAAGATGGCGCCGAGATCGTCGGCGATCGTGCCGAGCACGAAGCAATTGAAGAGCGTGACGGAGCGACCCGTTCCGGCGCCGGCGAGGATGCGGCCCGCGGGCAGGAAGCCGAAGTCGGCTATTCCGTCGTGGAAGCGCTTCGCCCAGCTCTCGCGCGCACGCTTGCCGCCCTTCTCGGGGGTCGCGGCAGCGCGGGCGACGCGCCAGAAGGTGTCGTCGAGCGTGGCATCGACGGGGGCGCCGTCGAGCGTCTTCAGGCGATATTTGAGGTCCCAGATCTCGGCCGAGATCGGGGCGAGGAATTCGGGCTCTTGGGGCATGACCGCAGTCCAGCTCGTCGGGCCCCAAATATGGGGCTCAAGACGCAAAGAGTCAATTAATGTTCCTCATATATTCGGTAAATGTTCCCATCGCATGGACCGTCAAACTAAGCCTCACCCAAAGAAAAGGACGCTGATCCGGGGGGAGGATCAGCGTCCGTGGTGTGCCACCTCCCCTAGGGGGGAACGGGGGATCTTCCGTGAGGGGAAACGGAAGAGTGGCTGTTGCACGATATAGGGAGCGGTCGGTCCAAAAAGAACCCACCCCCCTCACGGTCGGTGTCGCACCTTGCGCCGCTGCGGCGATGGACCAGGCGCCAAACATAAATATGTAATAGGACCAATAATTTACCTTTGTTCCATGACACTTTTGTGAAAAATGCCCGTAGGGCGGGCGCATAGCGCAGACTGCTTGCTGGTTGTTAATTAATGTATTGATATTTCGTAGATTTTTCTATTTTGCGAGCGACGCCTCGGCGTGCGCGAGCACATCGGGCGCGATCGGCGGGGGCTCGTGAGAGCGGGCCGCCTCCATGATCAGACGGCTGGCCGCGGCCTCGATGCGGCCTTGGAGCTCGGTGCGGAAGTCCTCGCGCGAAAGGTCGGCGGGGATCGGCTCGAGGATCTCCACGATGATCGTTCCGGGGTAGCGCAAGAGCTTGCGCCGCGGCCAGTAGAGGCCCGAGTTGAGCGCCACCGGCACGCACGGCAGGCCGAGCCCTTGATAGAGCGCGACCGCGCCGGACTTGTAGTCGGGCGCCGCACCGGGGGCGCGCCGCGTGCCCTCGGGGAAGATCACGATCTCGCGGCCAGCGTCGGCGCGCGCTTTCGCGTCGCGCACGAGCTTGCGCAGCGCGGCCGGCCCACGGGCGCGCTCGACGAACACGTGCTCGAACTTGCGCGAGAACCAGCCGTAGAAGGGGATGTGTGCGAGCTCCGCCTTCATGACCATGGCCGGGTCGGAGAAGATGGGGATCAACGCGAAGGTGTCCCACGCCGACTGGTGCTTGGAGGCGACGAGGTAGGGGGCTTTGGGCAGCTTCTCGGCACCCCGCACCTCCATCCGCGTTCCCACGATCACGCGCAACAGCCACAGCGAGACGATGGCGTGCGCTCTGAGGCCCATCATCGCGTAACGGCGGGGGCCGAAGAGCAGGAAGGAGCCGAGCACGACGAACAGCGCCGTGTTGATATAGAAGACGGGCACGAAGAGGGCCGAGCGCAGCACAATCGAGAATGTGGGCACTGGGAGCGCCTCAGATCCCCGCCGGGCGCCCGCCCGGCATCTCCGCGTACGAGCTCGGTGCGCCGTGGTGCCAGAGGCGCACCACCGTCAGCTGCGCGGCGGCGGGCAGGAACTTCAGGTATTCCGACAAGAGCAGGCGCGTGACCGAGCCGCTGAGCCACCAGCGGCCCTCCGTGAACCCGTCCGGCACGACGGGATGCGGGATCAGCCGCGCCGACGGCAGCGCCAGCGACAGCTCGGCGAGGCTGCGCGGCATGTGGTAGCTCGCAGTGACCACGATGAGGCTCGCATAGCGGCGCTCGGAGGCCCAGGAGCGCGCCTCATTGGCGTTGCCCACCGTGTCGAGCGCCGCGTAGCCGAGATCGACGCAGCAGTCGAACGTCTGCTCGGTCAGGCCAGAAATCTTCATGAGCGCGCGCTTGCCCGTGTGCTTGTAGACGCCCGAGATGAGCATGCGCTCCGCGCGCCCTTCGCTCAACAGCCGCGCACCTTCGGCGATGCGCCGGCCCTCGCCCGTGAGCACCACGATGCCGTCGGCGTGCGGATCGCCCGGCGTCGGCGGACGGGTAACGACGGTCGCGAACAGAACAAAGCCGAGCGCGAGCAGCGAGAGCACTGCCCCCGCGCCGAGAACCATCACCCGCAGCAGCTTTTTCATCGCTCGGAGGAGTGTTGCTTTTCCCGAACCACCTGATCACCCGTGCCGAGCACACTAGCCGATTTGGCCAAGCTTGTGACAGGGCCTTTGCGTGCGTGTGCAAAGAGGGTGGCCCGGCGCGGGCTAAGCTCGCGTTATGGCTTGGAGTTGAGGATGCGGAACACGCCGAATCGCGACGTCAGCATACAGAGCGCGGCGATGGTAATGACGACGAGGCCGAGCATCACATAGCCGGCGAGGTCGAGCCCGCCAGAGCCGACCAGGCGGTGCATCTCCGCGACGGTGACGTCGCCGCCGCCCAGAAGCTCCATGACCGCCGACATCGACAGGAACACCGCCATGGCGCACACGGCGCCGACGAGCCCTGCGCGGATGCCGAGCCGCAAAAAGTGCTTCTCGAACTCGCGCGCGATGTAGCGGTCGGTGGCGCCCACGAAGTGCAACACCTCGACGATCTCGCGGTTGGAGGCCATGGCCGAGCGCGTCGCGGAGATGATGATCGCGGTGGTGGCCGCCGCGACGAGCAGCAGGATCCCGAGGCCCCCGAGCGCGAACGAGCGCGTCACGGTGCGGATCTGGGCCTGCCAGTGGCGGTGGTCGTCGAGCGTGACGCCTTGGAACTGCTTGCCGAGCTCGGTGCGCAGGGCGGCGATGTCGGGCGGTGCGTTGCGGTCGATTTCGATGGCGATGAGCCGCGGCAGCGGCAGCTCCTTGAGCGCGTCCGATTGGCCGAGCCAGGGCTCGAGCAGCTTGGCGGAGTCATCGAGGGTCAGGGCTCTGGCGCGCGCGATGCCGGGTTGACGCTGCATGTAGCTCTGCACGTCGCTGACGGTCTTCTCGGTGTCAACGCCGTCACGCGGCTCGACCTGCACCGTCACCTCGCTGGCGATGTCCTTGAGCCAGGCGCTTGCCGATTCATTGATCATGTAGACGGCGCCGGCGGTGAGGCAGGCGAGAAAGCACATGATCGATATGACGAGCGTGAGCGAACGGCCCGTGACGGAGTCGGGCGGCACGACAGGCGCGTTCGTGGACTTGCGCTCGTTGCGCCGCGGTCGCGCCGGCGCGTAGAGATCCTGACGCGCCTCGCGCCGGGCGGTGTGGGGAGCCGCGCTGTCGTAATGATGGTGTTGCGGTTCCGCGCCCGTGTGCGGCCCGCTCATCACCTCATCGAAGGGGTCGAGGCCGGGCGCCGATTGCAGCGTGCTCCGCCGCCCGCCGGGTCTGTCATACGATCCGGACATGGCCTTCGTGCAGCTCCAGACGCGGCGCCTTGAACTGCCGCATCAGTTGATGGTCATGGGTGGCGATCAGCACGGAGGTGCCAAGCCGATTGAGCTCGATGAAGAGGCGCAGCAGACGGCGCGCCATCTGTGGGTCGACGTTGCCGGTCGGCTCGTCGGCGAGCAAGAGCTCGGGCTTGCCGATCACCGCCCGCGCTATTGCCGCGCGCTGCTTCTCTCCGCCAGAAAGGATGGAGGGATAAGCGTGCATGCGGTCGCCGAGGCCGACCCACTGCAATAGATCCGTCACATCCTCCCTGTAGTCGGCAATGCGTTTGCCGACGACGCGCAAGGGAAGGGCGACGTTCTCCCACGTCGTCAAATGATCGAGCAGGCGGAAGTCCTGGAACACGATGCCGATGCGGCGGCGCAGCTGAGCGCGCTTGGAGGTGGAGATGCGGCTGACATCCTGGTTAAAGAGGTAGATATGCCCCCGCGTCGGATGCAGCGACATGAACAGTAGCCTTAACAGCGAAGTCTTGCCCGCGCCGGATGGGCCGGTGAGGAAGTGGAACGAGCCGGGGCGAAGATGGAAGTTCACCTCGGTGAGGACCTCGCTGCCCCGGTCGTAGGCGAGCCCGATGTTCGTCAGTCGAATCACGAGTATTTGCCGGCGGTTTGCTGCATCAACGCAACGCTCCCGGACCCCCTGCTGAACGCGACGTGCGATCAATCGTTCACGAATGTGGCGGGTTCGTGTGCTCGGGGGCGCTACGAGGGACCGGGACGTTATGGCGGCATTGTCAGGCAGATGCAATGTCCTGCTATCCTTAGCGCCGGCAAATGAGGCACAACCGCGATTGGACAAGGGGAAATGGATACCCGGACATCGACCAGCCCTGAGCTCGAGGTGATCTTCACGCCCGAGGCGATCGCGCACCGCCTCGGCGAGATCGCGCGCAAGATCAAGGAGGATGGTCTCGACAACCTTTTGGTCGTGGCGATCCTCAAGGGCAGCTTCGTGTTCGCGGCCGATCTTATCCGCGCGCTCTACGGCGTCGGACTCGCGCCCGAGGTCGACTTCATGACGCTGTCGAGCTACCGCAAAGCCGTCATTTCCTCCGGCCAGGTCTCGATCCTGCGCGACATGGATCTCGACGTGCGCGATCGCAACGTGCTTCTCGTCGACGACGTGCTCGATTCGGGCCGCACGCTCGCCTTCGCCAAGGACCTCATCGCGGCGCGCGGCGCACGTCTGATCAAGACCTGCGTCTTGCTCGATAAACGATTAAAGCGCGCGGTGCAGCTCGAGCCCGACTATTGTGCCTTCGAATGTCCGGACGTGTTCGTGGTCGGCTACGGCATGGACGTTGCGCATCGCTACCGCGAGCTGCCGTTCGTCGGGCGCGTGGTGCGCGAATGACAAGACGCTAACGGGGAGGCGAGCGATGGCGCGGATACTGCTGGCGGACGACGACAAGGCGACGCGGGACCTGGTGCGCCGGGCGCTGGAAGCCGAGGGGCATAGCGTGCTCGCCACGGCTGACGGCAACGAGGCGATGGAGCAGCTCAAGGAGGGCGGGCTGCAGTTCGACGTGCTCGTCACCGACGTCGAGATGCCGATGCTTGACGGCATCGCGCTCGCCGAGCACGCCTTCCAGCTGCAGCCGGGCGTGCGCATTTTGCTGATGTCGGGGTTTCCCGACCAGCTCGACCGCGCCAAGGACCTCTCCGGACCGCACGTCGGCGTCATCTCCAAGCCGTTCACGCTCGACCAGGTGCGCGAGAGTGTGCGCAAGCTGCTCGCCTAATGCGCGCCGGCCGGCGCGGCGGGCGTGGTCGCTGCGGTGGGTGCCGCGGTCGGCAGGCCGCGCGTGCAATTTGCCGTAATGTTGGCCTCGGCAATCCTCTTGCGCTCCTGCCTCGCGCCGGAGAAGGGCGTGAACGAGAGCTGAGTCATTTTGTAGAGCTCGTCGGTGAAGGTCGCGCCGCAATCGAGCACGAACTGGTGCAGCGTGCTCATCTGGCAAGCATCGAGGATTGGCACCACGTTCTCGCCCGCGAGCTTGCGGTCGTACGCCGTCGTCAGGCAGCGGTCGACGTCGGCCATGGCGCCGACGAGGTCGTCCTCGAACATCCGCTCGAGTGCGGCGAACTTGAGATCGCCCTCGACCTCGCGGATGACGAACAGGTTCAAGAGGATGTTCTTGTTCCAATCGACGTAGGCCTCGTCGTAGGCGCGCTTGCGGTACTGGATCTCGTCCAGCGGCGCGTTGCGCCTGAGCGAGGAGACGACCATGCCCGCCCGGGTGCGCCGGTCGTAGATGAGGTGGGCGATTGTCTCGACCGACTTTCTGCGGTTCTGCTGGGTCGCGTAGGTATGGGCGAGCCAGGCGCCGACACACGCCGTGACGATGCCGTTAAGGATCGCGGAGGTGAGCGCGAAGAGGATGAGCTGGCGCCGCGTGAGCTTCGCCGATCGCAGCAACCGCATGCCCGATGCCATGCCCCCGTCCCCCCAGGGCTCTCCAGATGGCGGCCGCTAGCCGCCCGTCACGCTCATGTGGCGCCCGACGGCGGGCTTGCCTTCGCGCCGATCGATGACGAAGTCGTGGCCCTTGGGCTTTGCCGCCAGCGCCCGATCGATCGCCGCGTTAAGTGGCGTGTTGTCCGCGCTCACCCGCAGCGGCGCGCGCAGGTCGACGGCGTCCTCCTGCCCGAGACACATGAAAAGCGTGCCGGTGCACGTGAGGCGCACGCGGTTGCAGCTTTCGCAGAAATTGTGCGTGAGCGGGGTGATGAAGCCGAGTCGGCCCCCCGTCTCGGCGACCTCAACGTAGCGCGCTGGGCCGCCGGTGCGGTGGGGAATGTCGGTGAGCGTAAAGCGGTCCATTAGACGCGCGCGCACGACAGAGAGTGGGAGATACTGGTCGGTGCGGTCGCCCTCGACCTCACCCAGCGGCATGGTCTCGATCAGGGTCAGGTCGAAGCCGCGGCCATGCGCGAAGCGTATGAGGTCGTCGATCTCGTCCTCGTTGGTGCCCTTCAAGGCGACCGTGTTGAGCTTGATCTTCAGCCCGGAGGCCTCGGCGGCGTCGAGACCCTGCATGACGGCTGCGAGGTCGCCCCAGCGGGTGATGGCGCGGAAGCGGTCGGGATTGAGCGTATCAATGGAGACATTGATGCGCTCGACGCCGGCTGCTTTCAGATCGCGTGCGAAGCGCTTGAGCTGGCTGCCGTTGGTGGTCAGCGTAAGCTCCTTGAGCCGGCCGCCGTCGAGATGGCGCGCAAGCCGCTCGAACAACCACATGATGTTGCGGCGCACGAGCGGCTCACCGCCGGTGATGCGCAGCTTGTTGACACCGCGATCAATGAACGCCGAGGCGATGCGGTCGAGCTCCTCCAGCGTGAGCAAATCGCGCCGCGGCAGGAACGTCATGTGCTCGGACATGCAGTAGACACACCGGAAGTCGCAACGGTCGGTCACCGACACTCTTAGGTAGGTGACGGTGCGCCCATGCCGGTCTGTGAGCCGGTCCGTGAGCGGCGGTTGCGCCTCTTTGCGGTCACCCATGAACGAAGGTCCGGTTCGAGCTTATGTTCCATGTAGACTTCGCCGGCTGTCACCAGCGCCGCCGGCGGAGTGCGCTTGGCTAAGCTAGCGACGGCGGTGGGCGGTTCAAGAGCTAAGTGAGCCGCGTAGCACACGCCGCGGAGAGAGACCTACCTCTCTTGCCCGTCAAAAAGAAGTCGGAGGCCGGGGGATGTCATCCGTGACGCACACCTTCGCAAACCTCATTGCGTGGCTCGCCGTGCGCGCCGGAGCCAAGATCGGGCCCGCGGGGCGAAGCCCCGTCCCGCTCGTAATCGCGATTCCCGGGGCGGTTGTCCTCGGCCAAACGGTCGGACCCAACCGGGCGGGGCGGCTCGTACCCATGCCCGAGGACTCGCTCAAGCCCGAGGTCGGACGCTCGCTTGCCGCGCACTGGGCGCTGTGGGGGGCGGTGGCGCTGATCGTGCTGCTCCTCTGTGCGGGCTACCTGCGGCGGCGCTGGAAGGCCGCCCCGCGCGCGCCGCGCCTTCACTGGCCGGCGTGGGGGCGCGATCACGGCCGCAAGTAACGCGCGATCAGTGCGGCGAGGCCGTCGACGTCGCCGCGCGCAAAGACCGGCACGCCGCCGGCCGCCTCCGCGTGGTCGCACGCAATGGCGATGATGTGCGCGTCGTGCGCTGCGAGCGGCAGCTCAGCGCCTGCGCCGCGCACCTCGATCTTGGGGATGGCGGCGCTCTTGAAGCCTTCCACCAGAATGAGGTCCGCGGCTCCGAGCTGCGCGGCGGCCGCTGCGAGGCTCGGCGGGGGCGTCTCCTGGCGCATTCCCGCAAGCTCCCACGATTGAGGCCCGATCACCGCGACGTTTGTAGCGCCGGCGCGGGCGTGGCGCTCCCCGTCGCTCGCGCCGTCATGATTCCGCAGAGGGTGGTGGGCGTGTTTGAGGGTTGCGACGGCGAGCCCGCGACTGCGCAGCGCCGGGATCAGCCGCTCAATCAGCGTCGTCTTGCCGGAGCCTTTCCAGCCGACGATGCCGATGAGCGCCGGGCCTGGTGGGCTAGCCACGTGCCGGCTCGGCGGCGCTGAGCGCGGCAAGGAGTCTCTCGGCCGTCTCGACATCGGCGGGTGTGTTCACGTTGAAGAAGGGATCAACGCGCGCGCCGGCGATCTCGGCGAAGGGAAAGTCGACGACGGCGCTTTTCTGCATCTCGGCAAAACGGGTCATGGCGCGCACGCCTGAACGAAGCGCGTCCTCGACCGCGCCGGTAAGCTTGAGCGACCATAGCCCGATGACGGGATGACGCCTGCCGTCCGACGCCGCGATGGCGGCGGCGGCGTTGCCGGCGCGCAAGGGCGCCGCTAGGCGCACGATAAGATCTGCAGGAAGAAATGGCGTGTCGATGGGCACGGTGGCGAGGAAGTGGGCGTCCGGGGTCTCGCTCAAAGCCCATTGCAGCGCGGCGTGCAGTCCGGCGAGCGGGCCGGCATGGCCCTCGACCGCGTCGGCGACAACCGGCAGGCAAGTGCCGGAGAAGCACGCGGGGTTGTCGTTGGCGCTGATGACGATACGGTGCACTTGCGGGCGTAGACGCGCGAGGACGCGCTCCACCATCGGCTTGCCGCCGATCTGAACGAGGCCCTTCTCGCGACCCATGCGCGCGGAGCGGCCGCCCGCCAGCAGCGCGCCTGTTATCTCGCCAAATGTTATCTCGCCCGAAGCGCCGTCCACTGCCATGGCAGCGGTTTATGCCTAGGCCGCATCCCGGGCAAGCGCATGGCGCCGCCGATTGTGGGGGCTCCAGCCCGCGCCTATAACTGCGCTGAGCCGCCGCGGACAAGGCGGCCCGGAAATGGAGAGAGAATGCCGGGCAGGCGCAAGGTCAATCGCCGCACGTTCCTCAAGGCTGCCACTGCGGGGGCCGCCAGCTCGAGCGTCGCCGCGCCGGCTCTGGCGCAAACCGCGCCGACGCTCGAGTGGCGCATGGTCTCGAGCTTCCCCAAGTCGCTCGACACGATCTACGGCGCGGCCGAGGTGTTCGCCAAGGCGCTCGCCGAGATGACCGATAACCGCTTCCGCGTGCAGGTCTTCGCGTCGGGCGAGATCGTGCCTGGCCTGTCGGCTGCCGACGCGGTGTCGAACGGCTCGGTCGAGGCGTGCCACACCGCCTCCTACTACTATTGGGGCAAGGATCCGACGTTTGCGTTCGGCACGGCGGTGCCGTTCGGCCTCAACTACCGCATGCAGAACGCGTGGATGTACGAGGGCGGCGGCATCGACCTCCTGAATGCGTTCTATGCGCGCTTTAATATTTTTGGGCTGCCGGGCGGCAACACGGGCGCGCAGATGGGCGGGTGGTACCGCAAGGAGATCAACACGCCTGCCGACATGCGCGGCCTGAAGATCCGCATCGGCGGCCTCGCGGGCGCCGTCATGTCGCGCATCGGCGCGGTGCCGCAGCAGATCGCGGGCAGCGACATCTATCCCGCGCTGGAGAAGGGAACGATCGACGCCGCCGAGTGGGTAGGGCCCTATGACGACGAGAAGCTCGGCTTCTCCAAGGTGGCCAAGTACTACTATTACCCGGGCTGGTGGGAAGGCCAGGCGATGCTCAACTTCTTCTTCAATCTGGAGAAGTGGAACGAGCTACCGAAGAGCTACCAGGCCGCCGTCAGGAGCGCGTCGGCACTCGCCAACACGACGATGATGGCGCGCTACGACCTCGAGAACCCGCCGGCCTTGAAGCGGATCGCCATCGGCGGCGCCGAGCCGCGGCCGTTCTCTGAAGCCGTGCTCGACGCCTGCTTCAAGGCGGCAAACGAGGTCTATGCGGAGATCTCGAGCCGGAACGCCGACTTCAAGAAGACTTACGAGGCGATGACGGAGATCCGCGGCGAGGACTATCTCTGGTTCCAGCTCGCCGAGCAGACCTACGACACGTACATGATGATCCAGCAGAGGAAGGGCCTGGTGTGAGGCCCGGCATGTCGACCCGCGCAGCCTTGATCAATTTCCTGGTCGTGTCGTTCGCCGAAAGCTGACAAGGATGGGGCGGCGCGGCGCATGCACGGCTGGACGAGCGAAGACCCCGCTCAGCCGATCGAGGTCTTGAGCTTGAGGTCGATGCCGAGCACCGCGATCGGCGCTCGCGACGGAAGATCACGCTGGCGCACGGGCTGCAACGACACCGGGCTGTTGCCTTCAGCGACGAGCGGGGGCATAGCCGTCCCGATCTCTGTCGGAGCTGCGGCGTACGTCTGCTCCAAGAGCCCGGCGCGCGCCTTGTCGTCACGGGGGCCGCGCACGACCCAAGCCAAAACGCCGTGGGCCAAGACGCGCTCCGCATCTCCCGCCGCGAGCAAGGTGCCGGTGTAGGTCTCCTCCAGGCCGGTGCCAGTCGGTCGGTAAAGGCAACGCACGGCGCGCGATTGGCTCGATGTTGGCCGTATCGGTCGTCGGTTGGTCGGCAAGGCTGCACGTGAGGTCGCCGAGCTCGGTTGTCGAGCCTAGGCTCGATGCGGCGCCGGCACCGGCCGCGAGCGTCATCGCGACCAACGTTCCTATCATCCAATGTGACAGCATCGGTCTTCGCTCCTCGGGTCAAGTGCATCGGCGAAAAACGGCGACGCCAAGTGGCGGGCGCGAAGCGCGCTCATTCCGCTTGGTCTTGGGTCTAATTGATGCTTGCCAACGGCATATCCATCGCGCGGATGCATACGCTGCCGTCGGGCTCGACGTGGCCCAAGTCGTACTTGCGGCTGGCGATCCTCTCGAAGCTCTTGCGATAGATCTTGAACGTGAAGAAGTAGTCGTCGCCATCCTGCGGTGCGATCTCGACGTTCTCGAGAGCAGGGCTGGAGACGTGGACGTTGATCGGCTTGGCGCCGTCCTTCATCAGGAACGTCACCGCTCGGCGACCGCGGTCCGCAATCGCGGGTCGTGCCATCGGGATCAGGGGCATGGCTTCACCCTTCGCTGCTAGAGTTACGTTGAGCTGGTCTCGCAAAAGTCTTCCTGGCTCGGTTGAGCGGAATGGTGCGCCGCCGGCCCGAGTTCCAGGAACGGCGTGCGCGCCATTATGAAGCTTCTGGGGTTCTTCCTGTAGCTCGATTTTGAGCTCCTCCCTTTGGATCGGCGCGTGCCGACCGCGAGGAAGCGAACGCCGTGGAGAGGCAACGGTTCCAGCGCCGGCCTCGGCATTTTTGGCGCCGGCGCCAAGAACGGGCATGCGGTGGGCATATGCCTGCTCCGCGCTGCTGGTCTGGCGATGCATCGCTCGCGGAGGGAGCTACCGCTCCGGCACGATGACGGGTGGGACGGAAAAATCGAGCACCGGCGCGCCCGGGCCCGAGGCGACGGGCGGCGGTGCGCCGCGAATGGCGGGCGGGTAGGGCGGCAGCTCCAGTTGCCCGGCGTTACTAGACGCGGGGCGTTGCGGTGCCTCGATGTGCGCCGGAATGTCCTGCAGCGTCGGCACCTTCTCGCGGCGCACGAGCCCGGGGAAGGCGATCAGCAGCGCCACCATCACGCACTGGATCAGCACGAAGGGGACGGCGCCCCAGTAGATCTGGCCCGTCGTCACCGCCGGCATGACGCGCCCGGTCGCCTTGTCGGTGTAGGGCTTCTGCGGCGCGACCGAGCGCAAATAGAAGAGCGCGAAGCCGAACGGCGGATGCATGAAGCTCGTCTGCATGTTCACCGCCAGGATCACCCCGAACCAGATGAGGTCGATGCCGAGAGCTGCTGCAGCCGGCGCGAGCAGCGGAATGATGATGAAGGCGAGCTCGAAGAAATCGAGGAAGAAGGCGAGGAAGAACACGAGCACGTTGACGACCACGAGAAAGCCGACGGCGCCGCCCGGCAGCGAGACGAGCAGATGCTCGACCCACGTGTGCCCGTTCACGCCGTAGAAGGTCAGCGAGAAGATGCGCGCCCCGATCAGGATGAACATGACGAAGGCCGACAGCTTCGCCGTTGCCTGCGCCGCCGAGCGCACGATGGCGAGATTGAGGCGAGCGGGATTGCGGTCGGCGCCGCGCTTGGCGGCAGCGAGGAGCATGGCGCCGACCGCACCCATGGCGCCGCCCTCGGTCGGCGTCGCCACGCCGACGAAAATGGTGCCGAGCACGAGGAAGATGAGCAGGAGCGGCGGCACCATCACGAACACGACCTGCTCGGCGAGCGGGGAGAGCAGGCGCACGCCGGTGCTGCGGTGGACGACATAGCTCACCGCCGCCACGGCGAAGGCGATCGCCACCGCGAGCCCGAGCATCAAGATCACGAGGTCGGCGCCGTGATAGGGCGCGTCTCGCATCAGGGCCCAGGCGGCAAAGCCGGAGACGAGCGTCAGGAACGCGAGCGAAGTGTACCCTCGCGATCCGTCAGGCGTCCGGTAGCCGATCGCATCGGGAGGCAGCGCCGGCGCGGCGCTCGGCACGAAGGTCGAGACGACGAGCACGTAGGCGGCATAGAAGCCCGCCAGCATGAGGCCCGGCAGCAGCGCGCCGGTGTACATGTCGCCGACCGAGCGCCCGAGCTGGTCGGCCATGACGATCAGCACCAGCGATGGCGGGCACGATCTGCGCGAGCGTGCCCGACGCGGCGATGGTGCCCGCGGCGAAGCGCGCGTCGTACCCGTAGCGCAGCATGATCGGCAGCGAGATGAGGCCCATGGAGATGACGGAGGCGGCGACGACGCCCGTCGTCGCCGCGAGCAGCGCGCCGACGAACACGACGGCATAGGCGATGCCGCCGCGCACGGTGCCGAACAGCTGCCCAACAGTCTCGAGCAGATCCTCGGCCATGCCGGAGCGTTCTAGGATCAGCCCCATGAAGGCGAAGAACGGGATCGCGAGCAGCGTCTCGTTGCCCATCACGCCGTAGATGCGCTCGGGCAGCGTTTTCAGAAGCGGCCAGGAGAGGTGGATGGCGCCGCCCGAGAACGGGGCGAGCTCTACGCCGACGACGAAGAACATGAGGCCGACGGCGGCAAGCGAAAAAGCGACTGGATAGCCCAAGAGCAGGACCAGCACGAGCGCCGCGAACATGATCGGCGCGAGGTTCTCTGCGATGAGCTCCAGCATTCCCCCCTCACCCCCAATCCTCTCCCCGTAAGCGGAGAGAGGGAGACAAGCTAGCGTTTGCTCTTATTGTTCCCATCGGCCGCGGGCACTTGAAGATGCCCGGAGCGCGCTGGGGCGGCGGCCGGATGTGCAGCGTCAGGCTCGCTCTCCGTGAGCTCCCCGCGCATGATCGCGACGCGCTTGATGAGCTCGGACAGCCCCTGAATGAACAGAACGGTGAAGGCCAGCGGAATGAGCAGCTTGGCGGGCCACTGCGGCAGCCCGCCGTAGTTGGCCGACTGCTCGTTCTGCGCGAAGGAGGTGAGGAAGAAGGGCCAGGACGTCCACACGACGATTGCCGCCATCGGCAAGAGGAAGAACACATGCCCGATGATCTCGATGGCGTTGCGCAGGCGCTGTGGGAAGCGCTGGTTCAAGATGTCGATGCGGATGTGCTCGTTGAGCTGCAGCGTCCAGGGGGCGGCAAGCAAGAAGACGGCGGCATAGAGCCACCACTGCAACTCGAGCCAGGCGTTCGAGCTCGTGTCGAGCAATTTGCGAATGATGGCATTGCCGGCTGAGATGACGGCCGCGGCGACGACGAGCCAGGCGACCCACTCCCCGAGCCGTGCGGTCATGACGTCGATGCGGCGGCTCAGCGCCAGAAGACCTCGCATGGCCGGCTTCCTCCCGACGTTTCAGCGGGCGCCATTGAAGTGGCCCCGTGCTCCCCGCGTCAAAGCTTCCTATATCGAGGCGCCCCCGTGACTTCCAGCGCGGCGTCTGACAATATTCGGTCAGCGTCGGCGCCGCGCGTTGGCTGGGCCGTCCTCTCGCCCCCGGGAGCATATTCAATGACCATATCCAAGCCGCAGGTTCTCGAGGTGCTGCGCCGGGTCAAGGGACCCGATCTCGATGGCAACATCGTCGATCTCGGGCTCGTCTCCGAGATCCTGGTCAAGGACGACCGCGTCTATTTCTCGATCACCGTGCCGCCCGCGCGCGCCGAGGAGCTGGAGCCCTTGCGGCTCGCCGCCGAAAGCGTCGTCGCCAAGGTGCCAGGCGTCAGCGGCGTCACCGCGGTGCTGACGGCGGACGCAGGCCCGGGTGCGAAGGCCGAAAGCGCGCGGGTGAAAGAGGCGCGCGCCGCCGCCGGCGGAGGCGCCGCCCACGAGGCAGGTGCCGTCCAGCGGACGCTCGCTCCGGTGCCGGGCGTGAAGAGCCTGATCGCGGTCGCCTCCGGCAAGGGCGGCGTCGGCAAGTCGACGACGGCCGTAAACCTGGCGCTGGGCCTAGCGGCCCAAGGTCTTAAGGTCGGCATTCTCGACGCCGACATCTACGGGCCCTCGCAGCCGCGCTTGCTCGGCCTCAAAGGCCAGCCGCAGGTGCTGCACGGCAAGACCCTGAAACCGATGCAGGCCTACGGCCTCAAGGCCATGTCGATGGGCTTCATGGTCGACGAGGAGACGCCCGTCATCTGGCGCGGGCCGATGGTGGTCGGCGCCTTGAACCAGATGCTGCGCGACGTCGCCTGGGGCGAGGACGGCGATCTCGACGTGCTCGTCATCGACATGCCGCCGGGCACGGGCGACGTGCAGCTTACCATGGCGCAGCAGGTGCCGTTGTCGGGCGCCGTCATCGTGTCGACGCCGCAGGACCTGGCGCTGATCGACGCGCGCAAAGGGCTCGCCATGTTCCGCAAGGTCGGCGTGCCGGTGCTCGGCATCATCGAGAACATGAGCACCTTCGTCTGCCCCAAGTGCGGCGAGCACTCGGATATTTTCGGCCACGGCGGGGCGCAAGCGGAGGCAGAGCGCCTCGGCGTGCCGTTCCTCGGCGCGGTGCCGCTCGACATGGAGATCAGGCGCCGCTCCGATTCGGGCGAGCCCATCACGGCCGGAGAGCCAGAGAGCGTCCACGCCGGAACCTACCGCGCAATCGCGGCCAAGGTCTGGGCCGAGCTCTCCAACGCGCAGCAGCTCTCGGCCAAGCCGCCGATGCTGGGCCTAAGCCCCGACGGCGAATTCTTGACCGTCACCTTCGCCTGCTCCACCACCTACGAGCTGCCGGCGGAGCTGTTGCGCGTCATGAGCCCGTCGGCCGAGGTGCAGGGCCATTCGCCCGCGCAGCGCGTCACGGTCGCCGGCAAACGCAACGTCAAGATCAAGGACTTGCGGCCCGTGGGCAACTACGCCATCCGCATCGCCTTCGACGACGGTCACGACACCGGGCTCTTCACCTGGACCTACCTGCAGCAGCTCGGGCGCGAAAAGGAGAAGCGCTTTGCCGAGTACCTCGCCGAGCTCGAGGCCAAAGGCCTGAAGCGGGGTTGAGAAACGCCTCGCGGATAAGGCAAGGGATTGGAAGTAAGCGGCTTTTGCCGTGCTGTTGCCGGTTATCCGCGCGCCTCAATCATTCGTGCGCGAAAGCGCGGGCGACTTGACTTCGCGGCGTTTCTTTTCGATTCTCAGCATTAATCGCTTAAGCGTGCGTGCCGAGCGGCCCGACCGGCCGGGCGGCATTTGTGCTTAGGAAGACCGTTGAAGCCATAAGAGGAGACAGGACATCCGCCGACCAATGCGAGCCGCGCCGGAGCGCGAGCCAGCCGGCCCCCGGATCAATGAGGCCATCCGGGTCCCGGAAGTACGCTTGATTGACGAGACTGGGCAGAATGTGGGTGTCGTCGCCCACGCCGACGCGCTGGCGCGAGCCGTTCAAGCGGGGCTCGACCTCGTCGAGGTTTCGCCGGATGCCGATCCGCCGGTCTGCAAGATCCTCGACTACGGCAAATACAAATACCAAACGCAGAAGAAGGCCGCCGAGGCACGTAAGCACCAGAAGGTCGTCGAGATCAAAGAGATCAAGATGCGGCCGGCGATCGACGACCACGATTACGACGTGAAGATGCGCTCGATTAAGCGTTTCTTCGAGGAGGGCGACAAGGTGAAGGTCACCTTGCGCTTCCGCGGCCGCGAGATGGCGCACCAGCAGCTCGGCATGCAAGTGCTGCAGCGGGTGAAGGTCGACCTCGAGACGATCGCCAAGGTCGAGAGCGAGCCGCGCCTGGAAGGCCGGCAGATGGTGATGGTGCTGGCGCCGCGGTGAGCTAAGGCACGCCGCGGGGCCCGGCTCGATGGGGGAGGTTCGCGGGGTGCGGTGGGAAGATTCCTCTAGCGATCCGATGCGCGGGCGCCGGCTGCTGCAGGGTGCCTTGGCGCTTACGCTGCTTGCTTTTCTCGCCGTGAGAGCTGAAGCGCAGCACGTCGTCACCGAGCCGCCGCGTGTTGGGGCGCCTGTGGGCGTTCCTCCGATGGGCGGCAGCACCGGGATCGGCGGCGGCGCCGGTTTGATCCCGACGCTGCCGCAGATACAGTCGGCCCCCGCCATCGCCGCCCCGCCCGCTGCGGTGCCGGCAGCGCCTGCGGCCCCAGCGGCTCCCGCCCGCGCCGTCCGCTTCCGCTGCGAGCTTCAGCCCCAGCAGGAGTTGTGCCGCGAGGCCGGAGCGCCCGACGGCGGGGGCGATGATTCTGAGTGCAACTGCACCCACGACTATTGCTATACGACCGCAGCCGGCACCCGCGTTTGCGAGAAGTCGCAGTAGCTTGCGGCCCTTGCCGTCGGCGTTTGCCGCCCCTATAAGGGCGCCTGAGCCGCCCGGCAGGGCATGCCGTGGCGGCTCTTATGCTTTGGCACAAATTGCGGATTGCCCAGCCTTCCCAGGATCGGCCCGCAGGGCCGGGGGTGCACCATGCGAAGCCTGTCTTCGACATGACGCGCCCCGGCGCTAGCGCCGTCTCGCGGAGGGCCTGTATTTCACCATTGGCGAAATACAGTGCGGCCCGTGAGCGAGAAAGGACCAGCGAAATGCCCAAGATGAAGACCAAGAGCGGCGCGAAAAAGCGCTTCAAGATGACGGGAACGGGCAAGGTCAAGGCCGCAGCCCAGGGCAAGCAGCACGGCATGATCAAGCGCCACGCGAAGTTTATTCGCCAGGCGCGCGGCACTATGGTGCTCGACGCCTCGGATGCCAAGATCGTCAAGAAGTACATGCCCTACGCGCGCTGAACGCGGCCATTGGGCCCGTTCACGCATTACCGCAACCGACATCTGACGGAGCATTTCCATGGCACGCGTGAAGCGCGGTGTTACCGCCCATGCCAAGCACAAGAAAGTTCTCAATGCCGCGAAGGGTTTTCGCGGCCGGCGCAAGAACACGATCCGGGTCGCCAAGCAGGCGGTCGAGAAGGCGCTGCAGTATCAGTACCGCGACCGCAAGCGTAAAAAGCGCACCTTCCGCTCGCTGTGGATCCAGCGCATCAACGCGGCCGTGCGCGAGCACGGGCTGACCTACGGGCGATTTATCGACGGCCTCAACAAGGCCGGGATCGAGATCGACCGCAAAGTGCTGGCCGACCTCGCCGTCAAGGACGCCACGGGCTTCAAGGCGCTGGTCGATCAGGCCGCCAAGGCCAAATCCGCCTGAGCATTGCCCGCTTTGTCATCCGCAGAGGGTGATGGTTGAGAGAAGCTGGCTGCCATGAGCACGACAGCGTCGCCTACCGATTTGAAAAAGCTCGAGGCCGAGCTTCTGAAGGATGTCGCCGACGCCGGAGATCTTCCCGGCCTCGAGCAGGTGCGCGTCGCGGCGCTTGGCAAGAAGGGCCGCATCTCCGAGCTGATGGCGCAGCTCGGCCGCATGGTGCCGGAGGAGCGCAAGGGCTTCGGCCAGGCCGTCAACGAGCTGAAAGGCCGTGTCAGCGAAGCGCTCGAGGCGCGAAAAAGCGCGCTCGAAGAGGCCGCTCTGGAGGGGCGCCTGGCGAGCGAGCGCGCCGACGTGACGCTCCCGGTGCGGCCGGGGCCCATTGCCGAGGGGCGCATCCATCCCGTCTCCCAGGTGTTCGACGAGTGCGTTGAGATCTTCGCCGACTTGGGGTTTGCGGTCGCGGAAGGGCCCGACATCGAAACGGATGATTTGAACTTCACCAAGCTCAACATCCCGCCCGAGCACCCCGCGCGCCAGGAGCACGACACCTTCTATTTCAACCCGAAGGCGGACGGGTCGCGGCTTCTCTTGAGGACGCATACGAGCCCGGTGCAGATCCGCACGATGATGACGAGTAAGCCGCCGATCCGCATCATCGCGCCGGGGCGCGTCTACCGCTGCGATTCCGATCAGACGCACACGCCCATGTTCCACCAGATCGAGGGGCTCATCATCGACGAGGAGACCCACATGGGTCACCTGAAATGGGTGTTGCAGGAGTTCTGCAAGGCCTTTTTCGAGGTGGACGAGGTGAAGATGCGGTTCCGCGCCTCGCACTTTCCCTTCACCGAGCCCTCGGCCGAGGTCGACATCGGCGCCGAAGCGATCGGCAAGCCCGGGGAGTGGCTGGAGATCTTGGGCTGCGGCATGGTGCACCCCAATGTGATTGCCAACTGCGGGCTCGATCCCGACCGCTACCAGGGCTTCGCCTTCGGCATGGGGCTCGACCGCATCGCCATGCTCAAATACGGCATTCCCGATCTGCGCACGTTCTTTGCGGCCGACTTGCGCTGGCTCAAGCACTATGGCTTCTCGGTGCTCGACGTGCCGACGCTCTCGGGCGGACTTTCGTCATGAAATTCACGCTGTCCTGGCTGAAGGACCATCTCGACACCAAAGCGTCGCTCGAGGAGCTAACCGAGAAGCTGTCGGCGATCGGGCTCGAGGTCGAGAGCGTCGAGGACGCGAGCACCAAGCTCGGCGCCTTTACGATTGCGCGCGTGGCCGAGGCGAAGCCGCATCCCAACGCCGACCGGCTACGCGTGGTTCAGGTCGAGACCGAGAAGGGCTCCCCGCTGCTCGAGGTCGTGTGCGGGGCGCCGAATGCGCGCGCCGGCATGATCGCGGTGTTCGCCCCGCTCGGCACCTTCATCCCGGGCAGCGGCATCACCTTAGAAAAGCGGCCAGTGCGCGGCATCGTCTCCAATGGGATGCTCGTCTCCGAGCGGGAGCTGGAGCTGTCCGAGGCGCACGAGGGCATCATCGAGCTGCCAGCCGACATGGCAAAGCACATCGGCGCGCGCTACGTCGACGTCATGGGGCTCGCCGATCCGGTGATCGAGGTGAAGCTGACGCCCAACCGCCCCGACTGCACGGGCGTGCGCGGCATCGCGCGCGACCTCGCCGCCGCAGGGCTCGGCAAGCTCAAGCCCGAGCCCAAAGTCGGCAAGGTCGAAGGCGAGCTCGCCTGCCCTATCGCCATCAAGGTCGAGTTCAGCAAGGAGGCGGCCGACGCCTGCCCCGTCTTCGCCGGCCGTTACATCAAGGGCGTCAAGAACGGCCCCTCGCCCGCGTGGCTGCAGAGCCGGCTGAAAGCCGTTGGCCTGCGCCCGATCAACGCCCTCGTCGACGTGACGAACTACATCAGCCAGGACCGTGGGCGCCCGCTGCACGTCTACGATGCCGACAAGCTTTGGGGGCCGGTGCGCGCGCGGCTCGGTCAGAACGGCGAGACCCTCCTGGGCCTCGACGGCAAGGAGCACCTTATCGACGAGGCGATGTGCGTCATCGCCGACGACAACGGCCCCTTAGGGCTAGGCGGCGTGATGGGCGGGGCAGCCTCGGGCTCGACCGAGGAAACGAAGAACGTGCTGATCGAGAGCGCCTACTTCGATCCGCAGCGCACCGCCGCGACGGGTCGCAGAAGCGGCCTGATGACGGATGCGCGCTACCGCTTCGAGCGCGGCGTCGATCCGGCATTCGTCGCTGCCCGGCCTCGATCTCGCGACCGACATGATCCTCAAGCTATGCGGCGGCGAGCCGTCCAAGGCCAAGATCGCGGGCAAGGTGCCGGCGGCCAAGCGCGTCATCCCCTTCGACTTCGCGCGCGTCGCCAAGCTCACCGGGCTCACGCTGAAAGACAGCGAGATCAAGACGATCCTGGAGAAGCTCGGCTGCACGCTCGACGCCAAGACCAAGACCGTCAAGGTCACCGTGCCGACGTGGCGGCCTGACATCCACGGCCCCGCCGATCTCGTCGAGGAGGTCGTGCGCATCGCCGGGCTCGACCGCGTGCCGGCGACGCCCTTGCCGCGCGCAGTGGGCATTGCCAAGCCGGTGCTCACCGAGCGCCAGCGCCGCGCCCGCCGCGCCCGCCGCCTGCTCGCGGGCCGCGGTCTGATCGAGGCGATCACCTGGTCTTTCGTCCCCCGCGCCGAGGCGGAAGCCTTCGGCGGTGGCGCGCCGGCGCTCGAGCTCGCCAACCCGATCTCGAGCGAGATGTCGTCCATGCGCCCGAGCCTGCTTCCTGGTCTTCTTGCCGCGGTGAAACGCAATCGCAATCGCGGCTTTGCCGACATAGGGCTGTTCGAACTTGGGTCAGGCCTATCGTGGTGACGCGCCCGAGGATCAGGTTCTCAGCACTTCGGGCGTGCGCGCCGGCACCGCCAAGCTTGCCGGCAGCGGTCGCCATTGGGACGGCGCGGCGGCCGACGTCGACGTGTTCGACGCCAAGGCCGACGTGCTCGCAGTTCTCTCAGCCCTCGGCTTCGATCCGGGCAAAGCGCAGATCACGCGCGATGCGCCCTCATGGTACCACCCGGGCCGCTCCGGCACGCTGCGGCTCGGCCCGAAGCTCGTGCTGGCGCACTTCGGTGAAGTGCATCCGGCAACGCTCAAGGCGCTCGACATCGATGCGCCGGCTGTTGGTTTCGAGATCTTCCTCGAAGCGCTGCCCCCGGAGAAGGCGAGGGGCCGCGCCAAGCCGCCGCTCGCGGCAATCGATCTGCTGCCCGTCAGGCGCGACTTCGCCTTCGTGATCGATCGATCGGTCGCAGCGAGCGACGTGGTGCGTGCCGCGCACTCCGCCGACAAGGCGCTCATCCAAATCGTGTCGGTGTTCGACGTGTTCGAAGGCGGCTCGCTCGCCAGCGAAGGCAAGAAGTCGCTCGCCATCGAGGTGACGCTGCAACCGGTAGCTGAGACCTTGACGGATCAGGACATCGAGGCGGTGTCCGAGAAGATCATCGCCGCGGTCAAGAAGGCGACGGGCGGCGAAATTCGCGCCTGATCATCCACTGCGAGCCAATTAGAGATTTCTTGAGGAACTGCGGGCTCTCATGGGCCGCTTGGGCTGGCCCAAGCCGGGCCGACGGAGCAACGAAGCATGCTGGACTCCCACAAGTTCATCGTCATTGGCTTTGTCCTGTGCCTGATTGGCATCTTCGCCTACATGTTCGTGTTCGCGGACGTAGAGTTCGTCAGCAAGCCCGTGCAAGTCGACGGCTACGTGGGCAAGCCGGCGACGCCCTGAGCGCTGCTCGGCGACGGCGCGGTCCTCGCGCTGCATATTGAAACCACGGCTAGCGTTGAGGCGCGTTCGCGCTAAGGTGCGCTCTGCCGGAGCGGCGCAAGCGCGCAATTGCGTGCGGCTAAGCGGCGCCATCGCAACGCGCCGGCCGGCGGTGCTATAAGCGGCCGTCGAGGCCGCATCGGGGAAAAGGCGCGAGCTATGAACGACACGAAGGCCAAGGGTGCGGCGTCCAAGGTCATGCCCTTGGGCGATGACAGCGATTTGCCCCATATCATCATCGTCGGCGGCGGCGCTGGCGGGCTCGAGCTCGCGACGCGGCTCGGCGACAAGCTCGGCAAGAAGGGCAAGGCCAAGATCTCGCTCGTGGAGCGCGCGCGCACGCACATCTGGAAGCCGCTGCTGCACGAGATCGCCGCCGGCAGCATGGACGTCAGCCGCCACGAGCTCGAATATCAAGCGCAGGGCTACTGGCACGGCTTCCAGTTCCGCTACGGCGAGATGACCGGCATCGACCGCAAGAAGAAGCTCGTGTTCCTCGCCGCCACCTACGACGAGGAAGGTCGCGAGATCACGCCGGTGCGCTCCTTCAAGTACGACACGCTCGTGATTGCCATCGGCTGCGTCGGCAACGCCTTCGACACGCCCGGCGTCAAGGAGCACGCCATCATGCTCGACACGCCCGAGGAGGCCGAGCGCTTCAACCGGCGCCTCCTCAACGCCTGCGTGCGCGCCTTCGCGCAAGAAGGGCCCGTGCGCCCCGGGCAATTGCACGTGGCGATTATCGGCGCCGGCGCCACCGGGGCCGAGCTCGCCGCCGAGCTGCACCGCACTGCGCGCGGGCTCGTCGCCTACGGTCTCGACCGGATCGATCCGGAGAAGGACATCAAGATCACGCTGATCGAGGCGGCGGACCGCATCGTCCCAGCATTGCCCGAGCGCATCTCGAAAGGTGTCGCCGAGGTCCTGCGTGGCCTCAACGTCGAGATCAGATGCGGCTCGCGCGTCGTCGAGGTGACGGGACAGGGCGTGAAACTGCAGAACGGCGACTTCATCCCCTCCGAGCTCGTGGTGTGGGCGGCGGGCGTCAAAGGCCCCGACGTGCTCGCCCACCTCGACGGGCTCGAGGTCTCCCGCGACGGCCGCCTCGTCGTCACCGAGACCCTGCAGACGACGCGCGATCCCGCCATCTTCGCCTTCGGCGATTGCGCCTATCTGCTGCCGAAGGGCGCCGACGCGCCGATCCCGCCGCGCGCGCAGGCCGCCCACCAGGAGGCGTCCCACCTCTACACCGAGCTGCAGCGGCGCTTGAAGGACGAGCCGCTGACGCCCTTCCGCTACCGCGACTTCGGCTCGCTCGTGTCGCTCGGCGACTACTCGACGGTCGGCAACCTCATGGGCTTCATCCTGGGCAGGAGCTTCTTCATCGAGGGGCTGTTTGCGCGCCTCATGTACCGCTCGCTCTACAAGATGCACGAGATGGCGCTGCACGGGCCGTTCAAGGTGGCGATGGACACGCTCTCGCGCATGATCACGCGCCGCACCGAGCCGGTCGTGAAGCTGCATTGATTTCCAGCGTGCACCGCATTCGCGCGATGCGCACGCGTTTGCCCATGATGGCTGGTCCCGCGGGCGCACGGCGCCCCGGGGCGATGTCAAAGAGCGAAGGGAGCGCGGGCGCCGAAGCGCTGCGATCCTGTCGCGACACAGGGCAGCCTTGCGGCGCCCGCGCCGGTTGCTATGCCGTGCCGAGGGTGCGGTCACATCGTCAGCGGGCCTTCGGTCCGGCTCGGGACGCTTCGCCCGAGCCTCACGCGTCCAGAACCTAGAGCTGCTGCGCGCCGAATGCATCCATGCGGAGCATGGCTGACAAGTGGAGCGCCGCTGCCGACGGGCGTCCGTGCGCTCTGTTGCCATTGCGCACAGCCTCGATCCGCGGCCCCGGAATCCGAGGAGAGCTAATCCTCGCGACAGACGCCCGCGACGGTACGGACGCCGCCTCAACCGGGCACCGCCCCCGCCCCGCAAAGCCGCTCAGCTGAGCGTCCCATGAGGGCAGGGGTGAAGGGAGTATGGGGGAGCAGAGAGGGGCGGGGACTAGTTTGTTGCATGGCCGTTTAGGGCGATAAGCGGACGGACGCCTTGGTGTGGAACGTCCACGCAGGCGACGCAGCGTTTTGCCGGGCCAGGCCCGCGCCTCGGCAAAGCACCGAGTGCCCCCCAAAGGGCACATTCAAAGCCCAGACGGGCCAGCCAATCCGGACAGCACGATTTTGACACTTGATCGAGGCAAGCACGGACTGGCATCAACCGGGGGAGGGGACATGACACTGGCATGGCGGATCGACTTACGATGACACAATCAATAGTTCGGCGTTTGAGACTACCCGCCATCGTAACGATTGCGGCCGTTGCCGCACTGACGGCGCTGCCCCCCGAGGTCACGGCGAGACAGTCGGCGCCTTCCGCAGAGACGGCGCCGCGAGATGCCGGCGAGCCGATCATGGCGATCGTGTCGATCAAGTCCCAGCAGATCACATTTTATGACGCTGACGGTTGGATATTCAGGGCGCCGGTGTCGACCGGAATCAAGGGACGCGAGACGCCGGCCGGTGTCTTCGCCGTTCTCGAGAAGGACTTGGACCACCACTCTACCCTCTATGACGATGCCTCGATGCCGCACATGCAGCGCCTGACCTGGAACGGCATCGCGTTCCACGGCGGACCGCTGCCGGGGTATGCCGCCTCGCACGGCTGCGTACGCATGCCCTACGATTTTGCCAGGAAGCTGTTCGACAAGACGCGGATCGGGATGCGGGTGATCATTTCCCCGGACGACGCAACTCCCATCGAGATTTCTCACCCCGCGCTGTTGGTACCGAATGCAGAGGCCGTCGCTGCCGCTCCGGAGCGCGCCGAGACGCTCGCTCGCGAGGCCGCCGAGGCCGCCAAGGCGGTCGGCGAGACGAAAAAGGCAGCGAAGCAAGCAGCGCGCGACGCGGCATCTGCAAAGGCTGCGCTGCGTAAGTCGGAACGGCTCAAGTCCTCGGCCGACGAAGATCTCGCCGACGCCGAGAAGGCAATCGAAAAGGCCAAGTCGGTCGAGGCCAAGGCGCAGGAGCAAAAGCTCAAGGCCGCCGCCAAGGCCGCAGAAGCGGGTACGAAACTCGACGCCCCCAAGGCCGATGCGGATGCGAACATCGATGCCGCAGCCAAAGCCTCCGAGACCACCAAAGCGGAACGGCAGAAATCCGCGGCCGACGAAGATCTCGCCGACGCCGAAAAGGCAGTCGCCTCCGCACAGTCGCGCGTGGCCAAGGCGCAGGAACGAAGGCTCAAGGCCGCTGCCAAGGCTGCAGAAGCGGGCACGAAACTCGACGCTGCCAAAGCCGACGCGGCGTCGAAAAACGATGCCGCAGCCAAAGCAGCGGATGCCGCCAAGGAGGCCGCAACGAGGAAGGTCGACACCGCCAAAGCGGCGAACGATGCAAAGCTCGCGCTCGAGCCGGTCTCGGTCTACATCAGCCGCGCGACGCAGAAGCTTTACGTGCGCCGCAACACGCACAAGGCGTGGCCGGACGGAGGCGAGGTCTTCGATGCGAGCATCGAGGTTCCGGTCACGATCCGCGATCCCGACAAGCCCATCGGCACGCATGTGTTCACGGCGATGGCACCGGGCGACGCGGGCCTTCGCTGGAGCGTGGTCACGATCGACAACGGCGACGATGCCAAGGACGCGCTCGACCGGATCAGCATCCCGAAGGAGGTGCTCGATCGCATCGCGCCGACGGCACTACCGCGCTCCTCGATCATCGTCTCCGACGAGCCGCTGAGCCGCGAGACCAACTTTCGCACCGAGTTTGTGGCGGTGCTTAGCAACCAGCCCCAGGGCGGCTTCAAAACGCGCCGGCCGACGGTCTCTGCCCCCAAACCATGGGAGGACGCCGGCGGCTTCTTCAACTTCTGGGACCAGCCCAGCCCGGACCAGCAACCTGGCGATAGCCGGCAGCGTCGCCGCAGAAATTATGGGAAACCGGGTTTGTTCTGGTGATTGACGGCACGCCGGTTGCAAGGCCCCTGATCGCGCCATCACAGTTTTGACCTTTGGCGCTTTCAGCAGGCGTAAGTCACGTCGGAGAAGAGGCGCGGCCAACTTCTTACGCAGCCTCAGCCGTCGCCGCGCTCGCACGATGCGGCGCGACGGAGCCTCAAAATCGGCCTCGCAGTTTAACCACGGCGGCGCAGGGCCGAGAGCAGCTCCGGCGTCGGATAGGAATCCGCCGGCATCTTGTACTTCAACTGCATGTCCTTGACCGCAGCGCGCGTCTTCTCGCCGATGAGGCCGTCGATCTTGCCCACGTCGTAGCCGCGCGCGGCGAGCAAGCGCTGCACCTCCTTGGTGTCGGCGTCGGAGAGCTCGGGGATTTGCCCGTTCCCGTGGCTCATGGGCCCGGCGCCGTCGATGCGCGTCGCCAGATAGGCGGCCGTCGTCGCATACGTGAGCGAGTTGTTCCACTCCGTGTAGATGTCGAAGTTGGGATAGGCGAGGAAGGCCGGTCCGAAGCGGCCCATGGGTAGCAAGAGCGAGGCCGGCATGTTGTCGTTGGGCACGGGCCGGCCGTTGGGGTAGGTGATGCCCCAGGCCGCCCACTTGGAGCGCGGCAGCTTGATCGAAAGGTCGGCCTGCTGCCAGGGCAGCTCTTGGGTGATGCGCACCTCCTCCAGCCATGGCTCGTTCGGCCGCCAGCCCAGGTGGTGCATGTAGTTGGCGGTGGAGCCGATCACGTCGGCGTCGTCGCGGAACAGGTCGATGTGCCCGTCGCCGTCGAAGTCGATGGCGTGGTCGATGTAGCGCGTCGGCAGGAACTGCGTCTGGCCGATCTCGCCCGCCCACGAGCCGATCATCTGGGCAGGCGTCATGTCGCCGCGGTCGATGATCTGCAGCGCGGCCTTCAATTCCTCCTCAAACATCGCGCGCCGGCGGCAGTCGTAGGCGAGCGTGACGAGCGCGGGCATGATCGGGAACTTGCCCATGCCGGCGCCGAAGTCGCTTTCGAGCGCCCAGAAGCCGGTGATGACGGAGGCGGGCACGCCGAACTTGCGCTGCGCGCGCGCGAACACGGCCTCGTGCTGCTTGATCTTTCTGCGTCCGCTCACCACGCGGTTCTTCGTCGCGAGCTTGCCCTGGAAGGTCCAGAACGATTGCGCGAAAAATCCCTGACGGCGGTCGCGCGCGATCACCTTGCCGTCGACGCCCATGCCGTCGAGCGCGGCGTTGATCGTGCGCGGGCGAATGCCGGCCGCGGCCGCGTCCTCTTTGAAGTGGGCGAGCCAGGTGTGGAAGCTCTCGGTGTTGCGGCAGTTGTCGTTCGGCGGCGGGTAGGGCGCGCGCTGCTTGAATGTGGGCACCGTGCCGACCGCGACGGTCGTGGCCGACTTCGGTAGCTCTATCTTCGCCGGTGGAGCCACGGCGGCCGGGGGCGGCGTCTCGGCGGCCTGCTCCTCGACGGCCGGCGCCGGGGCTTGGCGCTCGGTCGGCTTCTTCACCGGCACCTTCGGCTTGAAGGCCGGCGAGGATTCGATGAACTGGGCCGCTACGGGATCGACGGCCGCCACGGCCAAGAGCGCCGCGAGGAGCGCCGCGCAGAATCTCAAAGCGTGCATCGCCCTTCCTTCGGGGTTGATTGGGGGTTGAGGTCAAGGGACTGCCGGGGGACTCATGCCTGCCTGTGTGGCCGCGTCAAGACGGCGCGGCGGTCGTGTCCGCTGCTTTTCGCGCCCCAACGCCGAAGCGACTGAAATCGTTGAGGCGATTTCGTTCGGGTGCGACGTATGGGCTAGGCGTTGCCGATCAGGATTCCGGCGGCGAACACGATGAGGCCGCCGACCACGACCTCGAAGGCGGCGCGCAGGAACTTGGTGTCCATGTAGCGCGCGCGGATCCAGGCGATCACCCACAGCTCGATCAGCACGATCCCGATGGAGACCGTCGTCGCGATGCGGAAGTCCTCGATCAGGTAGGGCAGCGTGTGGCCGATGCCGCCCACCGAGGTCATGGCCCCGGTGACGGTGCCCCTCAGCCACGGGTGGCCGCGCCCCGTGAGCGCGCCGTCGTCGGACAGCGCCTCGGCAAAGCCCATGGAGATGCCGGCGCCGACCGAGGCCGCGAGCCCGACGAGGAACGTCTCCCAAGTGTTCATCGTTGCAAACGCGGCGGCGAACAGCGGTGCCAGCGTCGACACCGAGCCGTCCATCAGACCGGCGAGTCCCGGCTGCACGATCTGCAGCAAGAATATGCGCCGCTGCACCTCGGCCTCCTCCGCGCGCGCGTCCGTCGTCAGATGCGTCTCGCCGAGCTTGGCGGCAAGCGTCTCGTGCCCGGCCTCCGCCGCAGCGAGGTCGCCCAAGAGCTCGCGAATACCGGCATCGGTGGCGCGCGCCTGCGCCTGCTCGTAGAAGCGCCGCGTCTCGTACTCGCGCACCTCCGCCTGCTGGCGCACCTTGTCGAGCCCCAACGGCTGCACCATCCAGATCGGCTGATGCTTGACGAAGCCGCGGACATCCTGGCGGCGAATGAGCGGGATGTGCTCGCCGAACCTCTGGCGGTAGAGCTCGATCAGGCGGCGCCGGTGCTCGCTTTCCTCCGCCGCCATCGCGGTGAAGACCTTGGCCGAGGCAGGGTAGCGCTCGCCCAGCCCGTGCGCGTACTCGAGGTAGACGCGCTGGTCCTCCTCCTCGAGCGAGATCGCGAGCGCCAAGATCTCCGCTTCGCTGAGCTCTCCGAAACTGCGCACCGCCCCGCCCTCCTGTTTTGTCCTTCTTTAGAATAATTCCAAATTAGCGTCTGGCAAGCCTTGAGTTGGGCTCTGAATGGGCCTTGCAGCAAAGGCCGAGCCTGGTGGGGAGCGGGGCCGCGCGCCCCTTTCGAGAGCGCGGGCGCCAATGCTACAAGCCCGCCATGACCGACACCTCCCTTATTCGCAACTTCTCCATCATCGCCCACATCGACCACGGAAAATCGACGCTGTCGGATCGGCTGATCCAGCTCACCGGGGGCGTCTCCGCACGCGAGATGAAGGAGCAGATGCTCGATTCGATGGATATCGAGCGTGAGCGCGGCATCACGATCAAGGCGCAGACGGTGCGCCTCGATTATCACGCCAAGGACGGCAAGACCTATCAGCTCAACCTGATGGACACGCCGGGCCACGTCGACTTCGCCTACGAGGTCTCGCGCTGTCTGGCCGCCTGCGAGGGCGCGATCCTCGTCGTCGACGCGAGCCAGGGCGTGGAGGCGCAGACGCTCGCCAACGTCTATCAGGCGCTCGACAACAACCTCGAGATTCTCCCCGTCCTCAACAAGGTCGACCTGCCGGCGGCCGACGCCGACCGCGTCAAGCAGCAGATCGAGGACGTGATCGGGCTCGACGCCTCCGAGGCCATCCCCATCTCCGCCAAGACCGGCCTCAACGTGGAGGCGGTGCTGGAGGCGATCGTTGAGCGGCTCCCGCCGCCAAAGGGCGATGCGTCAAAGCCCTTGAAGGCCTTGCTGATCGACAGCTGGTATGACGCCTACCTCGGCGTCGTCGTGCTCGTGCGCATCATGGAGGGCACGCTGCGCAAGGGGCAGAGGATCACGCTCATGTCGACGCACGCCGACTACCAGGTCGAGCGCGTCGGCGTGTTCCGCCCCAAGCAGGAAATGCTGGAGGCGTTGGGTCCTGGCGAGGTCGGTTTCTTCACCGCTGCCATCAAGGAGGTGGCCGATACGCGCGTCGGCGACACGGTGACGGATGAGCGGAAGCCGACGGCGGAGGCGCTGCCAGGTTTCAAGCCGGCGCAGCCCGTCGTCTTCTGCGGGCTCTTCCCGGTCGATGCCGCCGATTTCGCCGAGCTGCGCGAGGCGATGGGGCGCCTTCGCCTGAACGATGCGAGCTTCTCCTACGAGATGGAGACCTCCGCTGCGCTGGGTTTGGGCTTCCGCTGCGGCTTTTTGGGCCTCTTGCACCTGGAGATCATCTCCGAGCGCTTGGAGCGCGAGTTCGGTCTCGACCTCATCGCGACGGCGCCGAGCGTCGTCTATCACGTGTATCTCACCGACGGCACCAAGCTCGAGATGCACAACCCCGCCGACATGCCCGATCCCACGCGCATCGACCGCATCGAGGAGCCGTGGATCAAGGCGACCATCATGGTGCCCGACGAGTATCTCGGCGGCATCCTGAAGCTGTGCCAGGACCGGCGCGGACGCCAGAAGGACTTAACGTACGCCGGCTCCCGCGCCATGCTCGTCTACGAGCTGCCGCTCAACGAGGTGGTGTTCGACTTCTACGACCGGCTGAAGTCGATCAGCAAAGGCTATGCCTCCTTCGACTACCAGATGATCGGCTACGAAGCGGGCGACCTCGTCAAGATGTCGATCCTCGTCAATGCCGAGCCGGTCGACGCACTCTCCATCATCGTGCACCGCAGCAGAGCGGATGCGCGCGGGCGCGTCATGTGCGAGAAGCTCAAAGACCTCATCCCCCAGCATCTGTTCCAGATCCCGGTGCAGGCGGCGATCGGCGGGCGCATCATCGCGCGCGAGACGATCCGCGCCTTGAGGAAGGACGTGATCGCCAAGTGCTACGGCGGCGACATCACCCGCAAGAGAAAGCTCTTGGAGAAGCAGAAGAAGGGCAAGAAGAAGATGCGCCAGTTCGGGAGCGTCGAGATCCCGCAGGAGGCCTTCATCGCCGCCTTGAAGATGGAGGAGAACTGACCCGGATCACGGCCGCTATCGGGTCGTGGAGGTCTCCTGGCTGATCGCCCTGCCTTGCGCCGTTAGCGGCGGCCCTGCGATCGCCCCTTTTTGCGTGCAAATTCTTTGCCAGAGAGGCGCCAAAGACGGGGGTGCCGCTGCGCGCGGGCTTGGTCCCGCGCCAGAGGCTCGAATTTGAAAAAGGAGCAAGTGTTTTGAGAGCGTTGAAACAGATCCTCGCGCCCGTCTTGTGCGCAAGCCTGATGCTGCCGGCGCTGCCGGTGAGCGCGGCGCCGCTGCTGCCCCATGCCGCAAAGACAGGCCCCGGCGTCGTGCTCGTCTACGGCGGCCATCATGGCCACCATGGCGGCTGGGGCCCGGCCGGCATCATCGGCGCCATCATCGCCGGCACGTTGATCGCGGCCGCGATCAGCGAGCACCGCGCGCGACCTTCCGACATGGAGGCATGCGATCGGGACTTCCCCGATTTCGACCCCAGGACGGGCACCTACATCGATCGCCACGGTCACGAGCGCGTCTGCCCTTACTTGCGTTGACGCTGCGCCGTGGCACGAAAAGTGCGCCGGGTGCTCTGCGCCCGGCGTCTTCGTTTTTTGCAGACCTAATGCGCGATGGCGCATCGTCGCAGCGCCGCGCACCGCCCCAATCTCACCACTTGCGCCTGAAAAGCAGCGCCCAACCCGGCGTCGCCCGCAACAAGGGCAGCCGCACAGGCTGGCTTTGCGATGAGCTGATCGCGAAAGCGCTGCCGCCGGGGAGTGCGCAGGGGGGACACACGGCGGCTGGCGTTCAGCGGCTGCCGGCGCTGGCCAGACTGCGATCTTAGCGGGCCTCGAGCCAAAGACTTGAGTTAGGCCTCGAGCGCCCGGCAACGACACCACCCAAGACAATCAGGAGTGATCATGATCAAGCGGTTCAGACCCGCGGCGGTTGCCATTGCGCTCGCCGCGCTCGCGACCTCGGCCGCCGCCAACCCTTACTTTGGCTACGACGGGCGCCACTACGGCGCGCTCGCCGGCGCTCCCGACTACGGCCACGCCAAGGGCGGCGGCTCGCGCAAGGGATTGACCGCGCCGATGCTCGCTTTGCTCGACCGCATCGAGAGCAAGTTCGGACCGGTCAACGTGATTTCCGGCTACAGGCCCGGGGCGCGCATCGCTGGTACGGGCCGCATCTCGCGCCATGCGAGCGGCAATGCGGTCGACATCGATGCGGGCTCGAGGAAGGGCGCGATCGTCAGGTGGCTGATCGCCAACCACCACAACGGCGGCACCATGACGTACTCCGACATGAGCCACATTCACGTCGACATCGGACCGCACTTCGTCTCGCTCGGGGCATACTCCGGGGGCGGCGGCCGCGGATATTCGCGGTCGCGCTATGCTGCCTCCTACGAATTTGGGCGCGGCTACGAGCGTAGCTACGAGCGCGGCTATCAACGCAGGGTGGAACGCGCCTCCGGCTACGGCTATGGCGACGACCCGCGCATGCGCGGTTCGCGCTACGCGTGGGGCTACGCCACGATCTACAATTGAGGTGGCGACGAAAGTCGGATGGGGCCGCGTCACTGCGGCCCCATCGCCTTCCGGGCGAGCTGCCTTGCCGCTTCAACCCGCCGTAAATTGGCCGCGATCAGGCTCGGCCGATGCGTGTTGGCGCGGGCGCGCGCGCCGGCGCATTTGTTGGCCAAAAGCATCAGAATCAGCCACTTCCTGGGTCACAATGGGCAACGGCCGCGGGCCGCAAGACCCCCACCCGGAACGGCTTTCAGCGCCTTGCCTTTCGTCTTGGCCCGGTCCATATAGGGCCGATCGAACACGCCTTGGTTCACTCTGCGACGGCGCTTACTGCACCGACACTAGACGTCTCCATCGCGCGATTTGATGTCTTCCGGCAACCGTCGGAGGGGATTGCCTTATTGCTTTGGAGGCATGAATGGCAAACGGCACTGTGAAGTGGTTCAACGGCCAGAAGGGCTACGGCTTCATCCAGCCGGATGAAGGCGGCAACGACGTTTTCGTGCATATCTCGGCCGTCGAGCGCGCCGGCTTGTCGACGCTGCGCGAAGGACAGAAGATCGGTTACGAGACTGAGACCGGCCGCAACGGCAAGGTCGCGGCGGTCAACTTGCGCCCTCTATGAAAGCTGCGGAGCAATTCCGCTTTTAAGGGGAGCAGCGCGTCTGCTCCCCTCGCGTTATGAGGGCGCTCGATCGCCGACCGCGTGCGGGCGTCCTGGGAAATCGGAGACTTGATGGCGAAGGAAGAGATGCTCGAGTTCGAAGGCGTGGTGGCCGAGGTGCTTCCCGATGCCCGCTGCCGCGTCAAGCTCGACAACGGGCACGAGGTGATTGCCTATACCTCGGGTCGCATGAAGAAGAACCGCATCCGCATTCTCGCCGGCGACCGCGTGACCATCGAGATGACGCCCTACGACCTCACCAAGGGTCGCATCAACTTCCGCCACAAGGACGTGCGCGCCGGTGCTCCGAGCGGGCCGCCGCGGGCGGGAGCCGGCAACTTCCGCCGGCGCTAACGCGCTCTCCGGTTTTCGAAGCTCTCCATCAACGTTGCTCTGCGGCGCGAGGTGCCGCCGTGGACGGCTTGCGCCAAGTCGCAGCTTGCCTCCGGGGACGCCCCGCAAGTTGCTTATACTATAGGTTGTAGAAAAATGCCATAATGCAGCCCAGGTTGTGTCACGCGACTCGGGCTAAATGGCAGTTATGTTCGCTTCTGGAACGCGTTGCTCCTTCCGTCGGCGGGTGGCGTCCGCGCTGGCCGGCGGTCTCATGCTCGGCTCCCTGGCGCTCGCCCCCGTCGCCCGCCCGATGGCGCTGCCTCACCTCGGCGGAGCCGCCCGCATCATCGACGGCGATACGCTCGACATCCACGGCGAGCGCGTGCGCCTTGAAGGGATTGATGCGCCCGAGCTGGCGCAGACGTGTGGGCGCCGCCGCGGCGGAACCTGGCGCTGCGGCGAGGCAGCCGCCTACGCACTGCGACGCCTCACTGCTGCGCGCGAGGTCGTCTGCGAGCGCCAGGGCAAGGACAAATACGGGCGCACGCTCGGCGTCTGCTCTGTAGACGGGCGTGACATCAACGCGGAGTTGGTGCGCGAGGGGCTCGCCTGGGCGTTCGTGCACTATTCGCTCAGCTACGTGCGCGAGGAGGCCGAGGCGCGCGCAGAGCGGCTCGGCGTCTGGCAGGGCGCGGCCGAGGCGCCATGGGATTTTCGTGCGGACTTTCGTGCCAAGCGCTGGGCAGGCGCGGAGGTCGGCGCCCCTCGGGGCTGCGCTATCAAGGGCAACGTATCCGCCCATGGCCGCATCTATCACATGCCCTGGAGCCGTTGGTACGGCGAGGTCAGAATCGAGGCGGCGAAGGGCGAGCGCTGGTTCTGCTCGGAGGCCGAGGCGCTGGCTGCAGGGTGGCGCCCGGTGGCGGTGCACTGACACAATTCCTCAGTTCTCTGCGCATTATGCCTCAGCGTACGGCCTATTTACCGTTCTTGAAGGCCCTCAGGGTACGGTGCCCCGCGAAAGCCAAAGGGGCGAGCTCGTGACGCGTATAGGGCCCAGGACGCTGGTGCAGATCATCGTCAAGCATCCGTGGTCGAGCCTTCGGGATGCCTTGCTGATCTCGGGCTTCATGACCTTCGCCGTGCTCATCGCGCGGCACTACGACATCTTCACCTTTTTCGCGGCACTCGCCGATCCGGAGCGCGAGATCTCGCCGGCGGAAGCGGTGCTGCTCGCCATCCTGCTCGCATACTCGCTCTACATCTTCGTTCGTCGCCGCCTCAAGGAGGAGCGCTGCGATGCCGCCTACCAGGCTCGGCTCGAGCACGAGATGCGCGAGCTGAGAGAGCTCGCGATGCAGGATCCCCTGACAAAGCTGCCGAACCGGCGCGTGTTGCTCGCCGCGCTCGACGCGGCGACCGCCAACTGCGTCGCCTGCGGCCAGACGCACGCTTTCTTCATCATGGATCTCAACGGCTTCAAGCGCGTCAACGATGCGCACGGCCACGCGGTCGGCGATCAGGTCCTGCAGGTGGTCGTCGAGCGCTTCCGGCGCGTGACGCGGCCGAGCGATCTTTTGGCGCGTCTCGGCGGGGACGAGTTCGCGGTTCTGTCCTGCAACGTCGACCGCGACGCTGCGTGGTCGATCGGCGCGCGCTTCGCCGGGGCCTTGAGGAACGCGATCCATACCGAAGGACAGACGCACGAAATCGGCGTCGCCATCGGTGCCGCCCTCATGCCCGAGCATGGCGCCACCGGCGAGGCGATCCTGCGCCACGCCGACCTCGCCATGTACCGCGCCAAAGAGGAGACGGGATCGGCGCTCGCCTTCTTCGATGCGGCAATCGCCGTGCGGCAGGCGGCGCGCCAGGTCGCCGGTTGAGCCGAACCGCTTCTAGGGTGACATGTCGAACGTGTAGGAGCCCTGCACGAGAAGGGCGGCCTGCTCGGCGGCAAAGTGCATGGGGATGATGACGCCGCTTTTGTCGGTGGCCCCGTTCGCCCACATCGACCAATAGCGCCCGCCAACGCCGACGCTCAGCTCGCTTGTCAGTGCATAGGATAGCATCGCTTCCAGCTGCACGCCGGCGCCGTCACCCCATTCGGGTGCTGACTCGATGCTTGAGCAGATGGTCGTTGACGGCTGAAGTCCTTCACGTAAGGGAGGTAGGCGACCTCGCCGCGTGAGCTTCAGTCCGGGCGCCAGCAACGTGTCGAGCACCGCGCCCAAGCGCAGCGCTCGCCAGGTGTCGGTATCAGTAAGGGCCAGCAAGGTTGTGGGAACCTCATCGCGGCCGCTGCAGTCGGAATGCGGATCGGCGATCTGCTTGCACCCGAAGGACTTCAAATATTGCCTGAAATAGCTGTAGCCACCGAAGAGCGCGATCTTCGTCGCCGCGGTCCGCCAAATGTCATAGCCGGCATCGACAAGGAAATATTGAAGTTCGTAGCCGGAATCGGAAAGGGTGTTGGAATAGGGGATGTAGTCGGTGTGCTGCGGGGGACCGAGACCCCAGTCCTCATCGTGCATCGTCCCGCGGCCGCCGCCGCTGCCGGCACCGATGACGCCCTTGACCATCACATTGAACGGCGCGTCGAGCCGGGCATAGGCTCCGCCCCGTCGGAGCGCAGGTCGTCGTAGGTCAGCTTCGACTGGGCGATGTCAGGCTTGTCTTTTTGTAGTTCGTCCTTTTGGAAGCGCCCCCAGCCGTACACGTAGCGCACGCCGGTCTCGATGAGCGTGCCGGCCGGCGGCGGGGCGGAGCCCGCCGGCGGCGTTCCCCATTCCCACGCGGGGTCGAGCGGCGGCGCGTCGTCACCGAAGTGGTAGTTCAAGCCGATCTCGACTTGCTGCACGTCGTGCGCGATGCGCGTGGCCGTCGACGGCATACCGATCACGTCGATGGATGTCCTGCGCGATGTGCGTGGCGGTCCCCGGCACGTTGACGAGATTTGGCGCGGGGCTGGGCATCGCCTGAAATGCGCTCGCGGGTGTCGTGAAGTCCTCCCCGCTGAAGGAGAGAAAGTCGTACTCGGCCTTGAGCGACCAGCGCGGCGAGACGGCACGCTCGGCTCCGGCGCCGAGCGTCCAGCCCAAGCGGACTCCACTGGCGCTGATGCTGGGTGTGCCGAGTAGATCGTTGGCGGTTGCGTCGGTCTCGCTGTGCTCCCAGGCGAGCCCGCCCTTTGCATAAAGCAGCGTGGCGGGGTCGAAGGGGAGCGCCCAGCCGAGACGGCCCGTGAACGTTCCGAGCGCGTCGATGTGGGTCTGGCAATTGGCGCTGATGTAGAAGCCCGAGTAGGCAAAGCAGGTGTTGGTGCCGTCCATGTCGGCCCAGCTCGCGTCCGCCTCGAGGCCGAGCACCATGGCGCCCGCCTGCCAGTTGTAGCCCGCCTGGGCGCCGGCCAAGAGGCCCGGCGTGCGCACGGTGTCGCCGAAGATCGAGGCCCCGAACGGATCCTCGACGTTGACGAGGCCGAGGGCGCCGCCGGTGTGGTAGCCGAGATAGAAGCCGCGCCAATCGAAGGGTGAGGTCTCTTGTGCCGCCGCGCAGGCCGGAAGCCCCGCGACAAGTGCCAGTGCAACCGAAACTGCGAACCCGAAGCGCAGCACCACCAGCCCCTCCTGCAAATTTCTGTCTGCGCTGGATATGCCGCGATTCGCGCGCGGTGACCGGTGCCGGCTGGGCCGTCGGTGAGGAAGCTGAGGATAGCGGCGGCTCGCTTGGCATTTGAGCGAAAATATCCGCAGGCGGCCAAATGTCCGTAAAGGGCGATGCCGGAGACTCAAAGAATGCGAGGCCCCGCATCTAGGACGCGGGGCAGATGTCCGGCGTTCACTATTCACGCGCCGAACGTTCGATCAAAGCAATGAGGTTCCAATGGCCGTTATCACTGTTTCGCACGAGCAGCGCTCGGACGTCTGGTGGCTATTCCTGCTCGAAGGGATCGCTGCGGTTCTGTTCGGCTTGCTGCTGCTGACCGAGCCCGGCGCTACGCTCGTGGCGCTGGCCGTCGTTCTCGGCTTCTACTGGCTGGCAATGGGCATACTGGAGCTGGTGCGCGTTTTCGTGGACCGCTCCGTCCCGTGGATCTGGTCGCTTCTGATCGGCATCCTCGGCATCGTCGCCGGCGTCCTTGTCCTGAACCATCCCCTGTTCGCCGCGGTCGTGCTCCCGGCCACGCTCGTCGTCTATCTCGGTATTCTCGGGTTGGTCGTTGGGGCTGTCGGGATCATCGGCGCTTTCACCGGCGGCGGCATCGGGTCGTTCATCTTCGGCGGCATCAACCTGCTGATCGGTCTCCTGCTGTTGGGCTCGCCGATCGCGGCAACATTAGCGATCCCGTTCGTCTTCGGTGTGCTTCTGCTCGTCGAAGGCGTCGCGCTGATTATCTGGAGCTTCACGGTCCGCTCCGCGTAGCCTGCGACGTGCAGACGCTCTCCACCTGCTGCTACTCGGGCAGCGGGATGAACTCGGCCGCGTCGCCGGGCACGGCCGCGAACCGCTTCGCCTTCCAGTCGGCCTTGGCGGCGTCGATGCGGTCCTTCGAGGAGGAGACGAAGTTCCACCAGATGTGGCGCGGCCCGTCCATCGGCTCGCCGCCGAGCAGGACGAGACGCGCCTGCGACAGCGCGAGGATCGAGATGCGGTCGCCGGGGCGGAACACGAGCAGCCGCCCCGCCTCGAAGGTCTCGCCCGCGACGTCGATCTGCCCGCTCGCGATGAAGACGGCGCGCTCGTCGTAGTCGGGGTCGAGGGGGAGCGTCGCCCCGGGCGCCAGAACGGCCTCGGCGTAGAAGCACGGATGCGGAAAGGCGGCGGGCGAGGTCTCCCCGTAGAGCTCTCCGATGACGACGCGCACGGTCTTGCCCTCGGCCGAAAGCCGCGGCAGCTCGCCTGCGCCGTAGTGCGCGAAGCCCGGCGCCTCCTCCTCGTGCGACTTGGGCAGTGCAGCCCAGGCCTGGATGCCGAACAGCCGCGGCCCCTTTGCGCGTTCCTCTTGGCTGGTGCGCTCGGAATGTACGATGCCGCGACCGGCGGTCATGAGGTTCAATTCGCCCGGCTTGATCGGCAGCGCCGTGCCGAGGCTGTCACGATGCGTGATCTCGCCGTCGAAAAGGTACGTCACCGTCGCAAGACCGATGTGCGGGTGCGGGCGCACGTCGATCCCGGTGCCGATCAGGAACTCGGCGGGGCCCATCTGGTCGAAGAAGATGAAGGGGCCGACCATTTGCCGGCCCGCGGCGGGGAGCGCGCGGCGCACGCTGAATTCCGCCGAGGTCGCGGGCGCGCGGCACGATCACCTGCTCGATTGCATCGCAGGAGTGGGCGTCACCCGGCACGGGATCGTTGGAGGGCTGCCAGCTCATAGGAGAGAGGATAGTGCAGGCCGCGGTCGAGGCGAAGGGGCGGCTCGCGCAAGGGCCGACGAAGCGCCACCGCACGGGCGCTGCTCGCGCACCAATTTGGACGTCGCTGCCGTAATCGGGCCGGACAGTTCTCGAAAGGCCTGCGGGGCCGAACGCTCGTCCCTTGTTCCGGCGCGCTCGACAAATGGCGCCCCAGCGTAGACGAAACCGATAACTACGTCTCCGCTGGAACACTATGATATTCGAGCCGTCGGCCCGCGAATGCCGCCGCGAGCATCAGGGGCTCGCCAAAGCCACTGCGATTGTTTGCACGTCAATGGGTCGGCACGGCTCGGCCCGGTAGGTTGGCTGGTGCCAGACACAATACTAAAGGAATTGCTTTACTTTTCGCCGCGACAATGATACTAAAGCATATGCTTGACCAATCGCTCGACCGCGTCTTCCGCGCGCTTTCCGACCCAACGCGGCGGGCTGTTCTTGATCGGCTCACGCAAGGTCCCGCGTCAGTGAGTGAGTTGGCCGCGCCTTTCGAGACGACGCTGGCGGCGATCGTCCAGCACGTGCAGGTCCTCGAGGCGAGCGGCCTCATCTCTACCGAGAAGATTGGCCGGACGCGGACGTGCTGCGTCTCCGCCGAAGCGATCGCGCGCGCCGAGGAGTGGCTCAGCGCGCGCCGGGAGCTCTGGGAAGCACGGCTCGATCGGATGGAGGCCTGTGTCCTCAGGTTGCAAACAACGGAGAAAAAGCGTGGCAAGCGAGCGCATCGGAAGTAGTTCGCCCCTCGATTCGTGGGCGCTCGATCGCGAGATCGTTCTCTCGCGTGTCATCGCCGCGCCGCGCGAGCTGGTGTTCAAGGTATGGACCGATCCGCAGCAGTTGCCGCTGTGGTTTGGGCCGGAAGGCTTCAAGGTCGAAACTCACGAGATCGATATTCGCGTCGGCGGCCAGTGGCGATTCGTCTTCGTTGGTCCCGACGGCACGCGCTATGACAACCGCATGGTGTTCCTGAAGATCGAACCGCCACACCTACTCGAAATGGACCACGGCGCCGATACGGATGACGATCCAAACCGATTTCAGAACTATCGTTACCTTCGACGAGCAGAGCAATGGGAAGACTGTCGTCACATTGCGTCAGCTGCACCCGACCAAGGCGCATCGCGATGGCACGATCGGATTTGGGGCCGTCGAGTTCGGCTATCAGACCCTCGACAAGCTCGCGAGATATGTCGAAGCTCTGAAGGGCTGAACTGGGGCAATTACCGTAGACTAAACGCGCGCCCTCCCGCTCCAATGTTTCTGCCGTCGCGGGCTGGTGCGCCTGATCGTAAGAAATCGCGGATTCGGCGGATTTGGCGCACCCGACAGGATTCGAACCTGTGACCTCTGCCTTCGGAGGGCAGCGCTCTATCCAGCTGAGCTACGGGTGCTTAGCGTGTGTGCTTAACGCGTGTGCTTGACACGGGCGCCCTTGATACCCCATTCGCTGATACCCCGCAAACACGGGCTGCACGCGCGTGCGGCCGGCGCGCGGCTCCCCTGAAACGCACCGTTGGCCTCTCTCTTGCGGGGCGTGCGCCGAGCAACGGCTTGGACGCCAGGTAAGAGGTTTTTCGTGTCTCAAACTGCAACGGTGCATGAATACGTGTCCCGCCATGAGGCGTGGCGGACCTTGCGCGCGCGCCTGCGCGCCGAGGCCGAGACCTCCAGCCGGGCGCCCTCCACCGCGCAGGCGGTGAAGGCCAACGAGCGCGTCGTCTGGTTCGACTACGCCAAGGGCATGTGCATCCTCCTCGTCGTCATGATGCACTCGACGCTCGGCGTGGGCGATGCCATGGGCCACGAAGGCTTCATGCACACCGTCGTTGCCTTCGCGAAGCCGTTTCGCATGCCCGACTTCTTCCTCTTGTCCGGACTTTTCCTGTTTCGCCTCATCGATCGCGACTGGCGCACCTTCCTCGACCGCAAGCTTTTGCACTTCGGCTATTTCTACTGCCTGTGGCTCCTGATCATCACCGCCGTCAAGGCTGGGCCGGAGCTGGGCACGGACGCCGGCGCCTGGATCGCGCACCTGGCCGACGCCTTCGTGACGCCCAATCCCGAATTTGTGGTTCATCTACGATCTGCCGCTGTTCTTCATTGCGACCAAGCTCGCGCACCATCTGCGCATCCCCAATTGGGCGCTGTGGGTCGGCGCCGCCCTCCTGCAGACGTTTCCTCCGCACACCGGCTGGGAGGCGCTCGACGACTACGGCGCGCACTACTACGTGTTCTTCCTGACGGGCTACATGCTGGCGCCGAAAGTGTTTCAGCTCGCCGCCTGGGCGCGCGAGAATGTGAGCACGGCGCTGATCGGGCTGTCGGGCTGGTTCGTCTTCAATGCCACGATCGCCTTCAATCCCTCGGGCCTTCCCGGCATCGGCACGTTCGCGCAGATCCCGGGCTTGCGCATCGCCTTCGGAATCATCGGCGCCGTCGCGGTGGTCACGACGGCCGCGCTGCTGTCGCGCCTCGATGCCGCGCGCTTCATAAGGTACGCGGGGCGCAACTCGATCGTGCTCTATGTCTCCTTCGTGCTGCCGATGGCGGCGACGCGCATCCTGCTCCTGAAGAGCGGGCTCGTCACCGACGTCGGGGTCGTGTCGCTCATCGTCTGGGGCGTGGCGGCCGTGGTGCCGCTAACGCTGCACGCGCTCGTGCGCAACACCTGGGCGCGCTTCCTCTATGAGCGCCCCGACGCCCTCAAGATCGAGCGGCGCGGAGCCCTCGCCGCCGCCCCCTCCCCTGCCGCACGTCTGGCCCGGCCCGACCGGGTTCACCGTCCTATTGCCGTCCCCTCGGCCGGGAGGAGGTAGCAAAAAGGCGCACAGCAAACCGGGCAAACAAGCCTGAGAGCTGCTGACCGGCGGGGCTCGAGCCCCTATATTCCCGGCTCATGAGCCACCCCAAAACCCGCGCGCCCGCCAAAGCCTCGGCAGAGGCCAAGGCCAGCGCCAGCACCCACACGCGGCGCAAACCGCAGAATGCGGCCATCGCCACCGTCCCCGACGGCGAGGCGACCCCCATCGTCAAGGGCAGCCACGTCTATCTGGTCGACGGCTCGGGCTACATCTTCCGCGCCTTCCACGCGCTGCCGCCGCTGACGCGCAAGTCCGACGGGCTGCCGGTCGGCGCGGTGCACGGCTTCTGCAACATGCTGTGGAAGCTGCTGCGCGACATGAAGGCGTCCGACGCGCCGACCCACCTGGCCGTGATCTTCGACGCCGGCCGCGAGAACTTCCGCAACGAGCTCTACGCCGACTACAAGGCGCACCGCCCGCCGCCGCCCGAGGAGCTGGTGCCCGCAGTTCCCGCTGGTCCGCGAGGCGATGCGGGCCTTCGGCGTGCCTGCGTCGAGCAGGAGGGCTACGAGGCCGACGACCTCATCGCCACCTACGCCTGCGAGGTCGCGACGCCGGCGGCGAGGTGGTGATCGTCTCCTCCGACAAGGACCTGATGCAGCTGGTCGGCCCCGGCGTCGTCATGCTCGACACCATGAAGAACAAGCAGCATCGGCGCGCGAGGAGGTGATGGAGAAGTTCGGCGTGCCGCCGGACAAGGTGGTCGACGTGCAGGCGCTGGGCGGCGACAGCGTCGACAACGTGCCGGGCGTGCCGGGCATCGGCGTCAAGACCGCGGCCGAGCTGATCAACGAGTACGGCGACCTCGACACGCTGCTGGCGCGCGCCGCCGAGATCAAGCAGGACAAGCGGCGCGAGACCCTGATCGAGTTCGCCGACCAGGCGCGGCTGTCGCGCGAGCTGGTGCGCCTCGAGAACGACGTCGCCGCCGGCGTGCCGCTCGACGAGCTCGGCGTGCACGATCCGCGGCCGGAGGCGTTGCTGGGCTTCCTGCGCGCCATGGAGTTCAGCACGCTGGCGCGGCGCATCGCGGAAGCGCTCGGCGCCGAGCCGCCGCCGGCGCTCGAGGTCTCGGTCGGCGCGACAGTGCCCAAGAAGCGGCGCCAGACCATCGCCCACGACCAAGGAAGGGAGGACAGCGCCGGCCGCCACCGAGACGCCCGCCGCCGCAGTGCTCTACGCCACGCACGCGGCGAAGCGTGCCCTTCGACCGCTCGAAGTACGAGACGGTGACGACGCGTGAGCGGCTCGCGGCCTGGATCGCCGCGCCTACGCGGCCGGCCGTCGTCGCCTTCGACACCGAGACGACCGGGCTCGATCCCATGCCGCGCCGACCTCGTCGGCGTTCTCGCTGGCAGCCGCACCCGGCAAGGCCTGCTACATCCCGCTCGCACATCGCAAGAGCGGCGGCGAGCTCGACTTCGGCGCTGGGCGAGCGAGATCGCCCAGTTGCCGCTGGGCGACGCGCTGGCGCGGCTGAAGCCGCTGCTCGAGGACGCTTCGTCCTCAAGATCGGCCAGAACATCAAGTACGACTTCGCCGTGCTCGCCCGCCACGGCGTGCGCATCGCGGCCTCGACGACACCATGCTGATGTCCTATGCGCTCGACGCCGGCAAGGGCAGCCACGGCATGGACGAGCTCGCCATGCGCCACTGGGCCACGCGCCGCATCTCTTCGAGCACGTCGTCGCGCACGCGCCCGGCAAGAAGCGGAGAAGACCTTCGCGCAAGTGCCGGTCGACAAGGCGACGGAGTACGCGGCCGAGGACGCCGACGTGACCCTGCGCCTGTGGATCGATCTTGAAGCCGCGGCTTGCCGTCGAGGGCCTGCCACCGTCTACGAGACGCTGGAGCGCCCGCTCGTTGCCGTGCTCGCCGACATGGAGCTGCGCCGGCATCAAGGTCGACCGGCGGATCCTGCGCGCGGCTGTCGGGCGACTTCGCGCAGCGCATGGCGCGGCTCGAGGACGAGGTCAACGCGGCTCGTCGGCCAGCACGTTCAACCTCGGCTCGCCGCAGCCAGATCGGCGACTTGCTGTTCGGCCAGCTGAGCCTGCCCGGCGGCAAGAAGACCGCAACCGGGGCAATGGGAGACCGACGCCGGCGTGCTCGACGACCTCGCCGCCAACGAGGAGCTGCCCGAGGATGCGCGCCGGCTGATCACTCATGCTCGACTGGCGGCAGCTCACCAAGCTGCAAGCGCACCTACACCGACGCGCTGCCGGGCGACATCGACCCGGGCACCGGCCGCGTCCACACCTCCTACGCGCTGGCCGCCACCACGACGGGCCGGCTCTCCTCCTCCGAGCCCAACCTGCAGAACATCCCCATCCGCACCGAGGAAGGCCGCAAGATCCGCACCGCCTTCATCGCCGAGCCAGGCATGAAGCTGATCTCCGCCGACTACAGCCAGATCGAGCTGCGCGTGCTCGCCCACATCGCCGACATCCCGCAGCTGAAGACAGGCCTTCGAGGAGGGCCTCGACATCCACGCCATGACGGCGTCGGAGATGTTCGGCGTGCCGGTCAAGGGCATGCCGGCCGAGGTGCGCCGGCGCGCCAAGGCGATCAACTTCGGCATCATCTACGGCATCTCGGCGTTCGGGCTGGCGCAACCAGCTCTCGCATCCCGCAGGAGCGAGGCCGGCGCCTACATCAAGACCTACTTTCGAGCGCTTCCCCGGCATCCGCGACTACATGGACGGATGCGCCAAAGGTGCGCGCACGAGCAGGGCTACGTCGAGACGCTGTTCGGCCGGCGCATCCACTATCCCGGAGATCAACACCCGCAGCCCGAGCGTGCGCGGCAATTCTCCGAGCGCGCGGCGATCAACGCGCCGATCCAGGGCTCGGCCGCCGACATCATCCGCCGCGCGATGATCCGCATGCCGGCGGCGCTGGCCGAGGCGGGGCTCTCGCCGCGCGGATGCTGCTGCAGGTGCACGACGAACTGGTGTTCGAGGTCAAGGAGGCCGAGGTCGCCAAGACCTTGAAGACGGTCGTCAAGGTGATGGAGGGGGCGGCGCTGCCGGCCGTCGCGCTGAAAGTGCCGATCCACGTCGACGCTCACGCCGCCGACAACTGGGAGGCCGCGCATTAGCGCGTCCTCCCGGCTAGGCCATATTAGCTAATGCTTAGCTAAGGAGCCGCCAATGCCCACGTTCACGGTGCACCAGGCCAAGACCAACCTGTCGAAGCTCATCGAGAAGGCGGAGGCCGGCGAGGAGGTCGTCATCGCGCGCGGCGACAAGCCGGCGGTCAAGCTCGTGCCGGTTCCCAAGAAATACCCCAAGCGCAAGCCCGGCGCCTACAAGGGCGAGTTCACCGTGCCCGACAGCTTCTTCGACGATCTGCCGGAGGAGGAGCTTGCCGCCTGGGAGGGCGCCTATTCGACCGATCCCATTTCGGTCGCGCAACGGGCCTCCGCGCGCAAGAAGCGCCGCAAGACATGAGTAAGGCGTGAGACTCTGCTCGACACGCACGCGCTATTGTGGTGGTGGCTCGACGATCCTCGATTGTCGCGGCGGGCGAGCGAAGCCATCGTGCTCAGTACGCCGATGTCCACGTCAGCGCTGCGACCGCCTGGGAGCTGGCCACCAAGGTTCGGATCGGAAAACTTCCAGCGGCTCGACTGCTCACCAGCATTCAAGCCGCTGGCCGAACAGGATTTCACCAGCTCCCTACCTGCCACGCCCTCCGCTCTCTAACACCCACCCCACCCCCCCCCCCCCCCCCCCCCCCCCCCCTGAGCCCATCAGCGCCTTATGACGGCCATCAGCGTTTCTTATATCACGATCACGAAGATGCGATTTGTACTTATGGTCGCGGATGCCTACGTATTAGGGGAGCCCGGGTGAAAGGCGCCCGGTCATAGAGGAGGAAAGATCATGAAGGTTTGGACCAAGCCCGCCGTGCGTGAGCAGGAAGTTGGCCTCGAGGTCACGTCCTATCTGCCGGCCGAGATCGACATCATCTAACGACGTCGACACTCTCGTCTTTGAATTTTCAGGCGGCGGCCGGCTTCCGGCCGCCGTCTGCTTTTGGGGGCCCGCATCCCAGTTCACCCGTCATCCCGTGCGCGTCCGCAGCGCGAAGCGGTGCGGCGCAGACACGGGATCTAGCGGCTGGCGATGGCGCAAGCGGCAAGTTCCCGGATAGCCGCCGCTGATAGCGGCGGCTTCCGGGATGACGGGTGGGGGGGTGCGCGTTTGGCTGGGATGACGGGTAGGGCCGCGCGCGGGTGAGCGCGCTACTCGGCCTTGGGGTCCTGAGGAGAGATCTTTTTCAGGAACGCGATGATCTTTTTGCGGATCGCGGGATCGTCCACGCCGCCATACGGCGGGCTCATGGTGTTGCCGGGGATCACCGCGTCGGGATTGGCGATCCACTTGTCGAGCGTCGCCTCGTTCCAGGTCACGTTCGCGCCCTTGAGCGAATTGGAGAAGGCGTAGCCCGGCAGCGTCCCCGCCTTGCGACCGACGACGCCATAGAGCGTCGGCCCCAGCCGGTTGTCGTCCTTCACGAAGGAGTGACACTCGCGGCAGTGGTCGTTGAAGGCGAGCTCGAGCTCATCGTCGGCGCGAGCGGGCCCGCTCAGGGTCGCGAGCGCGGCGAGGCCGGCGATCACAGGGCGGGATAGGCTTGACACCATGGACGCCTCATCGGCGGCGGAAGGCCGCTTGAACCGCAGAGTGCCCTGAGAATGCTAAAGGGTGGCTAAAGGTTCCGCCTAAACCGGCGATACGGCGAGCTCGACGTGCTGAGAGCGGCGCGCGGTGCGCCTGTCGGTGGGGATGCTCCCGCGCGAATACTCGATCGTGCGGATGAACTCGCGGATGCGCGGCTGGATCTCGGTGCGCCAGCGCGTGCCGTTGAACACGCCGAAGTGGCCGACGCCCTCCTGCACGTAGTGAACCTTCATGTGCTCGGGGATGCCGGTGCAGAGCTCGTGCGCGGCCCCTGTCTGCCCGAGCCCGCAGATGTCGTCGCGCTCGCCCTCGACCGTCATAAGGGCCGTGTCGCGGATCTCCGAGCAGTCGACGCGGGTGCCCCGATGCATCATGGTGCCCTTGGGCAGCGCGTGCTCCTGGAACACGGTCTTGACCGTCTGCAGGTAGAATTCCGCCGTCAGGTCCATGACCGCCAGGTACTCCTCGTAGAAGTCCTGGTGCTGCTTGACGGGGTCGCAGTCGCCCTTGACGAGGTTGTTGAACAGGTCGACGTGCGCGTTCATGTGGCGCTCGAGGTTCATGGTCATGAAGCCCGTGAGCTGCATGAAACCGGGATAGACCGGGCGCATGAAGCCCGCGTGCGGGAGCGGCACGATTGAGATCACGTTGTGCTCGAACCAGTTGATCGAGCGCGCCTCCGCCAGCCTGTTGACGGCGGTCGGATTGCGCCGGGTGTCGATGGGCCCGCCCATCAGCGTCATGGAGGCCGGCTGGCACGGGTCGTCGGTGTTGGCCATGTGCGCCACGGCCGCCAGCACCGGCACTGCCGGCTGGCACACGGCGATGACGTGCGTGTCGGGCCCGATGATCTTTATGAAGTCGATGACGTGGTCGATGAAGTCGTCGAGATCGAAGCGGCCCATGGCGAGCGGGATCTCGCGCGCGTCGATCCAGTCGGTGATGTAGACGTCGTGCTCGGGCAGCATCGCCTTCACCGTGCCGCGCAGGAGCGTCGCGTAGTGGCCCGACATGGGAGCGACGAGCAGCACCTTGGGGTCGTAGCGCGCGCCGGTTTGGGAGGTGTCGCGCTCGAAGTGCAACAAATTGCAGAACGGCGTGGCGGCGACGATGTGCTCGTGCACGGGCACATCGATGTTGGCGACGCGCGTCATCTTGAGGCCGAACTCCGGCTTGCCGTAGCGCCGCGTCACGTTCTCGAAGACCTCGCAGGCCGCCGCCAGGTGACGGCCGAAGGGGGTGCCGGCGATCGGGTTGAAGGGCCAGTCGAGCGCGGTACGCAGCCCATGAACGCCGATCCGGAGAGGCTGGAGCACGGCGTGCGCAAACTCGTAAGCGTAGTAGTGCATTCCGAGGCGCCCCTCTCTTTCGCTGCACTGCAGCGAAAATCCGTGTGCAGTGCGCAACTATGTTACCAAACTGTTATCTTGGCCAGGAAAAAAGCCGCGACCGGCTGCCGCAATTCCCCGCTTTTGCGCGCGGGTTACGGCGCGCGGCGGTCGCGCGTTCGCGTGAGGCGCGACGCCAGCCAGAATTGCGAGGAAAAAAGCGGATGCCCGAGGGCAAATGCGCGCGCTGCCCTTTTGGCCCTCGGCCGCACCGTGACATAATTCGCGCCTACATCAGCCGCGGCGCGAGCCCTAGAAAGGGGCGCCAGCGGAAGATTGCGTCTGCCGGCATTGCCACGGAGCGACGGGCCTCAGCATTGGCGCACCCAGCGTCGTCTCGCGTTGGCCTAGATGCGGCAAGAGGAGCCTCGGGATCGATCATGACCACTCGTAGGCCGCCCGGCGGCCCACCATCGAATCTGCAGGGCTATCGCGACGAGCCCACCATCCCTACCCGGCCCACGCGCCGACCTGCGCCCGCCCCGAAGACGTCTCCGGTGCTCATCGGTCTCGTCTACGGCGGCATCGGGCTCTTGGCGCTCGCGGTCGCGGCCGTCACCTTCGTCGTGATCGCGCCGCCGACCGACCTCATTCGCCGCGAGATCGTCAGTCAGGTCAAGGACGCGACCGGCCGCGATCTCGTCATCGCAGGGCCGGCATCCTTCACGCTGTTCCCGACGCTCGGCGTGCGCGTCGCCGACGTCACGCTGTCGGCCCCGCCGGACATGGGCGGAGAGTCGTTCCTCACCGCGCAGAGCTTCGACGTCGGCGTCAGGCTGCTGCCGCTTCTGCGCAAGAAGATCGCGGTCGACCGCCTCGTCCTGCACGAGCCGGTGTTCGATCTGCGCGTCGACGCCGACGGGCGCCGAAGCTGGGCGCATCTGACGCGCCGTCCTGTGCGTTTGGCGCAGTCCGACAACAACGCGCTCGCCGCTTTCAAGGCCGGCGCGACGGCAGGGGCGCCGGGAGCGGGTCTGCGAGGCCTCGCCGGATTGTCGCTCGGCAATATCCGCATCGTCGACGGCACGGTCCACTACAGCGACGAGCGGACGGGGCGTAAGGCAACCGTGGAGGCGATCAACGCGCGCGTCACTCTCAAGTCCATCGCCGATCCGCTCACGGCCGACGGCAACTTGGTGTGGTCGCATGAGAAGGTCAATTTCGACGGCACGCTCGCCTCGCCAGAGGATTTGCTGCGGGAGCGGCCCGCAAAGCTCGCGTTCAACGTCGCCGGCAAGCCGGTCACCGTGAGCTACGACGGGGCGCTGACGCTCAGCGGCGCCTGGAGCGCGCAAGGCGCCATTAACGGCAACGCCTCCTCGCTGCGAACACTTGCGCAGTGGCTCGGTGTCAAGCTGCCGTCGGCGCCGGGCTTCGGCGCGGTGTCGGTCGCGGGCAAGCTTGACGCCGGCAATCACGTGGTGCGCTTGGAGGGCGCCAAGCTGGCGCTCGACGGCGCCACGGCGACCGGCACGGTGGACGTCGACACCACGGGCGAGCGGCCGCACGTCGCCGCCGACTTGAAGGTCGCAGGCCTCAATCTCGCCAACTACGTCTCCGACGCGACAGCGGGCACGGAGCCGGCGGCGCCGGAACCGCCCGCGGGCGCTGCACCGGCACCGCCGGCGGCCGCGCCGCCGGCACAAGCTCCGCAGTCCAAGCCGCGGTCGATCGAGGACCTGCTCGCGCCGCCCTCCGGCCCGCAGGTGAAAGGCTACACCCGGCGCTCGGCCGGCTGGAGCGCGACCCCGTTGCCGCTTTCCGCCCTGGGTAGCGTCGACGTCGACGCCAAGCTCTCGGTCGAGCGCCTGGCCTACCGCGACCTCAAGGTCGATGCCTCCGATGTCGTCGTTGGGCTCAAGGACCGCGTGCTCAAGGCGACGTTTGCGGACGTGCGCCTCTACGACGGCCGCGGAAAGGGCCTCGTGAGCCTCGATGCCACCGGCAACGAGGCCACGCTCGCCAGCAACTTCACTCTGTCCGGCATCGCCGCCCAGTCCCTGCTAAAGGACACCTCCGGCATCAATTGGCTCGCCGGCACCGGCGACCTGACGATGGCGCTGACGGGGCACGGCGCAAGCCAGGCCGCCATCGTCTCGACCCTCAGCGGCAAGGCCGACATTACCGTGCACAACGGGGCGATCATCGGGTTCAATCTCGCCGGCGCCATGCGCGCGTTGTCGGAAGGCAAGGTCCCGGAGTTTTCCTCCTCGCCGTCGCAGAAGACAGATTTCAGCGAGCTCACCGGCAGCTTCCTCATCGCCGACGGCATCGCCAAGAACGACGACTTGAAGCTTGCAAGCCCGCTTATGCGGGCAACCGGCTCCGGCAACATCGATCTGCCGCAGCGCTCGCTCGACTACACCTTGCGGCCCAAGGTCGTTGCCACCCTCGCCGGGCAGGGCGGCGAGCAGAACGTCACGGGCATCGAGATCCCCGTGCACATCTCCGGCCCTTGGGACGCCCCCGACATCGCACCCGACGTCGCCGGTGCCATCAACAACCCGAAGGCGATGGAGGCGGTGAAGGAGATCGGCAAAGAGCTCAAGGGCAAGAACGCCGGCGAGATCGTCGAGGATCTCTTGGGCAAGGGCCAGAATGGCGAGCCGTCGAAGGCGCAGAAGCTCTTGCAGAAGTTTCTCGGCCGCTGATTGCGCCGCACCGCAGCTGCGCGATCGGGCGTCGTGAAATCTCCGAGCAGCCGCGTCGGCTAAAATCACGTCAACGGCGTGACAAATTTTTTTGGCGGCGGGGGCAATTTTTTCTTGCCTAGGGGGGGGTGTTGCCTCATATGACCCCTCTCCGTTCGTCCACCTGCCCTTAAGGTCGAGGTTTTCCAGAAACCCCAAAGGTAAGGAGCGGACGGGTCACATCTATCTGCTGGTTGGGGAGGGTCATATGGCCTTTAATGACACCCTCTTCCAATTGGGGATGGACTTGAACTCGTTCAAGCACCGCCCAAGAGGAAGATCATCGTGTAGCTGCGCATGTGGCGCACGAAGACCATGCGCAAGTTGCGCATGACGACAGGAAGGACTTCTTCATCGAGCGCGATGGCGTTCGGTTCGCCGGAACCCACCTGATCGTGGATCTGTTCGGCGCCCGACGGCTCGATGATCTGGAGCACATCAAGCGTACCCTGACGCGATGCGTGGAGGTGGCGGGCGCAACGCTCCTGCACATCCATTTGCATCACTTCACACCAAACGGTGGAGTGTCAGGCGTCGCCGTGCTCTCCGAGAGTCACATCTCGATCCATAGCTGGCCCGAGGCCGACTACGCGGCGCTCGACGTGTTCATGTGCGGGGACGCCAGGCCGCAGATGTGCATCGGCGTGCTACGCGAAGCCTTTTCGGCGCGCGACGTGGTGGTGAAAACCCACCATCGCGGCTCCGAGATGGACGAGCTCAAGTGGCAGGCCGCTGCCGCCAAGCAGGCGCCTGTCCGCCTGAAGAGCGTCAAGAAGGCGAGGAAGGCGGCTTAGCGGCCGCCGCCCCAAGCCTTCGCGCGCCTTAAGGGGCCATGTTTCCGCCTTGCGCTTGGGCGACGCAGTAGAAAAGTCTACTGTGTCGCCCAGCGGATTTGCGGAATGTGCGGGTCCGTGCACCTTGGGAGCGAGCGACGTGAAGCGCACCATCGCTGCAACGGTTCTCCGGGCCTTCGCTCTTATCGGAGCGATGGCCGCGGCGATGCCTGCCTCGGCCCAGGACGCCGCCCTCGGCGGCAGCTTTATCACGCCCTTCCCGCGCAACGACGTCTATCAGGTGCAGGTCGTCGGCGACTGGCTCGCCGACGGTCTGCTCGGGGGCCTGAACGAGGCCTACGCGGCGAGTCCCCGCCGGGGTGCAGATCGCGCCCAAGCGCTACAAACTGTCGGGTCTCATGCGCTCGAGCACTCCGGAGGATCTCAACGAGCTGGAGAAAGCCTTCGCCAGCGACCCGAGCAACGTCGTCATCGTCATGCTCGGCGCGCAGGACCGCTACAGCCTCGGGTCCCGGCGCGCGGCCGCCGGCAACGAGGAGATGCGCAAGGAGTACGCCTCCCGCGTCGACCGCCTCATGAAGATCCTCAAGAAAGGCGGCCGCGGCGTCTACTGGGTCGGGCTGCCCAACATGCGGCGCTGGCAAGACAACGATCGCGCCCAGTTCATGAACGACATCTTCCGCGAGCGCGCCTATCTCAATGGCGTGCGCTACATCGACAGCTACGCGAGCTTCATCGACGAGGGCGGCGGTTATAGCGACTACGGGCCGGATGTCACGGGCAAGGTGCGCCGCCTGCGCGACACCGACGGCGTGCACTTCACCGACGCCGGCTACCGCAAGCTTGCGCACTTCGTCGAGCGCGAGCTGAGGCGCGATTTGGCGCAAGCGCGGGCGGAAAGGTCGATCCCGCTGGCGGGCGATGCCGCCGAGCAGGCGCAGGTCAATCCCGACCGTGCGCGCCCCAAGGCGGAGAGCGCCCATGGCCAGGACGGTCAGAAGGGCAAGCTCGCCAAGGGAGGCGTGGTCGCACCGGCGCCCGGCGGTCCGCGCGATCAGAAGGCGGATCCGGGCAAGGTGGACGTCAAGATCGTCGGTCCAGACGGCACCGAGCAGGTCGTCACCGTCGACATCGTGAGGCCTGCCATCCCCGCCGCAATCGTAGCGCTGGTGACGCGCAAGCAGAGCATCGACCACGCCGCGCAGATGGGCGACATCCTCGTCGACCAGATTCCGGGCGGGCTCACGGTCATGAGCTCGATCGTGCCGCCGCGCGGCGGCGCCGGCCAGCGCCGCCTGTCGCCGACGCAGACGCCGTACTTCCGCGTGTTCGAGCGCGGCGAGCGGCTGGTGCCCAAGCCCGGCCGCGCCGACGACTTCGCCTGGCCGCGCCCGCAGGCGACCGCCGCAGCGGCGCCGAGCCCTTAGTTTTTACTGACACAAGCCGAGAGAAGCTTTGTTTGCGGTGGGCGCCGTCTTGTTGAGGACCGGCGCTCACGCCGGGGCGCCCTTGGGCCCTGGCTGCCGCACGCGAGTGTCAAGTTTGGCACCAAGCCGCGGCGAGCGTCCATGCGTAGCATGGCTCCGCCATGACGCGAGACGCGGATGGCGCCAAGGGCGCCCGCGCCTTAGGCGCGGCTCTCAGCAAGACAGAGATCGCCGCAAGCAAAGCTTCTCGCGGCTCGTGTCAGTAAAAAATATCTTCAGCGGGGGAGAGTCGTCTTGCCCATGAGGAACTTGTCGATCGCGTGCGCGGCCTGGCGCCCTTCGCGGATCGCCCACACGACGAGCGACTGTCCGCGGCGGATGTCGCCTGCGGCGAACACCTTTTTCCGGCCCGGCACCTTGTAGTCGCGCTCGTCGGCGTTGAGGCCCTTGAAGCGCCCGCGTGCCACGACCTCGAGCCCCAGCTCCTTGACAAGGCCCTCCTCGACGGGACCGGAGAAGCCCATGGCGAGCAGCACGAGGTCGGCTGGCAGCTCGGCGTCCGAGCCGGGGATCGGCTGCAGCTTATTGTCGACGTGGACGTAGTGGAGCTTTTCGATTCTGCCGTCGGGCCCTGAGAAGCCGGTCGTCGAGACCGAGTACTCGACATGAGCGCCTTCCGCCTGGCTCGAGGAGACGCGCAGCTTCAGCGGCCAGTTGGGCCAGGTCATCGCCTTGTTCTCGTGCTCGGGCGGCATCGGCATGATCTCGAGCTGCGTCACGGACTTCGCGCCCTGGCGGAAGGAGGTGCCGATGCAGTCCGAGCCCGTGTCGCCGCCGCCGATGACGATGACGTGCTTGTCGTGGGCGAGGATGTCCTTGGCACCATTCTTGCCGCCAGTCTTGGCATCGGTGATGGCGGGCGGCACCTCGTTCGCGACGCGGCGGTTCTGCTGCGGCAGAAACTCCATGGCGAAGTGGATGCCGTCGAGCTCGCGGCCCGGCGACTTGGCGAAGAAGTCGAACGGGTGCTCGGAGCCGCCGGCGAGCAGGAGCGCGTCGTGCTTCTCCTCGAGCTCCTTGGCCGGGATCGTAACGCCGACTTCTGTGTTGCAGTGGAAGACGACGCCTTCGGCCTCCATCTGCTTGACGCGGCGCTCAACGATCCCCTTCTCCATCTTGAAGTCGGGGATGCCGTAGCGCAAAAGGCCGCCCGGCTTGGCGTTCCTCTCGTAGACGTGCACCTCGTGGCCGGCGCGCGCAAGCTGCTGGGCGGCGGCGAGTCCGGCGGGCCCTGAGCCGACAACGGCGACGCGCTTGCCGCTTCTGTGCTCTGGCGGCTCCGGCGCGATCCAGCCCTCGCTGAACGCGCGGTCGGCGATCGCGTACTCGATCGCCTTGATGGTGACCGGTGCGTCGTCGATGTTGAGCGTGCAGGCAGCCTCGCACGGGGCCGGGCAGATGCGGCCCGTCACCTCGGGGAAGTTGTTGGTCGAGTGCAGGTTCAAAGCCGCCGTCTTCCAGTCGCCGTGGTAGACGAGGTCGTTCCAGTCGGGGATCTGGTTGTTGACGGGGCAGCCGGTGTGACAATAGGGGATGCCGCAGTCCATGCAGCGCGCGGCCTGGACTTTCGAATCCTCCTCGCTCGGCGCCAGGACGAACTCGTGCCAGTGCTTCACGCGCTCCTTGACGGGCGCGTAGCCGGGTGCTGACCGCTCGAACTCGAGAAACCCGGTGATCTTGCCCATCTGTCGTTCCGGTATCGTTGCGCCGGTGTCAGGCCTTGGGCCCGCACCGCATCTCATCCTGGTAGTCAGAAAGGGTGTCAGACCCGAAGGGTCTGACACCCCAAACCCCAGCTATCATTTCATGGAGAGGTGAATATCTTCAAGCCTTCGCTGCCTTGAGGCCGATCTCGAGCGTTCCGATGCCCGGAGCCTCGGCGGCCTGCGCCTTCGCCATCTCCTTGAGCGCGCGGCGATACTCGATAGGCATCACCTTCTTGAACTTCGGCAGATAGGCCCGCCAATCGGCGAGGATGAGCTTGGCCTTGGCCGAGTTCGTGTAGTGGGCGTGGCGGGCGACGAGCTGGTAGATGCGCTCGGCATCGCCCTTCGTCATGTCGGACATGACATCGACGAGGCCGTGGCTCTCCAGATCGCCAGCCTGCCCCATCAGCCGCTCCATCACCTCTTCCTCGGCCTCGACCGGCTCCAGCGCGACCATGGCGAGGTTGCACTTCGTCTCGAAGTCGCTTGCCTCGTCGAGCACGTAGGCGATGCCGCCGGACATGCCGGCCGCGAAGTTGCGCCCGGTAGGCCCGAGCACGACCACGACGCCGCCCGTCATGTACTCGCAGCCGTGATCGCCGGTGCCCTCGACGACGGCGACGGCGCCGGAATTGCGCACGCCGAAGCGCTCGCCGGCAATGCCGCGGAAATAGCACTCGCCCGCAATGGCGCCGTAGAGCACGGTATTGCCGACGATGATGCTCTCCTCCGGCGTGATGCCCGAGAGCGCGTTGGGGCGCACGATCAGCTTGCCGCCCGACAGCCCTTTGCCGACGTAGTCGTTGCCTTCGCCGACGAGGTCGAGCGTGACGCCGCGCGCGGCCCAGGTGCCGAAGCTCTGCCCCGCCGTGCCGTTGAGCGTCAGCCAGATGGTATCCTCGGGCAGGCCGCCGTGCCCGTAGCGCTTGGCGATCTCGCCGGAAAGCATGGCGCCGGCTGAGCGGTCCGTGTTCTTGATGGAAAGCTCGTGCTTCACCGGCTTCTTGCGCTCGATCGCCGGCTTGGCACAACTCGATCAGCTTGTTGTCGAGCACCTTTTCGAGACCGTGGTCCTGGCGCTCGCAATTGTACACGGCGACGCGACGTCGGCATGCGCGGCTTGTAGAAGATCTTCGAGAAGTCGAGCCCCTTGGCCTTCCAGTGGTGGATGGCGCGATCCTTGTCGAGCGCCTCCGTCTGGCCGATCATCTCATCGAAGGTGCGCACGCCCAAGGCCGCCATGTACTCGCGCACCTCCTCGGCGACGAAGAAGAAGTAGTTGATCACGTGCTCGGGCTTGCCCTGGAACTTGGCGCGCAGCACCGGGTCCTGCGTGGCGACGCCGACGGGGCAGGTGTTGAGATGGCACTTGCGCATCATGATGCAGCCGGCTGCGATGAGCGGCGCCGTCGAGAAGCCGAACTCGTCGGCGCCGAGGAGCGCCCCGATCACGACATCGCGGCCCGTGCGGACGCCGCCGTCGACCTGCACGGCGATGCGGCCGCGCAAGCGGTTCAAGACGAGCGTCTGGTGCGTCTCGGCAAGCCCGATCTCCCATGGGGAGCCCGCATGCTTGATCGAGGTGAGCGGGGAGGCACCGGTGCCGCCTTCGAAACCGGAGATCGTCACGTGATCGGCGCGCGCCTTGGCGACGCCGGCGGCGACCGTGCCGACGCCGACCTCGGAGACGAGCTTGACCGAGACCTTGCCCGCGGGGTTGACGTTCTTCAAATCGAAGATGAGCTGGGCCAAGTCCTCGATCGAGTAGATGTCGTGGTGCGGCGGCGGCGAGATGAGGCCGACGCCCGGCGTGGAATGGCGCACGCGCGCGATCACCGCGTCGACCTTGTGGCCGGGCAATTGTCCGCCTTCGCCGGGCTTGGCCCCTTGCGCCATCTTGATCTGCATCATGTCCGAGTTGACGAGGTACTCGGTGGTGGCGCCGAAGCGACCCGAGGCCACCTGCTTGATCGCCGAGCGCATGGAATCGCCATTGGGGAGCGGCTTGAAGCGGTCGCTCTCCTCGCCCCCCTCGCCCGTGTTGGACTTGCCGCCGATGCGGTTCATGGCGATCGCTAGCGTGGTGTGCGCCTCGCGTGAGATGGAGCCGAAGCTCATGGCGCCGGTGGCGAAGCGTTTGACGATCGACGCGGCAGGCTCGACCTCCTCGAGCGGGACCGGCTTGCGGCCAAGCGATTCCGCGGAGCGGATGCGGAACATGCCACGCATGGTCATCAGCTGCTCGGACTGATCGTTGATCTGCTTGGCGAACGCGCGGTAGCGCTCGGGCAGGTTGCCGCGCACAGCGTGCTGCAGGTCGGCGACGACGGAAGCGCGCCACACGTGCGACTCCCCGCGCACGCGGAAGGCATACTCGCCGCCGACGTCGAGCGCGTTGTCGAGCACGGGCACCTCGCCGAAGGCCGCCTGGTGGCGCTCCACCGCCTCATGCGCGACCTCGCGCAGGCCGATGCCCTCGATCTGCGTGTGCGTCCCGGTGAAGTACCTCTTCACGAAGCTGGAGCGCAGTCCGACGGCGTCGAAGATCTGCGCGCCGCAGTAGGACTGATAGGTCGAGATGCCCATCTTAGCCATGACCTTGAGGATCGCCTTGCCGATGGCCTTGATGTAGCGCCCCTTGACCTCGGCGGGCGTCAGCTCCTCGTCGAGGTCGGGCAGCATCGCCTCGAGCGTCTCGAAGGCGAGATAGGGATTGATCGCCTCCGCGCCGTAGCCGGCGAGCGTGCAGAACTGGTGCACCTCGTGCGCCTCGCCCGTCTCAATCACGAGACCGACGGAGGTTCTGAGACCTTGCTTGATGAGGTGATGGTGCACGGCCGAGGTCGCGAGCAGGGCCGGTATCGGGATGCGGTCGGGCCCCGCCGCGCGGTCGGACAGGATGATGATGTTGTAGTCTTGCGAGCGCACGGCCTCCTCGGCCTCCGCGCACACGCAGTCAAGCGCCGGCGCCATGCCGGCTGGGCCCTTCTCGGCCGCGTACGTGATGTCGATCGTGATCGAGGAGAACTCGTTGTCCTTGACCTCGCCGATCTGGCGGATGCGCTCCAGATCCTCATTCGTCAGGATCGGCTGATACACCTCGAGCCGCTTCTGCTTAGAGGTGCCCTCCAAGTCGAGGATGTTGGGCCGCGGCCCGATGAAGGAGACGAGGCTCATGACGAGCTCCTCGCGGATCGAATCGATCGGCGGGTTCGTCACTTGCGCGAAGTTCTGCTTGAAGTAGGTGTGCAAGAGCTTCGACTTCGACGACAAGGCCGAGATCGGCGTGTCGTTGCCCATGGAGCCGATGGCCTCCTGGCCAGCCTCCGCCATGGGCTTCATCAAAAGCTTGAGGCTCTCTTGCGTGTAGCCGAACGCCTGCTGCAGATCCAGGAGCGCCACGTTCGACTTCTTCGCCGCCGACTTCTCCTTTGGCAACGGCAGCTCGGAGACGAGGATCTGCGTGCGCTTGAGCCACGTCTCGTAAGGGTTTGAGGCAGCGATCTCAGCTTTAAGCTCCTCATCGGAGACGATGCGGCCCTTCTCCAGATCGATGAGCAGCATCTTGCCGGGCTGCAGCCGCCACTTCTGCACGATCCGCTCCTCCGGGACCGGCAGCACGCCCGCCTCCGAGGACATGACGACGAGGTCGTCCTTCGTCAGGAAGTAGCGCGCCGGCCTGAGGCCGTTGCGGTCGAGCGTGGCGCCGATCTGGCGGCCGTCGGAGAAGGCCATGGCAGCGGGGCCGTCCCACGGCTCCATGAGGCAGGCATGGTACTCGTAGAAAGCGCGCCGCTTGCGGTCCATGAGCGGATTGCCGGCCCAGGCCTCGGGGATCAGCATCATGGCAGCGTGGGACAGGCTGTAGCCGCCCATCACCAGGAACTCGAGCGCGTTGTCGAAGCAGGCGGTGTCCGATTGCCCCTCGTAGGAGATCGGCCACAGCTTCTCGATGTCGCCGCCGTAGAGCGGCGAGGAGACGGAGGCTTGGCGTGCCGCCATCCAGTTCACGTTGCCGCGCAGCGTGTTGATCTCGCCGTTGTGGGCGACGAAGCGGTAGGGATGGGCGAGCTTCCAGGACGGGAAGGTGTTGGTGGAGAAGCGCTGGTGCACGAGCGCCATTGCGGAGACGAAGCGCCTATCCGACAGGTCGTTGTAGTAGGCCTTTAGCTGGTAGGACAGGAACATGCCCTTGTAGACGAGCGTGCGGCTCGACAGCGACACCGTGTAGTGGCCGATGTCACGGCCCTTGTAGGCCTCTTGCACGGCGTTGGAGACGATCTTGCGCGCAAGATAGAGGCGGCGCTCGAAGTCGTCCTGGTCGAGGATCGAGGACGGACAGCCGATGAACACCTGGCGGTGCACGGGCTCAGTCGCGATCACCATCTCCGACAGCGAGGAGTTGTCGACCGGCACCGAGCGCCACCCCAGCAGCTCCAGCCCCTGCTCCTTGATGATGCGCGCCCACACGCGCTCGCAGTGCGACCGCAAGCGCTCGTCGTGCGGCATGAAGATTTGCCCGACCGCGTAGCGGCCGACCGGCGGCAAGGCAAAGCCGAGCGCCTTGCACTCCTCTTTGAGAAAGTCGTGCGGGATTTGCACCAGCATGCCGGCGCCGTCGCCCGCGAGCGGGTCGGCGCCGACCGCGCCCCGGTGCTCGAGGTTCTCCAAGATCCGCAGCGCGTCGGCGACGATCTGGTGCGACTTGCGCCCCTTCATGTCGGCGATGAAGCCGACGCCGCAGGCGTCGTGCTCGCGCGCGGGGTCATAGAGACCTTGCGCTTCAGGCCGCGCAAGGCCCCCCTGGGGCAAGCCAGCGCTGGTCGATTTCGGGCTCTTCCTCATGCTGCGACCTCGATGCCGGGCGCTCTTTCATCCTTGGCGGCGCATTTCAGGGGGTCGGTGCGCGTGCCGGAGCGATTTGACCGGGCTCTTGCGGGGTTCGTCAAGATTTCCGGGCGATCCGTCCGACATCGGCCAGCCCCCTGCAATGCCGCAATAAAGGACAGGAGTGCTGACCTTTCTGGCCGAGCTTCGCAGATTTCTGCTGCCTGCACAAGCGTCAAGCCTCTGCCACGCCCGCAAAAATTCGGCACCGGGAGGGGCAAGGCGGCGCCCGACGGCGAACGGCGGCCGCCGCTTGCGCGGCGACCGCCCGAAGACGTGCCGTGTCCGGCAAAATGCGCCGTTACGCGGTGGCCTCGATCTGCTTGCCGTCCGCGGCGATCGCGATCGTGCGCGGTTTCATGCGTTCGGGCAGATTACGGACGAGATCGATGTGCAGGAGGCCGTCCTTGAACTCGGCGCCCTTGACCTCGACGTAGTCGGCGAGCTGGAAGCGGCGCTCGAATGAGCGGGCGGCGATGCCCCGGTGCAGGAACGTGCGCTGCTTGTCGTCGGGCTTCTTGACGCCGCTCACGACGAGCGAGGACTCCTTCACGTCGATGTTGAACTCATCCTTGTTGAAGCCGGCGACCGCCATGGTGATGCGGTACTCGTTGTCGCCGAGCCGCTCGATGTTGTAGGGCGGGTAGCCGTCATCGACACCGACGCTGTCCAGAAGCTGGGCGAGCCGGTCGAAGCCGACGGTCGAGCGGTAAAGGGGGGCAAAATCGAACTGTCGCATGACATATCCTCCATCAGAAGCGACATGCACTTTCAGCCTGCCCAGAAGGGCCAGGCCGGTTTTGTTGCGCACCCGCAGAGGGCGTGCGCAGCCTTTGATTTAGGAACGGGGAGCGCGCGTTCAAGGGCTCTCTGCGGCTCCTGAGGCAGAAAGGCAAGTCGCCTCCTCGCAACGAGAAATTTGCGCCCCTTCAGCTCCCATTCATGTTGGCGGGACCACGCTCGCAGCGGCCTTTTTGGGGAGCCGTCACAACTCGAAATATTGGGAGTGAGCCCATGTCAGCGTCAGCCCTCGCTGCGGCGTCTGCTGTTGCCGCATCGCTTTTCCTATCGGCACTGCCCGCGTCCTCTGCCGATCTTTGGGAGCCTCCGCGCGGCGGCGCCGCCTACGACGATTCCCGCTATGGGGATGCCTACGGGGAGCGCGGCTATGACCGCTACGCCGAGCCGTCGGAGGACCTCGTGCCCACTGATCCGCCGCGCGCGGAGCTGCGGGACGAGGACGAATATTCCTGGCGCCACTACGGGCGCCCCTACAGACGCGACGAAGGGGGGCGCTACGCGGAGGGCCGCTACCAAGGGGCGTGCGTGCCCCGCGACATCGTGCGTGACCGGCTGCACGCGGACGGCTGGGGCGATTTCCACGATCTGGAGCCGCGCGGAAGCGTGCTCCGCATCGAGGCGCGGCGGCCTTCTGGGCGGCTCTTCGATCTGACGATCGAGCGTTGCTCGGGCGAGATCCTCGACGCTCGCGCGGTCGACGGCCCCCGCTCCTACGCCTACGGCCAGCGGCGCTATTGGCAGCGGCCTTATTGATCTCCTGAAGTCTGGCCCCTGTGGTGGTGGATCGCTCGTTGTATTATGAGCGGGAGAGTCGAGCCACCGCCAAAGGGGGTCGCAATGGAGCTGGTGACACTTGCAAAGAATCCGGTTCCGAGCGGGGCAACCGTCGGAACCTTCAAGGGCTATGACGGCGCCAAGCTGCGCTTTGCCCGCTGGGACGCGACGCGCGTGCCGCGGCGCGGCACGGTCTGCCTGTTCGGCGGGCGCACCGAGTTCATCGAGAAATACTTCGAGGTCATCGCCGACTTGCGCCGGCGTGGCTTTGGGGTGGCGACCATGGACTGGCGCGGGCAGGGCGGCTCGCAGCGCATGCTCTCGAACCCGCGCAAGGGCTACGTGCGCGGCTTCTGGGAGTACGACCGCGACCTCATCCGCTTCATGAAGGACATCGTGCTGCCCGACTGCCTGCCCCCGTTCATCGGGCTAGCGCATTCCATGGGCGGCAACGTGCTCCTGCGCAGCGCGACGATGCCGGGCCTCTGGTTCGAGCGCATCGTGCTCACCGCGCCGATGATCGCCATTCATGAGAGCATCATCGGACCCAAGCCCTTGCGTGCCCGCCTCTATGCCGAGCTCGGCTGTGCGCTGGGGATGTCGGGCGCCTACGTATTCGGCGGATCCGGCGCCTTGGAGACGAGCCAGCCGTTCGAGGGCAACGTGCTGACGTCGGACCACGAGCGCTGGCTGCGCACCAAGGCGGTGCTCGAGGTAGCACCCGAGCTGGGACTCGGTTGGCCCACGATCGGCTGGCTCAGAGCAGCCCTGCGCTCCTGCCGCCGTCTCTCCAATCCGAATTACCCCGCGCGCATCAACGTGCCGCTGCTGATGTTTGCGGCGGGCAACGATACCGTCGTGTCGACGCGCGCGATCGAGGATTTCGCGGTGGAGGCCAAGGTCGCGTCCTGCATTCTCATGCCCGACGCGCGCCACGAGATCCTGCAGGAGACCGACAGCGTGCGCACGCGCTTCTGGGCGGCGTTCGACGCTTATCTCGGGGTCGACGCCAAGGTCGCGTGAGTCCGCTCAGCGCGCGAGGGCCTGCAGAGCCTGCTCGTGCAGGCTGCGCATCGCCCGCGGCAACGATGCGCCCGCCGTCGGTCGCTTGCCCGCCGTCCCAATCGGTGATGCGCCCGCCCGCGCGCTCGATGATGGGAATAAGCGCCACCACGTCGTGGGTCTTGAGCCCCGCCTCGACGACGATGTCGATGAAGCCCGCGGCCAGCAGGCAATAGGCGTAGCAGTCGCCGCCGTAGCGCGTCATGCGCGCTTTCGCCTTCAATCGTGCGAACGCCTCGGACTCTTTGCCCCGCGCGAAGAGGTCGGGATGGGTCGTGGAGAGGACGGCGTCGGCGAGACGCGGGCAGGCGCGCGTCTTGAGGCGATGCGCCTTGCCGTCGCCGGTGCGCGCGTATGCGGCGCGCGCTCCCGACCAGAACCGCTCGCCCGTGAACGGCTGGTTCATGAGGCCCAAAACAACATCCTCGCCCTCGAGCAGCCCGATGAGCGTGCCCCAAAGCGGCGTGCCCATGATGAAGGCGCGCGTGCCATCGATCGGGTCGACGACCCAGCGGAAGCGTGCGTCCGCGCGCACCTGCCCGAGCTCCTCGCCGATGAGGCCATGGTCGGGCCAGCGTGCGGCGACCGCGCGCCGGATCGCGCGCTCGGCGGCGCGGTCGGCGGCCGTCACCGGATCGAAAGCGCCGTCGCTCGCCTTGTTCGTGACGGCCAGCGGCCGGCGGAAATAGGGGCGGATGATGGCTGCGGAAGCATCGGCGAGCTCGTGCGCGAAGGCGAGCAGGGACGCGAACGCGGGGGGGCTGGTCATGGGTGCGCCCCCGGACCGGACGTCGCGGCAAACAAGCGATGGCATCGAGGCTCGAGAGCAATCCTGCAAGCTGGGCAAGGCATGTTGCGCACTATGTTGCCGAGTTTCACCATGCGTTGCTAGGTCGCCACAGTTTAACAGCCAATTATCCGGTGGTGGCCTGAGGCCGTTGCCGCCGGAGACGAACAAGCTCATAGCTCAAAAGCGCGGTGGTGTCGGTGATTCTGATGACCGCCGTAGCCCACTTGGGCGTTTCCTCCCTAGACTTGGGCCGTTCGTGGCACGAACGGCCTTTTTTCGCGTCGCGCGGAACGCCTGCAGGGAGCTCTTCGTTTACGTATTCGTTTACGTAAGTGCAGCTCTGCAAAATTTGCATTTGAAAATTGTGCAATGCACCCTTAGGTTTTGCGGTGCGACATCGCGAGCCCGGCTCGCTTGTCGTAGCCCTCCTTGGGCGTTTCCTCCCTAGACTTGGGCCGTTCGACACCCGAACGGCCCCTTTTCTTTTCTAGGCCTCTCTTGAGGCGGCAGCGTCGTCGACCGACCTGCACCATACCGGCGCAACCGCTTGGGATGTCTCCCGCGCCGCAACATGATCCCCGCATGCAGCCCTGCAAAAAGAGCCTGGCTCACCCAAGGGCGAAAGCCCTTATTCGGCCGCAGCCCGCCGCTCGAAAAGTGCAGGTAGCTCGTTGAACAGGGGAGCCGCCAGCCCTTTGAGGTCGCGCTGCAACTCGGCGAAGTCCGTGGTGGGGCGCAGCGTCAGCTCATTGAGGTAGAGCCCGCGGTTGATCTCGATCTGCACCGCATGCACGTCACGCGCCGGCCGACCGTAGTGCTCGGTGATGTAGCCGCCGGCGTAGGGCCGGTTCATCTGCACCTCGTAGCCGAGGGCGGTCAGAAGGTCTTTGAGGAAGCGGGTGATCTTGCAGTCGGCGGAGGCGCCGAAGCGGTCCCCCAGCACGATGTCGGGACGCGGCCCGCCGGCCGGTGCCATCGAGGCGGACGGCATCGAATGGCAGTCGATCAGGATCGCGTAGCCGAAGCGGTGCCGCGTCATCTCGATGAGCTCGGCAAGGGCCGCGTGGAAGGGGATGTAGAGCTGCGCCACCCGCTCGAGGCCTGCGGCGAGCTGAAGTTTGCCCCGGTAGATCTCCTCGCCGTCGGCGACGATGCGGGCGATCGTGCCGAGGCCGCCAGCGACGCGCACCGACTGCGTATTGGCGAAATCGGGGAGCGGCTCGGCGAACAGCTCCGGGTCGAGCTCGTAGGGCTCGCGGTTCACGTCGAGAAAGGCGCGCGGGAAGCGCGCCGAGATCATGGGGATGCCCTCGGCGGCAATCGGCTGGAACAGCTCGTCGACGAAGCAATCCTCAGATTTGCGCAGCGAATGCGGGCTCAAGCGCGAGAGCTGGAGGAAGGCTTCCGGGTAGATGCGCCCCGAATGGGGCGAGCACAGCACGAAGGGCGCGGCTTGTGGCTCGGGCAGGGTCACGAGATGCGGCGGCAGCAGCTCCGGAGGGATCTCCGAGGGGATTAGGGGGCGGTCGCGCGCGGGCATGCGTTTTGCACAGTTCCGATTGCTACTTCGATCGCGGCTCCCCGCCGGGCTGGCCGGCTGGTCGCCATTCGCTCAGGGCTCACGCGCCACGGGAGCTTAGAAACCATGTGCCGTCTTTGCGCTTCGCCTCTTGCTCACTGTGCCAACCTGGTCACAATATGTCCATCGGGAGGGGACAAGTTTGCAGACCTCGCTCACATGCCTTCCCCGTGCGCACGGCTCTCGGGTTTCACCTTCCGTTTACCATAGTGCCAGCACAGTCGATCCTAGACAGAGCGCCGAATAAAGCAGCAAACGGATCAGCCCTCAGAGTAGTCGAGTAATGACCGCAAAGCCCTCCCGCGTCACGATTTCCCGCATTCTCTTGGCCGAGGACGATGAGTCCATGCGCGGCTTTCTGGTGCGGGCCTTGAAGAAGGCCGGCTACGAGGTCATCGATTTCGCCAACGGCGAGGAGGCCTATGAGCGGCTTAAAACGGAGCCTTTCACCCTGCTCCTGACTGACATCGTCATGCCGAAGATGGACGGCATCGAGCTTGCCCGGCGGGCAAGCGAGCTCGACCCGGACTTGAAGATCATGTTCATCACCGGGTTCGCGGCCGTGATCCTGAACAACGATATCGCGGCCCCCAAGGACGCGCGCGTGCTGTCGAAGCCCTTCCACCTCAAGGATTTGGTGCGCGAGGTCGACCGCCTGCTCGCTGCTTGAGCGCTGCAGTTCAGGGTTGACCGCAGCGCCGGCTACCGCCTAGAACCACGCCCTTCAGGGGCGCGTAGCTCAGCGGTAGAGCACTACGTTGACATCGTAGGGGTCACAGGTTCGATCCCTGTCGCGCCCACCATCATTGCTGCCATCGGTGCCTGAGATGAAAGTCCGGAACTCGTTGAAGTCGCTGCGCGCCCGCCATCGCGCCAATCGCCTGGTGCGGCGCAAGGGGCGGCTCTACATCATCAACAAGGTGCAACGGCGCTTCAAGGCGCGCCAGGGCTGACCGGACTCGCGCCGCTTTGACGTTGCCCCGGCGGCGTCCTATGTCTTTGGCATGCGCCAGACGTCCAATGCAGCTGCCCTTGCCGCCGTTGTCGCCACGGCGTTTCTGTTGGGCGGCATCCTGACGACGCCCGTCTCCGCTCAGGAGGCGGCACCGGCGGCGCCCCAGGTTGGCGACCAGTCTAGCGACCAGTCTAGCGACCAGAATGGCGACCAGGCTGGCGAAAAGGCGGCCAAGCCCACACCGGCCGCGCCGGACACGCTCGCCCAGCCCACCATCGACGTGAGCAAGCCGAAGAGCCCGCAGGACCGCGAGTCCATGCTGGCGGAGCTCTACCAGCATCTCGCGCACGCGCAGGACGCGGAGCAGGCGGCGCCCATCGCCAAGACCATCGAGGGCCTGTGGAGCTACACCGACAGCCCCACCATCGCACTTCTGATGAACCGCGCCTACAAGGCGGTCAACGCGAAGAATCCCGAGCTCGCGCTGAAGCTGCTCGACGCCGTCACTGATCTCGCCCCCGACTACGCGGAAGGGTGGAGCCGCCGCGCTTACGTCTATTACACGCAGAACGACACCGAGCACGCGGTCGGCGATCTGCGCCGCGCGCTCGCTCTCGAGCCCAACCACTACAAGGCGCTGGAGGGCCTGGCCCGCATTCTGAGCGAGAGCGGCCAGAAGAAGAGCGCGCTCAAAGCCTACCAGGAGCTCCTTCGCATCAACCCGTTCATGCCGGGAGCGAAAGAGGCCGCCGACGCGCTCTCGCTCGAGGTCGAGGGCCAAGGCATCTAGCAAGGCATCTAGCGGTCCTCAGCGGCCCTCCGCCACGGGCGCGCCGTTCTCGTCCACGAAGGCGATGCGGACCATGTTGGTCGCGCCGGGCGATCCCAGCGGCACGCCGGCAATGATCATGATCCCGTCGCCCGGCTTGACGAATCCTTCGTCGAACGCGATGCGGCAGGCCTTGCTCACCATGTCGGTCAGGGTGGCCGGGTCGCCCGTCAGCACCGATTCGATGCCCCAGACGAGCGACAGCCGCCGCGCCGTGGCCTCGACCGGCGTCAGGCCGATGATGGGCAGACCCGGGCGCTCGCGCGTGACGCGCAGCGCGGTGGAGCCGGTCGCGGTGTAGCAGACGATCGCCGACAGCTTGACCGTGTCGGCGATGGCGTGCGCGGCGGCGGCGATGGCGTCGGCGCCCGTCGGCTGATGCGTCGTCCGCGTCGCGTGCACGATGGCGTCGTAGCTCGGGTCGCTCTCGACCTCGATGGCGATCCTGTCCATCACCTGGATCGCCTCCAGCGGGAACTGGCCGATCGCCGATTCCGCCGACAACATGACCGCGTCGGCGCCGTCGAACACGGCGGTCGCCACGTCGGAGACCTCCGCGCGCGTCGGCACGGGCGAGGAGATCATGCTTTCCAGCATCTGCGTGGCAACGACGACGGGCTTGCCGGCGCCGCGCGCCTTGCGGGTGATCTGCTTTTGCACGCCGGGGACACGCTCGACCGGGATCTCCACGCCGAGATCGCCGCGGGCGACCATGAGGCCGTCGGCGGCGGCGACGATCGCATCGAGATCGGCGACGGCCGACGGCTTCTCGATCTTGGCGAGGATGGCGGCGCGCTCGCCGACGAGCCGGCGCACGCCGTGGATGTCGGCGGCGCGCTGCAGGAACGAGAGCGCGATCCAATCGACGCCGAGCTTCAGAACGTGGGAAAGATCGGCGCGGTCCTTGGCGGTGAGCGGCCCGACGGGCAAGAGGGTGTCGGGGAGCGTGATGCCCTTGCGGCTGCCTAGAGCGCCGCCGACGAGAACCTGCGCGGCAATGGAGCTCTTCGTCTTCTCGACGACGCGCATGCGGATCCTGCCGTCGTCGAGCAGCAGCATTTGCCCGGGCTCGACGGCTGCGAAAATCTGCGGATGCGGCAGGTGGACGCTCTCGCTCGTTCCCGGCCTCTCCTCCTGCTCGAAGCGGAAGATGGCGCCGTCGTTGATGAAGGCGCGCCCGCCGGGGAACTCGCCGACGCGGAACTTCGGTCCCTGCAGATCGGCCAAGATCCCGATGGGGTGACGGTGGCGCTTGGCGACCCAGCGAACGGAGTTCTGCAGCGCGCGCGCGGTCTCGTGGCTGCAGTGGCTCATGTTGATGCGGAACACGTCGACGCCGGCAAGAAACAGCCGCTCGATCATCTCCGTCGCGGAGGAGGCCGGGCCCAAGGTCGCTAGGACCTTGACCCGTCTGTTACGTCTCATTTGTCGGCCGCCCCGTGATCCTCAGGATCAGTGAGGCGGATGGTCCACTCCTGCAATTCGCCGGTGTCCACCTCGAAGAATCCGGTGCGTTTGTAGCCGCGCTTCTGGCAGTCCTGGACACCGCGGATCGCGAACGACTTATCGGTCGTGCACATGAAGTTGGTGCCGGCCCACTCGCCGCCCCGGTCGTAGTCGAGGGCGTGGATGTAAATGAAGCGGCTGGGGACGGCTCCTTTGAGCAGCGTCTCGCACGTCTGCGATGCGATGTTCCACCAACCTTCCGTTGCCCAGCCGGTCTCGTCGCGGTAGCCGACGGCGACGCCGATGCGGCTCGAGGTGGAATTGCACAGCTTGAGATCGGCGCGGGCCGGCACGCTGGTGAGGACGAGGAGGGGCGCCAGCAGCGAGGTGGCGGCAAGCAAGCGCCCATGCGGCTTTCGATCTTTCGGCCTCACGTCTTCAGCTCCGATCCTCGCTGCTCGGATGGGCCGCGCGCGGCTGACCGCCGTCGGCGGCTGCACGCCACGCCGCACGCTCCCTGGCGGTCGCGAACGGGACGGGCGCTTTTGACGCGGACCCGGGCCGGGCGGCACCGGGTTTGAGCACCGGTCGCCCGCGAAGCGCCCGAGCAAGCGTTGTTTTCCAGGAAGGTGGCGGCATTGAGATTGTGCCGGCGGCGCGGCCCGCGCAGCGTCGCGGCGCGCCCCTCGCCAAGGCGCGCAGGCGGAAATTTCGGGCTCGGCCATCGTAAATCCCGGATCGGTCCTGGGCGTGCTTGCGCCAGGGCGTGGTTTGCGCAATAGCGTTTGCCTCGTCAAGCGCCGCACCGACGCGGGTGGCATTGGCCGACATGCACAGGTATATTTGCGCCATGCCAGACGCCGCCGGGTGCGCGCCGCCTTCCCTCGCCGCAGCCTCGCTTACCGACAGCTACGAGATCTTGCCCGGCCGCACCGACGCCGGCCTGTTGCTCATTTGCGATCACGCCGTCAATGCTCTTCCGCCAAGCTACGGCACGCTCGGGTTGCCTGCGACCGAGCTTCAGCGCCACATCGCCTACGACATCGGCGCCTATCAGGTCATGCGCAGGCTGGCTGAGACGCTCGGCGTGCCGGCCATCTCCACGCGCTTCTCGCGCCTGTTGATCGACGTGAACCGCGGCCTCGACGACCCCACGCTCATCATGCGCCTTTCCGACGGCGCCGTTGTTCCCGGCAACCGGGCGATCGACGCTGCCGAGCACGACCGCCGCGTGCGCATCTACTATGAGCCCTATCATCTTGCGATCGATGCTCTGATCGAGCAATGCATGGCGGCGGGCGTTCCCCCGGTATTGCTGTCGATTCACAGCTTCACCGAGCGCTGGAAGGGTGAGGAGCGCCCCTGGCACGCTGCGGTCCTGTGGGATCGGGACTACCGCTTCTCCGTGCCTCTGCTCGAGGCGCTGCGCACCGAAACAGGGCTCATCGTCGGCGAGAACGAGCCTTACGACGGCAAGCTCGCGGGCGACTGCATGTGGCAGCACGGCACGCGGCGCGGTCTTGCGCACACGATCCTCGAGGTGCGCCAGGACCTCGTGCGCGCGCAGGCCGGCCAAGATCGGTGGGCGGAGCGGATCGCGGCCGCAGTGAGCACGATTTTCGCCCGCGCCGATCTGCACAATTCCTTGCACCGGGTGCAGTATTTCGGCTCTCACACCGATAGCGTGGACGCACCGCCGTTCTCAAGCCCCGCAGCGCGCGGCCGGGGCTGAGCACCGGCGAATCAGGCGCGCACCAGATTCCTCTGGATCGCTCGGCTCGCTGCCTTGAACGTGCCTGCCGGCACCGCTAGCGTCGATGTCAGCTCCATGACAAGAGGGGGGTAAGGGGATGACGACGCTACAGGCATCGGCGCAAAAGCAACTGCGCCAGCTCGTCGAGCAGATCGAGCGTCTGGAAGAAGAGAAGAAGGCGCTCGCCGGCGATATCCGCGACAAGTTCCTCGAGGCCAAGGCGCTCGGCTTCGACGTCAAAGTGCTGCGCCAGGTGGTGCGGTTGCGCAAGAAGAGCGCGACTGAGCGCAACGAGGAGGACGCGGTGCTGGAGGTCTACTTGCACGCGCTCGGCATGCTGGAGGAGGAAAGTGCTGCGAGTGCGGCGCCGATGATCGCCGCCGAGTGAGCCTCGCGCACGCGATCGCAGGCTCGCGGGAGCGCGCAAAAGGAGAAGAGGAGAGAGCGCCTCGGTCCGATTCGGCGCTCGGCCGAGGCGCCCACGGCAAGAGTAGGGTATTTCAGCCCCGCCCCGCCGATCGAGGTCGGCGAACTGCTCCAGACAGCGCCGCGAGGACTGTGGATGTCGCCGAGAACACGTTGCAGGGCCTGGTCTAGACACCCATATGCATAAGTTCTAATCGTATATTGTTTGCGCCTAGATTAGAGTTTCTTATGCCCGCCCACGTCACGCTCAAGCAGCTGCGCTACTTCGATGCGTTGGCGCGCGCGCAGCACTTCGGCCGCGCCGCCGAAGCCTGCGCCGTGACGCAGCCGGCGCTCTCGATGCAAATCCACGAGCTCGAGCAGCAGCTCGGTCTGGTGCTGGTCGAGCGCACGCGGGCCGGGGTGCTGTTGTCGGATAAGGGACGCGAGGTTGCGGCGCGGGCTGCGCGCATCCTCGGCGACGTGCGCGAGATGATCGAGTTCGCGCAGCACTCGAGCGATGTGCTGTCAGGCTCGCTGCGCCTCGGCGTCATCCCCTCGATCGCGCCCTACATGCTGCCGCCGCTGTTGCCGCTCCTGCGCGAGGGCTATCCCAATCTGGAGCTGCACGTGCGCGAGACGCAGACGATGCCGCTCACCGAGGAGCTCATCGCGGGCAAGCTCGACGTGCTGCTGCTCGCGCTCCCCATCATCCATGCAGAGATCGAGACACTGCCGCTGTTCGACGACCGCTTCCTCCTGGCCCTGCCCTTGGCGCGCCGCTTGAGCGCACGGGTGCGCGCGACCAAGGACCTCATCGAGCATGAGCGCCTCTTGCTGCTCGAGGAGGGGCATTGCCTGCGCGATCAGGCCCTCACCTACTGTAACCTGCAGCAGGTCTCGGCCGTGAACACCTTCGGCGTCTCCAGCTTATCGACGATCGTGGAGATGGTGGCCGCCGGCTACGGCGTCACGCTTCTGCCGGAGATGTGCCTCAACGTGGAGCTGCGCGCGCGCGAGATTGGGCTGACGCGCTTCGTCGATCCCGAGCCGCATCGCACCGTGGGGCTCGCGTGGCGGGCGACCTCGCCGCGGGCTGCCGATTTCCGCGAGCTCGGCCGTCTCATCAAGCTTGCCTGGTCGAAGGGATGCATCCCGCCGGGCCGCAGCAAGGCCTCGCGCCACAAGCCGGTCAGCGTTCCGTCGTCCTGACGCTGCGGGAGGCGAGGCCCGAAGGGGCGCTCTCGGACCGCGCGGGCTTGGCTAAGAGCGAAATATCGACCGCATCCCCGCGGAACTGCTGCGCCCACATCACCTCGGCCACCTGCCGTCCGGGGCGTAGGCGCATGGGCAACACGACGGGTGCCTCATCGAGCAGGTCGAGCGTGCGCGCGATGTCGGGGCGGGAGAGCTTGGCAAGCGCGCTGTCATCGGCGGACGCCGATTGGGTGAGAAGGGGGGCGATCGGGAACGGGCGGTAGGACAGCTCCTCGGGGTGATCGTCGTCGAACTGCAGGGGCGGCCACCCACTCATCGCTATCGTCAGAGGCAATCGCGTCCGTGTGGGCTGCTGCCGGTGCCTGCGGCGCGAGCGCGGCCAGGCGCGAGGCTGCGGCCGGCGCCGCTTTTGGCTTCGCGCCGAGGGACGTGTTGATGAGCTTGGCGAGCTCGTCGCGGCCGCGTGCCGGCTGCGCAAGTGCTGCGGTCGGCGCGCTCAGCGAGGCGAGCTTCACGAGCGCGTTGAGGCGGTGGCGATCGGCCTCGGACGGCGGCGCGCCGTGCGCTTCGCGTACGAGCCGCGGCGCGCCGGTAAGCTGTGGAGTGAGCTGCGGAGCCGCCTCCGGGGCAAGGGCGGCGAGTTGCGTCCCTACGCGGCGCATGGGCTGCGGAGCCGGCGCCGGCAACGGCGTAGCCTCGGCCACGGCAAACGGCGTATGCGGCCGGTTGCGGATGTCGAAGTAGGTCGCGACCTGGGAGGCGAGCTCCTTGTGGCGCGCTTGCGCGATGCGCACGTCCTCGGGCGTGATGGGACCGCCGCTCTCCGGCCTGTGCTTGGTTTCGCCATTGGGGAAGAGCAGTGCGAGCTCGTAGCGCGGCAGGCGCGGCCAGGCGCGCACTGGACCGGAGTCGACGTGGACGAAGGGGATGCCGGACGTCGGATAGTAGCCGACGCCGCCGCGCTCGCGGATGATGGCGGAGTAGCGCATCTCTTTCAGCGGGATGTCGGGGAACGTGGCGTCGATGGCCTGGCCGGTCATGTGCAGGCTGTGCTTGGCCTGACCGCCGACCGTACGGCGCAGCATGTTGTTGGTCTTGGGCGAGCGATAGCCGCAGATAATGTTGATCGGCACCTTGCTGCCGAGCTCAGTGTGCATCTCCCACAAAAGATCGATGGTCTTGGGGTCCATCTCGATCGACTTGTTCTCGCGCCAGTCGCGCAGGAACCAGTCCAGCTTCTTCATCGCCGCGGGGATGTACTTGCCATCCTTCTTGTAGGTGATCGTCAGACTTTCCTGGGTGTGGATGTGATAAAGCGCGATCGTGCGCGTCGAGCCGAATTCTGCCTCGACCTGAGGCGCGCCGGCGCTTACGCCCAAGAGCAGAGCTGCAAGGCCCGCGAGGCAACCTCTGTTAGTCAATGCCAACGTGGCACCCCCGTGTCCTGTCCGGCTCGCCGGGTCGCCTTCTTGCGCGGGCGTCCCAATATGCGACCGGCTTTCACGTCCCCTCAGGGTTAAGGAGAAACCCTTAACGGTTGGTAACCTTTGAATGGGGGCGAACAAGGGCCCGGGCAGGGCAATATGGCGGCAAGCGCGCCGAATTCTCGCGGCTGCACCAACGGTTACCGCGGCGCAAAACGCTCAAGCCCAGGCGCGGTGCGCTCTCAGAAGCCGCCGAGGATCGACTGCACGAGGTTGCCGACCGAGCCGAAGGAATTGCTGTTCTGGATGCTGGCGCGCAGCTCCGGATCGATCTTCACCGGTGCCAGGTGGTTCGGCCCAACAACGATCTCATTCCATTTGCCCGCGAGCGCCAGCTCTATTTTCCGCTCGTGGCCGTAGACGTCGGCGCGCCATCTGCGTGTCGCCCTTATCGTCGACCCACGCCGTGAAATAGGTGATGTGTACGGGAATCGGGTGGTCGATCTTCACCTCGTTATTCTCTGGCCCCTTGGCGATCAGGTCGGCAATCTTGCCCGCATCCCAGCCCTTGTCCTCGGCGAGCAGGATCTCAGCCAAGCGCTGCGGGTTGCGCACGCGCATGCAGCCATGGCTGAAGGGGCGGCTCGCCTCGTTGAAGAGAGCCTTGTTCGGCGTGTCGTGCATGTAGACGTCATGCTTGTTGGGGAAGGCGAACTTGATGTTGCCCAGGGCATTGCGCTCGCCCGCCGGCTGATAGACGTCGTAGCGGCGAATATCGGTCGAGCTCCAGTCGACGCTTTGCGGATCGATCGGGCGGCCGTTCTGCGACAGCCGCAGCCCCTCGCGCTCGAAATAGTTGCCGCCGCGGGCCAGGCTCGGCCACAACTCGCGCACCTTGATCGAGTTCGGCACGTTCCAGCGCGGGCGGAAGACGATCATCTTCATGGTCTCGGAGAAGATGGGCGTCTCTTTGTCGGGCTTCCCGGTGATGACGCGCTCGGTGTGGATCACCTGGCCATTCTTGACGACGCGCACCGTGAATTCTGGAACGTTCACCCAGACATAGAAATTGCCCATGTCCTCGGGCATCCAGCGCCACTCCTCCATGTTGGCGAGGAGCTTCTCAGGCGTCAGGACCTCCACGTCGTTGAGGACGGCGCGCGTGCCGGCGCCGACGAGGCCGTCGGGGCTGAGCCCCTTTTCCTTCTGGAAGGCGACGACGGCGGCTTTGAGGGCTGGATCGTAGAGGGCGGCGTCCGCGCCCGCAGGCGCCGCCACGTTCAAGCGCTTGCGCAGGATCGCGACGTCGGGATTCTTGATGCCAGGCTTGAGCATCGGCCCGTCGGGCATATGCACGACCTGGCTCACCGGGGCGGCACCACGGCGCAGCGCAAGGAGCTTCTGGCGCAGCTTCTCGAACTGCGGGTGCTGCGGGTTGAAACCGCGCAGGACGGCGTCGGGTGCGTCGGCGGCGGCGATCTTGGCGAGGACATCGCGCGGGGCGAGGAGCTGCGGCTTGCGGTCGAGATAGGAGCTCAACTGGGTGGTGGGATCCATGATGCGCCCGCCGCGCGCGTAGCGGGCGTATTTCAGGACCGCGGCGGAGAGCTTGATCTCCGCGTCCGCGAGCACGGCGGGGGTCGCGTTAGCCGCGATCGGCTCGGGCACGGCAAAGTCGCTGGCCGCAAGGCCCCAGTCGTCGGCTTTTTTGATCTCGGCGATCGCGAGAGCGGCCTTCGGGCTCGTTGCGCCGGCGCTCACCCACAGCGGGGCATAGCTGCGCTCGGCGTAGAACGACTTGAGGGCGGCGAGATCCTCGCTCTCCCCATCGGCGGCTTTGCCGGGCGGCGAGGCGAGCCGCTGCTGGACAGCGATGGCGAGCGGGTCGGTGGGGGCAGGCGCAGAGGCGGGCGCCGGCGCTGTCGGAGCGGCCATCGGATCGGCGGTCGCCACGCGCGGGGGCGTCGATTGTGCGTTGGCACTGCTCGCCAGGAACGCCGACGCCGCGAACGCCAACGCCACAAAACACCGGATTACCATTAGATCCCCCAAAGTTGCTGCCGCACGCTAGCCGAGGGATGTGACACTGGCCACCCCTCGGCCTCCACTCAGCGTTCCGAGCACGCAGGCTCTCCGCGGGGTGTTGCGCAAATGCGCCGCCCGCGACCGGAAGGGTCCGATCGCGGGCGCGAGTTTGCCGAGGAATTGAGGTGGGGGCGGGGCGGCGAGGGCATCGCCGCCCCTGTCCAAGGCTCGAGCCGCCGTCCTAAGCCCGTGGCTCGAGCCCGTACTCCTGCATCTTGCGGTAGAGCGTCGAGCGGCCGATCTTCAGGCGCTTGGCGACCTCCGTCATATGCCCGCGGTAGCGTCCGAGCGCCAAGCGGATCATGTCCGCCTCGATCTCGTCGAGCGGGCGGATATCGCCGGCCTCGGTGACAACCGGGATGCCGAGCGCGCTGCTGCCGTTGGTGCGGATCTCCATCGTCTGCGGGATGATGTCCTCCGCCCCGAGGAGCGCCGGGCCGCTGAAGGTCGGCTTGCGCGCGTTGGGCGGCGGCGCCGCCGGCACCGCGGTCTCGAAGCCGGTGACGTGCGCTGCGATCTGGGGAAACTCGGCGACCGTCAGCTCTGGTCCGTCGGCGAGCACGACGGCGCGGAACATCGCGTTCTCGAGCTGGCGTACGTTGCCGGGCCAGGGATAGCTCTTCAACAGGCGGAAGGCGTCCTCGCTGATGGCGGCGATGCGCTTGCCCTCCTCCGCGGCAAAGCGCGCCATGAAATGCTGCGCCAGCTCAGGGACATCCCCGAGGCGCTCGCGCAGCGGAGGCACCCAGATGGGGAACACGTTCATGCGGTAGTAGAGGTCCTCGCGGAACTTCCCGTCGCGCACGAGCTGGATCATGTTGCGATTGGTCGCCGAGATCAGGCGGAAGTCGATCTTCAGCGATTTCTTCCCGCCGACCGGATCGATCTCGCCGTCCTGCAGCGCGCGCAGGAGCTTCACCTGCGCATCGAGCGGCAATTCGCCGATCTCGTCGAGGAAGAGCGTGCCGCCGTCCGCTTCCTGGAACTTGCCGACGCGCTTGTCGACGGCGCCCGTGAACGAGCCCTTCTCGTGCCCGAACAGGATGCTCTCCACGAGGTTCTCGGGGATGGCGCCGCAGTTGACGACGATGAAGGGCTTTCCCGCCCGCTCGCTCTCGCCCTGGATGGCGCGTGCGATGAGCTCCTTGCCGACGCCCGACTCGCCCTCGATCAGCACGGGGATGTTGGAGGCGGCGGCCCGCTTGCCGAGCGCAATCACGCGCTCCATGCCGTCGCCACGGACGATGAGATCATCGAAGGTGAGGGTGCCCTCCGCCTTCTTCTTGATGCGGCTGATCTCGCCGGCGAGCGCCTCGATCTTAAGAGCGCTCTTGATCGAGACCTCGAGGCGCTCGGGCGATGCGGGCTTGACCACGAAATCGACTGCACCCGCGCGCATGGCGTTGATGGCGGTGTCGATTGAGCCATGCGCGGTCTGCACGATGATGGGCGGCAGACCCGGCTTGCCGTTGAGCTTGTCGAGGACGGCCATCCCGTCGATGCCGTCCATGACGAGATCGAGCAGGACGAGGCCGATATCGGCGCGCTCGGGCCCCTCCAGAACCTGCAGGGCCTGCTCACCCGAGCTTACGCTTTTGGTGTCGAAGCCCAGCCGCTTGACGGTTTCTTCAAGGATGCGGCGCTGGGCGGGATCGTCGTCGACGATTAGAAGACTCTTGACCATGTGACACTCGAACTCACTGGACGAAACTGCCCCCGAGGCCACCCCATTGCGTCAGGATCGGACACTCGGCCACCGGCAAGTCACTCAACAAAGGAGAGAGTGCCTAAGATGGGTAAATAAGGCGTTGCGATGGGACCCACCTTGAGCCTTTTTTGGGCATAGTGCCGCTTTGCCGCCACGCTCGTTGCATGATTTGCGCTCTTTGGCGCATGGTTAAGGCCCCAAACCCGAATCCGACCCGGAGCACGAAGGATGCACATGGACTTGCGCGCACGCCGCGCGCTGCACGTTTCTGGCCCCTACCAGCCGGACGGCGCCACGAGCGAGGCTGCCGATCTCGGGTCTGTGCCCGAGTGGAGCCTCGCCGACCTCTATACCGGTCCCGACGCGCCCGAGATCGCGCGCGACTTGAAGGCCGCTGCGGACGAGGCGCGCCGCATCAAGGACGCCTACCACGGCAAGCTCGCGGCCCTGGGGCGCGATGGGGCGGCGCTGGCGCTGGCGATCGAGGAGTTCGAGCGCCTCGTGGAGCGGATGGGTCGGCTGGGCTCGTATGCCGGGCTCTATTATGCCGCCGACCAGTCCGACACCAATCGCGCCAAGTTCTACGGCGACATCGCCGAGAAGCTGACTGCGATCTCGACCGACATCATCTTCTTCGATCTGGAGCTCAATCAGATCGACGACGCCGTGATGGCGGATGCCCTCAAGACGCCCCGGCTCGCCCATTACAAGCCGTGGATCGACAATGTGCGCAAGGAGAAGCCCTACCAGCTCTCCGAGACGATCGAGCGGCTGTTCCACGAGAAGAGCCAGACGTCGAATTCGGCCTGGGACCGCCTCTTCAGCGAGACGATGACGGGCTTGCGCTTCCCCGTCGCGGGCGAGGCGGAGCCCTTGACGCTCGAATTGACGCTCAATCTCTTGTCAAATCCGCAGGAAGAGAAACGCAAGGTGGCGGCAGAGGCGCTCGCCAAGGTATTCAAGGAGAACGTCCGCCTCTTCACGCTGATCACCAATACGCTCGCCAAGGACAAGGAGATCTCCGACCGCTGGCGCGGCTTCAAGGACGTGGCCGATAGCCGCCATCTGGCCAACCGCGTCGAGGCCCCCGTGGTGGATGCGCTCGCCAAAAGCGTGCGTGCGGCCTATCCGCGGCTGTCGCACCGCTATTATGCGCTCAAGGCCAAATGGCTCGGCAAGGAGAAGCTCGCCCATTGGGATCGCAACGCGCCTTTGCCCGACCAGCCCGAGCGCAGGTTCAAGTGGGCCGAGGCGGAGGCGCTCGTGCTCGGCGCCTATGGCAAATTCGCACCCGAGATGGCGCAGATCGCCAAGGAGTTCTTCGACAAGCGCTGGATCGACGCGCCGGTACGACCCGGCAAGGCGCCCGGCGCCTTCTCCGCAGCGACCGTGCCGTCGGTGCATCCTTATGTGCTGCTCAACTACCTCGGCAAGCCGCGCGACGTGACGACGCTCGCGCACGAGCTCGGCCACGGCGTGCATCAGATGCTGGCGCGTCCGCAAGGGGCGCTGATGGCGCCGACGCCGCTGACGCTCGCGGAGACGGCGTCCGTGTTCGGCGAGATGCTGACTTTCAAGGCACTTCTAAAGGAGATCAAGGATCCCAAGGAGCGCAAGGCGCTCATCGCGGGCAAGGTCGAGGACATGCTCAATACGGTGGTGCGCCAAATCGCGTTCTACACCTTCGAGCGCAAGGTGCACGAGGCGCGACGCGCCGGCGAGCTGACGCCCGACCAGCTCAACGCCATCTGGCTTGAGGTGCAGGCGGAGAGCCTAGGGCCGGCGATCGAATTAAAGCCCGGCTACGAGGTCTTCTGGACCTACGTGCCCCACTTCATCCATTCGCCGTTCTACGTCTACGCCTATGCGTTCGGCGACTGCCTCGTGAACTCGCTCTACGGGCTCTACGAGGAGGCGCATCCGGGCTTCGTCGCCAAGTATTTCGACATGCTGAAAGCGGGCGGCTCCAAGCACCACTCCGAGCTCTTGGCGCCCTTTGGCCTCGACGCCTCCAAGCCAGAGTTCTGGCAGAAGGGGCTCAACGTCATCGCCGGCATGATCGATGAGCTGGAGGCGATGGATACGAACGCTTAGTGAGCTATCTTTGCAACCTGGGGGTGCGGCCAGGATGGCGAAGAGGAAGCGAAAGCACCGCGTATTTGTTTCGCACGGAGGCGATGACGCTTGGGTCGCCGGACAAATTGCACGCGGGATCGAGGATTGTGGTGCGGAGGCCTTTCTTGACACGAGAGACATCGCCGCCGGCGACAACTTCAAGGTGCGAATTCATGAGGAAATCCCCGAGTGCGATGAGCTGCTGGCTCTGTTCACGCCTTGGTCGCGGCGTCGTGCTTGGGTCCGGCATGAAATCGGCATGGCAGATGCGTTGAAGAAGCGAATAGTGTGCATATTTTACAAGGTGACAGTCGCCGACTTTCTTGCTGATGAAGACGGTTTGGGCCCACTAGATGGCTTGAACAGCATAGACATCAATACGATTGAAACCTACTTCAGGGCTCTCCGGAGACGAGCGAGATGAGCAAGCAATCTGTGTTCTTGTCATACAGCTCGCGTGACCGCGATGTTGCAGCTCGCTTTGAAGACGCCCTGGAGGGCCTCGGGCTCGAGGCATTCAATCCTGTACGGGAGTTGCGAGCCGGCGAGGACTGGAGAAAATCTTATCCAGGCGGCTATCAAGCGCTCGCATGCCTTGATCTTGCTAATGACCACGCCGCAGTCCGCTGAATCTCAGCTGGATGGCGTACGAAACAGGCATTGCGGAAGCGCTGGGAAAACCCGTCATAGTTCTGCTGCCGAGCAAATACCCCGTCAACGAGCTGCCGGCCGATCTTGCGGCGAGTCAGGTGCTGGATTTCGACCCGAAAGCGCCGGAAGCAGCTGCTCGTGAGATTGTTCACCGTCTTGTCCCGGCATGAGCTCCTTTGCGGATGGTGACGCGTGCATAGCGTAACACTGTTGCGCTTTCCTGCCGCGCTGCGGTTGGCGACCCCTTTCCCCGCCGCACTGCGGCGGGGAACTTGCTCCCGCCTCAGACTCTGGCGCCATTGTCAAGACTTTGAGACCGGGGCCTTCGTCATTTAAGGGGTTCCCTTAGGGCCGCGTTAGGGGTTAGAAGCGCGCGCCATTTGCTGCACTGCAGCCAGCTCAACGTGAGGTGCCGACGTGGCACAATCGCACGTGGTGGCGAAGGGCGCCGATCAGGGCCCGCCCGACGGCACTCCCGACAAAAATTTCTGGACGCTCGTCATGGGATGCATCGGTGTCGTCTATGGCGATATCGGCACGAGCCCCCTCTATGCCTTCCGCGAGGCCGTCATCGCCGCCAAGGCGACGAGCTTCGCCGGCCGCGAGGCCGTGTTCGGCGTGCTCTCGCTCATCCTCTGGGCGCTTCTGCTCGTCGTCACGCTCAAGTATGTCGCTCATCCTCCTGCGGGCCGACAATAAGGGCGAGGGCGGCATGTTCGCCCTCATGGCGCTGGGCCAGTCGTGGCCAAGCGCAGCGCCCCAGTCATCATGGGGCTCGGCATTGCCGGGGCCTCGTTCTTCTACGGCGACGCCGTCATTACGCCGGCCATCTCGGTCCTATCGGCCGTCGAAGGTCTGACGCTCGTCTCGCCTGGGTTCGACCAGTACGTGATGCCGCTGTCGCTGGTGATCCTGATCGGGCTGTTCGCCGCCCAGTCGCGCGGCACCGCCAAGGTCGCGGCTCTTTTCGGGCCAGTCACGGTCGTGTGGTTCCTGGTGCTCGCGCTCGGCGGGCTCTGCTAGCATCTCTCCATAAACCCGAAGTTCTCGTTGCCGTAAATCCCTTGTACGGGATCCGCTTTCTGTTGCGGCATGGCCTTATCGGCCTCACCGTCTTGGGCCTCGTCTTCCTCGCCGTGACGGGCGCGGAGGCGCTCTATGCCGACCTCGGGCACTTCGGACGCAAGCCGATCCAGACTGCCTGGTTCGGTCTCATCCTGCCGGCGCTCACGCTCAACTACTTCGGGCAGGGCGCGCTCGTGCTGCAGCACCCCGAGGCGCTGGAAAATCCCTTCTATCTGCTCTACCCCGACTGGGCGCTTGTCCCCATGGTCATCCTAGCGACGCTGCAACCATCATCGCCAGCCAGGCCGTGATCACGGGCGCCTTCTCGCTGACGCGCCAGGCGATCCAGCTCGGCCTGTTGCCGCGCTTCGGCATCCTGCACACCTCCGAGCCTCCCGGGCAGATCTATATGCCGCGCGTCAACTGGATGCTGCTCATTCGCCGTGCTGCTCAGTCGTCGTCCTCTTCCGGACTCGAGCAATCTTGCCGCGGCCTACGGCCTGGCGGTCACGGCGGCAATGATCATCACTACACTTATCGCCTTTTTCGTCATCTGGCAGATCTGGAGTTGGCCGCTGTGGCACGCGGCTCTGCTCATCGTCCCGCTCCTCTTCCTCGAGCAGACCTTCTTGACCGCCAACTTGCTGAAGGTCTTGGAGGGTGCCTGGGTGCCGTTGATGATCGCCGCCTGCGTCGGCCTCGTCATGATCACCTGGGTCAGAGGCTCGCGCCTGTTGGCCAAGCAGACGCGCAAGAACGAGGCCGACCTCGACTGGCTCCTGCGCCGTTTGGAGGCGAAGCCCCCGCATCGTGTCGCGGGCACGGCGGTGTTCTTCACCGCCGACCCGACGGGCGCGCCAACGGCGCTCATGCACAACCTGAAGCACAACCGCGTCCTGCACGAGCGCAACATCATCCTGTCGATCCGCACCGAGGACACGCCGCGCATTCCCCGCTACGAGCGCGTCACCGTGGAGCGCATCACCGACACCTTCATCCGCGTCGTCGCCCGCTACGGCTTCATGGAGACGCCGAGCGTGCCGAAGATCTTCGATCAGTGCCGGCGCAAGGACTTGAACGTCGACATGAGCGCGACGTCCTTCTTCCTGTCACGCCGCAACCTGAAGCCGACTCCGCAAGTCCGAGATGCCGCTGTGGCAGGATCGGTTGTTCGTGGCGCTGGCGCGCTCAGCGCAGGACGCTACCACCTACTTCCAAATCCCGACGGATCGCGTCGTCGAGGTCGGCACCCAGGTCGCCATCTGAGGCAGCGATCTGATCGCGACCTGATCGCGGCCTTGTTGGCCGGTCGTGCCGCACCGATATGCCGGAGGGCGGGCGGCGTCAGCCCGAGCAACGTGAGCCGATGATGGGCGACGAGGACAACCGGTTTTCGGCGAGGGCCGCGCGCTACGTGCGCGTGGGCACCAACGTCGGGGCGGTCGCCGCGCGCATTGCGGGCGGACGCCTCTTAGGCATCGAGCACGACAAGGCGCGCAACGCCGCCGATCTCGCTGCCGCGCTCGGCGGCCTCAAGGGCCCCTTGATGAAAGTGGCGCAGCTGCTCTCCACCATCCCCGAGGCGCTGCCGCCCGAGTACGCGCGCGAATTATCGCAGCTGCAGTCGTCCGCGCCCGCCATGGGCCCCGCCTTCGCGCAGCGCCGGATGCAAGTGGAGCTCGGTCCCGATTGGAGGGCGCGCTTTCAAAGCTTCGACACGCACGCCGCGGCGTCGGCATCGCTCGGGCAGGTGCATAAGGCGGTGGCGCACGACGGGCGGCTCTTGGCGGTCAAGCTGCAGTATCCCGACATGCCCTCGGCCGTAGAGGCGGACCTGACGCAGCTCAAGGCCGTATTCGCCGTGCATGCGCGTATGAACCCCGCGGTCGAGACGGGCGAGATCCTGAAGGAGATCGCCGCGCGGCTCAGGGAGGAGCTCGACTACGAGCTGGAAGCGCGCCATACCGCACTCTACGGCGCCATCTTCGCCGACGAGGCGCGCATCCGCGTGCCCGAGGTGCTCACCGAGCTGTCGACCAAGCGGCTCTTGACCATGACGTGGCTCGAGGGGCGCCCGCTGCTCGACTACAAGACGGCGCCGCTCGAGGAGCGCAACGCCATCGCGCGGGCGATGTTCCGCGCTTGGTGGTTCCCCTTCAGCCACTACGGCGTGATCCACGGCGACCCGCACTTGGGCAACTACACTATTTTTTCCAATGACGGAGATAGTCCTCCCAATGCGGCCGGCCGCGCCGCCGGCATCAATCTGTTGGACTACGGCTGCATTCGCTCGTTCCGCGTGCCCTTTGTGCAAGGCGTGATCGATCTCTACACCGGCCTCCTGACCGGCAACCGCGACCTCGTCGTCCACGCCTACGAGACGTGGGGCTTTCGTGGGCTCTCCAATGAGCTGATCGAGGCGCTCAACATCTGGGCGCACTTTATCTACGGGCCGCTGCTCGATGACCGCGAGCGCACAATCGCCGAAGGCACCACGCCCGGCGACTACGGGCGCAAGGAGGCCTTCAATGTGCACAAGGTCCTGCGCGAGAAAGGGCCGGTCGCTGTGCCGCGCGAGTTCGTGTTCATGGACCGGGCGGCCATCGGCCTGGGCGGCGTGTTCCTGCACTTGGGCGCGCGCCAGAACTGGTGCCGCCTCTTCAACGAGACGATCGAGGGTTTCAAGCTCGACGACGTCGCTGCGCGCCAGGCCCGAGCCTTCGCGGCCGCCGGGGTGCCGCTGCCCGACGCCGAGTGAGAGGAAGGGGTCACCGCTCTGCCGAAGCATCGGACGTGGGCGCGCCGGGGTCGTCACCGTGCCCCATCGGATAGCGGCCGGCATCTTCGCGAAACGGCTGGACCAGCATGCGGTCGAGCCGCAGCTCGCGCGGATTGCGAAACTGCTCGATGCCGATAATCATTCCCTCGTGCCCGGCGGCCGGCTGGTCGCGATAGGTCCCGAACAGGCGATCCCACCAGGGCAGGTTGAAGCCGAAGTTGCTGTTGGTTTCCCGGCGAACGATCGAATGATGGACCCGATGCATGTCCGGCGTCACGACGAGCCAGCGCAAGAGCCTTGTCGACATTTTTCGGGATACGCACATTGGCATGGTTGAATATCGAGGTTGCGTTGAGCAAGACCTCGAAGATGAGCACGGCAACCGCCGGCACGCCGAGTGCGGCGACAACGCCCAGCTTGATGCCCATGGAGAGCAGGATCTCGATGGGGCTGAAAGCGCGCGCCCGTGGTGACGTCGAACTCGAGGTCCGCGTGGTGCATGCGGTGCAGCCGCCACAACGCCGGCACCGCGTGAAAAAGAACGTGCTGCAGGTAGATGGCCAGATCGAGCAGGACCACTCCGAGCACGATCGATGCCCAGGCGGGCAAATCGAGCGCCGCGAACAGGCCCCAGCCGCGGGCCTCGGCGAGCAGGGCGATGCCGACGGCGGTTATAGGGAAGAGGAGGCGCACGAGGAGCGTGTCGAGCGCAACGACGCCGATGTTGCTCGGCCAGCGGCGCCCGCGGCCGATCCTCTGCCCGCGGCGGGGGGCAAATATCTCCCACGCGGCCATGAGCGCAAACACGCCGCCGAACGCGAAGAGGCGAATTCGGGCCTCCCGGAGAGGAGGGTGGCGCTCATGATCGCCTTTCGGCGTGGGTGATCTCTGCTCTTTACTACGACTCCTACTCGCCGGAAATGTCCTGCCGGCGGCGCAGGTATTCCTCGCGATCGATCTCGCCCTTGGCATAGCGCTCATCCAAGATGTCGCGTGCGGTCGGCGTGCGCGGGCCCGCGCCGCCTGCGCCGAACGAGCGCACGTACGGTGCGATCAGCACGATGAGCAAGATGACAAGGCCTATCGTCAGCAGGGGTCCCAGTATCATGCCGCCTCCCATCCATGCCCCCACCCATGCCCCAGCCCTGGCCCCAGCCCTGCATCGGGCCGGCCCCTTGTGCTAGGGCAGGCGCGCCTGTTCCCAGCACGAGCGCGAGGATCATTAGCTGACGCACGGCGGTTACCCGGAGCAGGTCTTGATGCCGACGAGGGAATACGCCGGGCAGACGCCAATGAGCCCGGTCGCCAGCGGCACGACGCCGATCCAACCCCATACGCTCGTATAATCGGCACCGTACAGCCCGAGCGGCGAGGCAATCAGCGCGAGCCCGGCGACCACGCGCACGATGCGGTCGATCATTCCTTCGTTCCTGGTCATGGCATAGCTCCTGGCATTGCGATGGCGCCCGTGGACGCCATGTAGAGGAAAGCACACCCGCACGCTGGGACGCGCACTGATCTGCGTCAAGGGGCGCTTCGCAGATGGCACCCATGCGACAGCACGGCGACCCGGGGGTGCCGTCCGCGAGCATTTGCGGCTAATCTCGCCGGCGTGAAGCTGGAGGGCGCGATGCGGCGTTTTGCGACCGGCGCGATTGTCATCGTCCTGGCGGCGGCCGCGCTGCCGGGCCATGCTCGTGCCGAGAGGACGGAGGACGCCGACGTCGCCAAGGGCGCGAGCTTGCCCACGCGCTGTGCGCCCAGTGCCACCTGAACCCGGGCCGGGCGAGAAGTCGGGCCCGATGGGCGTGCCGGGGTTCGTCGCCGTGGCAAACCGGAAGAAGCAGACCTATGGCGGCATCTGCGCTGGCTCGAGGCCGTGCCGCCGATGATGCCCGACCACCACCTGACGCAGGACGAGATCTTCGATCTCGCCGACTTCATCATGTCGCTGCCGGTGGAGCAGCCCGGATGACGTTCAGGCGTGCAACGCCGTCCTGCCCTGCCGCGCCGGCCGCCATGGCGGAACGGCGAGCGGGTCACGCCCGATACCGACAAGGCATCGATCGCCCTCGTCGTTGCTCTGCTCGAACTGTCGGCGGACCACCGGAGAACCGGCGACCGGGTATATGTCCAGGGATGCCAGAAGGCGCTTTCATGCTCGCGTCGGCGACAACGGCCAGACGTGTGTGCGTCCTCTTCGCGCTGGCACTTTGGGCCGCGGGCCGCGCACGCCCTGTGGCGGCGACCAGGCGGAGGCCGCCTCGAGCTCCTGCCGCTCAGGCGGTCGAGATCCTGATGGGCTGCCGCGCCTCGGACGCCTGCTTGGACCCTGGCTATGCGCTCGCGATCAGGAAGCTGGCGCGCCAGGGGGGGGCGCGCGTCGAGAACGAGCAAGGCGCAGCATCTTCAGCCGAGCGGCTGCGACCTGGAGACCTGCCTCGATGATGAGCGCAACAACAGCCGCACGATCGCCAACGTGCGCTCGGCCGTCGCCGCTCCGGGCAGCTCGCTGGCGCTGATCGAGTCTTTCCAGCTAGGCCCGCGCCAAGGCAGTCTTTCGACGCCGCGGGCGCGGAGATAAAGAGCAGCCGGATTCCCTTCCTCTGGACATCTCGCTCAACGACTTCTTCGCCGCCGATCCCAACATGTCCCCGACGCGGGCCTCGCAGGACGACGAGCGCGTTCCCGTGCTCATCCAGTTCGCCGAGCAGATGGCGCCGCCGGCCGGCGTTTTCGGCATCAAGGACAGCCTGTTCGCTCCGCGCTCGCCGCTGGCCTGGAGCGCGCGGCGGGCGCAACACCGCTCGTCGCGGATCACCGCATCGCGCAAACGGATAGCAAATCCGACCCTACCGAGGTCGACGCCGCGGTCGCTGATCTAAAGCAGAAAAATCCCGACCTTATCTTCCTTACCGTCGGCCGCCGCCGCTCGGCGAAAATCATGAAGGCGCTCGTCGCCGCGGGTGTCACGCCACCCCTCTTTATCGCGGCCGCCTCGAGTCGATCGGGCGGATCGCGTCGCCGCCTATCCGAGCACCCTCTACAAGATCACCTGGGAGGATCTGCCCGACATCTACGGCGGGCGACTGCGCACGCCTCTCGATCACCACTGCCGGAAAGTGAATCTTCGCAGGGGCCAAGACCAGATACTCCGGGATGGGCCTCCGGCGCGTGCAAGCCGCAGGAGCCCGGCCAGGATCTCGCTTTGAGGTCCGATCTGCGGCGATCAGGTTAGGCAGTGAGTACGCCGACATGGTCGGGCTCGTGGCGGCTGCGGCGCGCTCGCAGAGCCCGCTCGCCGATATAGCGGAGCTGCGCGCGCACGTCATTGCGCAGCTCAACACGGTCTACGCGGCGGGCCACGGCAGCTACAAGGGCCGCTTCGACAACTGGTCGTTCCGCCCCTCGACGCGGGCCGCCGCGCGCACGCCGTTCATCGTGCAGCTCGCTCCAGGGCTCGGGCGCACGCAGCTCGCACCGGTCCAGTTCGTGCGTCTCAGGGACAACACGCTGCGGGCGGTCAGCACGCTCTATCTCGACGTCGACTTGATCCGCGCCTTCCACATCGACGACAACGACAAGTCGTTCTACGCCGAGTTCTACCTGTCGCTGCACGACGACGGCAAAGGCGCCTCGATCGATCAGCTCGATTTCTCGAATGCCTATATCGATCCCGGGAGCAACGACCGCCAGCTCACCATCCGCGTCTTGAACAACGGCGGAAAGGGCGGGGCCTGCCCCGACAACGTGAAGATCTACCAGGTCGCGGGCCGCTTCTTGTTCGAGCCCAGGCTCGCAAACTATCCCTTCGATACGCAGAAGTTCGCGATCGACATCAGGCCCAAGCACGACGACGCCCCCTTCATTATCCAGCCGCCGCCACAGGAGGAAGCTCAGGGTGCCGTCGTCCACATAGCCGACGGATGGGAGCCCAAGGAGCAATACGTCGGCTTCGACGAGGACTTCGTGCCGACCACCGACGCCAAGAGCCACGCCACAAGCGTTGTTCCGTTCTACAAGACGACCTTCGTGTGGCTGATGGCGCGGCAGACGACGGACTACTTCTTGCGCGTGGTTGTGCCGCTGGGAACTTTCATCCTGCTCGTCGCCTACCTGTCGATCTTCATCCCACGGGCGCACTTCGAGGCCATCGTCACCATCCAGATCACCGCGCTGCTATAGGCGGTCGCCCTCTATCTGGCCTTGCCCAAGTTCCAACTCCGAAACGGCGACGCTGTCGGACCGCATCTTCCTGTTCATCTACATGGCCGTGAGCATCATCGTCGGCATCTCCATCCTGCGCATCAACCCATCGGTCACGAGCAGGCCATGGCTGCGCAACCTGCTGGGCATCATCTACATTCTGGCGATACCGGTGATGGGCGCCCTCATCGCCCTGTTCGTCTACCGCGAGAGCTTCACGTCTGTTTGAGCCTTGCCGGCCGGGTTTTTTTTTTTTTTTTTTTTTTTTTTTTTTTTTTTTTTTTTTTTTTTTTTTTTTTTTTTTTTTTTTTTTTTTTTTTTTTTTTTTTTTTTTTTTTTTTTTTTTTTTTTTTTTTTTTTTTTTTTTTTTTTTTTTTTTTTTTTTTTTTTTTTTTTTTTTTTTTTTTTTTTTTTTTTTTTTTTTTTTTTTTTTTTTTTTTTTTTTTTTTTTTTTTTTTTTTTTTTTTTTTTTTTTTTTTTTTTTTTTTTTTTTTTTTTTTTTTTTTTTTTTTTTTTTTTTTTTTTTTTTTTTTTTTTTTTTTTTTTTTTTTTTTTTTAAAAAAAAAAAAAAAAAAAAAAAAAAAAAAAAAAAAAAAAAAAAAAAAAAAAAAAAAAAAAAAAAAAAAAAAAAAAAAAAAAAAAAAAAAAAAAAAAAAAAAAAAAAAAAAAAAAAAAAAAAAAAAAAAAAAAAAAAAAAAAAAAAAAAAAAAAAAAAAAAAAAAAAAAAAAAAAAAAAAAAAAAAAAAAAAAAAAAAAAAAAAAAAAAAAAAAAAAAAAAAAAAAAAAAAAAAAAAAAAAAAAAAAAAAAAAAAAAAAAAAAAAAAAAAAAAAAAAAAAAAAAAAAAAAAAAACGGGTGAGCCCGACGAGCGTGTTATCAAAGCTGCAGGGTGATCCACAGGCCGAGCGCGCCCGCAACGAACGCTGCGGCGAGGCCCCGCGCCAAGGAGCTTGCCGAGGCTAGCGCCGCCGGCGGTGGTTCCGAGCACGACCTTCGTTCCGCTGTTGACGACGACCGCGACGAGGATGGCAAGAGCGGCTGCGTCGGCATCGAGCCGGCCGGGCGCGAGGCGCGCAAGCGAGATGCTGATCGCGTCGACGTCGACGATGCCCGATGCGGCCGCGAGCGCGACGGCGCCGCTCGATCCCCCCCGCCCAAGTGGCGACGTCCTTGGCAAGCGCCATGATGAGCGCGAGCAGCGCGCCGAACTCCAAAACGACGCCGAGGTCGAACGGGTTGCGCAGCTCGAGCGCGCCGGCGGCCTCGTGATCGTCGCGGGCCCCAGTTGCCGAGCAGGCCGGCGACCACCGCTTGGGCCAGCACGGCGAGGACGAGCGGCACCGCGAGAATCTCCAAGAGCGCCGCATTGATTATGCCGATGATCACCACGACGCGGACCATCATCACTGCGCTCGCCGGCGTCGATGCCGGCCGCGAACAGCCGCTCGCGCTCGGGGTGCTCGCGCGCGAGCCGTGCCATCTTGAGCGTCACCGCGGTCGAGGATACGAGGCCGCCGGCGAGGCCGGAGAGCAGCACGCCGAGGCCGGCCCCTGCGTAGCGGATCGCCGCATAGCCGGCGAACGACGAGGCAGGCATGGGGTCCGTCAAGAGCCACACCTCGCGCGGGTTGACCGGAAACCAGCGCACCACAAGCTCGCGGTCGGGCAGGAGCGGCAACAGGATCACGGTCATGGCGGCGAGGATGAGGCCCGCGCGCAGCTCCTCCCAGGTCAGCCGCTTCACCCATTTCGTGCAGCGCCGCCTTGAGCGCGAGCAGCATCGCGGCCGCCACGCCCGCCGCCGCTGCCGCCGTCTCGTCGCCCATGACGGCGAGCGCGCCGAGCGAAAAAGCGACCATGGCGGCGACGACCAGTGGTCGCTCCGAAGGTCTTGTCGTGGATCATCTCGCGGTAGCGGAAGACGATGATTGCCGCCGCGAACGCCGCAAAGGCGAGCCCGAGCGCGATCGTGCCCCCGGGGGCCCTCCTCAGCGCCAGCGCCCCCCAGACGCCGCCGAGGAGGCCTGAGAGCGCGTGCGTCCGGAGGCCGGCGGCGCGGTCGCCTTCACCCTCCTCGCGCTGCTTCCAGCCCCGCTCGATGCCGATCACGAGGCCGATCGCGAGCGCAACGGCGAGACGTTCGATGAGCTCGATAGTGTCCACGGGCGGCGACCGTTAGCGTTTCGGCGGGCTTTTAGGCTACCTTAAAATACTAACTATTCGCGTGCCGCAGTGCAGCGTCGAATGGTCTGGAATGCGACACCGGGTCAATGGCTTGCTAAGCGCGATGCGCTTAGGCTGTGATCGGCTTGATAGCGGCCCTGCGTTGAGGTACGAGGTTTTTCAACGACAGCAAACCCGAGGGAGGGGAATCGTGGCGATCGATTTGTCTGGTGGCAATCCAGCGATGGACTACGCCGAGCACGCAAAGACCTATAAGCAGTTTATCTTCTTCACCAAGGTCATGGTCGTGTTCCTCGTGCTGGTTTTGGCCGGGATGGCGTATTTTCTCGTTTGAGCCTCGGAGCTGATCGCTGTTCGCGTGCCGGGAGCCGAATCGAGGTCGCCGACCTTGCATCGTTCCCTCCGCCCGGCGCTTGAGAGCCCTCCGTACAATCGGAAGCGTCCATGGTCACCATAGCTGTTACGGCGGAGGGGACAGACGAGCCGCGTGTCGCGGTCTCGCCCGACACGGTCAAGAAGCTCGTCGGCCTGGGCGCGAAGGTGAAGGTCGAGGCGGGCGCTGGCGCTCGCTCGCGCTTTTCCGATGCGGCACTCAAGGCGCAAGGCGCCGAGATCGCGGCCAGCGCAGCAGACGCGCTACGCGATGCCGACATTCTCCTTAAAGTTCGCCGGCCCACACCCGACGAGGTCAGGGCCCTGAAGCCCGGCGCGCTCGTCATCGCCATGCTCGATCCATACGGCGACCGGGCGGGCCTCGAGGCGCTCGCCGGGAGCAACGCGGCGCTGTTCGCCATGGAGCTCATGCCGCGCATCACGCGCGCGCAATCGATGGACGTGCTCTCCAGCCAGGCGAATCTGGCCGGATATAAGGCCGTCGTCGACGCTGCGGCCATGTTCGATTTGCAATGCCGATGATGATGACAGCGGCGGGCACGGTTCCCGCCGCTAAAGTTTTCATCATGGGCGTGGGCGTCGCCGGTCTGCAGGCGATCGCTACGGCGCGCCGGCTCGGAGCACAGGTCACGGCGACCGACGTGCGGCCCGCCACCAAGGAGCAGGTGGCCTCGCTGGGCGCCAAGTTCGTCGCCGTCGAGGACGAGGAGTTCAAACAGGCGCAGACGGCGGCGGGCTACGCTAAGCCCATGTCGGCCGAGTACCAGGCGAAGCAGGCCGAGCTCGTCGCTCAGCACATTAAGAACCAGGACATCGTCGTGACCACGGCGCTGATCCCCGGCCGGCCGGCGCCCAAGCTCATCTCGCGCGCCATGATCGAGAGCATGAAGCCCGGCGCCGTCATCGTCGATCTCGCCGCCGAGCGCGGCGGCAACACCGAGCTGACCGAGCCCGGCAAGACCGCCACCACGCAAAATGGCGTGCGCATCTTCGCCCCGCTCAATCTCGCAGGCGAGGTCCCCGTCAACGCCTCGAGCCTTTATGCCAAGAACCTGTTGGCCTTCCTCGACACCATGTTCGACAAGAAGGAGAAGGTCTTGGCGGTCAACTGGGACGACGAGATCGTCAAGGGCACGCTCATCGCCAAGTACGGCAAGATCGTGCACCCGAGCCTGCAGCCCCAAGGAGCAGCCTCATGAGGAAAGCGCTTGTGATGTGCGCCGTTGCGGCCGGCTCGTTGCTCGCAGGCGCCGTGCCGGCGTTCGCCGCGGGCGGCATGGGCGGCACCATCGAGCCCGTCGTCTACGAGCTCATGGTGTTCGTGATGGCGATCTTCGTCGGCTACTACGTGGTCTGGAGCGTCACGCCGGCCTTGCATACGCCCTTGATGTCGGTGACGAACGCCATCTCCTCGGTGATCGTCGTCGGCGCGCTGCTCGCGGTAGCAGTGGAGCACGGCGGCATCGAGGCCTTCACCACGCTCAACGCCAACCTTGCCTCGAAAGGCTTCGGCCTCATCGCGCTCACCATGGCGGCCGTCAACATCTTCGGCGGCTTCCTCGTCACGCAGCGCATGCTCGCCATGTACAAGAAGAAGGGCGACAAGCGGTGAGGAGCAAAGCGACCGGTACCGGGGGGAAGAGCGATGTCGCCTAATCTCGTCGCAGGGCTCTATCTCGCCTCGGGCGTGCTGTTCATCCTCGCCCTGCGCGGGCTGTCGAGCCCGGCGACCTCGCGGCGCGGCAACTACGCCGGCATGCTCGGCATGGCGATCGCCATGGGCACGACGCTTGCCGTCGCCGCACCGCAACTCCCCATCACCTGGTACCTGCTCGGCGGCGGCCTCGGGCTCGGCGGCCTCATCGGCGCCGTCACCGCGCGGCGCATCCCGATGACGGCGATGCCGGAGCTCGTCGCCGCCTTCCACTCCCTCGTCGGCCTCGCCGCGGTGTTTGTCGCCGCCTCCGCGCTCTATGCGCCGAACTTGCTTCGGCATCGGCGAAGCCGGCGCCATCCACCCCGCAAGCCTCATCGAGATGTCGCTCGGCGTCGCCATCGGCGCCATCACCTTCACCGGTTCCGTCATCGCGTTCTCGAAGCTGTCGGGGCGCATGTCGGGTAAGCCGATCATCCTGCCGGTGCGCCACGTGATCAACCTGGCGCTGTTCGCGCTTCTGATCTGGCTCATCTACGCGTTCTACCAATCGGGCGGCGCTCCGGCCCTGTTCTGGGGCATCACCCTAACCGCGATGGCCTTCGGCATCCTCATCATCATCCCGATCGGCGGCGCCGACATGCCCGTCGTGATCTCGATGCTCAACTCCTACTCGGGCTGGGCGGCGGCCGGCATCGGCTTCACGCTGTCCAACATCGCGCTCATCGTCACCGGCGCGCTCGTCGGCTCCTCGGGCGCGATCCTCTCCTACATCATGTGCAAGGGCATGAACCGTTCGTTCATCTCCGTGATCCTCGGCGGCTTCGGCGGCGAGGTGGCGGGGCCGGCAGGCGGGGCCGAGCAGAAGCCCGTCAAGCTCGGGAGCGCGGAGGACGCCGCCTACGTGATGAAGAACGCGTCCCGCGTCATCATCGTGCCGGGCTACGGCATGGCGGTCGCGCAAGCCCAGCACGCGCTGCGCGAGATGGCCGACAGCCTCAAGAAGGCGGGCGTCGAGGTCAAGTACGCGATCCACCCCGTGGCGGGCCGCATGCCGGGACACATGAACGTGCTGCTCGCCGAGGCCAACGTGCCCTACGACGAGGTGTTCGAGCTCGAGGATATCAACTCAGAGTTCCCGCAGACCGATGTCGTCTACGTGATCGGTGCCAACGACGTGACCAATCCGGCGGCCGAGGACGACAAGACCTCGCCGATCTACGGCATGCCCGTCTTGCAAGTGTGGAAAGGCGGCACGGTGCTGTTCAACAAGCGCAGCCTCGCATCCGGTTATGCCGGCATAGACAACCCGCTGTTCTACCGCGACAACACGGTGATGGTCTTGGGCGACGCCAAGAAGATGACGGAAGAGATCGTCAAGGCGCTCGCGCACTGAGGAGGAGGGAGGGGCGGCGTCGGAACGGAAGAAAGCAATTCCATCGGGGCGGGTCGTTCGACTGTCCCTGCTCTTGGCATGTCCAGCGGCGGGCCCCTGCCTCGCTGATGAGGGCTTCTTCGCCGACAAATTGCCGCCGGCCGTCCGCGCTGCCTGGCCCTCCGTCTATGCCTTCGTGTGCGAGGGCCCCAGAAGCGTCTATATCGCCTCGGCCTTTCTCGTGGCGCAGGCGCGCCACGGCAAGCGCGCGGACTATTTCTTCGTGACGGCGGGGCACGCGGTCGCCGATTGCAAGGAGCCGCGCCGCTATCTCGCCGAGAACATCTACCAGCGGGCCTTCGAGAGCGACGGCATCACGGTGGCGCGCGCTCCGCGGCGGCTCGACGGCGTGAAGCCGGCCGCGGTCGACGATGCCTACGACCTCGCTGTCGTCAAAGCCCGAGCGCGCGCAAGTCTGACCATCGGCAAGCCGGTGACGGTCGACGACACGTGCACGCGAGACCTGCACCGCGAGGTCTATGCGATCGGGTTTCCCGACGTCACGACGCGCCGCTCCCTGCACTTGCGCCGGCAGGTGAAGCGCTGGAGCAAGGGGGACGTCGTCGGCCTCGGCAAGGCCGAGTTCCGCGGGCAGATGTCCACCTACATCGCCTCGAGCGTCGATACGCTGCCCGGCAGCTCGGGAGGGCCGGTCGTGGATGAGGCGGGCGCGCTCGTCGGCGTCGTCGCCAAGGGCGTCGCCGGCGCCGACAATGGCTTCCGCTACGACGTCGACCCGAAGAAGAAGGACGACTGGCAGACGTTTCTGGCGCCGTGCACGGCGGTATTGCGCCTCCTGCACAAGGCCGGTCTTAAGTAGTCAGCGTCCACAATCGATGTGCACTTAAGTGCAGTGCCAAGCCTTTGGGCTTGCCGGGGCGGACGGCCCGGTCTTAAACGCTTGAGTTCAGCAATGCCCGCTATGGCGAATATCCACCTGTCGGAGTGAGCCCCCATGCGTCTGGATGCGATAGCGGTGGGGATCGACCCGCCTGACGACATCAACGTGATCGTCGAGGTGCCCGTCGGGGGCGAGCCGATCAAGTATGAGATGGACAAGGCGTCGGGCACGCTCGTCGTCGACCGTTTCCTCTACACGCCGATGCGCTACCCCGGGAACTACGGCTTCGTGCCCCACACGCTGTCGGCGGACGGCGATCCGATCGACGTGCTCGTCTGCAACACCCGCGCGATCGTTCCCGGCGCGGTCATCAACTGCCGCCCCGTCGGCGTGCTTGTCATGAAGGACGAGCATGGCGGCGACGAGAAGATCATCGCCGTGCCAAATCGCAAGCTGACGAAGCGCTACGACAAGGTCGCCAACTATTCCGATCTGCCGCCGATCTCGATCCAGCAGATCGAGCATTTCTTCGCGCACTACAAAGATCTGGAGCCCGACAAGTGGGTAAAGATCGATCACTGGGGCGATGCCGCGGAGGCACGGCTCCTGATCAGCGAGGCGATCGCGCGCGCGAAAGGGTGAGCGGGCGCGCTCGTCGGCGTCGTCGCCAGGGGCTGGCGCCGACAACGGCTTCCGCTATGACGTCGACCCCCCCCCCCCCCCCCCCCTTTTTTTTTTTTTTTTTTTTTTTTTTTTTTTTTTTTTTTTTTTTTTTTTTTTTTTTTTTTTTTTTTTTTTTTTTTTTTTTTTTTTTTTTTTTTTTTTTTTTTTTTTTTTTTTTTTTTTTTTTTTTTGCCTCCCGCGTCGGGGCATATGCGTGTTCCATAGTTTGCGCTCTTATTGTGTCTCGCGTTCTGCGCTGTTTCATCTCTGGTCGCCTTGTGTGTCTGCCTGTGTGTGCAGTCCGCCGCGCCTCTTTCTCTTGGCCGGTTCTTTCTCGGTGTTGCTGCCGGTTTCGCTGGTATCTCAGTTTCGTCGTCTCGCCGGTGCGTTCCTGGGCTTCCCGGCCTGTCTGTCGCCGTGGCTTTGCCGGGGGCGGCTCTCTTGTCTCTGGCGTCGGGCCTGTTTTCGGTCTGGACGGTCATAGACTGGCTCGCTCGTCGACATATGTCGTCCCTCGGCGCGTCTCTTTCTACCCGCTGGTCGCCGTCTCGTTATCTTGCCGTGCGCGTCGGGTCGGCCTCGCGGTGGTCGCACCTTTTGTATTTCCGGCGGCCTTGCTTATGGCGGGTGGCATACCGTCCTCTACGTTCTTGCATTTCACGGCTTACCCCGATTTCTGTCCTCTCGCGCGTTGGCGGGTGGGGCGGCCTGACAGCTTGGACGCCCGCGTCGGGCGCTCTACGCCCGCGGCCCCACCGCGGGGATCTCCACCCCCAGTCTCGACCTTTGCTGCGGTTCGCCCCCTCGCCTCACGCGCTCCGCCCCCCCCCCCGCTTCGCCCGAGCGATGCCTGCGATCAAGACCAGAAGCTCTTGATCCCGTCGGCTTCCTGCTTCGCGCGATCGTATCCGGCGTGCAGCGCAGGACCGATCTCTTTCGGATTCATCAGGTTCACGTTCGGCGGGTCGGCCTTGATCCAAAGCGTCTTCGTGCCGGTCGCCTCGATCTGGCGGATGTTCTCACCGATCGGGTGCGGGATCCCGGTGAGGAACGGCGGCTTCAGGCCGTCGTTGAGGGTGACGATCAGCGCGCGTTTCGAGCCGGCGACGAGATCGACGTGCGCCGGATTGGAGCACATGCCGCCGTCCATGCAGTAGCGCTGGCCGAGAAGCGTCGGCCCGATAATTCCGGGAAGCGAGCAGCTTGCCGCCGTGCCGTGCGCCAGCGGGATGTCGTTCCTCTTCGCCGTCGCCTGCGAGACGACGACGCGATCGCCCGAGTAGCAATCGATGGCGGTGGTGTGCATTTTCGCAGCCGGCCAGCTCGTCTTGCTATCGCCGGTCAGGAGCGCGGCCAGTCGCTCGACCTCTGAGCCGTTCAAGTGATTATCGGCTGCGAGCGCCGCATGACCGATGGCTTGCCGCGTGGCGAGCGAGCCGTCCTTGGCGGCGGCATTGATCTTCTGGGCGCGCTCTTGGCTCGCATTGGACTCGCTTACCGGCGCAAGCTTGGCAAAGAGCTTCGGGAAATGCCCGAAGAAGTCGAACTCGGTGCGCATGCGCTGGAAGTGGCCGCTCGCCAACGATGAGCCGGCATACGAGCCCGCCGACGTGCCGACGATCATCTGGGCCAAAGACGGCGCGTCGATGCCTTGCTCGAATAGGCCGTGGAAGAAGCCGCAATACCACGCGAGATAATACGTTCCGCCGCCGCCGAGAACGAGCGTGCGGTCGAGCCCGGCTGCGAGCGGCGACGGCGTCGGCGTATCGGGGATGGGGACGGCAAGGCCGTCCGATGCAAAGAGGCTCACATCCAATCGATCGGCGAGCTCTGTAAGAGGCAGCGCAGCTTGTGCGAGCCCGGGCGTGGCTCCGATGGCGACGGCTGCTGGGGCCAGCGCGGAGGCCTTGAGGAAATTGCGGCGGTTCATCGTGGGATCCATCTGGTGGCGCAACCCGATGTTCTCTCCTCTGACCATTTAACATCCGGGAAAGCGGACGCTTAAAATGCGCTGCTCCGCTTCGCTGCGCTTGCAAATTCTTTCTTTCTCTTCCCTTTTTTCCTTTTTCTTATATCTATATCTTTTTACCTAACTATCCTTCATAGATGAGATACAGCACAGCATCACCAACATTGATCACATCGAAACCAGCACCAACAACACACATAACATTATACATCTTAGTAATGATAGTGAAAAGCAACACACCAACCAAAACATCAAAAAATAACACACTCAAAAACAAATCAACACCACTTATAACAAATAGCAACACCGCACAGATAGAAACACACAAGCGTGCCATTCTAACAACATCACTCAGTTCCGATCTCCAAAAACAGAGCGATCATATAGACAGACTACTAGTTACCGAGCACAGCGAGATCAACAACAACACCACCCATCTCCATGAAACCACCAAAATCGAAACACATCACAACAACATCAAACACAAATTAAAAATACAAATCAAAAAAACCAAACACATAAACCAAACACACACCACCATAGGCATGTCGATATCGGAGTTGCTCTGCGCCTCTGCGGTGAAGCCGGTGAAGGCAATGGGCCGCGTGGTGTCGTCCGGGCGCCCCGCCGCTCACCAACCCAGCGAGCAGAAACGGCCCGGGTTGTATTTCATGTCACGCCGCCTTGCGCGAGCTGACCCTCGCTCGTGGCGTGGTCGCGGTGTCGAGCGCGGTGGACTGGTAGCCGGCGCCGTAGCCGAGCGCCCACGGGATCAATCGCGAGCTGGGCGCCGGCCGCGACAGTCCCGCCACTCGCTAAGCCAATCTGCTCTGGTTGTTCCGCTGGAGGAAGCGGGCGTTCGCCCCCGCCCACAGACACTGACCTTCGTGGATGATCGCGGCGGTGTCTGGCCGTTGACCTTGCAGCTCAGGAGGTTGCCGGCGAAGGCGAGGCTTGCGTAGAGCGCAGATTGCGCTCCAATAACCTCCGGCAAAAGCTCATCGAGGCGGCGTGAGGCATCGAGATCCGCGATGTTCAAGAGCGCCAGCAACAGCATGAGGCCGCCGCCGCCGGCCGCGAAAGCTTCGTTGAAGTATTCGCCGATGGCGTTCTGGTTGGTGTTGCTCAGGCGAATCGATGTTGGTGCCGAGCACGACCAGATCGGTGCCATTAAACGCCAAGGACGCACCGAGAGCGACACCGGCGTAAGGATCAGCCCGTCGTCGGTCAGCGCGGTGGCCGCCAAGATGGTGAACTTCTGGCTGGCCGCGATCGGAAGGGTGAGCAGATTGATGGTTACAGTTCCGCCGAGGCTGGCCGTGCCGGAAACATTGATGCGGTCTGTCGCGCCGGTGGCGGCGTTGATGTCGATCGCAAGCTGCCGCTTCCGGTCTGCACCAGGTTGCCGGTGAGCACCGTCGTCTGCACCGTGCCCGTGCCTCCGGGCGAAAGCGTGCCGGCATTGGTGAGCATGTTTCCAGCTCGCAGGTCACCGTCGCTCCCGTGGTGAAGGTCCCGCCGGCTTTGTTGAAGATGGCGTTGGTGCCGTTGCCCAGAGTGACATTGCCGGCGATGGTTCCATAGTTGTTGATCGTCTCGTTGCCCGAGGAGGCGGCGCGGCCGTTCCCCAGCGCTGATCACACCATAGTTCGTCGATCTTTGTCCGTGTTGCTCACTATATCTATGCCTGCTCCGCCTCCTGTTCGCCCGAGACGGTGCCGGAGAGAACGGTGACGGTTGACGCGCCGCTGCTCTGCACGCGGATGCCGCTGGTGTCGGCGCCGCCGGCGGCGATGTTTCCGGAAGAGGTGACCGATATGGTGCCGCCGTCAGCCCGCGCCTCGATGCCGTCCGCGCCCGAGCCTTGGGTCGTGATGTTGCCCGCGTTCGTGATCGATACGGCGCCGCTCGAAGTCGCGCGCGCCCAGATGGCCTCCGAATTGCTGCCGGATGTAATTAGGTTGCCGCTGTTTGTCACTGAGATGTCGCCGGACGTGGTTTGGGTGAAGATTGCCTCGCCTTCGTTGATCGACGTGGTGATTGCCGCGAATTCTCGACGTCACTTTGCCGGTTCTGGTCTGGGCGCTGATGCCGTCGCGCTGCACCGTGATGTGCCTTGGCTCGTAATCGAGACGTCGCCGGTCGTCGTATTGCGGGCAACGATCCCGTCGCCGTTTGTGCCGCTGCCCAAAATGTTTTCGTATGGGCCACAGTCACCTGGCTATCGCGCGACTGCGCGTTGATGCCCACCGCGCTGTTGCCCGTGTTCGTTATGTCTCCCGTCGCGATGACGGTGACGGCGCCGCTCGAGGTTGCATGCGCCGAAATCCCATCGGAGCTGTTTCCTGCCGTCGCAAGATTGCCGGTGCTCGTGACCGAGATATCGCCGGACGTCGTTTGCGCCCAGATCGCCTCGGCGCCGCTGCCGGTCGTGGCGAGGTCGCCGGCGCTCGTGACCGAGATGGCGCCCGATGTGGTCTGAGCCGTAATGGCCTCGGCGTTGTTCGTAGAGGTCGTGATCGCCCCGGTGCTGGCGATCGTCACAGTCCCCGTTGCAGCCTGGCCGCTGATCCCGTCCCCTTGCGTTACGATCGTTCCCTGGCTCGCAATCGAGACGTTCCCTGTCGTCGTGTTGCGCGCAACGATGCCCTGGCTGGTGCCGCCGGTCGTGGTGATGTTGCCCGCGGAGGTGACCGTCACCTGCCTGTCGACCGACTGGGCGTTGATGGCCTCCGCGCCGCTGCCCGCGTCGTTATGTTTCCGCTCGAATGGACGGTGACGGCGCCGCTCGAGCTTGCTTGCGCCGAAATCCCGACGGAGCTGTTTCCTGCCGTCGCAAGATTGCCTGTGCTCGTGACCGAGATGTCGCCGGACGTGGTTTGCGCAAAGATCGCCTCGGAGCCGCTGCCGGACGTGGTGAGATCGCCGTCGCTCGTGACCGAGATGGCGCCGGATGTGGCCTGAGCCCAGATCGCCTCGGCGTTGTTCGCGGAGCTCGTGATCGCCCCCGCGCTGGCAATGGTCACGTTTCCCGTTGCGGTGCGGCCGCTGATCCCATGCCCTCGCGTCGTGATCGTGCCCTGGCTCGTCACCAGACGTCGCCGGTCGTCGTGTTCGGCGAGGAGTGCTCACTTTGCCGCCGGTGCTGGTCGATGTCACCCACGGAGGTGACGGTCACCTGTCCGTCGACCGATTGGGCGTTGATGGCCTCTGCACCGCTGCCCGCAGTCGTTATGTTACCGGTCAAATCGACGGTGACGGCGCCGCTCGAGGTCGCCTGCGCCCAGATCGCCTCGGAATTGTTGCCCGTCGTCGTAAGATTGCCCTGGCTCGTGACCGAGATGGCGCCGGTTGTGGTCTGTGCCGTGATCGCCTCGGCGTTGTTGCCGGTCGTCGCAACGGCGAAGGCGCCCGTGCTGCTGTCGATTGTGATGTCGCCGGTGCTCGTGAAGGCGATGCCGTCGACGCCCGACGCCGGCGTGATGTTGGCCGTCAGGTTGTTGACGTTGAGCACCGTGTAAGGGGCGCTGGTCGAGATGCCGCCCGCGACGTTCCCCGAGCAGGTGGCTGTGGTGCCGACCACATTGTTGCATGGCGCCGCGGGTGGCGAGGTCACCTGCGCTTTCGCGGGCGATGTGCAGAAGACGGTGAGTGCGACGAAGCCGATTCCGGGCCGCAGGGCATGAAGCCAGCCTGCACGCCGCAGGCTTGGAGGATGGCTCGACCCGCCAAAGCGTGCCAGCCTGAAAATTGGCCGGAACACATCCATTCGAAAATCCCAACGCAATAATGGAAGACGCGAGACCGAAAGCCCGTGTGACATCATCCGCACCGCGGCAATCTGTGCCGCACACACGAGGCAAGATTGCTCGCAGCGGGCGGCGTCGACGCCGCGTCAGACTGACGACACAACGAATACAGATGATCTGTTTAAAGTGATTCGCGAATCGGCTGTTGTCCAATCAAAAGGCAGAAATGTGGATTGACGGGTTGTGCATAGACAAGTCGGCAGCTTCGGCAGGATACGACAACGACGGACGAATCGCTGAGACGGCTGCCCGCACGCGCAGATCGCGCGCCCGGCGCACTACTACAACTCGGCAGCCTGCGGCAGAGCCTCCTGCCGGCATATCCGCAAGAGGTCCACGGGGCGCAGACGTGCGCTGGCGGACTTGCGCGGAGCCGGCCGGCACAACGGGCGGAGACCGTAAGCTGCTCCGAGGCCCACCTGCCGCGTCATGGCGGAGCCATGCGTCGCATGGACGGCGAAAATCTCAGTGACGCCCTGGATAAGGGATGCAGCTCAGGGAATGGCGGCGGACAGCCCCTGTGCCATGCTGGAAGCATGCCTTCGCATACGTGGGCGGCTCGATTAGGCCGGATACTTTCCTTGGGATGCCGGCCTTACCCCCCCTTCCTCCCCCTCCAGCGATGCCGCCGGCTAACCGGCCGCGCTATTTCAGCCCAAACTTCTGAGGTATTCTTCTCCGTTCGGGACCACCATGGTGCGCGTCGTCTTCACGCCGAACCTGCAGCGCCACATCGCCTGCCCGCCCGTCGAGGTCGCCGCGGCGACCGTGCGCGAGGCGCTCGACGCCGCCTTCGCCGGGAATGCGCGGGCGCGTGCCTACGTGCTCGACGACCAGGCGGGCTTGCGCAAACACATGGCGGTGTTCGTCAACGGTACGCGCGTCGCCGACCGCATCCACCTCTCCGACCGCGTCCCCGAAAACGCCGAGATTTACGTGCTACAGGCGTTGTCCGGGGGCTAGCCCCGCAACGAGACAAGGGAGGCTCGCCGTGAGCGACCGCATCCTCGTGGCCACGCGCAAGGGCCTCTTCACGCTAGAGCGCAACGGCGCCTGGAAGATCACGAGCGCCGACTTCCTCGCCGACCATGTGTCGATGTTGCTTCCCGACGCCAGCACCGGGACCCTATACGCCGCACTCGACCACGGCCACTTCGGCGTCAAGATGCACCGCCGTAACGGCGGCGGCGCTTGGGAGGAAATCGCCACGCCCACGTATCCTGAGAAGCCCGAGGACGTGGTCGACAACGATATTTGGGGGCGGCCCATTCCGTGGACGACGTCCAAGATCTGGGCACTGGAGACGGGCGGCCCCAAAGAGCCGGGCGTGTTGTGGTGCGGAACGCTTCCCGGTGGTTTGTTTCGCTCTATCGACGGCGGCGCCAGTTGGGAGATGATGCGTTCGCTGTGGGACAGCCCGCGGCGCAAGAAATGGGCGGGCGGCGGCGCCGACCTTCCCGGCATCCACTCGATTTGCGTCGACCCGCGCGATCCTAAGCGCGTGCAGGTGGCGGTCTCCTGCGGCGGCGTGGTGACGACGACGGACTGAGGCGAGACTTGGAACTCGGAGTTCACCGGCATGCGCGCGGCCTACATGCCGCCCGAGCAGGCCTTCGACCCCGACGTCCAGGACCCGCACCGTCTCGTGCAGTGCCGCGCCGATCCCGACCGGCTGTGGGTGCAGCACCACAACGGCATCTTCCGTTCGGACGATGGCGGCAAGGTGTGGGAGGAGATCACGGAGGCGGGTCCGTCGACGTTCGGCTTCGCCGTCGTCGTGCATCCCGATGATCCCGACACCGCCTGGTTCGTGCCCGCGATCAAGGACGAGAAGCGCGTCCCGGTCGACGGCAAGGTCGTCGTTACGCGCACGCGCGACGGCGGCAAATCGTTTGATGTGCTGAGCAAGGGCCTGCCGCAGGAGCACGCCTACGACCTCGTCTTCCGCCACGCGCTCGACATCGACAAAAGCGGCAACCGTCTCGCCTTCGGCTCGACCACCGGCAGCCTGTGGGTGTCGGAGGACCAGGGCGACAGCTGGCAAACCGTCTCCACGAACCTTCCGCCCGTCTACTGCGTGCGCTTCGGTTAGCGCTCCTCTCACTTTGCGCTCAACTGCACCCGTCATCCCGGAAGCCGATGGGTAAGCAGAGGCTGTCCGGGATCTTGCCGCTTGCGTCTTGCCCGAGTGCAAGATCCCGCATCTGCGATGCTGCACTGAGGTGCCGCATCGCGTGCGGGATGACGGGTAAAAAGGAAAGCCGCCGGGATGGCGGGTGTAGGCCTACGCCCCATTGGGGAGAGGCGAAGAACGCCATTCGGATTGGGCTTCAAGCGAAGTATGCTCCCCGCGCATTGCACAGCGGGAGAAGATCATGCGCATCGGCGTGCCCAAGGAGGTCAAGGTCCACGAGTATCGCGTGGGCCTGATCCCAGCGAGCGTGCGCGAGGCGACCGCGCACGGCCACGAGGTCCTCGTCGAGACCGGCGCTGCGGAACGCATGGGCGTCTCCGACGACGATTACCGCAAGGCGGGTGCCAAGATCGCCAAGAACGCGGAGGAGGTGTTCGCGAAGGCGGAGCTCATCGTCAAAGTGAAGGAGCCACAGCCCAAGGAGCGCGACATGCTGCGCGATGGGCAGACGATCTTCACCTACCTGCACTTGGCACCCGACCCGCACCAGGCCAAGGCGCTGATGCGTTCTGGTTGCACGGCGATCGCCTATGAGACCGTCACCGGCGTGCACGGCGGACTGCCGCTCTTATCGCCCATGAGCGAGGTCGCCGGCCGCATGGCGATCCAGGCCGGCGCGCATTGTCTCGAGATGGAGCAGGGCGGGCGCGGCATGCTGCTCGGCGGCACTGCGGGTGTCGCTCCCGCCAACGTCGTCGTCATCGGCGGCGGCGTCGCCGGCCTCAATGCCGTGCGCATGTCGATCGGGCTCGAAGCCGCCGTCACCTGCATCGATATCAATATCGAGCGGCTCTACGCGCTCGACCAGCGCTTCGGCGCCTCGCTCAACACCATTTTCTCCACGCGTCAGGCGATCGAGGACTACGTGCTCGAGGCCGACTTGGTGATCGGCGCGGTTCTGGTGGCGGGTGCCGCATCGCCAAAGCTGATCAGCGAGGCGCTCGTCAAGAGCATGAAGCGCGGCTCGGTCATCGTCGACATTTCCATCGATCAGGGCGGCTTTGCCGAGACGTCGAAGCCGACGACGCACGCGCATCCGAGCTACGTGAAGCACGGAGTCGTGCACTACTGCGTCACCAACATGCCGGGCGCGGTAGCGCGCACCTCCACCTTCGCGCTCAACAACGCGACGCTTCCCTTCGTGCTGGCGCTCGCCGACAAGGGCATCGTGGGCGCGCTGCGCTCAGATCCCCACCTCTTGGCCGGGCTCAACGTGTACGAGGGCAAGATCACGCACGCCGCCGTCGCCGAGGCGCTGGGCGTGAAGCACGTGGAGGCGGCGCGCGCGATCGCGCGCTAGGTGGCAAGGCCCCCGCCTTAGGCGCAAAAATGCCGGGCATCGGCTGATGCCCGGCGTTTGAGGGTCGAGGGATCTGTTTAAATGACTAGCTAAAGAATATTCCCTCCCCAGTATGCGCTGCCCGTCCGGGGCGTCCCAGTTGTTGATAGTGTTAGCATGCAATTCTAGGTTGCTGCAAAGCGAAATTCGCCACCGCAGCGCGCAATAGTCCGGGTAAGGATCACCAGCTTCTCTGCTTCCGGTGGCATTCCGATCTTCCACAGGGCGCGAGCTGTCCGTTATCCTTGCGCGCGCAGCGTTGCCTTGGGACGCATGCAGCGCGCGTAGACCTCGGTGATCCGGAGCGGCTTGCCGTTCATGATGAAGCTCGTGCTCGTTCTCGCCGCCGTCTACGCCTTCGCTGCGGTCGCCGCCTTCATCGCGCAGCGCAAGCTCATGTATTTCCCTGATTCCATGCGGGTGGCGCCATCGAGCTTCGCGCTCGCCGGCGTGGAGGAGCGCCTCATCAAGACGCCCGACGGCGAGAGGCTCATCGCCTGGTACGGGCGCGCCGCGCCAGGCAGGCCCACGCTCCTCTATTTCCACGGCAACGCCGGCAATCTGGCGAACCGCTCCGAGCGCGTGCGCAAGTATCTTGCGCGTGGGCTCGGCGTCTTCATGTTGAGCTACCGCGGCTACTCGGGCTCCACGGGCCAGCCGACGGAGTATCGCAACGTTGCCGACGCGAAGCTCGCCTATGAGGCGCTGCTCCAGGACGGCGTCGCCGCCGCCGATATCATCCTCTACGGCGAGTTGCTCGGCTCAGGCGTCGCCGTTCAGCTCGCCGCCGAGAAGCCGGTCGCCGGCGTCGTCCTCGATGCGCCCTATACCTCGATCGTCGACGTTGCCGTCGGCGCCTACCCGTTCTTTCCCGTGCGCTGGTTCCTGTTCGACCGTTACGAGACCTTGCGCTTTCTTCCCGACGTGCACGCGCCGCTGCTCGTCGTTCACGGCGAGGCGGACGAGGTCATCCCCGTCGCGATGGGGCGCGCGGTCTATGCTGCCGCCAATGGGCCGAAGGAGATCGTGACCTTTCCCGGTGCCGGCCATTCCGACCACCATCTCTTCGGATCGGGCGAGGAGATCTATCGGTGGATTGATGGCGTCGGCAAGGCAGGCGTGCCGGCGCAATACGAAACGCGCCCGTGAGCCACTGGCCAACGGGCGCGAGGAACTTGGATGCTCGTCGTGTGGTTCAGCGCGGTCCGCGCGGAGCGCCGGGGCGTGCAGGCGCGCCGGGACGCGGCGTCGCCGGCTTGCCGGGCAGAAGCCCCTCGCGCTGGGCGCGCTTGCGCGCGAGCTTGCGCGCGCGACGCACGGCCTCGGCGCGTTCCCGAGCCTTGCGCTCGGAGGGCTTCTCGAAATAGTTGCGGAGCTTCATCTCCCGGAAAATGCCCTCGCGCTGCATCTTCTTCTTGAGCGCCTTGAGGGCCTGATCGACGTTGTTGTCGCGGACGAGAACCTGCAAGCGATGCCTTCCTCTGATTGGTTTGCCGAAAGCCGGGAGTACGACAAGGATGCCAGCAGGACTTCCCGCCAGCAAATACCCCGTGTCACTCGCCGCTCTCTAGCAAAAAGCCGTTAACTTGTCCATTGAGGCCGAGCGTCGGATCGCGTTAACGGGTGCCGGAGCGGAGGCTCAACCAGGTCACATGCCCCATCTTGCGGCCTGGCCGCGCCTCGCCCTTGCCGTAGAGGTGCAGGCAGGCGTCAGCCTCGGCCGCGAGCCGGGGCCAGTCGCCGACCTCGGATCCGATGAGGTTCTGCATGCGCGCGTCTGAATGCCGTTCGGTGGCGCCCAGGGGCCAGCCGGCCACTGCGCGGATGTGATTCTCGAACTGGCTGACGGCGCAGGCGTCGATGGTCCAATGCCCGCTGTTGTGCACGCGCGGGGCAAACTCGTTGACGATCAGCGGCTCCGCGCCGCCGACGTAGAACATCTCCACCGCCAGCACGCCAACGTAGCCGAGGGCATCGGCGAGCGTCTGCGCGATGGCGCGCGCGCGCGCCTGGTGCGCCTGCGGCAACTCTGAGGGCACGCTCGAGGTGCGCAGGATGCCGCCCTCGTGGCGGTTGACGGGGATGTCGTAGAAGCGCGTCTCGCCGCCCGCCCCGCGCACGAGGATCACCGAGACCTCGCTAGCGAACGCCACCACCTTCTCCAGCGTCGCCGGTACGCGTCCGATCGCGTCGAAAGCGGCCGGCAACGCGTCAGCCGTCGCTACGCGCACCTGACCCTTGCCGTCGTAGCCCAAGCGGCGCGTTTTCAGGATCGCGGGAAGTCCCACGGCGCTGAGCGCCGCGTCGAGGTCCTCCACGCCTGCGATAGCGGCGAACGGTGCCAGCGGAAGCCGCAATCCGGAAACGAAGGTTTTCTCCTCGAGCCGGTCTTGCGAGATGCGCAGCGCCTTTAGACCCGGGCGCAGCGGCCGCAGGCGCTCGACTGCTGCGGCGGCCGCGAGCGGGACGTTCTCGAACTCGTAGGTGAGGACATCGACGGACGCAGCGAAGGCCTCGAGCTTGCTAAGATCATCGAAGGCGCCGAGCGTCGCGGCGGCCGCAACCTCGCAAGCCGGCCCGGCCTCGTCGTTGTAGATGTGGCACTTGAGGCCGAGGCGCGCGGCGCTCATCGCCAGCATGCGCCCGAGCTGGCCGCCGCCCAAGATGCCGATGGTTGAGCCCGGCGGGAGCGCCTGCATCGGGACGCCTCAAGCGCCCTTGGGGACGTTTTGCGGGACGTCTTGGGGCGCGTCGGCGACGGCCGCGGTTCGCTTTGCGCGGTAATCCTCGATGCGCTTTGCCAGGGCAGGATCGGCGAGGGCGAGAATCTGCGCGGCGAGGAGCCCGGCGTTGGTGGCGCCCATCTCGCCGATCGCCAGGGTGCCGACCGGCACGCCGGCCGGCATCTGCACGATGGAGTAGAGGCTGTCCTTGCCGTTGAGCGCCGCCGTCGCGATCGGCACGCCCAGCACCGGGAGCAGGGTCAGCGAGGCCGTCATTCCCGGCAGGTGCGCGGCTCCGCCCGCTCCGGCGATGATGACCTTGAGCCCGCGCGCCGCCGCCGATTTTGCGTACTCGTAGAGCCGCTCGGGCGTGCGGTGGGCAGAGACGATCCGCTTCTCGTAAGGCACCTGCAACCCATCGAGAATCTCGGCTGCCTTCTTGAGCGTCGGCCAGTCCGACTGGCTACCCATGATGATGCCGATGACGGCTTTCCCGGTGCTCATTTTGCGTTGCGTCCGGCGCAAAGGAAAGCGGGGGGATACAGGAGCGGGGCGCCCATTACAAGGGGTGCGCTCCGCTTGCCTAGCACGGCGCGAGCGCGAAAGGCGCCTCAGGGGACCTCACGCGATAATGTCGGGAAGGAGCTGGTCCTCGATCGCTGAGATGCGATCCCGGATGGCGAGCTTGCGCTTTTTCAGGCGTTTGACGAGGAGCTGATCCGCCGTTGCGGATCCCTCGAGCAAGATGATCTCGTCGTCGAGCTCACGGTGCTCCGCCCTGAGCTTGACGAGTTCGTCGCGGAGCTCTCTCTCGTCCACGCGTTTCATGCTGCCGGCCCGGTCAAGCGCCCCCTGTTATATACCGTGCAAGCGCGTGAACTATCCACCTGTTGGCCTCAGCTGGCAAGCGAGCGCGCTCGGCCGGTGCACAAATCTCGCGGCGACACGGGCGCTTAGCGCCGGATGAAAGCGCCGCGAATCAACTGATTTTCGCCAAATTGCGCTCAATCGGGTGGTGCTTACAAGAGGGCGCCGGTATTGGACAACCGCCCCGCGATCTGGCACCTTAAGCGGGTCTTCAACATACTCATGGAGGACCATGATGGCGCTTGCGGCTCACATCCAAGAGCTAGCGGAGAAGCATCGGCTTCTCGAGCGTAAGATTGAAGAAGAGGTCGCCCGTCCCGGCTCGGACGACGTCGAAATCCACCGATTGAAGCTGGAAAAACTAAAACTCAAGGACCAGATCGCGCGTCTCGCCGGCGACGACGAGACACGCCACTAGGTCACGCGCGGGGCGAGCGGTCAGCGCTCGCCTCAAATCCCCAAAAAGGCGATTGCCGCACCCTCTGTCTGGGAGAGGTTGCGTGCGACGGGTGGGGTCGTATTCGCTGCCGCCGCGGTCGAGCCTCGTTCGGGCTCAGAGCCCGAGCAGCTCGAACGCCTCCTGCGGCGATAACGGCGAATAGTAGTAGCCGGGCTTCCAGCCGGCCGCCTTTGCCTCCTCCGCGTCGAGCGCGACGACGACATGCTCGCGTCCGCGGATCGACGCCAGAGGGTCGCCTGGCATTCCGAAGCGGACGTTCTTTGCATCATGGCCGAGGTAGAGGTGGCCCCCGAGCTGCAAGAGCTGCTTGCACTCGGCGAACGGGCGAACGGCGGCAGGCGTGCCGGCCGTCGGATGATCACCCTTCCTGCAGACCCAGAGCTCGGCCATTGATGGTTAGTCTCTTGAGGTTCGCCCACCTGCGCCGGAAATCGCTTACGCTTGGCCGCAAGCCCGCTCAAGCCTCCTTGGCCATCGCCCGCAGCTTGAACTTCTGGATCTTGCCGGTGGAGGTGCGCGGCACATCGATGAATACGACGTGGCGCGGGCACTTGTAGCGCGCGAGCCCCTGTCGGCACCACTCGACGAGCTCCTCTACGGTCGCGTTCGCGCCCGGCCGCAGCTCCACGAACGCGCACGGCGTCTCACCCCACTTCTCATCCGGCTTGGCGACGACGGCGCAGCAGGCGACGGCGGGGTGCTTGTAGAGCACGTCCTCCACCTCGATCGAGGAGATGTTCTCTCCCCCGGAAATGATGATGTCCTTGGAGCGGTCTTTCAGCTGGATGTAGCCGTCGGGGTAGAGGACGCCCAAGTCGCCCGAATGAAACCAGCCGCCGGCGAAGGCCTCGTCCGTCGCCTCGGCGTTCTTCAAGTAGCCCTTCATGACGATGTTGCCGCGGAACATGACCTCGCCCAGCGTCTCCCCGTCGGCCGGGACGACCGTCATCGTGAAGGGATCCATGACGGTGAGGCCCTCGAGCGAGATGTAGCGCACGCCCTGGCGCGTGCGCTTGAAGGCGCGGCCCGCCTCGTCGAGGTCGTTCCACTCCGTGTGCCACTCGTTGACGACGGCGGGCCCGTAGGTCTCGGTCAGCCCGTAGAGGTGGGTCAAGCGGAAGCCCGCCGCCGTCATGGCGTCGAGCACGGCCTGCGGCGGCGGGGCAGCGGCGTGGTTCACCCACACGGAGTGCGAGATGGCGCGCTTCTCCTCCGGCAGCGCGTTGAGCAGCGTCGTCATGACGATCGGAGCGCCCGACAGATGCGTCACGCGGTGGTCGGCGATCGCGTCGTACATGGCCTTGGCGCGCACCCACCTGAGGCACACGTGCGTGCCGGCGAGGATCGACAGCGACCAGGGAAAGCACCAGCCGTTGCAGTGGAACATCGGCAGCGTCCACAGATAGACGGGATGCAGCCCCATGCCGGTCTCGAGCGTGTTGGCGTAGCACATGAGGGCGGCGCCGCGGTGGTGGTAGACGACGCCCTTGGGGTTGCCGGTGGTGCCGGAGGTGTAGTTGAGCGCGATCGCGTCCCATTCGTCCGCCGGCATCAGCCACTTGAAATCCGGATCGCCCTGGGCGAGGAACGCCTCGTAGTCGAGACCCGATAGACGCTCGCCCGATTGCGGAAACTGCGGGTCGTCGTAGTCGATGATGAGCGGCTTCACCTGCGCGAGCGCCAAAGCGTCCTTCATGGTCGCGGCGAACTCGCGGTCGGTGATCAGCACCTTGGCGTCGGCGTGGTCGAGCTGGAAGGCAACGATCGCCGCGTCGAGCCGCGTGTTGAGCGAATGCAAGACGGCGCCGGCCATCGGCACGCCGTAGTGCGCCTCCAGCATGGCGGGCGTGTTCGACAGCATCACCGACACCGTGTCGCCGGGGCCGATCCCGCGCTGGGCGAGCGCGGAGGCGAGCCGGCGGCAGCGCGCATAGAGTTGGGCGTAGCTCGCCCGCGCCTTGCCGTGAATGACCGCCGTTTGCTCGGGATAGACCGCCGCCGCCCGCTCCAGGAACACCAGGGGCGTCAGCGGCTGATAATTTGCGGGGTTCTTGTCGAGGTGCTCATTGTAGGGGTTTGCGGACATCGGTCGGTCGGCGCTCTCTTAAAGAGACATCATGCCTAGAGAAATTGCGAAGCTCTGAGAAACGCTAGCGAATGCCGCGATTGCGGGCAACGCCCAAGTCCTAAGATCCTGGTCGATCCCGTTTTCAAGTGCCGCCCCTCGGCCATTATGCGGAAATATGCGCTGCCGCCTTTTGCGGCAGAGAAATTCGCGGTAGTCTTGGGCTGCATGGCTTTGCTGGGAGATGGCCATGAGCGAGCTTCGGCAGCAGACGATCGCCCTTTGGATCCTGTTCATGCTGCTCTTGATGATTCCGTGGGTCCTGGAGTAGCGCTGCGCGCGCGCCGCGCCTCGCCGGACGCCGCTGGCGTCTGCCCATTCTTACGCTCCGGCCCTCCGGAATTCTCTCGCTGACGCAAGGCGTGCCGCTCTTGCCGCTCGGGCTCATCGCCTTCTACGCGCGGCGCCGCGTCGGCGTCGGTCAGGGCGTGAACGCGCCTACTCCTCTTTGGGGCTCCCGTCCGTGTCCTCGCCGGGCTTGCCCTCGGCGGCGGGCTCCTCCTCGTCCTCCTCGGGCGGCTCCTCGGCGACCCTCATCCCCTTGAGCTTGGCGAAGACGCGGGCCTGCTCCTCCTCCGGCGTCTCCTCGCGCTGCTCGGCGACCTTGGGCTGCATGATCTCGGTCTTGCGCGGCTCGGGCGCCTCCGCCGTCGTCTCCTCCGTGGGAAGCAGCGTGCCGGCCTTCTCCATGCCCTTCATCGCTTCCTTGCGCTCGCGCTCCAGGCGGCGCGCGGCCTTCTTCACCTCGTTGTCGAGGTCAATCTGGCTGCACAGCCCGAGCGTGACGGGATCCTGCGGCGTCAGGTTGGGCGCGTTCCAATGGGTGCGGTCGCGGATCTGCGCGATCGTCGGCTTGGTCGTGCCGACGAGGCGCATGACCTGGCTGTCTTTCAGCTCGGGATGATTGCGCAAGAGCCAGAGCACCGCGTTCGGCCGGTCCTGGCGGCGCGAGACGGGCGTGTAGCGCGGACCCTTTTTGGTCGGCGTCTCCGGGACTGCGACCTTCGGCTCGGCGAGATGCAGCTCGTGAGTTCGGGTCGAGCTCGGCCGTCTCGATCTCCTCGCGTGTCAATTGACCCGACGTCACCGGATCGAGGCCCTTGATGCCCTGCGCCACGTCGCCGTCGGCGATGCCCTTGACCTCGAGCACATGTAGCCCGCAGAAGGCCGCGATCTGATCGAAGGTCAGCGACGTGTTCTCGACCAGCCAGACGGCGGTCGCCTTCGGCATCAGGGGTCTACGGTCGCTCATAATGGCTTTGACCTCCGGCGTCCTGCGGCTCCAAGTCCGCAGGGCCAAGCGTTTCCAGGCAACTGGGGAATGGCGCCTTATAGCTCGCCGGCCCGGCCCGGTGCAACCACGGATCGGGTGCCATAGCCAACGCGGCGCGGACGGGCGTTATTGCCCCATAGGGCGGGCGCGGATAGTGTCGCCGCGCTTTCAGAAAAAAGCCGGTAACCAAGGGAGCAAGGGGCATGGCGACGGCGTCAAAGGGCGTTTACTTCGAGGATCTTAGCGTCGGGCAGGAGGCGAGCCTCTGCAACACCGTGACGGAAGCCACCATCGCCGCCTTCGCCGATGTCTCCGGCGACGAGAACCCCGTGCACATGGACGCCGACTACGCCGCCACAACCCTATTCAAGGGGCGCATCGCGCACGGCATGCTTTCGGCCGCCTACATCTCGGCGGTGTTCGGCATGAAGCTGCCGGGGCCGGGCGCCATCTACGTCTCGCAGACGCTCTTTTTCAAGGCACCGGTCAAGATCGGCGATGAGGTGGTGACGACGGTGAAGGTCGCCGAGCTGATGCCGGAGAAGAAGCGCGCCAAGTTCGCGTGCGTGTGCAGCGTCAACGGCAAGCCCGTGGTCGAGGGCGAGGCCGTTCTCATGGTCCCCGGCCGTCCGGCGTGAAGCGGGACTGCTCGAAGCTCACGTTTCGGGGCTTGCAGCTAACGCCTTGCGCCGGCCGAAAAATGGATGCCCGGAAGCGTATGGTGGCCGTGGCCGCGCACGACAGCGTTGGCGAGAACGGTGCCAACCACCGTTACGATGATGCCGATCACGATCTGGGGGATCCAATCCTTCATGGGCGCGGCAGAATGCTAGAGATGAGCGGCAAAATTTAGACGGCGCGGGTGGAGGCGGCACGAGGGCTATGCAAGTCGTTCACGGCTACCGCGAAGTGCCAAAAGAGGCGCAAGGCGGCGTGCTCGCCATCGGCAACTTCGACGGCGTGCACCGCGGCCATCAGGCGCTGCTTGCGGCCGCCGTGGAACGCGCGCGCGCACTCGGCGCTCCCGCCGGCGCCCTCATCTTCGAGCCGCACCCGCGCGAGTTCTTTCATCCCGAGGAGCCGCATTTCCGCCTGACGCTACTCAAGGAGAAGCTGCAGATCTTCGAGGGGCTGGGGCTCGATCTGGCGATCGTGCTCGCTTTCGACGCCGATATGGCTGGGCTTTCCGCCGACGACTTCATCAAGCGCGTGCTGATCGACGCCTTGCGCGCGCGCCACATCGTCATCGGCCACGATTTCTTCTTCGGCAAGGGCCGCTCAGGCACGCCCGAGACGATGCAAGCCGCCGCCGACAAGCTCGGCTTCGGGCTCACGGTCATTGCGCCCGTCGCCGAGGACGGCGAGGTGTTCTCATCGAGCGCGATCAGGCTGCGGCTCGCGCAAGCCGACGTGAAGGGGGCGGCCCACATGCTTGGGCGTTGGTGGCGCGCGTCCGGCGCGGTCGTCGGCGGGGCCAAGCGTGGGCTCGGCCTCGGGTTCCCCACCGCCAACGTTCCCTTGGCGCAGGGCACCGGCCTCGGTCACGGCATCTATGCGGTGCGCGCTTATCTCGGGGCTGAGCGCTACGACGGCGCCGCATATCTCGGCACGCGCCCGACCTATGACGACGGCATGCCGGTCTTGGAGGTGTTCCTGTTCGGATTCGAAGGCGACCTCTACGGCCGCGAGATTGCGGTGGAGTTCATCGACTTTATCCGCGCGGACCGTAAGTTCGCGTCGAGCGAGGCGCTCATCGCGCAGATGCAGGCCGATTGCGCCCGCGCCCGAGCGATCCTCGAGCAAGCCCCTGCGGCACTGGGCATATGACACGCCCCGCGCGGGCGCCTGGATTACCGGGAGCCATGTTGCTAGAACCCCCCGCGAGACAAGCGGCGAGATGAGCGATGGCCAAAAGCGACGGCGGCAAGGAAGGCTGCCCCAACCAAAACCAAGACCAAGACGAAGGCAAAGGCGCAAGGCGCGACAGCACCCGTGCCCGCGAAGCCTGCGCCGCAAGCTTCGGCGCCGGCTGAGCCGTCGCAAGGGCGCGACTGGAGCCAGACGCTATTTTTGCCCAAGACCGACTTCCCCATGAAGGCGGGGCTGCCCGAGCTCGAGCCCCGGCTGCTCGCGCACTGGGGCGAGATCGGGCTCTACGACCGCCTGCGCGAGGCCGCGCGCGGGCGTGCGAAGTTCCTGCTGCACGACGGGCCGCCCTACGCCAACGGCCAGATCCATATCGGGCATGCGCTGAACAAGATCCTCAAGGACCTCGTCGTCAAATCGCAGACGATGCTGGGGTATGACTCCAACTACGTGCCGGGCTGGGACTGCCACGGGCTCCCCATCGAGTGGAAGATCGAGGAAAATTATCGCGCCAAGGGCCGCAACAAGGACGCCGTGCCGATCAACGAGTTCCGCGCCGAGTGCCGCGAGTTCGCTCGCCACTGGGTCGAGGTGCAGCGCGAGGAGTTCAAGCGGCTCGGCATCGTCGGCGACTGGGCGCACCCCTACCTGACGATGAGCTTTGCGGCGGAGGCCGCGATCGCCTCTGAGCTCATGAAGTTCGCCATGAACGGCACGCTCTATCGCGGGTCGAAGCCGGTGATGTGGTCGGTGGTGGAGAAGACCGCGCTCGCCGAGGCCGAGGTCGAGTACCAGGACTATCAGTCGGACACGATCTGGGTGAAGTTCCCGGTCGCCTATTCCGGGGAGCGGCCCGAGCTCGCTTCGGTTGAAGAGACGGACGAGCTCGGCGTCCTTGAGGGATCCTCCGATCTCGGCGGCGCCTCGGTCGTGATCTGGACGACGACGCCTTGGACCATCCCGGGCAACCGCGCGATCTCGTTCTCGTCAAAGATCGCCTACGGCCTCTACGAGGTCACCGCGGCGCCGGAGGGAAACTGGGCGCAAGCCGGGGAGCGGCTGATCCTCGCCGACAAGCTCGCCGCGGATGTCATGAAAGCGGCGAAGGTCGAGAGCTTTAAGCGCGTGCGCGCAGTGGCGTCGGCGGAGCTCGCCGAGCTCGTGTGCGCGCACCCGCTGCGCCGCTTCGGATTCCTGGAGGGTGAGTTCGTCGGCTACGGGTTCGACGTGCCGCTGCTCGACGGCGCGCACGTCACCGAGGACACCGGGACCGGCTTCGTGCACACCGCACCCGGTCACGGCACCGACGACTATCAGATCTGGATGGCCAATGCCGCGAAGCTGAAAGAGCGCGGCATCGACGTGGGCATCCCTTTCACCGTCGACGCCGACGGCGTCATGACCAAGGAGGCGCCTGGCTTCGAGGGAAAGCGCGTTCTCAACGAGAAAGGCGACAAGGGCGACGCCAACGACGCCGTCATCAAGGCGCTGATCGCGGCGAACGCGCTCATCGCGCGCGGGCGCCTGAAGCACCAGTACCCCCATTCCTGGCGCTCCAAGAAGCCCGTCATCTTCCGCAACACGCCGCAGTGGTTCATCGCCATGGATAAGCCGCTCAAGGGGGTCCCTAAGAGCGGCAACCAGAGCCTGCGCCAGCTCGCCCTGAAGGCGATCGAGGAGACCGAGTGGGTGCCCGCCTCGGGCGAGAACCGCATCCGCGGCATGATCGAGGGGCGCCCCGACTGGGTCGTCTCGCGCCAGCGCGCCTGGGGCGTTCCGATCGCCGTGTTCCGCAACAAGGAGACGGGCGAGGTGATCCCGTCGGCAAAGTTTGCCAAATCGAAGGAGCTGATCGCACGCATCGCCGACGCCTTCGCCGCAAGAGGGCGCCGATGTGTGGTTCGCCGACGGCGCCAAAGAGCGCTTCCTTGCCGGCCTCGTCGAGAGCCCTGCCGACTGGGAGCAAGTGCGCGACATCCTCGACGTGTGGTTCGATTCCGGCTCCACGCACGCTTTCGTGCTGGAGGACGCCGAGCACTTCCCCGGCCTCGCCGGCATCAAGCGGCATGCGCGACGGCGGCAAGGACCGCGTCATGTATCTGGAAGGCTCCGACCAGCACCGCGGCTGGTTCCAGTCATCGCTTCTGGAATCCTGCGGCACACGCGCGCGCGCGCCCTTCGACATCGTGCTGACCCACGGCTTCATCCTCGACGAGAAGGGCGAGGAGAAGATGTCGAAGTCCAAGGGCAACACGCTGTCGCCGCAGGAGGTGATGAAGACCTCAGGCGCCGACATCCTGCGCTTGTGGGTCGCCTCCGCCGACACCACCGGCGACATCCGCTTCGGACCCGGCATCGTGCAGGCCGCGGTCGAGGCCTACCGCAAGCTCAGGAACACGCTGCGCTGGATGCTCGGCGCGCTCGCGCACCTGAGGCCAGAGGACCGCGTCAAGTTCAAGGACATGCGCGACCTCGAGCTCGAACGCCTGATGCTGCACCGGCTCGCCGAGCTCGAGGAGGACGTGCGCTTAGCCTATGCCACCTACGACTACCGTAAGGTCGTCGCCATGCTGACCCACTTCATGAACTCGGAGCTCTCCGCGTTCTACTTCGACATCCGCAAGGACGCGCTCTACTGCGAGCCTTATTCCAGCGTGAAGCGGCGCGCGGCGTTGACGGTGATCGATGCGATCTTCAATGCGCTCGTCGCCTGGCTCGCGCCGATCCTGTCGTTCACCGCCGAGGAAGCCTGGCTCGCGCGCGATGTCTGCCGCGAAGGCTCGGTGCACCTCGAGGCGTTCCCGGAGCCGGACAAGGCCTGGCGCAACGACGAGCTTGCGCGCAAATGGGAGCAGGTGCGGCGCGTGCGCTCGGTCGTCACCGGCGCGCTCGAGCTCGAGCGCGCGGCAAAGCGCATCGGCTCGAGCCTCGAGGCGGCACCGGAGATCTACGTGGAGGACCGGGACACCCTGAGCGCGCTCGAAGGCGTCGACCTCGCCGAGGTGTCGATCACGAGCGCCGCCCGGCTCATCGCCAAGGCGCCGCCCGAGGGAGCCTTCACGCTCCCTGACGTGCCGGGCGTAGGCGTCGTGCCCAAACGCGCCGAGGGGAGGAAATGCGCGCGCTCCTGGCGCATCCTGCCCGACGTCGGCGCCGATGCGGAGTTTCCCGATCTCTCTCAGCGCGACGCCGCCGCCGTGCGCGAGTTCGACGCGCGCGCGAAAGGTGGCCGCAAATGACGCAGCCGGCCGGCGCGCGCTCGTGGCTCTGGGGGCCCTACTCGCGGCTCGGGCTCATCGCGTGCGTTGCAACGCTCCTCATCGACCAGGCGTCCAAGTGGTGGATGCTCGATCTCTACCGCATCGCCGAGCGCGGCCGTGTCGCCGTGGCCCCGTTCCTCGACCTCGTCTACGTCAAGAACATCGGCATCAGCTACAGCCTCCTCGACCAGGACAGCTACAGGGGCCAGCTCATGCTGGCGGGCTTCGGCGTCCTCGCCACGTGCGCGCTGTGGGTCTGGCTCGCTCGCGGCGGCGCCAACCGGCTGATGGCCGTCAGCTTGGGCCTCGTCATGGGCGGCGCGCTGGGCAATGCCATCGACCGGGTCCGGCTCGGGGGGGTTGCGGACTTCTTCTCGCTGCACGCGTTCGGCTTCTATTGGTACGTGTTCAACGTTGCCGATGTGGGTATTGTTGCCGGGGTCATGGGGCTGCTGTATGACTCGGCCCTAGGGAGTTGCAAAGACGCCGCAAAGACGTTGTAGCGCAGGCGTTTAGAAGGCGCGGCCGAGCGGGATTGTCGGCCAGGGGGTTGGGATGACAGCGAGAATCCGCCTCGCAAAAGGAATGGTGCTCTTCGCCGCCTCCGCTCTCGGGCTCGGCGTGGCCGGCTGCTCCATGGACGACGTGCAGTTCAATGGCGGCATCTTCGACATGGTGGGGCTGTCCGATTCGGCAAAGGCGAAAACGAGCACCGGCGATCCCAAGCTTGCCGCGCGGGCGCCGCTCGTTGTTCCCCCCACGCTCGATCACCTGCCGCCGCCCGGCGACGAGACCGCCTCGATCCCGGATCCCAAGCTTGCCGCCATCCACGACCCGGACGCCGAGAAGGTCAAGTCCCAGGCGGAGCTGCAGCGTCAGCAGGCGGCATACTGCGAGGTCAACTACTCGCAGGCGATGGCCCGCGGCGACGAGACGACTGCGCTCAACGCGGTAGGGCCCTTGGGACCGTGCCGGCCTTCGGCGCTGAACTCGCTCAAGAAGTGGACCGCCGCGGAATAGTTTTCCGCGCTGCGGAAACGATGCTGCGCCGCGCTGCGGTTCCCCGTCACGGCGCATAAGCTTACCTAATGTTCCCGATAGCGAAAATTTCAATTGCCCGAATTCGGGACGCCCCGCTAAATTCACTAACGGGTGGAGGGGTCGTCTCTCTGTTGCCCGCTCAAGGAGGAAACAACATGAAGACTTGGAACAAGCCGCAGGTGCGTGAGCAGGAAGTTGGGCTCGAGGTTACGAGCTATCTGCCGGCCGAGATCGACATCATCTAACTCTACCGGTTCTGCGACACCGCAAATGCGGCGGCCGACCTCTCGGCCGCCGCAACTCGTTTCGCGCTCGCTTCAGCCGTTATCCGCCGCCTCGAGGCGCATAGCGAGGCGGACGAGATCGGCAAGATTGCGCGCGCCCGTCTTCTCCATCACCCAGGCGCGGTAGGTCTCGACCGTGCGCGGGCTGATGCCGAGTTCCTGGGCGATCTCCTTGTTCGAATAGCCTTTGACCGCGAGATCCATCACCTGGCGCTGGCGCACCGACAATTCCCCGATGCGGGCGGCAAACTCCTGCAGTGTGTCGTCGTGGGCCTTCTTGCGCCGCGCCTCGTCAAGCGCATTGGTGATGCTCTCGAGCAGCCTGTGGTCGTCGAACGGCTTCTCGATGAAGTCGTGCGCGCCCGCCTTCACGGCGGCGACCGCCATGGCGATGTCGCCGTGACCGGTGATCAGGATCAAGGGGATCTTGGCCTGCTGCTCGGCGAGGACGCGCTGCAAGTCGAGGCCCGATAGGCCCGGCATCTTGACGTCGGACACGACGCAGGACGGCTGCAGGCCCTTCTCCATCTCGGTGAGAAAGGCCTCGGCCGAGGCGAAGCTCGATACCTGGAACTCGTGGTTCTCCAAGAGCAGGCCGACGGAGTCGCGCACCGCCTCGTCGTCGTCGATCAGACACACCTGGTCGCTCTCGATCATGATTGCACCTTTTCAGCCGTTCGCAGGGTGAAGCGGACGACGGCGCCGCTCTTGTCGCCGCCGATCGCCAGTTTTCCGCCGTGGCCCTCGATGATGGAGCGGCTCAGCGCCAGGCCGAGGCCGAGGCCGTCGGGCTTGGTGGAGAGCGCGGGCCCCACGGGGGCGTCCTTGAAGTCGTGAGCGAAGCCGGGGCCGGTATCACTCACACTGATCTCAACGAGCCCCGGAGGTGCCGTGGCCGCGGTGATGGTGACGGTGCCGCGCTTGCGGGGGGTTCCATCGATCGCCTCGATGGCGTTCCAGACGAGGTTCAAGAGCACCTGCTCGACCTGCAAGAGATCGGCGAGCGCGAGCGGCAGATCCTTGGGGATACGCGTCTTGAGCTCGATGTTGCCGCGCTGCAGGGTCGGCTCGAGCATCTCCACGGTCTCGCGCACGATGCGCTGAACGCTTTGCGGCCCGATCTCTGAGCGCCCGAGCCGGATCAGATCGCGCAGGCTCTTGATGATGGCGGCGGTCCGCTCGACCTGCGCCACCGCCTTGCCTGCCGCCTCGATGGCAGCGGTCTTGCTGCCGGATTCAGTCTCGAGGTAGCGCTTCACAAGCCGCGTGTAATTGGAGATGGCGGTGAGCGGCTGGTTGACCTCGTGCGCGATGACGGTCGCAAACTCGCCCATGCTGCCGAGCCGCGAGATGCGGCTCACCGCCTCCTGGTTGAGCCACAGCTGCCGCTCGGCGCGTCGCCGCTCGCTCACGACCACGCCGATCGCGAGCCCCGTGAGCGCGAGAACGAGCATGCGCGCTTGCAGCGAGGTCACACTCGCCGTCTCCTCCTGGGTCAGCAGCAGGCCGACGATGAGGCCGATCTGCGTCAGCACCAGCCCGAGGGTGACGCCCTCGAGCCCTTCGCGCAGGCCCATCCAGATGATGGGCAGGAACAGCACGTAGAACAGCCGCAAGTTCGCCCCGCCCACGAGCCCGAAGATTGCAAACAGCGCCAGGAGAATGGCGAGTCCCTGCAGAGCCGTCTCCAGCGACAGCCGGGGCAGCTTGGCCTGAGCGGCGCTAATGAGCAGAAACGGCGTCATCACCGCGATGCCGATGAGGTCGCCGATCCAGAAGCGCAGAAAGCGACCACTGAAATTGGCTCATCGGAAGGTCGCCGGTGGCGACGATGAGCGTCACGTAGGCGAGCGCGACGAGGCCGGTCGCGACGACTGCAATTCCCATCAAGAGCACCATGTCGCGCATGGTGGCGAGCGCGGGGTTGAAACGCGCCTTGGGATGCAGCAGGACCAGCAATGCCGCCGCGTAGCCCGCGCCGACGATCCCGGCGGCGAGAAGCTTGGTCCACCACGGCAACGCCGATCCGAATACCAGTACGTCGGCGAGGAACGGCGCAACGAAGAGTAGCGCCAGGTAGCGCTGGCCGAACAGCAGGATGAAGGCCCAGGCGAGACCCGTGCTCGGATTCCAGGGCGTGATACCGAAGGTGGCGCGGGGAAAGATCACGCTCGTGGCGTCGAGCAGGACGTAGCAAGCGAGGAATGCGGCACCCGTCACCAGTGCCGGCATGCGCAGGGCGCCGGCACTGGTGGCCGGGGCTGTCACGCTGTCGGCAACATGCCTGTCCATCCCACTCTCATAGCCTCGGCGGGCACCAAGCGTACTCGGTATTTCTACCGACGACGAGGCCCGGATAAGCGGCTCTAGGACGGCCAGGGACGGCCCCAGGGGACGCCCCAGGGAACCCATGGGCGCCCCGGCTTCGATCAGTGCCTCGTCAGCGCGGGCCCTCACGCCCCTTATCCTGGGCAAAGTTGGTCTCGACGCGCGACATCCACCGCTCGAAGGAGTTGCGCAGCACGTCGATGTCCAAGCGGACGCCTTCCAAGACCTCCGCGGACTGGTCGCCCTCGAGCTTGCTGCGGATCTCGGCGTGGGTGCGGACCATCGCGTCCCAGTCCTTGCGCGCTTCCTCGGCGATCTCCTTGTCGGCCCCGAGCGAGGACTTCGCGGCGTTGATTCGCTGCTCGAGCTCATTGAGCTTGCGCTTGGTCTCCTCGACGATCGGGTTCTCGCTCATGGTGCTCTCCGGCTCCCGGGGTGGACGCCTCACCCTAGAGCGCAGCGCAAGGCGACTAGTCAAGAGCGCAGACCCGCGGCACCTGCGGCCAATGCGACGAAAGCCCATAAAATTTTGCCGGGACGCGCCCGCCTCGCGCATGCGGCACGCCGCTGTGCGCGCGTCGCCGGGAGCATGGCTCTACGACCGCTGCCGGCGCTGGCGTCACGCATGCCATTGGCGCTGGGGCTGGGGTTGGCGCTATCGCCGCTGCATGCGCCACCACGGCTGCTGAGTTCGCGGCTGAAAGTGTGCGGGCGGTCTCAAGGGCCGCCCGCAGCGTTTCTAGGCTAAAGCGTCTAGGGCTTGGGGCACTTCAGAGCGAGGAGCTGGTTGTCCAGCTCGCCGAAGCGCCGCCTGGAGGCGAGGAAGTCGGACCGCCGCGCCTCCCGCTCCTCCGCAGTCGGCTCGCGGCCGAGGTCGTCAAAGCGTCCAAGGATGGCGTCACATTCGTTCTGGACTGCGATGAGCTGCGCCTTGAGGCGCTCCTCGGTCATGCGGGCCTGGAAGATCTTCATGTCAAGCATCGGGGCGCTCCTGCAGTGTGCGACCGCCGCATTAGCGCCGATCCTCAGGGGACGCGCCATTGCCTAGGCGGCGACTATCCCCGCAATCCAAATGGGCGCGCTGAGCAAAAAGGCCGCGGGCCCGGGACCTCCCGGGCCCGGTTTGGTGCCCCTCGGGTCCGCAGACGCGGCCACCGGAGCGCCAAGATTTTTCCACGTCCGACAAAATGTCGCCGCGGATGCGTGCGCTGTTGGGCCTCGCGGGGTTTACACCACAGAGTTTCCTGATTTCGAGCGCCAGTACGCCGGAGGTGTGCCCCGTGTTTAGCGTAGATACCAAAACCGACTCCACTCCCGCCAATCCCCCCCGCAGCCCCGTTCTCGGACCGGCGGCGGCGCGGCCCGAGCCAAGCCCCTACAAACCCGGGCCGGCAGCGGCAAACGGGGTATCCGTGATCGGCCGGGATCTGACGATCCTCGGCGACAAGATCACCATCGTCTCGCAGAATAAGCTGCAGGTGGACGGCGACGTTCGCGGCGATGTCTATGGCAAGCAGGTCGTCATCACGGACGGCGGCTCGGTCGAAGGCATGGTTTGCGCCGAGAAGATCGAGGTGCACGGGGCCGTGCGCGGGTCGATCCGGGCCGTGACCGTCGTGCTCAACGCTTCGGCGAAGGTTGATGCCGACATCATGCACCAGACGCTCGGCATCGCCGAGGGAGCCCATTTCGAGGGTCGCGTGCAGCGGTCGAGCGACACGAGCCAGCTGATGCCCGTTCTCGATCCAGAGGAAATCTCGTCGGGCCGCAACGGCAGCGGCGCGAAGGGGTTCATGTGAGGGAGCCCGCGAGGGCAGCAATCTAGCGCCGGCTCTGCGGCGTCCGTCGGGTGGACGCTTCAATCGAGTCGGCGCACGACGGTGGGGAGATACCCATGATCATGTTGATGGACGCGCTGAGCGCCGAGCGCGACAAACGGCGGCGCGACTTCAAGGAGGAGGCGTTGAAGCGGCAGCTCGGCCGTGAGGTGCTGCGGCGGCTCAACGAGTGCCTTGGCAGCGCGCAGCTGCCGCGCTGGTACTTTATCCCGAACGGCGACGAGATCGTCGTCATCCACAACAGGGACGGCGCCGGCAGCCGCCAGCGCATCGGGGCGTGGACCATCGATGAGGAGAACAGGCTCGCGTTCGGCGACGAGCGGACCGAATGGATCACCACCGAGAGCTGGGCACGCGTGATCGACAAGGCCGTCGTCATGACGGCGCAGGTGATCTTGGATCACGACGGCCAAGTCAGCAGCGAAGCCACCGCGGCCTGAGCCTCGGTTGCACGTGACGATGTGGATTGGCGCCGCTCTCAGTCGAGCTCAGCTGGGGCCGACGTGCCCCAGCAGGCCGGCTACGACTGCAATAACCAAAATGCCCACAAAGAACCACGTCAGAGCGTTGTCGCCGTAGGTCGCGATCGTTTGGCTGCGTTTGCGTGACATGGCGTCCCTCCTCGCCTGTACGCCCACAATCGTAGGTCTGCCTCAATTCCTCGGACCCTTGAAAAGGCCGCTAGTTTCGCTGATTTGCCGGGGGGAGGGAAAGTGCTGAATGCTGCGCATATACAAGCCGTGCCCGCAGCGAGGTGCGGGAGGGCAGCCGAAGTCTGCTGGCTCTAGGACCCGCGCAACCGCTCGCGACCAAGGAGTGCCGCCTCGCAGTGCGCGCCGTCCCGTCAGCTGATGCTACTGGGCCGCCTGCTCGATCGGCGGCAGATCCACGGAGTAGGGCACCATCCGTGCGCGCTGTCCCACACCCGGTTGGCTCCGGATCAATTTGATCGCGCAGGCCTTGATCACCCTCGTCGCGACGATCGGCGCTGGCGCATCGGTCGCCACCGACCATTCCAAGGCGGGGACGAACGGCTCGTGCGTACCGCTGCGCACCACGACGCGTTTTGCAGCGCAGTGCAAATGCACCTCGAGGCGCACAGGGTTCGGATCGGCCTCGGCGCGGCGTATCTCTTGCCTGGCGAGGGCGAGCATGGCGCGGATTTTTTGCGCGAACTCCGCCTCAGCAGCATCGCTTCTGTCGAGCGACGCCTCGGCCGCAGTCTCGCTGGCGATTTTCTGGCGGAGCCACTCGAGGCGGTAGAGCCGCCCAACCTCGTTATCGTCGACCTGGAGGCCGTTCTGGGACGAGCGCAATTCGTCGGCGGCAGCGGGCACGATCGACAGCACAAACGCAAATGCGAGACAGAACGCTTTCAAAGCACACCCCACGACTTGAAACGACGACTTGAAAAACGGGAACCCCAATACGCGAGACTGCTTGCCAGCAGCTAACATGGCGTTAGCGCGGCCAACAATCTTGAGGGGGTCCGTTGTGCACAAGCGCATGCAGGTTTTGCACATGTGCATTCGTGCCAGATGCAACGCAGAGCGCGCTCGTTTTTGGGGTGCGGCGCGCACGCGTGAAGCGTCCGCGGCGCCGGCGTTCCCATGCTGCGGACACAATCTCGCCGCGGAGGCGTGTGTAGGTGCCTCTCCAGGGGGCCTGCACAAAGTTTCTTGTCATTCTCGCGTCATGCGCGCCGGAGGTGTTCTATGTTCAGCGCTACGTCACGGCCTTTAGATCAGCCCAAGCCGCAGAGCGGCAACGGAAGCAACGGACTTGGGCCCACGGCCCTTCGTTCCAGCCAGACTTCCAGTGAGCCAACGTCGGCGAACGCTCCGACCGGCACCTCGGTGATCGGCAGGGATCTCACCCTTCTCGGCGAGAAGATCACCATCGTCTCTCAGAACAAGCTTCGCGTGGACGGCGATGTGCGCGGCAACGTTCACGGCAAAGAGGTCATCATCACCGACGGCGGCTCGGTCGAAGGCATGGTTTGCGCGGAGAAGATCGAGGTGCACGGCGGCGTGCGCGGCTCCATCCGCGCGGTGACCGTGACGCTGCACGCGACCGGCCAGGTGGATGGCGACATCATGCATCACGCCCTGGCCATCTCCGAAGGCGCGCAGTTCGACGGCCGCGTGCGCCGATCCAACAACACCTCCGAGCTGATGCCCGTCCTCGATCCTGAGCTGATCGCCGCGGGACAGGTGCAGTGAGAGCAGACCCGGGCGGACCGCCTTTGGGTGCCGCTTCGCTCTAAATTCGCAAAAAACGCTCGCGCTGCCCGCTCAAACGGGCGGCGCGAGAACTATGATCGCCAGCGCAAACGCGGCCAGCACGCCGCACGCGGCGAGAAAGCAGATCGCGCCCTCGACCACGGCGCGGCGCGCGATGCGGAAGGCCGTCGCCAACGGGCCGCGCAGCAACCAACGGAGCCAGACCGCCGCCGTGATGGCCGCCTGCCGCGCCAGCTGAATTCGCTTCAACCATCGCGAGCGCGTCGCTTCCCAGTCCACCATGGGAGCCTGAGGCTGGGGAAGGCCGAATCCCCGTTCCACGAGGACTGCGCGGCCGTTCCTCGTATCCCGCTCCAGCACCGCCGTAGCCGTTTCAAGCTGGTTGAGCTTGACTGCCATATCGGCACTGAGGCTGCGCAGTGTGACGGCAGGCATCGGGAAACGCCTTGGAGCTGAATTGCCGTCGATATTGAACCTGTGCGCGTCCGCTCGCAATGGGCGGCGCGATCGATGCGCAAGAAAATGATGCGAACCGGTGCTAGCGCTCCTCGCCCGAGGCCAGCCCCCTGGAGACGCGGTGCCAATCGCAGACGTAGCCGCGCCGCTTGTCCATGATGGCGAGCACCACGCGCTCGAACGCGGTGTCGGTCGGGCCCGACAGCTGGCTCAAAAGCGCGTCCTCGTCCTCGGACGGCTGGAAGCGCACACCTGTGACGTTATCAAATATCCACGGCCGCGCTCTGCTGCGCCAGCGGCGCGGGGTCGTAAGCGTAAGTGCTGCCTTGAGGAAGACGTTGGGAGTTTCGTATTTGAAGCGAGCGTTCATGGGTCTTGGACGCGGATACTTGGACACGGATACTAAGCGAGGATGTGCACTTCGATCTGCACATACATGACGACGTTGGCGAAATTGAGAACGCCCGTGCCGCCATGCATCGCTGGAAGCGGAGCGGCGCGTCAGTCCGGCTGATCGGCCCCGGTGGGAGCATCAGGCGACTGGTCGCTATCGCCGTTCTTGTTGTCGTCCGGTGCCGGCGCGGGCTCGGTCTCAGGCTTAGGCTCGGAAGCGTTGTCGTCCGATGGCGGGGGTGGCGCAGCCATGGGGCGCGCGGCATCAGGCGCGTCGGCTGGGGGAAGCGAATAGCCCGCTGCGCCGCCCGTACCTCCCGCGCCGTCGTCTCCCTTGGGGCTCTGCGCGAAACCCGATTGCGAGGCCGCGAGCGTGAGCGCAAACGTAAGAGCACCGAGCAGCCGGAAACCGGACCAGGACATCCTCGCCTCCATGACCTCGCCTCCATGACACCGTTTGGCGCGATTATAGCGCTTTCTCGGAGCGGCGGCGACATGGACGAGCAAGACGACGACGGGCGCATCGAGATTGTGAAGTGAATGCCCAGCATTTCGCGTCGCGCCTCGCCGATGGCATAGCGCGCGGGCCGGTAGGGCTTCGTCTCGTCAGCCGAGACCGAGCAGGCCCATTGCTGCTGCCACGGCTGCGATGAACACAAGGCCTAAGCAAAACCACGAGGCCGCCGCGAGGCCGTCTGCACCGTCCGATTGATCGTAATAGCCCATGCCACTCCCCCGCCCTGCGAACGGGTAACGGCACAAACAAAAGAAATCCGTCGCAGCGGTTCAATACCGGATCAGCCCATGAGTAGGCCTACCGACCGCTAGCGCGCGACCTCCCCGATCAAGCCGGCAATGGCGGCGACGATCAGCAGCCAGGCGAAAAGCCACGTGACGATGGCGTGGCTCGGCTCATCGGCAGGCGGTCTTTTGCGGTGCGATGATATGCGCGATGACATGCGTGGCGACATGGCGGTCCCCCGTGGTGCCTCCCACGTTCCCGCTGAGCACTAGGATGATCCTGGCCGATGGCACAACTGAGGCGTCCGCGCCCCGCAGATGACAAGCTTTTAACTGGGCCCCTACTCGCGCCGGGCTTATTTTAGCGCTGCGCCACAACCTCCCGTCCCTCGAGAAGGTGCCCGCTCATCCCCCCGAGCGGGCCAGTGGCGTATTTGGGCGCCGGCTCCCTCCCCCCGGGAGCCGGCGCTTTTTGTCGGGGCCGCCCCGCTCAATTCTTGGGCTGCGCCGCTGCTATTTGATTTGATCGTCCAGTTCGCGCCTACAAGCTCTGTAAGCTTCTGTGCCGGTCTTGTTGCCAGCCTGCTGACACTTCGCGTCGTCGGCGTCCAGTCGGGCCTGATACGTCGAGCCGGGGCTTGTCAGCTCACGCGCTACTCCGGCGACCGAGCCGTCGAAGACCACAGGCATGCCATTGGGCGCGGTGCACGCCCCGACGGCGATCGCGACGACAAGCGCAAAGAACAGCTTCATAGGCAATCCGCCAAAGGACCCGCTCATCGCAGTGTATGTGAGTCGCGCCGCTTCCTGCCGTCCCTAGAGAAGGTTCCCCGTGTCCTTTCGAGCGGCCAGTGGCGTATTTGGGCGCCGGTTCCCCCCGGGAGCCTGCGCTTTTTCGTCGGGGGCTTGCGTTCCAACCCCGCGCCGCGGGTAGCATCTCGCCCGTGCCATTCGGCGTTCGCTGTATCCAGAGGATCGCATGAAGATTGCGGCGCGGGGTGATAAGCAGGATTTAGAGGCGATGCCTAACCTTGGCTCTATTTGCATCGCGGACTTGCTATGATGCCAGGCGTAAAGGCAGCGCTGGGTGAGGGATGCGAGCGCTCTTCTCGTACGTATGGGATGCTGTTCGGGCTATCTGGTTCAGCTTAGGCCTCGCGAGGAGTGCCGTTGGACTTGTCGTCGGCTTCCTACTCTTTCGTTTCTATGGCCGGGCTGCTGACTTTCTTGCAGAGCAGGGCTTCCGACATTTGCCATCCATACCTGGAGCGTGGGTGGCGGCCGCCTTCGCCGTTTTATACCTCCTTTGGCATGCGGTTCGGTATGCGGCGACGCTTGAACGTCACGCCAAGCCGATACTATCGCTCAAAATCCTGGACCCGAGCGAGCGCTACGAAACATATGTTGCGCTCGGTAACCGGGTTCTGCGGCTGTATCACTTGGAGGTCGAGAATGTCTCACGATCCAAAACCGCTAAGAAGGTGAGCGTGGCGCTGGAGTTGTACCAGAAGATTGGGGACAAGAAGCTGGTGGATATCCGGTCCAAGCTTAAGGTAGCAAACTCTGACACAGAGCAATTGGATCTCCAGCCGCTTGGTCGCGTGGTATTCGAGCTGTGTGGTGTCGAGGCCGACGGTGCCGACACAATGGGACTGGCAGAACCTCGAGAGAGCCAGACTTTTTCGATCCTCCCTGTTGGCAGCGGAACGATAAGAGTTATAGGTGAGGCAGTTGGCGCACCCTCAAGAGACGAGCGCTACACGCTTTACATCGATTTGAAGGGCGCCATGACGATCAAGCCGCAAACAGCCCCGCTCGATAGCTAGCAGTCCGCACATGCCATTTTCAGGCGCCTCCTACGATCCAGACACCCTTGCTCTATTGACAGCGCGCCTTCGATGCGGCTTGGCGCGAGGTTCAATTGGTGAGCCCAACTAGCTCGGCGGCTGACCTCCCGATAACGCGCAAGATGATGGCGCTGCGGATCATGCAAGCCGCCAACAAGGGTGAGCGCGACCCGCAGCAATTGAAACTCTTTGCGCTCCAAGCCATCGCGGGTCGAGACTGGGACCAGCGCTCGTAAGGTTCTGCTAGGCTCGAAACGATTGACAACACAGCCGCAGGGAGAGCCCCTTACTCGCGCCGCGTTACCGTCCACCGATAACAAAGGAGGAAGCCCAATGAGAGCACTCACGCTCATTGTCGTCATCATCATCGTGGCAGGAGGCGTGTGGTATTACGCCGGAATGCCGGGGTATCACCATAAGTCAATGGCTCCTGCTGCCACCATGCCTGCAACGGCGCCAACAACGACGCCAGCCGCGCCGGCACCAGCAACGCCTAAGACGCCATAGGCAGAAAAGCGGGGGGCCGATCGGGGATTGATGATTTAGGGTCCCATGCTCGCGCTCGGCCCCCCACCCGAGACTCGACCATCGTCAGAAAATTCTTCGCCGCCCCTACAGCATCACACCCGGCCCTTCCGCCGCGTGTTTCGTGGGGGCCAGCTGGCGGCTTGCAAGGCGACTGACTTAGCCGAGCCCGAGCAATCCCATCGCCCCGGCTGCCACCCCTATGAACACTAGCCCGAGGCAGAACCACGAGGCGGCTGCTAGGTTATCGCGGGTGTCGTCTTGGAAGCTCATGCAGGTCCCCTGTCCGACCAAGGGCAACGGAGCAAGCAAATGCCCGTCGGCGCACCGATGCAAGCCGCTCCAATCCCTCGGTAACTCGCCGGATCTCCACGACAGCCGACCGGGGCCAGTGTTTCTTGCCGCTGGCTCAGCCGATCCAGAACAAGCCCAGTGCCGCCGCGATCATCGCAATAAAGACCAGGCACAGACACACCCACGAAATGACAGCCAATCCAGTATCGGGGTCGGTATTGTCCGGGTAGTCCATGGCAAGCCCCCTCGCATGATTGAAGCGGCTAACGGAGTAAGCCACGTCCTTCCGTCGAGCGAAGCAAACGGTAACCGCGTTGAGCGATCGGGCGGCCGTTAACTGGACCGTGCGTGGGCTGAGGGATAGCTTAGCTCCGCGCCACAGACTTCCCGTCCCTCGAGAAGTGCCCGCCAGCCCCTAAACAGCGGGTCAGTGGCGTGTTCGGCGCTGGCTCTCACCCCCGGGGGCCAGCGCTTTTTCGTCGGAGCATGCGCTGCAAGAACGCCGGGCGCTCATCGTCGCGCCTGCGCCATTCGGCTATCGCGACGTCCTGGCTTTGAGTGGTCTGATCGGTGCCTTGGTGGAGGTGAGAACACCTAGTCCGAACCGGAGCCAGCGCGCGCAGGGTTGGTGTGGCGGCTGCGCGCAAAGGGAAATGGTGGAGGTGAGAACACCTAGTCCGAACCGGAGCCAGCGCGCGCAGGGTTGGTGTGGCGGCTGCGCGCAAAGGGAAATGGTGGAGGTGAGAACACCAAGTCCGAACGGGAACCAGCGCGCGCAGGGTTGGTATGGAAATAATGGTGGAGCCGAGCGGGATCGAACCGCTGACCTCGTGAATGCCATTCACGCGCTCTCCCAACTGAGCTACGGCCCCGACCGTTGGGAACTTTCAGAAAAGCCGCAAAGAGCGCGGTTAAGAGGCGCGCCTTGAGCGGTGGGCCTGATTAGGGCTTCCGCTGCCAAACCGCAAGGGTGAAGTTCCGTCGCCCGCGCTTTGGCGCGCGCCGATCAAGGCTCCTCCTCGCCCTCTTTGACGGGACCGCCGATGATGTTCGACACGTCCCCGCCCTCCTCCTCCTCTTCCTCGAGGAAGGTCTCGTCCTCGTCGTCGGCAACCGTCTCGTCGGCCTCGACGTCGGGGAGCGCATCATCCGCCACGGCCTCCTCCGGAGCGGCAGCAGGGACGAGCTCCTCCTTCTTGGGCTTGCGCGGCGCCTTCTCCTCCGGCGGCACGTAAGCGGTCATCGGCGAGGAGGCGATCACGTAGCTTGCCCCGCAGACGGGGCAGGAGATCGGGCTGCGATTCAAGTCGTAGAAGCGGGCGCCGCACTCTGCATTCTGGCAGGTGCGCTTGGTCCCGCGGTCTTGTTTGGTCGCCATGGAGCCAACCTTGAGAAAATGAGGGGGTTCGTTGCGATCTGCCATAAGCCCCCCGCCTTGTCAAAAGTCTTGTCAAAAAACCTTGTCGAGGGAAAGCGGGAGGCCCGCTTTCGCCCGTCCGGCGTTGACAGGGCCGCGCCGCCCCGGCTCTATGCCGCCAAACCCAAGCCCGGGCGAAACTTGAGATCCGCCGCGCTGGAGCCTTAGACCCGGTGTCCACCGAAACCGCTCTTGCCCTCCGTCCCTTGAGTGCGCGCAAGGCCGGTCCGCTTCAGGGCCGCGTTCGCGTGCCGGGGGACAAGTCGATCTCGCACCGCGCGCTGATCCTTGGCGCGCTCTCGACCGGAACGACGCGCATCAAGGGCCTGCTTACGGCCGAGGACGTCCTCAACACCGCGGCCGCGCTTCAATCGCTCGGCGCGCTCCTCGAAAGGACGGGAGAGGACTGGTGCGTCAAAGGCCGCGGCGTCGGTGGCCTGTGCCAGCCGGACCACGAACTTGACTTCGGCAACTCGGGCACCGGCACGCGGCTGATGCTCGGCGTGATCGCCGGCCACGACATCGCCGTGCGCTTTACCGGGGACGCCTCCTTGTGCCGGCGCCCAATGGGCCGCGTGCTCGCGCCGCTGCAACAAATGGGGCTGTCGGTGGAGGAGGATCGTGACCGGCTGCCCTTCACCGTGCGGGGCACTTCGCATCTCGTGCCGATCGTTTACGAGCTGCCCGTGCCGTCGGCTCAGGTCAAGAGCGCAATCCTGCTCGCCGGGCTCGCCGCCGCCGGCGCCACGACCGTCGTGGAGAGCGAGCCGACGCGCGATCACACCGAGCGTATGCTGGCCTATTTCGGCGCCGACGTGCGCACGAGCAACGAGAGCGGCAAGACGCGGATCACCATCGCGGGTGAAGCGGAGCTTGCGGGCCGCGACGTTACGGTGCCGGGCGACCCGAGCTCGGCGGCGTTCCTCGCCGCGGCAGCGCTCATCGTGCCCGGCTCCGACGTGACGATCGAGGGCGTGCTGGTCAATCCGACGCGCACCGGCTTCTACGTAACTCTGCGGGAAATGGGCGGCGACGTCACCTTCCTCAACGCGCGCGAGGCGGGCGGTGAGCCCGTCGCCGACGTCCGCGTACGCGCCTCCAAGCTCAAGGGCGTCGCGGTGCCGGCCGCGCGTGCGCCCAGCATGATCGACGAGTACCCCGCGTTGGCGGTTGTCGCCGCCTTCGCCGCGGGCGAGACGCGCATGGAGGGTCTCGCCGAGCTCAAGGTGAAGGAGAGCGATCGCCTGGCGGCGACCGTCGCGGGGCTCATCGCCAACGGGGTCGCCGCGCGTGCCGAGGGCGAGACGCTGATCGTGAAGGGTGCCGCGAGCGTGCCCGGCGGCGGACACGTCGCGACCCATCTCGACCACCGCATCGCCATGGCCTTCCTGACCTTGGGGCTCGCCGCCGAGCGCCCCGTTACGGTCGACGACGTGACGATGGTGGCGACGAGCTTTCCCGAATTCCGCGCGCTCATGGAAGGGCTCGGCGCCTCGTTCGCCGCGCCGGCGGGGGCGCCATGATCATCGCCATCGACGGTCCCGCCGCCTCCGGCAAAGGTACGCTCGCAAAGCGCATCGCCGAGCATCTGGGCCTGCCCTGCCTCGACACGGGGCTCCTCTACCGGGCGGTCGCCCGCGACGTTGCCGCCCGCGGCTTCAAGCTCGCCGACCCCTGGGCGGCGCTGGCGGCAGCGCGCAGCCTTGATCCTGCAACGCTTGGCGATGAGAATCTACGCACTCCGGGCGTCGGCGAGGCGGCCTCGCTCGTCGCCGCCATCGGCCACGTGCGCTCAGCGCTGCTGGCCTATCAGCGGGCGTTCGCGGCCCAGCCCGGCGGCGCCGTGCTCGACGGCCGCGACATCGGCACCGTGGTCTGCCCCGACGCCGACGCCAAGATCTACGTCACGGCCCGGCCCGAGGTGCGCGCCAAGCGCCGGTTTCTGGAGCGCCAGGCCCAGTCGCATCCCGTGACCTACGAGGCCGTCCTGGAGGACATCAAGCGCCGGGACGCCCGCGATGCGGGCCGCGAAAGCGCGCCGATGCGCCCCGCGCCCGACGCCGACTTGCTCGAAACCTCGGACTTAGATATAGAGGCGGCGTTCGAAGCCGCTGTCGGATTGATCAAGAGGAAGATCGGCCGATAGGGACGCCGAAACGGTGTTCCAAATTTCAGTTGGCGGGCATACGCCCATCACAGCGGCATTTGATCCAGCTTCACATGAGCCGGCAGGAGACTGTCCGACCACGGGTGCCGTGGCGGGATGGCTCGGGCCGTTCTCAATCCAACCCGCCGTCACGCACGGCTCAACGCATAGCGCAAACAAAAGCGCAATCTAAGGAGTGTCAGACCGCATGGCCCAAGCCGCTACCTCGAAGGAGATGAACCCCACGCGCGATGAGTTCGCCGCGCTGCTCGCCGAAAGCCTGTCGAAGGAGGACGTGTTCGAAGGCTCGGTCGTCAAGGGCAAGGTCGTCGGCATCGAGAAGGACCTCGCCGTCATCGATGTGGGTCTCAAGATGGAGGGGCGCGTTCCCCTGCGCGAGTTTGCGATGCCGGGCAAGCCGGCCGAGCTCAACGTCGGCGACGAGGTCGAGGTCTATCTGGAGCGGGTCGAGAACGCGCTCGGCGAGGCGGTCCTGTCGCGCGATAAGGCGCGCCGCGAGGAGAGCTGGACCCGGCTCGAGAAGATGTTCGAGAAGGGCGAGAAGGTCTCCGGCGTCATCTTCAACAAGGTCAAGGGCGGCTTTACGGTGGATCTCGACGGCGCCGTCGCATTCCTTCCCGGCTCTCAGGTCGACATACGCCCCGTGCGCGACATCGGGCCCCTGATGCACCAGCCGCAGTCCTTCCAGATTTTGAAGATGGATCGCCGCCGCGGCAACATCGTCGTCTCGCGCCGCTCCGTGCTCGAGGAGACGCGCGCCGAGCAGCGCGCCGACATCGTCGCCCGCCTCGAGGAGGGCCAGGTCATCGACGGGCTCGTCAAGAATATCACCGACTACGGCGCCTTCATCGATCTCGGCGGCATCGACGGCCTCCTGCACGTCACCGACATGGCTTGGCGCCGCGTCAATCACCCCTCCGAGATCTTGAACGTCGGCGACACGGTCAAGGTACAGATCATCCGCATCAATCCCGAGACGCAGCGCATCTCGCTTGGCATGAAGCAGCTGCAGGCCGATCCTTGGCAGTCGATCGAGACCAAGTATCCGGTCGGCGCCCGCGTGCAGGGCACCGTCACCAACATCGCCGACTACGGCGCGTTCGTGGAGCTGGAGCCGGGCGTCGAGGGCTTGATCCACGTCTCGGAGATGAGCTGGACCAAGAAGAACGTGCACCCCGGCAAGATCGTCTCCACCAGCCAGCAGGTCGAGGTGCAGGTGCTCGAGGTCGATAGCAACAAGCGGCGCATCTCGCTTGGCCTCAAGCAGACGCAGGACAACCCGTGGGAGGCTTTCCTCGCCGCGCACCCGAAAGGGACCGTGGTCGAAGGGCCGATCCGCAACATCACCGAGTTCGGCCTCTTCATTGGGCTCGATGGCGGCGTCGACGGCATGGTGCATCTGTCCGACCTCGACTGGACACGCGCCGGCGACGAGGCGATCAAGGACTACAAGAAGGGCGACACGGTCAAGGCGACCGTGCTCGACGTCGACAGCCAGAAGGAGCGCATCTCGCTCGGCATCAAGCAATTGGCTGGCGACCCAATCGACACGCTCGCCAAATACAAGAAGGGCGACATCGTGACCTGCACCGTGGTGGCCGTTCAGGAGAACGGCATCGAGGTCAAGATCGCCAACTCAGAGCTCACCGCCTTCATCAAGCGCTCCGACCTCTCGCGCGACCGCTCCGAGCAGCGACCCGATCGCTTCAACGTGGGCAACAAGGTCGATGCGGCGGTGACCAGCGTCGACAAAGCCGCGCGCCGGATCGGCGTCTCCATCAAGTCGCTGGAGATCGCGGAGGAGAAGCAGGCCGTGGCGCAGTACGGGTCCTCCGACTCCGGCGCCTCGCTCGGCGACATCTTCAAGGCGGCGATCAAGAAGCGCGAGACCGCCGAGACCGCCGAGACCGCCGAGACCTCCGAGACCGGCGAGAACGGCGAGGAGGAGAAGGAATAATCGCCCATCCCGGAGCGGGACGGGATTTGCCCCTGAACGCGGCGCGGCGCCTGCCGCGCCGCAGAGCTTGAGGCCGGAGAAGGCAATGACCGCTGAGATCGATGCCGTACTCGACCGCCGCCGTCTGCACCGGCGCCTTGCCGTATGGCGCGGGCTCGCGGTTGTCGGCATCGTCGTGGCGCTGTTCGCACTTTTGGCGGGCGACCAGCTGACCGAGCTGTTTGGGGGCAAGCAGATCGCGCGCGTGGCGATCGAGGGCACGATCCTCGAAAGGCGCGATCAGCTCCAGCTCTTGAAGAAGATCGGCGACGACGACAACGTCAAGGCGGTGCTCGTGTTCGTGAACAGCCCCGGTGGCACCACGACTGGAGGCGAGGCGCTGTTCGACGCCTTGCGCCGGCTCGCCAAAAAGAAGCCGGTGGTGGCGCAGTTCGGGACCGTGGCGGCATCCGCCGGCTACATCGTCGGGCTCGGTGCCGACTACATCGTTTCGCGCGCCAACACCATCACGGGCTCCATCGGCGTGCTGATCCAGTGGCCCGAGGTCAGCCAGATGCTGGACAAGATCGGGGTCAAGGTGAACGAGATCAAGAGCGGTCCCTTGAAGGCGGTCCCCTCGCCCTTCGAGCCCCTGAGCACGGAAGGTCAAGAGGTGACGAAGTCGATGATCGAGGAGGGCTTTCAGTGGTTCCTCTCCCTCGTCAAGACGCGCAGAAAGATCGATCCGAGCGCGATCCCGGGCCTCGATCAGGGCCGCGTCTTCACCGGCCGGGAGGCGCTCAAGCTCAAGCTCGTCGATGAGATCGGGGGCGAGGACGAGGCGGTCGCCTGGCTGCGCAAGACCCACCACATCGCCAAGGACGCCAAGGTCGTCGACTGGAAGCCCGAGAGCGCGAGCACCTGGGGGCTCTTGGGCTCGGTTGGCTCGCTCTTTGGGGGGCTCTTCGGCCACTCCTTCCTGGGCAAGGTGCTCGCCCAAGACCCCTCTTTGTCGACACTTGGCCTTGACGGCCTCGTTTCCGTTTGGCACCCTTCGGAAAATTAAGAGATTACAGTAATTTGCTCCGGGGCCGCCGATGATAAAGTCTGAGTTGATCCACAGGATCGCGAGTTCCAACCCTCACCTTTATCATCGGGATGTGGAGCGGATCGTGAAAGTCGTGTTCGACGAGATCGTCGAGGCCTTGTCGCGCGGCGACCGGGTGGAGCTGCGCGGCTTCGGTGCCTTCACCGTCAAGCACCGGGCCTCGCGCCAGGGGCGCAATCCGCGCACCGGCAAGTCGGTCTCGGTGGCGGAGAAGTTCGTGCCCTTCTTCAAGACGGGCAAGGAGCTGCGCGAGCGTCTGAACCGCTCCAAGGAAAGCCACTAGCTTCATCGAGGCTGATAGAGACGTGTTGCGGCGGATCGTCTGGCTCTTGATCGCGTTGCCGGCGGGGCTCCTGCTCGTCACCCTCGCCGTTGCCAACCGTCACGAGGTGCGCCTGACGCTCGATCCCTTCCGTCCGGAGGCGCCGGTCCTGTCGCTGGTACTTCCGTTCTATGCCTACCTCTTCGGGGCGCTTCTCGTCGGCGTGCTGCTCGGCGGCACGGCGATGTGGTTGAGCCAGGCTCGCTGGCGGCGCTCGGCGCGAATGCAGGGCAAAGCCGCCGTGCGCTGGCAGGCGGAAGCCGATCGCTTGACGCGCGAGCGCGACGCGCAAGCCGCCGCCGGCCCCAAGCGGCTCGCCGCGTCGGGCTCGTGACCGCCACACCTACTCAAGGTCCACCGTCCCAAGGTCCATGACCGTTGACGTGAAAATCTGCGGGTTGAAGACCGAGGCGGCGCTCGAAGCGGCGCTAGCCGCTGGCGCCGACTACGTCGGGCTCGTGTTCTGCGAGCAAAGCCCACGCAACCTCGATCTTGCGACCGCGCGCGCGCTCGCCGAGACGGCGCGCGGGCGCGCCAAGATCGTCGCCCTCCTCGTCGATCCCGACGATCGCCGCCTCGCCGATGTCCTCGCCGCGGTCGATCCCGACATGATCCAGCTGCACGGCGCCGAGAGCCCGGCGCGCGTCGGCGAGATCGCGAGGCTCGCCAAGCGCCCGGTGATGAAGGCGGTCAAGGTCGACAGTGCGGCGGATGCCGAGGCCGCGATTGCCTATTGCGGCAAGGCCGACCTGATCCTGTTCGATGCCAAGGCGCCGGAAGGCCGCGCCGGCGCGCTGCCGGGCGGCAACGGCGTCGCCTTCGACTGGCGGGCGCTCGAGAGCGTGCGCGGCAAATTCCCCTATATGCTGGCGGGTGGCCTGACGCCCCGCAACGTCGCCGAGGCTATTCGCTTGACCGGGGCCTCTGCCGTCGACGTCTCCTCGGGCGTGGAGAGCAGCCCCGGCGAGAAGGACGCCGAGCTGATCCGCCGCTTCCTTCACGCGGCAAAGACCGCTAAGCAAGGTCCCTCTCTTGCGGACCGGAAGAAGGGTTGAACGGGACAGCAATGGCCGTAACGCGCAGCAGCTCCGGTGAAGCCAAGCTCAACACGTTTCGTGGTGGGCCGGACGAGCGCGGGCATTTCGGCATCTTCGGCGGCCGCTTCGTCGCCGAGACGCTGATGCCGCTGATCCTCGCTCTCGAGCAGGCCTATGACGCTGCCAAGGCGGACCCGAAATTCCACGCCGAGCTTGCCGATCTCAATGCGCATTATGCCGGGCGCCCGAGCCCGCTCTATTTCGCCGAGCGGCTGACGGAGCACTTGCGTGAAGCGTCTGCCGCCTCCGGCGGCGGTGGCGCCAAGATCTACTTCAAGCGCGATGAGCTCAACCACACCGGCTCACACAAGATCAACAACTGCCTCGGCCAGATCCTGCTTGCGCGCCGCATGGGGAAAACGCGCATCATCGCCGAGACGGGCGCCGGCCAGCACGGCGTGGCGGTTGCGACCGTGTGTGCGCGCTTCGGGCTGCCCTGCGAGATCTTCATGGGTGCAACCGACGTCGAGCGCCAGAAGCCCAACGTGTTCCGCATGAAGCTGTTGGGCGCCAAGGTCAATCCGGTGACGAGCGGTGCCGGCACCTTGAAGGACGCCATGAACGAGGCGCTGCGCGACTGGGTGACCAACGTGCGCGACACCTACTACATCATCGGCACCGTCGCCGGCCCGCACCCTTATCCCGAGCTCGTGCGCGATTTCCAGTCGGTGATCGGCAAGGAAGTGCGCGAGCAGATGATGGAGGCCGAGGGGCGCTTGCCCGACACGCTCGTTGCCTGCATCGGCGGCGGCTCCAACGCGATGGGGCTGTTCCATCCGTTCCTCGACGACGAGAGCATCAAGATCTACGGCGTCGAGGCGGGTGGCCACGGGCTCAACGTGCCGAACGGGCACGCGGCCTCCATGAACGGCGGCAAGCCCGGCGTCCTGCACGGCAACCGCACGTATCTGTTGCAGGACGACGACGGGCAGATCCTCGAGGGCCATTCGATCTCGGCCGGCCTCGACTATCCCGGCGTCGGGCCCGAGCACGCCTGGCTCAAGGATACCGGGCGCGTCACCTATGTCTCGGCGACCGACACCGAGGCGCTCGATGCGTTCCAGATGTGCACGAGGCTCGAGGGCATCATTCCGGCGCTCGAGCCCGCGCACGCGCTCGCCTACGTTAAGAAGCTCGCGCCGACGTTGCCCGAGGACAATCTTCTCGTGATGAACATGTGCGGGCGCGGCGACAAGGACATCTTCGCCGTCGCCGGCCATCTCGGCATGGAGATGTGAGTGAAGTCGATCAGCACATAGCTCGACGATTACTGGGCGGCGATACGCCAATTAAAGCAGGCGTCGTCGTCTATCTAAACTCCGGCGGCCCGCCAATGACTGTAAAGAGCGTCAGGCGCGCGAAGGTAAGCTGCGAGTGGTTCGACAAGACGGATCGTGTCAGGGCTCACGATTTCTCAAAGTGGATGCTCGGCACAATCCCAATCAGGCGGGACGGGAGGCCAGTCGGACTAGTCGTCCTTGGTGAGTTATCACCAGAGCAGCTCGGCACGTCGCAGCAAGATGATGAGGAAGCGGATAATCGATGACAAAAGAAACACGCATCGATCGCCGCTTTGCGAAGCTCAAGGCAGAGGGCCGCGACAGGAGCGGTGCTTTTTACCTCTCTCCGGTGGGGAGAGGTCGGTTCCGGCGTAGCCGGAACCGGGTGAGGGGGCACTATCAGATCGAGCCGAGCTCATGCAGGATTGTGTCGAGCACGCCGTCGAGGTTGGTGAACACATCCTCGTTGGTGACACGAACGATGTGGAACCCAAGTGATTCAAGAATGCGGGTGCGCTCCTTATCGCGCCCGATCTCGAGCGGTGTCGAGTGGGTGGCACCGTCGACCTCGACGATGAGCTTCCCGTCAAGCGTTACAAAATCAACGATGAAGCGGTCGATCGGATGCTGGCGACGAAACTTCCAGCGCGCCAGTTGGCGCCCTCGGAGCTTGCGCCAAAGGCGTGCTTCTGCGCTTGTGTGTGCGCGTCGCAGCGATTGCGCACGCTTGAAGCGGTCCATCCCCCTCACCCGGCCGCTTTCGCGGCCGACCTCTCCCCACCGGGGAGAGGTGAGTTTGCACGAGGCTTGCGCGTGACAAAAGAAACGCGCATCGATCGCCGCTTCGCGAAATTGAAGGCCGAGGGCCGCAAAGGGCTCGTCACCTTCGTCACCGCCGGCGATCCCGATCTCGAGACCTCGAGGAAGATCCTCCTCGGGCTGCCCAAGGCCGGCGCCGACGTGATCGAGCTCGGCATGCCGTTCTCCGATCCGATGGCCGACGGCCCGGCGATCCAGGCCTCCTCGCTGCGCGCGCTTCATGCCGGGCACAAGATGAGGAAGACGCTTCAGCTCGTCTCCGAGTTTCGCAAGACCAATTCCGAGACGCCCATCGTGCTCATGGGCTACTACAATCCGATCTACGTCTATCCGGGCGAGGCGTTTCTGAAGGACGCGCTTGCTGCCGGCGTCGACGGGCTCATCGTCGTCGACGTTCCGCCCGAGGCCGACGACGAGCTGTGCCTGCCGGCGGCCGAGGTTGGGCTCAATTTCATCCGCCTCGCCGCCCCGACGACGGATGCCAAACGCTTGCCGGCGGTCCTGCGCAATACGTCGGGCTTTCTCTACTACGTGTCGATCACGGGAATTACCGGATCGGCGGCGCCCGATGTTAACGCCGTTCACACCCATGTTGGGCTAATCAAGAAGAAAACGAGCCTTCCCGTCGCCGTCGGCTTTGGCATAAAGAGCGGCGAGCAGGCGAGAGCGCTCGCCGAGGTGGCCGACGCTGTGGTCGTCGGCTCGGCCTTGGTTAGCGCGATCGAGCGGAGCCTTGGCGCCGACGGGGGCTCCACTAGCAAGACGGTGCCGTCTGTCCTAGACTTGGTGCAGTCTCTGGCGGGAGCCCTGCGGGCCGCCTAGACCGCGCCGGAAGGTCCAAAGGCCGGCACCGCACGAATTGCTGCAATGCGGGAAAAGGACCATATAAGGGGTTCCGCGCGGTTCGATATGCTACTCTTGGGTCGCTAGCGATGCGGCCCTGGCCCGCGCCTGGAAGGCAAGCGCGGCGAGCGAGCCGGCGAGGCTGGTTGAGAGGCCAATAAGCGTGAATTGGATCAACAACGTTGTCCGCCCGAAGATACGCAGCTTCCTCACGACGAAGCGCGAGGTGCCGGACAATCTGTGGGTGAAATGCCCCGAGACCGGCCAGATGGTCTTCTACAAGGACCTCGAGGCCAACCAGTTCGTCGTGCCCGGCTCGAACTACCACATGCGCATGGGCGCGGATGCGCGCCTCGTCCATCTCTTCGACGGCGGCACCTACGAGAAGGTGGCGGTGCACGCCGTCGCCCAGGATCCTCTGAAGTTTCGCGACGGGCGCCGCTATACGGATCGTCTGCGCGACGCAAAGGCGGCGACCGGCCTCGATGACGCGATCCTCGTCGGCGAGGGAACGCTGGACGGCCAGCAGATCGTTGCCGCCGCGCAGGACTTCCGCTTCATGGCCGGGTCGCTCGGCATGGCGGCGGGCGAGGCGGTGATCGCCGGGCTGTTGCGCGCGGTCGAGAAGAAGACACCCTTCATCCTGTTTGCCGCCTCGGGCGGCGCGCGCATGCAGGAAGGCATCCTCTCGCTCATGCAGATGCCGCGCACGACGATTGCCGTGCAGAAGCTGCGCGAGGCGGGCCTGCCCTATGTCGTCGTGCTGACCGACCCGACGACGGGCGGCGTGACGGCCTCCTACGCCATGCTGGGCGACATCCACATCGCCGAGCCGGGCGCGCTCATTTGCTTTGCGGGTCCGCGCGTCATTCAGCAGACGATCCGCGAGCAGCTGCCCGAAGGCTTCCAGCGCGCCGAGTACCTCTTGGCGCACGGCATGATCGACATGGTCGTGCATCGCCACAAGATGCGCGAGACGCTGAGCCGGATCTGCCAATTGCTGATGGTGCGGATCCGCGCCGAAATCCGCCGAGCGCGGCAAGAGCAAGCGGCTCAACGGTCAGCCCTACGTCAACGGGCGCGCGGTCGATGCCAATCTGATCGAGTTGGGGAGCCGGCCGCCGGCGGAGCCCGCGATCGAGCCCGAGGTCCTCGGGCCCGAGGAGCGCTTCGATGCCTCGCGGCTCGAGCCGCGCGAGGCTCAGCGCAAGGACGACGAGACGGCAAAAAAGCGCTCGCTATCGAAGGACGGGCAGCATCCCTGACGAGGGGCAACGGGTGCCCGCCGTCTGGCCGGCGCCTTTTCCAATGCAACAAGGACGGTGCGGCGGAACCTCGCCAAGGGTTCGGCCCAACAAGGCGGGTCCGGTATAGGCGCGGACCCTTGAGAGCAGGCGAGAGGGAAGGAAATGCCGACGAGCGCCAAGCTCCTCGCCGAGTTGAAGCTCCTGCATCCGCTGCTGATCGACCTGTCGCTCGGGCGCGTCGAGCGGCTGCTCGCCAAGCTCGGCGACCCGCACAAGCGGCTGCCGCCCGTCGTGCACGTCGCCGGCACCAACGGCAAGGGCTCGGTCACGGCCTACTTGAAGGCGATGCTCGAGGCGGCGGGCGCGCGCGTGCACGTCTACACCTCGCCGCATCTGGTGCGCTTCCACGAGCGCATCGAGCTTAGCGGTGCCGACGGCAACGCGCGCGCCATCGGCGAAGAGACCTTGATCGACGTGTTGACGCGCACGCAGGCGATCAACGGGGCCGACGACATCACCCAGTTCGAGATCACCACGGCTGCAGCCTTCCTCGCCTTCGCCGAGCACCCCGCCGACGTGCTTCTGCTCGAGGTCGGGCTCGGGGGGCGGCTCGACGCCACCAACGTCATCGAGCGCTCCGCGCTCACCGTCATCACGCCGGTCTCCCTCGATCATTCCGAAAAGCTCGGCGCGACGCTCGCCAAGATCGCGTACGAGAAGACCGGCATCCTGCGCGCGAACGTTCCCGTCGTCGTCGCGCAGCAGGAGCCCGAGGCCGAGGACGTGATCCGCAAGGAGGCAGCACGGCTCTCAGCCCCGCTCGTCATGTGGGGCGAGCACTTTGACGCTTACGAGCAGCGCGGGCGCCTCATCGTGCAGTCGGAGGAGGCGCTCCTCGACCTTCCGCTCCCCGTCCTCATCGGCCGCCACCAGGTCGTCAACGCCGGCACTGCGGTCGCAGCCGCGCTGCAGCTCGGCGCCCGCCTGCCGGGGCTGGGGCTCGACGAATGGGCAATCGAGTCGGGGCTGACAAGCGCACGCTGGCCCGCGCGCATGCAGCGGCTCGATGCCGGTCCGCTGCCATCGCTTCTGAAGCCCGGCGCCGAGCTGTGGCTCGACGGCGGCCACAACCCTGCCGCTGGCCGCGCGCTGGCGCAGACGCTCGCGGATCTGGAGGAGCGCGCGCCCAAGCCCCTGCATCTCATCGTCGGCATGATGGGCTTAAAGGACTCGGCCGGCTTCCTGTCGGCGTTCCGCGGCCTGGCCCGCCACGTCGTCACCGTGCCGATCCCGCGCGCGCACGAGACGCCGCACGCACCCGAGGTGCTCGCGGAGACGGCGCGCAGCGTCGGGCTCGAGGCCGAATGGGCGGACGGGGTCGAGAGCGCGTTGAAGCGCACCGATCAGTTCGAGGCGGGCCCGAAGCGCATCCTCATCTGCGGCTCGCTCTACCTCGCCGGACATGTGCTCGGCCTGCAGGAAGGCGTCGAGCCGCAGGCGAACTAGACCGCCCAGACCGAGCTAACGAGGCCAGTGCGAGAAGCATTGGACGAAGTAGGTGCACGGTGCGAAGAAGCAGGAGCCGTTGGCAACACCGACGCCGATGTGATCCATTTCCGTTCCGACTAGGTGTTTGCGGTGGCCTGGCGAGTTGAGCCACATTTTGAGCGCGCTCTCCGGCGTGGTCCCGTTTCCTCTGGCGATGTTTTCCGTAATCCTGATCACGCGTTGATGCGTGGTATTGCGGCGTTGGTAGCGGATGGTTGGTGAGCTGCCATCGGGTCCGAAGTGGTCGAAATAGCTTCGTCTCGCCATGTCCTGGGCATGATCGAAGGCCGCGGCAGTGCAGACCGTATCTTCTTTGAATTCCGGAAGGCCGTTCCTGCGACGAAAGTCGTTGGTGAGCTTGATCGTTTGCGCCGCTTCTCGTTCGAAAACATTCAGTTGCCGTGGCGGGGGCGGAGCGGTTGCGGGGCCCTGAATGACGGGATCGGGAGCATGCGGAAGCGTGATCGTTTGTGTGCGCCACTCGCTGGTGCGCACATTGGGACGCTCACCGGCATGCCCGGCGAGCGGCAGGGCAATAATCAAAGACATCAAGCAAGGGACCCGGAGCATTATCACTCCTCCATCAGCCCGGTGTTTGCGGGGCGGCCAATGCAATGCAACACATGAAAGTCGCTGCAACTTTGCAAGCCGCTGAGCGGAAGGTGGATGGGCTTTAGGGATGCCGCCGCTGTGGTCGGCCTGCAGGAAGGCGTTGAGCCGCAAGCCAATTGATTTTCCCTCTCCCCGCTTGCGGGGAAGGTGGTCGGGTGAGGGGCAGTCCCACTCCAAGTGTGAGACTTAAGGCGTGCGCCACTTGTCAGGCTTGCCGACGCCCGTCCGCCGAACCCGCTCGACGAGCGGCTTATGCCCCGGGTTCATTTCGCGCGCGCGCTTGATGGCCTCCGCCTGCGTGGGGAGAACCGCGCTTGCCCTATCCGAATTTCCCTTGCGGACGGCGTAGTCCCCCTCCGGGCGGCGTTCGACAAATAGCTGGTCCTTGCTCATGCTCATCTCCGCTCAAGGTGACGGGCTGCACCACCGCTGACTGTACCGATACTGCCACGTCGCTGCGCCCGCAACGGTCGTGCTCCTTCATGGAGCCGGCGAAGGTCTGGCCACGTCCAAGAACGAAACGGCCCCGCGAAGCGGGGCCGTTGCAACGTTCGTATGTTCGGCGCTGCTTACGCCATGACCGAGGAGTTGATCCAGTCCTCGAGCTTCTTCTTCTGCACCAGCGCGCCTGTGTGCTGGGCCGCGACCTGACCATTCTTGAAGAGAATGAGCGTCGGCATGGCGCGGATGCCATACTTGCCGGTGACCGCCGGGTTCTGGTCGACGTCGAGCTTCACCACCTTGATCTTGCCAGCCATCTCCTCGGCGACCTGCTCGAGCGCCGGCGCCATGGCCTTGCAAGGCCCGCACCATTCGGCAAAAAAGTCCACGAGAACCGGCTCCGTGGACTTCAAGACCTCCTGGTCGAAGGTGCTGTCGGACACTGCATTTGCCATTTCGACGGTCTCCTTGTTCGATGCCTCCGCACCGGATTCGGCGGGCGCCTCGTCGAGCGGGAAGTTAGGAATGCCTTTCGAAAGCGTCAAGGTGACTTAGGTTGAGTTGCCAAAGCCGGGTGGCATAGTCCTCGAGCAGCGCGATCGGCACGGGCATAATTCGCGGGGTCGCCGTCCACAAAAGCGCGGCTTTCAGCGTCCGGCCCGGGTAGATCTCGGAAAGCGCGAGGCGATACGCCGCAAGCTGAAAAAGGTATGCAGGCGCAACGTCTTCCACGTGGGTGGGCGGCGGCCGGTTGGTCTTGTAATCGACGATCAGCACCTCTTTACCGGCCTCGACCAGGCGATCGATCTGGCCGATGAGCTTCAGGGGGGGCCGCTTGGGGTCGGGGTTGGGCAGAAGCGCCACAATCGGCACCTCCGCGCGGCTGTCAGGGCCGAAGAGGGAGGCAAACTGCGGCTCGGTGAGAACCGAAAGCGTCTCCTTGGCGATCGTCTCGCGCTGGCGCGCATCGAGGGCGCCGCCCCGCTCGGCGAGGAAGCCCTTGGCCGCCTTCTCCCAGCCCGATCGCGGCAGGCTCGGCAGGTGCTGCAACAACGCGTGCGTGAGGGTGCCGCGCAGGAAGCGGTTCTCAGCCGTCAGCGCGTTGGGGGAGAAGACCGGCGGCTCGGCGCCCTCGGGCACGCGCGGCGGAGTGGGCAACGGCTCGCCCGTCTCGTCGGGCGCGTAGGCTTCGAGCCGCGAGGGCGCGAGCGGGATCGTCAACGCCGGCTCGCGCGGGGCGGGCATCAGCGCCCACGCCGGCAAGGGGGCCGGAGTGAACGCCTCGGCAAGCGTGTGCCGGGGCGGCTCTGCAGGCGCCGACTGGGGGCTTGAGCGGTGCAGCACAGGTCCGCCGTCGGCGTGGGTCGCGGTATCGAGCGTCTCGCGCAGCGCCTCGACGATCAATTCATACCACGAGCCCGCCGCGCGCCCTTTCTTTCCTTCAAAGCCCGCGACGTAGAGCCGGTCGCGCGCCCGCGTCATCGCCACATAGAGCAGCCGGTGGCGCTCCTCGGCCTCGAGCGCGGTGCGCACCTCGCGTGCCGCCTTGATCGCGGCGAGACTGCCCGAGCCCTTGATGTCCCACACGAACGGCGTCGCCTCCACGCCGCGCGGCACCTCCATATCGGGAAGCGCGAGCAGGCCCCCGCCGGCTGCCGCCGTCGTGCAGGTGTCGGGCAGGAACACGATCGGGGCCTCGAGGCCCTTGGCGCCGTGCACGGTCATGACGCGCACCTCGTCGCGCCCGTGCTCCATGTCGCGCTTCACCTCGCGCTCCATCTCGCGCAGGTAGGCGAGGAAGCCCGTCAGCGAGGGCGGGGCGGCATCGTCATAGGCGAGCGCCAGGTTCAAGAACTCGTCGAGCGGGTCGGCAGCCTCCGGCCCGAGGCGGGCAAGGAAGCGGGCGCGCGCGCCGTCGCGGTCGAGGATCGCGGCGAAGAACTCGAAGGGCGGTGCGTAGTCGGCGCGTGCCCGCCAGCGTTTCAGCGTCTCGGCAGCCGCCTTGAAGCGGGGACTGGCCGCGGCCGCATCGATGAGCGCCTTCCACAGCGTGCCTTTGCGGGCAGCGGCGAGCGCCAAGAGATCATCGTCGTCAAAGCCGATGAGCGGGCTCTTCAAGACCTCGGCCAGCGCCAGGTCGTCCTCGGGCAGCGTCAGGAAGTCGCCGAGCGAGACGAGATCCGCGACCGCGATCTGCTCGGCAAGCCGCAGCCGGTCGGCGCCGGCGACCGGGATGCCGCGCGCCTTCAAGGCGGCGACCATCGGCGCGGCGAACGGGCGCCGCTTCCTGACGAGGATGAGGATGTCGCCGGGGCGGATGGGGCGATCCTCGGAGGCGAGGCGCTCAGCCCCATCGAGCCAGCCCTTGATCGTATCGGCGATGCGCTCGGCAAGCCGCGCCTCCGGGGCACTCGACGCGCTCTCGCTGAGCGGCGCCCAGGCGTCGGCGCCCAGGCCCTCGGCAGGCGCCAGCGTCGGCCACACCTCGATGAGGCCAGCGTGGCCCATGCGGTGGACGGCGTGACGGATGACGGTGGTCGCTTCGGCCGTGAGCCCCGGCGTGTGCACGTGGTCGGCGAAGACCTCATCGACCGCCTCGAGGATGGGAGCGACGGTGCGAAACGACAGATCGAGCGGAATGCGCCGCCAGGGCTGGCCCGTCGCCTCGGTGAGCGCGGCAAAGCGGCGGCCCATCTCGGCGAACATGCGCGGGGCGGCACCCTGGAATGAGTAGATCGACTGTTTCTCGTCGCCGACGGCAAAGAGCGTGCGCGTTCCCTCGCGCTGGCCCAGCCCTGAGAAGAACTCCTGCGCCAAGGCTTCCACGACCTGCCACTGCTCGCGGCTCGTATCCTGCGCCTCGTCGACAAGGATGTGATCGATGCCGCGGTCGAGCTTGTAGAGCACCCAGGCCGCCGACTGCTTGTCGCGCAACAGGCTCACCGACTTGACGATGAGATCCTCGTAGTCGAGGGCGGCGCGGCGCGCTTTGGCGCGCGCGTAGCGTTGCAGCACGGCACCGGCGAGCCGGTGCAGCGCTACCGTCGCGGCGACGATGGCGAGGCCTTTGCGCTCGTTGAGGAGAGCGCAAAAGCGCGTCTGCGCGGTGCTCATCGTCGCGTCGAGGTCGGGGTGCTCGTCCTTGATGGACTTGCCGAGCAGGCTCGCGCGCGCCTCGCCTTTGCCGGTGCAGAAAAAGCCTTGGAGCGCGGCAACGCGCGGGGAGGCCCCGCGCGCCGTCAGCGCCGCGGAGATTTTGCCCGCGAGCTTCTGGTCGTTGGTGCCGCCGCCGCTCAACGCGTCGCGCATGCGCATGAGATCAGCGTCGCGCACGATCGAGGGCAAGCTCGCGCGTCAGGCTCTCCTCGGTTGCCTCGTGGCGCACGCCGAGTGCGCGGCGATAGAGCGTCTCTACCGCTGCCGGCTCGTCGGCCCCGAGATCGATGCGTAGCGCCTCCTCGAGCCAGCGGCGCTGGCGCAAGGCCGCGCGCAAGAGATCGTCGAAGCGCTGGTCCGCGGCATAGCGCACGGCCGCATGCAGCGCGCTCCCTTCGGGCGACGCGGGATCGCTGGCGGCGAGCCCCAGCACCTGATCGATCGCCTCGCGCTCGAGGAGATGCGCGGTCGCCTCATCGAGGATGGCGAAGCCCGGCGCCACGCCCGCCTCGAGGGGAAATCGCTGCAGGAGCCGCTCGCAGAACGAGTGGATCGTCTGCACCTTCAAGCCGCCCGGCGTCTCGATCGCCATCGTAAAGAGCGTGCGCGCACGCTCGATGTCCGCGGGCGCCGGGGCCGCGGCGCCGAGCTCGGTCAGCTCGCGGGCGAGCGGGCCATCGTCCATGGTCACCCAGCGGGCGAGCGTGTCGTAGACGCGCTTCGACATCTCGGCGGCCGCCGCCTTGGTGTAGGTGAGGCACAGGATGCGCTCGGGGACCGTGCCGACGAGCATGAGGCGTAAGGCGCGCTGGGTGAGCACGTGCGTCTTGCCGGTGCCGGCGTTGGCGCTCACCCAGGCGGAGCTACGCGGGTCGGCAGCCTCGCGCTGGGCGCGCTTCGTGCGTTCCAGATCGCTGAGGGGAGCCGGCACGGTCATTCTCCCTCATCCTCTTCCGTACCCGACCATTCCGCGACGCGCGCCAAATGCGCGTAGTCATCGTGGTCGTAGGTGAAACTTGCGCGACGCAGGGCCTTGTACGGCGTCGCCTTGTCATCGAAGTCGGCGACGAGGTGGGAAAGGCGCTCAAGCGCGGTGTCGGCCAGGGCCGCGACGTCGCTGGCTTTAACGGTGCGCTCCTCCCCCGGCGGCTCTCCGCCCGAGGCGCGGATGTAGCGCAACGCGGCTACGGAGCGGTTGCTTAGTCCCGCGAAACCCGCTTCCCCGCGTGCGATCGCGGCTTCGAGCGGCAGCTGCGGCGCGAGCCCCTGCGCGATCCTGGCGTCGCTCGGTGCCACGCCGGTCTTGTAGTCGGTGATGATGAGCCCGGCCTCGCCTTCGTCGATGCGGTCGGCGCGCGCTACAAGCGTGAAGGGCCCGGCGGGCGCAGCGACGATGAGCGAGCCTTCGACCTCGGCGGCGACGCGCTTTACGCGTTGCCGGCGCTCGGGCTCGGTCTCCGCGAACCATTCGGCAAAGCGCCTAAAGCGTGGGCCCCAGAACGCGGCAACGCGCGGATGCTCGTCGTAGGCAGCGAGCACCTCTGCGGCAATGGCGAGAAGCTGCGTTTCCGTGTCGGCCGGCAGCGACTCGGGAAAACGCTGCGCAAATCGGCTCATGATCTCGTGCACGGTCGAGCCGCGCAGAGCGGCATCCGGATCGGCGCCGAGCTCGGGCAGCTTTTCCAGCTTGAGGATGTCGCGGGCGAAGATCGCGTAGGGGTTGGCGAGCCAGGTCTCCACGCGCGTCACGCTCATTTTGCGCGGGCGCAAGTCGAGCGGTGGGCGCGGCTCGGGCGCCTCGATGCGCACGCGGTTCTCGATTGCATCGCGCGCGCGCGCCCAGCCGAGCCAGGGTTGATCGGGGCGCAAGACGTCGACGAGGTCGAGCCCGGAAAGCAGCGCCTGCAACCGCATCAGCCAGCGCGAGGGCACCGTCGGCACGCCGTCGATCTTTTGCGCGCGCGTGAGGTAGACGCGAGGGGCGCCGAGGAACGAGGTGAAATCGTGAGCGGCGTAGCCGATCTTCTCCTCCGGCGACGGCAGCCCGAGGGCGGCGCGCATGGGCCGGTTGAGCCAGGGGCCGGGATCGGCGGCCTCGGGCCACGTGCCGTCGTTGAGCGAGCCCAGAATCATGACGTCGGTCTGCTGCAGGCGCGCCTCGAACGGGCCCCAGATGAAGAGGCGTGGGTGCACGGCGACGCGCGGGCGCACGTTCTCGCCCGTAATGAGGCTGCGGTAGAGATCGGCGTAGTCGGCGGCGCGTACGGGAAGCGCAGGCAGCGCAGGGTCGATGAGACCGGTGAAGAATGCGGACGCCGCCGCCCCCGCCTCCTCCTGCCACAGTGGCGAGGCGCTAGCGTCCTCCGCCTCGGGACGGCTGCTGAGCGCCTCGGCGGTCGCAACGTGCGCGGCCGCGATCGCGTTGAGCGGCTGCTCGCCTCGCTCGGCAAACACGGTTGTGAGCGGCGCGAACGCTGCCTTGAGGCGCGCGATGAGGTCGTGCGCGCCTTTCCAGTCGTCGGGCCACAGGCGCTTCACGGCCGTCTGGCGCCGCGCGCCCGTGGCGACGTCCGCTTCGGCTCTGGCAAGCGCGGCCGCGATGCCGTCGAGGCCCTGGCCCATGTACACGTCGCGGAAGACCGCGATCTCGAGCGCGCGGGCGGCGCGGCGCACGCCAAAGGCGTCGAGGCCGAGCCGCGTCAGCGGGTGCTTCAGGAGCGCCATGGTGTGGGCCGGCGCGAAGTCGTGCGCGATCGCTGAGATCGTGAGGTCGAGAAAGGTCCCCGGCACCGTCTTGGCGAACGGGCGGCCGGCCGAATCGTCGACGCGGATCCCCCACGCCTCGAGGCGCACGGCGACGCGGCGCGCGAGCAATCGGTCGGGCGAGATGAGGGCCGCGGTGCGCCCCGGCGTCTCCGCCGCCTCGCGCAGGATCAGCGCCACGGCCTCCGCCTCGTCCTGCGCCGAAGGCGCCTCGATGAGGCTGACGCCGGCGAGGCTCACGCGCACCGCATTGCGGTCGGCGGTTTTCGTATAGGCATGCCAGCGTCCGGTCGTGCCCGAGGGCCGCATCGCCTCGGCGATCAGCGCGCCGCGGCCGGCCTGCACGCGGCTCGCCGCGGTGCCCTTGAGAACGCCCACATGCTTGCGCTCGAGGCCGAGCCGGTCGAGCAGGGTCTTCAAGCCGAACTGCGGGTGCTCGGGATGGGCGGGGGTGATCTCGGCCCAGCTCTCCTCGTCGAGATGCGCATCGAGCCCCGGCAGCACGATCGCGCCTTCGGGGAGGGCTACGACCGCGCGCATCAATTCGACCGTTGCCGGGATCGAGCCGGTGACGCCGGCGACGATCACGGGGCCGTCCGGTTTCGTTGCGGCGAGTCGCTTTGCCTCCGCGAGGATCGCCCGGTTGCGCCGCTCCGCCGGCGACAACAGGCCCTTCTCGGCAAGGTAGGCCGGCCACGTCTCAGTGATGATCTTCAAGAACTCGATCGTCTGCTGCCAGTGCTCGGACAGCTCCTCAGGCACGAGCTCGCTGAGCTTGTCGAGCACGGCCTCGCCCGGGCGCTCGGTCTCCACCATGTCCATGAGGCGCGCGAGCTCGGCGGCAAGATGCGCGGCCTGCGCCGGCGTGCTGGCACCGGCGGCCGTGGCTGCGGCCCGAGACAGGCCGTCCCCTCCTCGTCGCGGCGCATGGCTTCAGACCAGCGCTCGACGAGCAGGGTGAGCACCAGGCGGCGCTCGATCGCGCTGACGGCGGGCGGCAGCTCGAGCGCGCCGGAGGGCCCCGTCTCGGCAAGCCCGGCGATGAGGCTCAAGTCCTCCTCGCCCTCCGCGATCGGGCGGATGCGCGGCAGCAGCATGGCGCGGCCGCCGCCGGCTTTGAGAAAGGCCTCCTGCAGGGCGCGCGCGGCGCGGCGCGTCGGCATGAGCAGGGTATATCGCGGCAGGTCGAGAGCTTGGGGCGCGCGCCCGTCTGGGCGCGGCAGGTCGCCGTTCAGGATCGCCGTGGCGATCGCCTCGAGGAACGGCCGCCCGGGCGGCACCGTGAAGACGCGGGGAGCCGCTGCGTCGCCGCCGTTCGGGGCCGCAATGGTCTCAAGCGACGTCCTCACTTTCGATCCACCTCTCCGCCTCTACGAGCGCTTCCGGCGTCCCGACGTGCATCCACAGCCCGTCGAGGCGGATGCCGAAGAGCCGCCCTTTCTCGATCGCGGCGTCCCACGGCTTATTGAGCGAGAAGGCTCCTTGCGGGGCGCCCTCGAGCAGCCGTGGGTGCGCGATCGACACGCCGGTGAATACGAACGGGGCCATCTGGCGTTCGCCGCGACGCTTCAGGCGCCCGTCAGTGCCCATCGAGAAGTCGCCCTGGCCGTCGTAGCCGAGGCTCGTGTCGGCCGAGGTGAGCAGCATGAGAGCGTCCATCGCGGCGCCGTCCCAGGCCGCAAACAGCCGTTCCAGGTTCGAGCCGACGCCCTCGATCCACACCGAGTTGGAGTTGTGAATCAAGAAGGGGCCCGATCCGAGCAGGGGCAGCGCGTGTGTGACGCCGCCACCGGTGTCGAGCAGGAGCTTGCGCTCGTCCGCGATGACGATCTGCGGGGTCGAGCGCTTGTTCAAGTGCGCCTCGAGCTGGTCGGCGAAGTGGTGCACGTTGACAACAGCGCGCTTCACGCCCGCCGCGGCGATTCGGTCGAGCACGTGGTCGATGAGCGGGCGCCCTTTGAGGCGCACCAGCGGCTTGGGCACCGTCTCGGTCAGTGGCCGCATGCGCAGGCCGTAGCCGGCGGCCAGCACCATCCCGGCTTCAGGCCGCCATTGTGCCGACTTGCTCATGGACACAAACCCCCCTTAGCCAAGCGTGCGCGTGCGCGCGTCGGCCGGCAAGTTGCGATCATACCAGGACTTGAGCGCGGAAAGCTGGGGATGGGCCAGGTCGCGCTCCAGATAGCGCCACAGGCGCGAATTGTGGCGCATGTAGTGGGGCTTGGCGTCGCGCTTGGCGAGGCGGGCGAAGATGCCGAGGATCTTGGTGGCGCGCTGCGCGCCGAGCGCGGCGTAGGCGAAGGCGAAGGCATCGCGGTCAAATCCCGTGTGGAGCGCACCCGCGGCGGCGCAGTAGCGATCGAAAAGCTGGGCTTCGAGATCGGGCGGAACATCGACGCGCGCATCCTGCAACAGTGAGACGAGGTCGTAGGCGGGGGGCCCGCGCATGGCATCCTGAAAGTCGATGATGCCGACGCGCGCAACGCTTTCACGCTCGGGGAGCCAGAGAAGATTGGGTGAGTGGTAGTCGCGCAACACCCAGGCCGGCGGCAACGCGCCAAGCATCGCGAACGGTTGAGCCCACAGGGCCAGGAACTCATCGCGCGCGTCGGCGGGCGCCGGGGCCCCGTGCACGGCCTGCCAGTACCAGTCGATCAACAGCTCGATCTCGATGCCGAGCGCGCGGGAATCGTACGCCGGCAGGCGGTGGGCGGTTCCCGCTCCGAGCGGCAGCTCCTCGGGCGGCGGGGCCGCCTGCAGCGCGAGGAGCGCGTCGGTCGCCGCGCGCCACAGCTCGGCCTGGTCGGCCGTGCCCGCCCTGACCTCCTCGGCAAAGACGCGGGCGCCGAGATCCTCCAGCAGCAAGAAGCCGTGCTCGAGGTCCTCAGCATAGATCGCCGGTGCGCTGAGGCCGCGGGCGCGCAGCGCGGTGCAGACGGCAACGAAGGGACGCACGTCCTCGGCGAGATGCGCGATGCGGCTGTAGGGCAGCCCGTCGCGGATCGGCGGCCCGTCGGGCTGGCGTGCCCAGTCCATCAGGATGGTGTGCGCGCCGTCTCGGCACGTGAGCCGCGCGTAGCGGCGCACCGAGGCGTCGCCCTGCAGGTAGCGCAAGTTGCACTCCGCGCCCGCCACGCGGCCCGCCTCCATGAGGGCGCGCATCGCCTCGAAGCGCTCGAGCCGCTCGCACCAGCTCCCGTGCCCGGTGAGCGTGATGCGGCGCAGCGCCTCGCCGTCGTCCTGCATAAGGATGTCGAGCCGGTCGTGGGGCAGGATGCCGCCGGCGCGCTCCGGCCACTCCACGAGCGCGATGCCCTGATTCAGCGCGAGGTCGAGCCCGAGCTCGTCGAGCTCGGAGGGCATGTTGAGGCGGTAGAGGTCGAGATGCGCCGCCGGCATGCGGTCGCCGGCGTAGGTTTGCACCAGCGTGAAGGTCGGGCTCGGAATCTCCTCGCGCCCGTTCCCGCACAGCGCTCCGATGACGGCGCGCGCGAGCGTCGTCTTGCCGGCACCGAGGTCGCCTGAGAGCGTGACGAGGTCTCCGCGCCGCGCGACGAAGGCCAGGTCCTCGCCCAAACGGACGAGTTGCGGCTCGGTAAGGCCGGGGATGATGCGGGTTGCGGGCATAGGGCGAGGACTCTTACGCAGCGCTACCGCCCGCAGATAGCGGTCCTGTTGGACCTTGTTGCGGCGCTTCCATGTCGCCACTCTCGCCGGCCCGCCCGTGCTCGGGAAGGCGCACGGTGACGCGGGTGCCCTGGCCCGGCTCCGATTCGAGCGAGACCGAGCCGCCATGCAGCTCGGCGAGGCTCTTGACGATGGAGAGGCCGAGGCCGGCGCCGCGGTGACCGGAGCCCTGGCTGCGGGTCTCGAAGCGCTCGAAAACGCGCCACTGCTGATCCTTCGGAATGCCGACCCCCTGATCCGCGACCGTGAACACGATCATGCCTTGCTCACGCCAGCAGCTGACGCGGATCACGTCGCCTGGCTTGGAGAAGCCGACCGCGTTCGACAGAAGGTTATAGAGGATCTGGCGCACGCGCGCCTCGTCGGCGACGAACTCCGTGACGTCGTCGGCGACCGCGATGTGGATCGTGAGGCGCGCGCGCACCGCCGCCTCGCGGATGCCGAGGATTGCCGCTTCGATGACGGCGCGCACGTCGACGGTCCCGAGCTTCAACTCCATGGCGCCGGCGTCCATCGTCGCAAGCGTGAGGATGTCGTCGATGATGGCGAGCAGCGTCTTGGATGAGGCGGTGATGTCGCCGAGATACTCGTGCTGCTTCTCGTTGAGAGGCCCGATCTGCGGCTCGGCCAAGAGCTCGCTGAAGCCGATGATGTTGGTCAAGGGCGTTCTGAGCTCGTAGGAGATGTGGCCGATGAAGGCGTTCTTCATGCGGTCGGCCGCCACGAGCGCCTCATTGCGTTCAACGAGTGCCCGCTCGTAGCGCTTGGAATCGGTCACGTCGGCGAAGGTGAAGAGCATGGCGCCATCGGGCAGCGGCATGGCGGCGAAGTCGATAATCGTGTTGTCGAGCCGCACCATTTGCCCCTCGAACGGCTCGCGCTCCTCCGAGATCGACGTCACGGCGCCGCTGATGTGGGCCCAGGTCTGCGGATCGTCGTAATGCGCGCGGGCGAGCGCGATCACCTCGTCGATGTGCGGTGACTCGGCGAGCTCGCGCCGCGACAAGCGCCAAATCTCGGCGAACGCCGAGTTGAACAACTTGAGCCGCCCGTCCGTGGCGAACACCGCCACACCCTCTTTGAGGCTGTCGAGCGTCTCGCGCTGCACGTCGATCATCGCGTTGTAGTCGCTCTCGAGAGCCAAGCGCTCCGTCTCGTCGACGTAGAGGTAGGTGACGCCGCCGTCGGCGCGCTTCTCGCCCGTGACGTGCAGCAAGCGCCCGTCGGGCAGGTGCCACCAGTCCTCCGTCGTCGCCGCCTCGCCGTAGCAGGAAAGCGCGTTCGCTTTCCACTCGGTGTAGTTGACGACTTCGGGCAGCCGGCCGAGCTCGCGCAGCCGGTCGAGCACGGCACCGTCGGCGGGCCGCGACCGCAGCCAAGGCGCATCGAGCTTCCACAGCTTGGCGTAGGCCTCGTTGAAGAACACGAGCTCCTGCTCGCGGTTGAAGATGGCGACAGCGGTTGCGACCCTGTCGAGCGTGCGGTCGTAGACGGCGATCTGGCGATCGAGATCGCCGTGCGTCTTCTCGATGGCGGCAACGTCGATGGCGGCCGCGGCGGTGGCGTCCTCGAAGGGGATGACGGTCACGTCGTAGGGCTTGCGCTCGCCGGCGATGAGGAGGGGCACGCGTCCGCGGTAGCTTTCCCCGCGCGAGAGCGCGCGCGCCGCCGTTCGCCGCTGGCGTTGCTCGAGAAGCTCGAGCTGGCGCTCCTGCACTTCCGAACGGCTGTGCGCCTCGACGGCCTTCACGTAGGCGGTGTTGACCCAGGTGATGCGCCCGTCCTTGCCGCGCAGCCACACGGGCATCGGCAGGGTGTCGAGGAGCGCGCGGCTCGCCTTGACCTCGCCGGCGAGGCGCTGGTGCTGGTCAAGAACGCGCGCGAGCTCGTCGCGGTGCCCGGTCACGTCGCGCAGACGCAGGATGGCGCGTCCGCCGGCGGTGCGCCCCTCGGCCTCGACATGGCCGCCGTCGAGCGTCCGGATGATGATGTTGAATGGGTGCCCGGATGTGAAGAGCGCATCAAGCCCCGACTTCAAGGCGGTGGCGGAGCCCGGCTCCAGCCAGTGCCCGAAGCGCAGGAAGCGGTCGGGCGTCTCGGGCAGGCCAGGGATACCCTTGAGCGTGTTGGCGACGATGCGCAAGGGGCCTTCCTGCTCCCAGAACATCAGGATCTGCGGCTCGGAGCGGATGATCGAATCGGCGGCGGCGAGGCTGCGCTTCAAGTCGGTGCTCTCGCTGCGCGCCGCTTGCGCGGTGTGGCGCGCGCGTCCGGCGGCCACCCAGGCCAGCACCAAGCCCAAAAGAGCGGCCGCGCCGATGACGCCGATCAGCGGCAGATGCGCGCGCCAGATATCGGTGACGAGGTCCCCGCCCGCGGCGATGCCGGCAACGAGCGCCAGCACGCAGGCAAGGCTTGCCGCCAGCAGGATCGCTAGCTCGCGGCGCATGCTGCCATTTCTTCCGTTGGGTCCGGCAGATTGCATCGGGATCCGTTGGAGGACGGGGGAACCCGAGGCCTTGCGACGCAACGAGCTAAAGACAAAGGCCCGGCGGCGACCGCCTCCAGGAGAGACGAATCACGCGGGATTATGCGGAGCCGGTGGCGGCGTGGCCAGCGGGCCGGGCGCGCAAACGCGCCCCGCGGCCCAGTTTGCGGAAGAGTGCTGCCCTCAAGACGCAGGTGGACGCCTGCCTCAGTAGCGGTAGTGGTCCGCCTTGTAGGGGCCCGCCTGCGGCACGCCGATGTAAGCCGCCTGCTCGGGGCTGAGCTCGCTCAGGTGCACGCCGATCTTTTTGAGGTGCAAGCGCGCGACCTTCTCGTCGAGGTGCTTGGGCAACGTATAGACCTTCTTCTCGTATTTGCCGGCGTGGCCACCAGAGCTCCATCTGGGCGAGCGTCTGGTTGGTGAAGGACGCCGACATCACGAATGAGGGGTGCCCCATGGCATTGCCGAGGTTCACGAGGCGCCCCTCCGACAACAGGATGATGCGCTTGCCGTCGGCGAACTCGATCTCGTCCACCTGCGGCTTGACGTTGTGCCACTTGAGGTTCTTGAGGCCCGCGACCTGGATCTCGTTGTCGAAGTGGCCGATGTTGGCGACGATGGCGCGGTCCTTCATGGCGCGCATGTGCTCGATGCGGATCACGTCCTTGTTGCCGGTCGCGGTGACGAAGATGTCGGCGCGCGGGGCGGCCTCCTCCATGGTGACGACCTCGTAGCCCTCCATGGCGGCCTGCAGCGCGCAGATGGGATCGATCTCGGAGACCATGACGCGGCAGCCGGCGTTCCTCAACGAGGCGGCCGAGCCTTTGCCGACGTCGCCGAAGCCCGCGACCATCGCCACCTTGCCGGCCATCATCACGTCGGTGCCGCGACGGATGCCGTCGACGAGCGATTCGCGGCAGCCATAGAGGTTGTCGAACTTCGATTTCGTCACCGAGTCGTTGACGTTGATCGCCGGGAACAGAAGCTTGCCCGCCTTCTGCATCTCGTAGAGGCGATGCACGCCGGTCGTCGTCTCCTCCGACACGCCCTTGATGTTTTTCGCAAGCTCGGCGAACCAGCCGGGCTTCTCTTTCAAGAGGCTCTTGATCTTGGCGAAGAGGACCTCTTCCTCCTCGGAGCCCGGCTTGTCGAGGAAAGCGGTGTCACCCTGCTCTGCGCGCAGACCCAGATGCACGAGCAGCGTCGCGTCGCCGCCGTCGTCGAGGATGAGGTTCGCCGTGCCGCCGTCGCCCCATTCGAGGATGCGCGCGGTGAAGTCCCAGTACTCCTTCAGCGTCTCGCCCTTGAAGGCGAAGACGGGCACGCCGGCCGCGGCGATCGCGGCGGCGGCGTGATCCTGGGTCGAGTAGATGTTGCAGGAGGCCCAGCGGACGTCGGCGCCGAGCGCCACGAGCGTCTCGATCAACACCGCGGTCTGGATCGTCATGTGCAGCGAGCCGGCGATGCGCGCGCCCTTGAGCGGCTTGGCGGCCCCAAACTCCTCGCGCGTCGCCATCAGGCCCGGCATCTCCGTCTCGGCGATGGCGATCTCCTTGCGTCCCCAGTCGGCGAGGTTGATGTCCTTGACGACGTAGTCGGCGACTCCACCCATCGGGTGCTCCTTCCTGTCCGGTTTGCTGGCGCGGGCGGCGCGGCGTCTGACTTGGGCCGTCGCGGCGATGCCTGTCTCGAGGGTCCTTGTAGCGGCATGGGCCGCGGACGGCAACAAGATATAAACAAGTCCTTATGTCTCTTTCGTTCGTCCTGAAAAAGCCAGATCGGCTGCCGCGGGGCGAGCCTGTTGTAGTCTTCGCCAAGCTTATGGTTGATCAAAGGTTACGAGTTCAAGATAAGACTTCCGGTAATATCTCCTTAGTCAAAGATAATAAATTTTAGCATTTTTACTATTCTTCGGCAGAGGAAGGTCCATATTGCGGCAAAACAAGAGAGATATTGCAGGAGCAGGCGTGTCATGACCTCGCAAGATGCGCATCGCGATCACGGCAGCTCAAGCGTGCTTGCGCGCTTCCGCGACGACCGATCCGGCGCCACGGCCATCATGTTCGCCATGACGGCGCTCGTGATGATGTTGGCGATCGGCGGCGCGATCGACATCGGTCGCTGGCTGCACGCGCGCGATCAGACCCAGGCGGCGATCGATGCCGCGCTGCTTGCGGGAGGCCGCTCGCTGCAGACCAACAGCCAAGACACCGCCGGCGCCCTCGCGATCGCACGCAAGTACTATGACCAGAACGTCACGAAGCGGCTGCCGGTGACGGACGACAGCATCGCCTTCACGGTCTCCGACGACGGAATGTCGATGACCGCGGCCGGCACGGCTTACATCAAGACGCCGTTCCTGCAGCTCGCCAACATCGACAAACTGCCGCTGCTCAGCACGGGTGCGAGCCAGTTCTCCAAGTCTGAGATCGCGGTCGGCGGCAACGGCGGCGAGAACTTGGAGGTCGCCATGATGCTCGACGTCACGGGCTCCATGGCGGGCCAGAAGATCCAGGACTTGAAGGATTCGGCCAAGGACCTGATCGACATCGTGGTGTGGAAGGATCAGAGCAAATACACCTCCAAGGTCGCGATCGTCCCCTTCTCGGAGGATATTCGCCTGCCGACGACCACGGCGCTCAACAAGGCGCGTGGCACCAACTGGCCCAGCACCAAGTCCAGCTCATCCGGCGGGTTTGGGTTCGGTTTTGGGTTCCCGCAGACCTATTACCTGTCGGACTGCGTCGTGGAGCGGACGGGCTCGCAGAAATATACCGATGCCGCGCCCAAATCGGGCCAGTACGTGATGGCGCACTACACCCAAACCACAACGGGCTTCGGCAGCAACATGAAAGGCGTCTGCACCGTTCCGTCGGGCTCCGAGGTCATGCCGTTGAGCAGCGACGTGGATGCGCTCAAGACGAAGATCGACGGGCTGTCGGCGGCAGGCGGCACTGCGGGCCAGCTCGGCACGGCCTGGGCCTGGTACACGCTGTCGCCCAACTGGAGCTCGTTGTGGCCGAGCTCGAGCACGCCGGCGGCCTACGGTACGGAGAACCTGCAGAAGATCGCCATCCTGATGACCGACGGCGAGTACAACACGCAGTACGATTCGAACGGCATCTCGGTGAATTCGGGCCAATATCCGACCTGCTCGAGCGCGGCCAACGGCTGCTCGACCACGCAGGCGCGCGCCTTGTGCACGAACATGAAGGCGAAGGGAATCACGGTTTACACCGTCGGCTTCCAGCTCGGGGCCAATCAGACGGCGATCGACACGCTCAATCAGTGCGCGACCGACCCAACCAAGTTCTACAACGCGGCGGACGGCGATCAGCTGAAGCAGGCCTTCCGCGACATCGCCCTGCACCTGTCCTCGCTCTACTTGGCGAAGTAGCGAGGCGTCAGGCGTCGTCGATGCAGTCCTCGTCGAAGCCGGCCTCGACGAGCGCGATAAGCGCTTGCAGGGCCTCCGGGCCCTGCGGGCCTTGCGCGGTGAGGTGCAGCGTGGCACCCGGGCCAGCCGCCAGCATCATCAGGCCCATGATCGACGTGCCGCCGACCTCCTGGCCGTCGCGCACGACCGTGATGGTGGCGTCGAACCTCTCCGCGCACTTCACGAACTTCGCCGAGGCGCGCGCATGCAACCCCTTGCGATTGCGGATGGTGACAATCGCCTCTGGACGGCGGCTGTCGCTGATCTCCGGCATCGGCTGACGCTCAACCTTCCCCCGATAGCTCCTGGCTCGCAACTTTTATGTATTTGCGACCGGCCTCGCGTGCGCTCGCAACGGCGTCGGCGAGGGGGAGCTCGCTGCGCACGCTCGCGAGCTTGACGAGGATAGGTAAATTAATTCCGGCGATCACCTCCACGGGCGCCTCGTCCATCACCGAAATGGCGAGGTTGGACGGCGTTCCCCCGAACATGTCGGTCAGGATGATGACCCCGTCGCCGGTGTTCGTGCGCTTAATCGCGTCGACGATCTGGCTGCGGCGCACGGCCATATCGTCGTCGGGACCGATCGAGATGGTCTCGAGCTGGGTCTGCGGCCCGACGACGTGCTCGAGCGCGGAGCGGAATTCGAGCGCCAGCCCGCAATGCGTGACGATGACAAGTCCGATCATGGATTAGAGCCGACCTCAGTCTCTTTCCCGTCCCGCAGCGCGCGGGCGTGGCCGTTGGGAGCGATGTCTGCTGCTTCGTCGGTTTGCGCCCGAGTGAAGCCAGGGGAGCTTGCGGCGGTGCAAAATTACAAGTGTTCGGCCGCCGCGCAAGGAGTTTGTGCTTTTCGCCCTTAAACGACGATCTAGGAAGTCCTCAGGGTCCGTGCCAGGGCCAGGAGGAGCTTGACCGGGGCGGCAGCCTCGAACGGGGCGAGATAGAGGAGAGGCAAGCGAATGCCCATGAGTTCGGCCTCGGGCGCGGGGTCGGGGAAGCGCTCGATCCGCTCAGGCTGAGCGAGCTCGGCGACCAGCACAAGGGCAGCGCTCTCCGCGCAGGGCACTGTCACAATTCCAAGCCCGCGCACCTCGATCTTGCCGCGGATCGTCGCAGGAGCGGCTGCCTTGAGGCGTGAGCCCGTGCGCGTGATGTCGACGCGATCGTCGGCGACGAGCATCGCGGGGCTGGGCACGAGTGCCGTCGGCGCCATCGCGAGGCAACGCAGTGCGAGGTCCGATTTGCCCGAGCCCGGCGCGCCGCGGATGAGGACGGCATTTGCGCCGAGCGCGATCGCCGTCCCGTGATGGTTTTCAACCGCGTCGGCCACCCGGCGACCCTCCGCGCTGCGTCTGGGCCGCAACGGGGAGCCTTACGATGAAACGGGCGCCCGCGGGATTGGATCCGGGGCCGGCGCGGCCAACGTAGCGATTCTGCGCGATGATCTCGCCGCCGTGCGCATGCACGATCTCGCGCGAGATGCTCAAGCCTAGTCCGGAATTTTTGCCGCGGCTCGCGTCCGTCGCCGGGCGGTCCGAGTAGAAGCGGTCGAAAATGATCTCGAGGCGATCCTCGGGAATGCCGGGGCCCTCGTCCTCGATGAGAATCTCGACGGCGCGCGGCGCAGGCCGCGCGCTGACGGTGACGACGCCGCCCTCCGGCGAGAACGAGATGGCGTTGTCGATCAGGTTGGTCAGCACCTGGCCGAGCCGACCCTCATCGCCGTCGACCGTGAAGGCGCCTTCGAAGGGCTCGCGGCCGACCGTAAGCACCACGCGGCGGCTGTCGTCGCCGAGGATGTCGCGGAAGATCCCGACGACGTTGCGCAGCATCATCGGCACGTCGATTGCGCGCATCTCCTTGCGCGCCAGCTCGGCATCGAGCCGCGAGGCGTTGGAGACATCGGTGATCAGCCGGTTGAGGCGCTTGAGCTCGCCCTGAATCTGTTGCACGAGGTGATCGCGCTGCTCCGGGGTCTTGGCGAGGCTCAGCGATTCGGCGGTGGAGCGTGCGGCGGTGAGCGGATTTTTCAATTCGTGCGCCACGTCGGCTGCGAACTTCTCGCTCGCCTCGATGCGCCGGTAGAGCGCGACCGTCATGGCCTGGAAGGCGCCTGCCATCTGCCCGACCTCGTCGGAGCGGCCCGACAACGCCGGCAGATGCGCGCGCGCGGCGATGTTGCGACTCACCTGCTCGGCCGCCGCCGACAATCGCCGCATGGGCCCTGCGACGGTGCGCGCGAGCAGGAGCGAGGTCACGACGGAGGCGAGCAGCGCGATCGCCGCCAGCATCAAGATCACCTTGCGCTCCTCGCGCAGGATCTTATCGATCTGGCCCGGCCGCGTCGACAGGAGCAGCACGCCCTGCACCTTCTTGAAGCGGCGGATCGGCACCGCCATCGAGACGATCTGCTCACCCTTCTTGTTGAGCAGGAGCATGCTGCGCTCGTTGCCGGAGAGCGCGTTGCGCACCTCGGGGTAGGCCATGCCGTTGGCGGCGTCGATCTCTTTGTAGACGGGCAGCGGCTCCTTGAAGAAATAGCGCGTGAGCCGCGTCCAGAAGTTCTGCGGCTTGGGCTGATCGGCGCCGTGATGCTGCGCCTCCTCGTGCAGCCGCGCGGTAAGGCTCGCGAGCGAGCGTGCGGTGTCGACGATCAGCGTACCGTCGCGCGCGTAGATGCGCGCGCGCGTGTCGGTCGGCTGGATCAGCTTGCGCACGATCGGCGTGACCTCCTCGGGGTTGATCGACAATTCGAGGGCCGCCAATCCGTCGTCGGGGAATTGGTTCGACGTATCGGGCGTATCGGGCGCGTCGGGCCCGTCGGGGATTTTGTTGGTGTCGAGAACGATGCGCTCGTGCACCACCTTGGCGTTGGCCGCGATGGCATCCGCGATGATCATGCCCTGCGTCTTGAGCGCATCGACCTTGGCGTCGATCAGCCAGGTGTTGACCCAGCCCAGATAGAGGATGCCGAGCACAAGGATAAAGAACCCGATGAGGTTCGATACGAGGATGCGGCGCAGGAGGCTGCCGGAGACGAAGCGCACGACGGGCTGGCGCTTGAACCAGCGCGCGATCGGCGCAATTCCTGGGGACGCGGCCGCGGCGAGCCGTTTGGCTAAGCGTTGGATGCCGCCCGTGTGCGCGTTTGCGTACTCGGAGGCCGCGGCGCCGAGGGCCCACGTGCGATCGAGGCCCGAGCGGAAGGCGTTGGCGAGACGGCGGCCTGCGGCGGCCGCCGAGCCCGCGGCGTCGCCCGCGGCGCTTTTCAGCCCCGCGAACGGACCCGGCGGCAGCGCGTACTCCTCGGACCGCTCGCTTTCGAGCGCCATCGCCCCTCCACGCCTCAAGCTTCCTTGAAGCGGTATCCCACGCCGTAGAGCGTCTCAATCACGTCGAAATTATCGTCGACCTGCTTGAACTTCTTTCTGAGCCGCTTGATGTGGCTGTCGATGGTGCGGTCGTCGACGTAGACCTGGTCGTCGTAGGCGGCATCCATGAGCGCATCGCGCGTCTTGACGACGCCAGGACGCGCGGCGAGCGCCTGCAGGATCAGGAACTCGGTGACGGTGAGCGTCACCGGCCGGTTGTCCCAATGGCAAGTGTGGCGCTCTGGATCGAGCTTGAGCTTGCCGCGTTCGAGCACGCGCGCGGCCTCCACTTCGGGGGTCACGCCGTCCTTGGGCTGGAAGCGGCGCAGCACCGCCTTGACGCGCTCGACGACGAGGCGCTGGGAGAACGGCTTGGTGACGTAGTCGTCGGCGCCCATCTTGAGGCCGAACAATTCGTCGATCTCCTCCTCCTTGGAGGTGAGGAAGATGACGGGCATATCGGACTGCTGGCGCACGCGGCGTAAAAGCTCCATGCCATCCATGCGCGGCATCTTGATGTCGAAGATGCCGAGATCGGCGGGGTCCTCGCTCAAGGCCTCGAGGGCCGATGCGCCGTCGTTATACGTGCGCACCTTATATCCCTCGGCCTCGAGCGCCATGCGCAGCGAGGTGAGAATGTTGCGCTCGTCGTCGACTAGCGCGATCGTGCTTTTTTCTTTCATCATGTCCCGACCCTGCGGCAGCAAATCACCCTGCCGCGCTTTATGGCTCCAACGTGTATCAATTGTGGCGAAGCCAATTTCGTGATTTCTATCTGAACCTTAACTGAACACGTTGGGCACCGGTAGCGGGCAGACAGCATGAATGCACAAAACAACGGGAAAGCCGGGGCTTTTTCGCAAGTTAAGGAAACCGCATTTCTCGGGCGCAGCTTGGTACGGGCGGCACTCAAGGGTGCGCTCGCAACGGTGCATAAGGGCTCGGGCCATCCTTACGCCTCGCTAGTTCTGGTCGCAACCGATACCGATGGCTCTCCGCTCGTTCTCATCTCCAAGCTCGCCCTGCATACCCAGAACCTTGCCGCCGATCCGCGCGCGAGCCTCCTGATCGATGCAACCGGCACCGAGGCCAATCCCATGGAAGGCGCGCGACTCACGCTCGTAGGCGAGGTGCACCCGGCCACGAGCACAACCGCGCGCGCCCGCTTCCTCGCGCGCCATCCGGCGGCGGTGGGCTATGCCGATTTTCCCGACTTCGGCTTCTTTGCGTTGCGGCCTGAGCGCGCGCACTACATTGGCGGCTTCGGCAAGATCGTTGATCTGCCAGAAGAGGATCTTCTCGTCTCAACTGAGGGCGCCGAGGGTCTGATCACGGCCGAGCCTGACATCGTGTCGCACATGAACGCGGACCATGCCGATGCGATTAAGCTCTACGCGACCAAGTTGCTCGGTGCGGCATGCTCGACGCATGTCTCCGACATGACCGGCGCTTGGCGCATGAGCGGGATCGATCCGGAAGGTTGCGATCTGGTGCTGGGCGCGCGCGCGTTGCGCCTGCCGTTCGGCTCGCGCATTGCGACGGCGGCCGAGGCCCGCGCCGAGCTGGTCCGCCTCGTCGGCGTGGCGCGCGCCGGCTAGCGTATCGCCCACATACCCGTCATCCCGTGTCTGCAGCCGCAGCGCGAAGCGCTGCGGTGCAGACACGGGATCTTGCGACTATCCAAAGCGATTGCTGCAAGATCCCGGATCTCATTCCGGCTTCGCCGTCACTCGTCCGGGATGACGGGTGGAGAAATTGACGCCGCGTGCCCAATCCCCAACGTCATTCCCGCGTCATGGCGGAGCCATGCTTCGCGTCCGTGCGGCGCACGGCTGCACCGTGACAACGGCGGGAACCTAGGACACTTTGCGGATCGGGAGCGGCGGAGGCTTCTGTCGTGTCTGATCGGCGCGCGCCGGCGTCCGCTCACGCTTTGCACGCGGCAGCGGCGTCTGGGTAAGAACCGTCGCCGCCAGCAGCCGCGCCTGCTCGGAGGCGCTGCGGTCGCTGAGCACCTGCGAGGCGAGCGACAGAACCTGCGAGGATGTTTGCTTCGTCAGCGCCATGCGCGAGCCTCCAGACAGACAACTGAGCGAGTGGTCTGTGATTCGCTGCTGTCGCGTCCAGCTTGCCCGTTCGTGGATGACCCAATTGTCCCCGGGATCCACCGCTGCGCACGCCCACTACGGTCTATTTGAAATCCGCTAACGTCAGGATCGGCGTGAGCGTGAGGCCGGCGGCGGCGAAGGCCTCGCCCGCGCCCTCCTGGCGGTCGATGACGGTCACGACGCCCACGACCTCGGCGCCCTCCGCGCGAACGGCGTCGGCCGCCTTGAGCGCGGAGCCCCCCGTCGTTGTCACGTCCTCGACCACGACGACGCGCTTGCCCTTGAGGCTGTCGCCGTTCGGGAGGCCCTCGATCAGGCTTTTCGTCCCGTGCTCCTTGACCTGCTTGCGCACGAAGAAGGCGTTGATCGGCTTGCCGCTCCCGTGACTTACCGCCGCAACCGCCGACGCGATCGGCACCGCGCCCATCTCCAGCCCGCCGATCAGGTCAGCGCGCATCCCCTTGATCGCCTCCAAGATCAGCGTCGCGATGAGGTGCGCGCCCTCGGCGTCGAGCATCGTCGGCTTCATGTTGAAGTAATAGGTGGAGGTGCGGCCCGAGGCGAGCTTGACCTCCTTGCCGGACTGGAACGAGCGGGCCTTGATGATGGCGATCAGGCGCTCGCGCGGTTTCGTCGTCGCATCCGGCATCGTTAAGCTCTCCCGCTGCTGCCCCGTTGCGCAATCGCTTAACTGCGCTATCAGTGTCAAGCCCGCGCGTCACGCGCTCCCAAGGGACTTAAAGCCGAGCGCGCTATGACCCTTTTCCCCCTGAGGCTTGAGCGGCTCGAGTGCCCATGCCGGTGCGCGATCGACTGGTTGACCGCGCGCCCGCGAATGGCCGCCGCCGCCCTCGCCGCGCTGGCGCTCGCCACCTACCTGCCGGGGCTCCTCGCGCTGCCGCCCGTCGACCGTACCGAGGTCGTCTACGCCGAGATGGCGCGCGGCATGCTCGAGCACGGCCACCCCAGCGACGCGCAGTTTCACGGCGAGCGCTACCCGTTTCGCCCCATCGGCATCACCTGGTTGCAGGCGGCGACGGGCAAGCTCTTGGGCAGGAGCGCGCAGAGCGCGATTGCGATCTACCGACTGCCGTCGCTCATCGGCGGCCTCTTGGCGGTCCTCGCCACCTTTTGGCTGCTGGGCCCACTGATCGGGGAGCGCCGCGCGCTCATATCCTCAGCGCTGTTCGCCGTCACGCCGATCGTGGCGCTGCAGGCCGAGCTGGCGATCCCCGAGGGCCCGCAGCTTCTGGCGATCGTCCTCGCCCAGCTCACGCTCCTGCGCCTTTACTGCGGCCCCGACACGAAAAGCGCGACAAGACTAGCGGCTCTCTTCTGGGCCGCGCAGGGCTTTGGGATGCTCCTCAACGCACTCGCCGTGCCGATCCTTTCGGCCGCGACGATCCTCGCGCTTTACGTCTTCGACCGGAACCTTCGCTGGCTTGGGCGCCTGCGCCCGCTCCTCGGCCTGCCGCTGACGGCGCTCATCGCGGCGCCATGGCTGCTGGTACGTGCGCACGTCGACGGCGGCGTGCCGTTCGCGACGCTCTCCTGGCACGATTTCATCCGCGCACTTGGCGGCGCGCAGCACATGAAATGGAAGGCGGCGCCGTTCACCTTCACGGTCGCCTTTGTTCTCGGCTTTCTGCCGGGCGCGCTTCTGCTGGTGCCGGCGATCAAAGGCCTGTGGGAGGCCCGCGCCGCCGCGCTCCAACGCTTCCTTTTCTGCTGGCTCGCGGGCTACCTCGCATACCTGGAGCTGATCTCCTCCAAGCCGGCACTCTATACCGTCGAGGCGCTGTTCCCGGCTGCGGCCGCCGCTGCCGCGCTGTCGCTGGAAAAAGACGGAAAGCTCGCGCTCCCCGACTACATGCTGCGGCCGCCGGCGTGGCTCGTCGCGGCTTTTATGGCGGCGCTCATCGTCGGCATCCTCTATCTCGAGCCGACGGGCCGCGTCGTCATCGTCCTCGCCATGCTCCTCGTCACGTGCCTCTTCACGCTCGCCGCTGAGGCCGCGCGCGCGCGGCTCGCCGCATTGTGGCTGACGTCGAGCGTCGCAGGCTTTGCGCTGTTCCTCGCTTTCACCTTCGCCGTCGTGCTGCCGCGCATCGAGCGCGTCTGGCCGGCGACGCGCATCGCTGCGGCGATCGCGCCGTTCGAGCATTGCGTCGTCGGGCCGGTCGGGGTCGTGGGCTTGCGCGAGCCTAGCACCGTCTTCGTCTTGGGGCCCGACAGCGAGGTGAACCCCGCGACCGTCGCCGACCGGATGGCCGGGGGCGAGGACGGCATCGCCATCGTCGAGGACCGCTGGCACGGCGACCTGGTGCGCGCGCTCGAGGAGCGCCACGCGGAGATCCCGGAGCCGGCCGGCTGCGTCGAGGCCTTCAATGTGATGCGCGGCTGTCCGCTGTCCTTCTCCATCTACATCACGGGCGCGCCGCGGCTCGATCCCGAGTGCAGAATAGCGCCGCGCTATGCCTGCAAGGGGAAGCCGCCGATGACGCCGGCCGGCTCCGCCTCCCGCTGCCGCTGAATTCCCTCTCCCCGGTCATGGCGGAGCCATGCTCGGCACGGAGCTGGGGCGGGGGGCGACCTTCGCAACCTTGTGGGCGAGACCCCATCTAAGCTATGCCGGCGGCCACGCTCCCCAAGCCCCCCAAGCCCGAAGAAAGGGACCCGCATGGCCGAGCCGCAGTTCAACCCCGAGAGCCCGCCCGAGCTCATCATTGCGCAGACATTCAACGCGCCCGAAGCCCCCACGCTCGCCGCCCTCAAGGGCAAGGTCGTCGTCCTCGTCGCCTTCCAGATGCTGTGCCCAGGCTCGCTGCGCCACGCGCTGCCGCAGGCCGAGAGGATCGCGCGCACGTTCAACTCCGATGAGGTCGCCGTGCTCGGCCTGCACATGGTGTTTGAGAACCACGCCGACATGACGCCGTCGCTGCTCGAGCCGGTCCTGAAATCCGAGCACATCACCATTCCGGTCCTGGTCGATCAGCCGAACGGCTCGGGCACGCCGAAGACGATGGAGGCCTACGGCATGCAGGGCACGCCGACGCTGCTCGTGTTCGACCGCCAGGGGCGCCTGCGCCGGCATTATCTGGGCGCCGTCGACGACGTGCGGCTCGGCGCCGAGATCATGGCGCTGTGCCTGGAGGCGCCCAACGCCTCGCGCGAGGTCTCGATGGCGATCGAGCAGCGGCTCGCCGCCGCCCTCGTCGATCCGCACGAGCACCATCATCGACCACGACGGGGAGTGCTGCGGCGGCGCGCACGACCACGATCACGCGCACGGCCATGATCATGATCACGGTCACGAGCACGGGCCCGGCTGCGACCACAAGCATTGACGCGCCGCCCTCTCCCGCCGAGCGGGGAGGGGGAAGGCCCCCGTCTTCATCCCGGGCCCCGAATCGCGCCATGGTGACCCCTACAAGTCGTCGTGCTGGAAGCACGCGGCTAAGTAGGGGGTGAACGCCATGGTCGAGCGTGTCAGCGAAGGCCGGGATGAGCGCGAGGAGGGCTCGCGCCCGCGTGCCAAATCGCGCGCGCCCGCCAAGTCTGCGGCGAAAGCCGCCTTCGACAAGAAGACGATCGCGCTCGTCTATGATTTCGACGGCACGCTCTCGCCCGCGCCCGATGCAGGACTACGCCTTCCTGCCGCAGATCGGCGAGGACGCGCGGCCTTCTGGAAATCATCGAACGAGCTTGCGCGCGCGCGAAGGCGCCGACCCGCTGATCACCTACATGCGCCTCATGTACAAAAAGGCGAAAGAGAAGGGCGTTCGCATCGACCGCGCCGACCTCGTGAGGCAGGGCAAGAACGTCGAGCTCTACCCCGGCGTCGACGACTGGTTCGACGCGATTGCCGACTACGTGAAGCTGCGCTCGGAGATCGCACGGCATTCGCTTGCGCCACTACGTGGTCTCGGCGGGCCTCACCGAGATCATCGAGGGCACGCAGATCTACAAGCGCTTCCACAACGTGTTCGCGTCGCGAGTTCTGGTTCGAGGCCTACGAATTGCCCTTCCCCAAGCGCGTCATCACCGACACCGGCAAGACGCAGTACCTGTTCCGCATCAACAAGGGCGTGGAGGACCTGCGCGCACTCATCAACCAGCACATGGACGAGGGCAAGCGCGGCCGATCCCGTTCGCCAACATGATCTATTTCGGCGACGGCGACACCGACGTGCCGTCGATGGCGGTGATGCGGAAGAACGGCGGGCACGCGGTCGCGGTCTATCCGCCGGGCAAAGCCAAGAGAGAAGTGCGTGGAGCTGTTCAAGGCGGGGCGCTGCGATTTCTTCGCGCCCGCCGACTACCGGCGCGGGTCGGATTTGTTCAAGCGCACGTGCTTGCTGCTCGACCGCATCCTCGCCGACATCCGCGTGCAGGAGGAGATGTGGCGCCTGGGGCGGGGGGTGAAGTGAGGAATGGCAGAGGTATGGGAGGAGCACCCTGAAGTCTTCCATTACACGACACAAGTGGGTCTACAAGGAATCCTTAAATCGCAAGCACTTCGTGCAACCCACTACAAATATCTCAACGATCAGACAGAGCTGAATGCCGTAGCGCCTAAACTCAAGGTTGGCATTCGTCCGCATGTCATGAAGTTTGCGCAACAGCTATCGATACGGAATCAAAAGTTTAAGCGCGAGGTTGTGGAGCAAGGGCGGCTAAATTCGTTCGTCGACAGCGAAGTCGCGACGATGATCAATACCTTGCAGCGTGTGACATGGGAGAAGATGGGCGGCGCAAATTTTCGAGCCGTACATTGTTCTTTTTGCAGTCATAAGGCTCAGTACGAAATTAACAATGGATTGTTAAGTCAATGGAGGGCCTACGGCGGCGGTGGCGGATATGCATTGGTGTTTGATACAAAGCATCTGACGGAGGTGTTTCAGTCGGAGACGGATCAGTGCCACTTTTCATCTGGTGTTTTCGGAGATGTTGTTTACGACGGAGATGATGAAAAGTCTGACGAAGAGTTTAAGGACCTTCCGGATATGATCGGCACGGGATGCAGGCCGTCTTGCTCCGCAGCGAAGATATTCAGACCGAACTCTACACGCGGTTTATTCACGCGGTGTCGAGGTACAAGCATCGCGGCTTTCGAGAGGAAAGCGAGGTCCGTGCAATATTTTCCCCGATGACTCACGTCGATTTAAAGGAACTCGCTGCTGCCAACCCAAAAGAGTATGCGAAGATCAAGCATAAGCAGCTTAAGCAGGTCGAGTACCGCGACGGATTTGTCCCCTACATAACGCTATCACGTGGCGGCAATGGAAAGCTCCCTATCAAACGTATCATTGTTGGGCCGCATGCAGACAAAGAGGCACGGAAGGCGAGGCTAGGCAGGTATCTTGAGATGAAAGCCTTGGAGATCGAGACGGGGGTTTCAGACACGCCGTTGATCTGAGCCGTCCAAAGGATGTGACAGTGGCTCCAATCGAATGTTCGCCTCCCTCTAACGTCATCCCCGCGCAGGCGGGGCGCGCGGCAACTTCCCCCTCTCCCCGCTTTAGCGGGGAGAGGGTCGGGGTGAGGGGCAGCCGCTTGTGACGGAGCGAGTTTCTGCCCCTCACCCTAACCCTCTCCCCATGCAAGAGGGCATGGGGAGAGGGGACTTGGCGGCAAATGGTGCGACGGGCTCACCCTGGGTGCTCAAGCTCGTGCAGGATCAACTCGAGGACGCCCGTGAGGTTGCGCGCGACGTCCTCGTTGCTGACGCGGTAGACGCGATAGCCCAACCGTGCGAGCGCGGCGGTGCGGGCAGTATCCGAGGCCAGCTCATGATCGCGCCCGTGGGTCGCGCCATCGACCTCGATGATCAGCTTGCGCTCGCGGCAGGCGAAGTCGGCGAAGTAGCTCCCGATCGCCGCCTGGCGAATGAACTTAAAGCCGCCGACCTGACGATTGCGCAGCTTGCTCCAGAGTTTCGCTTCGGCCGCGACCAGTTGAGCGCGCAGGGTACGCGAGCGATTTGTTCGCCAGGGCTGCGAGCTACGCATGAGATGCCAACTTCAATGCGGGTCATCGAGAACCTGCCCCTCACCCTAATCTATACCAAGAATACCGCATGCAATCATTGGCCCCGCTCCCTACATAGCTCTCAAGGCACCACCCGCCGCAGCGGAAGGAGAGCCACCAATGTCAGCGTCCGATTGCGCAAATCTCGTCGCCGCCGCGATCGCGCTCGCTGCGCCGCTTCTCAGCGCGGGCGCCGCGCATGCCTACCGCGGCGTGAAGCCCTACTACTCCGAGAGCTACACGACGCGCGGACCGCAGCGCGGCTACGAGGGCTTCCTCTTCCCCGACTACTACTGCTCCTACAAGCGCTACCCCAACCGGGAATGCTCGACCGACGCGCGCGGGCACAAACGCTGCCGCGTCACGAGCTGGCGTCTCGAGCAGACCTGCCAATAATCGCGGGAATGATGTTGCTGGCGCCTGCGCATAAAGCAACACTCCGTAGGTTGGGTTGAGCGTTGCGAAACCAACGATTGACGAGCGGCACGTCGGGTTTCGGCCTCGCTGCGCTCAGTCCTCAACCCAACCTACAAGGCTTGCGCATCAACGTCATCCCGGCGCAGGCCGGGACCCACGCAAGTCACCGCAAGTCCTACGTCCGCGCGTTTTCACCAACAAAACCGGGTGGACGCCAGCAAGGTGCACCCGTTTCGACAACTCACGTCGATCTGCACCAAAGCGACTGTTGAAGCTTGCGTGGGTCCCGCCCTGCGGCGGGATGACGGAACTGTCGCGTGACGGCGGCGCCCTGCGGGGATAGCGTGCGAGCTCCAGCAGCGAACGAGGCGCCCTCCACTCATGACGTGCCACGCATGACGTCCCACCCGACGACATCGCCCCCATGACGACCGAGCCCGACGGCGAGCCGACGACCTGGACGCTCGGCGCCATCAAGGCGGGCGGGTTTCAACTCGAGGGCCAGTGCGTGGCGCCCGGCTGCGGCTGGTTCGCGCTCTTCGATCTCGACGGCCTGATCGAGGCCGCCGGCCCCGACTACGTCATGCCGGAGCTGATCCCCGACGTGCCCTGCCAATTGTGCGGCGGCCCGCTCAAATTCGTGCTCGCCGTGCTGCACGAGGAACCGGACGACGGCGGCGCCTGACGCCGGGCGTTTGGCTCGCAGCGGTGCGTTATGCGCCGACAATTTTCTTCTCCGCCAATCCCCTAGC
>CAVRWL010000002.1:0-487248 GCA_963724945.1 uncultured Alphaproteobacteria bacterium | reverse complement strand
CATATTGGTGTATTTCCTGCTTGCTTCCGGTGACGTATTTCTGCGCAAACTCGTCACCGTGATCCCAACCTTTCGTGACAAGAAGCGTGCGGTTGAGATCACCGCCAAATCGAGACCGATATCTCTTTTTATCTGCTCAGCTTCACGTCGGTGAATGTCGGGCTGGCGTCGCTATGGCCGTCGTAGCCGCTCTCTTGGGGATACCCAACCCGCTCCTTTGGGGCGCTCTTGTTGCGGTGCTGGATTTTGTTCCCTACGTCGGAGCGCTCACCAGCATGGCTGTCCTTGCGTTGGTGGGCATTCAGACCTTCGACAGCCTGCCGCAGGCGTTGGCTGCGCCAGCCATTCTGCTCGTACTGGTAGGTATCTCCGCCGAGGTCATCACGCCTTTCGTCTTGGGGCGCGGGCTGCAACTCAATCCGGTTGCCATCTTTATCGCCATCCTGCTGTGGGGCTGGCTGTGGGGCATCGTCGGAGTGCTTCTTGCGGTGCCGCTCTTGGCGAGTTTCAAGATCATCTGCGAGCGCGTCGAACCGCTGCACCCGATCGCTGAATTCTTGACGACATAAATCGATAGAGGAACGTGAACATGGCAACGCAGCTAGCGATGCAGAACGATGACATCAGGGACACCTTCGCCCTACCGGTCGCTCAGGCGCCCGCTTAGATCAAGATCATCAGCCATTCCAACATTTTCTACTGGTGGCCGGCTTGGGTTGCAGGGTTTGCCGTGGCGCTGCTCACCTACGTGCAGGGTCGCGACGTTGCCGTGGTGCCCGAATTCATCGACCGCGTTCATCCAAGCAACAATCCCGGGATCTTCTTCATAGCCGTTCTCGTTCTTCTCGTCGTCTTCACCACCACCAAGCTTCGCGGCATCTACTCTGTCCTCACCGTCGTCAGCGTCGCCTTCTTCGGAGTTCTGTTCGCGTGGTTCGGGTGGTGGGATAATATCCTGCGCTTCATCCCCCATCTCTCAGCGCGCGCGAACATGGGCTTTTATCTCCTGTTCTCGGCGGCCCTGCTGGCTATCTGGCTGCTTTCGTTTTTCGTGTTCGATCGATTGGTAATCTGGCGGGTGCGCCCGGGCCAAATGATCGAGGAGCGCCGGATTGGCGGTCAAGCGCGCAGCTATGACACCAATGGACTGGTGTTCGAAAGACGCAGTCAGGACCTCTTCCATGACATCGTTCTAGGAATGGGTGCAGGGGACATGATTGTCACGACCGGGGGCGCGAACAAGCAGACGATACAAATCCCCAATGTCCTGCTGGTGGGCCGAAGGATGACGGCAATCGAACGTATGATCATCGTGAAGCCAGATCAGGTTGGCGCCAACTAGGCTCTAGATCCGGGTCCGCCCGGACGATCGCTCTGCGCGAGCTCTATCTCGGCAAGCACGTTGAGTAGTTTCCGAGTCTACCGCTATCGGTGACAAAGTTTATTATCAGATGGCAGCCGAAAGCCTCCCCGGACAATTCGGCCATCGTGCAGCCCCCATGCTGACGGCGGCCGGCTCATCGTGAACGCCCGCCGAGCGGAACGGGGCGAACGGCCAACAAAATCCGAGCGGCGACTAAGCCCTTTGGACTGCAAAAAGGAAATATGACCATGAGCAAACTCACCAAGAAGCTACTGATCACGAGCGCCGCAGCTCTCTTCGCCTGCGCGGGGGCTTATGGTGCAGCCGCAGCCGAAAAGCATGAGCCGGCGGCCGCCGGCGGACAGAAGCACTCCCGCGTACAGCAGCACAGTAAAGTGCAGCAGCATAGTAACGTGCAGCAGCACGGCAAGGGCGGGGTCCGCCACGCACAGCGTGGTAATGGGCGCGGCAACGGCAACGAGAGCCAGTTTGTCGGCCAAGTCATCCGCGGCATTCAGATTTTCGCAAACGATAGCGAAGGCAGTTGCGGTTATTCATATCAGAAGTGGCACGCGACCGGTAGCCGATACTGGCGTTCGCGCTACTACGATTGCCTCAACGGCTGATAATCACAGGCTTCCGGAAGGGGTCTTCCCTCGGCCCGATTTCGTCCCCCGAGAGCCCGGATCGCAGAGCCCCCACCGGAAACGGTGGGGGCTCTTTTTGTTCAGCCGACGTTGGCAAGTAGCGAGCGTCAATACGCCGGCAGCCGATGGCTGAGTGCTGCTTGGGTCATGTCGAAACTCCAAGGGTGGTTCGCGACGACCGTTCCTCACACGAAAGCCGACGTAGACGGCGCCAGCATCACCATCGCAAATACTGATACCTCGATGTCTGCAATTGGGACGAAGCAGCACCGGCTGTGCTGGTGCACCGGCCTGCCGATCTTGTCCGTTCATGGCCCTTCTCGGTCGTGTTCGCCGCCAGAGATCGACTGCAGCTGAGGAATAAGCGGACCAGCCGGGACGTCTGCCGAACGGAAGAGTTTGACCCGGCTGGGTCGAAGGCAGGCCGCTGGTCCTCTTAACTGATGCTCAACGAGAGGGCTTGGATCGCGCAGGTCAAGAGAAGCTCTGCGCCATCATCATTGCTCGGTCCCGTCACGAGCTACCCGCTCGTGGCCGGCGCGCTATCATCTTCAATTGTGCGAAAACTTTCTCACCGTTCCAGTTTCGTTTGCACCGCTACAATTCTCTTCGAGAGAAGAACTCCGCCTCAACAAACTTGGGGTAATCCTGCTTCAACCAAGGAGGCGGTAATGCGTACGCTGGTGAAGTTTGGCGTCATTGCTATGGCGCCAATGATGTCTGCGGGATTTCTGGCTTGGGGCACCCAAGCATTGCCCCTCACAGGAGCCGAAGACGTTCGCCCTCCGGCGCAAGACTACTCACCGATCGAAAAGGTGGCCTGCAACGGCACATGGGGGAAATACTGCGGCCCGGGGCTGCACCGGATCTGCACTGCGAATGGCTGCAGTTGCGTTGCCTGCGGCGCTGGCGGATATGGGTACGGCAACGGTTGGTACGGCTATGGCCGCGGCTGGTATGGCCATGGTGGTTGGCATCATCGCGGCTGGCATCACCACTTCTGGCATCACGGCCGTCATGGTCATCATCGCGGCACACACCACCACTTCCACCATCACCACCACCACCATCATCATCACCACGGCCACCACGGTCACCATGGCGGCCACCACCGCTCGGACATTCGCCTCAAGCAGGACATCGTCCCGCTGGCGCGGCTCGCCAACGGCCTCGAGCTCTATCGCTTCCGCTACAAAGGTAGCGATCCCACCGTCTATGTGGGCGTCATGGCGCAGGAGGTGGCAAAGATCGAGCCCGCCGCCGTCTCGCGCGATAGCGACGGCTATCTGGTGGTCGACTACGACCGGCTGGGGCTCGATTTCATGACCTGGGACGAGTACCTGGCGAAGATGGGCACGAAAGACCATGCCAATCGATCGACGTCGACCAATTGATGCCGCGCGAGCGCATCGCGAATTGAGAAACGCACCCGGAGACCTCGGATGAAACGCGTCCTTCTTATTCCCGCCACCCTGTGCCTGACCGCGGCCGCTGCGATCGCTGCCGACAACCCTACCGATTCCGCGATTGCCACCTTCCAGTCGGTTGCGAAAGACCCCGGCAAGATGAAGCTCTACTGCGAGATGAGCGCCATCATGGACAAGGCGGGAGACGACCCCGACGACGCCACCGAAGCGAAGATCGACGACTACGTGAAGCAGCTCGGGCCCGACTTCAAAACCGCCTGGGATGCCGGCGATAACGTCGACGAGAACTCGCCTGATGGCAAAAAGCTCGACGCCGCGCTCGACGAACTCTCCAACATGTGCCCGGGCTAGACCCGCGCTGCGTAGCCCGGACGAGCGCTGCTCACTCGACTAAACGCACGCGCGAAGGCTAGGCACCGGTGGCCGATACCTTGCTCGGGTGTCGCCTCGCGCGGTTCGCTAGTGAATGCCGAGGTCAGGTTGTGGCCCTAAGCTGACCCACGACACGGTCATCTTTGCCGACTACTCATCGAGGCAAAGATGACGTCGTCACCTCTGGCCGCCAATGGCAACTTTTGACCTTTAGCCGACTTCCTAAGAGTTGGCGCGGAACGCGAACTTTAGTGCACTCCAGACTGAAACCATTTAACCATCTATTAGGTGCATCTCGATTGCCATACGGCAATACGGAGTGCATCCAAATGCACGGATATTGGATCGCCCTTGGCTGGCTTCTCGCCAGCATCGCGATCTTTGGCCTTTGGCTCGCCAGAAAACGAAACCGCGATGACTCCCTAACGTACGCCGCGGTCATGCCAGCCATCGCAGCCGCCATGCTTGTTCTCGCTGTAGGACAAGGCTGGCAAAAGTACCAAAGCCAGAAGGCGCAAACACAGATCCGCAATAAACTGAATGACATTGGCAGCGAGGAACAGCGCGTCAAAGGTCGCTTGCAGACCTTGCATGAACGGGTCCGCGCCAACAAGGGCGCCTTGGAAGCAATCAGCCAGCCCAAAAATCCGACGACCGACCCCGATACGGTTCGATCACGAGCAGAACATGTTGCGGCCCTTCAGAAGGAAGCGTCTGCTCTCCAAGAGGAGCGAAAAGCCATTGCACGCGATTCGCAAGTCCTCAAAGAGCGCTCCGGCGCGCTCCAATCGGAGCTCAACGAAGCGAGACACGCCAGGGCATCTAGAGATTTGCTTACCTTCGTCTGCGCGATTGCGATTGCTACGCTCTTCCTCACGCTAGGAGCTGGTGCCAGCCGCGCGCAGAGGTGGCAGATCGCCGAACGCAACGCCTCGCTTCGGGCACAGGGAATAGATCCGGCTGTCCTCTCCGAGCGCGTCAAGCAATTGGCGGACGCTGGGAAGAAGATCGAGGCTATAAAACTATATCGACAAGAGACCGGTATGTGGCTGCGCGAGGCAAAGGATGCAGTCGAATCCTACCTCGATGGAAAAAGAAGATCTGTCTGAAATCCGGGGCTCGCCTTCGCCCTCAAGCCGAACTTTCGCGTCGTGGGCTGAAGCCTGGCCTGTTCCGCACTGAGCCGTTTACGCCTCGGATAGAGAGAAATGACCCATGCGCGGCCCGTGCACGATGGCAGTCCTTTTGTTGTTGGCGGCAGCAACTGCTGCCTCCTGCGCAGCCGCGAAGACAGCTTCCCCGGCGGAGACAGTGCATTTCCTGAGTGCCGACGGAAAGACGATGCTCGTCGGCTATGTGTTCCATCCCAAGCACGCGGCGGCCGCGCGACTGCCGGCCGTCGTCATGATGCATGGCCGTGCTGGCGCGTATTCGTCACTGGCGAACGGCTTCTACGATGCCTCGACGCTTTCAAAGCGTCACAAATTCTGGGGCGAGACGCTGGCTCACAATGGCTATATCGCTGTGCTGGTGGACGGCTTCGGCCCTCGTCGGTATCCGCACGGCTTTCCCGCTCATAGCTATGACCAGAGGCCGCCAGAGCTCGACGAGGTCAGCATTCGGCCCTTGGACGCTTACGGAGCGCTGGCGTATCTGCGTTCGCGCCGCGACGTCGATGGAAAAGCCATAGCGCTTCTTGGCTGGTCGAATGGTGGCAGCGCCACGTTGTCGGCGATGTCCGTTGATGCGCCGGGGATCTCGAACCCGTCGGTGGAAATGGGCTTTCGCGGCGCGCTGGCATTCTACCCGGCTTGCGGATTGAAGAGTTGGTTCGACGCGGGCTATCGGTCGTATGCGCCGGTACGGGTTTTTATCGGAGCAGCGGATGAGGAAGTTTCGCCCAAGCGCTGTGAAAGCCTGGTCGAGCGCAGCCAAGCACAGGGCGGCGACATCAAGATCTCCGTCTATCCGGGCGCGACGCACGACTTCGACGATCCAGGCAAAAAGCGCAGCAGCGTCGAAGCCAACGCTGAGGCCATCGAGGACGCGGTTCCCAAAGCGCTAGGATTTCTGGAAGAGCGTCTGCGCTAGGTCGGGAGCTTTAGCTCCGCATCGAAGCGTGCAAGAATGCAAAAAATCCAATCTTGCTCCGCAGGGCATTGATCACGGCGTCGACAGACTTTGCCATTCCCGCCAGTATAGCAGGTTGAAATTTGTAGCTGCAGCCTAATGGCGAACCTTGCTTGACGGCTCCCACCGAAGCACCTCAGGTTCTTCACACGCGTGACGGCGAGCAGGGGGGCTGCAACATGAGTTATCTCGAAAGGGAGATTGAGTTCTATTGCGCGCGGGCAAGGATCAATGAGCTGGCGATCGGCGATTACAAGCCGCACCATCCTGAGCCTGATGAAGATGACCTGATGGACGATCTTAGAGCGATGATCGAGTGGTTCCGTAGGCTTTTGGGCAGGCGAACCTTCGCCTAAGTGCGCCCTGACGCGCCCCGGAGACGCGAACGGCCGCAGCAATGCCCCGGCGGGGCGGCGCGAGCAGTTGCCTGCTTAGATGGCGCGAACCGTGGCAACGACGCTTCCGGTTTCGTCCAAATGATCTCAAGCCAGAGCTCGTGGAGCTCATCCTCGATCATCGTCTCTGCGCGCGCCCACGTCGGGAATGGGCTCTTCTTCAACACCGATCGTCGATTATCCAGCGACCACAGTCCCCCGTATGAGGAAGTAAAAGGCGGAAACTACCGCAAATACGGCCAGCGCGGTCGCCAGGTAGACCAGGAATAGGCGAACCGCTGATCTCGTTCGCTCTGCTTGGCGCTCTGCAAGTCGCTGGTTCCAATTGTCCCGGAGTTGTCTCGTCGTGTCGCGGCGCATCAGAAACTATATCACGACAACGCCTGGCTCGGTCGCGGCTCGACCTCACCGACTGCTTAGCACTCTGCGTTCCATTATTGGACGTAGACGGCCTGGCCGAGTAAAAGCGCCGGCCCCCGGGGGTGAGAGCCAGCGCCTAACTACGCCACTCACCCGCTGTTTAGGGGCTAGCGGGCACTTCACGAGGGACGGGAAGTCTGTGGGGCCGAGCTAGACTATCCCTCAGCCCACGCACGGTCCAGTCAACGGCCCGGGCCGATCGCTTAAATCGGTTACTGCATCGAAATGAATAGGCCCGTCAGAGAGCGATCCTGGGTGGGCTGTTGGAGTGTCTGGAGCTAGCGGCGACGCGAATTTCAACGTTGCACAAGATTTGTCGGCTCTTGAAGCGGCTGACATCAGGTTTATTGACGAGGACGAGGAAGGCGCCCCCGGCGTGCGCCTGCAGAAGGGCAAGCCGGCGGTAGAGGAAAGTGAGGATCAGAATGCGTATCGCTCTAGCTATCGGCGTTATTCTCGCTGGCGTCGCTTCGGTAGCGGCACAGCAATATCAGTCGCCAGTTCCCCCGATGCCTGCAGGGCTGGGGCTCGATATGTCGTCTGCCAAGCCTGTACAAACGACGCTTCCATCGGCTGGCACAACAGCCACTGCGCAGACGCCGCCGCAGGGCGCAAGCGTTCCCCCCGCCACAGCAAACACTCAGCACAAATGACGAGAGGTGCTCAAAATGGCAAACCGCGAACAGAAGGGCAATCGAGAGAAGCGCAAGCCCAAGAAGGAAAAGCCCAAGGACGTGCCTGTGTCCTCCTCTTTTGGCGCACAACTCAACAAACCGGGCGGCAAGGGGAAGTGACGGCAGCGATGTGCAGGCTGAGCTTGAGATTCGGTGGCGTTATGCTGTTGTTGTGCGCGGCCCTCGTGGCGGGCATTCCCTCGGTTCACGCGAAGAGGTCGACTGCGTCGATCTTTCAAGCGCTCGACACCGACAAAGATGGCTCTGTCGACGAGGCAGAATCTCGACAAGGCGCATCGACACTTTTCGATCGGCTCGACACCGATAAGGATGGCACTCTCGATGCGAACGAGCTGCGCGGCCACCTCAGCAATGAAGAATTCAAGAGCAATGATCCAGATCACGACGGCACGCTGACTAAGGACGAATACTTGGCGATCGTCGAGCAGCGCTTCAGAGCGGCTGATGCTAACCACGATGGGAAACTCAAGATCGATGAGTTCACCTCGGGGCTAGGTGCCGCTCTGGTGAAGCTGATCACATATCAAGTCGAGGGCGTCCATCCAGAGTCGCGCTGACCGCGACGTTGCCAAAAAGGGAAGCGCGATGAACATTGCTGAAGCTCAGCGGTTCCATGTTCAGAAATCGAATAGCGCCGCGTGATCATGCCGGTTGAGCAATACCAAGCCCTCCGCTCCATCTCCGACAGCCACGTCATTCTGATCTGCCGAGAAGAATGCTTCGGGGATCTCCCCGACCACGTTCGCCATCAAGGGCCTTGGCAATCGGTGCGGCGCGGAGCGGTGGTCTACCTCAAGCCAGAATACCAGCGTGACCTGGCGCGCGACGGCTATGTGCTGCTGCGCACGGAACTAGCGACGTTCCAGTCGGAGGCCTAGCCACTAGCGATCAAGCAATGTCGGTTTCGTCAAATCGCTAGTGGCTGCCTGATCGCGTTCGTGGGAACGACGAAAAGATTGACGGCGGCGAATTTAGAGATCTTCCGACAGGAACCCGGCGCGCGAGGGCTCCGGCTCCCTCCGGCGGCACCTGCATTTGGCACCGAGCTGTGTGGCCGCGGCGACACGCTCAGTTGGAAGCGCCCAGGTTATAATATTGGGCACGAGTTCAACGGAATCGTGCAATGGCGATCAAACCTTGGTGCGTTGCGGTGGCAGTGACAGCTCTTGCGCTGTCAGCGTCCGTCTCGGTGAGGGCGGAGAACCTGACAGTTCACCCTACCAACACCCGAACCCCTTTAATCGGCGCGGATGACGTTGGCGGAGCGGGAAGCGCTCAGACGGATCGGGCGCAAGAAGATGACGCTTCTACGGTGACTGATCTGGAGGCAACCAGAGCAGCGCTTGACCGTCGCGCCGGGCCTGTCGTCAGCCTCAGCGTAAGTGGTTGGGTCGCCGAACAGGTTATCCACACCCACTAAAACTGCGCCGTCCTCGCTGCGTAGCCCGTTAACCAATTAATTTTGTCCTGGCGTCATTGCCCCCTCGCCTGCTGCAGAATTAACGCCGCCGGATGTCACGCTTCCGGCCAGAGCCGAAAGGAGGCCTCCCGGCAACGTTGTCGGCTCCACTCCCAACGTCGGCCGCCAGTGCTCGGTAGCAAGCTTATCGGCGGCCCCTTTTTCATTTCGTCGAAGTTAGGAAGGATGAGTGCCGTCGTCCTTAGACACATTTTGTGTCATCACTGAGCGGCTAACTGTCCTAATTTCGGGTAGGATTTGTGACGGACCTTTCCGCTCGGCTCTATTCTGCCGAACAGGCTGAGCGCTACCCTGGGGCTGGTCTCATAGCGCATGCTCGGGATCAGCTTGTTGATAGGCGAGGCATCACTATTTGGCGGTGTTGTCCCTGTTGAGTTTGCCGATCTACTTTTTCGCCTTGTTTGACGGGAGGACCGTGGATTTGAAGCCAACGGCCTTAAAGCGCATCGGTCTCTTCGTCTTGCTCGCCATCTTGTACCTGGTCTCGACAGTACCCGTGGGATTGTTTCTATATAGCCTGAAGACCGACGCCGGCTTCGATGTCTTCAGGCCAGGCGGCTATCACGCTTACCTTCAGTGCCTTAGCACTTCGTTTCGATTGAAAGACATAGCGGCTCACCGGAACGGCCTCGCGGATAACGGCCTGGAGTGAGCCCAATTATGCCAGCACCGAAAGATGCCAAGAAATCGCGCATTGCTCTTGCTCGTCGCTTTTCTCGCAGCCGGCGTCGCGCTCTCGCGCCGGGCTTCAGGCGAGACGCCGGACAATGATCTTACGATTGAGGCGCTTCTAAAGGACGGATGGCAGATTGCGGGATACACCGGCGCCGTCGACAACTGGTCGACTTTCATTCTGTTCCGCCACCCTGATCGGCCCTACCTGATCCAATGCCGCGCCGGCTACGATGTGACGCGCCAGCAACGTACACAATCCCACTGCTATAGGCTGCACTGACTTCATCGAGGCATTCGCCGCGCGCTAGTCCCATGACGACGACCCACCTGTTGATCATCGTTGTGCCGTCCTTTGTGGTGGGCATGCTTTTTGGGCGGACCATTTTGACTGGCTTGCTTTGGGGCCTCATTGCAGAAGGGATGGGGCTTCTCATCGTCGCCATACCGATTTCGGCAAGCGCTGGTCCTCGAGGCAACTTGAGCTTGGCCACGGTGGGCCTGTCGCTCGTTCTTGGAGCTGTCGCCGGCGCACTAGGTTTTGCATGCCGGCGTTTCTTACTCAGCCTCCGAAAGTGAAGGTCGACAGTGACAGATCGCGCTACTGGCGGCGGACGAGGATGGAGGCGAAGCTATCTCTGGATCGGAATGGAGGGTCTTTAGGCGGACCATTCAAGACGCGACCCCAACGCGCCGACGCATGGCCGTCGCGCGCTCCGAGAGGCCAATACGTGGCGAGGCGGCTAGGCAGCAGCCACCCACCTGCCCGAAATACAGCCGAAGGCGACAGCGTCGGGGTCTCTCTTGATCGCAGCGACCAACTTCTTGAGTGCTTCGATATAGCCAGCCCCGTCGCTATTCTCGGCCACGATTAAACCGTTCAGCACGAAGAACCTCTTGCCCTCTAGCTCAATAACTTCGGTACGCACGGTTTACTCCTACGCAACACACCTCCCCTTCAAGCAAGTCGGAGGCCTACGCAACTCCGCCCGGAGGCGGTAACGCAGCAGCTGCGGACAAAATGGTTAATGAAGCGTTTATCATCGCGCTGGCGGCGGCGCTGCTGGTTTGCGATTGGGTGGTGGTGTCCTTTTACAATTCCTTGGCCGCGGGCCGCCTAGAGTGGGGCGTTGCCCGTGCGTGGAATCAGCCGTGAAAACTAAGAGGCTCAACGCGCTCCTGGAGACGATTGGCCGTAACCCCTGGTCGAGCGCGCAGGATATGCTGCTTTTGACCGGCGTCATGGTTGGCGCGGTGCTGCTGGCGCTCGAGTACGATCTTTTTGCTTTTGCGCACCGGCTCACAACGCCGGAACGCAAATTGACCCTTGAAGAGATCATTTTTCTCTCGGTGCTGCTGGTCGCCGGCGCTGTCTTGTTCGTCCTTCGGCGGTTGAATGAGGAGCGGCAGGAACATGCTCGCAAATTCGCCCTCGAGCTCGAGATACGGGACCTGCGGCTCCAGGCAACGCAAGACCCGCTGACGGATTTGCCAAACCGACGCGCGATGCTCTCCGCGCTTCGTGAGGCGACGGCGGGGCCTCGTTTCGACAAGCACCGGCACGCTTTCTTCCTGCTCGACCTTAACGATTTCAAACGCGTCAACGACCGCCATGGGCACGCCGTCGGTGACCGCGTCTTGCAGATCGTGGTGGAGCGGTTCCGGGCGGCTGCGCGCCCGACCGATATGCTGACGCGGCTTGGCGGCGACGAGTTCGCTGTCCTAGCCTACGAGGTCGATAAGGACGGTGCTTCCGCAATCGGCGAGCGTTTCATTGGCGCGCTTGCCAGCCCCATTCGGGCCGAGGGACACGCGCTCAGCGTGGGCGTGTCGGTCGGCGCAACCCTGATTCCCGATGATGGCATCACGCCGGAGGAGATCCTGCGCAATGCCGACATTGCCATGTATCGTGCGAAGAAGGCGGATCGCTCATCCCTTGTCTTCTTCGCCCCCTCCGGAAAGAGCCCGCGGCGGATACGGCGCATTGCGCGCGCTTAGCGCTCGCTACAGACGCTGCGTCGGACAAGTTCACGCCGGCCAGCGTACCGAACGAGCCCGCTGGAATCGTGCAAACCGATGAATAATCTTTCGACTCCATCTGCGGCCCGGTTGTCGTTAGGGCACCTTTGAACGGGAATGGCAGACTGGAAACTGCTACCGCGCTCTGCTACTGTGCGTAGCAGTAGCAGTCACTAGGAACATAGCAATATCAATGGCATACGATGGCGAAATAACCCGTCCCCTACGGGGCGCCATCATTTTTGTAAGTTATTGATCTCTCTAGTTGTTTTTGGAGCTTTTTTCCCAAACTCACCCCCGCCAATTCCCAAACTTTCCGAGCGACCTGGAAACGGGACAACGGATCGTTCCCTGCACCAGGTGGTCCATGGCTGAACGCGGCAGCTTCCGCATTTGTTACCGAAGTGCAGGAACGAATTGCGGAGGATGCGATAGACGCATTGCGTCAACACATCGAGGACGACCCCTCTGCGTCACTCGCTTTGCGTCTGTAGTAGCCGCGAAAGCGGACGTGGGGCTCAGGTCCGAGATTGGGCCAGGAGAACTGCCGGCGGCCTCTCCAACAGCGCAGTTTATTGCTGACACAGAAACTTGAGACCGGCCTCGGTGGCCACCACTTGGTCGCTTTCGCCCGGCACGCTTCGGCGCTCAACGAAGCCGCGCTCCATTGTATCCTCCCATACTGTCAATTGCGGGCAGGATGTACGCCACACCTCGATGACCTCGAAATAGGCGCGCGGCGCCTTTGCGACCCATTCGATGAGGTCGCGCACGAGAGGATCAAGCGTATCGGTCATCAGCGCACTGCGGGCAACTTCGGCGCATCCGCCTACCACGGCAGAGTAGCGCCGAAATCGCACAGAATTGGATAGGCCGTCGCCGGCTCTCAATCAGGCGGCCTTTGTCTCGGCCGGGTCGTCGCGGATGATGACCGTGGTGACGACCGGGAAGATCAGATCGCCCGGCATGCCGACCCGCTGCGCATGCGCGCGGATCGATTCAGGATCGCGCGCCTCGTAGATGCAGAACGATCCGATCCGGCCGTCCGCTTCCTTGACGATGTAGCTGCGGATCCAGCAGACGCGGTCGGACATCTCCTCGTTGCCGATCTTGGCGGATTTAGCGCCGGCGGCTTCGAGCGCCTGCATATCCGCCCAGGCGCCTGGGCGGCGAACAACGTAGAGATCCATGACTGTGCTCCTATTTGAACGAAATAGAGGACTGAGCGCAGCATGCGTGCCGCGCCCGGTGAATTCGGGATCAGCCTCTCTTGACGATCACCACCTCGAGATATTCTGCGGCAACGACCAGCGTGCCGTCGTCGGCCACGTTGAATTCGGCGAGCAGAGCGTAGAGATCGGCCTCCAGCGCATCGCGCGCCTCCGGGGCAATCGCAGCGAACGCTTTCAAAACCGGGCCGTAGTAGCCGCGGAAGATCTCGAGCCAATGCTCGGGCGACTTATAACGGAAGACGAAGCTCTTGCTCTCGACGGCGATCGCGCCCTTTCCGCCGAACAGGGCGTCGAGATGCGTCTTGCGGCCCCACAACGCCGGCGAGATCACGCCCGGCGCCGGCGCAAAATGCCTGCCGACGGTCTTGAACAGCCGGCCGACGAAGCCCTCCGGCGTCCAGTTGGCGAGTCCGATCTTGCCGCCCGGGCGGCAGACGCGCATGAGCTCGCTCGCCGCCTGCTCTTGGTTCGGCGCGAACATGACGCCGAAGGTCGAAAGCACGACATCGAAGCTGGCGTCGGCGAAGGGAAGCGCTTCCGCATCGGCCTCCAGAAACGTGACGGGCAGGCGGTCGGCGGCGGCACGCAAGCGCGCGCGATCGAGCAGCGCGCCGACGTAGTCCGTCGACACCACGTCGGCGAAGCGCCGCGCGGCGGCGAGCGTTGCATTGCCGTTGCCGCCGGCGACGTCGAGCACGCGCTGGCCCGAGCGTAGGTCGACGGCCTCGCACAGCGTCTCGCCGACGATCTGCAGCGTGGTACCGATGATGGCGTAGTCGCCGGAGCCCCAGGCGATTTGCTGGCGCGCCTTGATCGCGGCGAAGTCGATGGCGGCGGGGATGGCGACTTGAATGTTCATTGGTCTCGTCCTTCGTTGCGGCTTTTGGCGACGCCGACACCTCGGCGTCGGCGTTTTTTGGGGGCGATGGCCGGGACAAGCCCGGCCATCTCACTGTTTGTCGGTCGCGGCGATGCGGACGCCTATTCCTGCTGGATCGTTGAGGTTGCAGGCCCTGGGGGAGGCTCGTTTTCGGCTTTGCCCTCGAACTGGAAAATGCCAAGGGATTTCTCCACCGCATCGCCGCCTTCAAGAATGCCGTTTCCGACGGCTTTGGCGCCGTCCTTGATTGCGGTCCCGAAACCACCAATGACGCCGCCCGGGCCGGGGCCGCCGGTGACCGTGCCCAGCGGCACCATCACGACCGTGCTGCCGTCGGCTTGGGCAGGGCCGACCTGAATACCCGGTTCGACGGAGACGGTCCGTGCGCCGGAGATGGTCAGCTTGACGCCGGTCAACGGCCGCGATTCGACGCCGTTGGATATTTTGATCCCGCCCTCGGGAGTTTTGAGCACGGCCACGCCTCCCCCGTGATCGGGGATGATGAACGAGTTGCCCCTAGCGTCGGTGACGGTGACGATGCCCTTGCCGGAACCGGTCACGGTGCCACGTGCCTGCGAGCCCGAAGGCGCCGCCGAGCCGGGGATGGGATGCACCGTATTGCCCGCACCCGGACCGGTCACGGTGCCTGAAGCCGCCGCGAGCCGGCATTGGCTTGGCCGTCGAGGCCCTTGCGTCCGGCGATGCCTTTGCCAACGAGATCCTCGTCGGCCTTGCTGGCGGTGCCGGTCGTGGTGGTGCCGGTGGTCGTGGTGGTACCGGTGGTCGTGGTCGTGCCGGTGGTCTTGTCCTTCTCGGCCTGCTTGGCCTCCTTCTCCTTCATCTTCTCCGCGCGCTTGGCCTCTCTCTGCGCCTGCTTCTCGGCGCGTTTGGCTTCTCTCTCCTGCTTCTTCTCCGCGCGCTTGGCGTCCCTGTCCTTGTGCCTGTCGGAGCGCATGTCGCCTTTGTCCTTGCGGACCTCTTTGAGCATCGAGCGCTTGTCGCTGCGATCGCGACCGGAGTCGCGGCTCTTCATCTGGTGGTCGGAACCGCGGTCGGAGCCGTGGTCGTGATTGCCGTGCGCGAGCGCGCTGCCGGCGACGAGAAGCGTTCCTGCCGCGACCATCGCGGCAAGCCGGGTCAGGTGGGGGATCAGTCGAGGGGTGTTCATGGCCTTTCGTTCCTGTGCTGGGGGAGCAAGCTGCTCCGCATCAAAAGCGGCTCCGGTGCGCGCGTTATGCGGCCCGCGCGCGGGCAAGCGTGAGTCGCGCTCGTCCACTTCGATGTCGCTGTCAGTCAATGCGGATCGCGGCGCCCCTTACGCAAAATGGCCGGGACATGCCCGGCCATCTCGCGGTTGCGCTGGCTGCGATCCCGGATTTCTAATCCAGGCTCTTGGTCGAGGCCTTTCCCTGCCCCTGCGGAGCGGCAGGTGCACCCCCCGATCGGGTAGCCGGACGCGGCGTCGGGAGAGGGTGCGGGAAGTGGTGACCGCCGCCATGGACCAAGATGATGACCGCGCTCGCCGGCGGCGACACGATAGAACGAACGACATTCGCGACGCCGGGACCAGTCACGGTGCCGGGAGCAGGACCTGCCTCGGCGTCGGCGGCGATGAGTAGCGTGCCCGCCGCAACCATTGCGGCCAATCGGGTCAGACAGGGGATCAGTCTTGGGGTGTTCATGGGCTTCGTTCCTATGCTGGAGGAGCAAGCTGCTCCGCATCAAAAGTGGCTCCGGTGCGCGCGTTATGCGGCCAGCACGCGGGCGAGCGTGAGTCGCGCTCGTCCACTTCGATGTCGCTGTCGGTCAATGCGGATGGGGCGCCCCCAAGCAAAATGGCCGGGACTAGCCCGGCCATCTCGTTTTTGTCGGTCGCTGCGATCCCGGATGCGCATCGGGCGCATTCGGCTTTTCTCAGCCGCCTTCCGGTGAAAGAGACCTCGAGAGATCACTACGCATTCAGAACGACGAAGACGCCGATGCCTATTGCCAGGACCCACTCACGCCGCCGTTTTACGGCCTGCGCGGCTATTGCCCTTCCAATGCGAGGCGGACATACGCCTGCCGGTGAGAGGGCATGTATTTGCGCGCGGCCGCGAGCACCTCTTCGTGCGTCACGGTTTCCACCGCCAAGTCGTCGACCGAAGTGCCGTCGAGCGTCCTCGCCACCAAGCGGTCGAGCAGTGCCTCGTTGTCGTTGGCGTCCTTGCAGCGCGTGAGCGCAATGCGATTTTGCAAACGGGAAAGCTCCTTGACGTCGATATCCGATTTCATCTTGTCGATGACCTCGAAGACCTTTTTCTCCACGCTCTGTGGATCCTTGCTGCTGGAGATGGCGATCTTGAAGATGCCGCTGCAGGCATCCGGCTCGTACTTAACCTCGGGCGTGTAGGTATCGCCGTCTTTCTCGCGCAGCTCGTCGAACAGCGCCGTATTCAAATACTCCCGCAAGGCCAGCAGCACCCTGGCCTCGGCGCTGGTGACAGACACGCCCGTGTTCCACGCGATGCGCAAATCCGTCATCGGGCGCTGCAATTCATATGAAGCTCCGGTAAGGCCCTTATAGGCCCGGGTGACGGCCACCTGCGGAATCTGCAGTCGCGGTCCTTGGGCGAACGCGAACCTGCCGAAGTGCTCCTTTGCCAGCTTCTCCACGGCGCCGGGATCGATTGAGCCGACGAGAAAGAGGTCCATATTGGCCGGCAGGCGAATGGTGCCGGCGAAATCGCGCAGCTGCGCGGCTAGTTTCGCCGGCGCGATCTTGCACCGCTCAATCTCCTCCTGAAGCGTCTCTTTTGCATAAGGGTGGGATTTGCCGAATAGCTCGCGATCGAATTTGCCCTGCGCGAGTTTTTCGGGGCTGTACTTGTCGAGATAAAGCTCCTCCAGAACCACGCGGGCCTGTCCCGCGACCGTTTCAACGTCGAATTTCTGGTCGAGTGCTGTCGCCGCGAGTAGCCCCATCACCTGGGGCAGAAACTGCGGCAGGAAGGACGCGTCCCACTTGATGGCGCCTGGGTCCGTCGAGGCATTGCCATCCTGGACATAGTCCTTGTACATCCCCGCCACGTCGGCGGCCGACATCGTTCCCGCCGCGCCCGAGCACGAGGTGTGCTCGCAGAGGTGCGCGAGGCCGTTGTTGGTGATTTGCTTGCTGCGCAGAACAAGCGTTGCCACCACGTAGCCGGCGTCATTGGCAACGTAGTGGACGCGGAATCCGTTGCTCAAGCACAGGCTTCGCGGGCCTTCGGAATTGCCGGCGGCAAGAACCGCGCCGAAGAGCGGAAGCGAACTGGCAGCAGCGCCTGCAATGAGCGCCTTCACCGCGGTTCGCCGATTGATCTGCATCGGAATATCTCCATCACCTAAAGTGAGCGGATCGATAGCGACCCTGTGTCGGCGCTTCGCTGCGCTTATTCGGCAAATCGAGATCGGTGCGGGGTGTTCATGGCCTTTCGTTCCTGTGCTGGGGGAGCGAGCTGCTCCGCATCAAAGGCGGCTCCGGTGTGCGCGTTATGCGGCCAGCATGCGGGCAAGCGTGAGTCGCGCTCGTCCACTTCCACGTCGCTGTCGGTCAATGCGGATGGGGCGCCTCCAAGCAAAATGGCCGGGGCAGGCCCGGCCATCCTGTCTTTCTGCATTCGCGGCGAGGAGGGCCGCTACTCCTGCTGGATCGTCGAGGTGTCGTCCTCGCGGTGGCCCACGAAACCACCGCCAGGAAAGCCGGGGTACTGGATGATCTCGCCCAATGGCTCCATGACGATCGTGCTGCCGTCGGCTTGGGCAGGGCCGACCTGAATACCCGGTTCGACGGAGACGGTCCGTGCGCCGGAGATGGTCAGCTTGACGCCGGTCAACGGCCGCGAATTCGACGCCGTTGGATATTTTGATCCCGCCCTCGGGAGTTTTGAGCACGGCCACGCCTCCCCCGTGATCGGGGATGATGAACGAGTTGCCCCTAGCGTCGGTGACGGTGACGATGCCCCTGCCGGAACCGGTCACGGTGCCACGTGCCTGCGAGCCCGAAGGCGCCGCCGAGCCGGGGATGGGATGCACCGTATTGCCGGCACCAGGACCTGTCACGGTGCCTGAAGCCGCCGAACCGGCATTGGCTTGGCCGTCGAGGCCCTTGCGTCCGGCGATGCCTTTGCCAACGAGATCCTCGTCGGCCTTGCTGGCGGTGCCGGTCGTGGTGGTGCCGGTGGTCGTGGTGGTACCGGTGGTCGTGGTCGTGCCGGTGGTCTTGTCCTTCTCGGCCTGCTTGGCCTCCTTCTCCTTCATCTTCTCCGCGCGCTTGGCCTCTCTCTGCGCCTGCTTCTCGGCGCGTTTGGCTTCTCTCTCCTGCTTCTTCTCCGCGCGCTTGGCGTCCCTGTCCTTGTGCCTGTCGGAGCGCATGTCGCTTTTGTCCTTGCGGACCTCTTTGAGCATCGAGCGCTTGTCGCTGCGATCGCGACCGGAGTCGCGGCTCTTCATCTGGTGGTCGGAACCGCGGTCGGAGCCGTGGTCGTGATTGCCGTGCGCGAGCGCGCTGCCGGCGACGAGAAGCGTTCCCGCCGCGACCATTGCGGCGAGCCGGGTCAGGTGGGGGATCAGTCGAGGGGTGTTCATGGCCTTTCGTTCCTGTGCTGGCGGAGCAAGCTGCTCCGCATCAAAAGCGGCTCCGGTGCGCGCGTTATGCGGCCAGCACGCGGGCAAGCGTGAGTTACGCTCGTCCACTTCGATGTCGCTGTCGGTCAATGCGGATGGGACGCCCCAAGCAAAATGGCCGGGACGAGCCCGGCCATCTCACTGTTTATCTGTCGCAGCGATCGCGGATGCGTATCGAGCGCTTTCGACATTTCCCAGCCGGAATGTCCTTATTCGGCTGGCGGCGTCCCTTTCGGTGACAAAGGCCTCGAGAGATCACAACGTATTCAGAACGACGAAGACGCCAATGCCTATTGCCGGACCCACTAAGGTGGCCATCGCAATCATAGCAAATGACCTGAGCATCGAGCCAAGCGGGCCGTCGTGGTTCTGCGTTACAGCGAACATCGGGGCGTTGTTCCTATGCTGGGGGAGCGCACCGCTCTCTTCCAAGGGCGCCTGCACCGCCCCGTTTTACGGCGCGCGCCGGCTCAGCCGTGAGTCGCGACCGTCCACTTGCACGTCGCTGTCAGTCAATCGCGGATCGGCCGGCGCCTTATGCCGATGACCGTTTGTGCGAGGCGGGAGGACGCGCCGCGTCTACGTCATGTGACGCGCGGAGAAAACGACGAGCGTTGCCGCAAACGGCGGCTGCGCGTACGCCCGTCGGCGTATCTCCGAAGCGGGTGCGAAAGGCGCGGTGGAAATGAGAAGGGTCCGCAAAGCCGGCACGGCGCGCGATGTCGGCGACCTTGAGCGTGGCGCAGGCGGGGGTCGTCAGTAGCTGGAGCGCCTCGAGGAGACGCCGCTCGAGAACGTGCTCATAGAACGTTTTGGTCGTCTCCTCGAGCAAACGGTGAACCTGACGCCCCGTGATGCCCAGGCAGAGCCCTATTCTCTCAGCGGTGAGGCCCGGGGAGGCAAAATCGCGCTCGATCATCTTTAGGACCGCCGCAGTTCGCGCGGCCTTGAGCCCGCGGCCCTTGACGAGCTCGAGGCAATCGCGATTGGCGCCGATGAGAAGCATCAAGAGATCGGCCAAGTGCGTGCCGAAGGCCTCGCGTACGTCCGGATCGAGGCTGCCAGCCAGGGGGGCGAACGAATGCAGGTATTGCACGATGAGCCGCATCACCGGCACCTCGGAGGGAATTTGCATCGGCTTCAGCGCGCGCCCGCGAGCCAAGCCGCTCATGACGTGGCCGACAGCCACTTTGATGCCCCAGACCTGGAATGGCGAGACGGCGTCGGATCGGCCCGGGATCGCGCCGTGATAGAGAAACCCGCTTCCGGGCCGAAACTCGTGCGCGATGCCGCCTTGCTGGATCACGGGGCCATCGGTCAGGCCCACGAACAAGGTCAACGCGTCATTGCAATCGGAGAGGTGGCGCCGCGTTCGCGTGTAAACGGATGCCGGCGCGACGATCCGCGATATGCCGACGCTTTCGGTCTTGAGCAGGTCGATGTTGCCGAGGAATTTGCCTTCCGTGCGGTTGGCGACGTCGGCTCGGTAGAGGTATTGGCTAAAATTCTCGCGAAAGACCTCAAATCGGTCGCGCTCCGGAAGGGCGTGCGTCGACAGCCGCAGACGATGCGGCGCCCGGCCATGCGCGGATTGCAAGGGCGCCTCGTCGCTGTTCTCGCGGGCGTCAGGTTGACGCTTGCTCATTGCCGCTCCAGTCACTGGCCGCAGTGCAGACAAGTTTATTGAATGCGGGAGGGGTTGGAGCATGCCGAGCGCGCGAGCGAATGACTTTGCCGGGAGCTTGATTTGTCCTTGAGATGAGCTTGATATTCTCCGCCAGTGACTACGCGGTCCGGTTCTTTTTGGGGCTCCGACGTGCAATTTCTCTTTGCCGATCATACACTTGATACAGACCGGAGCGAGCTGCGTCGCGGCTCCGAGGCCATTGCCGTCCAGCCGCAGGTGTTCGACCTCTTGGTTTACCTGGTGCAGAACCGCGACCGCGTCGTCAGCAAGGATGATCTCATCGCTTCGATCTGGGGCGGACGGATCGTATCGGATTCGACCCTGACGAGCCGCATCAACGCCGCGCGAAGGGCGGTCGGCGACAACGGCGAGGATCAGAAGCTGATCCGCACCATCCCGCGCAAGGGCCTGCGTTTCGTGGGCGCCGTGACCCTGGGTGCAGGGGCACTTGCCACGGCGCGGCCGTCCGATGAAATCAACGCGCAGGTGCCCGCGACCTTGCCGCTGTCCGAGCGGCCCGCCATTGCCGTGCTCCCCTTCACAAACATGAGCGGCGATCCCGAGCAGGAGTATTTCTCCGACGGTATCAGCGAGGACATCATGACCGCACTGTCCAAGCTGCGCTGGTTCCTCGTGATCGCGCGCAACTCGTCCTTCCTCTACAAAGGCAAGGCCGTGCACCTGAAGCAGGTCGCCGAGGAGCTCGGCGTCGGCTATGTCGTCGAGGGCAGCGTGCGCAAGCGCGGCGACCGCGTGCGCATCACGGTGCAGCTCAACGACGCCGCCACTGGCAGCCACATCTGGGCCGAGCGCTACGACCGCGATCTCGCCGACGTGTTCGCGGTGCAGGACGAGATCACCGAGGCCATCGTCGCGGCGATCGAGCCGCAGCTCTACGCCGCGGAGAATTTCCACGCTCAGCGCAAGCCGCCGAGCAGCATGGACGCTTGGGATCTGGTGATGCGGGCGCTGTCGCACTACTGGCGGGTGACGCGACAGGACAACGTGGTCGCGCAGGCCCTGCTCGAGAAGGCGACCACCATCGATCCGAACTACGGCCAGGCGCTCGGCGTGCTCGCCACCAGCCATAGCTTCAGCGCCCACATGGGTTGGGCCGACATGGCGACGTCGATGCCGATCGCGGAGCGCGCGGCGCGGGCGGCGATCCTGGCCGACAGCGAGGACCCCTGGGCGCACCACGCGCTGGGCTGCGTTCATTTGTTCACCCGCCGCTTCGAGGATTTGCTGGCCGAGTTCGAACTGGCGCTGCGGCTCAATCCGAACTTCTCGCTGGTGCAGGGCTATTACGGCCTGGCGCTGACCTATTGCGGGCGCTGGGAGGAAGGCAACGTTGCCGCGCGCCGCGCGCTGCGGCTGAGCCCGCGCGATCCGTTCTCGGCGGTTTACTATGGCATCGCCGCCTACGCCGAGTTCATCGGCCGCAACTACGCCGAGGCGATGCGTCTTTCACGCGAGGGCATCCGGCAACGCGGCGATTTCGTGGGCGCCCACCGGGTGCTGACGGCCGCGGCGGGCATGGCCGGACACGACGATGTCGCAAAGGTCGCATTGCAGGAGCTTCGCCGTGCGCAGCCCAATATATCGCTCGCCTGGATCGCAAGCCAGATGCCGATCAAGCGGGATGCCGACCGCGAGAACTATTTGGAAGCTTTTCGCCGCGCGGGCTTGGACTAGCCTTACCCTCGGGCGCTGATTTGCCAGGATCTCTGCTTCGGGTCACATGCCGCACTACTGGCGCACGAGAAGTTGGCCGGTGTGCTCTCAACAGCTGACCTCATCGGTACCCTAGGAGCGTCTCAGCTGGGCGCTTGCGCGCTCCGTGGGAAGAGCCGTCCGCAGCATCGGGGGCGGACGCCGCCCGCGAGAACTCGCCTCTTGCAATAACATTCGACTCAGCTTACTTGCCATCCATGCAGATGGTAATAGGATGGTGCATGGATGGCGACTAACGTTCGGGAGCTGCGCCCCAAGGCCGGTGACTCCGAGAAGGTCACGATCAATCTCGGCTATGTCGACCTCGGCCAAATCGACCTGATGGTGCACGAGGGGTTCTATTCGAACCGCACCGATTTCATTCGCACCGCCATCCGCAATCAGCTCGATCGGCATGCCGACGTGGTCAAGCAAAGCGTTGCGCGCAACACCCTTGATCTCGGCTTGAGACATTACACGCGCGAGGACCTCGAGACTGTGCGCGCCAACCGTCAAACGCTGCATCTTCACGTCCTGGGTCTCCTGAGCATCGCGGCCGACGTGTCGCCGGAACTGGCGCGCGCGACCATTGCCTCGCTTTCGGTCTTGGGAGCGCTGCACGCGAGCCCGGACGTCAAGACCGCATTGGCGGACCGCATGCGGTAGCGGCGGTTTGACACTGCGATTGGGCGAACACTCCCGATAACCGCTTCGGCAGGAAAGATCCGAAATGAAATCACTGCTTCCCGGCGACATGATCGAGGCGACCCGTTTGACGCGTGCCGGCCGGCTGAATGAAGCCGTAGCTCTGCTGCAGAACCTGCTGCGCGGTACGCGTGCCGGCAACAGCAGTAAGTCCAATGCCTCAGCCGCGGAGATCGCGCTTCCGGGCCCGGGCCCCGCTGACGAGCTTTTCGCGCAGAATCCTCTCTCCGAGGACGTCAAAAAGGCGGCGGGCTCGCTGACCGAGGCCGCGTTGCACGCTGGCTTCGATCGTATTGGCTCAACCGTGCCCGGATTGCGCGGCGTGCGTCGACGCGGACCGCCGCTGGCGTCGGATTTGGCGCCTGGAGCAGGAAAGTTTATCGCCGGGTCGTTCAGCAACGAGGCCGGCACCCGGGCCTACAAGCTCTACATTCCCAGCCGGCATAGTGAGCCGCGGCCGCTGATCGTCATGCTGCACGGGTGCCTGCAGTCGGCCGACGACTTTGCCGCCGGCACGCGGATGAACTTCGCCGCCGAAGAGAGCTCGTGTTTCGTCGTCTATCCAGAGCAGGCTGCAGCCGCCAATGCCTCCAAGTGTTGGAACTGGTTCAAGCAAAGCGACCAGCGGCGTGGTCGGGGTGAGCCTGCGCTCATCGCGGGCATCACGCGTCAGGTCATGAACGCCTACAGGATCGATGCCCGCCGCATCTATATCGCGGGATTATCTGCCGGCGGTGCGGCCGCGGCCACAATGGGAGAGACCTATCCCGATCTCTACGCGGCTGTCGGAGTGCATTCGGGTCTGGCGTGCGGAGCGGCTCGCGACCTATCGTCTGCGTTTGCCGCAATGAGCGGACACGGTCCGGCTCGCGGAAACCCGAGCGGCGTCCACACGAGACGATGGCAGGCGTTGCCCACGATCGTCTTCCATGGCGACCGAGATACAACCGTGCATCCCCGCAACGGAACGGAAGTCATCGCGCGCGCCAATACCGGTGAACATTCGGATGCTTCGGTGGAACGCGAGATGGTTTGCTCGGGCCGCAGATACACGCGTTCCATCCAACGTGACGCAGGTGGACGCAGCGTGCTTGAGCAATGGGAGCTTCACGGCGCCGGTCATGCGTGGTCGGGCGGCAATCTTGCAGGGTCTTTCACCGACCCGAAGGGGCCAGACGCCACGAAAGAGATGCTCCGCTTCTTCCTCGAGCATGTACAATCGGCACCACACTCGGGAGATAGGCAGTGATTTATTGGAAGCAGATTAACGAGTTCATCGAGCCAAACTGGGAGAAGGTGGCCGCGCCGGGACCGCCCACGCTTTTCTGGCGCGGCAAGAAGGAGGCCGCCGTGTTCGGCTACATCCGAGACGGAGAGCTGTTCGACCATAAATGGCTCTACGTTTGCGACTCCAACAAGGTGACGCATTTTTCGGAGGTCAACGGACCCGAAAGCAACGTGGTCGAGATGGAGGGCTTTAAGCCCGACGGCGCGGAATGAACCGCAGCCGTGTTCCCGTGAGCGCTGATGAGGCGCAGGCTAAATGGGGAAGGCCGCTTTGATTTCTTACTTCCGACCGCTTTTCCGGCCCGCACGGCCCGCGTTCGGCCGGGAAGGGCTAGCACCGGCGTAGGGCTAGGTGTCGAGTTCGCCGATCGACACACTGTGCACCGGTGGCAAACCAAACTTCTGGCGCGCCATCTGGCATGCATCGTCTCCCGGCTCGCAGGCGCGACAAACTTCGGGTCGAACCGCGTAGATAGCGCACGAGGTCGAAGCACCAACGTCGCCGACCAGGGCGGAGCACCGATCTCCAATGCAGCGCATGCGCCCCAGATGATCGTCGATGAATTCACTCGAAATACGCGCGATGTCGGCGTCGGCCTCGGTCGTGAACCGTGGCCACTCGCGTGAGTACGAGCAGCAGGCTGCGCAGGTCTGGCAGGGCGATGCCTCAGTTACCGTCCACGCACGGGATGCATTGGGCTGGCTCACACTTTGCGTGCTTTGCGAGCGGCATAGCGGATATCGCGCGCGGTCTTGCGCTGCGCCGCGAGCACGACTTGCTCGTCGGCTTCTTGCAGCTGCCGGGCTTCGCGCTCCCGGACCGCCAATTCGCTTGCGGCCAGCTCTGCCGCCTCTTCGGCTCGGCGCGCTTCTAGACGCTCAGCGGCGCGCAATTCGCGTGCGGCCGCGGCCGCCCGGCGCGCAGCCCTTTGCTCGACGACGGCGGGATCGTTCGCCGCGGGTCGCGCGCGAAATCGCTCCAACGTGACCTTCTTTGCCGTCGTGGCCGTGTCCAGCCGCTCGCTGAAAGTTGGGCTTCTAAAGGCTTTCATCTCACTCCAATCGATCGGCTCTGGTGCGACGCATGCGGCCCTGTCAGCGGAAGTCCGTTGCGAACAGGTCGTAGGATCCCTTGCGCCGACGTGCGTAGACCTTGCGAGCGGCCTTCAGAATTCGCTCTCGGTTTTGATCAAAGCTCTGGAGCAAGGAAGCTTCGCTGGAGGACGGTCCAGCCAGTCCAGTCAAGGCACTCTCATCAAGGAAGAACGAGACCTCCATGGCGCCATCGCTCCCCCAAAAGTGAATGCAGTGCCTCGTCGCATCATAGCTGCGACTGGCGTTAGGGAAATCTAGCATCGCTATCTTCCAATACTCATGCGGCACCAGCGTGATATCTAACGCCGCAAATAGCGGTCAGGCGGCGTCGCGCGGCTTGTAGGTCATGACGCGTGGCCGGCTCGGCGTGCTGGCGCGGCGCACGTGGAATTCGCAGTATGGATGGCCGTCCTGCTTGCGCTTGCCGCAAAAATGGAAGCCTTCCGTCTGCGGGTCGCCGATAGGCCAGCGGCAGTCGTCGGGGAGTAGCGTGGTCATCGTTTTGCGCTGAGCGACCGGAATGATCAGATCATCCTGCGCCGCGGGTCTCGGCGAGTTCTTGACAGTATCCATGTGCTCATGTCTCCGGAGTTGCCTTCGTCAGCAGACCAAGCACCCGCGCGCTGCAGGAGTGATCCGCATCATTCGTCATCCTGCCTTCTTGGTCGATCTCGCCTTCTTGGGCGCGGAATTGCCGGCCTCGGCCTCTTTCGCTAACCGGAGCGCCCGTAGTCGCGCGGTCTTCGCCAACGTGGCAACCCTCTTGGCCTCGTGCTCGCGCATGGCCTCGGCGGCATCCAGCGCGCGGCGCTCTTTCTGTACAGCAGCCGGGCTGGGCTGCCCAGTGGGACTTGAGGCTATTGTCATCGGCTCTATCTCCACGGTCATGAAAGGATCAGGAGACTATCGTCTCTGGTCCTCTCGGGAGGCATTCGCGCTCGACGGAAAAGCCCGCGACCGAGTTCAAGGTCGCGGGGCTCCGGGCCATAAGCTTTGCCAGTACATCCGTGGTCAAAGCGATATGACTGTTCCTTGGTTGGCGGTTAGACTGCGCGCAGATTTTCAGCGGCAGACTTGCCAGTTTGGCGATCGGCGACGATGTCAAAAGAGACCTTTTGCCCCTCTTTCAGCGTGTCCATGCCGGCGCGTTCCACCGCGCTGATATGAACGAAGACATCCTTTCCAGCATTTTCGGGCTGAATGAAGCCGAAGCCCTTTTGGCTGTTGAACCACTTCACGGTTCCAGTGTTCATACGATCATTCCTTTAAGAACATACGTTGTAGCCGCGCCGAAGGCGTGGCCAGCTAGCTCGAGATTTGTTGGAAGATCTTCAGTCGGGCACGCTTGCAAGCGGCCAGGCCAAGTCATTTCGGCCGAAACTCGATGGCGTGTAGATGGTGATCACAACCTCGCCGTGCAAGCCCAAGATCTTGTTATTTTTTCCTGTCTTGCTTCGGAGGCTGCCACCGCGCCAGCCCGGTTAGAGCTGAGCGACAGCTTTGATATCGATGAACGCAACTTGCGGATTTTGCTCCTGGGTCCAGGAGAGGCTGAACACCGAGGGCGCAAGGAATACGTAATCTCCCTCCGAATCCTTGGCGATGGATGACCTGTTCTTCTCGACGAAGCGCGACAGCGCAACCGAATCCTCGGACGTGATCCAACGGAGGAGATCGCATGGCGCGACGTCGAACTCGACTTGCAGCCCGTACTCATGGGTCAGCCGTTCGCCCAGGACGTCGAGCTGCAGGGCGCCGATGACGCCGACGATGGGCTGCGAGCCGTCAAGCGGGTTGAAGAGTTGGACGACGCCCTCCTCGGCCATCTCGCGCAACGCGTCCTTGAGCTTCTTGGCCCGGATCGCATCCTCGAGCCTTATGCGACGCAAAATCTCGGGCGCAAAGCTGGGGATGCCAAGGAATTCTGACGTCTTCGCCCTCGGTCAGCGCATCGCCGATCCGCAGCGTGCCGCGGTTGGGGATGCCGACGACGTCACCGGCATAGGCCTCCTCCACGAGCGAGCGATCCTGCGCGAAGAAGAACTGCGGGGTCTGGAGCGCCAGCGTCTTGCCGGTGCGAACGTTCTTCACTTTCATGCCGCGCGTCAGGCGCCCCGAGCAGACACGCATGAAGGCCATGCGGTCGCGGTGATTGGGGTCCATGTTCGCCTGGATCTTGAAGACGATGCCGGTCATGGCGGGCTCGGTCGCGTGCACGGTCCGCGTCGCAGCTTTGCGGTCCAATGGCGGCGGTGCAAAAGAAACGAGCGCATCGAGGAGATCACGCACGCCGAAGTTCCTGAGCGCGCTGCCGAAATAGACCGGAGACAGCGTCCCGTCGCGAAAGGCCTGCAAATCAAAGCGCCCGCAGGCGTTGTGGACGAGATCAAGCTCGTCGCGCCAGTGTCTCAGTTCGTCCTGGTCGATGAGCTGCTCAAAGATCGGATCGTGCGGGCCTGACACCGCCAGGCCGGCAGGATCCTCATCGACGCGCCGAACGCGAGGTTGGACGAGATCGTAGGTGCCCCGGAAGCTCCGGCCCTTGCCTATTGGCCACACCATCGGCGCGGTATCGAGAGCGAGTATCTTCTCGATTTCGTCGAGCAGCTCGAGCGGCTCGCGGCTCTCCCGGTCCATCTTATTGATGAACGTGATGATGGGGATGTCGCGCAGCCGGCAGACCTCGAACAGCTTGCGCGTGCGCGCCTCGATACCCTTGGCCGCGTCGATGACCATGATCGCGGAGTTGACGGCGGTTAGCGTGCGATAGGTATGGTCAGAGAAATCCTCGTGACCGGGCGTGTCGAGCAGGTTCAAGACAGCCCCGCCGTATTCGAACGTCATGACCGAGGTGGCGACCGAAATTCCGCGTGCGCGTTCGATCGCCATCCAGTCGGAGCGGGTGCTACGCCGGTCCTTTTTCGCCTTGACCTGTCCGGCGAGCTGAATGGCGCCGCCAAACAGCAAGAGCTTCTCCGTCAGCGTCGTCTTGCCGGCGTCGGGATGAGAGATGATGGCGAAGGTGCGCCGACGCAGGATTTGGCGCGCCAGCTCGCCGTCAGCGGCAGCATCAGCGTTAGGCGCTTGGCCCGTTGACATCACTGCTTCGGCCGCCTGGGTCTTGGGGTGCATGCACTCGTTCTCTGTTCGGGAAGGGGATGCGCGACCGGACATGTGCCATGACGGCCGTATAGCGCACCTTAACCAAGGACAATCAGGTCGGTCGGACCGGCCTGTCGGTAATCTCGTCCGTCCATACCCGAAAACTCTCAAGTTTGTTGGGGCCGAACGTCGTTGTGATCGGCACGTCTGCCGCATCCCGTCCGCGCGCGATCAAAACCCTGCCGATGCGCGGGACATTATTCCTACCACTGGCCGCCGAGGAAGGCCTCAAACCACGCCGCGAAATCGCCGGGCGGATAGGGCGGCGGCATGCCCACCTCGCCAAGTGTCTCCTCCGGAAGTTGTTCGACCGGAACCTGGCTTGCATCCGGAACTGATGGATCAATGCCTGTCACGGGCAGTTTCACTGGAATGTCCGACGCCTTTGCGGGGATGACGGCGGAGGTCCGCGTTACGTCATAGGCGGACAGCGGGAGCCGGGCGCTGCGTTGGCGCTGACTGCCGCAATCAGAGGACTCTTCTAGACGGTGGTCCAGAAGGGCCTCTCTGGCTCGAATGCAGCTCCCTCAGAACCGGAAATTGTCTAACCCGCATCTAGGCACGGGATCAGTTCTGTTGAGACTACCGGTCGGAACCGGAATTCTCTTCAGCAAGATAATAACGGTTCACCCAGCCGCTAACCGCGCCGTGTTGGATTGGGCACCAGTCGCCGCGACATGGACCGATTATTCTCACGCCGCGCTCCTGCGGCTGCAAGCGCCCGATTGGAGAAAAGTTTTCCGACGGTCCGCTGCGGATATTGAGCGTGTCGTCATAATCCACATCTGCAACCCTGAAGGAGGCACGCATCAGCGGCGACGAACTCGTCGCCGCTGCGACCCCGGACATTTCCGGATGCGACTTGGCACTGCGCGCTTGGGAAGCGGGCGCCGGATGCGGGTTTGGACCACTTGTTTGCCCGGAGACCACCGGCTCCGTCGCGGGGGGCGCAGAGGCCAGAGGGAACAAGACGGCAAATTTGGCTTCGCCCATCAATGGTGGCATGCCAGCGGCAACGAAATTGTTGATGGGAGGGTCGACGCCCACGCTATCCTGCGTCGACGCGGTGGCCTCCACTGACTTCGCGGCTGCCAAAGCGTAGGCCGGCGCCGTGACAGGCTCGGCGACCTTGGCGCGTTCGGCGATAAGTGCAGTTCCTTGCCGCCCATCCGCCGCCTGCCACCACATGCGATCCCCCTCCTGGCGCAGATCAACGCACCGGGTTTCCGCGTCGAACCATCGGAACCACTTTACGCAAAGGCGGTCGTTCGCCGCCCACCAGCGCCCGCGATCGTGTGCCGCGCCAAGATACGATGCCAGGATGCCGGCCTCGCCCGAGACGAGGCCATCTTTCGAGAAGCGGACGGGGATCTTGGCGCCCGCAGGCGTATCGATCTCCAGCAAAGAGCCTGCAAGCGTCGACTTGATCGCAGCATTCGAGAGCCGTACCGGCTCAGCCGCGGCGGCTGTTGCCGTCGCCGTACAAGCGATTATCGTGATCCACCGAAACAAAGAGCCTTCCCCCTCGATCAGCTACCTGTGAGTTCGTGCGATAGGAGTATGGCAGGAAAACGATCTGAGGAGAGGATAAGCGCTGCAGCAGGCCCCCGTTGAGAGCGCATGCTGCCTGGTGCTGCGAAACAACACGCGTCTGCCGCGCCGATCAGCTCGCTACGTCCAATAAGCCAATCGGCTCAGTCTGCTGGCGCGCAATGGCTGGCTATTGCGGCCTTCATGGCGCTCGGTCGCGCTTCAGCGCATGACCCGACGATAGCGCTTTAGGAAATGAAGTAGTCACCAGGGCCGCCACTTTGCCAATGCTTCTTGAAGACATACCGCAACTGGCGACGCCGCGTGGCGGCGCAGATGATATGGCTGACTTGGCCCGGATGCTCGCCGTTTATTACGGCTACCTCGCTTATAACCGTCGGAGGACCCAGCCGCTCCTTGCAACGCTTATAGTACCCGACGTCCACCAGCCAGACCAGCTTCTCGTCGAAAGTGGCGGATCGTCGTAGCGGATAGAGATCTGACGCGGATCTCACGACAGACCTTCAATCAAGGCGAGCCGCCGGTGCAGGCGCCTCCGTTATTGACGCGCGGCTAGCAAATGCCGCCGTTGGCCTGGCGGTTGGCAAGAGGGGTACGGCCGTCGTTCTTGCGCACGAATTGGCGGACGCGCTGCAATCTCCAACAAGTGGAGGCGACCACAAGATTGTCCTCGATGAGGAGGCCGCGAGAATCGTCGCGATATGGAAGGCGGATGGATTGCGCATCGGGTTCACCAACGGATGCCTCGACCTTCTTCATCCGGGTCATATCGAACTGCTTAGAAAGTGCCGTGCGGCGGCTGCGGCGGAGCCCCACTACGGGGCCCTACAGCCGGTAGTGCCTCTCGGCAGCGGCCCTGCCCTGCACGCGTTTTGCAGCAGAGGCCGTGAGCGAGCGCACAAAGGCCCGGCTGAACCCGAGCACGCCAAACATGCGGATGCGATAGATGAACGCGCTCAAGACGTCGCGGTAGCGCATAGCATCCTTGAAGCGCGCACGTGCCGGCAGGCGCCGGTTGCGGCCCATGCTGTCGATCTGAGACGATCCCAAGACGTCGGGCTGAACGGGTGGCGGCAGGACGCCATAGGTGTTGAGTCCGATGCGCCACGGTCTGCGCAAGTCCTCGTCAATTGGCAAGGTGCGCTTCCGGTAGGCTTGTGCGAACTTTATGGCGCCTGCACGGCTGATGAGGTAGGCGCCCGTTCCGTTTGGAACGGTCCAGTACCTGACAAGCTCGCGCTCGCCACCGAGCGCGGCCACGGGAAGGACAACCGACTTAGTCGCATTGGACAAGCGGATGATATCCCAGCCTGGCGCGCGCGCCATGGCCGCCTCGATTGTCGCAACGAGATCGTCGGCAAGATGCACATCATCCTCGAGAATTAGGGCGCATTGGGACGCCTCGTCTGCCTCGAGCAGACGGTGGATTTGTAGGTGGCTCGCATAGCAGCCAATCTCGCCCGCGGTGAATGCGGGCTCATGGAGATTGCAACCGGAATAGAATTGATCGCGCAGGTCCGACTCCAACCGGTTGCCATCTACGGCGACGAACCTCTCGAAAGAGATGCCGACCCGGTCAGCCTGGGCCACCATACGCTCAAGCCGGTGCCGATCTCTATCGAGATTGATGACGAAAACCCACATGCAGCAACCGCTACCCACCACGCGGCGTGCGCGGCCGCAACGCACTACTCGTTGAACTTGCCGATTTTCGACCTCACTCTGAGCCTGCCCCAAGCTCAGTCGCTCCGCTGGCGTCCAATCAGACGGCAATCAGTCCGCCGGATCAACGAAAAAAGCTGGCCATGCGCTCCTTCGCGGGCCCGTGCCGAAAAATAACCTTAGCGCGACGCAGTGTGCCCGGGCCACCGCAGGCACTTCCAGTCATCGAGCGCAAGCAGATGCGAATCCTTGTCGCTACGGACGTCCCCTCCTGACCCTCATTACCATGGAGGCCTTGGTATCTCTCTAATAGGAATGCTTTTTGAGCATGACTTTATCGACTCTGCGTTGGTCGAACGGAGCGCCAAGGAAATCAAACAAAGGAATCAATGCTGCAATGTCTTCAACGTAATCATTGTAGTGAACATGGAAGCAGTCGGGAATATTGTGCTGGAAATATTTTTGAAACCGCGCATCGGTCGCCGAAAGAATCTCCATGCTATCGGGGTTGTCAGCCCACCACTTGCTCCTGGCGACTTCGGATAAGTTTCGCGTATTAAAGACGAACGCTGCGCGCGGAAACACCGTGCGCAAGAAGTCGAGGTACCCCTCGAAGTCCGCTTCGGAAATTTCCTCAACGGTATATCGGATCTCCTTGAACCCGACGACGACATCAAGAGCGCCGGGACGAAGAATGTGATTGACCACGCACCGTCTTATGTCGGACCTGAAGGCCCCCAAGTCGGCCCTCCCAATGCCGTACCAAGGGTGTCCGGCCTTATCGCCTTTATATCGGATGGCGGCACACAGCGCTTTATCGGCTTGATATAGCCTTTCCACGAAATTGTTATTCTCGCCTCGGATCAGAACCCCGTCGATGGTATTGAGCACACCCTGCAATAAGGTGGATCCGGAACGCCCATAGCTAATAACGAATATATAGTCGAATCTCAGCTTCCTGTTGCCACCGCGGTATTTGGCTGGAAGCAACGTCGTCAATAGCCTGCGGTAAGTGTCAAGCAAGCTTCTTGATCTCCTCGGCATGCGTTCCCCAACCCGCAAACAGTCTGATCCCGAAGGTCACACTTGGCGGAGGGGTCGAGACCGGCCCTCAGCCCTACCAGACGTATAAACGACGCGGCAGACCAACGGAAGGCGACGGGGGCGGGGTGCCTGTCCGCCGTCTGCGGCAGAATTTGGCCAGTCCGGCCCGAGAGAAAGCTGCGCGCAACAAGTGTGCTTGTTGTCCTTCATGGAAGGTCCGACAGTTGACCTGAGGGTCGGCGACCGCCATTCAGGACGACTGTGGACCAATTGTCGCCAGCCATAGAGATGAAGCATGAAACCCGCGCGCACTGCTCGAATGCTCCTCAATCGCCTCCGGGGCGAGGCCAGGGTCGATGGCATAAGAATGCCGCTCGACCGTGACGTTCTTTCTCCCAACATGGAGCGAACCCTTGCCAAGGGAAGATACGAGTGGGGTGAAGCGAGATTTGGTGCGCGGGTCATTTCACCCGGGGAGACAGTGATGGAACTGGGGGCGGGCATCGGATTTGTTTCAAGCTACATTCGACGCCATACGGCTGCCGCAAGAATTATCTGCGTCGAAGCAAATCCGACTTTGATCCCGTATATCAACAACGTCCATCGCATCAACGATGTTCGCGACACGATCGTTCTCAATGGCGTCGCACAGACTGCCCCCCGTGACACGTCCGTGCCGTTCTACTGTCGCCGCGACTTCTGGGCCAGTTCGCTTACGCCAAGCACGGGCCCATACGACAGTGTCGTCGATGTGCCCTCCTTGAACTTCATTGAATTGCTCGACGCGTACCAACCGAGCGTCCTCATCATGGACATCGAAGGTGGCGAGCTCGCCCTGCTCGCACTCGCCGAGTTGCGGCACGTCAAAGCGATCGTCATGGAGGTCCACGAAAATGTCTACGGTCGGGAGGGTCTTGAGCAGTTGTTCGCCGCGACGAGGCGTCTGGGTTTCGCAGAAGACCCAGACGGTGCGGCGCGCGCCGTGCACACATTGGTGCGATCCGCGCCCGGCTGATCGCGTGCGCTCGCCAAATCTCTCAAGTCCTCGAAAAATTGGTCGGAGCGGGGAGATTTGAACTCCCGACCTCAGACTGCGGGGCCCGATCCCTCTACCAAAGAGGCTGTTCGTGAACAAAAGTGCAAGGCTCGTCAGTGATTTTTCTCGAGGCCCAAAGCACGATTGCGCGTCGGCTTCATCCCAAAAAGCGCACGCTAGTCGAACTCCCGATGACTGCGCCATTCGCGCGCCTATCGAAGTCCGCTCCTGGGGCGCATCCTGACGAGTTCGCTGCGCGATGGACTTTGGCGGTAGCGCTTCGTCGCGCTTGACGGGAATCCAGCGCGCTTCGGTCCGCGTAGCGCGCCCGAGCCGGGAGCGCGAGAGCCTTGTTAGGGAGTCCACGCGCATCGCGAACCGACTGAAGGCGACTATGAGGCTATACGTTGTCACCGAGACGTTCCCTGCGTCGTTGACCCTGGGCCACCCATAAACTAGCCTGCGATCCCATATGGGGAGGGAGTCCCCCCAAACCGCCGACAGCTGGCTGATAACTCCTACCGCGTCGTGTTGGTGGTGGGAGTTTGCCGAGAACCCGCCGCGAGGCGGGTTTTGTGTTCATGCCTCAGGGCGGACAGACCCGTGATGCCAAGTGAGCCCATCTTGGGAGGGGTCACGCCATGATGGTCCCTACTGACGCGAAGCTCTTGCGTATTTTTGTCGGCGAGAACGATACGGTAAATGGCCGTCCCCTTTATCAGGCCATCGTTCTGCGTGCGCGAGAGGCCCATCTCGCCGGCGCCACCGTGCTTCGCGGTCCAATGGGGTTCGGCCGCTCGTGCCTTCTGCACACGACCAAGATTTTACGGCTCGCAGAGAATCTTCCGGTGGTCATAGAAATCGTGGACAGCGAAGCGAAGATCGACGCCTTCCTCCCCGCTCTCGACGCGCTGATGACGGGCGGATTGGTAACCCTGGAGAAGGTGCAGGTCCTCTGCTACGGCGCGCGGAGCAGCAGAGGCTCAACGGCGGTTTATTGACATCTCCATAAGTGCGGGCTAGCTAAGAATGCTCTTTAGGCCATGGAGTTGGCCGTATAACCGCCTTGGGCTGATGACTCCTTCTTGTCCTCTTGCGAGGGAGAAGGAGCGATCTGATGGCGGGTTTCGCCGAAGAGCGCGCGCGGATCGCGCGCCGTTGTCCTGAGCCCAACGGCCAGACATCGCGCAATCCCGGTGACGGGGCATCGTCGCCGTGATCCGAGACATTCTCCTCCAGATTGCCCAAGTGCTGACGGTGCTGCTGCTGGCGCCGCTCATTCAAGGCATCGTTGCTCAATTCGAAGAGCGCGTGCAGCGCGCACAAGGTCCCGGACTCTTCCAGCCCTACCGAGACCTCTGGAAGCTCTTTCACAAGCAGATCGTCGTGCCTGAGACGGCATCGTGGCTGTTTTGGGCGGCGCCCGTCGTCGCCTTTACCTGCATGCTCACGGTGCCGATCCTGATCCCAGTGCTCACGAATTTCCCCCTGCCGCTCTCGGATATGGGGGACATTCTCGGGGGCGGTCTGATCCTCACGCTCGGCTCCTTCATGATCATCCTCGCCGGGCTCGACACCGGGAGCGCCTACGGTGGGATCGGATCGAGCCGGGCGGTGATGGTCGCGATCCTCGCCGAGCCGACGCTGATACTGGTTTTTGTCGGGATCACGCTGCTCGCCAAGGCAATGCTGCCCTTCGTCGTCAACCACCTGCTGGTCTCCAGCTGGGCGGTCTACTGGAGCCCCGCACATCTGTTGCTGGTGGCGGCCTTCTTCATTCTGCTGCTCGTCGAGACGGACCGCATGCCGATTCATTCGAGCACGCACATCGAGGTCTACATGATCGAGGACGGGCGCATCTTGGAATACTCCGGGCCGCTTCTGGCGTTGCTCAAATGGGCGTCGGCGATGAAGCAGTTCATTCTCTACACGATCTTTTGCAACGTGCTGATCCTCCCCTGGGGCCTGTCGATCAAGGGTACGGCGCTCGGCGCGGCGGGAGCGGCGGCCGGGCTCGTCATCAAGTTCACACTCGTCGCCTGCCTCGTCGTGTTCGTCGAAACTGCGCAATCGCGCCTGCGCTTCTACCGCTATCAGGAGCCGCTCGCGGCATCGTTCCTGCTGGCGGTTTTGGCGATCGTCGGAACCCAACTGAGTTAGCGCTCATGCTGATCCAGCACCTCGATCCACTGGCCTCATCGCTGTTCAGCCTGCTCGCGATCGTGAGCCTGCTGTTGTCCTTCGTCATGCTGGGCTCGCGCTGGCTCAAGAACTATCTCTATGCGTTCGCGGCCGAATCGTGGGCCATTGCGGCGCTGTCGGCGGCCATCGCCTTCTATGGCAGTTATCCTGAGCTTTACTTGGTTGCACTTCTGACCGCGCTGTTTCGCGGCATGCTGCTGCCCTACCTGATCTGGCGGATCATCCGGCGCCTGGACGTGGACCGCGAGATCCACGTGGTGCTGCAACCGAGCACGAGTCTCGTGCTGGGTGCGCTGTTCGTAATGTTCGCACTGTCGGTGTCCTACCGGGTCGCAGCCGACCTCGGGCTGGAGCTGACCGTCGTGGTTCTGGCGCTGACGGTCATGCTGTCCATGAAGCTTATCGGCTTCCTCATGCTCACGGTTCGCTACGAGGCGATCAGCCAGATTCTTGGATTGCTCGTGCTCGAGAACGGCATCTTTCTCGGCTCGCAAATCCTCGTGCCCGGCATGCCGCTGCTGATCGAGCTGGTCATCTTGTTCGATCTGCTCATTATCGTGGCGTGCTTCGGCGTGCTCGTCGGCTATCTCCAGACCCACGTCGGCACGACGAGCAGCCTCGATCTCAAGAGGCTGGTCGGATGACGGTCGGTACGCTCATCCTCGTCCTCGTCGCGGCGCCGCTCTCGGCGGTGATCGGGTGTCTTCTGGTGCACCGGCCCCGATGGTGCGAGGCCATCAATTTTGTCGCCAGTGCCGCATCCTTCATGAGCGCGGCGCCGCTGCCGTTCCTGGTCGATGGGCAGCAGATGCTGTTCTGGAACGACTACATCCTCCTCGACCGGCTGTCGGCCTGGGTCATCCTGTGCACGTCCATCGTCTACTTCCTCGCTTCGATTTATGCCGTCGGTTACATGCGCCTGCTGGAGGAGGAGGAAAGGCTTTATAAGTTCTATGCGCTGTTCGCGGGCTTCGCGCTCACCACGTTCATCGGGCCGCTGATGAACAATATCGGGCTCTATTGGATTGCGATCGAGCTGACCACCTTGGTCAGCACCTTTCTTGTCGCCTTCGAGCGCGTTGCTGAGAGCATGGAGGCGGCCTGGAAATACATCATGGTCGTCTCTGCTGGGATCAGCCTGGCGCTGCTTGGCACTGTGCTCTTCTACTGGGCAGGCACCTTCGTCCTTGGCCCGACCTACCAGATGACCTGGGCAGTGCTGGGCGAGGCCGCGCCCAAGATGAACGCGGTCTTGCTAGTGCTGGCCTTCCTGCTCGTGCTCGTCGGCTATGGCACGAAAGTCGGGCTAGCGCCCATGCACAGCTGGCTGCCGGATGCGCATAGCGAAAGTCCGGCACCTGTCTCGGCGATGCTGTCGGGTGCGCTCCTGAACACGGCGATGATCGGGATCGTGCGCTTCCTTGCTATCGCGCGGCAGGCCAACCTCGGCCTGCTCCCGGAGCTCGCACTGGTTGCGTTCGGTGTCCTGTCTTTGCTGATCGGCGCTCTCTTCATCGTGCGTCAGCGCGGCATAAAGCGGCTGATGGCCTACTCGAGCGTCGAGCATATGGGCGTCATCGCGCTCGGCTTCGGCTTCGGTGGCGCATTAGGCGTCGCCGGTGCGCTCTATCACATGCTCAATCACTCGCTGAACAAGTCGCTCATGTTCTTCGGGTCTGGCAACATGATGCGGGCCTACGGCACGAAGGACATCGAGCTTATTCGCAGCGTCGGGCTGCGCTTTCCAACGCAGGGCGCGCTCTGGCTTGCGGGCGCGATCGCCATCACTGGGGCGCCGCCCTTCGGGCTGTTTCTCAGCGAGTTCACGATCATGCGTGCCGGGCTCAGGCCATCCTTCTCCTGGGCCGTGTACGTCATGGCGGCGCTTCTCGTCGTCATCTTCATCGGCTTCATGAACCACTTCCGGGTCATGTATTACGAGGGGGCCGGTGCAGACGCGCCCGCGCGCGGCAATCTCAGTGCCTGGTGCACCGTTCCGATGTGGTTGTCCTTCGCACCACTCCTGATCCTCGGTCTCTGGTGGCCCGCAGGGATCTGGGACTACGTCGCCTCAATCGCCCAGACAGTTTCGCCGGGGGTGCCATGACCGCCGTCGCCCCAACCGCCAGAAAAGCCGGCACACACATATCGATCGACCCGGAGAAGCTGCCGCACGCCGTTGCCGAGCTTATCGAGGGCGGGGGCCGGATGCAGATGGCCTATGCCTGGTATCCGAGCCGAGATCAGCCGGAGCTGCGCTACGTGGCGAGCCGTGGCCCCAAGGAGGACTTTTTCGTCTTGTGCTGCAGCCCGCGGGGCGCGGTTCCAAGTGTAGCAGGCGTTAGTCCCCTCTTGGGCTGGTACGAGCGCGAGATCACCGACCTGTTCGGCATTGAGTTCACAGACCATCCGGAGCCGTATCGGCTCGTGCTTCATCAAGGCGCAAGGCCGGCGACGCCGCCTCTTGGCCCGACCTATCCCAGCGGCACATGCATGCCGTTCGAGCCGACGGCGAGCAAGGTTCCCGAGGTGAAAAGTGCCGACGTGCAGCGATTGCCGTTTGGCCCGGTGCGCGCCGACGTCGTCGAGTCGGTCGAGCTCATCTTCTTCTACGTCGGCGAGCACATCCTCCACCTTCATCCGCAGCTCTTCTTCAAGCATCGCGGTATGGAAAAGCGGTTCGAGGGGAAGTCGCTCACGAGTGCGGTCGTGCTCGCCGAGCGCGTCTCCGGTGTCGGCAGCTTTGCCCACGCCCTCGCCTTCTGCCAGGCCGTCGAGAAGGCGGCGGGCTGCGCCATTCCTCGGCGCGCGTTGCTGCTGCGCGCACTGCTGGCCGAGCTCGAGCGGCTTTACAATCATCTGCATTATCTCGGGCATCTGGCGGATACCACGACGCTGAAGGTCGGCAATGCCGAGGGAAAGCTGCTCGAGGAGCGCGTCAAGCAGATCAATGGGCGCTTGACCGGCAGCCGCTTCCTACGCGGCTTGCTCATCCCGGGCGGGCTGCGCCGCGACCTCGATCTGCAGCCATGGCTCGCCGAGGCGCTGCGGGCCCTGCACAAGGACGTGGCCGCTTACTCGGTCATGCTGGAGAGCACCAACAGCTACCTCGACCGTCTGATGACGACCGGCATCCTGAGCCATGATGTTGCCTTCGACCAGGGGGCGACGGGTCCGATCGAGCGCGCGTCCGGGCTCGACCGGGATCTGCGGCGCGATCATCCCTATGCAGCCTATGGCGAGCTGTCGCTCAGCGTTCCCGTAAGGACGGCCGGAGATGCGCATGCCCGTGCGCTGGTGCGCATGGCCGAGATCGATGCAAGCTTCTCCGTCATTCAACAAGTTCTTGATCTGCTGTCTGAGGGCCCTGTGCGCACCGAATGTCAGCCGCCAGCCAACTCGGAAGGGTTGGGCTGGTCGGAGTCGCCGCGCGGCTCCCTATTCTATGCCGTCCACGTCGGCAGCGATGGCGCGCTTGCGCGCGTCAAGATCAAGTCACCCTCGTTCTCGAACTGGAGGGCGTTCCCGTTCACCGTGCACGACAGCAACATGATGGACTACGCGATCAACGAGGCGAGCTTCGGGCTCACCGTGGCCGGTTGCGACCGCTAGGAGGCGCCATGCCGCTGTGGACATTCTTCGGCCTGCAGAAAGGAAAGGCGACGACGCCGTGGCCCGCGGCTGGCGACGAGACTGGTCAGGACGGTGTGCTCGGGATGCCCCGGTTCGACCCGCAGCGTTGCGAAGACGGCTGCAGCGAATGCGCGGCCGTGTGCCCGACCGAGGCGATCGTTGCTCATCCCGAGCGTGCCGCCGAGCAGCGGCTGGAGGTCGACTATGGCCGCTGTGTCGTCTGTCAGCTCTGCGTCGAAGCCTGTCCGACGGGTGCCGCGGCCTCGTCTTGCGATTGGGCGTTCGGCGTTCGCGCGCGGTCCGATCTCGTTCTGTCGGCCGCGAGCAGTGAAGCCGCAAGGAAGTCAGCCACGTCCGAGTCACGCGCCGGCTTTCGCCGCAGTCTGCATGTTCGTCACGTCGACTCGGGCTCCTGCAACGGCTGCGAGTCGGAGCTGCAGGCGCTCAACAACCCCTTCTACAACCTGCACCGGTTGGGGATCTTCTTCACGCCCTCGCCGCGTTTCGCCGACCTCTTGCTGGTGACCGGTCCCGTGACCTACGCGATGCACGGGCCCCTCTTGCAGACCTATGAGGCGATGCCGGAGCCGCGCTGGGTGATGGCCGTGGGAACGTGCGCGGTCTCCGGCGGCATCGTCTCGGGGGGCTATGCCTGCGGTAGCGGCCTCGATGACGTTTTGCCGATCGATCTCTATCTGCCGGGCTGTCCGCCCAATCCGGCGGCGCTGATCGAGGCGCTGTTGATGTTTCTCGACCGGGCTCCGCAGCGGGTGAGAGGGGGATGCTTTGTCGAGTGAGCTTCTCGGCGTTGGAGTGGCGGCGCTGTTGGTTGCGGCGCTGCTCGCGCTCGCGGGATGGCGCATGGCGCGCCGCATGCTCGTTGTCGGCGCCATCGCGCTTCTCGCGCTGGTGATCGCGACGCTGCCTTTGGGACTGGCAGCGATTCACACGCCTCTTGGGATGACGTCGGGGTCGGACTTTATGCTCTCGCCGGACGCGCTCTGGCTCATGGGTTTTGGGCTACCGGGCGCCATCCTCGCGTGCTGGCTCGGCACGCCGACACATCCCCAGCGAACTTGGGTTTTCGGCGCTGCCGCGAGCCTCGTCGGCGCGCTCGGGGTCTTCGGGCTGCAGGATGCCGTGAGCTTTCTCATCGCGTGGGAGATCATGAGCCTCGGCGGCGCCGCGATGATTTTAGGCGACGATCTGGCGGCGGAGCGCGGTCGACCCGTCTTGTTCATGCTCGGGCTGCTCGAGGCCGGCTCCGTGGCTTTGCTCCTCGCCTTCCTTCTGCTGGCCGGGCAAGCGGGCGGCCTGTCCTTTTCCGATTTTGGCGCGGCAGCGCGCGCCATGCCGGAAGCTGAGCAGCTTCTGGTGGCATTTCTCCTCTTGGTCGGCTTCGGCGCGAAGCTCGGGCTATTGCCTTTCTATGAATGGTTTCCCGGAGCCTACGGCGCCGGCAGTGGGGCTTCGGGTGCGCTGCTCTCGGGCATCATCATGAATGCGGCGTTCTTCGCGCTCAGCCGCAGCTTCATCGAATGGCTGCCGCCCAACGAGGCCTTGCCTGTCTCCGTCACCGGCATTTTTGTGGTCGCCGTCGCCGTGCTCAGCGCCATCCTGACCGCACTCTATGCTTTTCAGCGGGAGGATTGGCGCGAGCTTCTGAGCCTCTCCTCCGCCGAGAACGGGTCGATCGCCGTTTGCCTGTTGGGCGCTATGCTGATGTTTCGCCAGGACGGGCTCACGGACCTTGCGGCGCTGGCGTGGACGGTGGCGCTCCTGTATTTGGCCGCGCACGCGCTTGCCAAGGATGCGATGTTTCTTACGGCCGATGGCGTCTATCGCGCGACCGCCGACTACACGCTCGTTCAACGCGGGATTCTCGCGCACAGCCCTTGGATCTTCGGGCTGGGGGCGCTCTTTGCCGCCATGAGCCTGGCGGCCATGCCGCCGCAGGCCGGCTTCGTCGGCGAGTGGTATCTCTTTCAGACGTTCTTCCAGGGCTTTCACCTCACGAGCCTTGCCAGCCGCCTGGTGGCGGCGCTTGCGGGTGCCGGGCTCGCCCTCACCGCGGCCATCGCCTTTGCCACCTTCATCAAGGTCTTCGGAATAGGCTTATTGGGGCGCCAAGGGCAGCGTAGCGCTGTCGTTCCTTTGGGCACCTCCGTTGCTGTGGGCGTATTGGGCGTTTGCGTCTTGGCGCTGGCCGTCGGCATGCCGATCTGGCTTACAAATCTCGAGCCGGTCGTGACCAGCAGGTTCGGTGTCGATGCGGCAGCGAGCATGCACGACGGCTGGCTGCTCGTGCCGTTGACGGCAAAGTTCGCGTTTATCTCGCCGTCGAAGCTCGTCATCGCGATGCCGCTCCTCGCTCTCTTGCCTCTCAGTTTGCTGCTCCTGAGGCGGCGGCGCCAGGTGCGAGTGGTCCCCGTCTGGTACGGCGGGCGCAGTCAGGATGCGCAGCGCTCGGCGACGACCGCTCTCACCTTCTCGAACGCGCTGCGCACCTTCTACAGCTTCGTTTACAGGCCAACAGTCGAGACGGAGCGCGAGCATGCCGAGGAGGGCAACGGTCACCCGTACTTCGTCCGCCGCTTGCTGTTCCGTCACGACGTCGCACCGATCTTTGGACCCTGTCTGTTTGCACCGCTGGAGCGCCTGGTCGTGGCGCTTGCCGCCAGATTGCAGCTCATCCAGTCTGGTCGTCTGAACGTCTACTTGTCGCTCATCGGCGGCCTTCTCCTCGTGATCCTCTTCATCGCGGTTCTATAGAGCGTGCTGGTGTGTTCTGGGCATTGTCGTCATGCGGAGACTTTCGAGGGCCCGGGTCATCAACGACATAGAACGATTGGTCAAGGACCCGGCACTTGGCCTCGGGAAACACAAGTGGGAGCTGAGAGGGGTCGAATGCGCTCTCGACCGGCATAGCTATAATGGAGAATTGTACGGCTTCGACGTCGAGGTCTTACGCGTTCGGCTAATGGCAGGTGCGCGACCCAAGTGGGAGGTTTATGTCGTTACGGAGTTCTGGCGCGACGAGGCCGGCGAAAGCGTACGGATGACAAAATGGCTGAAGCTCTTGGCCGGGACCTCTTCGGACGTCGTGAAGTGGATTGTCGAGAGCAGAGAAGCAACATCTCGCGAAAAGTGACCGCGTGAAGCCATGCCTCTTTCGCAAGCAAAGTCTGCCGCGCGCACGCGAGGACGAGCCGCTGAGCTCTTGCGGTTCCGCGCAGAGGCCGCGCATTGCCGCCGATGCTCTTTATCGCGGAACGCCACCCAGACCGTGTTTGGCGAAGGACCGATTGGCGCGACGATGATGCTGGTAGGCGAGCAGCCGGGCGATCAGTGTTGATGCCGCGCCTTGCAGCTTTGCGATGCTGCGTCGTTGTGACCTTCTCTTCGTCCGGATCGACAATCCGGCCGCTGTTCGCGCAGTTAGCCTTGTGCTCTAGCGGCTGCAATCCCCCTGATCAGCGCCGCCCACGGCCGTTCCTGCACTAAGGAACCGATGGTGCACTTGCGAAGTTTGAGGAAAGTTCACTTCGACGGGTCGATGGCCAACCATCGGAGAAGGCGTGAAATGCTATCGGTTGAGATGATCGTCAATGCGATCTCGGTCGCAATACTTGCCGGCCTGGCGCTGCTGCCGTTCGTCAATGTCGTGGTCGGAACCGTCGTTGGCGGCAGCGTGGCGGGCCCTATTGGATTTTGCATCGGTGCGCTGCTTGCGCTCCTGATCACGGCTATCGAGGTGATGCTGCTGCAAAACGGACCGCGCCTCGCCGTGCCCGCGCCCAATCCGATGAGACTTGTCGGACCCACCGCTCTGGGCCGCGCTATCGTCAATCTCGCGGACTGGCGGCGCTCGACGAGCCCGATCGCCGCAGAACCCGGGAAGGGCCGGCAGCAGCAGGCCGCTTGATTGGAGCGCGTTGGGGCAAGGTTGGCGCTCGATGGTGTGCTCGGATGAGAGCTCGGAGTCACAAGCAATGTTAGGGCGAAGGCCCGATAGGCCTTGGTATTGAGTAAGCGAAAGACCCGGCCAATGGCGACCCGCAGGGGGCCAACGAGGCAACCGAGATTGCAGTTTCCGGTGTCGACGACGACGGTCGCACCGCTGCCCCCTGTGGGGACACGGACCTTGGTGGCGTTGGAAGCTTCGGAAGCCGACAACAGCATTACGCGCTTCGGGCCGGCCGTGGCCCACCAGGCGACTGGAGCCGAAAGAAGGCCGATCGAGACGATCGCCATTTCCAACTGTTGCTGCGATTTGAATGATAGCGCCATCGTCGCCTCGATATTGGCCGCGCCCTTCGCAATTACGTCGTGCGCCCGAGCCACCCGCCCGTGAACCCTGCGCGGTCAAGCCCCCTGCGCAGATGCTCGTTCCCGCGCATGACTCGCCACACCAATCCGGAACGAAAGTTCTCGATCATGGCCACGATCGGTCCTTGATCGATGCCGATATAGTCGCTAGCCACCCAGCCAAAATCGGGAATGCAATGGCCATGCTCGAGCGGGACCTTGAAATTGAAGCTCGGATTGAAGGCGTCGAGGTAGCCATAGGTCGCATAAACGTGCGGCCCAAAGCGACGGGCCACCTCGTGCATGGCTGGAAGCACGATCTCGGGCGCGAAGGCTATCGAGGCCACGAGTGCAGTCGGAGCCAACGTTCCGTCATCGTAGTCTTCGGGTCCAGCGGCGCCGCGCGCCGCGTAAGCGCGAAACTTCCGCGGTTTGCCGTCGTACTCGCAGATGACATTGGCGGGACCGTCAGAGGCTGTGACACCCCACACGTCGATGCCGTAGTCCTTCCAGCCATGAGGATTGGCGGTGGCATATGCTCTTTGCGCATAGACGGCGCGACGATTGTTCTCGAAATAGTCGATGCCGCGGGATCTCAGGTAGGCGTCCTGCAGCCCGCGGAAAGTCGACCCAGCTCTGGCAATATTGGTGGCCAAACAGCGGCCCGAACGAGAGATGCGGCAGGCCAAAAGCGCCCCGCCAGCATTGGTCGTACGTGCTCGTCCATGCGCCCCAGGCACTGGCATCGACAGGGAAGGTCGGGGAGCCGAGGGCCAGAAGATAGATGATCATCGCCTCGTTGTAGCCGCGCCAGTCGAACTCGAGAAAGTCTTCCTCCGGCGTCCAGCCGTGCACGATCGCTGGCGCACGGGGTTGCGCCCATCGCCAATCTACGCGGCGGTAGATTGTCTCCGCCAAGCGGCGGATCTCGGCTTCGTCGGCTTCGTCGCCGTCGAAGTACGACTGGCAAAAAAGCACACCACCTAAGAGCAGCGCGGTATCGATGGTCGAGAGCTCGGACGCGTCCGCGCGCTCTCCCGTCGCTGGATTGAGATAGTGATAGAAAAAGCCCCGGTAGCCGGCGACGCCCGTTCGTTCAGGGCCTTGCGGGGCTGCCTCAAGGAAGCGGAGCGTATTTAAGACGCGCTCGATGGCTTGCCGCCGCGTGATGAATTTTCGCTCGACGCCGATGGGGTAGGAGGTGAGCGCAAAGCCGACTGCCGCGATGCTCGCGGGCGATGTCGACGGATAGCGGTCGAGCGCCAGGCCTGTATGCGGATTGGTTGTCTCCCAGAAGAAGCGGAACGTACGCTTTTGTACATCGGCGACCAGCGGATCGTTCGTGGCCTGCAACTGCGCTCGTTCGAGCGGAGTGGATGCTCCCCCGATGAAAGGGACCGTGCTCCCAGCAAGGAGACCGACACTGCCAAGTAGAAACGAGCGCCGGTTCGGTGCGATTTCAGCCGGGAACCGAATAGACGCCTCCCGCGTATTGCGTGTTGCCATGTCTACGCCTCACAGAGTGATTGCGATGTTGTTTGCGCGCCCGGGCCAAGATTCAGAATCGGCCGCACCGGGCACTAACCAGCCGTGTCACCCGGCAAGTAGCTTCGGGTGGGTTCTTTTAAATTTTTTTGATATGCCGAAGGCTGTGCGCGCTTCGCGCCGCCGCTCAATAGGCGTGGTTGGGTAGGCGGAGAATTGGGCGAGATTGCGATTCCTGAAATCGGCGCTGATCGCGAATTGTTGCGCGAGTGTAATGCAAGCGCCGGATGCGAGCAGCACGATGCGAGGATTGGTCATCGCAGGCGTTTAGGCGTGAGGCTTCAGCCGTGCATTGCGTCGTTCCGTCGCGATGCAGAAGTCGCCGGGATTACGAGGTTGCTTTCTCCGGCGTAGCTCCGCTCACGTCTGAGGCGACTCGAGCGTGCGCGGCAAATCTAGGCGAAGTCGGGAGCGGCGGCGGCGATGGGCGCGGTGCCTCGGGTGCCGTCGAGCCTCCGAGGTCAAGTGTGCCCGGCGACGCTTGCGTCGCAATGCACCCGCCGATGTCGATCCGCTGAAGCCCTCGCCCTACTCATCTGCGCCGACACCGAGGTTGCAGCAAAACTAAAGCCAGCGACAAGGGCACAGACGCTCCGCATAAACATCGCAAAGCTCTTTTACGAAAGGTAACTCGCGTTCCGCGAGCCGGGCCCGGCAAGCGGGATCCCTTGCATGACTTTATGGAACCCAAGATGCTGTCGGGCGTTCGCTGCCCATTGCGCGGAAGTAACGCACACTTGCCCGCGCGTCGGCGCGTATGCCGCGGGCAAGTTGCCGCGCACTTTCTGGGCCGGGACCAATACCGGTTTGCGACTGGCTTGTCTCACAAAGAACAACACCTAAATTGGAGATTGTCGCGCGGCGCGTGCTGCACGAGAGTTCAAGCGGTCACCGGCACGCCGAGACGTCAGCGGTGACTAGATGAAGAGTTGTGGCTGATGGCGGAACTTGCGCTTGCACCCTCCCGGACGCCAGTCCCGCCTTTCGACTTGGTGATCGTCGGCGCGCGAGGCGACCTTGCAATGCGCAAGCTGTTGCCTGCGTTGGCCCGACGCACCGCGGAAGGCGTGATCCCGACGGGGAGTCGAATCATTGGCCTTGCCCGGTCGGACACGAGCGACCTGCGCGAGCTGGCTGGGCGCCGCATGGCCGAAGAGGGGATAACGGCCTCCGAGGCGGCCGGCCTGCTTCAGCGTCTCTCCTTCATCAGCGCCGATGCAACCGACCCGAAAGGCCTCGCGCCGCTGCGCGCCCGGCTCGATGAGCATCGACACATCCGCGCATTCTATCTCGCAACGGGGCCCGATATGTTCGTGCCCGTCACGCAGGCGTTGTCGGATGCACAGCTTCTTCACGGGGAGTATCGCGTCATTTTGGAGAAGCCGCTCGGCAGCGATCTTGCGTCGGCGCGCAAAATCAATGCCGCCATCGCCAAGTGCGTTCCGGAGCGACACACCTATAGGATCGATCACTATTTGGGCAAGGAGGCCGTGCAAAACCTCTTGGCTCTCCGCTTCGCCAACTACCTCTTTGAGCGCGCGTGGTCGCAGCGCGATATCGATAACGTTCAGATCAGTGTCGCCGAAACGCTGGGTTTGCAGCAGCGGGCGAGCTACTTCGACACGATAGGCACCCTGCGAGACATGGTCCAGAACCACGTCCTGCAGTTGCTGTGCCTGTTCGCCATGGAGCCGCCGAACGCGCTCAGCGCCGATGCCGTGCGCGAGGAGAAGGTCCGCGTCTTGCGCGCTTTGCGACCGCTCAAAGGCGTCGATGTGCTGAGCCGGACGGTCAGAGGCCAATATAGCCGCGGCTCGATCAACGGCACGCCGGTGGCGGGCTACGTTGAGGAGCTCGGCCACGCGAGCAACACCGAGACCTTTGTCGCGATGCGCTGCGATATCGATACTTGGCGATGGTCGGGCGTGCCGATCTATATTCGAACCGGCAAGCGCATGGGGTCACGCTTCTCCGAAATCGTCGTGACCTTCAAGAGCATCCCACACGTCATCTTCAAATCGCACGACCATGGGCACGTCTCAGGGTCCCAATCGCCTCATCATCCGGCTGCAACCCAACGACGGGCTGCAATTGCAGTTCATGATGAAGATGCCGGGCAGCGGGCCGCTTCGGGTCGTGCCGCGAACCCTCGACCTGCGCTACGCCACCGCATTCAACGAGCGCGCGCCGGATGCGTATGAGCGGCTTCTGACCGACGTAATCCGCGGAGATCAAACTCTGTTCATGCGCCGCGACGAGGTCGAGGCGGCGTGGCGATTTGTCGATCCGATCATGGAAGGTTGGCGAGAATTCTACCCCGCGCCTCACGCGTATGTGGCGGGAACCGAAGGTCCGCCCGAGGCTGTCGCGCTCATCGAGCGGGAAGGGCGGAGCTGGGTCCAAGCCGGAAGCTAGACCGGAATGTGCTGATAGAGCCACGTCTCGGTCAGCGTGTCGTTGGCGAGCCGCAAGTAGCAACGAAGATCGATCGTGTCCTTCGTGTCGCTCCACAGATCGAACAACGCACGCCATTTGGAGGTGCCGACGATCTTGACCACGTAGGCATTGTCAATTCGTCCTTGCGAGGCAGTTACGACGGGCGTCACGTCGAAGCGGGCGGCCATATCCGCGAGTGGGCCGCCTTCGAAGTCGATTACGAATCTTCGCTTCTTGTTGTCGTCAGGCGAAGGCCGTCCCGGAACGCCACCGATCCCAGTGCGGGTTGCTATGACGCGTCCCAGATCCGTCGGTGGGTGCGGCTCGTCATTCTGCCAATAGAGGCGGTAGGATAACGCGAAATGATCGCCGCGGCTGACGGGTCGCGCGGAATGCCAATAGGCGACGATGTTATCGTGGATCTCGTCGCGCGTCGGGATCTCGACAAGCTGTACCGCACCTTTGCCCCAGTCGCCGATCGGCTCGACCCAGATACTTGGGCGTCGCTCGTAGAACGCGCTGTCATCCTCATAGGATGCGAAGTTGCGGCTGCGCTGCATCAACCCAAATCCCTTGGGGTTGGTGTCAAGAAAAGAGTTCGTGCGCACCGAGGGCGGGTTAATCAACGGCCGCCAGATATGCTCGCCCTTGCCCGTCCACATCGCTAGCCCATCGCTATCGTGGATCTCTGGTCGCCAATCGATGGCGTTGCCCTTATCGCTTCCGCTGTACCAATACATGCTCGTGAGCGGTGCAAGTCCCAAGCGCGCGATATCGGTACGGGCGAAGAGATGGGCCCGCACGTCGATCACCGCGCCGCGCGTCCGCGTTGCCTCGAATTGGTAGGCGCCCGTGACGCTCGGGCCATCGAGCAGCGCGAAGATGGTGACGGTCGGGTGCCCATCGTCGGGCTCGGCGAGCCAGAATTCCGTGAACCGCGGAAATTCCTCGGGCGTTGGCAGAGCCGTATCGACCGCTATCCCGCGCGCCGAGGCACCGTACTGGTTTTCCTCGCCTGAGCTGCGAAAGTAAGACGCGCCTTGAAATGCCAGCCAATCGGTGTCCTTGCCGCGAGCTTCCATCACCCGAAACCCCGAGAAGCCAAGATCTCGTGGCAGGCTGCGCTCGAGGCCGGTGTCGCCGTAGTCGAAATCCTCAGCCCGGTAACGGATCCTCTGCGCAATGCCGGGCCCGACAATCTCGTTCATGCGCACGGGAAGCGAGCTGAACTTATTGAGGTGGAAGAAGTGAACCGGGAAAGGGCGCGACCCTTCGGCCCAAAGGGCATGGTCCGCACGGAACTTGATCTTCTGTACGGCGTCGAAATCGATTTTGTTGACCGACTTCACGGCTGCCTGTGTCGGGGCCACGTAGGGCCTTTCGGCAAGGGCCATTGCGCGCTGCCGGAGGCCGTCGAACGAAAACATCGCGGCGGTGGGTCGCGCTTGCAGCTCTGTTGCGAAAGGCCAGCGCCCGATTGCAGTCAGGCCGAGACCAGCGGCACCGGCGGTCACAAATTGCCTCCGGCTGATTTTCGTCACGATCGACCTCATAGGTTGCGAGCAAGCAGGCACCATGGTTTCCCGGTCGTCCTCCGGGGCCACTGATTTGGCGGACGAAGATAGCCGCTTCAAGGAGAATTCGGGATCGGCGTCGCGAATACCGGCCCCCGTGGCAGAGAGCCCCGGCCGGGACCGAACGGTCAGTAGCGCACTTGGTTCCTGGCCAAAGAAGGGAGGGCGCCGAACTGCGTCATATCGGCCCGTGACGATCAGGTGAGGCGGCCCAATTCTCGTGTCGCGTTAGGGCCGAAGCCGACGCATGAAGGCACCCCTCACGCGACGTGCCCCATATATATCTTTGGAGGATCGGGAGTAGAGTGCTCCGTGCCTAACGACAGCTCGTCTCCGCATACCCCTTGAGGCCAGCATGACCAGAGAACAAGTGGAAAGCGCGCAACGCGAGCTGGAGCGACTGCTCGCAGCCTCTCGCAACGCCGATGAAATCGATGAGCAGCGGCGCCTGGCAAATGAATACCACCGGCTGTGGCGCAAGATACGTCCATTCGTGGAAGGTAAAGAGCCCTATAGCGACCGCTAGACTTCGCTGAGCCAATACATGGCGCTTGCGAATCTGGCCGACCTTCGTTTCGCCGATCCTCGTTTCGCTGCCATGGCGGCGGACGTTGGGCCTGATAATACCGCTTCACGCAAGCACGGTATTTGCCTGAACCAACGGATTGCCCGAGCGCTCCCAATTGTTCAGCCGAGGTGAACGGTCCATTTGCCTATCGGGCGTTTCAATGGGGCGCCAGCTTGGGCGAATATGACGAGGCCCGGCCAGCCTGCCCTTCGGACCCGAAAGCAGCAAGGAGCTTGTGCCATGTCCATGTCTCGTCTGCGCCTTTGGCTCGGCTTGCTGCTCGCCCTTGCGGGCGGCGCGTTTCTCCTCATTGGCGGTCCGCAGCAAGCTGCCAGCGACAGCGACGATGCGGCCTCGGCGACATGCGGCGGACTGAGGCTACCGCCTGGGTTCTGTGCGACAGTGTTCGCCGACAACATCGGGCATGCGCGCCATCTCGTGGTGGCTCCCGACGGCGTGGTCTACGTCAATACGTGGAGCGGCCGCTACTACGGCAACGACACGACTCCTCCCGGCGGATTCTTGGTGGCGCTCAAGGATAGCAATGGCGATGGTGCAGCGGATTTGACCGACCGCTTCGGCGCGACCGAGGCCGATGGCAGTGCCGGCGGCACCGGCATTGCCCTCTACAAGGGCGCGCTCTACGCCGAGATGAACGATCGCATCCTCCGCTTCCCCTTAAAGGAGGGTGAGATCGCGCCCTCTGCAGCGCCCCAGGTCGTCGTCTCCGGCTTGCCGCTCACCGGCGACCACCCCATGCATCCCTTCGCCATCGATGCCGACGGCGCGCTCTACGTCGACCTCGGCTCAGCGACCAACGCTTGCCAAGTCAAGAATCGGATGCCGGACTCACCTGGCCACGAGCCATGTACGGAGCTTGAGACGCGCGGTGGCATCTGGCGCTATGACGCTAACAAAACCGATCAGAAGTTCTCTTCCGCCGAGCGCTACGCTACCGGCATTCGCAATGCGGACGGCATCGCGGTCGACGCTACGGGGCACGGCGTCTACGCCACCCAACATGGGCGCGATCAGCTGTCGCAGGACTGGCCCAAGCTCTACACGACGGAGCAGGGTGCCAATCTGCCCGCAGAGGAGCTTTTGCGCGTAGAGCAGGGCGCCGATTACGGATGGCCCGAGTGCTACTACGACGGGATGCAGGCTAAGCTCGTCCTCGCACCCGAGTACGGCGGCGACGGCGGCAAGGCGGTCGGTGTGTGCGCCACGAAGCACAGTCCGGTCGCAGCCTTTCCGGCGCACTGGGCCCCCAATGATCTCGCTCTCTATGACGGCCAGCAGTTCCCGGCAGCCTACCGGGGCGGCGCGTTCATTGCCTTCCATGGTTCCTGGAACCGGGCGCCGCTGCCGCAGGGGGGCTACAACGTGGTGTTCCAGCCGCTCAAGGACGGCAAAGCCTCCGGCAAGTACGTCGTCTTCGCCCATGGCTTTGCTGGCGGCGAGAAGGAGCCTGGTAGGGCGGTGCACCGTCCTTCGGGCGTCGCGGTCGGGCCCGACGGCGCGCTCTATATCTCCGATGATCAGCGGGGACGGATCTGGAAAGTGACCTATCACGGCGCCGCCGACGAGGGTGTCACACCGGCGCCGTCCGGCTCGCAACATAGCGACGCCTCTCCTGCCGCTGGCGAGCCCGGGCCGCCAGAAGGCATCCATCCCGATGCCGGCTCGCGCGCCGCAGCCCTGCCGGAAGGCGCGACCCGTGATGAGGTCGCGCTCGGTGCAAAGATCTTTCACGGCGAGATCGCCGGCGCTGCCTGCGAGGGCTGCCACGGCTCCGACGCCAAGGGGACCCCGCTCGGTCCCAATCTCACCGACGGCAAGTGGCTCTGGGGCAACGGTAGCCTCGCCGCGATCACCAAAACGATCAAGGAAGGCGTGCCCAATCCCAAGGAGTATAACGGCGTGATGCCACCCATGGGCGGTGCGCAGCTCTCGCCGGCGCAGCTCAAGGCCGTCGCATCCTACGTCTGGTCGCTCAGTCACCATTAAGACGCTTGCTCGGCTTGCTGAAGTCCGCCCTGGGCCCTATGTCTGGGCCCGTGAAGGGCACGGGCTGCCGGGAGGGTCGGCGTGAAGGCGCTTGTGGTAACGGCCGACGACTTCGGACTGTCGTTGCCGGTGAACGAGGCGGTCGAGGAGGGGCACCGGCACGGTATCCTCACGGCCGCGAGCCTCATGGTCGGGGCGCCCGCGTGGACGGATGCAGTCGAGCGCGCGCGTGCGCTGCCCGGGCTCGGCGTCGGGCTGCACGTAACCCTCGTCGATGGTCGCCCAGTCCTTCCTCCGGATCAGGTCCCGGGCCTTGTCGGACCGGACGGACGCTTTTCCAACGATCCTGCGCGCTTCGGCACCCAGCTCTTCTTCTCGCCTGAGCTGCGCCGCCAGGCCACCGCCGAGATCAAGGCGCAGTTCGATCGCTTTCGCGCGACGGGTTTGCCGCTCGATCACGTCAACGGCCACCAACATTTCCACATGCACCCGGTCGCGGTGAACGCCATTGCGGAGATTGCGCCAGCCTTTGGCTTCCCTCCGGTGCGCGTTCCCGTCGAGCCGTTTCGCCAGTCCTATGCGGCGATGCGCGATCGCCCGTTGCAGCGGCTCGGGTCCTGGCTCTTCTACTGGGCTCTGACGCGGTCGATGCGCCGCAAGCTGGCGACGGTCGGCCTGCCCTTGAACGACCAGGTCTTCGGCGTGAACGACAGTGGCGCGATGGCCGAAGTCCGCATGCTGCGGTACCTCGACCACGTCCCAGATGGCGTGACGGAGCTCTACTGCCATCCGGCCACGCGGCGCTGGCAGGGCATCGATAACCTTCCCCCTGATTACCAAGCGATCCAAGAGTTCGCCGCGCTGGTGAGCCCCGTGGTACGAGCAAAGATCGAGGGCCTGAGGCTGCGCCCGATGCCGTTTCGCGGCGCCGTCCGCAGCGTGGCGGCCCTCAACTGATGGTCCTTGGGTCGCGCAAGTATGCCGATTTTCGTTCTCTCCGCCGCTCAGATCGCTGGGATCCTCTTGGGGGTCGCGGGCTCGGCCTATCTCGTTCTGGCGCTACTGGCTCTTGGGCGCTTCAAGGAGCGCTCCGAGAGGATCGAAGGTTGGAATCCGCCCGTCTCCGTCCTGAAGCCGGTGTGCGGAGCGGATCCAGGGCTCTACGAATGCCTGCGCTCGTTTTGCAACCAGGACTGGCCCGTCTATGAGGTCATTTTCGGCGCACACAGCGCGGATGACCCGGCGGTGGGGGTGGTGCGCCGCCTCATCGGGGAATTCCCCCATCGCGACCTTCGCCTCGTAATCGACGGCGCATTGGCCGGCCCCAACCGCAAGGCCGCCAACCTCGCCAACATCGTCCGCAGTGCGCGTCACGACATCATTGTGCTGTCGGACAGCGACGTGCGCGTCGATCGCGGTTGTCTCGCCAGCATGGCTGCTCCGTTCGCCCGTTCCTCTGTCGGTGCCGTAGCCGCGATCTACAAGGGCTGGGCCGTCGGCGGAGCGCCTGCCCGCTTCGGCGCTCTCTATATCAACGACTGGTTCGTGCCATCCGTCGTCGTCGACGCTCAGCTGCGGGGCATCGATTTCGTGTTTGGAGCCATGAGCGCCGTGCGGCGCGCCCCGCTCGAGGCGATCGGCGGCTTTGCGCATTTGGCCCAATGCCTGGCTGAGGATTTCTCGATGGGACGCCTCATCAGCCGCAAGGGCTGGGAGATCGTTCTCTCGCCCTATGCCTGCGATACTGTCGTCGCCGAGCGCAGCTTCCGGGATATGTTCCGCCACGAGGTGCGCTGGCAGCGCTCAGAGCGCGCCTGCCGGCCGCTCGATCAGGTCATGTCGGTCGTTACCTTTCCGTTGCCGTTGCTCGCGCTCTTTCTGCTGCCGCAACCGAGCCTCGTCGGACTCGGTGTCATCGGCGTCGAGATGGCCTTGCGCATCCTTTTGCATTTTCAGGTGCGCCGCAGCTTCCGCATCGCGGGGCCGCGCGCTCCGTGGCTGGTCCCGCTGCGCGAGTGCGTGTGCTTTCTTGCCTGGGCGGCCGGCCTGTTCGGCAATCGCGTGTACTGGGGCAACGAGGCGTTCTCCATCAAGGCCTATCGCAAGCTCATGGCGGCGGAGGCGGGCGCGGCGACGGCAGGGGGAATGGAGGGCCGATGAGCCAGCAGAAAAGAACAGAAAAGATCGTCAGGTGAGGAAACGTGAAGCTTAGCCTATCTCTTGCTGCTCTTCTCGGAGTGGCCTTCGGCGTATGGCTCGTTCTCCACTTCGGTGTGGAGCAGGTCGGCGCGGCGTTCCTCAGCGCCGGCTGGCGGGGCATGCTCGCCATCTCGGCCGTCTACTTCGCCTCGCTCACATTGTGCGCATTCGCTTGGCGCGCGCTCTATTTCGCGGCGCCGCCCAAGGCGACGCGTCGATTTTTATGGGTTCGCTGGCTGCGCGACAGCACCTCCAACCTCCTCGCCGTGGTGCCGGCGGTAGGCGAGGCGGTAGCCGTCCGCGAGCTCACCCTCCACCACGTGCCGCTTGGCATGGCCGTAGCCGGGACGGTCGTCGATCTAACGCTGGAGCTGGCGAGCCAGCTCCTCTTTACCTTCCTCGGCGTGGCGATCCTGATTATCGAGCGGCCGGACAAGGCGTTGGGCTGGTGGCTCGCGCTCGCGCTGGCGATCTGCGCCGCTGGCATCGCGGGCTTCATCTTTGCGCAGCACAAGGGCCTCTTCCGCGTCCTCGAGACGCTGCCCGATCGGCTCGGCTGGACGCGAGCGTGGGGGAATGGCGTCGGCGTGCACGCAGGGATCGAGGAGATCTACCGGCATCGTGCGCGAATAGCGACCAACCTCGCCCTTCACCTCGCCGCCTGGCTCATCAGCACCGGCGAGACGTGGGTCGGCCTGTGGTTCATGGGGCATCCGGTGAGCGTCACCGATGCCCTCGCCATCGAGAGCATGGTCTACGCGCTGCGCACCGCCGCGTTCGTCGTGCCGTGGGCGGCCGGCGTGCAGGAGGGCGGCTACATCGTTGCGGGCGCTCTCTTCGGATTGTCACCGCACGTTGCCCTCGGCTTGTCGCTTTTGCGGCGCGCCAGAGAGATCGTGACTGGCGTGCCCAGCCTCATCGCCTGGCAGTGTCTGGAGCCGTGGCGGCTGTGGAGACGTCGCGGTCGCTCGCCGCTCGCTCTCTGATGATAAGCGGCGCGATCAGTGGAGGCCCAGCTCTCCGACGAGGCGCGCGGGCGGCTGCTTGACATCGAGCGCGCTCAAAACGGTGGCGACGATGCCGGGCGCGTTGAGGCCGGCGATCTCGTACATGCGCTCGGGCTTGTCCTGGTCGATGAAGACGTCGGGCAGCACCAACGAGCGCACCTTGAGGCCGCGGTCCAGAAGCCCGCTTTGCGCCAGGAATTGCAGCACGTGGCTGGAAAAGCCGCCGACCGCGCCCTCCTCCACCGTCACCAAAACCTCGTGCTCGCGCGCGAGCCGGCCGATGAGCTCCTCATCGAGCGGCTTGGCAAAGCGCGCATCCGCCACCGTCGCCGACAGCCCGAACGCGGCGAGCTGCTCGGCAGCCTTGAGGCACTCTGTGAGCCGCGGGCCCAGCGACAAAAGCGCCACCGCCGTGCCTTCGCGCAGGATGCGGCCCTTGCCGATGGCGAGCGGGACACCCTCCTCGGGCAGTGTGACGCCGGTGCCTTCCCCGCGCGGGTAGCGGAAGGCGCAAGGGCGGTCGTCGATTGCCGCCGCGGTCGCCACCATGTGCACGAGCTCGGCCTCGTCGGCTGCCGCCATCACCACGAACCCCGGCAGGCAGGAGAGATAGGTGACGTCGAAGGAGCCCGCGTGCGTCGGCCCGTCGGCGCCCACGAGGCCCGCCCGGTCGATGGCAAAGCGCACGGGCAGGCGCTGGATGGCGATGTCGTGCACGACCTGGTCGTAGGCGCGCTGCAGGAAGGTCGAGTAGATCGCCGCGAACGGCTTCAGCCCTTCCGTGGCGAGCCCGCCGGCGAACGTCACCGCATGCTGCTCGGCGATGCCGACGTCGAAGGCGCGCTCGGGGAACTCTCTTGCGAACAGGTCGAGCCCGGTGCCGTCGGGCATCGCCGCGGTGATGGCGACGATCCTGGCGTCCTTCTTGGCCTCCTTGATGAGGCTCTGGGCAAACACGCTTGCGTGTAGCTCGGCGCCTTGGCTTCGGGCTTCACCTGCGCGCCGGTGATGACGTTGAACTTGGCGACCCCGTGGTACTTGTCGTCGGAGGCCTCGGCAGGGGCATAGCCCTTGCCCTTCTTGGTGACGACGTGAACGAGGATGGGGCCTTGCTTGGCCTCGCGCACGTTCTTCAAGACGGGCAAAAGCTGCGATAGGTCGTGCCCGTCGATGGGCCCGACGTAGTAGAAGCCCAATTCCTCGAACCAGGCCCCGCCCTGCCACAGGTGGCGGGTGTACTCCTCCATGCGGGCAGCGCGCCGCTCCCAGCTCTTGGGCAATTGCTTGGCGAGCTGCTTGGCGATGTCGCGCAGATAGAAATAGGTGCCGCTCGAGGTGATGCGGGCGAGATAGGCCGAGAGAGCGCCCGTCGGCGGCGCGATCGACATGTCGTTGTCGTTCAGGACGACGATCAGGCGCTCATCGCGCGCGCCGGCATTGTTCATGGCCTCGTACGCCATGCCGGCCGACATGGCGCCGTCGCCGATGACGCACACGACGTTGTTTGAGCGCCCTTCCAGATCGCGCGCCACCGCCATGCCGAGACCGGCGGAGATGGAGGTGGAGGAGTGCGCCGCGCCGAAGGGATCGTAGGCGCTCTCTGAACGCTTGGTGAAGCCCGACAGGCCACCGGGTGCGCGCAGGGTGCGAATGCGGTCGCGCCGGCCGGTGAGGATCTTGTGGGGGTACGTCTGGTGGCTCACATCCCAAACCAGCCGGTCGCGCGGGGTGTCGAACACCCAATGCAGCGCCACGGTCAGCTCGACGACGCCGAGCCCGGCGCCCAAGTGACCGCCCGTCACCGACACGGCATCGATCGTCTCCTGGCGCAGCTCGGCGGCGAGCTGCGGCAGATCGGACTCGGCCAATGCCCGAAGCTCCTCGGGTGTCTTCACGCGATCAAGTAGAGGCGTCGACGAGGCCGGTGTCTTGGCGTCCATTGGCCAGTCCGCGATACATTTGGATAGCGGTCTATTCCATCCCAGCTGAGCCATTATTATGACCGTCCGGCGTGGCCATGAACTGTATCCGTCCATGACGCCGCAGATTTGCCGTGGAGGTGTTGCTCGCTTACCGCAGATTGGGCTTTAACCTTACGAAGCTATCAGGCTACCGGAAATGTCGACACGTGTGCAGGGAGAAAGAAAAGTATGAGTCACGCAAAGATCTCTCGACGGTGGATTCTCGTCGCATCGATCGCGGCCGTGATGTCGCTCGGGCTAATGCCGCCGACCAGGGCCGCGTCGGCGCAGTCTGCCGCCGATCGCATCGGGGTCCTCTACACGGCGCTGATCCAGACCATGCAACAGGCCAAGCAGCTCGGTATCAACGGGCGTTTTGACCGCCTGGCTCCGGTCCTCTCTAACATCTATGACATTCCGTCGATGGCGCGCGCCGCGGTCGGGCCGAGCTGGGCGGGACTCGATCCCACGCAGCAGGCAAGCATCACTAACTCGTTCAACCGCATGATGGTCGCGAACTACGCGAGCCAGTTCGACGGTTTCTCAGGAGAGCGGTTCGAGATCTTGCAGACGATTGACAGGACGCCTGCCGATAAGCTGGTAAAGACCCACCTCGTTCAGGCCAACGGCAAGGCCGTCGAGCTCGATTACCTAATGCGCAACAGCGGCGGCCAATGGCGGGTTGTCGACGTGTATCTCGACGGAACGATCAGCGAGCTTGCGAGCCGCCGGGCGGAGTTCAGCGCCATCCTGAAGTCGGGCGGGCCTCAGGCCCTGATCAATTCCCTGCGCCGGCAGGGCGATAAGCTGCTGGCCGGCGCATAGCGGCTCACCTAGAGCCGCTACTCGGCGACGACGGCGGGAGCGCCGATGATGATCCGTCTCTCCGGCGGCTGTTTCGCGGCCTCCGTCTTTGTGCTGGGCAGCGGCACGGTCTTCTCCGACCAGGCGGGCGATGCCGTCAGCACCATGACGGGCTCGATCGCATTGGGATCGGGGGGCGAGGGAGGCGCGGTCAGCGCGCTCGTCTCGAGCGCCTCTTGCAGCTCCGCCTGCCGCTTCTGATCCGTCACGCTGCGCAGCATCGTGTAGAAATCGAGCGAACCGTCCTCGAGCGTTTCCATGTCTCCGACCTTGCGCAGGTCCGACAGAGGGCTCAGAACGGTGCCCCCCGTGGAGACATGTCCAGCGACTTTTGCGGCCAGTCCTGCCGGATAGAGACCCGCGGCGGGAATTTGCGCGGCGAATTCGATGCCGCTGCCGATGGCGTCGCGCAAGTTGGTCGGCCCCAGGATCGGCAGCACGAGATAGGGACTGTCGCGCACGCCCCAAACGTAAAGCGTCTCCCCGAAGTCTCCCGACTGATGCGGCAGCTCTTGGGTTGCGGCGACGTCGAAAAGGCCGCCGATTCCTACCGTCGAATTGAGTGCGAAGCGACCGAGTGTCGTCGCCGCCGCCGCGAAGCGCAGCTGCAGCACGTCATTGGCGAACACGACCGGCTCACTCAAATTGGTGGTGAACGCGTCGACACTGTCGCGCACCTCTTCGGGAATATTCTCGTTATAAGCTTTCGCGAGCGGATAGATGATCGCGTGGTTGAGTTCCTGGTTGCCCTCAAACACCGCGCGGTTCTGCTTTTCCATCGGGTCGGCGATCGCGGCCGGCTCGACGGGCTGATCGGGGCTCGCGAGGAATTCGGGGCGCGGCATGCCGCCGCCCGTCGACGCGCACGCCGATAGGCTTCCCGCAATCACAACCGCGACGAAAATGCGGATCAGGATGGTACAGTCCCTCAAGATCGCTCCCCGTCCCCTTGCCGTTACGGCCAAGGACGCGCATTCGAAAGCAGCACGCCCACCCGCCCCGTAGGGTCTCTCGTTATTGTCCGAATGTACGAGCGCGATCATGACTTGTCTGTGGCTTATTTGCACATGTCTTGCGATCATTGGCTGTATGTACTGCGTTTTTGCCGCGGCGCAGCTCCGCCGGTTCTTTGCCGACCCACCGGCTGGCATTTCCGTTGACGGACCCTCCTTGAGCCTCTTGAAGCCGCTCTGCGGCGCCGAGCCGGGGCTCGAGGCGAACCTCGCCTCGTTCTGCAACCAGGACTATCCGGGGCCGGTACAGATCGTTTTTGGGCTACAAGATTCGGCAGATCCTGCCGCGAGCCTTGCAAAGCGCCTCATCGCGGAATTCCCCCAACGCGACATCGACCTTACAATTGATGCGCGCTCGTATGGCGCCAATCGCAAGATATCGAACGTTATCAACAGCTTTTCGCGCAGCAGCGGAGAGATCGTCGTGCTCTCCGACAGCGATATTCGAGTGGGCCAGGCCTATCTGCGGCAGATTACAGCGGCCTTACAAGTTTCAGGCGTCGGCCTCGTGACCTGCCTATATCGGGGCCTCCCGGTCGCCGGTGCCTGGTCGCGGCTTGCTGCCGCCGAGATCGACCATCGGTTTCTCCCAAGCGTTCTCGTCGGCTTGCGGTTGGGGCTCGCCAAACCCTGCTTCGGGTCGACGATTGCGCTCAGCGCCGAGACGCTACGCCGAATCGGAGGATTTGAGGCCTTTGCCGATCAGTTGGCCGACGACTATGCCGTGGGGGCCGCCGTGCGGCAGCTGGGCCTCAAGGTCGCCATTCCTCCTATGGTTATCGACCACGTCTGCTCCGAGTTGAGCTTTGCCGAGCTCGCCCGACGCGAGCTGCGCTGGGGCCGCACCATCCGGCTGGTCGATCCGCTGGGCTACGCGGGATCGGTCGTGACCCACCCCTTGCCGTTCGCGCTCACGGCGGCAGGGCTCGGGGGCTTCGGGCCGGCTTCCGTTGCCCTTCTCGTTCTCGTGCTTGCTTGCGGCTTCTTGGTCCCGCTACAATTTGCGCGCAGCCTCGGGGGAGGACGCGTCCCGGTCTGGCTCGCTCCGGTGCGCGATCTGTTGAGCTTCGCGATTTACATGGCAAGCTTCCTGCCATGGCAGGTGAGCTGGCGAGGACGCCGCTACAAGATCGGGCCTGACGGGACGTTTACGCCGGCCTGAGAGAGAGACAAGAGAGAAACGGGACGCCGATGCGCACGCTGTTCTTGCAGGCTCCGTCCTTCGACGGCTTCGACGGCGGGGCTGGCTCTCGCTACCAGGCCCGGCGCGAGATCCGCTCGTTCTGGTTCCCCACTTGGCTCGCGCAGCCAGCGGCGCTCGTTCCCGACAGCAAGCTCATCGACGCGCCGCCGCACGGGACCTCGCTTACCGAAATCGCATCCCGCGCGCGCGACTACGATCTCGTGGTCCTGCACACTTCGACCCCCTCGTTTGCCGCCGACGTCGCCGCGGTCGAAGCCTTGAAAGCCGTCAATCCGCACCTCAAGGCGGGCCTGATCGGTGCCAAGGTCGCGGTCGAAGCCGACAAGAGCCTCAACGCGGCACCCTCGGTCGACTTCGTGGCACGCAACGAGTTCGACTTCACGATCAAGGAGGTTGCCGACGGCCGCGCCCTCAAGGACGTCATGGGGCTCAGCTACCGCAACGACGCCGGCGTGATCGTCCACAATCCCGACCGGGCGGTGATCGAGAACATGGATGCGCTGCCGTTCGTGACGCCGATCTACCAACGCGACCTCGAGATCGAGAACTATTTCATCGGCTACCTGAAGCACCCCTACATCTCCCTCTACACGGGACGCGGCTGCAAATCGCGCTGCACATTCTGCCTCTGGCCGCAGACGGTCGGCGGCCACCGCTACCGCACGCGCAGCGTTGGCCACGTCATCGATGAGATCCGCTGGGCCAAGGCCGCCTTCCCGCAGGTTAGAGAGTTCTTCTTCGACGACGACACCTTCACCGACGATCTGCCGCGCGCTGAGGCGATCGCCAGAGAGCTCGGCAAGCTCGGCATCACCTGGTCGTGCAACGCCAAGGCCAACGTGCCGCGCGCGACCTTGAAGGTGCTGGCCGACAATGGCCTGCGGCTCTTGCTGGTGGGGTATGAGTCCGGCAACCAAAAGATCCTGCACAACATCAAGAAGGGCATGCTGGTTGATGTGGCGCGCCGGTTCACCAAGGATTGCCATGAGCTCGGCGTTACGATCCACGGCACGTTTATTCTCGGTCTGCCCGGCGAGACGAAGGAGACCATCGAGGAGACCATACGGTTTGCGACCGAGATCAACCCGCACACGATCCAGGTCTCCTTGGCAGCGCCCTATCCCGGCACTTTCCTGTTCGATCAGGCGGTGAAGGAAGGGTGGCTCGACGCAGAGCATGCCGAGCTCGTCGACGAGCACGGTGTGCAGGTCGCGCCGCTGCACTACCCGCACCTGTCGCATTCCGAGATATTCGAACTCGGTGGAGTCCTTCTACCGCCGCTTCTATTTCCGCTCGGGCAAGATTGCCTCGATCGTCGGGGAGATGGTGACGAGCCCGCAGATGATGAAGCGGCGGCTGCGCGAAGGTGTGGAGTTCTTCCGCTTCCTGCGCGAGCGCCGCGAGCTCGCGTCCTGAAGCATCGTTCGCCACGGCGGCACCTCGCTTGGTGTGAACCGCTTTACAGTGCAAAAGAGCTCTATGTCAGGCCTGAGCTGATCCGGGCATGGCGTGCTCGCCAGAACGCGTGCACGGAGCTTCGTCAAGGGGTCAGCGATGCCCTTTATTCTTCTTGCGGTCGGCCATCGCCGCCTCGGCTTTCGATGCGGCCGTATCGATGACCTGATCACCGGCCTTATTTACGACCTTGCCGGCAAGCCTCTTCGCCAGGACGCGGTGTGAATGACGAGCGGATGCGCCTTTGGTGCCAGCGGCCGATGCCTTGGCAGCGAACCCTTTGGACGCTGCTCCCGCAGCGGCTTTGCCGAGGAGTGCAGCGAGGAAAAACGGAAGAGACATCGTCCTTCTCCATAGGCTAGCGGGAGGAGCTGATCTCTGCTTGCGAATTAGCCCTTCACGCTCTCGATCAGCTCGTGCACATCCACCCCCAGCTTTTGCAGCATGGAGATGAGAATCCCGTTCTGGTGCTCGAGGTGATGCAGGATGACCTCGATCTCCTGCTCGGCCTTGATGTTGATCTCCAGATCGTGCTCGGCGCGCGCCTCGGCGTGGTGGCCGAGCAGGTTCTGGCCCACCATGATGAGGGGCATCAAGAGGATCTGAATGAGATTGGAGAGAAACAGCCAGAAGATGAAGCCCATCGGCGGGTCGAATTTGAGCCGATCCGGTGCCAGCAGATTCCAGCCGAGCCAAAGGACCGTCCAGGCAAAGATGATCAGGAAGAATCCCATAGTGCCGACATGACCTGTGATCCAGAGCGCCAAGCGGTCAAGGCGTGAGCGCTTCTCGCGCAGCTCGACGTTGATATTGCGGAGCGGCCGCCGGCGCTGCTTGAATTCGGCGAGCGACATGGGCTTCTGTTTCGGATGAGGGACCGGACTGTGCATGCTGCCTCCCGATCTGATTTCATATCGTTGCAAGGCCGCCGCCATCGTGGGCAGCGCGCAAACGGATAAAGACCACGCAATCTAAGTCCCTAGATTGGGCCGGCATCATGTCGACATGATTTGCCGCGCCTACTCGGCCAGCGGTTCGAGAGCACCGTCAAATACTTAGGCATTGAGGTCGATGAGGCCTCGGACACGTAGTATTTCGTTGTGGCTGGGCCCGGCTGCGGAGGGCGTGCAATGGACGCCGAGAAATTCCTTTTCACGCTCATCATGAGTTTCATCATGGCGGCCGTCGTCGCCGTGTCGCTGGCCTTTGCCAAGCGCTTTAAGATCAAGCTTCCATGGGATACGAGGATCGCGGGCTGCCCGCGGTGCGGGGCAACCGAGCACTTCGAGCACGGAATTACGCTGGCCATGATCGGCGCGGACAGCCCGGTCATCCGCGGCAGGCCGCACTATGGCTCAATGAATGACCTGGTCAATGTGGCGGCTGTGGTGGCCGGTATCGGAGCGACGATTGCCGGCTGCGTCTTGTTGCTCTCGGGTGCGGCGGCATGGGTGGTTGCGGGCTCCGGCATGACTCTCGGCGAGCGGGCTGTCGTCGGCCTGCTCGAAGTGGGCGGCGCAATGATCGCCATGCACGTAGGCATCTACGCCGGCACGTGGGGCTGGAGGCAGCGTTTCTTGCCGCCGGTGGTGAAATGCAAATCGTGCGGTTGGCGCGACCCGGGATACGCGGCCTGAAATCGATCGGAGTCGCTCGACCACACTCGGCGCCCGCAAATCCGCTTTCGGTCAATGCAAGACATGATGGCGCGACGCATCCGACGTCTGCTCGAACCGAGCGAGCGGACGCGGTGCTTGAGTGCTTGACGCCCTTCGGATCCAGCAGCCTTCTAGGCAGCGGGCGTCAAATCGTACTGCCGCGATGCGCTCCCTAGACCCTTGGCTGAGTGGGCTCCCGCGGCGGTCCCATCAGGATCGGCTGAAACAGCACGGCGGCCGCGAGCGTCGTGAGCAGCGACAGGCTCAAGAGCTTGCCCATGCTCGAGGTCCCCGGATGGTTGGAGAACCATAAGCTGCCGAAGGCGGTCGCCGTCGTCATGGCGCTGAAGATCACCGCCCGCGTCAACGAGGAGGCGAGCAGGCTCGTCTCGCCGCCGCGCCAGGCGAGTACATAGTAGATCTTGAACGCCACGCCGACGCCGAGCAACAATGGCAAGGCGATGATGTTTGCGAAATTGAGCGGCAGCCCCACCAGCACCGTCAGCTCCATCGTCACCACGCCGGCCAGGAGCAGCGGCACCAGCGTCACCAGCACGTCGCTTAAGCGCCGCAGCACGACGAAGAGGATCAGCGTAATCGAGGCGAGCGCCAAGCCGCCCGCCTCGAGAAAGGCGCGCACGACGACATTGGCCGATTCCTGGATGAGAATGGGATCGCCCGTGGCCTCGGGAGCCACCGCCAATACGGCGGAAACGAAGCGCTTCAGAGTCTTATTGTCATTGGCGTCGCCCTTGGGCACCACTTCGACGCGCGCCCTGCCGTCCGCGGTCACCCAGTCGCTCTTAAGGACCGGCGGCAATTTGTCGACGGAGACGGGCGTGGGCTTGAGCGCACTTCGGATCTGGTTGAGATGCGTATCGAGACCCGCCAGCAGCGTTTGCCCGATCACGAGCCGGCGGCTCGGCGCGATGACGGCGAGGCGCTGAAGCGCGGCCGCCATGCGCAAAGAGAGAGCGGCGGCCTCACCGTGGCCGCGTGCATCCACGAACACGTCGCTCGCCTCGGTGAGGGCTTGGACCGTTTCCTCATCACTCGGATAGGGCTTCATCTCGGCCGGCTCGAGCGTGGGCCCAAGCAGACTTGCGGCGTCGGCGATGATCGCGAGCTTCTTGTCCTGGTCCTCGGGGATGAAGCTCTCGAGCGTGGCCGTGCGCGCCACCTCCGGCAGCTGGTCGAGACGACGCGCCAGCGTGTTCGCATCCGCAAGCGAAGGCGCAAGGATGTCGATGGTGTCGGGCGATGTCGCCGGATCCTTCATAAGGTCCAGCATGGTCGCGACCGACTCGGCCTTGGTGCTGCGCAGGTTGAGCGGATTGAAATCGAACTTCAGATGCAAGAGCAGCGGAAGCCCCGCAGCCACCGCGAGTCCGGTCACAACGAGGATCGCGCGCCGATGGCGGGCGAGGAAACGGTCAACCGGGGCGAGCTGGCGATATCCGACATCGCGGGCCTCGCCCGGCGGCTTCAAGATCATCAAGAGGGCGGGAAGCAGGGTGATGCTCGTCAGAAATGCGATCAGCATGCCGGTGCCGGCGATGAGGCCGAGCTCGGAGACGCCGCGGTAGTCCGTCGGCAGGAACGCGTAGAAGCCGGCTGCCGTGGCCGCCGCGGCGAGCGCTAAGGGCTTGCCGACCTCGGCGGCAGCGGTGGCGAGCGCCGCGCCGAGATCGCTGTTCGTATGGCGCTCCTGGCGATAGCGCACCGAGAACTGGATGCCGAAGTCGACGCCGATGCCGACGAACAGCACGGCGAATGCAACCGAGATGAGGTTCAGCGTGCCGACCATCGCGAGGCCGGCCGCCGCGGTTAGGGTGAGCCCGACGATCAGGCTCAAGAACACGGCGAGGATGATGCGGGCGGAGCGCAACGCGAGCCACAAGATCAGGATCACGACGGTGATCGTCAACGTGGCGTTGAGTAACGCGCCGTCGGCGACCGTGGAGAATTCCTCATCCGCCATCGGCACCGAGCCCGTGAGGCGCACCCTGACGCCGCGGTCGGGCACGAGACCGAGGCTTTGCGCGGTCGCGCGGATGACGCTTGTCGCCGCCGCGCCTGGCTCGAGCGCGCCGTAGTCGAGAACGGGCTTGACGTTGATGAAGCGGCGCAACTCTCGCGCCGGCGGCGCCTCCCCCGTCATCAATTCGCTCCACGAGAACGCCGCGTTGCGGCCAGCAAGGAGCGCATCGAGCGTGTCGACGATCTTCGTCAGCGGCTTGGCGAACGCGGAGAATTCGATGCGGTCGGCCTTGACGCCCTCCGGGATGAACGACAACGCGTGAGCGAAGCCGCGCAAGGTCGGATCGGCCGCGAGCGTGGCGAGGAAGGGCTGGGCTCTGATGAGCTGCTCGGTTGATTGCGTCAGCGCCTCGGTCGAAAGGAACAAGAGGCCGTTGTGCTCGAAGAAGGGGCCGGCATCCGGCTGACGCACCGATTGGATGTGCGCCGGCTCCTTCGCGAGGGCCTCGGCGAGCGCACGCGACGCGCTGTCGGCGAGCTCGGGAGTCACGGCATCGATGACGACGACGATCGTATCCGACTGTTGCGGAAATGCCGCATCGAACTGGATTTCGCGCTGGCGCCAGGGCAATCGCTGTGAGATGAGCTGGCCCGTGTCGGTGCTGATCGCAAAATTTTCGCGCGCGTACTCTGCGGCTCCCGCCGTGACGATCGCTGCCAGGACGACCACGAGCCAGGCGAAGCGGCAGCAAGCCGTTACGAGCGTTACGACGACCGTCTTCAGCATTTGCGGGGGACTATCGGGTTGGCGAGGCAGGATTGCGCCCTTGCCGCCGGGCACGCGCGGCCATCAGAGATGTGCGGCAAATGAGAGCAGATCGGCGCCATCGGCACGCACGGTGCTGCATCGCAGCAACGTCCCCCATCGAATTGGTAAGCGGGTCAAGCTTAAGCGCGTTCATGGTAACCCCAATCGGGACGACAGCCGCCAGAAAGCTATATTATCCATGACCACAGGGGTAACGAAACCGGGGACGGGGCGCAGCGAATGAGAGTGATACTTGCCCAGCCGCGCGGCTATTGTGCCGGCGTCGTGCGGGCCATTGATATCGTGGAACAGGCGCTCAAAAAGTATGGATCGCCCGTCTACGTGCGCCACGAGATCGTGCATAACCGGCACGTCGTCGAAAGCCTCAAGGCCAAGGGCGCTCGCTTCGTCGAGGACCTTTCAGAGGTGCCCCCCGGTGCGATCACGATCTTCAGCGCGCATGGTGTATCGCGCGCCGTGGAGAAAGACGCCCGAACGCGCGGCCTGTCGGTGCTGGACGCGACCTGCCCTCTCGTCGCGAAAGTCCATAAGGAAGGTCAGCGCTACGTCGACAGCGCGCGCGCCGTGATCTTGATCGGTCATGCGGGCCATCCAGAGGTCGAAGGCACCATTGGTCAGCTGTCGGGCCCGGTTTATCTCGTGCAGGACCAGAACGACGTGGCGGCGCTGGACATCCCGACCGATACCCCCGTGGCCTACATCACGCAGACCACGCTCAGCGTCGACGATACTCGCTCGACGATCCTAGCCATCAAGGAGCGGTTCGCCGACGTCGTTGGTCCGGACACGCGTGATATTTGCTATGCAACACAAAATCGCCAGACTGCCGTGCGTGAGCTGAGCAAGATGGTCGAGCTCATAATCGTCGTCGGCGCCAGCAACAGCTCCAACTCCAACCGCCTGCGCGAGATCGGCGCCGAGGCGGGAGTACCGAGCTATCTTGTGGCAGACGGCAGCGAGATCGATCCGGCTTGGTTCGTCGGCAAGTCGACGATAGGTATTACGGCGGGGGCGTCGGCGCCGGAGGTTCTTGTCGATGACGTGATCGACGCTCTTGGCGCCCTGGGTCCGGTGGAGGTAGAGACGCTGTCGGGTGTCGAGGAAAGTGTCGAGTTTCGCCTGCCGCATGAACTAGAAACTGCTTGAGCGGCGCCTTCGTGCCGGTTCGCGCGGGACACGCGGATAAGGAACACTGGTGGGTATACCTCTAAATCAGGTGCTCTCGATCGGGGGCTACATCGTCGGCCAGCATCTCATGCGGCGCCGACGCTATCCGCTCGTGCTGATGCTCGAGCCGCTGTTTCGCTGCAACCTCGCCTGTGCGGGATGCGGCAAGATCGATTATCCGGAAAAGATCCTGAACCAGCGCCTGTCGGTCGACGATTGCATGGGCGCGATCGATGAGTGCGGCGCGCCTGTGGTCGTTCTCGCCGGCGGCGAGCCGCTCTTGCACAAGGAGCTCCCTCAAGTCGTGAACGGCGCGCTTGCCAAGGGCAAGTTCGTGACGGTCTGCACCAACGCTTTGCTGATGGACAAGAAGCTCGATCAGTACCGCCCGCATAGCCGCTTCAACTGGTCGGTGCACCTCGACGGCGACGAGGAGATGCATGACAAGTCCGTGTGCCAGAAGGGCGTCTATCCGCGTGCGGTCGCGGCGATCAAGAATGCGAAGGCGAAGGGCTTTCGCGTCAACATCAACTGCACGCTCTTCAGCGATGCGCAGCCTGGGCGTGTCGCCCGGTTCTTCGACGCGATGAAGGCGTTGGGGGTCGGCGGCATCACGATCTCGCCCGGCTATGCTTACGAGCGTGCGCCCGACCAGCAGCACTTCCTCAACCGCACGCGCACGAAGCAGCTGTTCCGCGACATCTTTAGCCGTGGGCGCGGCGGGCGAGCGTGGCCGTTCTTTCAATCGGCGCTGTTTCTAGATTTTCTCGCCGGAAACCAGACCTACCATTGCACGCCCTGGGGCAACCCGACGCGCACCGTGTTCGGCTGGCAGCGGCCCTGCTACCTCTTGGGTGAGGGCTACGCCAAGACCTTCAAGGAGCTGATGGAGGAGACCGACTGGGACTCCTACGGCACGGGCAACTACGAGAAGTGCGCCGATTGCATGGTGCACAGCGGCTTTGAGGCCTCCGCGGTGCTCGACGCAGTCAAGAGGCCGTGGAAGCTCGCGGGCCTGGCATTGCGGGGCGTCACGACCGAGGGGCCGATGGCGCCCGAGATCCCCCTCGATCGCCAGCGGCCGGCCGAGTACGTCTTCTCGCGCCACGTCGAGCGCAAGCTAGCCGAGATCGATGAGGCCGAGGCCAGGCCCCAGTCGCCGGTGGCAGCGGAGTAGCGCCCAGTAGGCGCGGCCGGCATCGGCAGCGACGCGGACGAGCTGCGCAATCTGACCGGGATCCTTGCCAAGAGAGCGCAGCACCGCCGCCGTATCCGTGCTGCCGTCGGCCCGCATCCCCGCGAGCGCCGCTTGCGGCAGATCACGCGCTTGCGGATCAGCTACGACGCGCAGGACGGCCAACGGCAGAGCGTGCCTCGCGGCAACACGCGCGGCCACGTGGCTTTCCATGTCGGCGGCTGCGGCAGAGGTCGCCGAGAACAGCGCCTGTTTCTGGGATTGGGTCAGAAGCGGGCGGTCGACGCCGGCGATGGCGACGAGCTCGGCGCGGGGCAGCCGCGTCTGCAAACGTGCAGCCCACGCTTGATCGGTGCGGTAGCGGTTGTTCTCATGCACGACCTCGCGGCCGATCAAGCAGGCGCCGGGTCTCAGCTCGCGCTGGAGGCCGCCGGCCATGCCGAAGCTCACGATGCCGCGGCAGCCGTCCGCGATCGCCTGCTCGAGGAGGCACTCCAGGTGCGCTGCATCGCCGCCTCCAACAACAGCCTTCGTTCGGGGGAAGCGCGCCGCGATACGCGCCTCGGCTCGCAGGCCCGTTGCGGCGATGACATAGCCGCTCGCTTCGCGCTCCGCGCTCACATCCCGACCGCGACCGATTTGGCGTTGGCCGCTTTCAGATTGGCGAAACGCGCGAGTGCCCAAAGCGGAAAGAATTTCGGGTAGCCGTGGTAGCGCAGGTAGAAGACGCGCGGAAACCCGGTCGCCGTGAACCGCTTCTCGGACCAGAAGCCATCCTCGCGCTGATGCGCCGTAAGGTAGCCGATGCCGCGCTCGACCGCCGGATTGTCGATCTCGCCGGCAGCCATTAGCCCGAGCAAAGCCCACGCCGTCTGTGAGGCGGTGCTCGGCGCCGCCTGATAGCCCTTGTAATCGAGCCTGTAGCTGTCGCCGTCCTCGCCCCAGCCGCCGTCCTCATTCTGGATCGCTAAGAGCCAGCGCACAGCCTTTTGCACCTCTGGTGCGTTGGGGTCGACGCCGGCGGCGTTGAAGGCGCATAGCACCGACCAGGTTCCGTAGATGTAGTTCATGCCCCAGCGGCCGAACCAGCTCCCCTCCGGCTCTTGTGTTCGCCGCAGATAAGCGATCGCCTTGTCGAGGGGCGCGCTCTTACCCGCTACGTCGCCGAGCTGCGCCAGCATCGAAAGGCAGCGCGCCGTCACGTCGGCGGTGGGTGGGTCGAGCAGCGCGCCGTGGTCGGAGAACGGGATTTGGTTGAGGTAGTGATAGGTGTTGTCGGCGTCGAACGCGCCCCAGCCGCCATTCTTGCTCTGCATCCCTTCGACCCATTGGCGGCCGCGCTCCATGGCGTGGCGGTAGTCGGAACGGCGTCCTTCGGGGATGTGCCGGGTGGCGCGGTCCATGGCCATGACGATGACCGCCGTGTCGTCGAGATCGGGATAGTGCGGATTGGCATACTGGAAGGCCCAGCCGCCAGGGGCGACGCCGGGCCGCGACGCCGCCCAGTCGCCGACCGTGTCGAGCACCTGCAGCGGCCTCAGCCATTCGAGACCACGCTGGGCGGACGCCTCGGCATCCGCGCCGCCGACCTCGAGCAGCGCGTGGCTGGCAAGAGCGGTGTCCCATACCGGTGACAGGCACGGCTGGCAGTAGGCTTCGTCATCCTTGACAACGAGGAGCTTCTCGAGCGAGGAGCGCGCGATGACGAGGTCGGAGTGGTCGGCGGGATAGCCGAGCGCATCGAACATCAACACCGAGTTGGCCATGGCCGGGAAGATCGCGCCGAGCCCGTCCTCGCCGTTGAGGCGCTCGGTGACGAAGCGGCGCGCCCTCTCGATAGCGAGCTTGCGCGTCGTCTTGGGAAAATACGGCTCGAGCGCACGCAGGATGCGGTCAATGGCGCCGAAGATGCCGGACCAGGGCCAGGTCTGGTGCGGGCCTTTAGGCCAGTGACGCACCTCCTCGGGCGGCGTGGCGAACAATTCTTCAATGCGCACGCCCTTCGGGTTGCGCGCGCGCGGTTTTAAAGCGTTGAGCACGGTGAGCGGCACCAGCACCGTGCGCGCCCAGTAGGAGATCTTGTCGAGGTGGAAGGGAAACCAGCGCGGCAGCAACATAATCTCGACGGGCATGACGGGTACGCCGCGCCAGGGAATGGCGCCATAGAGCGCGAGCAGGTTGCGGGTGAAGACGTTGCTGTTGGCCGCTCCGCCCTGGGCCAAAATCCACTCACGCGCGCGCGCCATGTGCGGGGCATCGATGGAAGCGCCGATCATCTTCAATGCGAAGTATCCTTTGACGCTGGCGCTGACGTGGGAGGGCCCCTCATGGAACAGGGGCCAGCCGCCGTCCGGCGACTGAATGCGGCGCAGGTAGGCGGCGATCTTCGCCTCGAGCGCGGATTCGACCGGCTCGCCGAGGTAATGGCGCATCAGCACGTACTCGGCGGGGATCGTGGCATCCGCCTCGAGCTCGAACACAAAGTGCCCGTCCTCGCGCTGCAGTTGGGCCAGTGCGCGCGCGGCCCGGCCGATCGCCGCGCCGAGCTGCTCGGCGGGAATTTCCCGAGGAGCGGCCTTGTCCGGCGCCGCGTGCGCTCCCATCATTTCTCAATCCTTTCGTTGGCTGCAGGAGTGCGACGTCACCAGGCGGATTTGACCCTCACCAGATCGGCGGCCCGGACGCCGGATCGGATGGCGCCTTCGATGGTCGCAGGCAGGCCGGTCGCTGTCCAGTCGCCGGCGAGCACGAGGTTACGCCAGCGCGTCGCCGGCCCGGGACGCCTGGCATTCTCGTCCGGCAATGCGGCGAAGGTGGCTTTTCGCTCCTTGACTATTTGCCACGGCGGCAGCTCGCTGCCCGAGCCCGTGAGCGTTGCAACCTCGCTCCAGATTGCGCGCGCTAACGGCTCGCGCTCCGCCTCCACAAATCGGTCGGCCGCGCTAACGGTGACGGACATCCGGTTGGGAAAGGCAAACAGCCATTCGGTCGTCGCGTTGAGCACGCCGAGGATGCGCGGAAAGCCGGGCGGGGGTGCGATCTTGAAGTGAACGTTGAGGATAGCGCTGAACGCCTTCGGCGCCGACAGACCCGCGATCAGCAACGGGGCAACCCAGCCGGGCACGGCGAGGATGACGGCGTCGTCTTTGCCAAGATCGATCTTGTCCTCGCCGAAATCGAGCCCGCGCACGTTCTCGTCCGCGAGGTCGAGCGCGCGCAGCTGATGATCGAAGCGCACTTGAGCGCCGTGGCGCTCGAGGTAGGCAAGGGCCGGATCGATGAACGCGGGCCCCAGGCCGTCAGCGGCGACGAGGGGCCGGCACGCACGACCTCCCTTTGCCAGCGTCTCGCGCACGACCGCACCGGCCAGCGCCGCCGAGGCCGCCGCCGGATCGGTGTTGAGCGCGGCAACAAAGACCGGGTGCAGGAGGCGGTCATAGAGTGTGCCGCTGCAGGTGATCACCTCGCCGATGCTTCGGTCGCCCGCGGGCAGGAGCAAGCGCGCAAGCGCGAGATAATCGAGGGCGCCCGTGCCCGGCACACGCCTGCCGCTTGCAAAGATCCACCACGGCAGGGGCCCCGCGTTGGGCCGCACCAGCCAGCGTGCGCCCGAAGCAAGATCGGCGAAGGCGAACTCGGCCTCCTTGGGTCCGATGAGCGCGTTAGCGGAGCCGATCGTCTTTAGCAGTGCCAGCGCGGCGTGGTTGCCCGACAGAAGAAGGTGATTGCCGTTGTCGATGGTGAGGCCGAGGGTCGGCTCGAAGTAGGAGCGGCAGCGGCCGCCGGCATGGCGGGCAAGCTCGTGTACGACGACGTTGGCGCCGCGCCCGACGAGGCTGACGGCGGCCGACAGGCCGGATAGACCGGCCCCGATGATGTGGACGGTTCCGCGCGCCATCAAAGGAGGCCGTAACGCAGCACCGCCCAGAGGATCAGCGGCGTGGAATGGCGCAACCTGAGCCGCGGCGGCGACCAGCCTCGCGCGACGAGCTTGTCGAGCATGGGGCGATAGACGGCGGCCATCAGGCGCGGGGAGCGAACGCTGTTGCGCTCACAGCGCGCCATGATCTGCTCGGCCTCGTCGAAATGCTGGCGGGCACGCTGGGCGAGGATGCGGCAAGCCGTGTCGAGCGCAGGATCGGCGAGCACCTTGACGACGTCGTGGTCGGTAATGCCGGCTCCGGCAAGCGCCTCGCGCGGCAGATAAAGGCGCCCTATGGCGGCATCCTCATCGAGGTCCCTGAGGATGTTGGTCATCTGCAGGGCGCGGCCGAGGTGGTGCGCGAGGGGCACCCCGCTGTCATCGTTGATGCCGAAGATTTTCACGCAGAGCCGGCCAACTGCCGAGGCCACGCGGTCGCAGTAGAGGTCGAGCGTCTGCCAATCCGGCGCTCTTATGGCATGGCGCACATCCATTTCCATGCCGTCGATCACCGCGAGGAAGTCCGGCTGCTTGAGTCTGAAGGTCTCGATGGGAGAGTGGAGACCTGCTGTAAGCTCGGTCTCGCTGCCGCCAGCGTAGAGCCGATCGATATCCCGGCGCCACCGGTCGAGACCCTCGAGGCGCGGGCGCTCCGGGCCCCCGTCATCGGCGATGTCGTCGACCGCACGGCAGAAGGCATAGACCGAATACATCGCCTCGCGCTGTGGGGCCGGGAGAATGCGCATCGCGGCGTAGAACGAGCTGCCTGAGGCGGCAGGGGCGCCAAGCGCACCGGAGGTCTGCACCGCGCTCATTGTGCGTTCCCTCTGGCAGCCAGCGGGAAGAAGTGGCGACCGATGCGCCGCAAGAGCGCGCCGCCCGCGCCGCGCGTCGAAAACAGGAGGGCCTGCGCCGGCGACAGATGTACACGCTCGCTCAAGGGGTCGCGGGTCCGCAGACGCGCAATGAGCGCGCCGGCAAGCCTGACGATTGCAGCCGTCTCCAGCGCAAGCCGCGCATTTCTGACCCGCTCGGGCAGCTCCGCGGCCTGAGGCATCAGAAGCGCGGTGCGGTCGGCGAGCAAGACGAGACAGGCGCGCAGTTGCGGCGACGCCTCAGGCGCGGCGAGCGTCTCCACACCGATGTCGTAGGCGGCAAGAGTGTCGAGCGGGACGTAGACACGATTGAGCGCACGGTAATCCTTGGCGCAATCCTGCAGGTGATTGATCACCTGCAGCGCAGAGCACAGGGCATCCGAGGGAGCCCAGGTGTCCTCGCTTTCGCCGTGCACGTCCAAGACGAAGCGCCCGACGGGCATCGCCGAATACCGGCAGTACTGCATCAGCTCGTCCCAGTCGCGGTAGCGGCGCTTCGTGACGTCCTGGCGGAACGCAACCAGCAACTCCAGGGGATGGCGCGCGGAAAGGCCGGTCGCGGCGAGCGCGCGGCGCAACGGCAGAGCATCGGGCGCAGCATCCGACTTGCCGATGAGTGTATGCTCGAGCGCATCGAGAAGCGCGAATTTGTCCGGCTCGCTAAGCGTCGGATGATCGGCGGCGTCGTCAGCCGCACGGGCGAAGCGGTAGAAGGCGATGACGGGAGCGCGAAAGCGCGGCGCAATAAGCCTGGAGGCGACGGGAAAGTTCTCGTCGTACTCGGTCTTCCCGGACTTGAACTCGGCACCAATCGTCATCGCTTCTCCGGCAACGCCTGAGGGCGGCCTTTCCACATGCCGCCACGCCCGCGCCAATGCTGGTAGGCGGAATCCATCGTGAAAGCCAGATAGGCCGCCGCAATGAGCGGCAATGCCACCCCCCAAAGCGGGGAGGAGCGATAAAAGCGTAGCGTCGGTTGGAAGGCTATCGCCATCATGAGCCACGCGGCAATGCCAATTGCCGAGGACGGATAATCGCCGAAAATGGCGAGCGCGGGAGCCGCGAGATAGGTGACGGCCATGCCGACAACCGTGCCGGCGAGCAGTAACGGCGAGTAACCGAGCTGCGCATAGGCCGAGCGCGATACCATGCGTCGGATATCATCGAGGCGCGGATAGGGCCTGAGGCTGACGACGCGGTTCGTCAGGCCAAGCCAGATCGGGCCTTCCTCCTTCATCGCCGCGGCGAGCGCGCAGTCATCGATCAGCGCGTTGCGGATGGCGGCGATGCCGCCCGCACGTTCGAGCGCGCGGCGCTCTACAAGCATACAACCGCCCGCTGCGGCTGCCGTGCGCCTTGTCGGCCGTCCGACCCAGGCGAACGGGTAGAGCATCTGGAAGAAAAAGATGAAGGCGGGGATGAGCGCGCGCTCCGCCAAGCTCTCGCAGTTGAGCTTCGCCATGAGCGAGGTCAGCACCAAACCGCCGTCGCGAGCGCGCGCGACGAGGTGGGCCACGGCATCCGGTGCATAGGCGATGTCGGCGTCCGTCAGCAGAAGATACTGGGGCGGATCTGCCGAGGTCGCGGCGTGGGCAATGCCTTGCTGCAGGGCCCAGACCTTGCCGGTCCAGCCCGGCGGCCGCGGCTCTCCATGCAGCACCGTGACCTCGCCGCGCGCCGTGGCAGCGATGCGGCGCGCGACCTCGGCGGTATCGTCCTCGCTTTGATCGTCCACCACGATGACCCTCAGCGGCGGCATGTAATCCTGCGCGAGTAGGGAGCGCAGGCTTCGCGGCAGCACGTCGGCCTCGTTGCGGGCCGGCACGACGGCGACGACGCGCGGAGAGGCCTCAGTGGATTTGCTCATCGACAATGGGTCACGCGTATCGTTCTCCCGCCCGAGCCAAAACCCGCCGCGAAACAGCAAAAGGTAGAGCCAGATCGCCAAAGCGACGATCGCGACGCCGAGCTCGACTGTCATGGCAGGTAGCCCATCATGACAGGTAGCCCTTGGCGCGGAACCATTGCAGCGCATCGCGCAGCGCGTCATCGACGGGCCGCGAGGTGTAGCCGAGCTCGCGCTCGGCCTTGGCGGAGGTGAAGAACATCTTGTACTTCGCCATCCTAAGGCCATCGAGCGTGACAAACGGCTCGCGCTGCGTGAGGCGCGCGACGCTTTCGACGGCGAACGCCAACGGATAGATGAGGGCGCGCGGCAGGCGCACGCGCGGCGGCTTGTGCCCGGTCAGCACCGCGATCCGTGCGAGCAGGTCGGCGAGGCTCACATTTTCGCCGCCGAGGATGTAGCGCTTGCCGATGCGCCCGCGCCGGAGCGCCGCCAAGTGCCCTGCGCCGACGTCGTCGACGTGCACCAGATTGAGCCCCGTATCGACGAAGGCCGGCATGCGGCCGGAGGCCGCCTCGATGATGATGCGCCCGGTCGGCGTGGGGCGCACGTCGCGCGGCCCGATGGGGGTCGACGGATTGACGATGACGGCCGGCAGGCGCTCGCGCTTCACCATGTCCTCGACGAGGCGCTCGGCGGCGACCTTGCTGCGCTTGTAGGCCCCGATCGCTTCGTCCTCGGACAAAGGACTCGTCTCGTCCGCCGGGCGCCCGTCCTCGCGCAGGCGCAGCGTGGCGACGCTGGACGTGTAGACGATCCGCTCGACGCCGGCGCCGAGCGCGGCGGTCATCACCACCCGGGTGCCGCCAACGTTGGTGCGCAGGATCTCGTTTGGATCCGGCGCCCAGAGCCGGTAGTCGGCCGCCACATGAAAGACGTAGCGTGCTCCCTTCATGCCGGCGGCTATGGCCTCGGGGCTACGGATGTCCCCTTCGACGACGTCGAGATCGAGACCCTGCAGATTGAGGCGAGGGCTGCCGGTGCGCACGAGTGCACGCACGGCATAGCCCGAGCCGAGCAGCGCCCTCGCCACCGCCGAGCCCACGAAACCCGACGCACCGGTGACGAACGCGAGGTCCTTCATGGGCACGTGGCGCCTTTCTCGCGCGAGAGGTTTCGACGGTTGGCTTTAGCTGCGCCTGTTGACGACGAACCGCGCGGCCTCGCGCAGCACGTCGGCGCGGGCGTCCCAGGCAGCGAGAGAATTGATCGCCTCGGCTTCGAGCTCCTTGAGCTTATCCCTGGTCGCCTCGATGCCGAGCAGTGAGACGAACGTCGCCTTGCCGGAGGCGGCATCCTTTGCCGTCGCCTTGCCGACCTCGGCGGCATCGCCTTCCGCATCCAAAAGATCGTCGGCAATTTGAAACGCAAGGCCCTAACGCGCGCGCGTAGCGTCCGAGCGCCTGGCGCTCCGTGGGCCTCGCCGCGCCCGAGAACGGCGCCGGCGATGACGGAGAACTCGATCAGCGCCCCGGTCTTGAGTGCCTCGATGCGCTGACCCCCGGCAAATCCGTTGGCGTGTGCTCGGCGAGCAAATCGAGCATCTGACCGCCGACCATGCCCTGCCATCCCGACGCGCGCGCCAAGCCGAGCACGAGCTCGGCGCGAACCGCGGGGTCACGGTCGGCCTCCGGCCTGCTCAGGACCTCGAAGGCTAACGTCAGAAGCGCGTCGCCAGCGAGAATGGCGGTCGCCTCGTCGAAGGCCTTGTGCACGGTGGCGCGGCCGCGGCGCAAATCGTCGTCGTCCATGGCCGGAAGGTCGTCGTGCACCAGCGAGTAGCAATGGATGCATTCGACCGCGGCGGCGGCCGCGAGCGCCTCTACTTGCGCGACCCCGAACAGGGCTGCCGTCTCGACCACGAGAAAAGGACGGAAGCGCTTGCCGCCCCCGAGCGTGGCGTAGCGCATGGCCTCGGCGAGGGGGCTCGATCCGGTCGCCTCGGCCGGGTACATTTCGAGCAGGCTTGCAAGCTTCGCGTCGACCGCCTGCCTACAAGCCTCAAGCCTCAGAGCGAAATCCAAGCCACCCCCCAATGCCCCAATTGTCTCTCGGTGCTTACCTGATTTGGCTCGTGCTATCATGGCGTTTTGGTGATGAATGCAGTCGGATCTTAAGGTTAGGACGCGGGGGGTGTGCCATTCCTCACCGTTTGCCCCACCGAGATCCCGGAGTTCGCCGCCTTGGTTGGGGACTTTCCCGACCGCGATGCCGTCGTGCTCGGGGGCGCGACCGACAACGAGCTCGGTCGCGAATTGGTTCGCGTGCTGATCGACTGGCGGCGAGCCGTTCCGGTATGCCCAAAAGCCCGATGTTTCGTGGCCGCCGCGCCGTGCCGCCGCGCCATGTTTTATAGAATGAATTCAGGTCGCAGGCAGCGGATCGTATTTTGGGCGCTGCGACGTCCTGCCTCAGTAAAAGACGCTGGCCCTGTGGCCGGCACGATGAGAACCGCAGAGGAGAGCGCAAGCGCCCCGAAGGGCGCCGCCGAATTGGTCACCGTGGCCGGGGATCGCGCGGCTGACGCGCCGCTCCCCTATCGCTTGAGTTGCGAGAGGTCGGCGTTATAGAGCGTCGACATCTCGGGCGTCGTTGCATCGGCGACGCGGCGCAGCGTGTCGAGCAGGTCGAGCGAGGTTCTCAGTCTTGCCGCGGCGCCCTCGCGCTTCAGCGCCTTGAGGCTGTCGTCGAGCGCGGTCGCCGCCGCGCCTACATTGGGGAAGCCCATCGAGCCGGCGGTGCCCTTGAGCTGGTGCGAGATGCCTTGCGCCTCCTCGATCCGCGGGCGCGCAACTCCGTGCTCATCCTGCTCGTCGAGCAGTCGACTGACCACCGCAATCTGCTCGAGCAGGTTGGCGTGGTGGCGCACCACCAAGGCCCGGAGCTGCTCCTGCATAGTCACGGGGTCACCGCGTCCTTGCGCGCCCGTTGCCAGATCTCGCGGATCTGCTCGGCAAGCGCTATGGGGTCGAAGGGTTTGGGGATGACGTCGGCCACACCCAGGGACCGATAGCGATCGGTCTCGTGCTTCATGGCCTTCGCCGTCATGAAGATGATGGGCGTGTGCGCGAGCTTGGGGATCGCGCGCAGGCGGTTGAAGGTCTCGATGCCGTCCATTCCCGGCATCATGACGTCGAGGATGATGAGGTCGGGCTCGAAATCGGGCGTGCGCTCGATCGCCTCCGGGCCGCTGGCGCAGACGTCCAATTCGAAGCCGCCGATTTCCTTGAGCGCGAACTCGGTGATGGCGCGGATGTCGGGCTCATCCTCGACGTAGGTGAGGCGTCGGAGCTGTTTCGACATGGCACCTAATCCTGCAGCAGAGACTGCGCCGAGAAGGGCCGCGCAGACTTCGGGTGCAACTTTTGGACGGCCCGGGTTCCAGCCGACCCAACTAGACAACGGTAATCATCAATAAAGAGCCAACGGGCTCGCTAAATCATCGGGGTGCCGACGCACATGAGCTTATTCGTTTGCATCGGCGCGGCGGGCCTCTCGCCTCGCCGGAACATCAATATTTAGATACATCTGAGCTATGTGCGGACCTTGGAGGCGGCGCTCGGTCCCGTCTGAAGCAAACTGCTTGTAGGCCTGTAGCGCGTGCGCCGCGTACATCACGGACGGTCCGGCGCCCATGTAGATGGCCATGCCAAGCGTCTCGAGCACCTCCTCACCGCTGGCGCCCTGATCGGCGGCCGCCTTGGCATGAAAGGCGATGCAATCGTCGCAGCGCACGGCGACGCTGATGGCGAGCGCGATCAGCTCCTTGGTCTTGGCATCGAGCGCCTGAGTGTTGAGCGCCGCCTGCGCGATGTCGGCGAACGCCTTCATGACCTCGGGCGCGCCCGAGCGCATCTCGCGCAGGCCGGCGCGCAAGTCCTTGGTCATGCCGATCCAGTCGGCTGTCATGGTGATCTCCTCGATCTGAGCGGAGAGCGGTCTGTCGGCGATCAGCCGAAGGCGGGGCCGGGTCGGACGCCCAGTCGCTTCAGCACGATTGCGGCGGGGCAGAAGCCGGTGAACGCGGACTGCAAGAGATTGAGCCCGACGAATGCGGTCAATAGGAGCCAGTACGGGCTGATCTGGCTCAAGGCGAGGCTCACGAGGATCATGCAGCCTGCGAATGCCATTACGGCGCGGTCTATCGTCATGGGGATTGCCTTTTGGTTCGAGACTTCACCGGAACGCAAAATAGCTCGTAGAGGACATCGATGAGACGCGACACGCGCGCATCGCTGAGCGAATAGTAGATGGTCTGCGCCTCGCGCCGCGTGGTGACGAGGCCGCCCTCGCGCAATCTGGCGAGATGCTGCGACAGCGCCGACTGCGCGAGCGGAACGACCTCCTCCAACGCCGACACCGACCGCTCGCCATCCTTGAGCTCGCACAGGATCATCAGGCGATAGCTGTTGGCCAGCGCCTTCAAGAGCTCCTCCGCTTCCGCGCTGCTCGCCTTGAGGTCTTGAATATTCATAGTTGCTAATTTAGATGATGCTTATATAACAGTCAAGAGGCCGGGTCGGGCGAACAGAAATCAGGGAGGCTCTCGTAATGGTCATATCGCGCAGCGCGGCTCGTGCCGCCTCGCTGGCCTTGGTTGTCGGCCTTGGCGCACCGGTCGTGTTCGCAGGTGCCCCCGGCGCCGCGCCGGCATTCGAGGTGCGGCCGCAGCAGATCGACGATCTCAAGTCGGTCTACGCGACCGTGCGCAGCAAGAATTTGACGCTCGCCCGCGTGCGGACGCCAGGCACGATCGTGACCTTGAAGGTTGACTACGGCGACTGGGTCAAGCAGGGGCAGGTGCTGGCCGTCGTCGTCGATCCCAAGCTCGCGCTCCGCATCAAGGCCCTCGACGCACGGATCGTCGCCGACGGGTCGCGCCTGGAGACGGCCAAGACCGTACTCGATCGCGCGCGCACGCTGCAGGAGAGGGGCTTTGCCTCGCAGGCGAGCCTCGACCAGGCGCAGACGGCCTACGACGTGGCCGTCAACGAGCTCAAGTCGGCGCGCGCTGACCGCTCGGTCATAGAGACGGAGAGCGAGGAGGGCGAGGTTCTCGCTCCCACCTCAGGCCGCGTGCTCAACGTTCCTGTCACGGAAGGCAGCGTCGTGCTCGGCGGCGAAACCATCGCCACGATCGCGGCCAACGAATACCTCTTGCGCCTCGCTCTGCCTGAGCGGCATGCGCGCTTCATCAAGGTCGGCGACACGATCCGCCTCGGCGCACGCGGCCTTGGCTCCGACGAGAAGCCGCTCGCAGAGGGCCGCATCGTCCAAGTCTACCCCGAGCTCGAGGGCGGCCGGGTTCTGGCCGACGCCGAGGCCCCCGGCCTCGGCAGCTACTTCGTGGGCGAGCGCGTGCTGGTGTGGATCTCGGCCGGCAAGCGCCAGACATTCCTCGTGCCCCGCTCCTATGTGTTCAAACGCTTCGGGCTCGACTACGTGCGGCTGAAACGCAAGGACGGCAGCACCGCCGACGTCGTCGTGCAGACCGGCCAGGACACCAAGAATACAGGCGGTCCAGCTGAGGTTGAGATCCTGGCGGGCGTCAGCGCCGGCGACAGGCTGGTGCAGCCATGACGCAGGGACCACGTCTCGGCGTCTCCGGCGCCCTCACGCGCGCCTTTATCCAGTCGCCACTGACGCCGCTCTTCCTGCTCGGCGGCCTGGCGCTCGGGCTGATCGCACTCATCTCGCTTCCCCGCGAGGAGGAGCCGCAGATCTCCGTGCCCATGGTCGACATCTTCGTCAACGCCGACGGCCTCAAGGCCGAGGACGCGGTCAAGCTCGTGACCGAGCCGTTGGAGACCATCGTCAAGGGCATCAACGGCGTCGAGCACGTCTACTCCAACACGCAAGACGATCGCGTCGTCGTCACCGCGCGCTTTTTCGTCGGAACGCCGGAGGACGCCGCCGTCATGCGCGTGCACGAGAAGGTGCGCGCCAACTTGGATCGCATCCCGCTCGGCATCCCCGAGCCGCTGATCGTCGGGCGCGGCATCGACGACGTGGCGATCGTGACGCTGACGCTGGCGCCCAAGCCCGGCGTCGATCGCTACCAGGACAACGCGCTCTACCAGATGGCCCAGAACCTGCAGGTGGAGCTCACCAAGATCGACAACATCGGGCTCTCCTACATCGTCGGCGGACGCCCCGACCAGATCCGCGTGGAGCCGATCCCAGAGAAGCTATCGCTCTACGGCATCACGCTGACGCAGCTCGTGAACAAAGTGCGGCAAGCCAACCGCGAGTTCCTGGCTGGCCGCATACGCGAGAAGAACAAGAGCCTGGCCGTGGCTGCGGGTCAGACGCTGCAAGGCATACCCGACGTGGGGCTGCTGCTGCTCACCGCGCGTGACGGCCGCCCCGTCTATGTGCGCGACGTGGCCAACGTCGTCGTCGGCGCCAAGCCGCTCGAGAGCCAGGCGTGGAACTTCACGAAGGCGAAGGACGGAACGCTCAAGCGGACGCCTACCGTTACCCTCGCGCTCGCCAAACGCGCCGGCGCCAATGCCGTGGTCGTCTCCCAGCAGATCATCGATCGCCTCACCGAGCTCAAAGGCACGCTTCTTCCCGACGACGTCGACGTGCTCGTGACGCGCAACTACGGCGAGACCGCCAACGACAAGGCGAATGAGCTCTTGTTCCACCTCGGGCTTGCGACGCTGTCGATCGTGCTGCTCGTCGGCCTGGCCATCGGCTGGCGCGAGGGTGGGGTTGTCCTCGTCGTGATCCCCACGACAATCCTCTTGACGCTATTCGCCTCCTGGCTGCTCGGCTACACCATCAACCGTGTGAGCCTGTTCGCGCTCATTTTCTCCATCGGCATCCTGGTGGACGACGCCATCGTCGTCATCGAGAATATCGCGCGTCACTGGTCCATGCATGATGGGCGCAGCCGCGTCGACGCGGCCATCGCTGCCGTGGCCGAGGTGGGCAATCCGACCATCTTTGCCACGCTCACCGTCGTGGCGGCACTGCTGCCGATGCTGTTCGTGTCGGGCCTCATGGGCCCCTACATGAGCCCCATCCCCGCCAATGCGTCGGCGGCGATGATCCTGTCGTTCTTCGTCGCGGTCATCGTGACGCCGTGGCTGATGCTGCGCTTCGGCGGCAAGAGCGGCGGGCACGATACCGAGGCGCCGCAAGGCGGTTGGCTCGGGCGCGCCTATGCCGCAGCGGCGCGCCCAATCATCGCCTCGCGCAAGACCGCGCTGACATTCCTGATCCTGGTTGGCGTCGCCACGCTTCTGTCGCTCGGGCTCTTTGCGACCAAGTCGGTCACGGTGAAGCTCTTGCCCTTCGACGACAAGTCGGAGTTGCAGGTCGTCGTCGATCTGCCGAAGGGCGCGAGCCTGGAGGAGACCGACCGTGTGCTCTCCGCCGCGGCGCACCGCCTTGCCGATCTCCCCGAGATGTCCTCGATCCAGGCCTACGCCGGCACCGCCGCCCCCTTCAACTTCAACGGCCTGGTGCGCCATTACTACCTGCGCGACGAGCCGCAGCAGGGCGACCTGCAGATCAATCTCGCCCCCAAGGGCGAGCGCCACCGCGCGAGCCATGAGATCGCGCTCGACGTGCGCAAGCGTCTCAGGGGGCTGCCGTCACCCGAAGGCACGACCTTGAAGGTCGTCGAGGTTCCGCCCGGGCCACCCGTCATCGCCACGCTTCTTGCCGAGATCTACGGCAAGGATGCCGATGAGCGCCGCGAGATCGCGCGGCAGGTGCGCGCCATCTTCCGCGCCGTGCCATTCATCGTTGACGACGACGTGAGCTTCCGCGAGCAGGCGCCGCGGCTGCGCTTCAAGATCGACCAGGACAACCTCGAGTTCCACAAGGTCCAGGAGCAGGACGTCTACGACACCATCGCCGCCTACCTCGGCGGCACACCGGTCGGCTACTCCCACAAGGGCGGCGGCCGTTATCCCGTAGAGATCGCGGTGCAGCTGCCCAAGAAGGACCTCGCCCTCGACGAACAAACGCTGTCGACGCCGGTGCCCGCCAACGCGCTGCCGGGCGGCCGCGACATCGTGGAGCTCGGCGACGTGGTGCACATTGCGCGCGAGAAGGCGTCCTATCCCATATTCCGCCACAACGGGCGAGCTGCCGAGATGGTGATGGGCGAGCTCGCGGGCCAGTACGAGGCGCCGATTTACGGCATGCTGGCCGTCGCCAACCTCATCAACAAGCACGACTGGGGCAAGCTGCCCAAGCCTGAGATCAGCCTGCACGGGCAGCCTTTGAGCGAAGCGAAGCCCGTTCTGCTCTGGGACGGCGAATGGGAGGTCACATACGTCACCTTCCGCGACATGGGCGCGGCCTTCGCCGTGGCGCTTCTGGGCATCTACGTGCTGGTGGTGGCACAGTTCCGCTCGTTCACGCTTCCGCTCGTCATCCTGACGCCGGTGCCGCTGACGCTGATTGGCATCATGCTGGGGCATTGGCTCTTCGGCGCGGCCTTTACGGCCACATCGATGATCGGCTTCATCGCGCTTGCCGGCATCATCGTGCGCAACTCGATCCTGCTCGTCGATTTCATTCGCAATCGGCGCGCGAGCGGTGAATCCCTGCGCACGGTGTTGCTCGAGGCCGGGTCCATCCGCTTCAAGCCCATCCTGCTGACGGCGCTCGCGGCCATGATCGGGGCGGCCGTCATCTTAGCCGATCCGATCTTTCAGGGTCTCGCCATCTCGCTGCTGTTCGGGCTCGCCTCATCAACGCTGCTGACGGTGCTCATCATCCCGGCGATCTATATCGTGCTGCGCGATGATGGCCGTCCGCTGCCTGCAGCGCAGAAAGGCTAGCGCCGCCCGGCCGGTCAGGCGCCGGCCAGCTTTTCCAAAGCGTCGGTGTCGGCGATGCGCAGGCCGCCGGCCGTTGTGCGCACCATCCCGCGGCGCTCCAGCTCGCGCAGGGCCCGGGCGAGAGCCTCGAGCGTCATGTCGAGATGCTCGGCGACGAATCCCGATGAGATCTCGTCGGTGACGAGGGCCGGGTCGCGGCCTTCATCCGCACTCAAGTGCGACAGGGCGGTAAGGAATGATGCGAGGCGCTCGACGGGCTTGCCGCGGCCGCTGTCGACGGCCTGGAGGCGCAGATAGTCGAACTCGCGGTCGGCAGCAGCTGCCAGGCGCGAGGCGAGCTGTCCGTCGGTCGCGGCGGCGCGCTCGAACTCCTCCGGTGAGACGAAGCTCACAATCGTTTCGGCAATCGCCTGTGCCGTGCTCACGTGACCCTCAAGGTGACCGAAGCCGACGATGTCGCCAGGGAACGCGAACTCGATGATCTCGTGACGCCCGTCGTCCCAACGGAAATAATGGCACAACGCGCCGCGCTCGACCCGGTAGATGCGCGAGCGCGTGTCGCCTGTCTGGAACAGGATCTCGCCGCGCCCGAGTGCACGCACCGGCGCATCATCGAAGGAGGCGGCGCGGTGTTCGCACGGGTCGGCCCGGGCCGCGACAGGCAGCGGCTCGTCAATCTCGGAGCGTGAAACAGCAAGCATGACGCATTACTCAATTCTAGCGGCTATCGACGTGGGAGTTGAGATTGCCACAATCAAGCCGGTTTCTGCCTTATTCGAAAGTCGAAATGGGCATTGGTTTATTCTTAACAACGCTACGCAGCCGCATCTGTTCCGTGGGGAACACCTCAAGCGCGCACCGCGTTGCCGCTACGGCGGAACGGAGGTTGCTGCATTCCCCGCAAGAGTTGCTGGCGAAAGGCGTGCTCGACCGCAATGTGCTCGGCATCGAGCTAAGTTATTTAATTTTCAAGATATTGTTGATCTGTTGAGAAGCGGCGCTATCTGTTGAGAAGCATTTGGATGGGCGTTGCCACCCTCGCTCGGATCAGATAGTTCGGAATCAAGAGCGGCGACTGCGGGAACGTAGACGAATGGGCGATCGCCCAGCTCACGGCGGTTCTCCATGCTCTGGGGTCAGAAGTTTTTTGTCAGCATCTCCTTTGAGGTGGAATTATCCATCACCTTCTCGCCCAGACGCTTCTTGAGATGACGGTTCTCCTCCTTGAGCGCCTTCAGACGCTTGGCGCGAGACATGCCCATCCTGCCGTACTTGAGCTTTCCACTTGTAGAACGTCGTGCGGCTGATCCCGTGATGCCGGCAGAGCTCCGCCGTTGGTCGTCCCGGACCAGGATTGATTGCCTGGCCGTTGAACAGACATGATTGAATAATTGACGTCGGATTTGAAGTTGCAGTTTGAGACACACTCGGAGGTGAACTTCCGAAATTGCCCATTTGTTGCCGAGCGCCATTTATTGCATCAACAGCGTATGATCCGAAACAATTTACCGGATCGGCAAGGTGGTTGCGATGACGGCTCGACACCACAGTCCGGTCGTTCATTGCGACGTTGGCAAAGGAAGCATCTGAGAACTCCAATGCGCTGCAAGTATTAGCAGTCACAACATAGTTTTCAGAAAATGAGACAGGAGTACCGTGGAGCTGCGTTCGCGCCATCGCTGGTTTAATCTGGCCAACGAATGATTGAACCCCTGTCGTTGTGTCTTTTATCCACGCGCCCCACCACTGCCCATCCGCATTTATGGGCGCGATGCGCAAGTGATATGTTCGTCCGGCAACCCACGGATATGTGATCCGAACACTCCGACCCTCGCCCTCGCCACCGAATGGAATTGACACTTCTGGCCCGTTTGAGTCGGTCGCATCCCATATCGAAAAAATAGCAATCTTACCTTGCGGATTGGACCCGCGCGTTTGAAGACCGAAATAGCCGCCTGCTGGATCTACAGAGCCATCGTCTTTGTTGAACCAGAACTGTGTTGAGTAGAAGTAATGTCCGGGTGAAGGATCTCTATTGACCGTAAGATCCCATTCTAGATTCTTGTACCCGCTTGCTACAGCAGGGAAATACCAATCGGTGTACGTCCCCGTCGGCTGCACCAGCGTTGCCGCGATATTTGTCGCCGGCTTGGCACCGGCGTTGTTGGCGGCGGTTTGCGCTGGCGCACGCACGCCACCCTGTGCGGAGATCCAACCCCAACGGATCGCTCCCACGGAGGCTAGCGCCAAGCCGCCGAGCAGCGATAGCGCCGTCATGTGCGCCAACAGCCCATGAGCGATCGTCGGTCGTCGACGGAGCGCAGCGAGCACATGCACATGCCCGTACGTCAGCCCGGGAGCCGGCCACAGACCAGCATCACTAGCTTCGTCACGCATTTGTGGTCCTGACCTAGCGAGTTTGCAAAGGACGAGGAACTCAACGCAAACGCGACGCAACGAGACTAGAAGAGCCGTACAAGAACGCCCTTATCGGGCATCGCGGGCGAACGACGCGACGCGTCCGCGCCCCCAAAAACGAATAACGGGACGTCCGTTTCAACGCGAGTTGCTACTCTGATTCGTTCCCCGCTTTCCACACAGGCAACAACCTATTGGTAGCTGCCAAAAGGGCGGCAGCCTTCAACCGAGGCAATCTGGGTCCTATAGAGGTGCTTGTCGGCGAAAGCCCGAACCACCGGGAAGCTGAAGCCAGCCACACCAAAGCATCACCCTCGCGACGGTGCTGATCCGGTTCGGGCTGAGCGGCGAGGGGAAGCAGCGCGGTCCGGCTCCCCTTTCTCGGCGCTCAAGACGGGATCCCCCGCCTTAATGCTAACAATTCGGGTCCCCCTGTGCCCCGCCGACAACACTGTCTCCCACCGGAGAATGTTATGCAAAACCTGTGGGTATCCGGTGGATTGAACCGCAGTAGCAAAAGTCGGTGTGGCGTGGGGGCGCGTACCAGTATGAGCGAAGTCAATCATGATCGCAGGCGAATTCTGAAGATCGCTGTTGGCGGCGTTGCGACCGCACTAATCATACCGAGCAAGTGGTCGAAGCCGCTGGTCAGCTTCATGATCGCGCCGGCCCACGCAGCGGCCTCGCCGCCGCCGGTCACGACAACGACGACGTCCCCACCAACCACGACGACGTGCCCACCAACCACGACGCACAAAGCAACGACGACGTGCCCACCAACCACGACGCACAAAGCAACGACGACGTGCCCACCAACCACGACGCACAAAGCAACGACGACGTGCAAACCAACCACGACGACACACAAGCCAACCACGACGACGTGCAAACCAAGCACGACGACGCACAAGCCGCCGTACACCACGACGTGCAAGCCCTGGAAAACGAAGACGACCAAGTTCCACTGGTAGGTAGGCCAAAGTGAGCGCGTCGGGCCGGGTGTTGGCAGCGGCAGCAGGTGGCGGCGGAACGGGATCGAACGCGACGTTGGTCTCGTTGCACGACCAGGCTGTGGAATTGCGCTATCCGCACTGCGTTGCGGCCGACATCGAGTTCATCTATCGCGACAGCATCGCGGCGCGCGCACCATCGAGCTCCTCCATCGTTGTCGAGCAGGCCGCGGATGGCCGGTTCACGATCAACGCTGAGGGAGACCAGCTGGTCGCCGACCTGACCCGGGGCGACCTGCCAACGTTCGTCATGGATGTCGTCGTTCGCGGTCTCATCAAAGACCTGACGAGCGCGGTTGCCTTGCATGCGGGCGCCGTCGCCTACAAGGGCCGTGCCGCCCTGATCGTCGGCGCGACAGGGGCGGGCAAGTCCTCACTGGTTGCCTGGCTCATTGCCAACAACTTCGACTACCTGACCGACGAGATCGCGCTCTACTTCGCTGAGACGGCGACGATCCTAGGGCTGCCGCGGGCCTTGGTCTTGAAGCCTGGCGCCGCCAGCAAGGTCGAGGCGCTCGCGTCTTATCGCGGCGCGAGGTCGGTGCCCGGGGGGGATCACGTCATGCTCCGTCCCGATTTCGTCAGGCCCATGGAATCGAAGCCCCATCCCTGCGACCTGATTGTCTTCCCCGAGTTTGCGGCCGGTTCGGAATTGCACGTCGAGCCGTTAAGCGCTGCGCAAACCGCGTTGCGACTGGTTGGCAACAACCTCAACGCGCGCAACCTTCCCGACGGCGGCTTCGGCGCCCTTGCAAACCTTGGGCGCCAGGCGCCGGGGCTGATCCTGCGCTATGGAGATTTCGATCAGTTGCAGGGCACGGCGGATGTGCTGATGCGCCTCCTGCTGGAAGATCGCCTCGATGCAGCTGAGGGCCGGCGCTTCTTGTCGCTGTTCGCACGCCAAGCAGAATCGGCCGCCCCGGTCGCAGCACCGGCCGAGGCCGAGCCAGCACAGATCCCTGAAAAGAAATACCCAATACCGGCAGCGACGCCTCGCCGCGAACCGAGAAAGCTCACAATCGGCATGGCGACCTACGACGACTACGACGGCGTTTATTTCTCTGTGCAGGCCTTGAGGCTCTATCACCCCGAGATTCTCGAAGAGGCCGAAATCCTTGTGGTCCGCAACCACCCGGACGGCCCCTGCGCCCAGTCGCTCAGGCGCTCGAGGAGAGCACGCCGAACTACCGCTACATCCCCTTCAACTCCTACTCCGGCACAGCCGTGAAAAACCTCGTATTGGCCGAGGCGAGCGGGGAGTTCGTGCTGGCATGGACTGCCACGTGTTCGTTGTGCCGGGAGCCTTGAAGCGCCTCATCGCCTACTTCGAGGCGCACCCCGATACGCCGGCCGCTGCAAGGACCGCTCCTCTACGACGACCTCGCCACCCTCTCAACCCACTTCCATCCGGCCTGGCGGGGAGGCATGTACGGCTATTGGGAGACGGATCAGCGGGTCTGGACGCGGATGCTCCTCCCGTTCGAAATCCGATGCAGGGAACGGGCCTTTTCGCATGCGGCGGGCCGCCTGGCCCGGCTTTAACCCGCAGTTTCGCGGCTTCGGCGGCGAGGAGGGCTATATCCATGAGAAGTTTCGCCAGCACGGCGGCCGCACGCTTTGTCTGCCGTTCCTGCGCTGGGTGCATCGCTTCGACCGGCCCATGGGCATCCCCTACAACAATGTTTGGGAAGACCGGGTGCGCAATTACGTGATCGGCTTCCGCGAACTCGGTTTGCCGACCGCGGAGCTCGAGGCGCACTTTCGCGAGTTACTAACACGAGTCGCCGAGACAATCCTCTCGCAGATCGAGCGCGAGCTCACCCGCAATTAGGCCGTGTGGGTCACCTCCAGCAGCGCACCCTCCCGGACGAGGAGCTCAACCGCCTCACGTCGTCACCTTCCACGGAACTTGGCGTCCGGATATTCGCCTTTCAGTAGGTCCATGATCTCTTGCATGGTGCGGCTGCCGTCGCACAGCTTCCAGATCAACGTCGCGGTCTCGTTGAGGTGGATCGCCTTGTGCACCCCCAGCCTGTAGAGCAGATTCTCGCCATCGAGCTCCTCAATGTAAAACCCGAATGCCTGCTTCGGGATGACCGTTGGTGACACTACCAACCTTCGCCTTGACCCGCCAAGCGTTGTTTTGCTTGGCGGTATAATAGGTTACCTCAACAGACTTTACTGCGTTCAGCAGGCGGAAGGCCTGCCGGCGCCACGACCCTTTGAATTGGTTACCGCCGATAGTAGACGCGACGACGAACGGCTGAGTAGCAGGCGGGATAGCCCTGTGTAACGAGCTTCCCGAGCCCATGCGCGAGGTCGCGGCAGCGCGGCTCGGCGAACAGCCGGTAGGCCAGGTCGAGCCCGACGATGGCGCCCAACCGGGTGCGGGTTCTTTCGATCAACTGCGCGAACCGGTTCTCTTCCTCGGCGCTGCCGATGAGGCGCGCCGCTTGGCAGATGTCTACGGCGTGGCGCAGCCGCTCGAAGCGGTGCAGCGCGCCGTGCAGGGTGGCGACTGCGAGCAGCGCCGGCGGCGTGCTAGCGATCCCTGCAAGGTCCGCAAAAGTCATCGACATCGCCTCCCGCAGATGCGGGTGGTGCACGAGGTTGGTGTGCACCTCGATCATGAGCGCGTCATTGTCGCGGTGATGCCACCTCCACTCCCGCCGGATCGGATCTTGCTCATAAGTGGCGGGCGCAAAACCCACCTCGTCCAGCACCCGCGCAAGCCGAGGTTCCGCTTCGGGAGCGACGAGCAGGTCGAGATCGCTGAAAGTGCGCATACTGGGCTCCGGATAGAGAGCGCGGAAAACGTTGGGCCCTTTACCACCGCGAACTGCAAGCCTCTTGCAGCGGTCATGATGGAATTGGCTTGCGCGCGCAGCATCAGGGAAAAGGCGAGCGCCGAACGATATCGGGCCAAGGCCTCTGCCTTTGCCTCGGCAAACGTCTCATCCCTGAAAGGCGAAAAGTGCTTCAGCAGCCCGGGAAGCACGCCGTGCATATCGGCCTGTACGACAAGTTCCCACGCTTCCTGCGGCGACAGGGGCCTCTGCGGTGGCGGCGTCCGCGGCCCGAGCGGATCGGCGCAATGCACGAGCCAATCCCCAATCACACGCTGGCCGTTCCGATTGTCCATCTCGAACTGTCTGTCGTCAAAGTTATCGGTACACTTGAGGTCTGAGCTAAGAGAAAGTGCGAGCGGCTCAACGAGCATTGAGACGACCTCTTGATGCGGTGCCACGGATAAACCTTTGGCCCGGCCGCCAGTCAAGTGCCGCGGCTCGTGACCTTGCTAGCGCATCCGCGATTTGAGCTTAATCGTCTCGCCATCTACGACGAACGTGCCGTAGCCGTGATGATGAATGGTCTTGGGCGCCTTCTGTGCTGGGTCGCTCCAGGCTTTGAGGACCTCGAGCACGAACAGGTTGTATTTGTTGACGAGGCGGGTATCGACCACCTTGCATTCGAGATTGGCGAAACATTGCGTCAGGAGCGGCGCTGCGACGTGCTTTGCCGGCTTGCTCGTGAGCCCGAAGGCCGCAAACTTATCGACGCTGCGCCCCGATGAGTTGCCCACCTCGACCACCTTCGAGGCAATCTCCACGGCAGGAATGCCGATCACGCACTCCTTGGTGGCCTTGAGCGCCGCGAAGCTGAAGTTGGCGTTCGATACGACACAGGCAACGAGAGGCGGCTCGAAGTCGAGCATAGTCTGCCAGGACATCGTCATCACGTTGACGCGGCCCTTGTGCGCCGTCGCCAGCAGCACCACCGGCCCCGGCTCAAGAAGCTGGTACACCCTTGCTAAAGGCAGATCTTTCATCGCCCGCGCTGCGCCCCTCGGCATGCTCCCTCATCGTCCTCAGATAGTGCTCCGCGTGCTGGTAGTAGTTCTCGCTCTCGATGGCGTCGCCGGCCGAGGCGGCATCGCGGGCGAGCGCGATGTAGCGCTCATAGCTGCGCTTGGCCTGGGCAACCGTATTGGCACTTGACGACGCCGACTGAGTAGGTCGCGACGGCTTGCCTGCGGAAAACTGCCGGCCGCCCCGCGCGCTCCGATGGGCCGCTTTGTTCCTTTTGTCGTTTGGCATTGCTCCCCCTTTACTGGGTGAATTGGTCAATTGTTGTCCTGTTGGATAAACGGCCGGGCGCGCCGCGCCGCGCGCGGACGCCAGCCGGGGATGGAACGCTTAAGGTTTGCGATAAGTTCTTGCAGCGGATCCTCGTGTTCGCTCCACACGCTGCGCCCATTAGCCCAACGCCCCGCCGCGCCAGGCGGAGGTCGATTTGCACCGCCGGCACACGCGCTCGCCCGCCCAGGCGCTCGGAAAGGGCGACTTGCAGACAAGACAGTTGCGGATCTTCGCCTCGTCGGCGCGCGGCGTCTCGCGCTCGTCCTCGCGCGACCCGCAGCGCTCCCCATCGGGCGTGCCACAGCATTCCGCAAAAGTCTCGGCGTTTTCCTTCAAGATGCTCACGTCGTCCGTCGCCAATTCGGTCGTCTTTCTTGCTAATTCGACGGGCCTTCGCTCCCCTCCCCTCGAAAGGAGGGACATGAACGAAGCCCCAGCTTCAGGCGTTCGCAGCAGATCGCTCACAAATGTTTGGAGGCAGCCAGCTCGATCGCGCGCTTGCGCATGCACGATCACGATCACGGAACGTCTCGGCCCGATATGGGGTCTGGACATGAAAATAACAAGGAGTTTCTCATAAGAATTCCGCACAAATGCAAGCTATCCCAATTGGTTAGCCAATCACGAAGCGCGCTGCGCACCCGCAATTCCGCGTGCAATTGCACAAAAATCGACACTTCGTCGCACAGTCGGCGAAGTCCTCAAGCCTGGTCCTTGTTACGTGGCGGAAAACGATGATCCGCGATCTTGCGGGTGGGCCCAGCATGCGGGCCGGCCGGTAAGGTCGATCCCGCAAAGAAAAGCACAGGAGCGCGCCCCATGCAGGTTCCACTGCAAATCGCCTTCGAGCACATACCCCATTCCGATCCGATCGAGCGGCGCATCCGCGAAGAGGTTGAGAAGTTCGAGGAGTTCTACGGGCGCATAACGTCGGCCCGCGTCGTCCTCTGCAAGCCCCAGCACCGCCACCACACGGGCGATACGTATGCAGTGCGCATTCATCTCGCGGTGCCGGATGCTGCCGACATCGTGATCAACCGCAATCCCGCCGTCACGGGAGTGCACGAGGATGCCTACGTGACAATCCGCGACGCGTTCAAGGCCGCACGCCACCAGCTGCAGGATCTCGTGCGCGAGCGACAGGGGCAGACGAAGGCGCATGAGAGCGCGCCGCACGGGACCATCGCCTCGCTGCACCCCGGTGCGGATCACGGCTTCATCACCTCGGCCGACGGCCGCGAGATCTATTTCCATCGCAACAGCGTCGAGGCGGACAAGTTCGATGACCTCGAAGCGGGCCAAGAGGTGCGCTTTTCCGAGGCAGCGGGCGATAAGGGCCCGCAGGCGACGCTTGTGCGCCCGCTCGGGAAGCACCACGTCGCGTAAGCACGCGGCCGACGCTGCAAGCGCGGCGCGCTCAACGGCTTGACGCGGGAGAATCCTTGAGCGGCGGTAATTGGACTTCCGTTTACTCGCTACTATGTATCATGCCCCTAGGCAGGGGCGGCTGATGCCAAGCGCAGGGTCTCTTGAATCAAGGTCAGTTGAATGAAGGATGATTTTCCCAACCGGTGGATGTGGTCGGAAGCGTGCGAGGTGCTGGCGCGCGCCGACCGGCTGCACCGCCAGCTCTTTCAGCCCTTGCGCTCGGTCAAGCAAACGCCGGCCTGGGAGCCGCCCGCCGACGTGCTCGAGACCGAGCATGAGGTGCTCGTCATCGTGGCGCTGCCCGGCGTCAAGGCCGACCGTGTCGAGGCGGCAATCGATGGCAGCGACCTCATCTTGGCGGGAACACGCACGCTGCCGCGCGAGCTCGGGACCGCCGTTATCCACCGCCTCGAGCTGCCGCAGGGCCGCTTCGAGCGCCGTCTGCACCTTCCCGCCGGACGCTACAAGGACATCCGCCGCACGTCGTCCGACGGCTGTCTCGTCATTGTTCTGAAAAAAGCGGAGCCGACCCGTGGCTGAGATGGAAAGAGGAGCGCCCGAGGGAGAGGTGGTTGCGAGGGAGGCGACTACGTCGCCACCGTTGCCGGCCGACGCCATCGCCATCATTCCTGTGCGCGAGATGACGCTGTTTCCCGGAGTCGTGATGCCGGTGACGCTCGGACGTGAGCGCTCGATCGCGGCTGCCCAACTCGCCGTGCGCGAGCAGCGCCAGGTTGGCATGCTGATGCAGCGCGATCGCGAGGTCGCCGAGCCCAGCGGAGTCGACATGCACCGCGTCGGCACGGTCGCCAACGTCGTGCGCTACGTCACGGCGCCCGACGGCACGCATCATCTCGTGTGCCAGGGCGATGAGCGCTTCCAGGTTGTCGAGTTCCTCTCCGGGTGGCCGTTTCTGGTGGCGCGCATCAAGCGCGTCGCCGAGCCCGAGTCGAAGACGCCGGAGATCGAGGCGCGTTTCCTGAACCTGCAGCGGCAGACGATCGAGGCGCTCGAGCTCCTGCCGCAGGCCCCGGCCGAGATGATCGTCGCGGTGCAGAGTGTGCGCTCGCCGGGCGCGCTCGCCGATCTTGCGACCGCCTACATGGACGTCAAGGCCGAGGAGAAGCAGGAGATCCTCGAGACGATCGACATCACCGCGCGCATGGACAAGGTCTCCAAGCTGCTCGCGCACCGCATCGAGGTCTTGCGCCTGTCGCAGGAGATCGGGCGCCAGACCAAGGCGGCGTTGGATGAGCGCCAGCGCGAGGTGCTTCTGCGCGAGCAAATGGCCGCCATTCAGCGCCAGCTGGGTGAGGGCGAGCAGGGCAAGGCCCAGGACATCGCCGAGCTCTCCGAGGCGATCACCAAGGCGCAGATGCCCAAAGAGGTCGAGGAGGCCGCGCGCAAGGAGCTGCGTCGGCTGGAGCGCATGCCGGAGGCCTCGCCCGAGTTCGGCATGGTGCGCACCTACCTCGATTGGCTGATCGAGCTGCCGTGGAAATTGCCAGACGAGCAGGGGATCGATATTGCGGCTGCGCGCAAGATCCTCGATGAGGACCACTACGGCCTCGACAAGATCAAGCGGCGCATCGTCGAGTACCTCGCCGTGCGCAAGCTCGCGCCGCACGGCAAGGCGCCGATATTGTGCTTCGTCGGCCCGCCCGGCGTCGGGAAGACCTCGCTCGGGCAATCGATCGCGCGCGCCATGAACCGCAAGTTCGTGCGCGTGAGCCTCGGCGGCGTGCACGACGAGGCCGAGATCCGCGGGCATCGGCGCACCTACATCGGCGCGTTGCCGGGCAACATCGTGCAGGCGATCCGCAAGGCGGGCGCGCGCAACTGCGTCATGATGCTGGATGAGATCGACAAGCTCGGCTCAGGGATCCAGGGCGATCCGCGCGCAGCTCTGCTGGAGGTGCTCGACCCGGAGCAGAACAACACCTTCCGCGACAACTATTTGGGCGTGCCTTTCGATCTGAGCCGCGTCGTCTTCATCACCACGGCCAACGTGCTGGATCAGATCCCGGGGCCGCTGCGCGACCGCATGGAGATCATCCAGCTTTCCGGCTACACGGCGGAGGAGAAGCTCAAGATCGCGCGCCGCTATCTCGTCGCGCGCCAGCTCGAAGCCAATGGCCTGAAGCCCGAGCAGGTCGAGATCACGGATGACGCCTTGGCGGAGATCATCGGCCACTACACGCACGAGGCTGGTGTGCGCAATCTCGAGCGCGAGATCGGCAAGGCCTTGCGCCATGCCGCGGTGCGTATCGCCGAAGGCGAGAGCGGGTTGATCCGCATCGGCAAGGACGACCTGGCGAGCGTGCTCGGGCCGGCACCGTTCGAGAACGAGGTGGCGATGCGCACGAGCGTGCCGGGCGTCGCGACGGGGCTCGCCTGGACGCCGGTCGGCGGCGACATCCTCTTCATCGAGGCGACGCGCGTTTCAGGCAACGGCAAGCTCATCCTGACGGGCCAGCTCGGCGACGTGATGAAGGAGAGCGCACAGGCGGCTCTCTCGATCGTCAAGAACCGCGCGTCCTCGCTCGGCATCGAAGAGGCGGTGTTCGCCAGAAGCGACATCCACATCCACGTGCCGGCCGGCGCCATCCCCAAGGACGGCCCGAGCGCCGGCGTCGCCATGTTTACCGCACTCGTCTCGCTCTTGACCGAGCGGCCCGTGCGCTCAGACACCGCCATGACCGGCGAGATATCCTTGCGCGGTCTCGTCCTGCCCGTCGGCGGAATCAAGGAGAAGCTCGCCGCCGCCGCGCGCGCTGGGTTGAAGCGCGTGCTCTTGCCGGCGCGCAACAAGAAGGACGCCGACGACATCGGGGAAGAGACAAAGAAGCAGCTCGAGCTCGTGTGGCTCGAGCACGTCGAGGACGCGGTGGCCGCGGTACTCGAGTCGGCGCCGGCGGAGCGTCAGAGGCTATCGAGCTGAGCGGCGTTTATGCCTTGTGGGACCGGCTGCACGTTTCCACGAGCGCGATGAGGCCCTGCAGGAGCGCGGTCGGGCTCGGTGGGCAACCCGGGATATGCAAGTCGACGGGGATCACCTCCCCCACGCCGCCGACGCACGCGTAGCTCTTCGCGAAGAGCCCGCCGTTCGCGGCGCAGTCGCCGACGGCGACGACCCATTTCGGATCGGGCGTCGCTCGATACGTGCGCTCGAGCCCTTCGCGCATGTTCTTGGTCACGGGGCCCGTGACCAAGAGCACGTCGGCGTGGCGTGGGGAGGCGACGAAGTGCAGCCCGAAGCGCTCCAGGTCGTAGAATACGTTGCTGAGCGCGTGGATCTCCAATTCGCAGCCGTTGCAGGAGCCGGCGTCGACCTCGCGGATCGAGAGGCTGCGGCCCAAGCGGCGGCGCGCTGTGCGCTCGAGCGCTTGCGCAAGCTCGGCGAGGGCCGCGTCGGTCTCTGGCGGCGCCGGCTCCGTCAGCGGGCGGCTGATCAGACTTTTCAAGAGCAGTGTGCGCATCGGCCCATCACAGGTCGGCTCCTGAGTAGGAGCAGTTGAAGGATTTGTTGCACAGCGGGAAGTCGGCGACGATGTTGCCCTCGATCGCAGCCTCCAGAAGCGGCCACTGGAACCATGACGGATCGCGGAAGTGGGCGTGCGCGATTGCCCCGTCGGCATTGAGGCGCACCCACACGAGGATGTCGCCGCGGAACCCTTCCGCGAGCCCAAGGCCCTCGCAGGCGCCCGATCGCGGCGCACCGATGTCGACGCGTACGGCTCCGCCGGGCAGCCGGTCGAGGATTTGCTCTATGATCGCAAGGCTTTCCTCCACCTCGCGAATGCGAATCCAGACGCGCGCGTTGACGTCGCCGTCCTCGCGAACGGGCACGTCGAAATCGAGCTCGGCGTAGGGAGCGTAGCCGGGTGTGCGCCGCGCATCGATCGCGCGTCCCGAGGCGCGGCCGATGAAGCCGCCGGCTCCGTACTGGAGCGCCAGCTCTTTTTTCAGGCTGCCAGTCGAGACGGTGCGGTCCTGCAGTGACGCGGTCCGATCGTAGAGCGTGACGAGTTGCGGGAAGGTCAAGCGGACGTGCACGAGAAGCGCGCGCAGGGCGAGGGCGCCCGTATCGTCGAGGTCGGTGGCGGTTCCCCCGGGGACGACGCGATCCATCATCAGCCGATGGCCGAAGCAGGCCTCGGCCGCGCGCAAGACGCGCTCGCGCAGCGCCCCGCAATGCGCGAGCATGACCGAGAACGAGGCGTCGTTGCAGATGGCGCCGATGTCGCCGAAGTGGTTGGCCATGCGCTCAAGCTCTGTCATCAGCGCGCGCAGCCATTGGGCGCGCGGCGGCGGCGCAACGGCGAGCGCCGCCTCGATGGCCTGCGCGAATGCAACGGCGTAGGCGACCGTGCTGTCGCCACTCGTGCGTCCGGCGAGTTTGGCGCCGCGCTCGATTGCTGCGCCCGCAAGCAGACCCTCGATGCCCTTGTGCACATATCCGAGCCGCTCCTCCAGCCGCACCACCGTCTCGCCGTTGGCGTGGAAGCGGAAATGCCCCGGCTCGATGATGCCGGCGTGCACGGGGCCGACCGGGATCTGGTGCAGCGGCGGGCCCTCGGCCGGATAGAAGGCATAGGCGGCGCCGTCGGGCGCCACGGTCTCTAGCTTCCCGAGTGGGTGGCGCACGCCCCAACGGTTGTGGTCGAGCCAGGGGCGCAGATCGGGGCAGTCCTCAGGCTCGATGCCATAAAGATCGCGGATCGTGCGCTCCAGACGCAGCGCGGGAGGATGGCTCAGGCCCACGGACGGGAAGGCGTTGTTGCGTACGGCCACGCTGACGACCGCGATCTCGGTGCCCTCGAGGAGAGCCATGTGGACATCCTTGCCGTCGCTCCACAGCCCGAGAAGCGTCACCTCTCCGGCAGCGAGGCCGACGATCGCAGCGCGCCACGTCTCCTTATCGAGCTCGACGCGCGGCCAGGGGCGATGTGCCGCGACGGGAGCGCCGCGATCGATCAGTGCCGACAAAAACGACATGGGCCCGCTCCTCACCCCAAGAGCCGCGCGACGTTCTGAAACCATTCGACGAGCAGCGGCGGCAGGAAGATACCGGCGGCCAGCACCAGCGCCAGATGCGCGAACATCGGCACGTAGGAGGCTTTCACGGGATCGGTTCCTGCCGACGGCGTGCCGAAGGCGATCTGCCCCAGGCGAAGGAACAGGGCGCCCAACGCTATGAGAAGGCCTAGCACCAGCGCAACGGCCAGCCATGGTTCGCGCGCAAATGTCGAGCTAACGAGCAGAAACTCGCTCATGAAGATGCCGAGCGGCGGCAGTCCGGCGATGGCAACGACGCCGAGGACGAGTCCCCAGCCGAGCAGGGGGTGGCTTTCTGTGAGCCCGCTGATGTCGGCGAGCCGCTGCGTGCGCTTCACCTGCGCGACGTGCCCGACCGCGAAGAAGATCGCCGACTTGGTCAAGCTGTGCATGGCCATGTGCAGGAGGCCGGCGAAGTTGGCGAGTGGGCCGCCCATGCCGAACGCGAACGTCACGATGCCCATGTGCTCGATCGAGGAGTAGGCGAAGAAGCGTTTGATGTCGCGCCGGCGGTAGAGCATGAAGGCGGCGAAGATGAGCGACACGAGACCGAGCGTGACCATCAAGGGCCCGGGTGCGATCGCCGCGGGGTTCGCCGCAAGCAGGATCTTGTAGCGTAGCACCGCATAGAGCGCGACGTTGAGCAGAAGGCCAGAAAGGATCGCCGAGATCGGCGTCGGGCCCTCGGCGTGGGCGTCGGGCAGCCAGGCGTGCAGCGGCGCGAGGCCGACTTTGGTGCCGTAGCCGAGCATGAGGAAGATGAAGGCGACGTTGAGCAGCGCCGGGTTGAAGCCGTGCGCCTGCGCGACGAGCGTGGTCCACACCATGGCGCTCTGGCCTTCACCAACCACGGGCTGCGCCGCCATGTAGACGAGGATCGTGCCGAACAGCGCCATCGCAATGCCGACGCTGCCGAGGATGAAATATTTCCACGCCGCCTCCAGCGCCTCGTGCGTGCGGTAGATGCCGACCATCATGATGGTGGTGAGCGTCGCGAGCTCGATCGCCACCCACATGAGGCCGATGTTGTTGGAGATGAGCGCCAAGTTCATGGCGAACATTAAAACCTGATAGAGCGCGTGATAGAAACGCAGGTTGCCCCGCGTCAGCCGGCCGATGTCGACCTCGTGCGCGATATAGCTGGCGCTGAACACGGCGGTGGTGAAGCCGACGAACGTGCCGAGCACGACGAAGACGGTCGATAGATCGTCGACGAACAGGAACTCGCCGGGCGGCGGCCGCCGACAACGAGCGCAAGAGCGGCGATGAAGGTCAGAAGCGTTGCCAGCACGTTGAGACGAGCCGTCAGACGATAGCCGGGCAGCGCTGCGAGCAGCACGGCGGCAACCGCGGGAATGGCGAGGATCGCCGTCAAGGGATTGAGCTGGAGGCCGGCCAAGGACGTCATCATCGGCGCTCGCCCCGGAATTCCTGCATGGCCTCGATGTCGACGTCATCGAAGCGCTCGCGGATGCGGAAAAGGAACACGCCGATCACGATGAAGGCGACGAGGACCGAGAAGGCGACGCTGATCTCAACCACGAACGGCATGCCCTTGGCGCCGGCGGCGGCGAGAATGAGGCCATTCTCGATCGACATGAAGCCGACGACTTGGCTGACGGCGTTGCGGCGCGTCACCATCATCAACAGCCCGAGCAGCACGACGGAGAGGGCGAAGGCAAGGTCCTCGCGCGCTAACGGATCGGCGCCGGCCGTGGCTCGCAGCATGACCACCATGGAGAGGGCGACGAGCCCCATGCCGAGCAGCATGGTGGGGCCGATGCCGCCCACCGTCTCGATCGTGCGGTGGATCTTGAGACGCACGACCATGCTGCTCAGCGCGATCGGTATCATGATCGCCTTAAGGAGAAGCGCGATGGCGGCCGTGATGTAGAGGTGAGGCGCGTCTTGAATGTGCGCCTGCCAGGCGACGGAGGCCGTGAGCACGAGGGCGTGCAGGGCGAAGATCTTGATCAGGCCAAGCATGCGGTCCTGGTAGAGGAGCAGGAAGCTCACGAGCACCATGAGGCCCGCGAGCATATGAGCGACGTCGAACGGGAACGTCTCCATCAGAAGCTCCGCGAGACGAAGAGCAGCAAGGTAGCGAGCAAGCCGAGCATGAGCGCGGCGCCGAGGAACTCCGGCACGCGGAAGACGCGCATCTTGGCGATCGAAGTTTCGAACGCGGCGAGCATGAAGCCCCCGGCCAACAGCTTGCCGAGGTAGGCGGTGGCGCCGACGGCGTAGGCAGCTGTGCCGCTGCCGCTCGCGGCGAGTCCCCAAGGCACGAAGATGCAGGCGATGAGCGAGGTATAGACCACGAGCTTGAGCGCCGCGGCGAGCTCGATCAACGCCAGATAGCGGCCCGAGTACTCGAGCACCATCGCCTCGTGCACCATGGTGAGCTCGAGGTGCGTCGCCGGGTTGTCGACGGGAATGCGGGCGTTCTCCGCGATCGCGACGATGATGAGCGCGACGAGGGCAAGCCCGAGCGAGACGCGCAAGCCCCCTTGGGTCAGCATGAAGCTGGCGATGGCTGAAAGCTGCGTCGAGCCGGCGACGAGTGCCACCGTGAACACGATCATGATCATGGCGGGCTCGGCGAGCGAGGCGAACAGCATCTCGCGGCTTGAGCCCAAGCCGCCGAAGCTCGTGCCGACGTCCATGCCGGCGAGCGCCAGAAGAAAGCGCGCGAGACCGAGGAGCGCGGTGATCGCGATGAGGTCGGCCGACCAGCTAAAGTAGAGCCCCGTCGCAAAGGTCGGGATGAGCGCGGCGGCGACCCATGTCGTGGCGAAGATGAGATAGGGTGCAGCAGCGGAACAGCCAGGAGGCGTTCTCGGCCAGCACGGCCTCCTTGCGCATGAGCCGGGCGAGGTCGCGGTAGGGCTGCAGAACGGGCGGGCCTTTGCGGTAGAGGAGCCGCGCCTTGACCTTGCGCGTGAAGCCCAACAACAACGGGGCGAGCGCGAGGACGAGGAGCATCTGGGCGCCTTGGACGGCGAGACTGTGCATCAAGGCCATATCGCCACCACCAGGAGCAGGCCCACGAGAGCTATGAACACGAAGCTCAAGTAGCGGCGGATGGTCAGGAACTGCAGATAGTTGAGCCGGTCGGCCGCGATCTCGACTCCGCGCGCGATCGGCGCATAGCACGCGTCCCAGATGAGATCGTGCATCGTGACATCGAGCCGAGCCGGGCTTGGGTCGCCTGGCGGCGGCATCGCGACGCGCTCGCGCGCGTGGAAGGCGAGGTCGCCGAACACGCGGCGGATCGGCTGGGCGAAGCTCGAGGCGGTGTACTGCGTTGCAGGGTTGGGATCGGGAAAGCCGCAATCCCAAGGTGGCGCGCGCCGCAGCGCGCTCGTCGCCATCCTGTGGATGACGTAGGCGGTCAGCGCGGCGGAGCCGGCGATGAACAAGAAGACGAGAAGGCCGTTGTAGGAGCTGCGGCTCTCACCGATGGGCACGATCGATAACCAAGCAAGGCCGCTCTGGGTCGGAATATGGCTGCCAACGCCGGCCGTGACGGCAGGCGCCAGCGCGTCGAGGAAAAGGCCCGGCAACGTGCCGGCGATGAGGCACAGGGCGGCGAGCGTGTACATGGCTGCGAGCGACCAGCGGTCGGTCTCGTGGGCGCGCGCGGCCGCAATCGATCGGGGACGGCCGAGGAAGCTCACGCCGAACGCCTTTACGAAGCACGTGGCAGCGAGAGCGGCCGAGAGCGCGAGCAGGGCCCCGACGGCCGGGACGGCGAACTTGAGGCCCCACTGCGGCAGCTCGGGGCTCATCAGGATCGCTTGGAAGGTCAGCCACTCGGAGACGAAGCCGTTGAGCGGCGGAAGGGCCGAGATCGCGATGCAGCCGACGAGAAAGACGAAGGCTGTCTGCGGCATGCGATGGATGAGTCCGCCGAGGTGCTCCATGTCGCGCTCGCCCGTTGCGCCCAGCACCGCACCGGAACCGAAGAACAAGAGGCTCTTGAAGACGCTGTGATTGAATACGTGGAAGAGGGCCGCAGTGAGCGCCAGAGCCGCCGCCCAGCCCATGCCGTTTGCCTCGAACGCGAGCGCGAGACCCAGCCCGATGAAGATGATGCCGATGTTCTCAACGGTGTGGTAGGCGAGCAGGCGCTTCAAGTCGTGCTGCATCAAAGCGTAGAGGACGCCCATCACCGCCGTGATGCCGCCGATTATGAGCACCAGCATGCCCCACCACCATTGCGGAGCGCCCGATAGGTCGAACACGAGGCGCACGAAGCCGTAAACGGCAACTTTCGTCATCACGCCGCTTAGAAGCGCGGAGACCTGGCTCGGGGCGGCGGGGTGGGCAAGCGGCAGCCAGGCGTGCAAGGGAACGACACCGGCCTTCGAGCCTGCACCCAAGAGCGCGAGGATCAGCACCAGTCCTGGCAGCCACGCGGCGTGCGCGACCCCGCGCATGTCGGCAAACGCGTAGCTTCCCGCCGGTCCGGCGAGCAGGCCAAAGGCGAGCAGCAGCGCGAGCGTGCCGAAGCTCGCCATCACGATGTAGACGTAGCCCGCGTAACGGTTGTCGCGGTCGTGGTGGTGCGCCATCACGAGCGCCCACGACGTAAGCGACATGAGCTCCCAGGAGAACAGGAACGTGAAGGCATCCGCCGCGATGACAACGAGGTTCATGCTGGCAAGGAACGCCGAAAAGAATGGCAGCACGCGGCCTGGCGTGGCCTCGTGCCGGCCGTAGCCGACACCGAACAAGCTGGCCGCACTGCCGCCGAGATTGACTACGACGAGGAAGAACGCGGCGAGCCCGTCGAGCGCGAAATGCGCGCCGATCCACGGCAGCCCGACGGGCAGTACCAAGTGGTCCGGCGCAGAGGCGCCCTTTAGAAGCGCGTTGCCGGCGACGAGGAGGATTGCGAGGGAGACGACGAAGCTGAGGAGATAGATCAGGCGGGAGCCGAGCGGGTGCCGTTGGGCGGCAATCCCTAGAACGGCGATGGCGAGCAGCGCCGCCACTCCCCAAAGTACGGCCGCGAGCGACATCCCCCGCTACCCCCATGCCGATGCGGTTTGAGGTGTGCCGCTGCAGGCGCCGGCGGGAGTATGCCTTTGTTGCGGTCTCCGCGAGCCATCCACTATGAGGTGAGCGGGGCGCACCGAGCGAGAGGGCGGCACTGTTCGGTGCCGGCGAAAGCGTGCATATTCATCGCGGAATTGCCATGCATTTCTGGTTCTCACCGGAGCGGCTCACGTTCTCAATGATGTTCACTATCTTCTTCAGGTATCTTGGACGACAGCATTCGGCGACGCTACGTGGTCGATGCCGTATCATCGCTGCCCAGTTGCACCCGTTAGATCCAAACGTTTGGCCATGATTGTGCCTGTCATTCTGTCCGGCGGCTCCGGAACTCGTCTGTGGCCCTTGTCGCGGGCAAGGTATCCTAAGCAGTTCATCCGCTTCTTCAACGGGAAAGGCGATAGCCTGCTGGGGACGACGCTGCGTCGGCTCGGCTCCGGAGACTTCGCGGCGCCCATCGTCGTCTCAAATGACGACCACCGCTTCCTGCTGCTCGATGAGGTGCAGCGCGCAGATTTGCAGCCGCAGGCGCTCATTCTGGAGCCCGTCGCCCGCAATACCGCGCCCGCCATCGCCGTCGCCGCCCTGTTCGCGGCGAGCCAGGACCCCGACGCGGTGTTGGCGGTCATGCCCTCGGACCACGTGGTGAGGGACGAGCCGAGATTTGTCGATGGCATAAAGGCGGCGGCGGCCATCGCCAGCTCCGGTCGGCTCGTCCTTTTCGGCATCAAGCCGGCCGAGCCGCATACGGGCTACGGCTATATCCGCCGCGGTGCTCCGCTCGAGGGCGCAGCCGGAGGATTTGCCGTCGACGCCTTCTGCGAGAAGCCAGACCGGGCGCGCGCGGAGCAGTACCTGGCCGCCGGCGACTACTATTGGAACAGCGGCATTTTCGTGTTGAGCGCACGCACGTACTTGGCCGAGCTCGGACGTTTCGCACCTGACATTCTGGAGGCCGCGCGCAACGCGCTCGATAAGGCGACGCAAGACTTGGGGTTTCTGCGGCTCGACCGCGCGGCCTTCGCCGCCTCGCCGCAGATTTCGGTCGACTATGCCGTCATGGAGAAGACCGAGGCAGCGGCCATGCTGCCGCTCGACGTCGGCTGGAGCGACCTCGGCTCCTGGTCGTCGCTGTGGAGGATCGCCCCCGATCGCGACGAGCAAGGGAACGTCGTGGAGGGAGACGCCCTGCTCATGGAGACGAGCGACTGCCTCGTGCACAGCGGGCGCTCGCTCGTGGCGACCGTCGGGGTTAAGGACCTCATCATCGTGGATACGCCCGACGCCGTCCTCGTCGCCGACAAGGCGCGAGCCGAGGACGTCGCCCGCCTGGTTGCCGAGCTCAAGCGGTCGAATCGCAAGGAGCACGAGCAGCACTTACGGAACTACCGCCCGTGGGGCTACTTCGAGAGTTCTCAGCGTCGGCGGCCGTTTTCAGGTCAAGCTCCTGCACGTGAAGCCCGGGGGCAAGCTGTCGATGCAAATGCACCATCACCGCTCCGAGCATTGGGTTGTGGTGCGCGGCACCGCCAGGGTCACGATAGGCGAGGCCGAGAAGCTCGTTCAGGAGAACGAGAGCGTCTACATCACCGCGACCCACTGGCACCGGCTCGAGAACCCGGGAAAGGTGCCGCTTGAGATCGTCGAGGTGCAGATCGGCACCTATCTCGGCGAGGACGACATCATCCGCTCCGAGGACGCCTATCACCGGGGGCCCGACGAGACGGCTTGACTGCCGGGCGCACAGGCGCTCACCGCGGTGCCGACACGAGCTCGTGATAGACGGCTAGCGTGTCCTTGATGATCGCTTCGAGCGAGAACTCGCTTTCCACGATGCGCCGGCCGGCTGCGCCATAGCGCGCGCAAAGCTCCGGCTGCGAGATCGCCTCGCGTAAAGAGGCCGCGAGCGCATGCGCATCGCGCGGGGAGACGAGCCAACCGTTCTCGCCCGGGCGCACGATCTCGCGGCAACCTGGGACATCGGTCGCGACGATGGCGCGCGCCGCCGCCGCCGCCTCAAGCAACGCCTTGGGCAGCCCCTCGCCATAGAAGGTCGGCAAACAGACGATGCTGGCGGCACCGAGAACCTGCGGCATGTCTTCGCGCCAGCCCCAATACTCGACGTGGCCGGCATCGACATAGGCGTCGATCGCGCGGCGTGGGATCGCCGTGGGGTTGCCGGCATCGGGCCTGCCGACGAGCGCGAAGCGGGCATTGATGCCTTCGGCCTTGAGGATTGCGGCCGCCTGCATGAACTCGCCGACGCCTTTGGGCGCTATAAGACGCGCCGGGAGAACGACGAGGGGGATACCGCTAGGCGGCGCTTGCGTTGGGTATTTGCTGGGATCGACACCAGAGCCGCGGATGAGGCGGACGTACTCGGGCGGCGCCAGCCGCTGGCTGATGATTTGCGCCAGGTCGTCGGCATTCTGCACGATGGTACGCGTGCCAGGCCCGGAAAGCGCCAGCCGCAAGGCGCTTCTGACGATGGGCCGCAGCGTTCTCGCCTTGGCGCTGTCGGAGCTGAACACCCAGCCGAGCCCCATGATCGCGTTGACGATGCCCTTCGTGCCCGCGCAGCGCGCAGCAAGCGTCCCGTAGATGACAGGCTTCACCGAGACATTGTGCACGAGATCGGGCGCCTCGCGCAGGTAGAGGGAGATGAGCTCGTAGAGCGAGCGTAGCTCGCGCAATGGATGCAGGCCCGCGCGGGTGAAATCGATAGGGATCAGGCGCAGGCCCGCGTCGCGGATCTTGTCGCCTTGACGGTCGACGCGGGTGGCAACCACGACATCGAAGCCGGCGGCCTTGGCCGCGACAGCGAGCGCAAGGCGGTGCGAGACGAAGTACCAATCCTCGGAGACGAGGTAGAGTAGTCTTGGCTGCGCTCCCACCTCAGGACCTCACGGATGCGGCGGGTATCTGGCGCTGTGACACGGCCGATCGCTCCGCTTCGCTCCAGGCCTGAAACATGAGCACGCTCCAAAGCGGATACTGCAAGTTGAGGCGCCCCTCGATGTGCTCCCGCCACGCATCCCGGATCGGTTTTGGCCGGAACACGCCTTCCTGAGCCAGGCGCCGCTCGTCGAGCAGGCTCTCGGCCCAGTCCCTCAGCCCCCCTCTGAGCCAGGTGTCGATGGGCACGCCGAAGCCCATCTTCGGCCGCTCCGTAAGCTGTCGCGGCACGTAGCGCTCGAGCACGCGGCGCAGCGGCCATTTCGACGATCCGTCGCGGTGCAGAAAGTCGAGCGGCAAGCTCCAGGTGAACTCGACCAGGCGATGATCGAGGAAGGGCACACGCGCTTCGAGGCCGACCGCCATCGAGGCGCGATCGACTTTCACGAGAATGTCGTCGGGAAGGTACGTGATGAGGTCCAAGTACATCATGCGGCGCACGGGGTCGGGTATCCGCGCGGCCATGTCCGGCGCCGTGTACGCCGAAAGAGGCTCTGTTGCTCCGATCACGACCTTGTCGGGCTGCTGCCAGAGCGAGATCAGCACCCTGTAGAAGTCGTCGGAGTTGCTGAGAGCGGCGGCCTTGGCTGCCTTATGCAGCATGCCCCCGACAAGCTTGGGGCGCACCCTGGCCGGCAGCAGCTGCAACGGCAACGCGAAGAGCTGGTCCCATCGTCGCGGCGAGACGCTGAGTGCAAGCCTGGAGGAGGCCCGGCGCAATCCGCGCGGAACCTTTGACAGGAGCGCCCAGAACCGGGCAGCGCTGTGATAGCGCGTGTAGCCGGAGAACAGCTCGTCGCCGCCGTCGCCCGACAGCGAGACGGTGACATGGCGGCGCGTGAGCTCGGAGACGAGAAAGGTGGGTATCTGCGAGACGTCGGCGAACGGCTCGCTGTAGAGCGAAGGCAGCCGCGGTATGACCGTCATCGCCTGCTCCACCGTCACATAGAGCTCGGTGTGATCCGTGCGGAGATGGCGCGCGACCGACCTGGCGTGCGGGGCCTCGTCGTAGCCGTGCTCGCCGAAGCCGATCGAGAACGTGCGCACCGGCCGCGGGCTCATCGATTGCATCAGAGCAACGATGGTAGAGGAATCAATCCCTCCGGAAAGGAAGGCGCCGACAGGCACATCGGCCATCATCTGACCTTTGAGCGATTGGCGGATCAGAGCGTCGGTCCGCTCCACGGCCTCCTCGGGCGTGCCCGAGAAAGGATTGTGCAGACCGTGCGCTGCAACCTCGCTCGCGGCCCAATACGTCTCGATGCGTCCGTCGAGATCGCCGGCGTTCAGCGTAAGAAAGGTTCCAGCCGGAAGCTTGCGAATGCCCTTGTATATCGAATGCGGAGCCGGAACGTAGCTTAGTCGCAGCAGGAGACAGAGTGCCTCGCGGTCGATCTCGCCGCTCCAATCAGGATGCGCCTTGAGCGCGGAAAGCTCCGAGCCGAACAGGAACGTGCGCCCGGCCGCTCCGTAGTAGAGCGGTTTCTCGCCGAGCCGGTCCCTCGCCAGGACGAGCGTCCGCTCCCTTCGGTCCCACAGCCCAAACGCGAACATGCCGACTGACCGTTCGAGCGTGCGTCGCACGCCCCACGCCGAGACGGCTGCGAGCAGGACCTCGGTGTCGCAGTGCCCGCGCCATTGCGGCGCAGCGCCGGCGCGCTCGAGCTCGGAGCGAATCTCGCCGTGATTGTAGATCTCGCCATTGAATGTGATCACCCAGCGGCCGGTGTCGGAGAGCATGGGCTGATGGCCGGCCGGTGACAGATCGATGATGGAAAGCCGCCTATGCGCAAGCGCCGCACCGGCCTCCCGGTCGACCCATATGCCGTGATCGTCCGGACCGCGCCGGGCGATGCCGTCGGCCATCCGACGCGCAACGACCTCCTCGGTCCCCGCGCGCGCCCTCTCGGCAATGAACCCGGAGATTCCGCACATCTATGTGATCGCTTCCCGTCGCTGTGGACTACGGCATAGACCTTCCCGCGAGTCCTTCGGTCATTTTTTCGGTCGGCGTCGGGGATCGGGCGCCCGCTGCGCCGGGCGTTCTTCAGGGCCGACAGACGATAGTCGCCTATGGGCGGCGCGCCAACGTGGTACTTCGGAGATGACGCGCGCGCCACAGAATTGGCCCGATTGCACGGCTACCCCGCGGTGGCGATTGAGTTGCGTTGAGCGGCGACCTACCGTCGGGCCGCCCAAGTCCGGGCCCGAGGCCAAGCGGGGGGGGGAAATGTTTTCAAGCGAGCTCGATAGGATCCAAGTTCCGATCGCTTCCCGCGGCTGGGGCATCGCTCTTGGCTCTATGATCCTGGTCACCGTTGCCGCCGCGCTCGTCAGCGCGCGGACCGTGCCGTTCTTTTACGCAGTGACAACTCTGAGCTTCGTCGTTGCCGCGGCTGTTCGCGGCCAGCTCGACCATGCGATTCCGCGGCGCGGCCCTGTCTTCTGGCACCTTGCGAGCTTCCTTGTTTACGCTGCGCTCACCGCGACCTGGAGCGCGGAGCCGCTGGCCGCGCTGCTTATCATATTGCTGGTCACCCTGTTCACCATCGCGACGCTCGCGCTTCTGCACCTGTTCGACCTGGAGAAGCGCCCCGACCTGCTGCACATGGCGGAGGGGCTGTGGGTCGGTCTGATCGTCGCGCTCGCTTATCTCCTGATCGAGATTCTCACCGACCAGAGCATCAAGATATGGCTCTACAATTCGATCGGATTGCGGCCGGGTGAATTGGCGCCCCAGCCCTACTTCAAATGGTCGGGCACGAAGCTCGTCGCCATCGCCCGCGACGATCTTGACCGCAACATGGCCGCCCTGACGCTGTGTCTCTGGCCCGGCATCCTGGCGCTGCGGGGCACGTTGCAGCATCCATGGACCAAGATCATGCCCGTGCTCGTGCTGATCACTACAGGCGTCGTCGTGATGCTGTCGACCCACGAGAGCTCAAAGCTCGCGTTTGTGGGCGGGGTCGCCGCGTTCGCCTGCGCGTGGCTTGCTCCGCGCTTAACGGGACGTCTCGCTGCGGCCGGTTGGATCTTTGCGTGCATTGCCGTGCTTCCCTTGGCGCTCCTTGCCCATCGCTACAATTTGCACAATGCCACTTGGCTGCAGGATAGCGCGCGCCACCGCATCATCATCTGGAACTACACCGCGGAGCAGGTGCTGAAAGCGCCTTGGCTCGGCGTCGGCGCGAGGACGACCTACGTTCTGGGCCCGCGCCTCGAGCCGGAGATCACGACCGCGCCCGACGAGGCTTTCAGGCGTACGCTGTCGACCCACTCGCACAGCGTCTACCTGCAAACCTGGTTCGAGCTCGGCCTGATCGGTGCAACGCTGCTCACGCTGCTCGGCCTCTCGATCCTGCAGGCAATCCGGGCGCTCTCCCTCGGTCTGCAGCCTTATGGGTATGCGACGTTTGCGGCCGCGGCGCTGATGGCGGCTTCGAGCTACGGCATGTGGCAGATCTGGTTTGCGAGCCTGTTCGGGTTGTGCGCGGCCTTGTTCGGGCTCGGCGCCTCCCTCGCGCGCACGCGCAGCGCTGCTTCCTAGCCGGCGCAGAGCGATCCCTTGCACGCAAGTGCTGGTGCGAGCGCCGGGACGGCCGGGGAGGGCTCCGATCAGTGCTTGATCGAGGCGGTTGTGACGGGGTCACAACCCTTGTGGGCCAGGGTCTGGTTCAACGCGGCCGATTCCGCGCGCGCCTCGTTGTACTCGGCGATTGCCGGCACACCTTCGCCGGGCGCCCCGAACAGCCGCTTCCAAGCCGCAGCCATGGTGTTGGGCACCTGCTGCATCTGCTGGAGGGCCTGAACGGAGAGCTGCTGCATCTGCTCCTGCAGGCCCAGCGACCGCTGCTGCAGCGCGCGGCAGTTGAGGTCCTGCTCCTGGCTGGTCAGGACATAGCTGCCATCATTCTGATAGCCGGGCCGCGGAATGCCGGCCATGTCCTGCACCGTCGAGCAACCCGCTAAAGCGAGCGCGCAAAGCATCACAGCCAGCCCAAACAGCCGATTGGTTGCACGCCAATTCGCAGCCATCGATGTCCATCCCCAGCAATGGTGCGAAGATTATCCAAACCGCGGCGGCGTTGGGACTGGTCGGCATGGATATTTGTGCCATGTGCTCAATCCGCAACGCTGCGCTTTCACGTACAAGATATCCTTGAAATCCACAGCACGCGGTGGTGTCAGCAACTCGGATGCTGAACTCCTTAATTTGACGCCAGCGCGGCGGCACGCTGGGGCGAAAGTCAGCTCTCTTTGGATGGCGCCGGCGCGACAATTCCGCGCGCTTTGAGCAGAGCCACGACTCGGTCTGCGAGATCGTCGGCGGCGGCTGCAGCCGTGTCGAGGATGAGATCGGGCCGCTCGGGCCTCTCGTAGGGCGAATCGATGCCGGTGAAATTCGGCAGGCGTCCGGCCCGGCTCTTGGCATAGAGGCCCTTGGGATCGCGTCTCTCGCAGACCGCAAGCGGCGCGTCGACGAAGATCTCGATGAACTCGGCGCTTCCGACGAGACCGCGCACGGCAGCGCGCTCGGCGCGAAACGGCGAGATGAACGAGCACAGCACGATGAGCCCCGCGTCGACGAACAGCTTGGCCACCTCGCCGACGCGGCGGATGTTCTCGACGCGATCGCCCGCGGTGAAGCCCAAGTCCTTGTTGAGGCTGTGACGCACGTTGTCGCCGTCGAGCAAATAGGTGTGGTACCCGCTCGCCGCGAGCTTGCCTTCCACAAGATTGGCGATCGTCGATTTGCCGGCGCCGGAGAGGCCGGTGAACCATACGATGCACGGCTCTTGCGATTTGAGCGCGGCACGATCGCCTTTGCTCACCGCGAGCGGCTGAACGTGAATGTTGATCCCGCGCCGTAGCGCGAAATCGACGGTGCCGGCGGCGACGACGGCCTGGGAATGGCGCTCGCTCAACACGAACCGGCCCGACCGCGGAAGGCTCGCGAAGGCGTCGATGGCGAGGGGGGCCGATGTAGCGATGGTGCACGAGCCGATCTCGCCGCACATCAGTGTGCGTGCAGCCTCGTGGTGCGGCGTCTCGACATCGACGCGGTACTTGACGCTCGTGACGCTCGCTGCGACTTCGCGCGGCCCCATTCGTAGCGTGTAGTCGCGGCCAGGAAGAAGCGGCGCCTGCGCCAGCCAGACGAGGTGCGCGGCAAACTGCTCGGCGACCTCCGGGCGATGTGCGGGCTCGACCAGGATATCTCCGCTGCCGACGTCGATGTGCTCCGCGAGCGTGACCGCGACGGCGTCTCCGGCGGCCGCCTGCTCGCACTCGCGGCTGCCAACAAGGATGCGGGCGACGGCGCTCTTGACGCCCGAGACCGCCACTTGAACCGTGTCGCCGCGCCGTAGCGTTCCGCTCAAAATCGTGCCCGAGTAGTGCCGGTGGTCGGGATCGGGTCGCGAGACGGCTTCAATGGGAAGGCGCAAAGGGCGCTCGGCGCGTTTCAGATCGAGCTTGAGCGTCTGCAAGCAGGCAGCAAGCGTAGGGCCGGCATACCATGGCGTGTTAACGCCGGGCGCAAAAATGTTGTCGCCGGTGAGCGCTGAGACTGGCAGCGCGATCGCGGATGTGCCCTCGAACCGCGCCGCAAACGCCTCGAAGTCCCCCACCACGGCATCATAGGCATTCTGGTCCCAACCGACGAGGTCGAGCTTGTTGACGGCAAGGACGAGATGCTCAGCGCCGCTCGTGCACGCGATGGCAATCTCTCCGCGCACCTCCGCCGTCAGTCCCTTGCTCGCGTCGGCGACGATGAGGCAGAGATCGCCTGCGGGCGCCGCCGCCTCGACGACGAGGCGCTGCCCGGAGGAGATCATACACTCAGTGAGGGTCGTCTTGCCGCTGTTAGGCGGGCCACCGATGCTCAAGCGCATAACTATTTCGGGGCTCGACTCGGCGTGGCGGAACATCATGCATTGCCAACCGTGTTCCGGGTTATTCTTGGGTCGTCAGTCAGTCGGCCGCTTGGGGATGAGATTGAGGTCGAGTATGGCCTGGATCAGGGCGTGGTGCGCGATCTCGACGAAGCCGTACTGCTTGGAATCGACATAGAAGTTCACGTCGCCGCGCCCGCGCAAGAGGTTGTCGGGCCGAAACCCGCTGAACGTCGCGATGTCGACCTTGTGCTCGCGCGCTGCCTCGACCGCCTTCAGGATGTTGGTGGATTGCCCGGAGCTGCTGATGGCGATGAGCAAGTCTCCGGGGCGCCCGTGCATGCGTATCTGCTCGGCGAAGACGTTGGCGTAGCCGAGGTCGTTCGCGATCGCCGTGAGCGTTGGTCCGTCGTTCAGCGCCAGCGCGCGAACGCCGCCGTTCTTCAGAAACTCGATCGCCTCGTGGCTGGCGATCGCCGCGCTGCCACCGTTGCCGATCAGAATGACCTTGTTGCCTTTTGCGTGCGCGCGCCGGGCGTGCTCGCCGATCCAATGGAAGCCGGCCGCGAGATCCAGCGGGGCTCCCTCGCCGTCGCTCACGCTCACGGAGGAGCAGACCCGGCCGATCTCGGTGAAGTAGGTCGTGATCTCGTCCGTCGGCGCCGTCTGGGCCAGACCTTTCAGCACGCTCGATGCCCTCCTGGCTCCGTCGCGGAGCTCATGTTGTCGCCGTCTTGTTTCTGTCTCAGTGCCAAAACGGAATGATCTTTATGTCGAATTGCGTCCAATCGGGCGGGCGGCTCTTGTCATTTGCGGCCGCAATCTATCCGCTCGGGCCCGCTCTCGCAACCTGAGGGTCCGGCCGCGCGGATTGCCATGCCTTGACAGGCGGTCTGCTATCACTTAGCCGCGCTTGCGGCATCTCGGCCGGCGCAATGACGCGGGACGGCCGGGCGACCTCTGCAAGGGAGAGGCCATGAGATTTCTCGTCACTGGCGCCGCAGGCTTCATCGGATACCATACTGCCAAGGCACTTTTGGACCGCGGCGATGAGGTGATCGGGCTCGACAATCTCAATGCCTACTATGACGTTGCGCTCAAAGAGGCGCGGCTCGCCAATCTTCAGGGCCGCAACGGCTTCAGCTTTCACAAGCTCGATCTCACCGACCGCGCCGGAGTGGAGCGCCTGTTCGCCGAGGCGGCGCCGCGGCGCGTCATACATCTCGCGGCGCAAGCCGGCGTGCGCTATGGGCTGGAAAACCCGCACGCCTACATTGATTCCAATATCACCGGCACGCTGCATGTCCTCGAGGGCTGCCGCCACACAGGTGTGGAGCATCTGGTGTTTGCGTCCTCGAGCTCGGTCTACGGCGCCAACACGTCGATGCCGTTCAGCGTGCATCAGAATGTCGACCATCCATTGAGCCTCTATGCCGCCTCCAAGAAGGCGAACGAGCTCATGGCGCACACCTACGCGCATCTCTACCGCCTGCCGACGACGGGGCTGCGCTTCTTTACAGTTTATGGCCCGTGGGGGCGGCCGGATATGGCGCTGTTCACGTTCACCCGTAAGATTCTGGCCGGCGAGCCGATCGACGTGTTCAACAACGGGCAGCATGCGCGCGACTTCACCTACATCGACGACATCGTGGAGGGCGTCGTGCGCACGGCCGATAAGATCGCCGCGCCCGATCCCGCTTGGAGCGGGGATCGGCCCGATCCCGCGCGATCCTCCGCCCCCTATCGGCTCTACAACATCGGCAACAACAATCCCGTCGAGCTCATGTATTTCATCGCCTGCCTGGAGAAGGTGCTGGGCCGCGAGGCGAAGAAGAATTTTCTACCATTGCAGCCGGGCGACGTGCCCAGCACATTCGCCGACGTCAGCGACCTTGTGGCCGATGTGGGCTTCAAGCCGTCGACGCCGATCGAGGACGGCATCGCGCGGTTCGTCGCGTGGTACCGCGACTACCATCGCTGAGAGGACGTTTCACGGGCGCTTTGCTCGGAGGTCTTGATGGCAATGATCCTGGTGACGGGTGCGCTCGGCCAAATCGGCAGCGAGCTCGTGCCGGCGCTGCGCGCACGCTACGGCGCCGATAAGGTGATCGCGACCGACCTCAAGGTTCTGCCGCCCGCTGGCGCGGCAGCACTCGCCCCTTACGGCCATCTCGACTGCACGGAAGCCCATCAGCTGCACGAGGCGGTGCGCCGCTACGACGTCGGCACCATCTATCATCTCGCCGCGCTGCTCTCCGCCTCCGCCGAGGCCGCGCCCCAGCTCGCCTGGAGCGTCAACATGAGCGGCCTCTACAATGTGCTGGAGGTCGCGCGCGAGTACGGGTGCCAGGTCTTCTTTCCAAGCTCCATCGGCGCGTTCGGGCCGACGACGCCGCGCGACGCCACGCCTCAGGTCACCATCCAGCGTCCGACCACGATCTACGGTGTGACGAAAGTCGCAGGCGAGCTCCTGTGCGACTACTATGCCTCCCGCTTCGGCATCGACACGCGCGGGCTGCGGCTCCCGGGCCTCGTCTCCTACGTCGCGGGAGCCCGGCGGCGGCACCACCGATTATGCGGTCGAGATGTTCACGTCACGCGGTGCGCTATCAGAGCTATACCTGCTTCCTCTCGGCCGGGACGCGGCTCGACATGATGTACATGCCGGATGCCCTTGCGCGCGATGATCGAGCTGATGGAGGCCGAGCCCGGCTGCCTGCGCTACCGCAATGCCTACAACGTCACGGCCATGAGCGTGACGCCGTCCGACATCGCCGCGGCGATCCGGCGGCATATTCCGGGCTTCGCCGTCGACTACGAGACCGACCCCGTGCGCCAGGCGATCGCCGACAGCTGGCCCCGCTCGCTGGACGACGGCGCAGCGCGTGCCGACTGGGGCTTTGCGCCGACGCTTCGATCTGGAAGCGATGACAACGGACATGCTGGCGCGGCTCAAGGACAAGCTCGCGCGCGCGCGCGAGCGATAGGGAGGGAGCGCATGCCGACGAGCCGGTTGACGCCTTTGTTGCAGACGCGGCTCGATGAGCTGCGGACCTCGAGCCGTCTCAAAGGTGCTGAGAGCGTTACGCGCGGTATCGTGCGGCCGGCGGCCGGCAAGGGCCCGCGCTTTCTCATCGCCGGCCAAGGCGACACGCCGTTTCTGCGCATGAACTCCAACAGCTATCTCGGCCTCTCCTTCGAGACGCGCGTCATCGCGGCCGAGGAGGAGGCCGTGCGCCGCTACGGCGCGGGTCCGGGCGCGGTCCGCTTCATCTCCGGCACGTGGGCGCCGCACGTCGCGCTCGAGGCAGCGGCTCGCCAAGTTCCACGGCCGCGAGGCCGCCATGCTGTTCAGCTCGGCTTACGCCACCGTCATGGGGCTCTTGCCGCCGCTCATCACCGACAAGACGGCGGTCTTGAGCGACGCGCTCAACCACAGCTGCATCATAAATGCGATCGCGCTGGCGCGGCCGGCGGAGAAGCGCGTCTACGGTCATCTCGAGCTCGATGATCTCGAGCGGCAGCTCGGCGAGGTCGCCGAGCGTTGCGCGCGTGCCATCATCGTCACGGACGGCGTGTTCTCGATGCGCGGCGATCATGCGCCGCTCAACACCATCATGAAGATCGCCGCGGCCTACGATCGGCAATTCGCCGAGAACGTGATCGTCATCGTCGATGATTCGCACGGCGTCGGCGGCTTCGGCGCAACCGGCCGCGGCACCGAGGAGGTCACGGAGTGCGCCGGCGTCGACCTCCTCGTCGGCACGCTCGGCAAGGCCTTCGGCGTCAACGGCGGCTACGTCGCCGCGAGCGCGACGATCGTCAACTACCTGCGCGAGACATCGCCCTTCTACATCTATTCGAACCCGATCACGCCGGGCGAGGCGGAGGCGGGGCTCGTCGCCGTCGATCGCGTCGATAGCGAGGAGGGCCGCGCGCGGCTCGCCCACCTGCGCGCCATGACAGCCCGCTTCCGCCAAGGGCTCGAGCGGCTCGGGCTCGAGACGGTCGCGGGCGAGCACCCCGTCGTGCCCTTGCTGGTGCGCGATACCGAGCGCACGGGCCGCCTTGTGGCGCATCTGCGCGCGAGCGGCATTCTCGCCACCGGATTGAGCTTCCCCGTCGTGCCCAAGGGCGAGGAGGAGATCCGCTTCCAGATCTCAGCCGACCACACCACTTTAGACATCGACGAGGCGTTCGGCGCGCTCGAGCGATTCCCGGGCTAGAGCTCCGCCGAAGGCAACGCTGGGCTGCCGGACCCATGAAATCTCAAGACGCTGCCCGTTTCGAGTTTCGCCGGTTCGGCGGCGGCCTTGCCCCGTTCAAGGATGTCTTCGCCGCGCTCGGGCCCGGTACTGCGCAGCCAGCAAGCCGCGAGACCTATATCGTGACGCGGCTCAACGTCGAGGCGAACGTCAAAATTCGCGCGCACAGTCTCGAGGTGAAGGGCCTCGAGGGGCAGGTCCACGGCCTCCAGCTATGGCGCCCCATTCTGCAAGCGTCGTTTCCGGTCGCGGCCCGGAACGTCGAGAACGTCATGGCGCCCGCGCTCGGCATCGACGTGGAGCTCGGCGATGCAGCCGCGCTCAAAGAGCCGGCGCTTCTCGAGCTTGTCGCCGCAGAGCCCGCGCTAGCCACCATCGTGATCGAGAAGACGCGCACATTGTTCGATCTCGGCGATTGCGCGGCGGAGTTCTGCGAGCTGCGGATCGGCGATGACCGTCTGCAGACGATCGCGGTGGAGGGCGCCGACGTGGAGGCGGTGCGCGCGTTTCTGCAACGGGCCGGTCTCGAGGGGCTGCAGAACGAGAGCTATCCGGCCTTCCTGCACAAGCGGCTGTTTCCCGCGCTCAATGCAGGAAGTTGAGCGCGAACGTGACGAGCACGATGCCCGCCAATCCAGCGATGAAGACGACGCGCTGCCAACGGCGCTTCAAGATGATCTCGCCCTGGCGCGCCTTTTCCGCCGGGTACGTTTGCCCGACAGGATAATCTCGGTTGTAATCGGCCATCTGGAGTCTCCCGAGGCAATGCCTAGCGTCTGGAAAACACAGAGCGCGTCCCAAGAGTTCCGTGCAAGGCCACGCCGTGGCGCCAGGCTTATTTGACGATCTGGCCGCCCAATTCGCCGTTGGGGAAGGCGGAGGTGCGGATGAGGATAAACCAACGCCCCGCCATGAGGTCGGCGGCCTGCTTCTGGGAGAGGATTGCCGTGCCCCGGAAGGGACTGTCGAAGCTGCGAAGCCTGACGGCTGGAACGTTGCCGGGACCGAACAGGGTGGCCGCCGTCGCATAGGTGCCGATCCCGCGATAGCTGCCGCGCCAGATCAGCTTTTTGCTGTCGGTATCGTAGTCCGCCGTGAAGGCGCCGGCCGCGGTGCTGTTCGTGCCGGCGACCGCGCGCAGATCGGCCTTGAAGGACAGCGTCTCGGCAAGCACCGGCGATGCTGCGGCGCCGAGTGCGGCGACCGCCAGGAGTAGCGCCCAAGCGCGCTTGCCCGGTGCCGTCATCGATCGTCCCTCCCTCATTGCAAGGCTTTCTCATTTGCAAGGCTTTGACCGAAGAGCTTCGATCGCCTTTTTGCCCTTACGATGTCGGTGGCATTTATGCATGCCATATCCCTTTTGCGGAAGGGCTGTGGGTTGGTGCAACGTTTTCTGCCGCTGTCGCGTTGACTTCGGGGAAAGCGACAGATCGGAGACAACCCATGCCTCGCGGAGACAAATCCAGCTACACGTTGAAGCAAAAGCGAAAGGCCCGGGACATCGAGGCCGGCTACAAGCGCCGCGGCGTGCCTGAGAAGGAGGCTGAGCGGCGAGCCTGGGCCACCGTCAACAAGGAGAGCGGCGGCGGCAACAAGAGCGGCTCTGGTCGCGGCAAGCGCGGCACGGAGGTGTCGGCGCGCAAGGGAGGGCGCTTGGGCGGCAAGGCCGCCGCGCGTCGCCCGGCTCCCGCCCGCAAGCCCGCCGCACGCAAGGCGGTGGCGACGCGGCGCAAGCGAGCCGCGCGCTAACGATCGGTTGGGGATATTTGCACCCGCCCGAACGTCCCGACCACGAACGTGTAGTATGGATGGCGCGAGCCAGGAGCCCGGGAGAGGCTGCCGCTCACGCTCGTGATTTGCGTCACACGCGGGATGTCCGCCACTGGTCGCCGCGCCAAATTGGCGCTAAGTCCTCTCCTCGACAAATCGCAAGACTTTTGCGCAAGGGGTCGCCCGATGAGAGAGAAGCTTTCCGACATCGCCAACGCCATGGTCGCTCCCGGCAAGGGGCTGCTCGCTGCGGATGAAAGCTCAGGGACGATCAAGAAGCGCTTCGATGCGATCCACCTCGCCTCGACGGAGGAGACGCGGCGCGATTATCGCGAGATGCTGTTCCGCGCCGAGGGCATGAAGAACCATGTCTCCGGCGTTATCCTCTACGACGAGACGATCCGCCAGAAGGCTAAGGACGGCACGCCGCTGGTCGATGTCATCAAGGCCGCGGGCGCCATCCCCGGCATCAAGGTCGACGAGGGCGCGAATCCGCTTGCCGGCCCCACCGTCGAGATCGAGAAGGTGACCGAGGGCCTCGACGGCCTGCGCGATCGCTTCGCCGAGTACTACAAGCTCGGCGCCCGCTTCGCGAAGTGGCGTGCAGTGATCACCATCGCGCATGGCACCCCCACCTGGAACTGCATCAAGGCCAATGCGCACGCGCTCGCCCGCTACGCGGCGCTCGCCCAGGAGGCCGGCATCGTCCCCATCGTGGAGCCCGAGGTGCTGATGGACGGCCCGCACGCCGACCATACGATCGAGCGCTGCTATGAGGTGACCGAGTGGATGCAGCGCACGGTGTTCCGCGAGCTCTATGACGCCCGCGTTCAGCTCGACGGTATGATCCTGAAGCCCAACATGATCATCGCCGGCCAGAAGTGCCCCAAGCAGGCGACCCCGCAGCAGGTGGCGGAGCTGACAATCAAGTGCCTCAAGTCGACGGTTCCTCCCGCCGTTCCCGGCGTCGCCTTCCTCTCCGGCGGCCAGTCGGACGAGCAGGCGACCGAGCACCTCTCGCTCATGAATGAGATCGGCGGCGTGCCGTGGAGGCTCACGTTCTCCTTCGGCCGTGCGCTGCAGCACGCGGCCCTGCACGCCTGGGGCGGTAAATCGGAGAACGTGGCCGCCGGTCAGCGCGCGTTCAATCACCGGGCGAAGATGAACTCGCTCGCCGCGCTCGGCAAATGGAGCGAGAAGCTCGAGCAGGCCGCTTAAGAAGCACGACTGCCTCATGCGAGGTCGGTGTCTAAGCCTCCGGGTCAGACACCTGCCATAATCGGGATCTTGGGCCGGACATTTGCGAGAAATTTACTCCGCGCCCCGCAGCGTTGCGCGAGCGGCGGACTTAAGCAACGGAGAGATCCATGCACGTCACGATGGAGCAGGCGCTGAAGGCGGTCGAGGCCGCGCGCAAGAAGGCTGTGAAGATCGACACGCAGATGTGCATCGCGATCGTCGACTCCGGCGCCAACCTGAAAGCATTCCTGCGCATGGACGACGCCTGGGTCGGGTCCATCGACATCGCCATCAAGAAGGCGAAGACGGCCGTCTTCTTCATGATGCCGACGGGCGAGATCGGCAAGCTGTCGCAGCCGGGCAAGTCGCTCTATGGCATCGAGCATTCCAACGAGGGGCTGATCACGTTCCCCGGCGGCCTGCCCATCGTCGACGACGAAGGCGTGCTCATCGGCGCTATCGGCGTCAGCGGCACATCGGTGGAGAACGATCACGCGGTCGCACTGGCAGGCTGCAAATCCGTCGGCGCCAGCGAGATCCCTGCGCACCCGTGGCGTACTTAGGGGCATACTTGGGGGGCGCACTTCGGAGGCGCGCCGAAGCGCGTGACGCTTCAGTCGAGCTTCTCGACGTGGTCGGCCAGGTTGCCGACGAGGCGGACGCGATAGCTCGCGTTGTCGCACTTCAGGATCCAGACCGGCTCGTCGGGTTGCGAGACCGCAGGATCGCGGCTGGCGCTCTGCGCCTTGCCGCACTGGAAGCCCTGAGTGCGGACCTGCGCGGCGATGATTTCGGCGGGCATTTCTTCCTGCGCCTGCGCCTGAGTGACGGGCGCGACCGACGTATCGGCGGCATTGAGGGCAAGCGCCCCTCCGAGTGCGGCCACCGAGCACAACGCCAACATTCTCATGACGCAACAAACCTTCAGGCTCGTATTCGAGCTCGGCGGCGGCCGCCGAGCTCATGACTTGGATAAACCCAAGCCGTAAAAATTCCCTCATCAGGCCCCTGATCAAGCCATGGCAGCTTCGTGCGCGCGGCGTCCCGCCAGCGCCAGGAAGATGTAGCTCCAGCCCGAGAAGAGGAGGTTGATGCCGACGAGAAGGCCGAGCGCCCAGGTGGCTGAGCTGGGCAAATCGAGCGCGATCAGGACGGCGACCGCGAGCGCTGCGATGCCGCTCAGGAGCAGGAAGCCCCAGCCCTCGTGCGGGCGCACCCTGAAGGCCATGATGATCTCGAAGATGCCTTCCGCGGCGAAAAGAATGATGAGGAGGAAGGCGAGCGTCAGAAGGCCGGTGAGCGGGAAGAAGGCGAGGTAGCCGCCGGCCACGAGGTAGAGGATGCCGATCAGCAGGCTCCAGAGGAAGCCCTGCCAGCCCTGCGAGGAGAAGGCGTGCAGCACCATGAACACGCCGCCGATCAGGAACAACCAGCCGAGCATGATCTTGGCGGCGATGGTCGAGAGGAACGGGAACACGATGGCAACGAAACCGACGATGATGAGCGCGATGCCGAGGGCGAGGAACCAGCCCCATTTCTCGGCGATCAATCGCCGGGTCTGAGTGAGCCTCGCCTCGATGTCTGCCTGTGACAATGGTTGAGCCATGTATGATCTCCCACTCTGTTGGCCGCGTTTTGGGGCCCGATATAGCAGGGCCGTCTTACGATTTTGCCGCGCACGGTGAGTGTAACTAGAGCTATGATTTGTGCGAAGAGGACACGAATATTGTGCAATTTCGCTGGTGGCGATTAAGGAGCGCGCGTCCATGCAACTCGAAGTCGTGAAAGACTACTACGGGAAGACGCTGAAGAGCACGAAGGATCTGAAGACGTCGGCTTGCTGCGATTGCGAGACTTTGCCGGCGCGGCTCGAGCGGTTGCTGGAGAACGTGCATGAGGAGGTGACCTCGAAGTACTACGGCTGCGGCCTCGTCGCTCCCGCAGCGCTTGAAGGCCGGCGCGTTCTCGATCTGGGGTCCGGCTCGGGCCGCGACGCCTACATGCTCGCCCAGCTCGCGGGCGAGAAGGGCGAGATCGTCGGCGTCGATATGACGGACGAGCAACTCGCCACGGCGAACGAGCATATCGCCTGGCACATGGCGCGCTTCGGCTACGCTAAGCCCAACGTGCGCTTTCTCAAAGGCTATATCGAGAAGCTCGGTGAGCTCGGGCTCGAGAAGCAGAGCTTCGATGTCGTCGTGTCGAACTGCGTGATCAATCTTTCGATCGACAAGCCGGCTGTCCTGTGCGGCGCCTTCGATCTGTTGAAGCCGGGCGGCGAGATGTACTTCGCCGACGTCTATTCGGACCGGCGCCTCTCCGAGACGATCAAGTCCGATCCCGTGCTTTATGGCGAGTGCCTCGGCGGCGCGCTGTACTGGAACGATTTTCTTCCCATGGCCAAGCAAGCTGGCTTCCTCGATCCGCGCCTCGTTGCGAGCCGTCCGATCGCGATCACGGACGAGGCGGTCAAGAGCCGACTTGGCCAGGCGCAGTTCTTCTCCGCAACCTACCGGCTGTTCAAGCTCGCGGGCCTGGAGTTCGGCCTGCGAGGACTACGGGCAGGCCGTGATCTACAAGGGCGGTCTTGCCGAGGAGCCCGACGCCTTCGAGCTCGACGGCCACCATCTGATCGAGCGCGGCAAGGTCTTCCCCGTGTGCGGGAACACCTGGCGTATGCTCGCCGATACGCGCTTTGCGCCCTACTTTGAATTCATAGGTGACTTCTCCCAGCACTATGGCATTTTCCCGGGCTGCGGGACCTCGATCCCGTTTGCGATGGGGACATCCGCGGCGGCATCGGGCGGAGGAAGCTGCTGCTGAGAACAATCTGCCGCGTCGAGGAGAGGGAATGCCGATGCAGAGCTTTAGTCTTTCCCGGCGCCTGACGGCCGAGGCGCTGGGGACGGGTTTCCTCGTGGCCGCTATCGTCGGCGCCGGCGTCGCGGCCGAGAACCTTTCCGGCGGCAACGCTGCCATCGCTCTGCTCTGCGACACCATCCCTGTCGGGGCGATGCTTTTCGTCATCATCACAATCTTCATGCCGCTGTCGGGCGCACACTTCAATCCGGCGGTGAGCTTCGTCATGATGCTGCGCGGCGATCTCGATCTCAAGACGGCGGCCGCCTACATGGCCGTACAGATTATCGGCGGCTGTCTCGGCACCATCGCCGTGCATTTGATGTTCGACCTGCCCATTTTCCAGTACTCGGCGCACATGCGCCACGGATGGCCGCAATGGTTCGCCGAGTTCGTGGCGACCTTCGGGCTTCTGATGACGATCCTCGCCTGCGCGCGCTTCAAGCCCGACGCCATGGGCGCCGCCGTCGGCCTTTACATCACATCCGCCGAGTGGTTCGCGGCCTCCACCTCGTTCGCCAATCCCGCCGTTACCGTCGCGCGCGCACTGAGCGACACGTACTCAGGGATCGCACCGGGCGACGTGCCGGCCTTCCTGGTGGCGCAGTTTCTCGGCGCGGTGGTGGGCGCCGGGCTGCTGGCTTGGCTGTTGAAAGGTCGCGAGGCGGCGGCACGCGAGCCGGTGTCCACCGCCTGAGGGCGTGGGCCGCGAGGAGTCGCTGTAAGCCATTCCGGGGCATTGCCGCGGAAGTGTCGCTTTTCCGCCCCAATGCGGTTTAATAGGCTCGCATCTGCCGCTCCTGCAGGCCAAGGAGTTGCGCCAATGGTGCCCGTGACCGGAACAAGGCTTTTTATCATCGTTGAGGCGAGCATCGAGGCGCCCGTCCTCGAGAGGCTCGTTGCGTCCGGCGATAGTGCGGTGGTGCTCTTCGCGCCGCTCCCCGGCGGGGAGCCCGCGCGCCTCAAGCCGCTCGTGGAGATCGCCCAGGCGAAAGGGGCAGCTGCGCTCGTCGAGGCGGATGCCAAGCTCGCGCTCACGTTGCGCGCCGATGGAGTGCATCTGCCCTGGAGCAAGGACATCGTGGCGCGCTACGGGCAAGCGCGTGAGATTCTCGGCCAGCGCTTCATCGTCGGCGCCGATGCCGGACGCCTGCGCGACGACGCCATGACGCTCGGCGAAGCCGGCGCCGATTACGTCGGCTTCGGCATTCCCCCCCACGTGGCCGATCGCGAGACGGCGCGCGGGCGCAGACTCGAGCTCGTCGTGTGGTGGAGCGAGATTTTCGAGGTGCCGTGCGTCGCCTTCGACGTCGAGACGCTCGAGGAGGCCGCAACGCTCGCTCGCGCCGGAGCCGACTTCGTGGCGCTCGGCATGCCGCGCGACGCCGAGCCGTCGCGCTGGGTGCGCGAGGTCGCTGGCGCGCTCGGCGCGCGGGAGGACGTGGCATGAGGCTGGCGGTCGTCCTATCGCTCGCACTCGCCGCAGCGCTGCCGGCGCACGCCGCCGAAACGAGCTCGTGGCTGAAGGAGACCGAGGTGTCGAAGCCGGCACCGGGCAAGCCGGTCAAGCTGACACCGGCACCCAAGGCGCCGACCGGCTTCATGCGCGGCACCGTGCCAGGCTCTGAGACGAGCGTGCTGGTCAAGCCCACGGGCGAGGATGCCGCCTACATTGCCTTCGACCAGGGCCTGTATCTGACGGCGATGAAGCTCGCCGAGGCGGCGGCCAAGCACGGCGATCCGCAGGCGCACACGCTGATCGGGCGAATCTACTCGGAAGGGCTCGGCGTCAACAAGGACGAGGCCCTCGCGGCGAAGTGGTACGCGCGTGGCGCCGAGCTCGGTGACGTGCAGGCGACGTTTGAATTGGGTGTGCTCTATGCGCAGGGCCGCGGCGTCGCCAAGGACCTCAAAAAGGCGGGGGCGCTGTTCGAGAAGGCGGCGCTGACCGGCCATCCGCTCGCCAATTACAACCTCGGCCTCTTGTTCCTCAAGGGCCAGGGCGGCAAGCCGAAGAACCCCTACCGCGCTGCCGAGCACATCCGCTATGCCGCCGAGCAGGGCATCGCGGAGGCGCAATACGACCTCGGCGGTCTCTATCAGACCGGCGTCGGCGTGCCGCCCGACGCGCTGCAGGCGTCGCACTGGCTGCGCAAGGCCGCCGAGCAGGGGATGCCGGAGGCCCAGTTCGAATACGCCGTGACGCTCCTGCGCGGCTTCGGGCTCACCCGCGACGAGCCCAAGGCCATTCCCTATCTCAAGTCGGCGGCGCAAAAGGGTCTGGTGACGGCGCAGAACCGGCTCGCCTACATCTACGCGGAGGGCGTCGGCGTCAAGAAGAGCCCGGTCGAGGCCGCCAAATGGCGGCTCATCGCCAAGGCAGGCGGCATGAAGGATCCCAAGCTCGACGCGCTCGTCGAGAAGCTGCCGAAGCAGCAGCAGATTGCTGCGCAGGAAGCGGCCACCAAGTGGCGCGAGGACGCGGGCCTCTTTTGAGCTCGTTCGCTACTTCGCCTTGCCAGCGGACAGCGAAGGCGCTAGTCGGGGCCTGCGCTTAGACCGCTGCGCCGGTCGCGACCGATCCGATGAGGACCCGACAGCGTCATGCCCGCCTCCGCCTTGATGAACGTGATGATCGCGGCCGCGCGCAAAGCCGGACGCAGTCTTGCGCGCGATTTCGGCGAGGTGGAGAACCTGCAGGTCTCCGTGAAGGGACCCGGCAACTTCGTCTCCGCCGCCGACCACAAGGCGGAGGAAATCATCTTCAAGGAGCTGTCCAAGGCACGTCCCGGCTACAGCTTTCTGATGGAGGAGCGCGGCGAGGTCCCAGGCGACGACCGCACGCATCGCTGGATCGTCGATCCGCTCGACGGAACCACGAACTTCCTGCACGGCGTGCCGCTCTTTGCCATCTCGATCGGGCTCGAGCGCGAGGGCCAGCTCGTCGCAGGCGTCGTCTATAACCCGATCGCGGACGAGCTGTTCACGGCCGAGAAGGGCAAGGGCGCCTTTCTCAACGATCGGCGCCGCCTGCGCGTCGCCGCCCGCAAGTCGCTCGCAGACGTGCTGGTGACGATCGGCATTCCCCACGTCGGGCGCCCGGGCCATCCGCGCTTCATCGACGAGCTGCCGCCAGTGATCAAGCAGGTCGCCGGCGTGCGCCGCACTGGGTCGGCGGCGCTCGACCTCGCCTGGACCGCCGCAGGGCGCTTCGACGCCTATTGGGAGCGAGGGATCAAGCCGTGGGACATGGCGGCGGGCATCGTGCTCGTGCGCGAGGCGGGCGGCACCGTCTGCGATCTGGAGGGCCAACAGGCGATGCTCGAGAGCGGCGACGTGCTGGCAACGAATACCGTGCTGCAGAAACCGCTCCTGGGCCTGTTCACGAAAGCCTCGGCTAACGCTTAACGCTGAGGTCTTTCTGCGTTGTGCGGGCACGATCTTGCCGATTTGTGCTGGCAAAGGCTTCAGGTAATCTCGCCCGTTGCCAAGATGTGGCCCGCAGCGGAGACCCAAAATGGCCAGAAAACGACAAATCGACCTCGCCACGTCCCCGCTGGTTCACAGGGCGCTCACGCCGCCGGGCGTGTTCCTCATCCGTATGCTCATCTTTCTCACGCTCGTCGCCTTCCTGGCGGCGATCCTGCACAACCAGCTCATCCGCTCGTTTATGAACAACCCAGGCCTCAACGGGCTCATCGTCGGCGTGCTGCTTCTGGGGATCCTCTATGCCTTCCGCCAGGTGACCCGCCTTTACCCGGAGATCCGCTGGGTCAACGCCTTCCGCATCGCCGACCCCGGCCTCGCCATCTCGCATCAGCCGATCCTGCTGGCGCCGATGGCGGCATCTGTTGCGCGATCGCACCGGCGTGCTCTCGCTATCCACCTCATCGACGCGCTCGATCATGGATTCGATCGGATCGCGTCTCGACGAGGCGCGCGACACCGGCCGCTACCTGGTCGGCCTCCTCGTTTTTCTCGGCCTGCTCGGCACCTTCTGGGGCTTGCTGCAGACCATCAGCTCGGTCGGCGGAGCGATCGATGCGATCGATACGAGCTCCACCGACAACATCACGCTGTTCTCCGATCTTAAAGCCGGCCTCGCCGCGCCGCTGAAGGGCATGGGCACCGCCTTCTCCTCGTCGCTTCTGGGTCTTTCCGGCTCGCTCGTCCTCGGCTTCTTGGAGCTGCAGGCGAGTCACGCGCACAACCGCTTCTACAACGAGCTGGAGGAATGGTTGTCCGGCATCACCGAGCTCACGCCGGGCAGCAACGTCTCCTCAGACCAGGTGAATCGCCAACTGTCGACCGCCATCCTGCACATGCAGCGCGCGGTTGAGGACTTATCGAGCCGCATCCAGGACCAGTCGATTGCGGGCTCCATCGCGTCTGCCTCCGGCGGAGGCGGAGGCGCCGGCGAGGAGCAAATCCGCGAGCTGGCGCGCGGCGTCAATCAGCTCGTGTCGCAGATGCGCGCCGAGCAGAAGGTCGTGCGCGAGTGGGTGGATGAGCAAGCCGCGCAGCAGTCCGAGGTGGCGAGCGCGCTGCGCGAGCTCGCCCACAATATGCAGCGCCGGAGCTAATGTGATGATCGAGAACTTCGCCTCGTTTCGCGACAGGGCTCGGAGCGAATTTCTCGATCTCAATCACACCAGCAACTTTATAATTCTAGTGTCCCTCATGATTCCGAAGCTCCCTCATGAGGCCAGCATCGAACTCAGGCGAGCTTCGGAATCGGGACACTAGCAAATGGCGCGCGGACGCACGCGGCGCGGCGGCGAGTACGGGGAGTTCTGGCCGGGCTACGTCGACGTCCTTTCGACGCTGTTGCTGGTCGTCATCTTCCTGATGTCGATCTTCATGCTGGCGCAGTACCTCGCCAACCAGGAGGCGAGCGGCAAGGACACCGCCTTGCGGCGCCTGACGCGCCAGATCAGCGAGCTGACCAGTCTCCTGGCGCTGGAGAAGGGCAAGACCAAATCGGCGCAGGACGATCTCGCCTCGCTGCAAGCCACACTTTCCAGCTTGCGCGAGGAGAACAGCAAGCTCTCTGGCTTCGCGCTGTCGGGCGACGAGCAGTCGAAGGCGGCGCAGGCCCGCATCTCAGGGCTCAGCGCGGACCTCGACAAGCAGAAGACCATCTCGAATGAGGCGCTCGCCAAGGTCGATATTCTGAACCAGCAGCTGTTGTCGCTGCGCCGGCAGATCGCGGCCCTGAACGAGGCGCTGGAAGCCTCCGAGAAGAAGGACGCCGACAGCCAGACGCGCATCAAGGATTTGGGCGCGCGGCTCAACGCGGCGCTCGCGCGCCAGGTGCAGGAGCTGCAGCGCTACCGCTCGGACTTTTTCGGGCGCCTGCGCGAGCTCCTGAAGGACCGCAAGGACATCCACATCGTCGGCGACCGCTTCGTGTTCCAATCGGAGGTGCTGTTCCCGTCGGGCTCGGCCACGCTCACGCCCGAAGGCCTGGCGGCAATGGACCAGATCGCGGGTGCCATTGTGGAGCTGGAGCGCGAGATTCCAAAGGAGATCAACTGGGCGCTGCAGGTCGACGGGCACACCGACATCCGTCCGATAGCGAGCCCGCAGTTCCCCTCCAACTGGGAGCTGTCGACCGCACGCGCGATCTCGGTGGTTCGCTATCTGATCAGCCGCGGCGTCGATCCAGCGCGCCTTGTCGCTGCGGGCTACGGCCAGTTCCGTCCGCTGACGACCGGGACCGACGAGGCGAGCCTGCAGCAGAACCGGCGCATCGAGCTCAAGCTGACGAACCGCTAGTAGCGGCGGTCATTGCGCGGGCGGCGTCAATTGGCTCTGGCTTTTGGCCTGGGCAAGGTCGGCCTCGGCCGCTGCCAACTTCTTTTGCGTGTCGGCGAGCTCGACCTTGAGGCGCTCGAGGTCGCTGCTCAGAGCATCCTTGGCGGCGTTCGCCTGCTTGGCGTCGGCCTCGGCCGCGGCAAGCTTGCTTTCAAGATCGTTGGCCTTGGCTTGCAGCTCGCCGATCTGCGCCGATGCGGTCTCGGTGTCGGCGCGCGATTGCTTGAGGGCGTTCGCCGTCTCCTCCTTCTGGGCGGTCGCCTGATCGAGCTGCTGCTTCAGATCGGTGACGTTGGCCTCGAGCCGGCTCTTGTCGTGGACAAGCGCCTCGCGCGCGGTCTCGCTTTCCCAGTAAAGCTGGTTCTTGCTGAGCGCCGCGTAGCCGCCGAAAACGGCGGCCGCGCCGAAGGCGACGACGAGCAGCCACACCCAGACGGGCGTTGGGCCGGGGCTGAAGCCCGAAGGATCGCGTTCTGTCGTGTCCGAATGCATCGCCATGGGCTCATCTCCCGGTCTCTTATCGTTCCCGGCGACGGCAAATGGGATCGCCGCCGACAAGTTCCAATCTTTTCTTAGTTAGCATTGGGGTGGGACGGGAGAGCGACTAACGCGAAACTTGGTTGCCCGGGGCTAATCGCGCCGTTGGTGGAGCAACTATCGGGCTTTATTCGGCCGCTTCGGCGGTGAACTGCATCTCTGCGAGCCGCCCGTAGAGCCCCCCCTTCGCCACCAACTCGGCGTGGGTCCCCTCCTCCACGATGTGTCCCTTGTCCAGCACCAGGATGCGATCGGCCTTCTGCACCGTGGCGAGGCGATGGGCGATGACGAGGGTGGTGCGGCCGCGCATGACGCGCTCGAGCGCCCGTTGCACGAGCGCCTCGCTCTCGGCGTCGAGCGCGCTCGTCGCCTCGTCGAGAAGCAGGATGGGGGCGTCCTTCAGAAGCGCGCGCGCAAGAGCGACGCGCTGGCGCTGGCCGCCCGAAAGCTGGATGCCACGCTCGCCGAGCCGCGTGTCGTAGCCGTCGGGCAGGGCGCGGATGAACTCGTCGGCCTGCGCCGCCACGGCGGCCTGCCGCACGGCCTCGGGGCTGGCATCGGGCACCCCGTAGCGGATGTTCTCCGCAATTGTGTCGGCGAACAGCGCCACGTCCTGGGGCACGAGCGCCATGCGTGCGCGCAACTCTGCGAGATCGGCATCGCATGTGCGCACGCCATCGATGCGGACGTCGCCGGAGGTCGGATCGAAGAAGCGCAACAACAGATTGAAGGTGGTCGTCTTGCCGGCGCCCGAAGGGCCGACGAGCGCCACCGTCTCGCCCGGCTTCACGCGGAAGGACACGCCGTTGAGTGCGGCAATATCGGCGCGGTCGGGGTAGACGAAGCGCACGGACTTGAACTCGATCTCGCCCTGCGCCGGGACGGGGAGCGCCACCGGGTGGGCGGGCGAACGGATCTCAGGCTCCACCATCAGGAGCTCGCTCAAGCGCTCGGCGGCGCCGGCCGCCTGGCTCACCTCGCCCCAAACCTCGGAGACTTGCGCGAATGCGGCGGCGGCGAGCACGGCGTAAAGAACGAACTGCCCCAGGCGGCCGGCCGTTATTGCGCCATCGATCACGGAGGACGCGCCGAACCACAAGACGCCCGTTACGCTCGCCACGACCAGGAACATGGCAAGGGCGGTCAGCGCGGCGCGAGCCTTCAAGCGCTCTCTGGCGGCATCGAAGCTGAGCTCGACGGCGCTTTGGTAGCGCTTAGACGCCGCCTCCTCGTGTGCGAACGCCTGCATGGTGCGTACCGCGCTCAAGTTTTCCGCCGCATAGGCCGAGGCTTCCGCGAGCGTATCCTGCGCGCGCCGCGACAGGCGCCGGACCCAGCGGCCGATGGTAATGAGCGGCACCACGATCAGCGGAATGGCGAGCAGCACCAGAAAGGAGAGATGCGCGCTCGTCACGAACATCATGATGAGCGAGCCGATCATCATGATGAAGCTGCGCAAAGCTTGGCTCAGGGACGACCCCGCGACGGCCTTGATCTGCGTGGTGTCGGCGGTGAGCCGGCTCATGACCTCGCCGGAATGCGTGTGCTCGAAAAAGGCCGGCCCGAGCCCGGCGATGTGGCGGAAGATGTCGGAGCGCAGGTCGGCGACGACACGCTCGCCGAGCCAGTTGACGTAGTAGAAGCGCGCGGCGCTGGCGATCGCAAGGATCAAGCCGATGACGACCAGCATGGCGAAATAGCGGTCGATGAACTGACCGTCCTTTGAGCCGAAGCCCAAGTCGATCATGCGCCGCACCGCCATCGGGATTGCGAGCGTCGCCGTCGCCGAGACGACGAGCGCGACGCCGGCGAGCGCCAGCGTCGTTGGATGCCTGGCGACATAGGGCCACAGGCCGAGCAGCGGGCGCAGCGATTTGCGCTTAGCTCGCGGCTCGGCATCGGCGCCGGCGGGCGAGGAGCCGGCGTCGGCTTGGTCGTCAGGCGCTGTCGTCTTGTCGTTCAAGGTCAAAAACAGCTCATTTTGTACCGGGGTGCCTTGTACCGTGGTGCCCGGCGGAGTTCCGACCAGAGGCGGACCATGCCCGACGCGTCCCTCCCGCTCAAGTGGCATGGGGACGCGGCTCTCTTTCCGCAATTGGGGGCCGATACCTTGTGTCGCCGCCGCATCTCGACTATAGAGCCGCTTCGAACGCCCGCTGCCCGTGCCCGAGCGGCGCCTTCAAGCCCCGGCACGCGCCCGGAAAATGCGAGAAAAAGCCATGAAGACCGATCCCGAAGTCCATCCCAACTACCACCAGATCAAGGTGGTGATGACGGACGGCACCGAGTTCATCACCTACTCGACGTACGGCAAGGAAGGCGACGAGCTTCACCTTGACATCGACCCCACGACGCACCCGGCCTGGACCGGCGGCGACCAGCGGCTGACCGATCGCGGCGGGCGCCTGTCGCGCTTCAAGAAGAAGTTCGAAGGGATGTTCTGAGCCCCTTCCCCATCCGAATACCGAAAAAGCCCAGCCTCGCGGCCGGGCTTTTTGATTGATAGGCAACTTGCGCGCTTGAGCGGCGGCTTTCGTCGCTCAGCTCGAGAAGGCGACGCGCAGGCGGTTCATCTGCACACCGACGGGATTTTCTGGAGCATGCTCGGCGGCCACGTCGTCGAGCTTGACGCTCAGCGCACGGTCGAGACGCACGATGCGGTCGTGCAGCGCGTAGCTTTCGGCGACGAGATTCTGCAGCCCTTGGGGCAGGGTGGAGAAGCCCTGCACATGCGCGGCGCGGGCGGGCCCGTCGAGCCTCGCGTCCTTGCGCTTCCTCTGGGCGTCGGCATCGCTCATCTCGCCTTCCTTGATGGCGCGGCGGACGAGGAGCCAGGAGGCGAGGTCGAGCAGCCGCGTCGTGAGACGCATGCTCTCGGCGGCATAGAGGACGTTGGCTGGAGCCGGGAGGCGCTTGGCCTCGGCGCGGCCCGGGCCCTCAAGGTAGGCTGCGGCGCGCTCGACGAGCGCCATACCTTCCTTGAAGACAATGTCGAACTGCTCTGAGGCCTGAAACCGCTCTCCGAAAGATACGGTGACGTTCCTCGGTACAAACGCGCTCTCGACGCGGGACCCGTTGCTCATGACTTGATCTGACACACTCATTCACCCGGAGGTCATGTTTACCATGCTCCCACCCTGCCAGGCCATAGTTAACAAGATGGCCAAAAGCGGGGCAGACGCGCGCAAATGGCACGCAAATCTGTTGATGCAAAAAAAGAGCCGCTTTGCGGCGGCTCTGAAGTCAACAGGGAGGCGTCAAACAGAGTGGCGAGCGCCACTCAGGATCCAGAGGACTGGATAACGAGAAGTTACCCCCCTAACCCTAACAATCGGTTAACGCCGGCACGCGCGCACACCCTCGCGTGCTTACGTTTGCGGAGGCACGCGCGCGGCTCGACGCGGTTGCGTCGAGAGGCTGCCTCGCAGCCGTTTTGCACGCGCGCGTGTTAACGCTTGAACAGCGCGCTCGCGGCGTCCTCGTGCCGGCGCTTGGCCTCGAGTTCCGTCTTGACGCGCTTGATCTCGCCCTCGAGCACAGCGATGCGCGCCTCGAGCTCGGCGACCGACAGCGTTGCGAGGTTCTCTCCAATTATCGCGCCCGCGGCGGGCTTAGGTCGGATCTCGTCCCAGTCCATGGGCCAGCTCCCGCTTGTCGTGCCCCGCCGATCGCGCCGAGACGCAACTGTGCGACAACTGCGCGCTGTCCACAAGCTGCGCGGCTTGTGCGCGGCAAGGATTGTCTCGGGCTTGTCTCGACGCCAGCAGTCGGGCATCAGTGCGCCGACGGCGAAGGAAAGGATTAACGATGTCTGAGCTGCCCGCCACCATGACCGCTGTCGCGATTGTGGGCAAAGGCGGCCCGGAAGTCTTAAAGCCGGTGACGCTGCCCATGCCGCAGCCCGGCCGCGGGCAGCTGCTGATCAAGGTGGCCGCGGCGGGCGTCAACCGTCCCGATGTGATGCAGCGGATGGGACTTTACCCGGCGCCCGTGGGCCATTCCGAGATTCCGGGCCTGGAGGTCGCAGGTACGGTCGCCGCGGCGGGCGAGGGTGCGCACCGCCTTCGGGCTGGCGACAAGGTCATGGCGCTCGTCAGCGGCGGCGGGTATGCCGAATACTGCCTCGCCGAGGCGACGTCCTGCCTGCCAGTCCCTGCTGGGCTCGCGATGAGCGAAGCCGCCGGCTTCCCCGAGGCCTTCTTCACGGTTTGGCACAATGTGTTCGAGCGCGGCGGTCTCAAGCCCGGCGAATGGCTCCTCGTGCACGGCGGCACGAGCGGCATCGGCGTAGCGGCAATCCAGCTCGCGCACGCTTTCGGCGCGAAGGTGATCGCGACTGCCGGCACGCCGGCAAAGTGCGAGGTCTGCCGCGAGCTCGGGGCGACGCGCGCCGTCGACTACACGGCCGAGGACTTCGTCGAGGCCGTCAAGGCAGAGACGGGCGGGCGCGGGGTCGACGTGATCCTCGACATGGTCGGCGGGGACTACGTAGAGCGCAACATCCGCTCGCTCGCCGACGAGGGGCGCCTCGTCAACATCGCATTCCAGAAGGGCTCGAAGGTGACGATCGACATGATGCGCGTCATGCTGAAGCGCCTGACGCTCACCGGGTCGACGCTGCGCATCCGCTCAAACGAGGTTAAGGCGGCGATCGCCCGCGCCGTGGAGGAGAAGGTGCTGCCACTCATCGCCGACGGGCGCGTCTGCATCGTGATCGATGCGACCTATCCCCTGGCGGAGGCCGCCAAGGCGCACGCGCGGCTCGAGGAAAGCCATATCGGCAAGGTCGTCCTGACGCTCTGAGGGCGGCGGCTGGCGGCTTCTGCCATGAAATTGACAATACGCGGTTTTCTTTTGGACTGGCTCGGGTTCGGATCACCCGGCAAAGCAGACCACATGCTTTGGGGAAGGAAGCGCACGTGACAGCGCGGCGGAGCCGTTTCACACCCTTCGGAATTCTCGTCCTTGCCGTGCTTGCCCTCGCAGCGGCACCGGCTACGGTCGATGCCAGGCGCAAGGCGACGGAGCCCGGGTTCACCTCTCCCGAGCGCGTCCTGCAATGGATCAACAACTACCGCCATAACCCAGAGCCCAAGCGCCTGCCGGACGCCGTCAAAGCCATGCGCGCGCTCGGCCTTGTGAAGGACATCGAGCAGGCCGGCATCTACGTCGGCTTCGTCGCCGGCGTCATCGGCTCCAACCCGGATAAGGCCGACGAGCTGATTACCGAAATGTTCCCGATGCCGCCTCCCGACCAGATCCTCGTCGTCAAGGCGATCGCCTACTCCGGTCTTGCCGATTGGAAGGACCTCATGGCCCGGTTCGTCGAGCGCATGCCGGCGCGCAAGATCGTCATCGAGCACTATCTCTACGGCAAGATGCCGGTCCTGCGCGAATTGCCGCTCGACAGCCCGATCGCGGTCGACGCCAACTGGGGCTACTACTTCGCGACCGGCTCGTCCGAGCCGATCCAGCGGCTGATCGGCGCGCTCGCGTGGTCCGTCGACAAGGACAACCTGGAGCGCCTCACCATCGGCAGCATGGTTAAGTGGACGTTGGCGCAGAACGCCTCCCGCGACGGCGACCTCCTCAGCTACTTGAAGCTGGCGCTGCCCCACCAGCCGGACAAGGTCGCGGGTCCCTTGCGCGATGTGATCGAGTTCGGCGGAGACGTTCGAGATTGCGCATATCCGCAAGGACGCGCTCGACGCCATTGACGTGCTCAAGACCAGGGGCTCCCAGGAGAGCCGGAACTTCAGCTGGTGGGGACAGGCGGGACAGACGGTCTTCGCGCTGGGCTGCGTGGCGGCGGGCGCCGCCGGCATGGTCGTCGCAGGCATCCCGTGTGTGGTGGGCGGCGCCTTGTCGAACGTGGCGCTCAAGTACCTGGCCCCGGCCCCATAGGGTCGCCGGCAGGGCGGATTCGCGAGAGCTTGCCGCGGCTTTTTGCCGGTTGCCACGTCACACGTCTGTCATAGAATCTCTTGCAGAATTCGCGCCTTCGCTCGCCTTGCTTAGGTAGCCGATGATTGAGCTCGTCTGGGTGTGCGCGCTCTTCGCTTTGCTGGCCATGCTTCTTCACCTCGCCAGTGCGCTGCTCGCCCTTTATCGCTTCAGATGGACCAGGCCAAAGCCGATGCCGGCTTTCGCGGCGTCGATCAGCGTGCTGCGACCGGTGCGCGGGCTCGACCCCTTCGATGAGCTGACGCTGCGTTCCAGTTTCGAGCTCGACTACCCGCGCTACGAGCTGATCCTGTGCTGCGCCGACGCCGACGATCCTGCCGTTGCGACGATCAAACGCCTGATGGCCGAGTACCCGGGCGTCGACGCGCAGTTGCTCATCGGCAAGGACGAAGTCACGTCGAACCCCAAGCTCAACAACCTGATCAAGGGCTGGCGCGCGGCGCGCCATGACTGGGTCGTCATGGCAGACAGCAACGTGCTCATGCCACGCGATTATCTGCAGCAGCTGCTGTCGAGCTGGCGCGCCGACACCGGATTGGTATGCGCGCCGCCGATCGGCGGCCTGCCGCAGGGGTTCTGGGCCGAGGTCGAGTGCGCGTTTCTCAACACCTATCAGGCGCGCTGGCAATACGCTGCCGACACGGTCGGCCTCGGCTTCGCGCAAGGCAAGACCATGCTGTGGCGCCGCGCCGATCTCGAGCAGGCCGGCGGCATCCGCGCGCTCGGCGCCGAGATCGCGGAGGATGCGGCCTCGACCAAGGTCGTGCGGCGCGCGGGCCGGCGCGTGCGCCTCGTCGATCGTGCTTTCCCTCAGCCGCTCGGCAGACGTTCGGCCGCGCAAGTGTGGTCGCGTCAGGCGCGATGGGCAAAGTTGCGCCGCGCTACGTTCCCGCTCTGCTTCCTGCCCGAGATCCTGTCGGGCAGCCTCGCGCCGGTGCTGGCGGCGGCCTATGCCGCACAGGCTGCCGATGTATCCATCTTCGCCGCCGTCGCCCTCATCGCGGGCATCTGGTACGCGTGCGAGGCGCTGCTTGCGCGCCTTGCAGGTTGGCACATCGGACGATGGTCGCCGCTCGCCTGGGTCGTGCGCGATCTGGTGCTGCCGGTTTTGTGGATGCAGGCCTGGCTCGGCAACTCGTTCAGCTGGCGCGGCAACGACATGAGCCTCGCCGACGCCGTCGCCAGCAATTGACCTTTGTTGTCGTTGAACGCGCGCTTAGCCGGCGCCGCCGCCCTCAAGCCGCGGCGCCTCCGCCGTTCCCGAGCACAGCTGCCTGGCCCTGGCGAGTGCGGCATCGCGTGACGCGAACTCCCCGACGCTCGACCCGCCCGGCGCGTGCGCCTTGAGATAGTTGTCGAGCATCGAGTGCTCGAAGCCGTCGAGCACGGTCAGCGCCGTGTAGCGCACCTCGCCGTCGGCCCGCGCGAGGACGAGCAGCGTCTTCTTGCCGCCGTAGCTCGCCGCCATCACGCGGCATCGCTTGGCCGCGGCGACGGGCTGCGGGTTGGGGCTCCGCGTGAGGGTCTCGACATTCATCGCCGTCGCGAATGCGAAGGAGCCGCGCGGCGCTGCATCGGCCAGTCCGGTCGCGGGCTTGAGCTTGGGCTCGGCGCCCGCAGCCGGAGTGGCGGCGAGCTCCTTGGGCGCGTTGGCCGCCGGCGCCGTCTTGTGCGTGGGTGCGGGCATCGGACGGCTTGCCGGTTGCGGCACGGGGACGGCGATGGGCTTTTCCTTCACCTCGATCGGAGTGGCGGCAGGACGCGCGGCGTTTGCCGCCTGGCGCTGCATCGATCGCGACCAGATGGTGCGCACCGGACCGTCGCCTTGGCGCGCTCCCGCGCCCGGCCCGCCGAGGGCGGCGGCCGGCGGCAGGGCGCTTGCAGCTTTGCGCTTTGTCGGCGCAACGGCGGCGGTCTTGCTTGCGGGCTTGCTGCAGTAGGCGGCGCGGTAGCTGCCGGCCACCCACTCGATGGCGGCGCCGTAATGCCTGTCGGTGGCCCAGCGGCGCGAAAGGTCAGCGAACGTCACGCGACCCTTAAGGGGCGCCATCGAACTCGATGATGTCGTCCTGCTTGAGCTTGGTGCGCGCGCCGACGGGCGCGGGGATGCGCTCGCCCGAATAGACGACAAGGTGCTGGATCTGCGCGAGCACGCCGGTGCCGACGTCGGGATAGCTGTCACCCGCCACGCCGCCCCCGGTGGTGCCGAGGCCGGCGAAATTGTTCTGCCGCAGCCTGACGTCACCCCAGTCCCCATCGCCGCGCTTGAAGGAGAGGAAGTTCGTCTCCACCGCCATCTGGAAGAAGGCGTAGTCCCACCGCACCCGCCACGCCTCACCGTGGCGCTTGTACCACTCGGCGATATTTGCAAAGCGCGGGTCGAGATTGTGATTGCGCGTCTTCAAGAACGCCATGAGGCGCTCGGGCGTGACGCAGCGAGGCACCGTATTCTGCGCCGAGGTGCGGATCAGCGGCGCGCTCGCCGCAGCCGGCGCGATTGGGATGCAGAAAGCGAAGACGGCGGCGGCCCCCGCCAGCCAACACGGGGCCAGGGCGCGCAAGGCACGTGCCGTGATCAGTGTGGCCATGGCGCGGTCTATCCGATGTCGCGGCGGCTCGGACGTTGGGTGGCGGGACGCCGCTCAACATCGAGCGGCGTTAAAGCGTTCGGCGCGGCTCAGCCCTCGGGACAGAGCTCGAAGGCCTTGTCGAGCGCTTTGGTCTGGTTGGTGAAGGCGCCGATCTTCTGTCCACCCCTGGCGTAGGCGGCGATGTAGGCGTCGACCTCGCGCTGCTCGGATGCCTCGTTGACGTCGAGCACCGTGTAGTTGACGGCTTCCTTGTTCGCCGCCTTGATCAGGATCGAGCGCTGACCGCCGTAGCTCGCGGTCCACACCTTGCACTTGGATTCGTTGGCGCTATTGGACGGCAGCTTCATCTGCGTGGCGATGCCGGTGATCGCGGCGGTTTGCATCTCTGAGCCCTTGTCGCCACCCTTGTTGGCGGACCCTTGTCGGGACCTTGTCGGCAGCTTTGTCGGCGACCTCGTTTGTTCGCTTGGCAGCGGGCTTGTCAGCGGTTTTGGCCACAGACGCCTTTGCTGCAGGCTCATGCGTCACCGCGGGTTGGTCGTTCCGCTTGGTGGGATTGATGAGCGTCACCGGCGGCGTCTCGGCTTTGACCTCGACTTTGACCGCGGGCGCTTGCGGGGCCGGCTCGCTGGCTGCGGCAGCCCGCGCATTGGTGGCCGCCGCGCCGAGCATGCCGGCGCCGAGACCAGCGCGCGGCGGATCCTCAGCGCGCTCCTCCGCGATGGCACGACGCGCAATCTCGGCGCCCGACACCTTGGGGGTGCCCGTATCTGCGTTCATGTCTGCGTTCGTGCCAGCATCCTTGTTGGCGTCCGTGCTCTTGAGGGACGGATCGGGCACGACGGCGGCCACCTGCGTCGCAGGCTTCGTCTCGCGTCCTTTACGCGCCTCGGCCACGAGCTCGGGCTGCGGATCGGGCATGTTGCAATAGCTATCGTAGAAGCCCTCTTCGATCGTCGCGATATCGCGCACGTAGCCGCGCGAGCCCGGCGCCCACTGGCGGGCCAGCGCCGAGAACGTCATCGGACCCTTGATGGAGTGCTGCCACTCGGTCAGCACGCCCCAATCCTGGACCTTGCGCGTGCGCTCGGCGACCGGGTTGTCGATGTGCTCGCCGGCATACATCAAGAGATGCTGCAGGTGCGCCTTGACGCCGGTCGGGATGTCGGCGAAGCGCTCACCGTGGTTGCCGCCCCCGGATGCGCCGAGGCCGGCGAAGTTGTTCTGGTTGGCGCGGACGTCGCCGGTGAAGCTCAGAGCGCCGGTCTCGAGTATCATCTGGAAGAACGCGATATCCCAGCGTAGCCCGAGCTCCTCGCCGTAGCGCATGTACTGGGTGGCGACGCCGTCGAAGCGGTCATTGAACTTCGGGTTGCGCGCGTGCAGGTAGGCCATGAGCCGCCCAGGCGTGGCGCACGCTGGCACCTTGTTGGTGGCGGAAACCTTGACTTCGGGCAGGTCGGCCGCGATGGCGGGAACGGCGACGACTGCGGTAAGAGCGATCGTGCAAGATGCCCTGAAGAGTCTCAGCATTTAGAACACCCGTTTTCAGACGCGGCGCTGCGCTTCTCGAATGACGCCCAACAGGTCCGACAAATCGTTCTTAAGTGCTTAACGTTAACGACCGGTTTACATCTTGTCGGACAGTGACCCCGCAAAGGTGCGCACTATTGGGGCGCGAGTTGGGGCAACGGGGGGAGGAATTGTGGCAGGGGCGACAGATGGGCACACAGTTGATTAACGTAATTAACGCCGCCGGGGTTGGCGGGATCCGATCACGACAGGTGCTGGCCGCCATCGAGCGCGATCATCTGGCCGGTCATCGACGGCGTGGCGAGGATGAAGCGGACGGCCGCTGCGATCTCCTGCAGCGTCGGGCCGCGCATTAGGGGCGTCGCCGCCATCTCGGCTGCGAAGTCCTTGTCCGTCTGATGTACGCTCTTCAAGACCGGCCCGGGACCGATGGCATTGACGCGCACGCGCGGCGCCATGGCCTGCGCCAGCGTCTGCGTCGCCGTCCAAAGTCCCGTCTTCGAGATCGTGTAGGAGAAGAACTGCGGCGTCGGCCGCCACACCCGCTGGTCGCAGATGTTGATCACGTTGCCTTCCACGCCGTCGGGAAGCGCAAGGTAGAGCGCCTGGGCGAGGAAAACGGGCGCCTTCAAGTTGATGTCGAGGTGGGTGTCCCAATCGGCGGGCGTCAGCGAGTTGATCGTATCGAGCAGGAATTCCGAGGCGTTGTTGACGAGGCAGGTCGGGGCCCCGAGCGCATCTGAGCAGCGGGCGATGAGCGAGCGCACCTCCTCGATATCGGCGAGATTTGCCGCGAGCGCCGCCGCTTCTCCGCCGCCCGCGCGGATCTCCGCGGCCAGGCCCTCGGCCTCCGCGCGCGAGCTGCGATAGTGGATGGCGACGCGCCAGCCGTGCGCGGCCAGATCACGCGCGATGGCGCGGCCGATGCGGCGCGCCGCGCCGGTGACGAGGGCCGTCTGCTGAGGTGAGGCGTCTGTCATGCGAGTCCGGAGCCGAGCTTTGATGCGAGCAACGTTGCGTTCAAGGGGTTTGGTGATCGCACAAATATGCTCCTGACTGCCTCGCCTAAATTTTGGGCAGTATCTTCCGAATCAAAGCGCTTGCAGCACAGATGATTGCCAGTTCGTCGAGCGCAATCTGAATATTTATCAGTCAAAAATTGGAATGCGTTGCTTCTATGTGACAGGGTTGTCAAGTAGACGCTGTCCTACGTCATTTTGGCTTGAGCGGCGCACCGTTTACGACTTTCTTACAGTCCAGAAGCGTTCGAAGAAACGCCGCGTGAACAGCGGCCATGACGAGTTGGCGCTTTGGTGTCAGTAGCGTAACGGGGGTGAGTACCATCATGGCCGTGTCTCGTAGAGTAGCAGCCCTATGTGGGTCTGCAGGCGTAGCGCTCTTCGCCCTGTCGGGCACCGCATTCGCCGAGGATAAATTCGCCTGGTCCGCCAGCCTCACCGGCACCTCGGACTACGTCTTCCGCGGCATTTCTCAGACAGACAACGACCCGACGATCCAGGGCTCGCTCGGCGCCACATACGGGGCCTTCTATGCTGGCTGGTGGGCCTCGGGCTTGGATTGGACGAATCTTAGCAACAACCCAAATGCGCAAGTCGAGATGGATTGGTACGGCGGCTATCAAGCCGACGTGGGGTCCAGCCAACATTCGATTTCGGCGTGATCTACTATACCTATCCGTCGGCCGGCTCCGGCACCTCGATCCTGGAGTTGAAGGGCGGCGTGAGCGGAGAGATCCTGAAGAACCTGACGGCGGGCGTGACCTACTACTACTCGCCGGACTACAACAATCTAGAGTATGGCGTCGTCGAAGCGAGCTTGTCTTACGCGCTTCCGAAAGTCGCAATGTTCACGCCTACCGTCTCGGGTCTCTACGGCAACCAGCAAGCGTTTGACAACATATCCACCGACTACTCCTACTGGAATGCAGGATTGGCGCTTGGCGTGGAGAATCTCACCTTCGATTTCCGCTACTGGGACACGGATATCTCGAACTCGGACTGTGGCATCCTCATGACTCCAACGCACCTCTGCGACTCGCGGTTCGTGTTCAGCACGACCTTGTCGCTTCCATAGATCCGGAAGATCTAGGAACGACCATCAATCGGGGCCGAGCAATCGGCCCCGATTTGCATTTCAGGCGCGCGCCTGCTCCTGCGGCATGCGTTGCTGCAATGTGACTCGACCTCGAGGACATGCGGCTTGGCGCGCATTTTGGCTTGAGCGCCGCGCCGTTTATGCGTTCTCTACAACTGAGAAGTTGGAAAAGCGCCGCCATAGGGTTCGAGCGGGCGCGTTTTAGTGGCGTCAGTAGCGTAACGGGGGTGTGTGGTGGCCGTGTCTCGTAGCGTAGCAGCCCTGTGCGGGTCTGCAGCCGTAGCGCTCTTCGCCATGTCAGGAACCGCGCTCGCCGACGACAAGCTCGCCTGGTCCGCCAGCCTCACCGGCACCTCGGACTACGTCTTCCGCGGCATCTCCCAGACCGACAACGATCCGACTATTCAAGGATCCGTGGGCGCCACCTACGATATCTTCTACGTCGGAGCGTGGGCCTCGGGCCTCGATTTCGGCGACGACCCTCAAGATTTCGGGTTCGGATGCGCAGGTCGAGATCGACTGGTACGGCGGGATCAAGCCGGTGTGGAAGCACTCGCCCCTCGGCGAGGTGAGCTTCGATCTCGGCGTGATCTACTACACCTATCCGGGCGCCAACGACCCTGCTGGCAATCTCGACTACGTCGAGCTGAAGGCCGGCTACAGCCTTCCCTCGCCGTTCATCAAGAACTTGACCACGGGCGGCACGTTCTACTGGTCGCCGGATTACGGCGGCGAGGTCGGCAGCGTTTGGACCTCGGAGAGCACGGCGAGCTACGCACTGCCTAAGGTCTGGGTCTTCGATCCCACCGTCAGCGGCCTGCTCGGGTATGAAAAGGGCGAGGACAGCACCAAGTTCAACGTCGGGCGGCAAGGACCACTACTATTACTGGAACGCCGGCCTGACGCTTGCCGTCCAGAACATCTCGTTTGACTTCCGCTATTGGGATACCGACATCTCCGGGTGCACGCGGCGAGCGTGTTCTCCTGCACCTCGCGCTTCGTGTTCAACACGACGCTCTCGCTCCCCTAGCAGGCCGTCGGATTTGCAGCAAGCTGCCTAATTTGTAAGCAGCTAACGCGCTGTAACACATAGAAAAGTTGCCATCATGCCACTCTCGACCGCGGATGTCGGATTTGCCGGCAGTTAGCGCTTGTGGCTCGCGAGATTCGCACCGTTTGTTGAATTCAACGCCGTGGATTCTGTGAACGCGCACTGCGGATGCTTACTAGGCGGTTGGGCGCGTTCTTGCCCTCTCGGATAAGAGGGATCCCACTTCAATGACCGACACTCGAACGCTTGCTGCCGTGTGCGGCGCGGCAAGTCTCGCGCTCATGGCATTCTCGGCATTCTCGGGCACGGCCGTCGCCGACGGATACGAGCCGGAACCTGCCCCCGCGCCGGCGGCGGACACCAGAAAGTTCACCTACTCCTTGAACCTCGATGGGACATCGGACTACGTCTTCCGCGGCATCTCTCAGACCGATAACAAACCCACCATCCAGGGTGGCGTCGACCTCGGCTACGGCATCATCTACGCGGGCTGGTGGGCCTCCGGCCTCGACTTCTCGGCGGCTGTCCCAACGACGCGCAGGTCGAGATGGACTGGTACGGCGGCATCCGTCCGGTCTGGAGTCCGGTCACCTTCGACTTCGGAACGATCTACTACTCCTACCCAGGCGCCACCTACTACACGTCCCCTTTCAATACGCATTTGAACTACTGGGAGGCCAAGGCGGGCCTGAGCGGCAACATTCACAAAGACTGGGCCGTGGGCTTCAACGCCTACTGGTCGCCCGACTACTTCAGCGAGACAGGGACCGCTTGGACGTTTGAAGGCAACACCGCCTACACCTTGCCGAAGGTGCATATCTTCACGCCCGTCATCAACGGCGTTGTCGGCTACCAGGACGGCAACAACAATGCCTACCTGACGACCAACGGCTTCGCCAATTACTGGTACTGGAATGCAGGACTGGCGCTCTCGGTCGACGCTCTGACGTTCGACTTCCGCTATTGGGGCACGAACGCGTCCAACACGATCTCTGACACGCTGACCTGCATTCACGGCTACTGCGACGGGACATTCGTCTTCACGGCAAAAATAGTTCTCCCCTAAGCCCGAGACTCAGCTGGGCTGTAGACTTCGGGGCCGGGTTAACCCGGCCCCGCTTTTATTAACGCATTGTTAGTAGAGCGTTGCGCAGCCGCAACACGCCCACGGTCGCGGTTGTGGGCAATACAAATGCCGCTTGTGCCGATTTACGATCTCAGGCCTTTTGGGAGGAAGCCGCGTCTGCGGCTCACGAATTAGTTGGCGCGTTCTTGCCGAAACGAGAGGGATCGTTTCCATGGACGCGTCGAGGATTCGCAGTCCTCTGCGGTTTTGTGAGCGCTTTAGCGCTGGGACTGGCCGCGCCAGCCCGAGCCGACGGCGATGAGCCCGTAAGCGGGCCCGCGCCGGTCGCCGACGAGCGCAAATTCACCTACTCGCTCAATCTTGACGGAACCTCGGACTACGTCTTCCGCGGCGTCTCGCAGACCATGAATAAGCCGACCATCCAGGGCGGCGCCGACGTCAGCTACGGCATCATCTACGCGGGTACTTGGGCTTCGGGCCTCGATTTCGGCGACGACCCCACGGTTTCCGGCTCTGATGCTCAGGTTGAGATCGACTGGTACGGCGGCATCAGGCCGACATGGCAGTCGCCGCTCGGGCTCATGAACCTCGACTTCGGTGCGATCTACTATACCTATCCCGGCGCCAACGACTTCGCCGGCAATCTCGACTACGTCGAGTTGAAAGCAGGCTATAGCTGGTCGGTGCTGCACCCGAGCCTGACCACGGGAACGACGGTCTACTGGTCGCCGGACTACTTCGCCTAGACCGGGTCGGTGTGGACGGTTGAGAGCTTTGCCGCGTGGACGCTGCCCAAGGTGCACATCTTTTCGCCCGTCATAAATGGTCTTGTCGGCTGGCAGACGGGCAATGCCAAGGACGGCTATTTCTGGAACGTCAACGGCACCGACAACTCCTACTACTATTGGAATGCCGGCCTGGTGGCGTCGGTCGACAACATCTCGTTCGATTTCCGCTACTGGGACACGAACGTCGGCGGCGATGCCGGCGGCCCCTTCTGCGGAACTTCGGACCTGTGCGATCAGCGCTTCGTCTTCACCGCCAAGGTCGTGGTGCCATAACAAGCGCCTTCGCTTGATCTTCCTCTGATCTGGCGCCGCCCCGGTTGCGGTGCTGCTTCTGCGCGCGAATTGCGGCGGCGCGACATAGCGCTGTCACACATCTCGGCTATCGCTACGCGTGCGGAGATTGAGCATTGGCCACTCGAGCGATTCCGCTTCTCGTTCCGCAGCGGTGCCGGGCGGCCAAGGCGCAGAGCGCGTCAGACGCCCTCAAAATGGCGCGTTCCGCGAGGCCAGAGGCCAGCTTTGCGGCGTCCGACGGGCTACCCCGCTACCGGCGGTGACGCGAGCTGGCCTCGTTCTCCTTCGCGCCCGACCTATTGCCTATCGACCGGTTCCGTTTTCCCCAGTCGTGCGGGTGCGGTCCCTTGCCGGTGATCGGCGATCCGCCCGATAAAGACGGCAGCACCCCGGGACAGGCGCGCTGTGGTCTTCATCATTGTCGCCATGATTGCTCTCACCGTAGCGGCGGCCTTCTGGCTGGCGCGGGCATCGGCAAATCCGCGCGTCGTGTTCGAGGTGGCCCCCGATCGCCCCTCCTCGTTCGGTTGCGCCATGGCGTGGCTCGCTATTCGCAACGCTGATGCCTTAGCGATCATCGAGGCGCTGCGCCTCATCGATCCGGTGCCCTGCAATTGGAACTCCGGCATCGGCGCCGTCTATGATCCACGGCTCGGTGCTACACGCGTCTACGTCACGCCGCCGGTTGGCGGCTGGACGTTCGTCGTGGGGTTGTCCCTGCCGCATCCGGTCGGGCGCGGCTTCGTCGACAAGAGCACCCCTCTGCTCGTCGATCTGGGTGGCCGTTTCTCCGAGGTCCAGTATTTCTTCAGCTATCCGCCGATCGACTTCTACGCCTGGGCGCGCGTGCGCGACGGGCGCCTCGTCCGCGCGTTCGCCGTGACGGACGAGGGGATCGTGTGGAACAAGGGGCGCACCAGCAAGGAGGAGCGGGGTCTCGGCCTCAAGCTGTTCGAGCTGCGCGGCGTGCAAGGCCGCCATGGCGATGCCGGAGGGGAGCTGATCCTGCATCCGACCGAGGATCACGTGATGCGGCTCGCGCATCGCTGGAGCCTCGATCCGACGACGCTACATCTGAGCTCGGGCCAGCCGGGTCTCGGCTATATCGCCATGGCGCCAACCGCCTGGCGCTCCGAGCGCGTGCGCAAGATCGCTTGAGCCGGATCGGAAAGGCTAGTCGGCGTTATAGCGCGCTGCCTGCAGGGTCGAGGACGCGAGCCCGGCCAGGTTCTCGCGCCCGCCCTCAGGCTCAAGCCGCAGCGCGAGGCCCTTGCTGGGGCACGGCTGCACGACGGTGTGGTTCGTCCCCCTGTCGAGCGCCAGTGCGGTGCAGTTGGCCGGGTCGACGAGGTAGATGGTCGGCAGGGGCGGATTTACCCGGTCCGCGGGCATCGCCGCCGTCCCTGACTCGGCCCGCGCAAACTCGGCATGCGCCTCGCGCGTGCCCTGCAGCACCACGCCTGAAAGGAAGCTCCAGAATCCAACCGCGTGCCAGAACACCGCGCCAGCAATGAACCCGACGCCGGTCCAGACGATGGCCGTGCGCACGCCGCCGACGGTCGAGCGCACGCTCACCGGCGTCTTTGCTGGCTCGGGCGCGATCGGCTCGCTCGCTGGAGCGGGCGCGTTCGCGCCCGGCCTGACAGAGCCGAGCCCGGAGCCCGGCGTCGTCTCGCGATCCTTGGTCGTCGTTGTCAGCATCTCGCCGACCCCCGCTTTCGGCTCGAATCATGCCCCCCGAATCACGCACCAAGTGTGCGAAGCGGCTTTCGGGCGGGCAAGGCGGCAGTTTGGCGGATGCAGAGCCAGTCCCGCTTATCCACAGGCGGCCAGGTTGCCGCTGCGGCTACGGCGCGTGCCCCTTAGCGCGGCCGCGGCACCTCGAACGTGCGCTGGCTGGGATCGGGTCGCGGCGGCTTCAGCGGCGGCAGCCGGTCGTTTGCGTAGTCCCATTTCGTCGAGCGCACGGGGAGCACGTGCATCTGCGACGCACGGCACTGCTCCCCGCGCCGCTCGTTCAAGCCGCACGACCGCAGGCGGCCGTCCTTAGTCAGGCAGAAGCGCACATCGCTCAGCTGATGCCCGAGGCCCTCGCAGGTGATCTCGATCATGTCCGGCCGCAGACCGGGGTTCGCTTGCAGAAAATCCGCAGCGATCTCGCGCTGGGAGACGAGCTGCGTCTCGAATGGGTTGCGGTAGCGCTTGGGGATCCGGATACTGTTGAAGAGCCGGCGGGCCAGCGCGAAGAAGGGCTCTGGCCGCAACCCGGTGCATGTGCCGTGATCCAGGTACTCCTGCAGGACGCGGCGCCGGCTCGGCATGACGTCGAGCAAGGTGTTGGTCACCTGCTCGGACACGAAAGGTCGCCAGCGGGTGCGGCACCGCTCGGGGTATCTCTGCTCGAACCGCGGCCACAGGCCATCGAGGACGAAGCCGAAGTGCACGCCGTCATCGCGCGCGCACTGCGCGTCGTCGGTGCCGCGCTCGGTGAGGCTGCAATGGGTCGGGCTCCACGACAGCACGAGCGTGTAGTCGTCGAACCTGCCGGGAATGTCGCCTTGCGGCTCGACGTGAGGTGTCGCCGACCACAGCTCCTCCTGCTCCTCCTGCGCCTGCGCGGCCACCTGCGCGAGGCCGGCGAAAACCGCCAGCATCGCGAGGATGCGCTTCAGCATGCCATGAGCCCCCTTGGCGCGGTGACGGCGCCGCTGCGCCCGCTTCGCGAAGCATACCGCGCGCCGAAGGGGGTGCACCAGCGTCCAAAGCGAAGCTTGCGTGCGGGACACCTCCCCGCGCGGATGCAACCTGAGAGTGGCGGCAAACGCCAGTGTGCGGAAATGCCCCTGTCGCTCCGTTGGCAACGTGGCGCCAAACAGCTCAGCCAGCGCTCTTCAGAGCGTCGAGCATGTCCTCCATCGCCATGCGCTTGCGGTAGTCGGGATCGACGAAGCGCGCCGCCACGCGCCCGTCGGTGCCGACGATGAACGTGGCCGGGATCGGCAGCATCCAGGCGTCGTTGCCCTGGTAGGTGGGAAGGTCCCAGCCTGCCGCGGCGATCGACTGCTTCATCTCGTCGCCCACCCAGACCGCGAGGTTCAGCGACATCGCGTAGCCGTTGTCCATGTCGAGCAGGATCGGGAACGGCACTTTGGCCTCGGAGCGCAGCTCGGCGGCAAACTGGCGCCGCTCCGGCAGGATCGCAGCGATGTGGGCGCCTTCCGCGCGCGCCTTGGCTTGCGCCTCGACGAGCGCGTTGGTGTTGAGCCGGCAATAGGGGCACCAATGGCCGCGATGGAACGCGAGCGCGACGGGCCCTTGCTCCAGAAGCTGATCGAGATGGACGAGGTGGCCGTTATCGTCCGGGAGCAGGAAGCCCGGCATCACGTCGCCGGGTGCGGGGGCGCCGGCGCCGGCGCCCTTCTCCTTGAGCCGCTCCACGAGATGGTCGACGGTTTCTGCAAAAGCCGGATTGAGGCTGCGCACCTTGTCGGCGAAAGCGCCGAGTCGCTCGTTGAGCGAGGCGTCCATGCGGCAACACTCGTCGAATGCCTCGTCGAGGATTTCGGCGAACGATCGCAAAGTCATCTCCCAGGCTCTCTCCAGCAGCGGCCAATCCGCCGGGCGCATCACGGGGCGGGTGCGGCCGCAAGGCCCGCCAACCCATCCCCGCGTAACACACTAGCCGATTAGGATAATGGCACGCGATAGCCCCTCGCTATGGAATTGGGAGGAGCACGGTATTTCGCCTCCTTCCCGGGACCGGCCATAAGTGCCATACGGGCGGCAAGGGTCCGTTGGACGAGACCGGCGCTGAACTGCGAGCTAGAAGCAACAGCGGCAGCGCCCCGCAGCGGGATTGGGCTATTGAAAAGGGCGGAAACGCTTCCGGAGGCTTTCGATGAGATTTGCCGCATGCAGGCACCGCTCAATGAGCGGCTCAAGGCCTATGCGGATACCTTGCGCGAGCTGAATTTCCCTTTTGCCGAAGCTTACGATGACCTCGTCGCGCGGCTCAAGGCCGGCGAGGTTGGGGCCATGGCCCCGGGGGTCGGCGAGCCGATGCCGCCATTCAACCTTCCCGCCCATACCGGCCGGCTCGTCAGCTTGGAGGAGGTCCTGCGTGCGGGGCCGGCCGTGGTCAGCTTCAACCGCGGCCACTGGTGCCCTTTCTGCAAGATCGAGCTCGCAACCATCGCGAGCCACCACGAGGAGATCGCCGCCCACGGCGCCCAGCTCGTCTCGATCCTGCCCGACCGGCAGCAGTTCGTGCGCCGGCTCTCTCCAGAGATATTGAACTATTTCATAGTATTAAGCGACATGGACAATGCCTATGCGCTCTCGCTCGGCCTCGTCATGTGGCTCGGCGCGCGGATCACCGAGCTCATGCGCGGGCACGGTCATCGCCTCGAGGAGTACCAGGGCAACGACGGCTGGTTCGTGCCACTGCCGGCCACGTTCGTCGTCGGTGCCGACGGGCGCGTGCTGGCGCGGCGGATCGACCCGGAGTTCCGGCAGCGCATGGAGATCGATGAGATCCTAGCGGCGCTGGCCGTACCCACCAATCCCGCCTGAACGCGCCTGAAAGTTGCCGGGAGCCCGCTTGGCAGCCTAAATCGGGGGACTTAGCTCTGGATTCGGGCCGCGGCCCGACCAGTGCCGTCAGGCAGCAGGGCCTATGGAAGCGCAAAGCCTAGAGGACGCGTTCCGGCAGATCTGTGCGATGGAGGCTCCCCTGCACGAGCGCATGGAGGCCTTCTCCGCGGCCGTGCGCCAGTTCGGGCTGCCCTTTGCCGAGGCCTACGACGATCTCGTCGCGAGGATCCGCTCGGGCGATGCGGGCAGCACCGCGCCCGGCCCCGGCGATCGAATGCCCTCGTTTTTGCTGCCGGACAGCTCCGGGCGGCTCCTGGACCTCGAGGACCTGCTCGCCGCCGGACCGGCCGTGATCAGCTTCAACCGGGGGCACTGGTGCGAGTACTGCGGCATCGAGCTGACGGCCTTCCGCCAGGCGCTCAACGAGATCGCGGAGCGCGGGGCTAGCGTCGTCTCGATCATGCCGGAGATCGAGGTTTATACGGCGAAGGCAGCCGCAGACACGGGCAACGCCTTCAAGATCCTTTCCGACATTGACAACAGCTATGCGCTCAGCCTCGGCCTCGCCATCTGGCTCGGCGAGCGCGTGCGCACGCTCTACCTGTCGCATGGCCTCAACCTCGAGCGCTATCAGGGTTCGACCTCCTGGTTCGTGCCCATCCCGGCGACGTTCGTCGTCGGCCGCGACGGACGCATCCTCGCGCGCTATGTCGATCCCGATTTTCGCCATCGCATGGACATCGAGGACATCGTCGCGGCTTTGGAGCAGGCACGCTGACAAGACGCCTTACGCTGCCGCGTAGGCGGACCAATCGCCGGCGCGCATGAGCCTGAGAAGCGCGCTCGCTGCGTTAGAGCGCTGGCGCCCTGCGACGCCGTAGAGGTAGACCGTCCGCTTGAGGTCGAGGCCGGCGATATGGATCAGTTTGAGGCGATCGGACCGCGCCGTGCTTTCCGGCAGCATGCCGACGCCGAGGTTGGCCTCGATCAGCGTAACGAGATCGGGCTCCGCGACGATCTTGTGGCTGACGCTCATCTGCAGCTGCCGCGCCTTGATGAACTCCTCGAACTCGCCCCCGACCTCGCAATAGGAGCGCAACAACAGCCGCTCTCCATCAAGATCGGCAGGCTCGGCAATATCGCGGCCGGCAAGCGGATGCTCACTGCTGACGGCGAGGCGGAGGTGCTCGGTGAAGAGCGGCCAGGCATCGAGACGGTCCCAGCTCTCATGCAAAGGCCCGGCGACGGCAATCTCGACGTCGCCCTTTTTTAGCAGCTCGAGGACCTGATCGCTCGAGCCGCGCAGGAAGCGCAGCTCGAGCCCCTTGAACGCCCGCATCAGCTCCGTCAGGTCGGGCACCAGAAGCGCAATATCGACCGCCGTCGACAGCGCGATCGACAGCGGCGCCACCGCGCCCGTCTTGAGCGAGGTCGCCAGGGCCTTTGCGGACGCCGCGCTGTCGTAGCACTGCTGCAGGAGCGGCAGCATGCGCTGGCCGAACTCGGTCAGGTGCGAGAGATTGCGCTCGCGCCGGAACAGCTCGGCGCCGAGCTCCTCCTCGAGCTGCTTGATGGCGCGCGTCAGCGAGGGCTGGGCAACATGGCACTCCTCTGCCGCGCGCGTGAAATTGAGCGTGCGCGACACGGCGAGGAAGTAGCGCACCTGATGCATTTCCATGGATCGGCCTTGATCTTGCAGCTTGATCTTGCAGCTTGCTCTTGCCGGATGGCCCGGCCTGTGCCGCGCCCCGAGCGCCCATAGCTTCCGGCTATCAAATTCTAAACCACTCGATATTTCCGCTCCAGATACCCATTCGTTACGGTCCCCAACACCGATGAGTTGATCAAAGGTTGAGCAATCGGCCGGATGGTTTCGGAGACGTTTCGGACTGCGTCGCGATGCGGACCGCTCAGGTCGCGTTCGCAACGATGGTCGAGGTCCCTCGTTCCCGCTGCATTGTAACACGGCTCTCTTGCGCCGCGTACCGGTTGGGAGGCCCGAGGATGCCAAAGCCTATGAAAGTCGATATCGCCATCATCGGAGCCGGCGGCCGCCGTGACGCACTATTCGCGCGCTTCGTCCAAGCTTGCTGATGGCCGTTCCCCCCGGCCCTCAGCCCTCTGGGACCCGGGCTGGCGTCTTCCCCCATCCCCCGCGTCGCCCGGGTCCCGAATTTTCATTGAGGTGACAATGGAGACCGCCATGTCCACCGCCGAGAGCAACAACCAAGATGCGCACGGAGAGCCCGCTACCGGCTTCGCCTTCAAGAAGCTCATTCCGCTGGCCTTGATCGCCGCCGGCATCGCGGCTTTCTTCGCGCTGGGGCTCAACAAGTACCTGACCTTCGATCAGCTGCGTCAGCACCGCGGAGAGCTCACCGCCTTTGTCGCCGCGATGCCGGTGGCCGCCATCGCGCTGTTCATCGTCGTCTATGCATGCATCGTCGCGCTCTCGGTGCCGGGTGCCGCGATCATGACGCTCACCGGCGGCTTTCTGTTCGGCATCTGGGAAGGGACGGCGGCCGTCGTGGTCGGTGCCACCATCGGCGCGACCGCGCTGTTCCTCGCCGCCCGTTACGTGTTTGGCGACGCGCTTCGCGCCAAGGCCGGCCCGTGGCTCTCCAAGATGGAGGCCGGATTCAATGAGGACGCGCTGAGCTACCTGCTCGTCTTGCGCCTCATCCCCGCCTTTCCTTTCTTCATTGTTAATTTGGTCCCTGCATTTCTCGGCGTCTCGCTGCGCACGTTCGCGATCGCGACCTTCGTTGGCATCATTCCGGGCACGTTCGTCTTCGCCTCGATCGGCGCCGGACTGGGCAGCATCTTCGACTCCACGCAGGAATTCTCGCTCAAAGGCGCCTTGACCCCGCAAGTCGTCACCGCGCTCGTCGGTCTTGCGGTGCTATCGCTCATCCCCGTCGTGTATAAGAGAATAAAGGCACGCCGCGCTACGTTCCACTGAGATCGGTCCCGTTCGAGCAAAGGTGATTGCCATGACCCTTATGACCTCCCCCGCCGAAGTCTCGTTGTCGCCGAAGAACCTCGCCGGAAAATCCGCCATCGTCACCGGCTCGACGAGCGGGATCGGCCTCGGCATAGCGCGTGCTTTCGCCGGCGTCGGCATGAACGTGATGCTCAATGGTTTCGGCGACGCCGCCGAGATCGAGAAAACGCGCGCCGACCTGGAAAAATCATTCGGCGTCAAGGTCGCCTACTCGGGAGCCGACATGACGAAGCCCGCCGACATCGCGGGCATGGTCGCGGAGGCGGCGAAGACTTTCGGCAAGGTCGACGTGCTCGTCAACAACGCCGGCATCCAGCACGTGGAGGCGGTCGAGACCTTCCCCGTTGCCAAGTGGGACGCGATCATCGCCATCAACCTGTCGGCCGCCTTCCACGCCATCCGTGCGGTGGTGCCGGAGATGAAGGCGCGCAAGTGGGGGCGTATCATCAACGTCGCCTCTGCGCACGCCCTCGTCGCCTCGCCTTTCAAGTCGGCCTACGTCGCCGCCAAGCACGGCGTCCTGGGCCTGACCAAGACGGTCGCGCTGGAGACGGCCGAGCACGGCATCACCGTCAACGCCATTTGCCCCGGCTACGTGCTGACCCCGCTTGTCCAGAAACAGATACCGGAGACCGCGAAAGCGCGTAATCTGACCGAGGAGCAGGTCATCCGCGACGTGCTCCTGCACGCCCAGCCGACGCGCAAGTTCGTGACGACGGAGGAGATCGGCGCGCTCGCGGTGTTCCTGTGTACCGGTGGGGGTGCCTCTATCACGGGAGCAGCACTCCCGATCGAAGGCGGGTGGACCGCACAATGACCATGCAAGAGACAGAGCGGCCGCGTGCAGCTCAGCGCTCCAAGCCCAACCGCAAGCCGGTCAACGTGGCCCTGCAGGGCGGCGGCGCACACGGGGCTTTTGCCTGGGGCGTCCTCGACAAGATCATCGAGGATGGCCGGCTCGATATCGAGGCGGTGAGCGCCACGAGCGCCGGCGCCATGAACGCCGTCGTCATGGCCTACGGCGTGTCGGTCGGCGGCATGGCGGGCGCGCGCGACAAGCTCAACGAGTTCTGGACCGAGATCAGCCACGCCGGCGAGCTCTATAGTCCCGTGCGCACGCTCCCCTGGGAGAAGTGGCTGCAGGCCTACGGTTTCCAGTCTGAGTTCTCGCCGACCTACCACGCCTTCCAGGCGCTGACGCATCTCTTCTCGCCCTACCAGCTCAATCCCTTCAACTTCAACCCGCTGAAGGATGTGCTGCTCAGGGTCGTCGACTTCGAGAAGCTCTCCCGCTGCAACAAGGCGACGCGCATCTTTTTGAGCGCCACAAACGTGCGCACGGGCAAGATCCGCGTGTTTCACAACGAGGAGCTCTCAGTCGACGTCGTCATGGCCTCGGCCTGCCTGCCGTATGTGTTCCAGGCGGTCGAGATCGACGGCGAGGCCTATTGGGACGGCGGGTTCATGGGCAACCCGGCGATTTTCCCGCTGATCTACAACGGGGCGTCGAAGGACGTGATCATCGTCCACATCAATCCGATCGAGCGCAAGAAGCTGCCGAAAAGTGCGCCTGAGATCTTCGATCGCATGAACGAGATCAGCTTTAATTCTTCGCTGATGCGCGAGATGCGCGCGGTCGAGTTCGTTACGCGCCTCATCGACGAAGGCGCGCTCGACAGCAAGAAGTACAACCGCATGCTGATCCACTCGATCCGCGACGACGCGGAGATGGCGCAGCTGGGCGTCGCCACCAAGCTCAATCCGGATTGGGATTTTCTCTGCCGGCTGCGCGATGCCGGCCGCCGCAAGGCAAGCGAATGGCTCGACAAGAACTACAAGCGCGTCGGTCAGGACTCGAGCGTCGATCTGGCAGAGATCTTCCTCTGAGCCTGCCGCCGTCCATGCAGGCGATCGCTAAGCGCTTCGCCGGCATGCCGCGTGGCATCCTCGCGGCGTTCCGCGCGCCTGAAGCTGCCGCGCACCTGCCCGCGCGCGTCACCGAGCTGTTGCGCGCCCAGGACCTGGCGGCAGAGCGCCTCATCATCTACGTGCAGCTTGCGCTCGCCGCCGCGCTCGCCATCCTTTACGTGCTCGCCCCGCGCCCGGCCGACGCCCCCATGACCATGCTGGCGCCGGTACCGATCGCGCTCTTGGCCTACACGCTGTTCGCGCTTCTTCGCCTCGCGCTGTCGCGCTCAGGCCCGCTCCCGGGCTGGTTCGTCATTCCCTCGATCGTCGCCGACATGAGCCTGCTGCTGGGCCTCATCTGGTCGTTCCATCTGCAGTACGGCGAGCCGCCGGCCTTCTCCCTCAAGGTGCCGTCGATCCTTTACCTATTCGTCTTCATCGCGCTGAGGGCCTTGCGCTTCGACCACCGCTACGTGCTCGCCGCCGGCCTGACGGCGGCCATCGGCTGGGCGGTTCTGACGGTCGCGGCGGTCGCGCAATCGCCTGCGGACGCCGTCACGCACAACTTCGTCGCCTACGTCACGGGCAACCGCATCCTTATCGGCGCCGAGGTCGACAAGATCGTCGCCATCCTGCTCGTCACCGCCATCCTGACGGAGGGGGCGCGGCGCGCTCAGCAGACATTATTGACCGCCGTGCGCGAGGAGGCGGCCGGGCGCGAGATCAAGCGCTTCCTGTCGCAAGGCGTCGCCGACCAGATCTCCATGGCCGACGAGCTCATCGAGGCCGGCCATGCGGCCGAGCGCCAGGCGGCGATCATGATGCTCGACATCCGCGGCTTCACGCCGTTCTCCACGACCGTGCCGCCGACCGAGGTCGTGCGCATGCTGACCTCGTTCCACGCGCGCATCGTGCCGATTGCACTGGCCAACAAGGGGGTCGTCGACAAGTTTCTCGGCGACGGCGTCATGATCACGTTCGGAGCCGTGGCGCCGTCCGCGACGGCAGCCGCCGACGCTCTTCGCGCCCTCGACAGCATCCTCGAGGAGGCACTCGCCTGGCAGAGCTCGCTTGCCGGGCTTGGGCTCAAAACGCCGCTCAAGGTCAATGCCGCCGTCGCCTCGGGCGCCGTCGTCTTCGCGACGCTCGGCGATGCAACCCGGCTCGAGTACACGGTCATCGGGGAAGCAGTGAACCTCGCCGCCAAGCTCGAGAAGCACAACAAGGTGGAGCGGACGCGGGCAGTGCTGCCGGCCTATACGCTCAAAGAGGCACGTGCCCAAGGCTATGTGCCGGCCGTCGAGCCCGAGCCGCGCCCTGGCGCTCACGTCGCCGGGGTCACCGACCCGATCGATTTGTGCGGATATCCGGCGTGAGCGGCATGCGCCCCAGCGGTTGTCAATTCGCTTCAAAGGCCTGCCGATAGCCGCAGGCTATCGATACCCGGCATAATCGATATTTCCGCAAAGAGCAGGCGGTGCGCGATCTTTGCTTTCTCAATGGCTCGCTGAGCCCCCCTTTGCAACACGGAGACACCCCCATGCTCAAGTCTCGTTCTGATCTCGGCACGTTTTGGATGGCGCTGACCGTCGCGGGCGCGCTGACGGGCCTCATCGTTTTCGGCGCGACGGCGGCGAGCGCCAACGGCTGCCCGCCCGGCAAGGAGACGACCGATGGCCAGAAGCCCGGCGCCACCGCGCACAAGGGCGTCAAGGAAGAGCTTCTCGGCTCCATCGACCTCGCCAAGGAGAAGGTCAACGTTCCAGGGCGCCTGTTCCGCATGCGCCGCCTCGTCATCGAGCCGGGCGGCGAGGTCGCCTGGCACAGCCACGAGGATCGCCCGGCGCTCATCTACATCATCAAGGGCACCATCGTGGAGTATTCCAGCCACTGCGCGGTGCCGATTGTGCACGACGCGGGCGACCTCTCCATCGAGAAGGCCGGCCTGTCGCACTGGTGGAAGAACACGACGAAGAAGCCCGTCACGCTGATCTCGGCCGACATCGCCAAGGATCCGAATGAGAAGGGCATGTAAGGACGGCCTCGAGCGCGGCGCCTTCGTCGCTCATTGGCGGCGGCGCCCGCTCTCGGCTCGGTGGGCTTCGCGGAGGGAATGGTCTTGGAGCATGTGAGCGTGGCCGCGGAAGCCTTCATGCAACGCTCGCGCACCGGCGCCTTCCGCCGCTCCCTCGTCATCGCGCTCACCGCGTTCTTCACGCTCGTCGATCTGTTCGCCACGCAGGCGATCCTGCCGTCGCTCACCGAGCACTACGGCGTGTCGCCGGCCGCGATGGGGCTCGCCGTCAACGCCAGCACGCTCGGCATGGCGGTCGCCGGTCTCGTCATGGCGTTCGTGAGCCATCGCATCGAGCGCCGCCTCGGCATCCTCTTGAGCCTGTGTCTGCTCGCGATCCCGACGAGCCTCCTCTCCATCGCTCCCAACCTCGGTGTCTTCGCAGCGTTGCGTGTGACGCAAGGCGTCTTCATGGCGACCGCGTTCAGCCTGACGCTCGCCTATCTCGGCGAGCGCTACAGCGAGAAGGATGCCGCGGGTGCGTTTGCTGCCTACATCACCGGCAACGTCGCCAGCAATCTCGTCGGCCGCTTCATCGCGGCGGAGGTCGTGAACGCCGCCGGGCTCGCGACGAACTTCCACGTCTTCGCCGTGCTCAATCTGATCGGCGCCGCTCTCGTCTACTTCACCGTCGACAAGGTGCCGCGCATGCAGCCCGAGGGCGTCCCCGAGGCGCCGCCTATGGCGGCCTGGCGCGAGCACCTCGCCAATCCGGCGCTGAGGGCCGACTTCGGCATCGGCTTCTGCATTCTCTTCGCCTTCATCGGCACCTTCACCTATGTCAACTTCGTGCTCATGCGCCCGCCGCTCGTGGTTGGCATGATGGGGATCGGCTTCATCTATCTCGTGTTTCTCCCTTCCATCATCACCACTCCGCTCGCAGGCCATGCCGTGCAGCGGCTTGGGACCCAGCGGACCATCTGGGGCTCGCTCATCGTGGCCGCCATCGGGCTTCCGCTCTTGGTCAGACCGAGCCTTTCCGCCGTGCTGCTCGGCATGGTTCTCGTCGGCATCGGCACCTTTTTTGCGCAGGCCGCCGCCACCGGTTTCGTCAGCCGGGCCGCCACGCGCGATCGCGGCTCGGCGAGCGGCATCTATCTCGCTTGCTATTTTTTGGGCGGCCTTGTGGGCAGCGCCGTGCTGGGGTTGGTGTTCGACAGCTACGGCTGGCCGGCCTGCGTCGCCGGCATCGGCCTTGCGCTGGCTGCCGCGGCGGTGCTGACCCTGCGGCTCCATCCGGCGGCTGCCTCCAAGTCCGCGTAAAGCGCCATTGAATCAAAATAGGCATGTCCCTTCCGGCAATCGTAAGCTAGGGCCGCAAATGCTGCGGCGTCCCGGAACGCCGGCGTCGTCGGCCACGTAACATTCGGCTCGCAGCTGCGAAACGGCTGATGGCCCGATAGCTTGCGGCTATCGAAACCCGATCCATTCGATATTTCAGCTCGAAGGTATGGTCGATACTTTCCACTCGCACGCAGACAACGTCGCCTTTCGGTACGCGACCGAAGATGCGAACAACCCTCGTTTCAACTCTAGGAGACTAGCCATGAAGAGAATTGCAATTGCCGCGCTCGCCGCCGCCCTTCTCGCTGGCGTCACCCCTGCGCTCGCCAAAGAGGACTGCGATGGCGGCTACAAGAACTTCCTCGGCAAGATGTCGATCTACGTCGACAAGATGAGCGGCGACGAGCTGGCCGATGCGTGCGCAAGTCGCTTGACGCCTACAACTCCTGCAGCTGCCGGCGACAACTTCTCGCCGCACGGCGTTTGGGACGGCATCCTGGCCGACATGGCGTCGAAGTCGAAGGGCTAATCCTTTACGGCTACTTTCGAGCGGGCCCCTCGGGCTACGCCCCCGGGGGGCCCGCGTTCGCAGCGCTGCCCAAGCTGCCTTAGGCCCGCGGCCATTAAATCAATTTGCTGGCCCACGCTTTTTCGGGATTTCTAAAAGTTCCCAACACTTGATTGGGGCCATTCGGAGCGCCGTCCTCCCTAAGGAAGAACCCCGACCGCGACGTGGCTGATCGCTCGATTGAAGATCATTCAGCTGGACCGACGAGCCGATGCGACTGACCCCCAACAAAGGAGACTGAAAGATGAAGAAGCTTGCGATTGCCGCGCTCGCCGCCGGCATGTTTGTCGGCGTCACGCCGGTGCTAGCCAAGAGCGACTGCGATGGCGGCTACAAGAACTTCCTCAGCAAGATGTCGATCTACGTCAACAAGATGAGCGGTTACGAGTTGGCCGACGCCGTGCGCAAGTCGCTCGACGCCTACAACTCCTGCACCGCCGGCGACAACTTCTCGCCGAAGGGCGTCTGGGACGGCATCCTGGCCGACATGCAGGCCAAGGCCGGCAAAGGCTGATCACACGTCTTAAGAGGCCCCTCGGGTGATGGCTCGGGGGGCCCCGCTTGCTTCTGGACTAGCTGCTATCGGCGGAGATCGACATGCGCATTTGGTCTCATAGAAGCGCTCAGCTCGCGGGCGTGATACTGGCCCTCATCGCCGGCTTCGGTCTCAAGGCTGTCACCGCCGGCGAGCAGGACGACATCATCCTTTCGCATCTGCCCGCCAAGACGAGCGCCGAATACAAGGCGCTGCGCGATGCTGCCATGCCAACCGGCGGGCGCGATCTGGAGATGACCGGCGCGGAAACGTGGACCGTCCCCGACGAGCGCCTAGCCGCCTTGCGGGATGCGGCAGGAAAGCAAGGCGTCACGGTGCGCCGGCTCGACGATAGCGCGAGCCCCGAAATGGCGAAGGTGATGAGCAGCGCGAAAATGACGCCGGCGCAGAAGGAGATGATGCACAAGGCCATGGAGTCGAAGGGGGCGGTGGGCATGAGCATGATGAAGCTGCCCGACGCCGCGACCATGGAATACGCGCTGACGAAAAGGATGAACGCGCCCCCCGGCAGCGCACCGCAGACGATCCTCATCCCGCTCAACGACAAGCTCACGGTCACGGCGCGGAGCACCGGGGTCACCAAGACTGACGACGGCTACATCTGGCGCGGCGTCATCGAGGGCACGGATGAGCCCGTCACGCTGCTGTGGTGGCCGAGCGGACGGCTTGCCGGAACGGTCATGTACAAGGGGCACGCGTACGTCATCAAGAACATCGAGGGCAACATGCATGCCATGGTCGAGTTCGCGCCCGACAAGATGCCGCCCGACCACGGTCCCGCCAGCAAGAGCATGATGAAGAAGATGGGCATGCATGAGGATCCGCTAGTGACCGAGGGCGATGCCAGCATGATGAAGCCCGGGGCGGAGCGCTCAGCCATGCCGGTGATGCCCAAAGGTCCACCCAAGGACGCGACTATCAACTTGATCGTGGCCTATACCAAGAAGGCGGCGAGCCACTACACCGACATCGTGAAGGACTTGATCGACGTCGCCGTCGCGCAAACCAATCAGTCGTTCAAGGACAGCGGCGCCGGCAACGTCCACGTCAAGCTCGTGCACGCTTACGAGACGGACTACGTGGAGAAAGGCAGCCACTTCGATCACGTCTACCGCTTCCGCAACAAGGGCGATGGATACATGGACGAAATCCACGATCTGCGCGCCAAATACGGCGCCGATGTCGCGGTGCTGGTGGTTGACGATCCGATGGGGTGCGGGCTGTCGATCCGCGTCGCCGCCGAGGCTCCCGATGCGTTCGCCGTCGTCGATCAGGAATGCGCCTCGACCATGTACTCGCTCGCCCATGAGATCGGGCACCTGATCGGCGCGCGCCATGACCGCGCGATCGACGACACCGACCGGCCGTTCCCCTACGGCCACGGTTTCGTCGAAGGCAAGAAGTGGCGCACGATGATGAGCTACAAGGACACCTGCGACGGTTGCGAGCGCCGCCCCGTCTGGTCGGGCCCCGACGTCAAGGTCGACGGGGCGCCCGCAGGCGATGCGGAGACCGACAACGCCAAGGTCGTGCGCAATGGCGCAGCCCGCGTCGCCAACTTTCACAACCAGCTGAACAAGTCTGCGGCCCGCTGAGGCTCAGGCGGCGAGCGCCTCGAGGATGCGCGCCCAGCTGCGGGCGCCCTTCTTGAAGCTTTGCAGGTTGTACTTCTCGTTGGGGCTGTGAATGCGGTCGTCCTCGAGCCCGAAGCCGATGAGCAGGCTGTCGACGCCGAGCGCATCCTTGAACGAGGCGACGATGGGGATCGACGCGCCGCATCCCATCATCACCGTGGGCCGCCCCCACTCTTGCGCGAGCGCCTCGGAGGCGGCCAGCATCGACGGCGTCGAGGTGGCAAACGCGATCGCCGCGCTGCCCTGGCCGACCCGGAAGGTGACGGCGCAGTCCTTCGGCAGGTTGGCGCGCACGAAGTCCTCAATGGCCTTCAGGATCTTGCGGGGATCCTGGCCGGCGACAAGCCGGCAGGTGATCTTGGCGGAGGCCTTCGCGGGGATCACCGTCTTGGTGCCGACGCCCTGGTAGCCGCCGGTGATGCCGTTGAACTCCAGCGTCGGGCGCGACCAGAGCTGCTCGAGCACGCTGCGGCCAGTTTCGCCCGCGGGCTCCTTCAAGCCGATGTCTGCTAAAAATTTCTCGCCGCTGAAGTGCAGATTGCGCCACTGTGCCACCTGCTCGGCCGACGGCGGCTCGACGCCGTCATAGAAGCCGGGAACGGCGACGCGGCCGTTTCCGTCGTGCATGGAGGCGAGGACGTGCACCAGCGCGCGGATCGGGTTCATCGCCGGGCCGCCGTAGAGGCCGGAGTGCAGATCGCGCGATGGCCCGCTGACCACCATCTCGATCGCCGCGAGCCCGCGCAGCATCGTCGTGATCGCCGGCGTGTCCTTGTCCCATTGTCCGGTGTCGCACACGAGCACGAGGTCGGCTTTGAGCTCGTCGCCGTGCTCGGCGAGGAACGTTGGAAGCGACGCCGATCCGCACTCCTCCTCCCCCTCGAGCAGCACCGACACCCGCAGCGGCAGCGCGCCCGCGACGGCCTTCCAGGCGCGCGCGGCCTCCAGGAAGGTCATGAGCTGGCCCTTGTTGTCCTCCGCACCGCGCGCGACGATCACCTTCCCGTTGGCGGGATCCTCGGCGAGGCGCGGCTCGAAGGGGGCGGTCTGCCACAAGTCGATCGGGTCGGCCGGCTGCACGTCGTAGTGCCCGTAGAAGAGCACGTGCGGTGCACCGTGTGCGGCGTTGCCCGTGTCGTGGGCGACCACCATGGGGTGGCCCGCGGTCGGCACGACGCGCGCGTCAAACCCGATGTCGCGCAAGGCGTCCGCGCACCATTCGGCGGCGGCTCGGCATTGGGCCTTGTAGGCGGGGTCGGTGGAGACGCTCTCGATGCGCAACAGCTCAAACAAGCGGGAGAGCGCCGGATCGGCGGATTGATCGAGGCGCATCAGCACTTGGTTTAGGTGTTCGCTCATAAAGTTCTGCCTCCGAGGCCCAATTCTTGCTTGCAACAGTGCGGGAAGGAGAAGGCTGCGTCAAAGGCGCCAGCGAACCATGGCGCCGATCGACCGTTACCAAAGGCGGCGTGGCCTCGCATCTTTCGAGCGGGCCATCTTTCGAGCAGGGCAAGGGACTGGTATGGCAAGCAGCAGCGACAGGCGCCCCGCCGGCAAGGCGGACGCGACCGGCGGAGCAACGAAGATGGCGGAACGCTCGCAGCGCGGTGAGGCGAAGTGGGTTTATGCCTTCGCCGCGGGCTACGTCGACGGTCGCGCCAGCATGACGGAATTGTTGGGGGGCAAGGGCGCCAATCTCGCCGAGATGGCAAAGTTGGGCCTGCCCGTGCCGCCGGGCTTCACGATCACCACCGAGGTCTGCAAGGCCTACGACGCCAACGGGCGCAAGCTGCCTGAGGGGCTGAAGCCCCAGCTCGAGAAGGCGCTGCAACTCGTCGGCGATGCGGCTGGAGCCACCTTCGGCGACGTCAAGCGGCCGCTGCTCGTGTCGGTGCGCTCGGGCGCGCGCGCCTCGATGCCCGGGATGATGGACACGATCCTCAATCTCGGCCTCAACGACGAGACGGTGGAGGCGCTCGCCGAGCGTTCCGGCGACCGCCGCTTCGCCTATGACAGCTACCGCCGCTTCATCCAGATGTATGCCGATGTCGTGTTGGGCGTCGACCACGGCGTGTTCGAGGACTTGCTTGAGAACTTCAAGAACCTCAACGGCTTTGCGAGCGACACCGAGCTCTCAGCCGACGACTGGGCGGAGATCATCGAGGAATACAAGAAGGCAGTGAAGAGCGAGCTCGGCAAGCCGTTCCCGCAGGATACAGCTGAGCAGCTCTACGGGGCGATCGCGGCGGTGTTCGGCTCCTGGCAGAACGCGCGCGCTAAGACCTACCGCCGTCTGCACGACATCCCCGACGATTGGGGAACGGCCGTCAACGTCCAGGCCATGGTGTTCGGCAACCTCGGCGAGACGAGCGCGACGGGGGTCGCCTTCACGCGCAACCCCTCGACGGGGGAGAACGAGATCTACGGCGAGTTCCTCTTGAACGCTCAAGGCGAGGACGTGGTCGCCGGCATCCGCACGCCGCAGCCCTTGACCGAGCGCGCGCGCAAGGAGGCGGGCGAGGAGAACCCTTCGCTGGAAGCCTTGATGCCGGACGTTTTCCGCAACCTCAAGTCCGTCTTTCAGCGGCTCGAGGCGCATTACCGCGACATGCAGGACGTGGAGTTCACGATCGAGAACGGCAAGCTGTGGATCCTGCAGACGCGCTCGGGCAAGCGCACGGCTGAGGCTGCCCTGCGCATCGCCGTCGAGCTTGCCGAGGCCGGCGTGATCTCCAAGCGTGCCGCGGTGATGCGCGTCGAGCCGGCTTCGCTCGACCAGCTCCTGCATCCCACGCTCGATCCCGCCGCCAAGAAGGACGTCATCGCCACAGGCCTGCCGGCCTCGCCCGGCGCCGCCGCCGGCGAGATCGTGTTCACGGCCGAGGAGGCCCAGGCGGAGCGGGCGCGCGGCAAGAAGGTCATCCTCGTCCGGCTCGAGACGAGCCCGGAGGACATCCACGGCATGCACGCCGCCATCGGCATCTTGACCGCGCGCGGCGGCATGACCAGCCATGCCGCCGTCGTCGCGCGCGGCATGGGTCGTCCGTGCGTCTCGGGCGCGGGCATGCTGCGCATCAACACCAAGGCCGGAACGATGCAAGCCGGCGCGCGGACCTTCCGCAAGGGCGACGTGATCACCATCGACGGCAGCAGCGGTCAGGTGCTCGCTGGCCTGGGCAAGATGCGCGAGCCGAAGCTGTCGGGTGCCTTCGCCACGCTGATGGGCTGGGCGGACGCGGAGCGGCGCCTGAAGGTGCGCGCCAACGCCGATACGCCGGCCGACGCCAGGCAGGCGCGCGACTTCGGCGCGGAGGGGATCGGCCTCGCCCGCACCGAGCACATGTTCTTCGAGGTCGAGCGCATCCGCACCGTGCGCCAGATGATCCTTGCCGACGACGAGGCCGGGCGCCGCCGCGCGCTCGCAAAGCTTTTGCCCGTGCAGCGCGCCGATTTCGAGAAGCTCCTCGAGATCATGTCGGGGCTGCCGGTGACGATCCGCCTGCTCGATCCGCCGCTGCACGAGTTCCTCCCCAAGGAGGGGGACGAGATCGCGGCGGTCGCCGCCGACCTCGGGCTTGAGCCCGAGAAGCTGAAAGCGCGCGTCGTGCAGTTGCACGAGTTCAACCCCATGCTGGGCTTTCGCGGCTGCCGACTCGCCGTGCGCTATCCCGAGATCCCCGAGATGCAGGCGCGCGCGGCGTTCGAGGCGGCGCTCGCCGTCGGCAAGCGGAGCAAGACCGCGGTGAAGCTCGAGATCATGGTGCCGCTCGTCGCCTTCCGCCGCGAGTTCGACATCGTGCGCGAGGTGATCATCGCGACGGCCAAGGCGGTCGAGAAGGAGATGGGGGGCAAGCTCGACTTTATCGTCGGCACGATGATCGAGCTGCCGCGCGCCGCGTTGCGGGCCGGGGAGATCGCCGAGGGCGCCGAGGGTGCCGAATTCTTCTCCTTCGGCACCAACGACCTCACGCAGACGACGCTGGGCCTGAGCCGCGATGACGCCGCGCCCATTCAGGAAAGCTACGCGATGCAGCAGGTCTTCAAGACCGACCCGTTCGTGTCGATCGACGTTGCCGGCGTGGGCGAGCTGGTGCAACTCGGCACGACGCGCGGCCGTGCCGCCAAGCCAGGTCTCAAGGTCGGCATCTGCGGGGAGCACGGCGGCGACCCGGGCTCGGTCGCCTTCTTCGATGAGGTCGGGCTCGACTACGTCTCGTGCTCGCCCTTCCGCGTGCCGATTGCGCGCCTTGCCGCCGCGCAGGCTGCCATTCGCCGTACGGATGGGAGCAGCGCGGCGAGCCGGTCTACGGACTAGTCTCGCGTCTAACTGAGCGAATGAGGGATCGGCCTACCAGCCGCGGCGCTCTTGCTCGTCGAGCGAGGGCCGGCGCGGACGCGGGCCCTGAAAGCGCGGCAACAGAAGGAGAAACAACACCAGCGGCGGCAGCACGAAGCACCAGGCGATCCAGAACGAGTAGTCGCGGTTCTTGACGCCCGCGAGCACACCCGCAATCGCGCCGGAGGCAAGCGCGATCAGGCCCCAGACGACGATTCCGCGTACAAGATCCATGGATGCTGTCCTTAAAAGGCGGCGCGCACGCCAATGCAATGCGCAGCAACTGTGGCAAAATCAAGCGGCTCGGCGGCGCGCCAACGTTAACACGTGGGCTCGAAATCGAATCCAACGTCGAGATTAGGCGCAGAATGCGTCACGGCGCCGACAGAGATAAGGTCAACGCCCGTCTGGGCGACATCCCGCACCGATTCCAGCGTCACCCCGCCAGAGGCTTCGGTCACGGCCCGCCCCGCCACCTCCTTGACCGCCTGCGCGAGCATGGAGGGCGTCATGTTGTCGAGGAGGACGGCGTCGGGCCGGTACCGAAGCGCCTCCTTGAGCTCGGCCGGCGTCGTGACCTCGATCTCGATCTTCACCATGTGGCCGGCGCGGGCGCGCGCCCGCTCCATGGCCGGGCCGATGCCACCCGCCGCCACGATGTGATTGTCCTTGATGAGGATCGCGTCATAGAGCCCAAACCTGTGATTGAGGCCGCCGCCGGCGCGCACCGCGAGCTTCTCGAAGGCGCGCAAGCCCGGCGTCGTCTTGCGCGTGTCGATTATGCGCGCGCGCGTGCCCGCAACGGCCTCGACGTAGCGCTGGGTGAGCGTCGCGATCCCGCTCAGGTGGCCGAGAAAATTCATGGCGACGCGCTCCGCCGTCAGCAGCGCGCGCGCGTTGCCGGCAACGCGGGCGATCACCGAGCCGGCGGCGACATTGCCGCCATCGGGGACGACGATCTCGATGACGACGTCGGGGTCGAGCGATTTGAAGGCGGTCTCCACGAGCTGCAGCCCGGCGACGATGCCGGACTTGCGGGCGCCGATGATGCCCTTGGCGCGTGCGGCGCGGGGAACCGTCGCATCCGTCGTGATGTCGCCGGCAAGCCCTAAATCCTCTGCCAGCGCCGCGGCGACGGCCTTGTCGACGAGCGATTGGGGAAGGCGCAAGGCCGGCACTGCGGGCGCGCTCATGGACGGCCCCCGGCGCAGCGCGCCGGCTGCGGCATCACTTCGGTGGTATCGAGCTCGGCCAGCGACAGGAAGCTGCGCTCGGCGAGTGCCGGCAGCGGTTGCGGAAAATCGCTGCGATCGTGCGCACCGCGGCTCTCCTCGCGCTTCTTCGCGCCCACGGCGACGAAGCGGGATGCGAGCGCCATGTTGGCAAGCACTGAGTCGCCGCCGGCGGCATCCTCGATCTCCTGCAGAGCGCCGACCGCCTGCTCAAGACCACCGGCGTCGCGCACGACGCCGACGTGCTCGGTCATCGTGCCGCGCAGGCGCGCAATGAGCGATGAGCGGTTGGCGGGCAACTCCTGGCGCGCCTGCGCGATCCGTTTCACCTCGACGAGCGGCGCCTTGCGCCGGTTGCGGTCGAGGTTGCGGATGAGGCTTGCCGCGCGCGCTCCGAAGACGATCGCCTCGAGCAGCGAGTTGGAGGCGAGCCGGTTGGCCCCGTGCAGCCCGGTGGAGGCGACCTCGCCGACGGCCCAGAGGCCGGCAACGCTGGTGCGCGCATAAGCATCGGTCGCGACGCCACCCATGTGGTAGTGCGCGGCAGGCGCGATCGGAATCGGCTCGCGCACCGGATCGATGCCGGCCGCGCGGCAGTGGGCGTATACCGTGGGGAAGGCTTCGGCGAAGCGCGGCCCGATCGCCGTCCGGCAATCGAGGAAGGCCCCGCGCCCGGCAGCGATCTCGGCGAACACGCCGCGGGCAACGATATCGCGCGGGCTCAGCTCCCCTCTTGGGTCGATACGCAACATGAAGCGCTCGCCTAGCGCATTGATGAGGGTCGCGCCCTCCCCGCGCAGGGCTTCGGTTGCAAGCGGTGCCGGATCGGTGCCGACGTTGATGGCGGTCGGGTGGAACTGGACGAACTCGGCGTCGCCAATCACGGCGCCAGCGCGCGCCGCCATCGCGATCGATTCGCCTCGCGCGTAGGCGGGATTGGTGGTGACGGCATAGAGCGCGCCGATGCCGCCCGTCGCCAGCACGACCGCGCAGGCGGGAAAGAACTCGTAGGAGCCGTTGCCGTAAGCGGCAGGCCGCACGAGGCGCACGCCGGCGACGTGGCCGTCGGCGGCGATCAGCTCGTCGGCCTCGTAGCCGTCGAGGACGCGGATCGAGGGCGTCGCGCGCACCTTGGCGATCAGCGCCTGCATGATGGCGGCGCCGGTGCGGTCGCCGGAGACGTGCACCACCCGGCGCCGGGAGTGCGCGGCCTCCCGGCTGAGCAGGAAACGGCCTTGCGCGTCGCGGTCGAAGGGGACGCCGTAGGCAACGAGGTCGGCGATGCGGGCCGGGGCCTCCTCGGTGACGAAGCGGGCGACGGCCTCGTCGACGATGCCGGCCCCGGCGGCGATCGTGTCGGCCGCGTGCAAAGCCGGGCTGTCGTCGGCGCCGACGGCTGCGGCGATGCCGGCCTGCGCCCAGCCGGAGGAGGCGCCTTCGCCGAGCCGCGCTGCCGCCAGCACCGTCACCGGCATCGGGGCGAGCTTCAGCGCCGTAAAGAGTCCGGCTAGGCCCGCGCCGACGATGACGACGTCGCCGTCCGCACCGAGCCGTTCCTCACGGCTCGGCTGGAATTTCGATGAACGCGGCCGTTCGACGCTCAAGACCATGGCAGATCAGACCCGAATGGGCAAAGGAGCCGCGTGTCAGTTGGTGAGGTTGATCATGCGCTCGACCGCACGGCGTGCCTTTTCGGCGACCGCGGGCTCGATGGTGACCTCGTGGCGCATCTCGCTCAGCGCCGCGTAGATGTTCTCCAGGCTGATGCGCTTCATGTACGGGCACAGGTTGCACGGCCGAATGAACTCCACGTCCGGGGTCTCGACGGCGACGTTGGAGGCCATCGAGCACTCGGTGATCAGCGCCACCTTCTGCGGGCGATTGGTCTTCACCCACTTGATCATGGCCGACGTCGAGCCGGTGAAGTCGGCGACGTTCAGGACCTCGGGCGGGCACTCGGGATGCGCGACGATCTTGGTGCCGGGGTCGGCAGCGCGGATCTCGGCGATCTCCTTGGCGGTGAAGCGCTCGTGCACCTCGCAGTGGCCCTTCCAGGCGATGATCTCGACCTTGGTCTTCGTCTGCACGTACTTGGCGAGATACTCGTCGGGGATGAGGAGCACGCGCTTGGCGCCGAGGCTCTCCACCACCTTCACCGCGTTCGAGGAGGTGCAACAGATGTCGCACTCGGCCTTTACCGCGGCCGAGGTGTTGACGTAGGTGACGATCGGCACGCCGGGATAGGCCTCGCGCAAGCCGCGCACGTCATCGGCCGTGATGGAGGCAGCGAGCGAGCAGCCGGCCTCGAGGTCGGGGATGAGCACCGTCTTGTCGGGGTTCAGGAGCTTGGACGTCTCGGCCATGAAGTGCACGCCGGCCTGGACGATCACGTCGGCCTTGGTGCGTGCCGCCTCCTCGGCGAGCTGCAGGCTATCGCCGCGGAAATCGCCGACGCAGTGGAAGATCTCCGGCGTCATATAGTTGTGCGCGAGCACGACGGCGTTGCGCACCTTCTTGAGCTCGTTGATCGCCTTGATGAGCGGCGCGTAGTAGGGCCACTCCATGGGCGTCACCACGTGCTTCACGCGCGCATAGAGCGGGGCCATCTCAGCCGCGAGCTCTGGTGTGAACTCAGGGATAGGCACCACGGGCTTGTTCGGCGCGCGACTGGTCTCGCGGCGGCGGGTCGCCTGCGGGCGGGTTTCGAGATGATCCATCGGTACGCTCCTCGGTGGCTATGCTCATATTGAGCATTAATAGCTCATCGAATGAGCCGGCTTCACGCCGGTTACGACTCATATAATGCTCAATCTGAGCATTCCAAGATACCCACCACATTACGGCAAGTGGGCCGCAATGACTAGCAGCGATAACGCAGAATTGCGGCACAGGGTTCGCAAACGGTTGCCCCATGTCGCGTCGCGTTGCGCCACTACGTCTTGCCGGGCTTCACGCGTACGCCGGGCGCCGGCCGCTCGAGCAGCACCTCGCGGCGGAAGCGGTAGAGCTTTGCCGGCCGCCCGCCGGTGCGCATCTTCACCTCGCCCGTCGGCTCCACGAGGCCGGCGCCTTCCACGAGGCGGCGGAAGTTCTGCTTGTGCAGATGCGGACCGAGGATCGCCTCCACCGTCCTTTGCAGCTCAAACAGCGTGAACTCCTCCGGCATCAGCTCGAAGATGACGGGTCGGTACTTGATCTTGGCGCGCACGCGGCCGATGGCGGTGGCGAGAATGCGCCGATGATCAAAGCGCATGGGCGTTCCGAGCCGCGGCCGCTCGCTCCAATGGTGTGCGGCCTCGCGCCCGTCGCGGCTCGCCTCCTCGATGAGGCCGGCCTCGTAGAGCAGCTCGTAACGGTCGAGAACCTTTTCCTCGTCCCACGCCGCGCCGTCGAAGCCGAAGCAGATGCGCACGCGCTCGTGCCGGCTGACGGGGTGCGCCGGTGTCGTGCGCTGCGACGGCCGCGCCGCCCACTCCTTGAGGCGCGGCGCGATCGAGCCCTCGAGGATGGGGGGCGCGCCTTTGCGCCAGTCCTCCCAGGGAAAGTAGTGGTACCAGCTGCGCCAGGCGCCGTTCTTGGGTTCGAGCTGGTCGGAAGCTTGTGTCAGCGCAAGGTAGCCGATCGACACCACGTGCGGGCCGACGTCGCCGGGCTCGGCGTGCCGGCCGCGGTCGCCGAAGGTGTAGAGCTGCTCGGCATAGCCCAGCTCCAACCCCGTTTGCTGATGCACCCAGGCTCTGAGACCGATCTCGAACGTGCGGTGCAGCAACGGAGAGAAAGGTCCGAACGGAAGACCGTCGGTGGCACCTGCCACGTCGGCCTCCCCCCTTATGATCAGTACGACCGGCTCGTTCTGTGCGACGGCCACGATGGCCGCGTTGAGACCGATCTCGACACCCGCAGTCTCAGTGCGGGATGCGCCTTCCGCGTAGGGATCGGTCTGCACGACCGAGCGCTTCAGCGGGGTGGCCGACGTCATGCTTGTGCTCCAATTTTCTTGGAGCCCCCCAATGCGGCTGAGCTACGGCCTGATCGTGGCTCTTTTCGGATCATCGGACGGTTGCTCGCAGATATTCTTTGGTTGCACTCCTCGCGACTTAAAACTGTTCAATCAAATTGTTGAAGCGTTCGAGGAACGCGTGCTGCGCCTCTTCCGCCGGCAGCGGTGCGAGCGCGCTCTCCTGCAAGGCGGCCGCATTTCCGCCCAACAAACCGGCGGGCGCGCCGAAAAAGTCCGTTGCCTCCTCGAGGCTGAAACCGGCAAGCCGCGTCGCCTCGAAGAAGGCGGCGATGCGGTCGCAGGCCTTGATCTCCGCCTGCACTTTCGCGGGGAGCTCGGCGGGGAGCCCGAAACGCGCGTAGATCGCTGCCGACAGGCGCCGCTCGAAGGCCTTGTAGTCGAGCCCGATCGCCGTCTTGAACGGGCTGATCAGGTCGCCGACGACGTACTCGGGCGCATCGTGCAGAAGTGCTGCGAGGCGCCAGGGCGGCGGCCAATCCGGATCGCGCGCTTTAGCGATCTCCTCCACCAGGAGCGAGTGCTGGGCCACGGAGAACGCGTGCTTGCCGAGCGTCTGGCCGTTCCAGCGCGCGACGCGGGCAAGCCCGTGCGCGATGTCCTCGATCTCGATGTCGGTGGGCGCGGGATCAAGCAGATCGAGGCGCCGCCCCGACAGCATGCGCTGCCAGGCGCGTGCTCGGGGCGCCGCGGGCTCACGCAGGGGCGTCACGTTTTTCTTCATGGCTGCGAGCTTATGGCTGCGAGGTCATGGCTGCTAGATCTTCACTTTGGCGCGTTGCAGCTCAGCGCAAGGTTCGTGGCGGTGGCAACTCACGAGATGGTCGTTCACCATGCCGACCGACTGCATGAAAGCATAGACCGTCGTCGGCCCGACGAAGCGGAAGCCCTCAGCCTTCAAGGCTTTCGAGATGCGCTTCGACAGTTCCGTCTCGGGTGGAACATCCGACATCAGACGATAGCGGTTCTGAACGGGGCCGTGATCGAGAAATCCCCAAAGAAATGCCTTGAGGCCCGTGCGCTCGCCGAGCCGCAGGTAAGCCTTGGCGTTATCGACCGTCGCCTCGATCTTGGCGCGGTTGCGCACGATGCCTTTGTCCTGCATCAGGCGTGCGATATCCTTCGCGCCGTAGCGGGCGACGCGCTCAGGCTCGAAACCGTCGAAGGCGCGGCGGAAGCGCTCGCGCTTCTTGAGAATCGTCAGCCACGACAGGCCCGCCTGAAAGCCTTCGAGCACGAGCTTCTCGAACAGCGCTTTCTCGCGCGTCAGCGGCACGCCCCACTCCTGGTCGTGATAGCGCACATAGGTAGGGTCCGCGATGCCCGCCCAGGGGCAGCGTTTCAGGCTGTCCTCGTGCCGCTCGCTCATGCCGGCGTGCTGACCGCCTTCGGTACGAGCGGGAACTGCGCCCAAGCGGGTAGCTCGATGTGCACCGGCACGGTGTCGGCGCGCAGCTCCTCGCCCTTCTCGTTCATTTCCGCCGCGCGGTCGAGGCGCAGAAGCGCCAAGCCCCTGCCGTCGGCGACCGAGCCGAGCCGGCCGATCTCCACGCTGCCTGCGACGACCGGCGCACCCGGGGCGGGGAGCGTCGCGTCGCCGACGACCGGCACGACGCGCTTTCTCGCCGTGCCGCGGTGCTGCATGCGCGCCACGACCTCCTGCCCGATGAAGCAGCCCTTCTTGAAGGAGACGCCGTTCAACTGATCGAACAAGGCCTCGTGCGGATAGGTGTCGCCGAAGGCGTAGTCCTTGCCGCCCTCCGGCACGCCGAGCGCGATGCGATGCGCGTGGTACTCCTCCGCGCTGGCGCTGTCGGCCTCTTCCCCGGCGAGCGCCCAGTCCGAGCCGATCGTCATGAGCTCGCGGAAGCCCATGGCCGGCAGGCGCGGATCGGCGAACCAGATCGGCTGCTTGCCCCGCCCGTGCGGCTCGTAAGGGCCGCCCCAGATGGCGGCGACGACGTAGTTCTGCGACTCGTCCACGACGTCGGCCTTGGCCCTGAGCTTATAGTGTTGGAAGTGGTCGACGAGCCCCGCGGTCGACTCGCGCGCCGTCTCCAGGCAATAGCCGTCCGGCGTCTTCACCACGAACACGTCGAACAGGATCTTGCCCTGCGGCGAGAGCACGCCCGTATGCAGGGCGGTCTGCGTCGCCAGCAGCTTCATGTCGTTAGAGATGACGCCCTGGATGAGCTTCTCGGCATCCTCGCCCTTGACGGTGACGACGCCGCGGTCGGTAAGAAGTGCAATCTTAGCTTTGGCCATCGAATATCCCCTCCGGTTGCAACCGGCGCTCGTTTTACGTATGCGGGCGGGAGGCTGGAGGCAAGCCGGTGGAGGCGGAATGGCCCAGACTTTCGATCTCGTGCTCAAAGGCGGGACGGTCGTAAACCAAGACGGCGCAGGCATGCGCGACGTTGGTGTGCGCGATGGGCGCATTGTCGGAATCGGAACAATCGACGCCAAAGCCGCCGCCGAGGTCGTTGACGCCACGGGGCTGCATATCCTCCCCGGCGTCATCGACACGCAAGTCCATTTCCGCGAGCCGGGGCTCGAGCACAAAGAGAATCTAGAAACCGGCAGCCGTGGCGCAGTCCTCGGCGGCGTCACTGCCGTCTTCGAGATGCCCAACACCAAGCCGCTCACCGTCAGCGCGGCAACGCTCGCCGACAAGGTGGCGCGCGCCAAGGGCCGCATGTTCTGCGACTTCGCCTTCTATGTCGGCGGCACGCGCGAGAATATTGGGGACATCCCCGAGCTGGAGCGGCTTCCGGGCTCGGCCGGCATCAAGGTGTTCATGGGCTCCTCGACCGGCGATCTTCTCGTCGACGACGAGGCGGCACTCGATCAGATCCTCGGCGCCGTCAGCCGGCGCGCCGCCTTTCACGCCGAGGACGAGGCGCGGCTGAAAGAGCGCATGGGGCTGAGGCGGCCGGGCGATCCCTCCTCGCACCCCGAGTGGCGCGACACCAAAGCCGCGCTCATCGCCACCACGCGCCTGGTGCGCCTCGCCGAGAAGCACAAGAAGCGCGTGCACGTGCTGCACGTATCGACCGCCGAGGAGATGGCGTTCCTCGCCGATCACAAATCGTGGGCGAGCGTGGAGGTGACGCCGCACCACCTGACGCTGGTTGCGCCCGACTGCTACGCCAAGCTCGGCGCCTATGCGCAGATGAACCCGCCGGTGCGCGACGAGGCGCACCGCCAGCGCGCTGTGGGCGGCGCTTGGCTCCGGCATCGTCGACATCCTCGGCTCCGACCACGCTCCCCACACGCGCGAGGAGAAGGAGGCGGCCTATCCCGCCTCGCACTCGGGCATGACCGGGGTGCAGACGCTCGTGCCGATAATGCTCGACCACGTCAACGCCGGAAGACTGACCTTGCAGCGCTTCGTCGATCTGACCAGCGCTGGGCCGCAGCGCCTGTTCGGCATCCGCAACAAGGGGCGCATCGCGGTCGGTTATGACGCCGATTTCACGGTCGTCGACATGAAGCGGCGCGAGACCATCACGAACGAGCGCATCGCCAGTCGTTGCGGCTGGACGCCCTATCACGGTCGCGCCGTCACAGGCTGGCCGGTCGGCACGTTCGTGCGCGGGGCGAAGGTCATGTGGGAGGGCGAGGTGATCGCAGCTGCCAGCGGCGCCCCCGTCGCCTTCTTCGAGGGCTACTAAGCGCAGCGCGCTACTCCTCCTTCTTGAAGGAATGCCACGTGCCGTCGGCGCCGATCGTCAGCCGCCACCAGGTCCACTTCTTCGCCTTGCGCATCGCCTTCGCCTGCTCCGGCGAAACGAGGCGCAACAGGTCGACCTCCTGCGCCGGCGTCAGAGAATCGAGCTTCGCCTCGGCCAGATAAGGCCACACGTAGATGATGTTGTTCTCGATGTCCTTGCCGAGCGGCAGCTCGGCGGGGGGCATCTCCAGGATGTTGGCGAGGACGGCGAGGATCTCGCGGCCCTGCCCGTCGCCCGACAGCTTCTTCCAGCGCGCGATCGGATCCTCGCCCGCACTCGCAGCCGTGTCGGGCTTCATCTCGTTCCAGTCGAGTGGCGCGATCAGGTCCTCGATGCGCCCCGAGCGCGTGGCGGCGAGAATGGCGTCGCGCATCTCCTCGACGGGCGCCGGCAGGGGCTTCGCCCGGGCCGACGCAACGTGCGCGCTGAGGTGCCCATGCGGCGCCATCTTGGGCGCGCCGGGCCCCCCGCGCCTTTCCAGCGCAGGGCTCGTCTCGGCATGGACAAGCATGAGCACCGCCAGTACCAATACGAGGCGACTGAAGCACGGCTGGAGACGAGGCGGCATCAGCGAGCTCCGGCGCTGCGGAAGGGGGTGCCCCCCAATGAGTTGTGGCGCAAGTTATGGCGCGACGTCGTCGGTTGCGGCTTTACCGACAGCACCGCGTTTCTAGCCGTCTACGTGCCGCGCCCCTCGCGGCCGCACCGTGGCCGATACCGTGGCCGACTTGGGACTATCAATGCACTTCTTGCCCAATCCCCTCATCATCCCCGTGGGCGTCATCATTGGGATTCTTGTGGCGGCTCCCGTCGGCCCCGTCAACGTGCTGTGCGTCCAGCGCGCCATCGAGCGCGGGTTCTGGGGCGGCATCGCCGCAGGGCTCGGCGCCATGTTCGGGGACGGGCTGATCGCGCTGTGCGCCGCGCTCGGCGTCGGCGCCATCTCCGGCGCGGTCGCCTATCATCGCCTCACCATCGAGCTCCTGGGCGGCCTGGTGCTCTTAGCCTTCGGGTTGAAGCTCTACTTCGCGACGCCCCGCTTCGTGCCCGTGGCGACCGCAGGGGGGCACAAGGAGACGCTGCGCGATTTCGTGTGGGACATCCCGCAGACGTTCCTGTTGACGATCACCAATCCGGCCGCAGTGCTGGGCCTGTTTGCGATCTTCGGCGGCGTGTCGTCGTTCGTGGAGGTCGAGAGCTACGTCGATGCGTTGACCATCGTCGCCGCCGTCATGGGCGGCAGCCTCGCCTGGTGGGTGGGGCTGTCGCACTTGATCGGGCGCTTTCGTCATTTGCTTACCGAAGGACGGCTGCGCACCATCAACCAGATCACCGGCCTCATGCTGTCGGGCTTCGGCGTGTTGCTCATCGGCGAGGTGGTCATGAAGCGGGTCGCGCTGCTCTTGTGAGTGCCTGTTAATTACAGGCCATCCCTCTTCGAGCCCCGCGGCGGCGGCAATCGGGGCCGTCGATAGCAATCGTTTATCAACTCGATAGCCAGCCGCTAGTCGCGCTTGCCCGCCAAATCCGCCATTATTTGTCCGTCCGGCCACGGTTGCAGTGGCTGCCGGGACGGACCACATGTCGAACGACAATGCCAACCACATGCCCAACCACACGGCGAACATGTCGGAGAGCTCGATCTCAGCGACGGCGAATTCAGGCACGAGCGTCGTCTATCGCCACGCGCTCGCGGTGCGCATCACCCATTGGGTGAACGCACTCTGCCTCCTCGTGCTGCTGCTGAGCGGTCTGCAGATCTTCAACGCCCATACGACGCTCTACCTCGGCTCGAAGTCGGAGCCCGCGCACGCCGTCCTCTCCATGCGCGCTGTCCAGCGCGAGGACGGCTCGTATGCGGGCCTGACGACGATCGGGGCCACGACGTTCGACACCACCGGCGTGCTCGGGCTGTCGCGCGGGCCCAGCGGCCAGCTCGAGGCGCGCGGGTTCCCCGACTGGATCACGCTTCCCACCTATCGCGACCTCGCCACGGGGCGGCGCTGGCACTTCTTCTTCGCTTGGGCTTTCGTGCTCAACGGTCTGGCCTATCTCGTCTATGCGCTTCTGAGCAGACACGTGGCCCGCGACCTTGCACCGAGCGGTGGAGACTTGCGCCACATCGGCCGGTCGGTGTGGGAGCACATCCGCTTCCGCTTCCCCAAGGGCGAGGCGGCCAAGCGCTACAACGTCCTACAGAAGCTGGCCTACCTCGCCGTGATCTTCGGCCTGTTGCCGCTCGTGATCCTCACTGGCCTCACCATGTCGCCGGCGCTCGATTCCGTGTTCCCGGTGCTGCTCGACATCTTCGGCGGGCGCCAGTCGGCGCGCACCATCCACTTCCTGTGTGCGTTCGCGATCGTGCTGTTCGTCTTCGTGCACGTGTTCATGGTCCTCGTCTCGGGGCTGTGGAACAACCTGCGCTCGATGATCACGGGCCGCTACGTCATCGCGTCCGCGGAGGATCATCATGCCCAATGACCTCAAGCTGAGCCGGCGCAGCCTTCTCGTTCGCGGCGGGGCGGCCGGCGCGGCGGTGCTCCTCGGCGGCTGCGATCAGCTGTCTCAGTCGCGGTCCGTCCGCAATGTCCTCGATTCTGCCGAGGGCCTGACGCAAGCGGCCCAGCGGCTCCTTCTCAGCCGTCGCGCGCTGGCGCGCGAGTACCCGCAATCAGCACTCTCTGCGCACTTCAAGGCGAACGGCTCGATCAACGTCAACGACCCGACCTACCAGGCCCAGGCCGAGACCGGCTTCGCCGACTGGCGCCTCAAGATCGATGGGCTCGTCGCCCGCCCCACAACGCTATCGCTCGCCGAGCTGCGGCGCCTGCCGGCGCGCACGCAGATCACGCGGCATGATTGCGTCGAGGGCTGGAGCGCAATCGGCAAATGGACCGGGGCACGGCTGGGGCCGCTTCTGCAGAGCGTGGGCCTGAAGCCCGAGGCGCGCTATCTCGTCTTTCACTGCGCCGACACGCTCGAGGGCAAGACCTACTACGAAAGCATCGACCTGATCGACGCCTTCCATGAGCAGACGATCCTCGCCTACGACATGAATGACAAGCCACTGCCCGTCCCGCACGGCGCACCGCTCAGGCTGCGCGTGGAGCGCCAGCTCGGCTACAAGATGGCGAAGTACGTCATGCGCGTGGAGGCGGTCGCGAGCTTTGCCGCCATGCGCGGCGGGCGCGGCGGCTTCTGGGAGGATTTGGGCTACGCCTGGTATGCGGGCATCTGAGCACGCGGGCATCTGAGCGGGCTCAAGGTCTTGTCGAGCTCTGGGCCGTCTCGCAGATGGAGCGCCGTCGCCGGCGCGCTCATTCAGAGAATCCGCGCAGAGCCCAGATCATGGCCACCCCGAAGATTGCCAGCGCGACAGGCGGCGCGAAAAGTAGGATTGGCACGGTCATCCATTCGCCGGGGGTGCTTAATCGCCCTTGCATGCCATCCAAGATGAGATAGATGGCCCACCCCATGATCCATCCTGAGGAAAGCAAGAGCCAAACACGAAACAATCCTCGCCGCCAATTGAGGGGGGCGGCTTCAACGTTGTGCGGCTTTGATGTGTTGCGAGGAATTCCGAAGTTCGGCATGGCACCCTGTCCCGACCACTAAAGATAACCCACATTCGAGCCCGTGTCGTGGCCTCCGGCGTCCTCTTCAGGCCGGGGCTGCCCTCTTGAACGCCTAAGTTCATTGCTTACGACGCGGCAAGTCCGCGCCAGGATCTCGGTGCAGCCTAGACGTAATGTTGGCGTAAGCATCACCCTCCCCATAACTCAGAGCCGCAGCATCGAAGGAGCGGCGTAACGAGTGGGCGACGGTGGCTGCATGATTTCTGACGATGAAGTACGAGCGCTGGAGCTTTACAGGCTGGCCTTGTCGCTTGTGGAAACCAAAGGTCGTTTTGTGAGCGTGGGGTTGATGGCTTACAGGGAGTACAGAGAGGGAAGGTTGAGCATCATCTACTTGCCGAAGTCGAGCCATCTGGACGTCTGGCACCGACGCAAGGTGCTGACGATAAATCAACGGGGAAAAACCCCAAAGGTAACCTATTACAGCAGTGGAGAGTGGGAGCAGGAGCTTCAAGAGGAAGCTCGCTCCACTCTGAAATCGGCATGAATGACGATGACCGCGCGTTGCATTTGTACAAATTGGCTTTGTCTTTGGTCGAGACGGAAGGTAGCAGCGTCACCGTCGGCCTGACGAGCGTGAGGGAGTACAGAGCTGGATCCTTGCTCGTGCGCTACGAACCTACGCTTGGATGGCTTGAAGTGTGGACTGCTGGCAAAGTCCTCGGCGTAAAGCGCCAAGGCGAGAGCGTGCGCGTGACACGGTACCGGCCTGGCCCTTGGGAAGAGGAGCTCGAGGCGGCGGACCAGTCCAGGAGGCAAAGGCAGACGTAAGCAACGATGTCAATTGCGAGGTATCGGGACCTTCGCAACGGATCGGCGATGCGCTCCGTCGTCGTCGTCGGAGCCGGCGACGTCTTCAGAGTCGCTGCCCTTCACCCAGACGTCGTTGGCATCAAAATAAATGCCGTGGCCCGACCCCTAATGTGTGCGCTTGCCCCCGGGCGACAATCGCCACGCCGGTCCGCGCCAGACCATGAAGATGCCGAAGCCTATGATGGCAATAAACAAGATGATGGGATTGATGCCAAGGTAAGCGCCGGCAAACGGCGCGAGGGTGAGCATCAATGTGACTGCGAGCAGCAACTTCATCGTAAACCCAATGGTTGAGATAGGCGGCTCACTCCGGCTCGTCGAGGTTGAGGCAGACGGAGTTTATGCAATAGCGCTTGCCGCTCTCCGTCGGACCATCATCGAATACATGGCCCAGGTGCGAGCCGCAGCGCGCGCAGGTTATCTCGGTGCGCACCATGCCGTGCGAGGCGTCGGTATGGGACTCGACCGCGCCGGGGATGGCCTGATCGAACGACGGCCAGCCGGTGCCGGAATCGAACTTGGCATCGGAGGAGAACAGCGGATTGCCGCAGGCTGTGCAACTGAAGGTGCCGTCGGCCTCGGTGTGCAGATGCTCGCCCGTGAACGGCGCCTCGGTGCCCTTCTCGCGGAGCACGCGATATTGCTCCGGAGTCAGCATCTTGCGCCAGCCGTCCTCGTCCTCGGGCATGGGAGTCTTGGCCATGCGCAACACTAGCACGAAGGCTGCGCGTCGTCCTCGAGCTCGATTTCGCGCGCGGGCGCAGCCCTACTGCTGCGTGCGGTTCAAGCTAAACTCGCCGACGTTGATGCGTTGCTCGAGCCCGCGCGTGAGGCGGATCACGGCCTCCTCGCCGAACTGCGCCACGAGATCGGTGAGCGCCGTAAAGAGCGCGGCGTAGGCCATCTGCTCGGTCGGCACGCCGCTCTCGGTCCCCTCATCCCAAGCCTCGAGAATGAGGCTCAGCGCGATGAAGGTCGGATCGTCCCGGTCTGAGCTCTTGAACGACAGCATTCTTCCCCCAAACTTGTCTGCGACGACGGCCCGACGATCCTTGCGCTTCGCAAGAGACGCGTTTCGATCGCCCGGTGCCGTTTTCGCTTATCCCCTCGGCGTCAATAGCACGTGCAACCGGGCGGCGCAGGGGCGGGCGCCGTTCACAGTAAACAGGCTCGGGGTGGGAAGCGAAATTCGCCTAAGGTATGGTCTTGACCAGGCCGTCGGCGATTTGCGCGCCCTCGGTTAAGAAGCGGTTGATCGCGCTCTGGGCCGAGGGGCTGCAGGTGTTATAGGTGCGGCTGTAGCTGCGGTAGCCCTTGTTGAAAGAGCGCGTCAGCCGGGCGCGCCTGAGCGCCGTCGACCCTTCTGCCTTCAACAAATCGGACATGCGCTGGCGCCAGAGCTGGCCCTCGTCGGCCCCGCACAATTCGCGCAGGTAATGCACCGCGCCGAGAATTTCCGACAGACGAAAGAGCTTGTCGTCGTAGGGCTTGCCGTCGGACGGGGCGGCGTGCGCGGGCGCAGCAGCGATCGCGACGGCGAGGATGGCAAGCGCGACGCCGGCGCGCGGGTCCCGTTTGGGTCGGATTGAGCGGACGGTTCTCATCGGCCCGGACACTAGCACCGATTCTGGACGCATGTGCGGCGGCTAATCCGCGCTCATCTGCGCAAGCAGCGCCGCGGCGCGGGCGATGATGGCGATGGCCCCCGGCGTCAGCGTCGAAGCGTCGAGATCGGCGAGCGCCACGAAGTCTGCATCACTGGCGTCACTGCCCGCCCGGGGATAACCGGAGCCGGGGCGCCCGAAATACGTTGCAAGCACGTATTGCGCCTGCAGCATGCCGTCATCGCCGCGTTGCATAACGTCATACACACCGGTCAATCCCACGATGTCCGCCTCGAGCCCGGTCTCCTCGCGCACCTCGCGCCGGGCCGCGTCCTCGGCTGTCTCGCCCCGCTCGATCAGGCCCCCGGGAAGGCTCCACAAGCCTGCAAACGGCGCCGAGGCGCGTTTCACCAGCAGCACCGCGCCGTCGCGGAACAAGGCCGCACTCGCGCCCGCCCGAGGCCATGGCGAGGCACCCGCTTCGCATTGTTCTTTCATGCCCGCTTCTCTCCGCGCATGCCGATAGCTACATTGCGCGCATGTGCTCGCGCTACAGCCTCACCTCGCCGCCCGAAGCGGTGCGCGCCTACTTCCGCTACGACAACGAGGCGGTGTTTCCGCCCCGCTACAATATCGCGCCATCCCAGCCCGTCGCCATCGTGCGCAATACGCCTGCCGGTGGGCGCGAGCTGGCGCTCGTGCGCTGGGGGCTTCTCCCGGGCTGGGTCAAGGACCCGCGTGCCTTCAAGATGCTCATCAATGCGCGCGGCGAGACGGCCGCCGACAAGCCCTCCTTCCGTGCGGCCATGCGTCACCGCCGCTGCCTCGTGCCCACCGACGGCTTCTACGAGTGGACGGGCGAGACCGGCGCCAAACGCCCGCATCTCGTTCGCCCGCGCAGTGGCGCCCCGATGGCGCTGGCCGCCATCTTCGAGCATTGGCAGGGTGCCGACGGCAGTGAGATCGAGACCATGGCGATCCTGACCGTTGCCGCGAACCGGGCCATGTCGGCGTTGCACGAGCGCATGCCGGCGATCGTGGCACCGGAAGATTTCGACGTCTGGCTCGACTGCCGGCCCGGCACGGCGGAGGTCGTCGCGGGCCTGTTGCGGCCGGCGCCCGAGGGTCTGCTCGACATCATCGAGGTCAGCCGCAAGCTCAACAACCCGCGCAACGAGGGGCCCGAGGTGCAGGAGCCGGCCGGCGGGGCGACGCTTATTTGATGTGCCCCCGAGGGCGCAGTCGCAACCACCTGATATCGCGTGATGATATTTCTTAGTGCCGGGGTCCTGCCCGCTGCTGGCACTCTCGCCCGGCGGCGTGATCACGAGTATGCTGGGATGAGGGGAGCGCCCGGCTTGCGGGCGGCGAGGGGGCGCGTTCGTGAGGAGCAGAGCAGCATGGGCTACCGGGGGGCGGATCTCGATCTGCGGACGGCGCGCACCTGGAGCGCGACCTCCACGGACATCATGAGCGGGTTCGACGGCCCGGCGCCTGCGCCGAACGCGCACGGCCATGGCGCAGGGCCGATTTGGGTCGACGAGACGCTGCTTGCCTGCGCCAACCACGCTTACGACGTCGCCGTCGCCCACCGCGCCGGCGAGGTGCGCCTTGAGCACCTCTTGCACGCCTTGACCCGCATCGAGGCGGCCGCCGCCGAGCTCGAGGCGCGCGGCGTGCGCGTTCCCCTCCTGCGCCGCGACAGCGCGGTTCTCATCGCCAGCGAGATCCCGATCGGCCTCATGGAGGACGGCGCCGGCCCGCGCCGCTCGCCGGAGGTCGAGGAGGTCTTGCGCCTTGCCGCCGACCATGCCGCGCACGTGGGTCGGCCCGCGGGCGTCGGCGATGTCCTCTACGTGCTGATCGACCAGCGCAGCGACATCCCCGGCAGTGCGCTCTTGCTGCGTCATTTGCCACGCGGCTCGCGCGACTTCTGGAGCTCGCTCGGATCTGCGCGCCAGTCGCGCTACGCCAATGAGGTGCGCCTCGCCGAGGCCGCAGAGCCCGAACGGCTGCAGGGCGCGGCGCCCGCGGGCCAGCTTGCCCGGCGCGCACCCCGCGTGGAGCCGAGGCGCCCCTCCGAGTACACGATCATGCAGGGGATGCTCGACCGCCTCGCCGAGATCGAGCGCGCCATGTCGGACCGGCTGGAGGCGGTGGAGGCCGCGCTCGCGAGCGCCACGCCGGCGACGCTCGACCTGGAGGCCGTCGCCCAACGCGTCGATGCCATCGAGGACACAGTGCGCGCCCGCAACGGCGCGGGCGAGGCCGCGTTGAGCGAGCGGCTTGCGGCGCTGGAGCGGTCGCTGGCGGAGGAGCGCGCGGAGCGGCTCGATGCCTTGTCGGCGCTTTCCGCCGACGTGAAGGCGCTCGTCAGCGCGCTCGGCTGCGGCACGACGGACGGCAGCAACCAGCCCTCGATTGCCGAGCGAATGCAGCTCCTCGCTGCGGATCTCGAACGCGATCGCGTCGCGCTCGGCGCGAGCCTCGGTGATCGCATCGTCGCGATCGAGAAGGTGCTCGAGGCGCAGGCGGAGAAGGTCGCAGCCGAGCTCGCAGAGGTGCAGGAGGCGCTGACGAAGCTCAACGTCAACCAGCAGTTGCTGGCGGGATCGATGGATCAGTGGCGCAGCAACGAATCGGGCGAGATCCACCTCATCAACGCCCGCATTGGCTCCGTGCAGGAGGACGGGACGAAGCGGCTGGAGATGCTCGAGCGCCTCTGCGCGGACATGGAGGCGCTGTCGCAGCTTGCGCTCGAGGACAAGACAAAGGACGAAACGAAGGACGAGACGCAGGAGCACGGGTTCCGCCGCTGGCTGTTCGGCACCGACGACTGGATCAAAGCGAGCTGGCTGAAGCGCTCCGGCTCCTGAGGGGGCCTTACCCTTGCGGCTTGTCCTCGCGCTCGACGACCGCCGCGATAAGGCCCGCGCGCCAATCGGGCTGCGGAAGCTTGGCGGCGGCGGCCTCGATCTCGCTTCTGATGTGGCTGTAGAAGTCGATGCCCTTCAATGAGACAGTCGAGGTGCGCTGACGTGAGGCGCAGGCGTTCCGCGAGGATCGCGGCGATCGAGCGATAGAGCCGGCCGGCGAAGCTCGGGTCCGATTGAATGAGCTTGTCGATCGTTGCCTCGTCGATGACGCGCAGCCGCGTCGGGGCATCGGCCACGACCCGCGCGCTCGTGGGTGCGCCGTCCACGAACGACATCTCGCCGAAGAACTCGCCGGCCTCCAGCACCGCCAGCAGCGCCGTCGCCGACCGCTCCTGCCGCTCGACGCGCACCAAGCCGTCCTCGATGAAGAAGATGGCGCGCAACGGCACGTTTTGGTCCAGAACCACCTCATCGCGGGCAAAGGACTTCGTCGGCGCCGCCGCAAGGACGGAGCGCTCCTCGGCCGCCTCGAGGAAGGGAAGAAATCGCGTCGCTTCCATCGCTGTCACCATCGCGTGCTCCGCAATTTGCGGCTATTCTAGTTTGTGGGCGATTTGACCATGCCCTGTTCGGCAAGGCAAGATTTGCCCCGGAACGGTTAGGCCTCGCATGCACCGGAGCAGCCGAGTGGCCTCCACTAGGCTTGAGCGACGGGTTGGTTACCAAAGGGGCAGTCCAAGATGTCAGACAAGAGTAAAGAGCAGCGTCAGGACCAGGCGGTGTGGATCGATGCGGTCGAGAGGACCTCGGCCGGCCTCAAGGGGGCGGCGCGATCGCTCGCCCGCTCGCTCGGCGCCAACGTGCCTGCGCCAGAAGAGTTCGCGCCCGCGATGCCGTTCTCCGAGCACGACACCGCGCTGTCGATGAACAAGCACCGCGAGCTTGCTTCCATGTTCGGACTTCCAAACCCATTCTACCACGTGCACGAGGGGCGCCTCGGCGCCACCACCAAGAGCAAGGGGCGCGAGCTCATCAACTTCGCCTCCTACGACTACCTCGGCCTCAACCAGGAGCCGGCGGTCGCCAAGGCGGCGCAAGGCGCGGTGGAGGAGATGGGCACCTCGGTTTCTGCGAGCCGCCTCGTCGCGGGCGAGCGCGCGCTGCACCAGAAGCTCGAGAAGGCGCTCGCCGACTTCTACGAGACCGAGGACTGCATCGCCTACGTCTCCGGGCACGCGACCAACGTGTCGACGATCGGCGCCCTGATGGCCCCCGACGACCTCATCGTGCACGACAGCCTGATGCACAACTCGGGGCTCATGGGCGCAAAGCTGTCGCGCGCCACCACGCTTCCTTTCCGCCACAACAACTTCGACGACCTGGAGAAGGTCCTCAAGGAGCACCGCAAGCAGCACAAGAACTGCCTGATCGTCACCGAGGGCCTCTATTCCATGGACGGGGACTTCCCCGATCTGCCGCGCCTCATCGAGATCAAGAAGAAGTACGGCTGCTGGCTCATGGTCGATGAAGCGCACTCGCTCGGCGTGCTCGGCAAGACGGGGCGCGGCGTCGGCGAGCACTACGGCGTCGACTTCCGCGACGTCGACATCTGGATGGGCACGCTGTCGAAGACGCTGGGCTCCTGCGGCGGCTACATCTGCGGCAACAAAGACCTGGTCGACATGCTGAAGTACCATTCGCCGGGCTTCGTCTACTCCGTCGGCCTCTCCCCGCCGGGCGCCGCCGCCGCGCTCGCCGCGCTCGAGCTGCTCGTCGCGGAGCCGCAGCGCGTGCATCAGCTGCAGGAGAACGGAAAGTTCTTTTTGGAGGAGGCGAAGAAGGCCGGGCTCGATACCATGACGAGCGCCGGCTACTCGGTGGTGCCGATCCTCATTGGCTGCTCGATCCGCTCGGTGCGCATGACCGACCGGCTGCTCGCGCGCGGCATCAATGCGCTGCCGATCATCAGCCCGGCGGTGCCGATGAAGGCCGCGCGGCTGCGGTTCTTCATTACCTCCAAGCACACCAAGGACCAGATCCGCGAGGCGGTGGCGATAACGGCGGAGGAGCTCGCCAACGTAGCCAAGAAGCAGTCGCTGCTCGAGCGGGCGACGCTTGCGGTCGTCGCGCGCGATTAGCCGCCTTCGGCTCAATGGGCCGCAATGGCGGCGAGCGGTGTGGAGGGAGGATAGAGGAACCAGGCCGGGGTCGTGCCCGAGAAGCCCTCCGCCCCGACCAGCGGCCTCTTTAGGGGCACCGAGAAGGGTGCAGGCTTCGTTCGCTTTTGGCACACGCTGTGCGCGTCGAACCGTTTCTCGTGCTCGATGCGAAGGGCGATGGGATTGGCGCGGCTGTCGTACTTCTGCAACTTCACGACGCAGCAGATCGAGTCGGTCTTCTCGTTCTCCTCGTTGCTCGTCGGGCGCGCGAACAGCCGCCGTGTCGCGTCGATGTCCACCATCCGCGATACCGGAAACACGTCCGTGGGCGCCTGTCCTTTGAGCCAGTTGCTGGAAAGATCGTAGTGGCTCGGCAAGTTGCCGGGTGAGGACGACGTGCGGCGGCGGGCCGCCCACGCGATGTCGTTTGTGCAAGCCTGCGCCAGCATGTCCGGCGTCGGGTCGTCGGGGACCCTATAGCCCATCAGCTCGACCACCCATTCTCCGGCCTTTCCGACCGTGTCGAGGTTGAGAAACGACTTGGGTCCCGTTCGCAGGAAATCAACGACCAGCGCCCTGTTTAGAAACCCCTTCTTGTCGAGCTCGAGAAGGTTCGCAACCGCTTGGATTCCGGCTTGATAGGCTTTGGCAACGACCTCCTCGGGCACAATCGTCTCGGCCGTGACGTAGGGCGCGTGGAAGCCGAGCTTGCCGCGCACGTCCAATCGCCGGTCGATAAACCTGTTTTCGCCGAAAGTGCGCATGTTGCCGAACATGAAAACGAGGGCGCACGCCGAGTAGCAGGAATCGCCCGCCCTCACGACGGTCGCGACGCCGTCTCCGCGCGTCATGTACTCGATGATCCGTCTGCGCCTCCGCAAAGCTGCCGCCCGGGCTGTTGAGGCAGACATGCACGATGTTGGTCTCCCCCTGCAGCACCGGCGCGGCGAACTCGGCTGCGCTGATAGCGCTCATATGTGGTCGCTTCGATCTGCATCGGCCGGTACAGCTTCTGCTTGACCTCGGCCTCGAGCGAGTTGGGCGCCGCCGGTGATCCCATCTTGAGGTTGTACGTTTCGGCCTGCGCGCGCAGCTGCAGGCGCTCATGCAGCGCCTTGGCGGTGCGCTCGACGGCGGCCTTGAAGGCGTCGGCGTCGCCGTCCGCGATGTCGCCGTTGAGCAGAAGATGGCAAAATGGACTGTCGATGGGCGTGAGCTCGGCTGCAAGGGCGCCGCCTGAAAAGGACGCACCGATGAGACAGGCCGCGATGCGCAACGCAGCAAGTCGCGCTCGGCTGCATCTGCGCGTCGCTCCTTGCAGAGGCGCCATGCTAGGGCGCCTTCTCAATCGACTGGCGCAGCTTGGCGAGATCCTTCGGGTCGGCCTGCCCCTGCGCCTCCTCGACAAAGCGCAACAGCTCGGTCTTGCCGGCCTTGGGCCATTCTATCTCCGGCACCGCGAAGTTGCGGGCGCAGCGGGCAAAATCATAGTTTTCGTCCACCGTCTCGCAGCGGGGATCCACCTTCGGATCGGCCCAATGCGGGCCGAACCGTAAAACGGCTTCGTACATGAGCCACGCCCGCTTGGGTCCGACTCCGGCGCAGAGCATCGCGTCGTAAAAGGCTTGGTGCACATCCTCGAACTTGCGCGTGCGAACGTCGCAGTAGAAGTCGTGCACGACCGACGGCTCGCGGTAGCGGCCTTCGAACGGGCCGCCGATGATGCTCCAAAATGCGCTCGGAATGGAGGCGCCGTCGACTTTGATACCTTTGGGCACAGGCCATTTGCGGCCACCGGGGCCGATATACTCGAATGGCTCGGTCAGCTGCATGGTGCGGCCATCGGACAGCCATTTGGCGACGACCTCGCCCTTGAAAGAGCCCCACGTATGGGCCGCGAGCGCCGCCAATCGCGTCGTTGCGGAAAGCGACGCTGCGAGCGACGCGACGACGAACTCGCGCCGGCTGAGCCGCGCGGGTCTTTGACGGTTTGTCGGAACGGATGTCACGAGCGCCTCCCTCGATGCGAACCCGCGGCCAGGGACAATACATCTGCGTCGAGCCCAACGCAGCTGCAATTGTGTGACAGTTTGTTGGCGCAGGCGCGGCGTGCATCGAGGCTGTCGAGGATGCGAGGCGTACCGAGGCTACAGCAGCTTGCCCGGGTTCAAGATGCCCTTGGGATCGAGCGCGGCCTTGATCTTGCGCATCAGGGCCATCTCCACGGGGCTCTTGAAGCGCACGAGCTCTGAGCGCTTCATCTGCCCTATGCCGTGCTCGGCCGAGATGGAGCCGCCCGTCGCCGCGACGAGGTCGTGCACGGCGCCCGACATCCTCTCCCACAGCGCCAAAAAGCGCGCCTTGTCCATGCCCGGTGGCTGCGAGACGTTGTAGTGCACGTTGCCGTCACCGAAGTGGCCGAAGGCCACGGGGCGTGCACCGGGGCACACCGCCTCGACGACAACCGCCGCCTTCTCCAGAAACTCCGGGATGCGCGCGATGGGCACGGAGATGTCGTGCTTGATTGAGCCGCCTTCGGGCTTCTGCGCTTCCGATGCCGCCTCGCGTAAGCGCCACAGGCTCTGCGCTTGTGAGAGCGAGTTGGCGATGACGGCCTCGCCGATGATGCCCGTCGCGTCGGCCTCCGCGAGCAATTGCTCCATGGCGCTCGCGGCCGCACCGTCGGCCGTCGCGCTCGAGATCTCGATCAGCGCGTACCACGGCGCCGGCTCGCGCAGCGGCAGGCGCGTATTGGGCACGTGGCGCAGCACGAGATCGACAGTGAGGCGGCTCATGAACTCGAAGGCCGTGAGGCCCGCGTGCGTGCGCGTCTCGGCCAAGCGAAAGAGGGCGAGCGCGGAGGCGGCGTCGGGCAGCGCGGCGAACGCCGTCGCCTTCTCCGCGGGGCGCGGATAGAGCTTCAAGGCGGCTGCGGTGATGACGCCGAGCGTTCCTTCCGAGCCGATGAAGAGGTCGCGCAGGTCGTAGCCCGTGTTGTCCTTCTTGAGCGTCCTGAGCCCGTTCCAGATCTGCCCGTCCGCCAGCACCACCTCGAGCCCGAGCGCCAGGCCGCGGGCGTTGCCGTAGGCGAGCACGCCGACGCCGCCCGCGTTGGTCGCGAGCACGCCGCCGATCTGGCAGCTGCCTTCCGAAGGCAGGCTCAAGGGAAAGAGCCTGCCGGCGCGCTCGGCCACGCCTTGGGCCTCCTGCAGCGTAAGCCCCGCCTCGACGATCATCGCGGTTCCCGCGCCATCCACCTCGCGCACGCGCTTGAGCCTTGCGACGGAGAGCACGACCTCGGCGCCACTGGCTGAGGGGATCTGGCCGCCGACGAGCCCCGTATTGCCTGCTTGCGGGACGATGCCGATGCCGGCCTCGTTGGCGATCGCAAGAACCTGCGCAACCTCGGCCGTGCTGCCCGGCCGCAGCACGAGCGCGGCCCTTCCCTCGTAGCGGTCGCGCCACTCACGCAGGTAAGGAAGCTGTAGGTCGGGGTCGCTAATGGCGTGCTCGGGCCCGACGAAGTCGACGAGCCGCTGCAACGCATTCGCGCTGCGTGCGTTGCCGCTGCGTGTCGCTCGTCCTGTCGTCCGGGTGCTCACGACCTGGCTTTCCTTAACCCTGATTTCCACAGACGGCAGTCCAAACTGTGGACTAGGCGCTAATGCAACGAAACGCCGGTTCTCCCGGCTTCCAAATCACTTTAGACCTCCATGCATCTAAATCGAATGCTTTTGGGGGCGGCATCGATGCGAAGGTTGATCATCAGTTTCACCTTGGCGAACCTGTCTCTGCTTTCGGCCTACCTCATCGCCGCGACTTGGCCGGACAAGTTTGCGCCGACCAAAGCGCGCGTGGCGACGGTCAGCGATGCGCCGGCCAGCGTGGCTTCGCTCACCGCCGATGCGCCGTTTGTGACGTCCCGCTCCAATCAAGCTTTTGGCAATTGAGACTGGCTTTGGCTGCGTCTCAGGACCGCGGCGCCGCTGCGCGCCGCAAGCGGTCGTTGATCGCTTCCCCGAGCCCATGCTCGGGGACCGGCATGACGGCAATGGTCTGCGCACCTGATTGATCGAGCGCGCGCAGGGCGGCAAAGAGATTGGCCGCCGCCTCCATAAGATCGCCCGTCTCGCTCAGGTTGATGACGGCCCCCGCCGTCGTCGGCACGCGTGCGCCGAACGCCAGAAGCGCCTCGCCCCCTCTCACATCGCTGGCGCCGAGGCGCACCTTGGCGCGGGGCGCATAGTGGCTCTCGAGTTGGCCCGGCGCGCTCGGCCGCGCGCCCTGCAACGCCGCGCGCACCAGCGGCTGGCCTGCAACCGCCTCGATCGTCTCTGCCGGGATGGCGCCGGAGCGCAGCAGCACCGGCGCCTCGCCGCGAGCATCAAGGATGGTCGAATTCGAGTCCGTGCGCGGTTGGACCCGCATCGAGGATCAAATCGACCTTGTCGTCGAGATCGGCGAGGACGTGCTCGGCGCGCGTCGGGCTCACGGCGCCCGAGCGGTTGGCCGATGGCGCCGCGAGCGGGCGATCGACCGCGCGCAGCAGGGCCTGCGCGACCGGGTGATCGGGCACACGCAGCGCCACCGTGTCGAGCCCTGCGCCGACGAGATCGGAAAGGCTCGACTGCGCGCGGCGCTCGAGGACAAGCGTCAGCGGCCCGGGCCAGAACGCTTCGGCAAGGCGCTGCGCGAGCGGGGTGAACGCGGCGTGCTCCGCAGCGTGCGCGGCGTCCGGCAGGTGCACGATCAGCGGATTGAAGCGCGGGCGCCCCTTCGCCGCGAAGATCGCCGCGACCGCGCGCCCGTTGGTCGCATCCCCGCCGAGCCCGTAGACGGTCTCGGTCGGGAACGCGACGAGACGGCCTGCGCGCAAGAGCTCGGCCGCGGTGCGGATCGCTTCCTCCGTTGCCCTGACGATGGCCATTGTGCGCTGAACCCTTTGGATTGCGAGCAATCCATAGCCGGTCGGGCTGAATTCTGTCCAAACAGTGTGTAGGCTGGTAACGATGCAATTGGTCCTCGAATTCAGCCATTGGCTCCTGCGTGGCGCCTGCGCGGCGATGCTGCTCGCGGTGGCCGTGCCGGCTGCGCAGGCCAATTGGCTCACAAAGCTTGCACGCGAGGCGGATGAGGTCGGCACGACGGCGGCCAGATCCGGCATCGGCAGCCTCGACCGGGCGGCCGCGCACCTGAAGGCGCTCCCCGTCGCCGGCAACGGCGTGGCGCTTGCAGCGCACGCCACGCCCGAGGGTCATTGGAAGTTCGTCAACCGCGCCGGCGAGGTGTTCACCGCCGGCACGCCCGACGAGCTCACCCGCGCCGTGCCGACGCTGCTGCCCGACGCCGCTGCGGACGCGAGGCTGACGCTCTATCTGACCGAGGACACGGTGTTCGGCCAGCGGGCGCTGCTGAAGGATCTTCCGGCCGGTGCATCCCTGCGCGTCGTCGTCGGAAAGGACAGCTATCCGCTCATCAATGACCTCGGAGGGAGCCCGTCCGCGCTCTATGCCGCGGTGCGTCCCAATCTGCACGTCGAGCTCACCGAGCCTGCGCTCTTCGAGGAAGCGATCGCCCGGATCGAGCGTCCCTTGAGCCGCTCGAGCATCCGCACGCTGGCGCTCGAGCCCGGCGGCCCCACGGCGCTCGCATCCGCGCCGCGGATCGACCCCGCCACGCGGGGCGCGCTCGTCGACAAAATCGATCCTGCCGCGCTTGCGGGCGCGGTGCGCTCGCTGCGCGGGCAGACCGTGCTCGTCACGGGCCGCGTCGAGGACGACCGCTTGCTGTTCCAGCCGCCGAGCGGACCCGAGCAGAGCCTGAAGATCATCGACGTGATCGAGGCGGCCGCCGACGCCGACGTCAATTTGGTGATCCTGCACGCGCCCGCGCCGCGCCAGCCGGGCGGCCGCAACTGGCTGTGGCAGCGCATTGCCGTCGACGGGCTCGACGATGCCTTGAAGCGGGCGACCTTCGGCGATTTCCTCGATGTGCTGGGCGCAAGCCGCGGCGGGTTCTGTGTGAGCGTCGCACGCGAGGGCGGCGGCCGCATCCTCATCCGCGCCGTGCCAGAGGGTGCAACGGCAGAGCCGATCAGCGGAATGATCGGCGACTGGCTGAGCACGGTCGCCTCGAACATCACCGGCAACGTCGTCACGAGCGCGGTCGAGGTGCACGCGCGCGACGAGGAGCGCCAGCACGAGCTCGACAGCCGCATCATCCCCTGGCTTCCGTCGGACGTCCAAGTCGTCTATCTCGTCGGTCTTATCGCCGGCATCCTCGGGTGGCCGGTGGCGCGCGCATGGTGGGAGCGCATCTGGCCCAAGGAGAGCCGCGCCGAATATTCCGCGATCACCGGCTACCGCGCCGCGCAGGTCGCGCGCCTCCTGGCCTTCCTTCTCCTCTTCCTGCCGGTCGCCGGCCTGCCCGCGCTTCTCGTCTCGCTGCTCCTGCAGCTGGTCGGGATCGCGCTGCTCCCCTTCCGCTTCCTGCGCTGGATCACCACGCGTACCATGGCCGGAGCGGGATGAGAGAGGGGGCGATGGCAGGGCTCAAGGGCAAGACGGTTTTCATCACGGGTGCGAGCCGCGGCATCGGGCTCGCAATCGCCAAGCGCGCCGCCGCCGACGGCGCCAATGTCGCCGTCGTCGCCAAGACGCAAGAGCCGCACCCCAAACTCGAGGGCACCGTCGAGACGGCGGCGGCCGAGGTCGAGGCGGCGGGCGGCAAGGCGCTGGCGCTCGCCTGCGACATCCGCTTCGAGGAGCAAGTCGAGCGCGCCGTTGCGGCGACGGTTGAAAAGTTCGGCGGCATCGACATCTGCGTCAACAACGCCAGCGCGCTGTTCTTGAGCCCAATCGCCGAGACGCCGCTCAAGCGTCTCGACCTGATGCTCGCCGTCAACACGCGCGGCACGTTCCTCGTCACCAAGACCTGCCTGCCACACCTGAAGAGGGCGGACAACGCGCACGTGCTGATGCTGTCGCCGCCGCTCGATATGAAGCCGCAATGGTTCGCCGGTCATCTCGCATACTCGGTTGCGAAGTACGGCATGAGCCTCTGCGTTCTAGGCCTTGCCGAGGAGCTGAAGCCCGACCGCATCGCCGTCAACGCGCTGTGGCCGCGCTCGACGATCGCCACTGCGGCGATCCGCAACGTGCTCGGTGGCGAGGCGGTCGTACGCATGAGCCGTCACGCCGAGATCGTGGCGGACGCGGCGCATTTCGTGTTCCAGCAGCCGGCACTGAGCTTTACCGGCAACTTTCTGATCGATGACAGCTTCCTCTACGAGACGGGCGGCGTTCGCGACTTTGCCAAGTACAGCGTCGTGCCAGGGGCACCGCTCGCGCCCGACTTCTTCGTGCCGGCCGATCGGCCCCCGCCGCCGGGCGTGACCGTCGCGAATCTGGCGGATCTCTCCCAACTGGTTGCCAAAACGATGCGGTGAGATCCGGAGTCAGACCCAGAGGGTCAGACACCGGCGTTGCCACACCTCGAACTCGGTGTCAGACCCTCCGGGTCTGACACCGTTAACGTGCCGGCACTGGTCCTTTTGGCGCATCGCGCTAACATGGGGGCGCAACAAAGACGCTGCCATGGCCACGCTCCTCATCACGCACCCCTCTTTCGTCAATCACGACACCGGCCCCGGCCACCCCGAGCGCCCCGACCGCATGCGGGCGATCGACATGATCCTGGCCCACGACGTGTTCAAGGACCTTGTCCGCGAGGAGGCGCCGCTGCGCGAGGACGTCGAGGAGCACATCGCGCGCGCGCATACGGTCGCGTACCTGGAGGAGATCCGCGGCCTCGCCACGGGCCCCATCAACGGCACGCGCCACGTCGATGCCGACACGGTGATCTCGCCGGGCTCATGGGAGGCAGCGCTGCGAGCCGTCGGCGCCGGCCTGCACGGTGTCGACGCGGTGATGACAGGACGCGCCGCCAACGCGTTCTGCCAGGTGCGGCCGCCCGGCCACCATGCGGAGGCCGACCGCGCCATGGGCTTCTGCCTGTTCTCGAATGCGGCGATCGCCGGCCTCTATGCACGCGCAAAGCATGGGGCAGAGCGCATCGCGATCGCCGATTTCGACGTGCACCACGGCAACGGCACCCAGGACATCTTCTGGTCGGACAAGGATCTGTTCTACGCCTCGACCCACGAGATGCCGCTCTTTCCCGGCACCGGCGCCCTCGATGAGAGGGGCGCCGGCAATGTGTTCAATGCGCCTTTGCGCGCGGGCGATGCCGGCGAGCGGTTCCGCGAGGCGTTCGAATCGCGCATTCTCCCCGCGCTGCACAACTTCGGCCCCGATCTCATCGTGATCTCGGCCGGCTTCGATGCGCATCAGGCCGACCCGCTCGCCAACCTGCGGCTCGTTGAGGCCGATTTCATGTGGGCCACGGAGAAGCTTGCCGACATGGCCAAGCGACACTGCCACGGACGCATCGTCTCGATGCTTGAGGGGGGCTATGACTTGACGGCGCTGGCGCGATCGGTTGCCGTGCACGTCAAGACGCTGATGGACGTCGGCGTTTGAACTCTTGGAGCGCAACTCTCGAGGACGCATGGATATGACCATGGCCAAGGCCAGCGCCAAACACGCCGACATTAAGGACATGAGCTTCGAGCGCGCGTTGAAGGAACTCGAGGGCATCGTCAACCGGCTCGAGCGCGGCGACGTGGAGCTCGAGGAGTTGATTGCGATCTACGAGCGCGGCGAGGTCTTGAAGGAGCACTGCGACCGGCTGTTGAAGCAGGCCGAGGCCAAGGTGGAGAAGCTCACCTTCGCAAGCGACGGGAGCCCTAAGGGCACCGAGCCGCTCGACCCCCAGGGCTGACCTCAAATCTTGCGGGCGTCGTAGGCCCAGTGCAGCAGCGCCTGGCGCTGGCGCCGTCGGCACATGAGATCGCCCGGCTCGCAGTGGCGCTTAACTTGCGCGACGTGCCGGCGGATTGCTTTCCAACGTTTGATCTGTCGCCGGTCCTCCTCGGGCATGCGCCGGCCCATGTAGTAGCGGCAGTACCATTGGAACCAGCCGCGTGGATCGTCGGGGTGGATCCAGCCTTTGCGGCGCCACTCCGACAGCGGCTGGCTCGCGTCGACGCCGAAGTAGTTGAGCGAGGGGTCGTACCGCTTGGGCGACAGCTTGGCGCGCGCAAACCAGCTCTTGGGGAACTCCTCTGCGCAGTCTGTCATGTACTTGCCGCCGAAGACGCCGAGCTGCAGCATCTCGGACGGCGTCAACTCGGGCGTGAAGTCCGGATCGAAGCCGCGCCCCATCGGCGCGCTGCATTCGTAGCGGTAGCCGCGCTGCATTTTATCATTTACGAAAATTGTCCGTTTCTTCATCGGCACACCTTTGTGGCGACGCTATTTTTCCCACGCGGAACGTCAATTGGCGCTTGGGTTGAGGTGACCCTCACCTGTGGCAAAGGGGTGCAAATGTTCTGGCTAGCGCGCCGGGCGCAAGCCGGTTAGTGTGCGCGCCGTCCCCAAGGGGGCTTCGGGGGATTTCATCGATCCGCCGGACGTCTGGGGGTGCTTGTTCACAAAACGGGAGAAGAGCAATGAAGTTCGGCGTCAAAACGTTTGCCGCTTTGGCTGGCAGCCTCGTCCTGATGAGCGCCATGGCGGCGACGCCTGCCAGCGCGTGCCACTGGAAGCGGCATTACCACGGCTGCCATCACAAGGTGTACTCCTGCCACCACCGCCACCACCGGCACCATCGCTGCTGGTAAGCACCGCAAACGCTTGAGAATTTGCTGCAGCGCGGCTCCCCCGGAGCCGCGCTCTTGCTTTGCAAGCCAGCCTTTGCAAGCCAGTCGGGGTCCCGAGCGTGTGCAACGCAAGTTGGCGCACGGCGAAAGCGGGAACGGGCGGCGGGCCCATCGTTAAGGCTAGTACGTCCCTCATAAGCCCGATAAGCTGCTCTGATCCCCGGGGGGCGGCGGCGATCCTCTATTTTCGTCGCCGGCTTGGGGAGGGGTGATAGTAGGGGAGAGTACAATGAAATTTGTAGTGAAGAGCTTGTCTGTGCTTGCGGCCGCTGGCCTCTTGATGGGGACCATGGTTGCGACGCCGGCAAGCGCCGCCGACGAATGCTCTGCGAAGGGCGACCTCATCAAGTGCATCGACTCGGACTTGAAGAGCCTCGACAAGGAGCTCAGCAAGATATTCAAGGGCTGAGAGCCAAAGGGGTCTTGGACCTGAAACAAGGGGCGGGCGCGGCTCTTAGGGGCCGCGTCCGTCTTTCAGAGGGCGCCGCGGCGATTTATGCGCTCTTGCGGGCGCGCCAGAGTGTGACATAACGAAGGGCAACCCCCCGAGCCAGGATGCCTGCGTGGACAGCCCCTCCAAGACACCGCTCCTCGACCGCGTGACGACGCCCGAGGATCTGCGCCAGCTGCCCGAACAGGATCTGCCACAGCTCGCCGCCGAGCTGCGCCAGGAGACGATCGATGCCGTGTCGGTGACGGGCGGTCACTTGGGCGCCGGGCTCGGCGTCGTCGAGCTGACCGTGGCGCTGCATTGGGTGTTCGATACCCCGCGCGACCGGCTGATTTGGGACGTGAGCCACCAGACGTACCCCCACAAGATCCTCACCGGCCGGCGCGACCGCATTCGCACCCTGCGCGCACCCGGCGGCCTGTCGGGGTTCGCCAAGCGCGCCGAGAGCGAGTACGACGCCTTCGGCGCGGCGCACTCCTCCACCTCCATCTCCGCCGGTCTCGGCATGGCGGTGGCGCGCGATCTGGAAGGGCGCTCAAACAACGTCGTGTGCGTCATCGGCGACGGCGCCATGTCGGCCGGCATGGCGTACGAGGCCATGAACAATGCCGGCGCGCGCGATGAGCGCCTGATCGTCGTCCTGAACGACAACGACATGTCGATCGCGCCGCCGACGGGCGCGCTCTCGTCCTATCTCGCCCGCATCACCTCGAGCGGCACCTATTTCTATCTGCGCGACATCGCCAAGCAGCTCGCCAAGCAATTGCCCAAGAGCTGGGAGCGGCGCGCTGCCCGCATGGAGGAGTACACCCGCCACCTGTGGCAGGGCGGGGCCTGGTTCGAGGAATTGGGCTTCTACTACGTCGGGCCCATCGACGGGCACGACCTATCGCAGCTTTTGCCCGTCTTGAAGAACGTGCGCGAGGCCAAGCAAGGCCCCATCCTCGTTCACGTCGTCACCAAGAAGGGCAAGGGCTATGCCCCTGCCGAGGCCTCCGACGACAAGTACCACGGGGTCGCCAAGTTCAACGTCATCACCGGCGCACAGGTAAAGCCCAAGCCCAACGCGCCCAGCTACACGCGCGTGTTCGCCGAGAGCCTCATCAAGGAGGCCAAGAAGGACGCCAGGATCGTCGCCATCACCGCGGCGATGCCCGACGGCACCGGGCTCGACCTGTTCGCAAAAGAGTTCCCCGAGCGCGCCTTCGACGTCGGCATCGCCGAGCAGCATGCGGTGACGTTCGCCGGCGGGCTCGCCACGGAAGGGCTGAAGCCGTTCGCGGCGATCTACTCGACCTTCCTGCAGCGCGCCTACGACCAGGTCGTGCACGACATCGCCATCCAGCGCCTGCCCGTGCGCTTTGCCATCGACCGGGCGGGCCTCGTGGGCGCCGACGGGCCGACGCACGCGGGCTCCTTCGACGTCACCTATCTCTCCTGCCTGCCGGGGTTCGTGGTGATGGCGGCAGCCGACGAGGCCGAGCTCGTGCACATGGTGGCGACCGCGGCGGCAATCGACGACCGCCCTTGCGCCTTCCGCTACCCGCGCGGGGAAGGCACCGGCGTCACACTGCCCGAGGAGGGTGTCCCGCTCGCCATCGGCAAGGGCCGCATCCTGCGCGAAGGCACGGCGGTGGCGCTTTTGTCGCTGGGCCCGCGGCTCACAGAGTGCCTCAAGGCTGCCGAGCAGCTCGCCGCGTTCGGGCTGTCGGCGACGGTGGCGGATGCGCGCTTTGCCAAGCCGCTCGATGAGGAGCTCATCGGCCGGCTCGCGCGCGAGCACGAGGTTTTGGTGACGGTGGAGGAGGGCGCGGTCGGCGGCTTTTCCAGCCACGTGCTGCAATTCCTGGCGCAAAGCGGGCTTCTGGACCGCGGCCTCAAGGTGCGCTCGTTGGTGCTGCCCGACGTCTTCATCGACCAGGACAAGCCCGAGCGCATGTACGAGATCGCCGGCCTCAACGCGCCCGGCATCGTCGCCACCGTTTTGAGCGCGCTCGGCCGCGAACCGCTCCTGAGCGAGGCGAACCGCGCCTGAGCTATTTCCCTCTCCCCGCTTGCGGGGAGAGGGAAACGCCTACTCCACCGTGATGGTGATCACGTCCGACACGACGGGGTGGTCGTGCGGGATGTGGTTCTTGTCGGCGAACACGTCCTGCAGCGTGTGCTTGCCCGGCGGAAGCTCGATCTGGGCCTCCGTCTGCCCCTTGCCGTAATGGATGTGGTTGGCGTCGGACGGGATCGGCGCGTTGGGATCCTCAAGCTTGCTATCGATGAACAGGTGATGGTGCCCGCTATTGGGCTTGTCGGTGCCGGCCGGCACCACCTCCATGCCCTCCACCCCGAACTTGACGGTGACGGGGCTCTTGACAGTGGCGCCGTTCGCGGGCTGGAGGATCATGACCTTGGCGCCCGCTGGTGATGGCGTGCGCATCTCGGCTTTATCCGCAGGTGCGCCCGCTGTTTCCGCCGGCGCGGTCGCCTCCGGCTTCGGCGCTTCCTTCATGGCGTCGGACGTCGTCGAGCTCTTGCCGCAGGCGGCGAGCGAGAGGACGAGGAGTGTGGCGGCAAGCGCACGTCTCATGGGGGGCCTCCGTTGGGGGTTTTGCACCGGCTTTTGAGTGCGGGCGCAAAGATAGCGTAGAATTCGAATCATGCGAAAGCGGTTGGATGTTGTTCTTGTTGAGCGCGGGCTTGTCCCGACCCGGTCGCGCGCACGCGATTTGATCAAATATGGAAAGGTGCTGGTGGACCGGCAGGTTTGCACGAAAGCGGGTATGGAGGTCGGTGTCGAGCAGGCGCTGACGCTCGAGCCCGGTAGCGCCGATGCCGTTTCGCGCGCGGGCGCGAAGCTCGCCGCCGCGCTTGATGCTTTCAAGTTCGATCCGCGTCGCCGGATCGTGCTCGACGTCGGTGCGTCGACGGGAGGGTTCACGCAAGTGCTGCTCCAGCGCGGCGCACAGAAAGTCTATGCCGTCGACGTCGGCCACGATCAGCTGCACGCGAGCCTTCGGTGCGAGACGCGTGTCGTCTCGCTCGAAGGATGCGATGCGCGCGATCTGACGCCCGCGCTTCTTCCTGAGCCCATCGCGGCCATCGTCGCCGACCTGAGCTTCATCTCGCTCACCAAGGCGCTGCGCCCCGCGCTGGCGCTCGCAGCACCCGGCGCCTGGCTTGCAGCGCTCATCAAGCCGCAGTTCGAGGTGGGCCGCGCGCGCATCGGCAAGGGCGGCATCGTGCGCGATGCGGCCGCGCGGCAGGCCGCGGTCGACGCGGTCACAAACTGGCTTGCAAGCGTGGGCGGCTGGCGTGTCGTCGGAGTGATCCCCTCCCCCATCAAGGGCGGCTCGGGCAACGAGGAATTCCTGCTGGGCGCGGTCCTCGATGGGTGACACCTTCGGCCTCGACATCGCGCGCCTGGGCGCGCAGGGCGACGGCATCGCGGAGACGCCGTCGGGGCCCGTGTACGTTCCCTACGTGCTCCCCGGCGAGCAGGTGCAGGCCGAGGTGAAGGGGGAGCGCGGGCGGCTCGTCGCCGTCATCTCCAAGAGCCCGGAGCGTGTTCCTCCGGTCTGCCGCCACTTCACGCACTGCGGAGGCTGCGCGCTGCAGCACCTCGAGCGCACCGCCTATCTCGCCTGGAAGCGCGAGCTGGTGACGGCCGCCTTCGCCGCGCGCGGGATCGAGGCGTCCGTCGATCCCGTCATCAGCGTCGGGCCGGGCGCGCGCCGCCGCGCGACGTTCTCCGCGCGGCGCACCGGCCGCGGCGTCGTCTTGGGCTTCTACGAGGCGAAGGGGCACGACATCGTCGAGCTGCACGAGTGCCCCGTCACCGCGCCCGCGATCGTCTCCGCGCTGCCGGCCTTGAAACGACTCGCCGAGCCGCTCACCTCGCGGCGTCTGCCGGTGCGGCTCGCCGTGACGCTTGCCGCCAACGGGCTCGATGTGGCGATCGAGGATGTGCCGGCCGAGCTTTCGCCGGAGACGCGCGAGCGCATCGCGCACGAGGCCGCGCGCGCCAAGCTCGCGCGCGTGACGCTCGCCGGCGACACGATCTACCAGAGCACGATCCCGGCCGTGCGTTTCGGCGCGGCCAACGTGGTGCTGCCGCCGCGCGCCTTCCTGCAGGCCTCGCCCGTGGTGGAAGCCGAGATGGTGCGTCTCATCGCGGCCGCGCTCGCGCCGGCCAAGCGCATCGCCGATCTCTTCTGTGGGCTTGGCGCGTTCACGTTCCCGCTCGCCAAGGGCGCTGCGGCTCTCGCCGTCGACGGCGACCGCCAGGCGATCGCGGCGCTCGCCAACGCGGCTAAGCGCACGCCGGGGTTGAAACCCATCGAGACAAAAGTGCGCGACCTCTTCCGCGAGCCGCTCGCGGCGCGCGAGCTCAGTACCTTCGACGCGGTCGTGCTCGATCCGCCGCGCGCCGGAGCCGCGGCGCAAGCGGTGGCACTCGCGCAGTCGCAGGTCGGAACGATCGCGGCAGTCTCGTGCAATCCGGCGACGCTCGCGCGCGATGCGCGCATCCTGCTCGACGGCGGCTACAAGTTGGAGCGTGTCACGCCCATCGACCAGTTCCTCTATTCGCCGCACATCGAGGCCGTCGCCGTCTTCCGCCGCACGTAGCGCCCTGCGCCGGGATGACGGCGTCGTAGGGTCTCTGGTCGCTTTCATCATGTGCGGAGCAGTCGCTCGACGTAGGCCGGCACGATCTCGGTCGCGCGCCCGTGGATCGTCTCGGCAAAGAAGCTCGCGCCTTCGGATGGCTCGAGGTTGAGCTCGACCGTGTGCGCGCCGCCTGCGCGCGCTTGCGCCACGAAGCCCGCCGCCGGGTAGACATTCCCGCTGGTACCGATCGAGAGAAAGAGATCGGCGGCGGCAATGGCCTCCGCGATCGCCTCCATGTGATAGGGCATCTCGCCGAACCAAACGACGTCAGGGCGCATGGCGCCGGGTTTGCCGCAGGAGGGGCAGAGCGTCTCGAGCCCGAGGTCGACCTCGCATGCGGCGCGCTCCCCGCAGGTGGCGCAAAGCGCCTTCAACAGCTCGCCGTGCATGTGGATCAGGCCCTTTGAGCCGGCAGCCTCGTGCAGCGCGTCGATGTTCTGCGTGACGACGACGTCGCCCCCGTGCTTGTGAGTCTGCTCGCGCTCGAGCCTCGCAAGGGCGAGGTGGGCGGCGTTCGGCTTGACGCCTTTGAGCGCGCGCCGGCGCTGGTTGTAGAAATCGTGCACGAGCTGCGGGTTGCGCGCAAAGCCCTCGGGTGTGGCCACCTCGCGGTAGTCGTACTTGGCCCAGATGCCGTCCTTGTCGCGGAACGTCGAGAGGCCCGACTCGGCGGAGAGCCCGGCGCCGGTCAATACGACGATGTGCCGGTAGGGGCCCAAGTGGGACTAGATGAGCTTGCCCATCACGACGGCGGTATCGAGCATCCGGTTGGAAAAGCCCCACTCGTTGTCGTACCAGGCGAGCACGCGCCCGAGCTGCCCATCGACCATCTGCGTCTGCGTCGAATCGAAGTTCGCCGAATAGGGCGAGTTATTAAAGTCGATCGACACGAGCTCCTCGGTCTCGTAGCTCATGATGCCCTTCAATTGCTGGCGCGAGGCGTGCTCCATTGCCTTGTTGATCTCATCGATCGTCGTCTCGCGGCCGGGGATGAATTTCAGATCGATGACCGACACGTTCGGCGTCGGCACGCGGATGGAAACGCCTTCGAGCTTGCCGTTGAGCTCGGGCAGCACCAAGCCGATGGCCTTGGCCGCCCCCGTCGAGGTGGGAATCATGGAGAGTGCGGCCGCTCGGGCACGCCGCATGTCCTTGTGCGCCTGGTCGAGAATGCGCTGGTCGTTGGTATAGGCGTGGATCGTCGTCATGAAGCCCGACTTGATGCCGACGAGGTCGTTCAGCACCTTGGCGACCGGTGCCAAGCAGTTCGTCGTGCACGACGCGTTGGAGACGACCTTGTGCTCAGGAGTGAGCTTTTCATGGTTGACGCCGTACACCACCGTCAGGTCCGCACCCTTGGAGGGCGCGGAGACGAGCACGCGCTTGGCGCCGGCCGCAAGGTGCACCTCGGCTTTGGCCTTGTCGGTGAAAATTCCGGTGCACTCCATGACGATGTCGACGCCGAGCTCCTTCCACGGAAGCTTGGAAGGATCCTTTTCCGCCAACACCTTAATGGGCGCGCCGAGGCCGACGTCGATGCTGTCGCCGACGACCTTCACCTCGCCGGGAAACGTTCCGTGCACACTGTCATATTTGAACAGATGCGCGTTGTCCTTGGTGGGAACGAGGTCGTTAATGGCGACGAAGGTGAGGTCGCTGCGCTTGGCCTCCGCCGCGGCACGCAGCACGTTCCTGCCGATGCGGCCGAAACCGGAGATCGCGACCTTCACAGCCATCTTTGCCTCCTAGAGCACGTTGAATTCTTTTCCAAAAGAGGCGCGCATCGTGCCGCGTGCCAAAGGCGGGGCCATTAACTGGACGCGACGCCGCCCTGTCAATGCGGCCCTGTCGATGCTGCATGGCTCGCGGGCTCGCATTGGGCTCGCATTGGCTTTTTGATCGCACGGCTTGAGAATTCTGTTGGGGTGAGGCGCATTCGACGGCTGGTTTGTTGACGGGCTCGAACGCCGGCCCATAAGGTCTCCTAACGGCAGAGCCGTGGGGCGCCCTGGGGGCTTTGGGTGCGTTCCGGAGGGCAACCAGATGGCTGAGCGGGCCAGAGGCAAGAGCAAGCGGCCGCGCCGCAGTACCGTAGCGCGGGCAGCGGTCACTGATTTGGCAGAGCGGCCGGCGGTCTATATCAGGACGCTGGAGCGCGAGCGCGACCGCCTCAAGGCGCAGTTGCAGGAGGCGCAAGAGCGTCTTGCGCGACTCGAGGAGAGCCGCGCCGAGGCGGTCAACCGCATTGATTGGGTCATAGACTCGCTGCATAACGTGCTCGAAAAGGGCGCCTAGCTCGCTCTTTTGTTGAGGTGCCGTGTCGGAGTGGAGGCGATGGGCCAAGTCGCGGTCAATATGAACGGACGGCTCTACCGTTTCGACTGCGGTGACGGCGAGGAGGCGCGACTCGAGGAGCTCGCCGCCTACGTCAAGGCCCGCATCGACGCGCTGGCGCAGGAGTACGGCAACGTCGGCGACGACCGGTTGATGCTGACCGCGGCGCTGCTGATCACCGACGAGCTCATGGATGCACGCGCGGTGCTCGCCGAGATGTCGAAGGCGGGCGAGCGGGGCGCCCGCCAGGACGGCGGGCAATCCAACGGTCAGTCCAACGTTCAGTCCAACGTTCCGGCGCGCGTTCAGGCGGCGGCCGAAAGGCGCGAGCCGGAGGCCATCCGCGCGGAGTACCGGCGCAAGATGGCCGCAGGCGGCGACGCCTAGCCTACTGCGCCTCGCTGTCGCGGCCTCGCGCCGCCGCGATCTTGTCCAACGCCCGCTTGCGCGCCAGGCCGCGATCCCGGTCGGGCACGTGAATGAGCCCGGCAATCTGCCGCAGCAGCGCGTCCTCATGCGGGTCGAGGACGCCGTCGGCGTAGGCGACCTCCCACAGCATCTCGATGATCTCCACCCGCTGCTCCGTGGTCATCCGCTTCAGGATCGCGCGGGTGAAGGGAAAGTATTGCGTCGCGTCGCTCACCTTCTTCTCGGCGGCGGCAATGAGCGTCGCGACGGCACCGGGAGCAAGATCGAACTTTGCGGCGAGCAGGCGCTCAATCGTCGCCCGCTCGGCCGCATCGAAGCTCTCGTCCATGCGCGCGGCCTCGATCAGCAACGCCGCGACGGCGAGATGCAGCTCGTCGGGGCCCGGCTTGGTCGCCGGTGCTTCCGCTCCCGAGAGGAAATTGAGCAAGCGCTCGATCATGCGGTCTCCACACCAAGAGCGGCACATAGGCCCGCAGCGTCGGCGGGTCAACCCGCCAGCGTGCGCCAGAGCGCGGCAAGCGGCTCGGCGAGCCGCACCGCGCTGCCCTTGGTGCCGGGCAGCAGATACATGACGAAGCCGATCGTCGCGATCGGGAAGACAACCCATTGCAGGATGGAGATGACCAAGACGACCTCCTTTGACTTGCGCATGTTGTCCTTGATGATCGACAGGCCGATCATGAGGCTCACCGCCGCATAGGTCAGCATGAAGAGCTTGTCGGAGAACGTCGCCTGATCGGAGTCGACCTTGGGCAGCGCCAGATAGAGCGCGATCGACGACAGAAGCGCCGTCACCTCGATCGCCATGATCGACTCGAAGCGCGAGTGCGGCAGGAACACCGAGAAGTAGGTGACGAGCAGGATGAAGCCGAGCGGCACCACGACGCGCAGGTAATAGTCGACGGCGAGGCGTTTCACGACCCAGGTGGCGTTGAATTTGTAGAAGGGCACGATGCGCCGCTCGCTGAGCGAGGCCCCGAAAGTGGGCACGATGTCCTGATCGGAGCCGACGTAGCGCTCCTGCAACTCCCAGCCGTCGACCGCGACCTCGCCTCGCTGCTCGGGCGCCGTTGCCGGCTGGATGAGAAACGGCTCGGCGGCGTTCGCTGGCTGGAACGACACCGAGAGGCGCTGGGTGTCGAACGGGTAGTCGCCGAGGTCGGGCTCGAACTCGAACTTGCCCGAGACCTTGTAGAGCTTCACGCCCGCGGGGAACTCGGAATTGGCGCGCCCGTCATTGATCTCGCGCGTGAAGACAAGGCGCCCTTCGCCCGCTTGCGAGCGGTAGGCGTTGGTGAACTCGATTTTGTCGATGCCCATGCGGGCATCCGAGCTCTTTATCGACAAGTAGAACTCGGCGTCGAAGCTGCGATCGTTTGAGTCGATGCGCGACAGACTGATGAGATCGATCGAGGTGTAGACGGTGGGGCTCTTCTGCAGGGCACCGTTGATGCGGCGGTATTGGACGGGTGCGAGCACGACGGCACTATCGCCGGCGGCCTTCTCGAGGATGAGCGTGTCGTCGGCGACCGTCCGGTCGTGTGTGAACGCCCAGTCCTGCCACAGGCCCTTCAGGACGTGACGCCCCTCGACGAAGCCGCGCAGCTCCGCGTCGATGTGATGGCGCAAATCGACGACGCTTGCGCCTTCGGGCGCCGATCGCGCCGCCTCCACAATCAGCTGCAGCATGTCGCGGTACTGCGTGCCGCGGCCGACGACGCGCCGGTTGGCGGCATCGAAGATCTGGCGCGCGGGCGCCTCGCCTCTTTCGTCGCAGGTGCCGTCCTTCCAGCCCGGCGCATCGTCGTTGCGGATATCATCGAACACCCAGGTGTCCCGCGGCGAGCGCCAGATCCGCTGGCGCAGACGCTCACTGTAGACGTTGGGCACGCCCTCGCGCGCGATCTGCTCCATCGCCCCGGCGTAGCCCTTGGGTTCGAGCGCGTCGACGATGTTCTGGATGCGCCCGAGGAGCACGAAGACAGGAGCGTTGACGCCCGCCTCGGCGAGCTTCTGCAGGAGCGTGATGCTCGGCCCGCTGTTGATGGCGAGCAGAATGAGGTCGGGGTTCTGCACGGCGATCTCTGCGGCGATGGCTTGGGCGGAGCCGGCATCGAGCTTGTAGTCGTGCACCGGCGCCTTGATGTTGCCCGCCAGCGGCGGTCCCCACGGCATTGTCCGCAAGCCGTCGCCGAGCGCGGTCGAGTAGAGGTCGTCGTCGAGGCCGACGAACACAGGTCGCTGATAGCCGCCGTCGACGACCACTCTGCCGATGACCTCGAGCTCATTGCGTACCGAGCTCGTCATGGTGAAGACGTTGTCGTCGTCGCGAAACAGGCTGTCGAGCGAGATCTCGGTGATGAAGGGGATCGCCCGCTCGCGGATCTCAGGTCCCAGAGCCTTGAAGATCGCGTCCCCGCGCGTGGAGCTCGAGACGCCGATCATAGCCATCATCGCCGGGTCCTCGATCGCCGTCTTCACGTTGGCGACGGCGGCGCCGGCGTCCTCGAAGTCGTCGAAGAAGGTTAGCGCAATCTTTCTGCCGTTGATGCCCCCGCCGGCATTGACGCGCTTGGCGAGCTGCGTGGTGAAGTATCGGATGGCGGCGACGAGGCCCGGCTTAAAGCAGCGGTTACCGTCGGAGGAGAGAAAGATGCCGACCTTGAGCGCCTCGCTGGTCGACCTCCCGGCGGCGCTCGGCCCCGCGAGTGCGAGCGCCGCAATCAGCGCAAATGCGGCGCCGATGCCGAGCCGCAGCTGGCCAACCGGCCGTTTTCGAAGCGTCCGCACCATGCCTTTCGTCCACTGCGTCGGCTGACGATTTGCCGCTCTTCTTAGACGGTTCGCTTCGCCCAATGGGTGCACCGGCACAACGCGAAGGCGCAAAGACGATCGATGGCGGTGCGCGGCCGCAAGACGCCCCTTGCCGTATCGGTCCATCGATTTGTCAAGAGGCTCCCCGCAATTGAAGGCTCTGGAATTTCGCGCCCGATCCTCTACATTCGACGTCGCTGCGGGGTGCGTTAGAGGCACTTATGTTCCCCGGGGCCTATAAGATCCGCACGGGAGCTGTCCCTGACCGAGGCCGTGGCCTCGGACAAACGGCGCCCACCTACTTCTCGTAGGGACCACGCGGGATCATCCGCTTCGACGGCCACCGCGGCATTTTTCGCTTTCGTTCTCATGACGGCGGACGAAAAACGGGCAGAAAGAACCCGGGCGCTCGCCCGTCGCGCCGCCGCGTACGCGCAGCACGGGCGCGAGGCGGGCGCCGACCTCGCCCGCCACGGCTTAAGCTTTCTGGCGCCGCAGCCTGGTGCCGTCATCTCAGGGTTCTCGGCGATCCGCGACGAGATCGACCCCGCGGCCCTGCTGGCGAGGCTCGCCGGGGAGGGCTTTCGCCTGGCGCTGCCGGTGCTGCAGGGCAAGGGCAAGCCGCTTCTATTCCGCGCCTTTGCACCCGGCGATCGGATGGGCTCGGCGCAGTGGGGCATTGCCGAGCCCCTTCCCGACAAGCCCGTGCTTGAGCCGGACGTGGTGCTGGTGCCGCTCTTAGCGTTCGACGCGCATGGTTACCGGCTCGGTTACGGCGGCGGCTTCTACGACCGGACGCTTGCCCGCCTGCGCTCCATGAAGCCCGTCGTCGCGGTCGGGGTCGGCTATGACGAGCTCAAGGTCGACGCGGTGCCTCATCTCGACTATGACCAGCGGCTCGACTGGGTGCTGACCCCGTCGGGCTCCATGCGCTGCTCAGGACCTTAAATGCGGCTTCTCTTTCTCGGCGACATCGTCGGCAGACCTGGCCGCCAAGCGGTCATCGACGCGCTTCCCGGCTTGCGCCAGCGCTTCGCCCTCGACTTCGTCGTCATCAACGGTGAGAACGCGGCGGGCGGCTTCGGCATCACGGAATCGATCCTCGAGGATCTGTTGGGGGCCGGCGCCGATGTCGTCACGCTGGGCAACCACGCCTTCGATCAGAAGGAGGCGCTCGTCTTCATCGAGCGCCACGAGCGGCTCATCCGCCCCATCAACTATCCGCACGGCACGCCGGGCCGCGGTGCCGCCATGTTCAAGACCGCGGCCGGCGCCGAGGTGCTGGTGATCAACGCCATGGGCCGCATCTTCATGGCCGAGCTCGACTGCCCGTTCCGCGCGATTGACGCCGAGCTCACCGCGTGCCGGCTGAAGCAAGGCGCCGACGCGATCATCATCGACTTCCACGCCGAGGCGACGAGCGAGAAGCAGGCGCTCGGCTATTTCGTCGACGGGCGCGCGTCGGCCGTCATCGGTACGCACACACACGCGCCGACGGCGGACGATCGCGTCTTGCCGGCGGGCACCGCCTTCATCTCCGACGTCGGCATGTGCGGGGACTACAACTCCGTGCTCGGCATGGATATCGAGGAGCCGATCAATCGCTTCCTCACCAAGATCCCGCGCTCCCGCTTCGAGCCGGCGCACGGGCCGGGGACGCTGTCGGGGCTTGCGGTCGACATCGACGATGCGACGGGGCTCGCGCGCGCGTGCTCGGCCTTGCGCATCGGTCCGAACCTGGAGCCGGCGGAGCCCGCGTTCTGGGCGTAGCCGGTGGAGCGATCAGCTCGCCGTCACGCTGTCCTTCGCACCCTCCAGCGCCCTCGCACGCCGTGACTTCAAGCCCGAGTAGAGGAACAAGATCGCCGCCACGCGGATCAGTATCGTGCTGATCAGGCCCTTGACGATCACCGTTTCAAATCCGCTTTGAACGAGGAGGAGGAGGTTCATGAGGATTGCGAACCCCTCGAAGGCGAGCAGCAGCACGATCGGCCAAAAGCCGGGCCGCGCAATGAGCCATGCCGTGCCGGCGCCGAGGATGACGATGTCGGGCAGCACCGACATGAGGGCTGCGCCGCCGAGGTAGAGCCCACCCAGCAGGTGGAGGACGGCCTGCGCGCTGGTGATGCCGATGGCGATCTTCAGGTCGTTCAGCTCAGGCCTGAGCAGCTTTCCGGCGATCCAGCAAGAGAGGAACACGAGGAGGAGCGGGAAGAAGAGCGAGCCGCCGAGCCATTCTCCGCCCATCTGACCGGCGTGCTCGGAGAGGTGCGCCAGCAGAAAGGCGCCGACCGCTGCCGCGCCCGCGACGATCGTGCCGAAAAGACCTTTGATTTTCGCAGACTGCTCCGAATTCATGGCTCCCTCCACGGTGCGAGCGAATTGATGTCTAAGGCCGCAGCCATCGTTAATCGCGCGCTTGGCGGAGACAAGCGGGGCGCGCCAAGATTGCGGTGGACTTGACCGAGACGGCAGGGCTCGCGCAATAAGGCGCGTCCCAGCCCCAAAGAGACGAGCATGGCCGGCCACTCAGCATACAAGAACATCATGCACAAGAAGGGCCGCAAGGACGCGGCCCGCGCCAAGCTCTTTGCCAAGCTCGCGCGCGAGGTCACGGTTGCGGCCAAGAGCGGGATGCCCGATCCCGACAAGAACCCGCGCCTGCGCCTCGCCGTGCAGGCGGCGCGCGCCGAGAACATGCCCAAGGACAACATCGAGCGCGCCATCAAGAAGGCGCTGGGCGGCGACGCCGACACCTACGAGGCGATCCGCTACGAGGGCTACGCGCCGGGCGGCGTCGCCGTGATCATTGAGGCCTTGACCGACAACCGCAACCGCACGGGGGGCGCGGTGCGCGCCGCGTTCACCAAGTACGGCGGCAACTTGGGTGCGACAGGCTCGGTCGCGCACATGTTCACCCACATCGGCGAGATCGGCTACGCTGCGAGCGTGGGCTCTGCCGACAAGGTGCTCGAGGCCGCGATCGACGCCGGCGCCGACGACGTCACGTCCGACGCCGACGGCCACGTCATTGCCTGCGCCTTCGACAGCCTCGGCACGGTGGCGGGCGCATTGGAGGAGGCCCTGGGCGAGGCGCGCAGCGTCAAGGCGGTGTGGAAGCCGAATTTGTCGACGCAGGTAGACGAGGGCAACGCCGACGCGATCATGAAGATGATCGCCGCGCTCGAGGACGACGACGACGTGCAGAACGTGTTCGCCAACTTCGAGGTCTCAGACGAGGTCTTAAAGAAGCTGACCGCGGCGTGATGAGCATCGTCGGGGCTTCGCAGACGACGGCATTTATCCGTCGAATTTCATGTATCTGGCGCTCGGCTGGGGCTTTTTGCCGACGCCACCGCCCGGCGCGGCTATTCAGCAGCGCCCGGAGCGACCACCTTTCCTAGATTTTCGGCTTTTATGGTCCGTGCGTTTTGCAGGTTGGGCGCGGTCTCCGGCATCAGGAACCCGAAGATGGCGGCGCCCACGATGGCGACACCTGCGAGGAACAGGAACCCCGCTGAGTAGCCCGCGATCTGCACGATCCATCCGGCAATCAGGTTGCTGAGCGAGGCCCCCACGCCGATCAGCATCGTCAGGGCGCCCTGGGCTACGTTGAATTGTCCCGTGCCTTGCGTGATGTCGCGCAGGATCAGCAGAAAGATCATGCCGAAGATGCCGTTCGCGAGGCCGTCCAAGGACTGCACGCCGACCAGGAAGAAGGAGTTGTCCCAAAGCGTGTAGAGCACGCCGCGAATCGGCAGGATGGCGAAGGCGGCGAGGAACAAGATTTTGCGGCCCCATACGTCGGCGCGCGCGCCGCACAGAATGGCCATGGGGATCATGAAGCCCTGCGCGGCAATGATGCAGGCGGACGTAAAGGCAAATCCGGCGTCTGTATCGCCCCCGATCGAAAGCTTCTGGCTGACCAGCGGCAGCATCGCCGCGTTGGCGAAGTGGAACAGCACCACTGAAAGGGCGAAGATCAGCAGCCGCCGATCGCTGAGCAGCGTCAGAAAGCTCTCGGGTTCGCCGTCATCCACCCGTTCCTCGATGCCGCCGCGGGCAAGATCATGATTGATGGCCTTGCCGTTGATCATGGCGATGCAGACCAGCATGCCGACTGCCATCGCGCTGATCAGCAAGAACAGTCCCTCCGGCGCCCAAACAACCGCCAGCAGCGCGCCGACGGCCGCGCCAAACACGTTGCCGGCATGGTTCCAGGCCTGATTGGCACTGGTCTGCGCCGTGAAATATTTTGGCCCCACCAACCCCAGCGTGACCGCAGCGATGCCAGGGCCGAGAAACGCGCACGCGACTCCGATCGCGACTTGGGCGCTGTAGACGATCCATGGGGGATTATTGGTGACGACGATGAGCGTCGCCGAAACGCCGACGAGGATCGCGCATACCGCCAATACTCCCCGCTTCCAGTAGGTCACATCGATGAACGCGCCGGCAGGCACTTGCGCAACGACGGTCGCAATCGAGCCGGCGGCAAGCGCCATGCCGATGCCGCCGGGCTTCCAGTGATAGGCGGAGAGCAGATAGATGGCGATGTAAGGCCCGAGCCCTGCAATGACGTCGCCGGCGAAGAAGTTGGTGCCGAGCAGCGGCCGGTTCAGCTTGAATTGCTCCGCCATGCAAGCCCCAGAGCTCTCCCCTCATTGCACTGGGAACGGGCTACCGTCTCGAACTAAACAGAAGATAAAATGTAGCGGGCCAATACTGATCCAATCGGCCCATTCCCCGAAAGTCGAGGAACACCGTCCGGTGAAATACTCGCACGGCCTTCCGCGCAACGTCGAAAAGAACCCAGCCGGCTGATGATCTCCACGAGCTTCGTCGTCTCCTGCCTCATCTTCTTTCTCATCGCCATACGCGAGTGGCTGCCATCGGCCGTGCGCATCTGGCACATCATGGTCGCAGGTGCGGTGGTCCTCCTGCTTTTGGGAGAGATCTCACCGCACGCGGCCGTCAAGTCGATCGACTGGAACGTGATCGCCTACTTGTTTGGCGTCTTCGCCATTGCCGCCGCGCTTTACGATTCCGGTATCTCGCACGCCATCGGCGATCGCATCGCCGCCATGCAGAGCCCCAGCGTGGCGCTTGCCGCGCTGATCACAGCCGTCACGCTTTGCTCGGTGGTATTGACCAACGACGCGGCGGCCGTCATCGGTACGCCCATCGTTCTCATGCTGGCCCAATCCCTGCGCCTGCCACCGATCCCCCTCTTGGTGGCGCTATGCGCCACGGTGACCGTCGGCAGCATGACGAGCCCGGTCGGGAACCCGCAAAACATCCTCATCGCGACCAACGGCCATTTTGACAATCCGGTTGTCACCTTCGGGCGCTGGCTGATCGTGCCGACGGTCGTCTCGCTCGCCTTCGTCTTCTGCTGGTCGCGATTTCTGATCAAGCGGTCGACGCAGGCGATGCAGCTCAACACCAGCAGTTTGCCCGACCCAGCCGACAACGCGCGGATTTGGCCGGCCTACTTGGGTCTGGCGTTGCTCGTCCTGCTGATCGGGGCAGATAGCCTGCTGCGGGGGATCGGCGATGGGCTGAGGCTGCCGTTCGGCGTTGCTAGTCTGATCGCATGCTCGCCGATCTTCGTGCTCGGCAACCGCCGCGTTCAGACCTTCAAGGAGGTCGATTGGCCGACGCTCGCGTTCTTCGTCGCCATGTTCATCGTCACCGGCTCGCTGCTGCAGTCAGGTTCTCTGCAGACCATGCTCGGCACGATGCAGCATCATCTCAATGAGCTTTCCGTCACGGCGCTGATCAGCTTCTGGGCAAGCCAGCTCTTCTCCAACGTGCCCGTCGTCGACATGTACCTCAAGCTTCTGCCGCACGGCGACACTTCCACGCTGATGATGCTGGCCGGGCTGTCGACATTGGCGGGCAATCTCTTCGTCATCAGCGCCGCGAGCAACGTCATCGTCGTGCAGCAGGTCGAGCGTTTCGGCCAGACGCCATTCACCTTCTGGCAGTTCACGTTTTCCGTGCTGCCGATCACGCTCGTGTCCGTCGCCGTCACCTACGGCTGGATCGCATGGATGGCCGGCCTTCTCTGAGGCGGCGACGCACACTCCGCACGGGTGTGTCGAGGTCAGTCGTCTCTGTGCTTCAGCCACTCCCTCTTGAAGTAGGGCATTGTCAGGCCGGAGATCATAAACGCAGCGGTCGGCACGATGCCATTGAGCCAGGGGTCCGTAACCCCTATCGCCCAGAGGTACACGCTCATTGCGAGATACGTAAAAAGCATCACCAGCATCCGCCGAGTCCAGCTTGCTTCCCACGCCTTGTCTGCCGCTACGTTCGCGTTCCTCTTCTCGATTTTCGACACTCGCTCTTCAAGTTCCATAGTCATATCTGCTTTTGAGCGATCACTCGGATCCAGCTGGTGCTGCCTGCGCGGTTGAGTCCTAAAGCAGGATCGTTGCATACCGGTGAACCAGCCATCAGGAAATCACCGCAAATGGGCCGCAACTATCACTGGTGCTCGCATGAGCGGACGTCCCCTCGCAGATTGATTTGTGAGCTTCCCCGAATTAACGACGACGATCGCCGCCGGCGAGTTCCAGCCGGGAGCCGCAGTCGGGCGCTGCACCTTAGAGGAGAAAAGTAATGCCGCACTTCGATCGTACACGCCGCTTGACAGCCGAGGCGCTGGGAACCGGATTTCTGGTTGCCGCGGTTGTGGGCTCGGGAATCATGGCGGCTAAGCTTGCGGGCGGGAACGGCGCCATCGCGCTTCTGTGCAACACGATTCCAACAGGCGCCGTGCTTTACGTGATCATCACGATCTTCGGCCCGCTCTCGGGGGCGCATTTTAACCCGGCTGTAAGCCTTGTCATGATGCTGCGCGGCGATCTCGATCGCTCGACAGCGCTCGCCTACATCATCGCACAAATTATCGGAGGCTGCCTTGGCACGCTCGCCGCCCACTTCATGTTCGACATGTCGGCATTGCAACTCGCGACCACCGCAAGAACCGGGCTTTCACAGTGGTTCGCCGAGTTCGTTGCGACATTTGGACTACTCGCGACAATTCTCGGCTGCCTGCGCTTCAATCCAGGCGCAGTCGGCATGGCTGTCGGCCTCTACATAACGTCGGCCTACTGGTTTACCTCGTCGACCTCCTTCGCCAATCCAGCCGTAACCATCGCTCGCTCGATCAGCGACACGTTTGCGGGCATCTCACCTCCCGACGTGCCAGCTTTTCTGATCGCGCAATGCCTAGGTGCGATAACAGCAATGGTGGTCTTCGGCTGGCTCCTGAGAGAGCAGGTATCACCGGCGCGCGAGACGGTGGAGGATTTGCAAGCGAGCTAACCTGGGTTGGCGTTGCGGTCGCCAGCCGGTAGTCCACCGGTCCGGTTGACTTCAGCGCCGAAAGTCGGGGCGATGCCCAACGTGTCGACGTTGGTGTCGGACGAGGTCTTGAAGAAGCTGACCGCGGCGTGAGGGGCCTGCGAGATTTCGGGGCTCAGACGGGAACGATCTTTCATGCCAGTCGCCAGGCCACTCCCAAAGTCATGCAGACTCAGGCATGACGATGCTCGTCTTCAGTGTTGCTCGCGCATGAAGGAGGAGCAGAAAGACGTTGTATCCTGTCTTGAAGCCCTCTGCCACGAACTCATGCTTGTCGCCATTCCGGTCGGTAAGGGCAAGCGCGTCGGGACGAGACATGCGTCGGGAACCTGAGGGAACAAAGCGCGCTAGGCTGCTGTGCGTTGTGATGGCTTCGGGAAGATGGAGCGAACCAAAACGGCAAATGTATTCCTGCGAGTGGACAATGCGGCGCACGTTCGCCGTAAATCCGTTTCCGTCGGAGGCTTGGGGAGGATCGAGCACTACCGCCGCGCAGGCCTTCTCATGGGTGCGGACGTACTGACGGATCGTGGCGTACATGGAACCACCGAATTTGCGCTGGAGACCGAGAGGCACTTTGATGCCGAAACCACGGTCGGCGGCCATTTGGCAAAAGTATTGTCCTGAAAGAGGACGATGGTGGGGAAGTCTATATCCTTCATGAAGATGGAGAGCCATGGCAGGCGACAATGCGTTGTCCATGTGGCTGCGGGTCGGTCCTGGACGTGAATCTCCTGCCAGATGACAAACCGATTTGGCGGGCGTCGGTTACGCCCGACGACCTGCCCACACTGCATCCATCCGTATGGCGCAAGGTGGGATGCAAGTCGCACTTCTTTATGCGCGACGGCGGTATCGTGTGGTGCCAGCCTGGGGATCCACCCCCACGCTGAATTTGGTTTGGCCCTTAGTTCCCGTTGCGATAGATCGCGTGCTGTCCTGCGGAGATGAGCGTGAGCGTCCTCACGCGAGCTCGAAGGTGTCGCGCCAGTCAGGCGCCACGTAGTTGATGATGATCGACTTGCGCAAGCCTTCGAGCGGGTGATGCCCGACGCCGTGCCAGGTGTTCTTGGCCGGAATGAAGATGAGGCCAAGGTTGCGCCCATACGGCGCCGTCGTCACGTACGTATGGTCGGGCGGTCCCTCGTGCACGTCGGTGCCGGCGAGCCTCAGCCCCGGATCGTCCAAGAGATAGACGAGCATCGTGAACTTCTTCACCGCGATGTCGGTGTGCGGCTCGAGCCAGAAGCCCGGCGCGTCCTGGCAGTATTCGATCCTGAGCCGCGTGCCCGAAAGCTGCGCCCCGGTCTCACGCTCGATGGCGGCGATGACGCGCGCGTCCTTGAAGCCGTCGACGACGCGCCGGCACACGGCGAATATTTCCTGCGCCTCGGGGTTGAAGAACATGCGCGAGGAGTTGTTGGTCTCGCGCCTGCCGTTGAAGACGATGTCCTGGGGCGGGGGGACGGGCAGATTGGCGATGGCGTCGACGTCCGCATCGGGAAGCGCGCCTTGCAGCAGCCAATAGTCGAACGGCTGCCGCACGTGCTTGGCGCGCTTGAGACAGGATAGGAACGACTCCGTGACCGGATTGATCGTCAGTGTGTTCATTGGTATCCCCTGGTCATGCTCAGACCACGTTAGCCGGCCGACGCAGGCCGCAGCTTGACCCCCGTCAAGGCCGGCAGCGCCATTTGTCTCAGGCGTTGCACGGGGCGTCTCGGGCGTTGCAAAGCCTTCTCCGCCGCGTGCATGCACCTATTTCGCCCATTGCCGAGGCAATGACCCCCAATTGACTTATCAAGATATTGTCGGTAGTTCGCACGCACATCACCCAACATGCGGCCGTTGTGCCCGATCCCTAAAGAGATCGATGCGGCGTGTTGCGAATATTTAAAACAACAACGGGCCCGTAATGACCACCACACAAACCTTCGAGTACGATGAAGTTGGCAAGATTGATCTGACGAATATCTACGACCGGCCGGATCCAAGACTTTATTATTCTACTCTACGCAGGCTCGAATACATCATACCCGAGACGGCGAAACCGGTGTTCCAGCACGTCATTGACGCCTACCGCCAGGCACACGACAAGGACAAGGTGCGCATTGTCGACGTCGGGTGCTCCTACGGCATCAACGCGGCGATGCTCAAAGGCGATCTGGAGATGGAGCAGCTCTACTCGCACTACGCGCCGGGCGTGACCGCCAACGCCAAGCGCAGCCAGCTGCTGGCGCGCGACCAGACCATCGTCGGGGATATCGTCAAGGACGCCGAGCTCGAGGTCGTCGGGCTCGATGCCTCGACCAATGCCATCAGGTACGCAGTGGAGGCCAATCTGCTCGACGACGGCGTCGCCGCCGACCTCGAGAGCGGGCGCCCCTCGCCGGAGGTTGCCGCCGTGCTCGACGACGCCGATCTCGTGATCTCGACCGGCTGCATCGGCTACGTTGGGGAGAGTACGTTCAAGAACATTCTCGAGGTCAACGCGCCCAACAGGCCGTGGATGGCGCATTTTGTGCTGCGAATGTTCCCGTTCGCGCCGATCGAGGACGTCCTTCAGTCCTACGGCTACCTGACCTCGAAGCTCGAGGAGCAGACCTTCCTGCAGCGCCGCTTTGCCTCAGAGGAGGAGCAGGAGCACGTGCTGGAGCGCCTGTCCGCGCTCGGGCTCGAGGCGCACGGCCTCGAGAGCGAAGGCTGGTATCACGCCGAGGCCTTCATCTCCTGGCCGGCGGAGGAAAATGTCGTCCTCGAGGAGGGCCTTGCGTCGGTCTGAGGCGGCGCGAGCTCGGTCATGACCGCGCGGAACACGGGCGGCGCATAGAGGATCGTGCGGTGGCCGAGCCCCTCGAGAGCGAGCAGCCGGGCCGACGGACAGCCCGCCACGATCTCCTCGGCGCTGCGGAACGGCACCTCGCGGTCTTCGCTACCGTGGATGACGAGCGTCGGCGCAGCGATGGTGCGCAACAGCTCGACCGCTGAGAAGGTGGCGACCGGCCGGCGGCCAACCCGCTCCAGGTGGCGCTCATAGGCACGCTGGGCCTGTGTGCTGAGGCTGAGGCCGCGGCCGAAGGTGCGGGTCACGTCGGCCAGCCGGTTGGGGCAGGCGAGCAGCACGAATCGCTCAATCGCATGCGCGCGCGGCAGCGGCGGACCGCCCTCGGCGACCAAGAGCGACACGAAGCCGCCGAAGGAATGCGCGACCGCGGCGTGGACCGGACCGTAGCGATCGGCGACGCCCAGCATGGCGCGTGCGCACTCGGCGAGGTTGGTGCGCCGTCCGGGGCTATGCCCATGCGCAGGGAAATCGAACGTCACCACGCGGAACCCTGATCGCCGCAACGGCTCGACGAACGCCGTCATGAATGCGGCCTCGCTCGTCCAGCCATGCACCAAAAGCACGGTGCCGCGCCACGCGTCGTCGGGCTCGTACACGTAGGCTTGCACCTCGCCCGCCGGCGTGGCGACGCGCTCCCATCGCGCGTGGCGCAAATGGAAGCGCGCGCGTTCGATCAATTGGTGATGATCGACCGTGCGGTGATGCGACAGCTGCGGCGTGCAGAAGATGCGAAAAGCCTCATCGCCGGCGAGCGCCGCCGGCAGATGCGCGAGCTCGTGGCGTCCGCGCACGGCAGGGCAACGGATCGCGATCGCTCGCTTGTCGTGTTCGGTCCGGTTTGCGGTCACGCGCACACGCCTCAGTGGCGCAGCTTTGAAAATTGGAGCGTTCTAGTCTCTTTAAGCTGCACCGATTCCCTGCAGCGTCGAATACGTCAAAAGCCTAAATACCTCGTGAAAAAGTGTCTCCGCAGTGGAGCAATTCAATTGAGCCGGCGGCCTAATCGGCGCGCCGATTGCGCGCGTTTTGCCCACTCAAAGGGTCCGCAACGTCCCGTTCATTTCCATTTGACGGAGCAGCCGACGGATGGCGTCTGCTCGGCGGGACCCTGGCCGGTCTTGGCGATGAGCCGCATCGCTTCCAAGAGCTCGCGGCGGGCACCCTTGCGCGGGGCCTCTGTGCGTCCTTCGTCGAGCCGGCCGCGGTAGGCGAGCTCGAGCTTGCCGTTGAAACCAAAGATGTCGGGCGTGCACACCGCGTCGTAGGCGCGCGCCGCGGCTTGGCTCTCGTCGTGCAGGTAGGGGAAGGGAAAGTCGTGCGCTTTGGCGAAGGCGCGCATGTTGGCAAAGGAGTCCTCGGGATAGCTCTTGGCATCGTTGGAGCAGATGGCAACCGTGGTGACGCCGAGCGACTCGAGCTCGCGCGCATCAGTTACGGCGCGGTCGATCATCGCAATCACGTACGGGCAGTGATTGCAGATGAACATGACGACCGTGCCGTGCTCTCCCTTGAGATCGGCGAGGCTGTAGGTATTACCGTCGGTTGCCGGCAGCGTGAAGGCGGGCGCTTTCCAGCCCAGCTCGGCGTGCGGTGCTTGCGCGGCCATGATCGCCTCCATCGAATGCTTACTGCCCCGGCAGATGGGGTGTGTTGGCGCTATTGCAACGCCATTGTGGCCATCAGCTCCAGTACCAGCCGAGACCCAACAGCACGATTCCGATCAGCAGCATGAAGAGCGCCACGACGCTCAAGATCTGCGCCATGAAATGCCCCGCGACTGTGAACGCGGTGCGCTTCGCCTTGCCGACGGCCGTCGCCTCCGCCCCGATCTCGTTCGCCATCATCTCGATCGGCGTCAGATGGTCGGCGGTGCGGTTGCCGCGGGCGACTTGCCAGACCGACTCGACGGCGGCGCCCTTGATGTCGTAGCGGCTCGTGCGCCACCAGATGAGGATGGCGGTCAGCACCAGCCCAGCTCCCCAGACCAACAGCCAGCCGTTCGTTGCGAGTGTCATGTGGTCCCTCCCTGGTTAGGCCCGCCAGCATGGACCGAGGCCGCGGCGCGATGCAAGCCAGCCGCACCGCCGAATCACGCGGGCGTGCTATGCCTCGCGCCATGAAGGGGGCCGCGATTCGCATCATCGGCATCGATCCCGGGCTGCGCCGCACCGGGTGGGGCGTCGTCGAGAGCGACGGCGTGCGCTTGAGCTACGTTGCGAGCGGGCTCGTCACGGCGCCGGCCGACGGCGAACTCGCCTACCGTTTGCGCGAGCTGTTCGAGGGCCTCGCCAGCGTGATCGCGAGCTTCAAGCCGCACGAGGCCGCGGTCGAGGAGACCTTCGTCAACGACAACGCGCGCGCCACCTTGAAGCTCGGGCAGGCGCGCGGGATGGCGCTCTTGGCGCCCGCGCTCGGCGGGCTCGTCGTCGCCGAATACCCGCCGAACCTCGTCAAGAAGTCGGTCGTCGGCGCGGGGCATGCGCAGAAGCAGCAGATTCAAACCATGATCGGGTTCCTGCTGCCGAAGGCGCGCTTCGAGAGCGCTGACGAGGCCGACGCGCTCGCCATCGCCATCTGCCATGCGAACCATCGGCAGGCGAGGGTGAGATTGGCAGTAGCCGGGAATAGGCAATAGGTAATAGGCAATCGGTTTCGCACCGACCACTCTTGCCCTGTGCCTAATGCCTTTTGCCTTGGAGGACAAAATGATCGGCAAGCTCAGAGGCAAGGTCGACGCCATCGGCGAAAGCTTCCTCATCGTCGACGTCAACGGCGTCGGCTACGAGGTGCAGGCCTCGGCCCGCACGTTGCGCAACATGAAGGCGGGCGAGGATATCTCGCTGACCATCGACACGCACGTGCGCGAGGACGCCATCCGCCTGTTCGGCTTTGCGAGCGAGGTGGAGCGCAGCTGGTTCCGCACGCTGCAGACTGTGCAGGGCGTCGGCTCAAAAGTGGCGCTGGGACTGCTCGGCACGCTTTCACCCCAGCAGCTCGCCACGGCAATCGCGCTTGGCGACTGGGCAAGCGTGGAGGAGGCGCCCGGGATCGGCAAGAAGCTTGCTCAACGCATCGTCGCCGAATTGAAGGACAAGGCGCCGGCCTTGTCGGTCGCGGGCCTGCACCTTCCGGCGGCCGGCTTGAACGGTGCTGCGGCCTCCCCGCCCGAAGGCAACGCCGCGGCCGAGGCGCTGTCGGCTTTGACCAATCTCGGCTACCAGCCGGCACAGGCCTCGGGCGCGATCGCCGTTGCCGCCAAGGAGCTCGGCGCCGGCGCGGATACCGCCAAGCTGATCCGCCGCGGCCTCAAGGAGCTCGCTCGTTAGGAGATGGGTCGTTAGGAGACTGGCATGGGCAATGCCCAACGCGCGCTATGGACGTTTCTGATCTATGCGTTGGTCGCGCCGTTCTTCGCCGCGCTCGCGGTCATCATCGTCGTTGCCGGCGCCGCGGCGTTCGGCCTCGCTGATGTCCTGCCAGGCGACCAGCAGCCGTTGGGTCAAGCCGTGATCGCAACATTCGTGTGGTCGGGGCTGCCCGCGGTCGCCACCGGCCTCGTGCTGGCCGGCGTCACGCTGCGCTCCGGCGGCTTCGGCTGGATGTTGGCGGCGGCCATCGCCGTCATTGCCTTCGCCGGCGCGAGCCTGCTGCTTCCCTTCGGGCTCGAGGACGCGCGGCCTTATCTGGCCTTCCTCGCTGGTCTCGTTGCCATCACGGTGCGCGCCGTGCTCGTGCGCCTCGGTATCATTGCGACCTGACACGAAGGCCGTTTACGCGCCGTCGGCCAGAATCGCGACGGCCTTGTCGAGCTGCGGGTCCTTGCCCGCCGCGTAGCGGATGTCGAACGGCACCTCAACCGTCGGCGCGACGCCCTTGCCCTCGATGCGCTCGCCGTCGACGGCGACATCCTCCACCGCGAGCAGCAAGAGGCTGCCGTCCGACAGGAGAAACGCGGTTGCTGCGAGCAAGGCGCCGGCGGTGCGCTCGCCGATCACTTGCCCGTAGCCGTTCTTCTTAAAGCCGTAGGCGAGCACCTCCTTGCCGCTGCGCGAGCCGCCGTTGATCAGCAGCGCCACCGGCTTGTGCCAGCGGTAGCCGTCGAGCTCGGCATCTCCGTCGCGGTCGGTGAGCTTGAGCGTCGGCCCGTAGGGATTGAACAGGTTGAGATAGCGCGGGAAGGCGCCACCCCATCCGTCGCGCAAGTCCCAGATAAGCGCGTCGGCATCCTTGAGCTTGCCGACGCTCAAGAGCTCCTCGAGATCGTTCTGGTAGCGCTGGCCGGCATACGACCACACGTGCACGTAGCCGATGCGGCGCCCGTTCTGCTCGATGATGCGCGCGCTGTCCTTGAGCGCGGTGTCGAAGGCATCGTCGGGCTCGATCGCCTGTGGCTCGACGTTTACCTCGGTCGCCGGGCCGTCGGCATTGCGGCGGATCTTCAACGTCACCGATTTGCCGATCTTGCCGCGGAACGAGCCGACCGCCTCGAACGGAGCCCCGTCGGCGGAGATGATCTCGTCGCCGAGCAGGAGGCCAGCCTTGGCGGCCGGCAGGCCCGGGAACACACCTGAGACGAATGTCTTGCCATCGATCTCCTTGGTGAAGATGCCGATGCCCGGATAGCTGATTTCCTTGCCGGAGAAGTGTTTCGGGATCTCGCGCCGCAACGCGTAGGAGAAGATGTCGGCAAGCTCGTAATAGGCCGTCTCGTCCTTGGTGTAGTAATGCGTGTGGGAGACGCCGAGCTCGGCGAGCAAGGCGTTGATCGCGGTGGAGCGTTGCGCGTCCGTCTTCGCCGCCGCGTATGCTTGCCGATGCTTGCTGCCGATCGCCTCCCAGTCGAGCCCCTTGAGCTTGGGGTCGTAGAACCGGTCGCGCACTGTGCGCCACACCTCGTCGAAGACCTGCGTGTCCGATCTCGCGTGCGTCTCCGCCGTGCGCGCCTCGGCGGGGAGCAGCGGGGCGGCGAGCGCCGCGCTAGCCAGCGCGAGCAGCATCAAGCCCCTCAACATCAAAGCGTGCACGCGCATGTCAGGACCTCGCATCACGACCTCGCTACCGGAGCTGCACTCCGCGAACATGTAGGAAGCCGACTGCGGCCGCGGGAGGTGCGCGCGCCGCCATTTGCGCTAGGAATTCGGGAGATCTTGGCAAGCTCAGGCGCGGATGGCTGTCTCAGCAGTCCTTGAACAGTGAGGAGACGCAGGTCCAAGTCGCGTAGACGTTGCGCCGCGCGATCTCGAAGACGCCGGGCTGGTAGGTCTGCTCGCCATCGCCGGCGAGAATTTGCTGCAAGTCGCGCACGGTGACGGTCCTCTGCGGGCCTTCGCAGGGAACCTCGGTGTCGGCGACGACCTTACAATGTGCGTGAGGACCCGACTTGGCGAGCACCGTCTCGCAGGCGAGGCGCTGCGCGTCTGCGCCGAGTTGAAACTTCGAATTCCGGGTGAACTGCTCGAGCGCGCAGCGGTAGGTCGCCGCCGGCTTGTCGCAGACGACGCACACCTCCGACGCCCCAAGCGATCCCGAAAGGCTTAGGAAAAGGCAGGCGGCGGCGAGGAGTCGCTGCATGGTCCTGTGACTTGTTGGTTCTTGTTGTCCCCAGCCCCGCTGTAACAAGCTACCGCCATGCGCCTGGCCAGGGAAGCCCCATCCCGATCACGTTAAATGACGGCAAACTGCGGGCCGGCTGTTGCAGTGCAAAATTCCTCACGCTCTGCCTTGACGCAGGCCGCGAAGCAGCCCACCAGCTCGGAAAACGCCGAGCATTAAGCCTAACATCCCCCGATGACAGCCATGAGAGCGGGCCGCAAGACCTTCGCCTCCGAGCGCATGATCATATTCAGCGACGCGGTGATGGCGGTCGCGATCACGCTCTTGGTGCTGAACCTCAAATTGCCCGAAGGCGTGAGCGACGCCGATCTCGCCACGGTGCTGCGCGGATCTGTACACAACCTCGGCGTCTATGCCTTGAGCTTCGTCGTGATCGGACTCCTTTGGATGGGGCATCACGAGCAGTTCTCTTACATCCGCCGCGTCGACGGCGTGATCCTGTGGCTCAACCTGTTCTTCCTGATGACCATCGGGCTCATTCCCTTCGTGACCAGCATTTTGGGCGATCACGGCAACGCGCTCGCAACCTGCCTTTATGCCGGCACGCTAGTAATGACGTCGCTCTTGTCGGCGGCGATGTGGTGGTATGCCGGCCGCGATCCTGAGCTCATGGCGAGTGACGTCACATCCTCGGTGCGGCGCGAAGGTCTGCTGAACGTGCTGTTGACCGGAGCGGTGTTCGCCCTGTCGATCCTAATCGCGGCCACCTGGAGCGCGACAGCGGCGCAGTGGAGCTGGCTTCTGTTGCTCGTCGTCGGGCGGGTCGCCGCCTGGTTCGACAAATGAGTGGGTTGTGCAACCTTGCGTCTTGACGGTGCCTGCGAACACCGGCACGGACAAACCATGACCGAGCGCCTCGTCACCGGCTCCAAGCGCGACAGCGACGCCACCGAGGCTTCGCTCAGGCCGCGTTCGCTCGCCGAGTTCATCGGCCAGGAGCAGGCCCGCGCCAACCTGAAGGTCTTCATCCAAGCCGCGCGCGCGCGTGCCGAGCCGCTCGACCACGTGCTCTTTGCCGGGCCGCCGGGGCTCGGCAAGACGACGCTCGCGCAGATCCTTGCCAAGGAATTAGGCGTTGGTTTTCGCTCGACCTCCGGCCCCGTCATCGCCAAGGCCGGCGACCTCGCCGCGCTTCTCACCAATCTGGAGGACCGCGACGTCCTCTTCATCGACGAGATCCACCGCCTGAACCCGGCAATCGAGGAGATCCTCTATCCGGCGCTCGAGGACTATCAGCTCGACCTCATCATCGGCGAGGGGCCGGCAGCCCGTTCAGTGCGCATCGATCTCGCCAAGTTCACCCTCGTCGGCGCGACGACGCGGTTGGGGCTATTGACCACGCCCTTGCGCGACCGCTTTGGCATTCCCGTGCGCCTCAACTTCTACAGCGTTGCAGAGCTCGAGCTCGTGGTCACGCGCGGCGCGCGTGTGTTGAGCGCGCCGATCAATGCGGAGGGCGCGCATGAGATCGCGCGGCGCGCACGCGGCACGCCGCGCATCGCCGGGCGTCTGTTGCGGCGCGTGCGCGACTTTGCCGCCGTGGCAGGCACGCCCGTGATCGACGCGACGCTCGCCGACAAGGCGCTGGCCGCCCTCGAGGTCGACAACGAGGGCCTCGATGCGCTCGATCGGCGCTACCTCGCCTGCATCGCCAAGACGCACGACGGCGGACCCGTCGGCATAGAGACGATCGCGGCGGCCTTGTCGGAGCCGCGCGACGCCATCGAGGAGATCGTCGAGCCGTATCTGTTGCAGCAGGGCTTCATCGGCCGCACGCCGCGTGGGCGCATCGTCACGCTCAAGGCCTACCGCCACTTGGGACTTTCCGGGCCGCAGCGCCTTTCGAGCCCGCAAGGCGCCCTATTCGACGGCGAGGTGGACGACGCTGAGGACGCCGACGGCGGCGGAGGAACGCAGGCCGGCACCGGTTGACGGGCGGGCGCAATGCCGCAGGGATATTTCGGATTTGGCACGGCATTTGCCTCAAAACGACATAGGTGGGCGCTATGGTCCCGCTCTGGGACAGGCGAGGAAGGGCACGCGGTGATCACGCGCAGGCAGCTGGTGCAGGGGTTCGGCGCCGCCGCTGTCGGCAGCTTCGGCTGCGGCGGTTATGCGCTCGCCGAGCCGTGGAGCACGGGCGTCACCCACTACCGGCTGTCGCCGCCCGGTTGGCCCAGTGGGCTCAATTTGAAGCTCGTCGTGCTCGCCGATCTGCACATTTGCAAGCCGTGGATGGACATTGAGCGCGTGCGCGGCATCGTCGAGCACACCAACGCGCTCGAGCCCGACTGCGTGCTTCTGCTCGGCGACTACGTTGCCGGTCACAAGATGCTGCACTACGCCGACCCGATCGCGCACAAGGTCTGGGCCGACGCGCTCGCCGCGCTCCGGGCGCCGCATGGGGTTCATGCGGTGCTCGGCAATCACGACTGGTGGGATGACCCGCAAGACTTCCAGCGCCGCAGCGGACTGCCGCGGGCAGGCCGGGCGCTGCAGGACGTCGGCATCCCCGTGCTCGAGAACAGAAGTGTGCGGCTCAACAAGAATGGCTCCGGCTTCTGGATCGCCGGTCTCGGTGACCAGTGGGCCTTTAGGGAAATGAGCTCTTTTTGGCGCCGCGAGCATGGCTGGCCGGTCGGCATCGACGATCTGGCGGGGACGCTGCGGCAGGTCAACGACGACGCCCCGGTCATTCTCATGGCGCACGAGCCCGACATCTTCCCGCAGGTTCCGGACCGCGTGGCGCTCACCGTTGCCGGGCACACGCACGGCGGACAGGTGCGCGTCCTGGGCTTTGCGCCCTACGTGCCCTCACGCTACGGCGATCGCTACGTCTACGGTCATGTCGTGGAGCGAGGGCGCAACCTCGTCGTCTCCGGCGGCCTGGGGTGCAGCGGCCTGCCCGTGCGCTTCGGCTCCCCGCCGGAGATCGTCGTGATCGACCTTGCCGCCTGAGACGCCTCTCGCCACTGACTTTTTCGCGCATGAGGGGAGATGACAACCCGGCCGGGATGCGCTCTTTTCCGTTCATGACAGCTAAGCAGACTTGGCCCGATCTTGCCGGGCGGCTCATCGACAGCGACACGGGTCGTCGGCACGTGCTGCCCGTGCGCGTCTACTTCGAGGACACGGATTTCTCCGGTCTCGTCTATCACGCCAGCTACGTGCGCTGGTGCGAGCGCGGGCGCTCGGATTTCCTGAGGCTTCTGGGTGGCGATCACCGCCGCCTGATCGATGGGTCGGGTGGAACGGAACCCGCGGCCTTCGTCGTGCGCCGCATGAGCTTCGATTTCTTGAAGCCGGCGCGCATCGACGAGGTGCTCGAGGTCGAGACCCGCGTCAAAGACATCGGCGCGGCGAGCCTGACGCTTGGGCAATCGGTCCGGCGTGAGGGGACGCATCTGGCCGAGGCGGAGGTCACGGTGGTGCTCATCTCCGTCTCGGGCAAGCCCCTCAGGATCTCAGGCGCTCTGCGCGAGGCGTTTGGCCGATCGGCTAAGGCGACCTAGCCGCCGCCGAGGAGGGGCGCTGCCCGGGCGGGGGGCAGGAGGCGGCAGTTTTCCAGCAAAACCGAGGCGATTCGTGTCATTATTCCGCTTGTGCGCGGCGCGCGAACGACACATTGGCTTGCAGGGTTGATGTAGTATCCACCGACTGAATCGATTCTCTCAAGGAAGGATCCAATGGCTGAGAAAACCGCTCCGAAGGTCGATACCATCACGCTCCGCCACATCGGGGCCGCACTCTCGGAGGCGCACGATATTCCGAAAAAGCAGGCTGCCGCGGTGCTCGAGGACCTGGTGGCGCTGATCACCAAGCATCTGAAGCGCGGCGACAAAATCCGCATCGGCGGTCTCGGCGTGCTCCAGGTCAGGAAGCGCCCCGCCCGCATGGGCCGCAATCCGGCCACCGGCGAGCCGATCAAGATCAAGGCGTCCAAGAAGGTCGCTTTCCGCGCCGCCAAGGAGCTAAAAGAGTCCGTCTAAGCGGCTAGCCTGAGAAAACAGAGCGCTCGCATGCTGCCTTGTGCGGCCGGTGCGGGCGTTTTCTATCTCTTTTTCTATGACTGGAGAACTGTCGCGGGGAGAGTTGTCCGTCTCTTTCTGCATCCACGAGAGGCGGCTAGGGGAGAAATTCCCACCGCGTCGAAAGGCGCCCGAGGCGGGGACAGGCCGGGCCACCCTTTGGGCGGCGAAAAACGCCAAAAGAGGGCACGGCGTGAGCCGTGCCCCCCTTTGGGCGCTTGGCTAGGTAGTGCTTACCACCACCAGCGGCGGCAGCAGCAACGACGGCGATAAAGGCGCGTGCCGACGACCGTGCGGTAGGCGCGGACCTTCACGTAGGTAACGCGCGGCACGACCGTGGCGACCGGGCGACGATAGGCGACGGTGCGATAGAACCGGCGGCAGCCGCAGCGAGAAGCATAGAGCCGCTTCGCGTACACGGTCCGGTAGCCGCGGACGCGCACGTACACGACCTTTTTGACGACGCGATCGACAGGCTGGCGGTAAAGCACGCGCTTGGCGTACGTGCAACAGCCGTGTGCCGAGGCAGGTGTCGCTGCGGCCATGCCCATGCCGGCCATGACGCCCGTGGCGACCAGAACTCCAAGTAGATTACGCATCAGGGAAAACCTCCAAAAACGCCCACGCAGAATTAATGTCTGACATCCCCATTCCTGGTCGTCAGACAACGCATTTATGGATAACACGGGCCCATTTCCATGTTAAGCGAACTCAGCCAGAACGGCCAACACATTAGAATTACGATTAAAAATCGCGACTGGAATTGTACCGGAATTCGCCACTGCGTATCGAAACGAAATGGCGGACAATAATGCGGGAAAATGTTGCGTAGGCCGCGGGACAATTGTTTAGGCGAAATTCAAAGTTTTGATCGCCGGAATGCTTTTTGGATGTCGATAAAACAATTACCGGGCGGGGATAACTTTTCTATTGAAGCAGGGGAAAAGCGCGCAAATGTTGCCGCGCAATTAAGAGATTTGCGTCCCGAGCGTCAGCGGCAATTGGCAGAGAGCTTCGCGTCCTCATCAATGAGGTGCGCGATCGGGTCCTTGGCGCGCGCGCTCACGTGCAGGGGATCGGTGCAGCGCCAGGCGGAGATCGCCGTGTGCGGGCCGTGTGCCGTCACCTCGCCGGCGGGAGCGCCGCTCGCCCTGGCAGCGGCGACCGCATCGGCGGCCGGCGGCGCGCCCGGGGATGTCTTGGCTGGGCCAGCCTTATTGCTCGCCGTCGCCGCGGGCGGGGTCGCGGCCAAGTTAGCGAGCGCCTTGGCGTAGCACTGGTCGAGATTGCGGCATCGGCGCGCCGCCGAGGGGTGGGTCGAGGTCTCAGGAGCGCCGTCGAAGGATTGGCACACCTCGTCGAGCCCCTTGCGGTCGAGCCAATGCTCCTCGACCCCCCGCCCGACCGCGTAGCAGTCGGCCTTGAGCTCGCTGTCGCCGACGGTGAGATGCCCACATTCATGATTGAACACGAAGATGCGTACCGTCTTGGGCTGCTCTTTCAACATGTCTGGGTTGAGGATGACGAAGTCGTCGCCCGCGCCGCCTTCGCTCGGCAACTCGCGGTCGATCATGATCTGCGCATGGTGGCACTGGACCGTGCGGCCGCCGAGCGTCACGCTGCGCCCGATCCATTCCTCGGCCCTTGCAGGAATAGAGATCATAGAGACGCCGGCGATCAGGGCGGCGCAAAGGATTGGTGCTGCCAGAAGGCTACGCAGGGTACGCATACACTCGCTCGCAAAGCCCCCCGGCCCTCCGAGCATTGCCGATTGGCAGCTTAGGAGAGGGATTTGGCCCGAATTGGGACGTAACCCGAAGCTTGGTTAAAATGGGTTTACAAAAACCTCATCCGCGCCGATTTATTTTGCCTTTGCGGAGCCTAGGGGCCTCGCGTCATGGAGCGCCGAAGAGGGTCTTGAGCTTGGCGCGCACGCCTGCGGCACGGGCCGCATCAGCGTAGAGGCGGCCCCATTCCCCCAGTGCGATCGCGAAAGGATTGCGGCTTGGCATCCGGCCCTTGAGGCCGAAGCGCAGCGGCTCGTCCTTGGGCGGCACGGCGAACGTGCCGAACAGGCGGTCGAACACGATGAGGGTCGAGCCATAGTTCTTGTCGAGGCAACCCTCGTTGCAGGAATGGTGCACCCGGTGATGCGCCGGCGTGTTGAGGATCCATTCGAGCGGGCCGAGGCGAACCGGCAGCGCGGTGTGCAGGAAAAATTGATAGAGGAGGCCCGCCGACAGCATCGTGCCGATGGCGAGCGGCGGGAAGCCGAGCCAGGCGAGCGGCAGGAAGAAAACGAAGGCGCCGGTCAATTGCCCGGTCCAGCCGAGCCGGATGGCGGCCGACAGATTGAAATGCGTCGCCGAGTGGTGCACGGCGTGCGTCGCCCACAGCCAGCGCACGCGGTGAGAGGCGCGATGGAAGCAATAGTAGGCAAGCTCGGTGCCGAGAAAGAGCGCGACCCAGCTCCACGCCGCGCGCATAGGAATGTCGAGCAGCCGGTAGTGGTAGAGCAGCACGAAGGGCAGGGCTGCGAGCCCGCCCTCGAGCATACGGATGGCGAAGTTTCCCAATGCCACCCCGACCGAGGCGGCCGTCTCGCCGAGATCGTGATCGCCATCATGATGGGAGAGGCGCGCATAGACGTACTCCGCCGCGATCAAGATTAGCGTCAGCGCCAGGAAGCCCCCCATCGGGCGCATGACGGGTGCGATCTGTGTCAGCTCGGGCATGGCCGTATCCCGCCGTCAGCGCCGGTAGTAGACCCACGCGCGCACGAGCGCGTCGTGGCACTCGAGCGAGAGGCGGTCCTTGTTGCCAGCGAGGCAAGAGAGGATGCGGCCGCCGCCCGGTAGCACGTTGGGGCAGTAGCGGCGCACGTCAGGGATGCATGCGGTCCAGGCGGCGCGCGGACCCGGCACATAGTCGCCGTAGGCGCCGTTATCGTAGACGCGGCTATCGTAGGGGCGCGGCGGCAGGCCTTCGGCGCGAAGCGGATTGATGAGTGCATAGAGGGCGACCGCGCCCATGATGCAGACGAGGACCACGGCGGCGAAGTCGCGCAAGGTGGTCCAAAGCGTGGGTGTGTCAGTCATGCGAGAAGCTCCTTGGCGCAAGGGGTAGGCCCCCTCTCCCCCCGCTTTCGACGGAGAGGGGTTGAAGGGTCAGTAGCGCGACCAGGTTGAGTTGCGCGTTGCCGTACCGCCGTTCGGCCCGGTGTACGTCGCCGAGTGATTGCACGTGCCGTCCGCGCAGGTCGTCTGGCCTGACCGCGTGGTGACGCCGCCATAGGGCCCGTAGAACGTCTGATGCGAGGAGCAGCTGCCGCCGTAGCAGCCGCCGCTGCCGTTCGAGCTCCACGAGCGCCCGTGCGGACCCGTTCCTCCACCCGAGCGCACCCGGCCGGCCTCGGCCAGCGTCGAGGCGGAGGCGAGCGCGCTCAACGCGAGCGTGCCGACGGCGAGGATCGAAGTAAGGTTACGATGCATGATCCGATCTCCTGTTGTCCTCGGCGCCCGTCTTCGGCGCCGGGTAGGAGAGTGCGATCGAGACTTTGCCGCCCTTTTTCCGTCAGCGCCGTCGGGTGTAACGTTTTGTAACCGGCGCGGGCGCGCAATTGCCGCGCGCGTTCGGCACTTTATGCTGACGCGCTATGTCGCCGAGATCGCCCGTGTCGTCCATGTCCGACCGCCCCCGCATCCTCGTCATCGAGGACGACGCCGAGATCCGCACGCTCGTGCGAGACTACCTGCAGCGGCAGAACTTTCGCGTCGACGTGGGCGACGGCGGCGCGGCGCTCGACCGCTTCCGCTCGATGATCGGCGAACCCGACCTCATCGTGCTCGACATCATGCTGCCGGGCGAGGACGGCTTGAGCCTGTGCCGGCGCATCCGCGCGTCGTCGCGTGTGCCGATCCTGATGCTGACCGCGCGCTCAGACGATATCGACCGCATCGTCGGGCTGGAGATGGGCGCCGACGACTATCTCGGCAAGCCGTTCAACCCGCGCGAGCTCGCAGCCCGCATCCGCGCCATCCTGCGCCGGCGCGAGCCAGAGCCCATCGCGCGCCGCCGGCTCGCGGTCGGCGACATCCTCGTCGATCTGGAGGCGCGCTCGGCCGTGCACGCTCACGACGGCGAGATCGCGCTGACGAGCGCCGAGTTCGATCTGTTGGAATGCTTTCTGACGCGGCCGCAGCGCGTGCTCTCGCGCGAGCAGCTGATGGACTGGACGCGCGGGCGGCGCGCCGATCCCCTCGACCGCACCATCGACGTACAGGTGAGCCGCCTGCGCAAGAAGATCGAGACGGGCGGGCACGCGCTGATCAAGACCGTGCGCAACGCCGGCTACATGCTGTGTGCGCCCGTCGAGGAGCACTGACGTGCTGGGGCGCCTGGGGTTCACCGGCCGCTTGATGGCGATCGTGCTGCTGGCGGTCTTCGCCATGCTGGCGATCGGGGCGGGGTTCGGCTACATGGCACGCCGGCGCGGTGCCGACGATGCCGCTCAGGTGCTGCTGCCCGAGCGTGCCGCCGCGATCGTCGAGGTGCTGGAGCACACCCCGCCCGAGCGGCGCGAGACGGCGCTCAAGGCGTTGAGCTCGGACGACTTGCGCGTCTCCTTCCAAGAACTCCCGCCGCAGCTCGGCGCCGGCGCGCGGCATCTGCCAGTCGTGGAGCGCGTCGTCGCGGCGTACTTTGCCGAGGTCGGCGGGCGCCGGGTTATGGCGATCCTGGCGCCCGAGGCCGGCCCGCGCTGGCGCGAGCTGCGCCTCGGCCAATACTGGCTCGCCTCGCGCGCGCCGCTCAAGATCGCGATCGGCCTCTCGACCGGCGGCTATGCCGTGCTCGAGAGCCGCGGCGATATCAGCCGGCGTATCTGGGGCATGCCGCCGGGATTCCTGATCGGCACGCTGGGTGCGCTCGTCGGGCTCGCCGCGATCATCGCCATCATGCGCGAGGCGCGACCCTTGCGCCGGCTCGCGGGCTCGGTCGCGGGCTTTGCCGAAAGCGCGGTGCCCCATCCCGTGGAGGCGAAAGGCGCGCCCGAGATCCGCCGCCTCATCGTCACCGTCAACGACATGCAGGAGCGCATCGCCGGCCTGGTCAAGGGACGCACCGTGCTCTTGGGCGCAATCTCCCACGACTTGAAGACGTTCCTGACGCGGCTGCGGCTGCGCATCGAGGAGATCCCCGGGGCCGAGCAGCGCGCGCGCGCCGTCGGCGACCTCGACGACATGACCGCGCTCATCGAGGACGCGCTGGCGCTCGCGCGCGGCGCCTCCGTGTCGGAGCGGCGCGATGAGGTCGATGTCGCAGAGCTCCTGCGCCAGCTGATCGCCGACCGCAAGGGCGCGGGCTTGAGCCTCGGCAACGGCGCCGCCGGGCGGGCGATGGTACGGGGAGACACGGTGGCGCTGCGCCGGCTCTACGCCAACCTAATCGACAACGCGCTGCGCTACGGTACCGCCGCCGACGTCAGCATCGAGCGCGGCGACTCCGATGTCATCGTGCTCATCGACGACGACGGCCCCGGCATCCCGCCGCTCGAGCGCGCAGCCGTGTTCGAGCCGTTCTATCGCGTCGATCCCTCGCGCAGCCGCGAGACCGGAGGAGCAGGGCTCGGGCTCGCGATCGCGCGCGCCATCGTCGAGGCGCACGGCGGACGCATCGCCATTGAGACCTCGCCCAAAGGCGGCGCCCGCGTTCGCGTCGTGTTGCCTGCGGCGTGAGGCGAAAGCCTCGTATGGACAAGTGCTCGCCGCCAATCGATGATGCCCGGCTTTTGGCGCAGGGAGGGAGCCCGTGACCACCGAGAAGGATGCCCACGGCATCGACCTCGACATCAAGGATGCGATCGAGGGGCACGAGCGCTTCCGCCAGCAGTTCGAGCGCGACCGCGCCTTCTATAAGAGTCTTGCGACCAAGCAGCAGAAGCCGCGCCTCTTATGGATCGGCTGCGCCGACAGCCGCGTCGTACCGGCGCAAATCACGAGCGCGGACCCGGGCGAGCTGTTCGAGGTTCGCAACATAGCCAACGTCGTGCCCCCCGCCGACGCCGCCGACGATGCGGTAGGGGCCGCGATCGAGTACGGGGTCGGCCACCTCGGCATCGACGACATCGTCGTGTGCGGGCACACCCACTGTGGCGGGATCGCCGCGCTTTTGCAGCCGATCGCGCCCGACCGCGAGGCGCACTTGGGGCGCTGGGTCGAGTTCACTCGCCCTGCGCATCGATTGATCGCGGCAGCGCGCGTGCCGGACGCGGAGCGCCTCATCGCCACCATCAAGGCGCATGTGCAGTTCCAGCTCGACAACCTGATGACGTACGACCTGGTGCGCGAGGGCGTGGCCGCCGGCCGCCTCAACATCCACGGCTGGCTCTATGACATGGAGACGGGTGAGCTTACGGCCTACGACCCCGTCAGCGGCGAATGGCGCGGGCTTCTGGAGATGGCCGGCGTATAAAGACCTCGCGCCTTTATGCAGCGGCCAAGTGTTGCCACGAGCCCGTGTCAGGCTCGAATCGGCTAGGCTCAAACGTCAGCAACGGGAGATTGCCATGGCTGACAAGACGATACTGGTGGTGCCGGGCAGGAAGAAGATGTCCGTGCCCCGGCTATTCAAGAGATCCTTGCAGGTCGCCGTCGCCGTTGGGCTGACCGCGTTCGTCGTGCTGGCGATCGTCGTCGGCAACGGCTTCCTTTTGCCGCGCGGGAAGCCGCTGCAGGGCTGGGACATCTGGCTCGCCTTCATCAATCGCACCGACATTCTGGCGACGATGGTGCTGACCGCTCTTGTCACCGTGCTGTTCATCTATTGGCAGCGCGACCAAGAGCGCAAGTAGGGCATCCTCTTGCCGACCTCTTAGGCGCATTCGCACGGCGGCTCGGCGCTATTGGTTCTGCGCATGCGGCTCGAGGATCAAGACCTCGAGGTTGCGCGTCGGCCAGTAATCGGTGTGATGCACCTCGAACTGGGTGGGCGAGATCTTTTTCACGCCCTCAGCGCAGAAGCTCACGAGATTTTCGGGGGAGCCCTTGTCGACGACGAGGCGAAAATCCTTGATCGGGCCGGCCCAGTTCGAGCCCGTGGACAGAATGTACTCCAGTCGCGCTTCCGCGAGCCGAACCTTGCCGGACTTCTGCAGCACCGTTGCAGCCTTCACGAAGTCCGCATCCATGCAATAGCGACGCTTGTAATCCGCCATCGTGTCGGCGTCGGCGAAGCTCGCGCCGACCATGGACTGGACCGAGGCGCCGACGGACGGCTTATACTGGTGCTCGACAACGAGCTGCGCCTTGGCGGGGAAGACCTGCTCCCAGTAGTAGGTGGTTTTGAGCGACCATAAGGGGCGCGCGTGACGCTCCATCCCCTTGCCCTCGTCGTATTCCTCAAAGGTGATCAATCCGAGATCCTGCAGCTCCGCTTGGGCGGGTGCCGGCAACTTCTCCAGCGCCGCGGCCGCGCCCGGGACGTGCGGCGCGATCGGTATCCCCAATTTCTCGAGCATCGCCGTGCGATCGATGCCAAGCGCGATCGCCTTCTGCTCGACCTGCATCTTGACCGGCTTGCCGTCGACGGTCGTGGCGAAGCCGAGGAAGTTCACGGGGTCCTCTACGGGAATCACGAAGTTGGTGGCGTCGGAGGGTGCGGTGATGTCCGGCAACGGGAAGGCGACAAGGGTCGTCACCTCGTGATCGGTGGTATTGAGGAAGCGATAGCGGACGCGCACGACCGCGGTTGAGATGAAGAGGTCCTCGGACGCAATCTCGATGGCGTCGCTGCGCGACAAGATGAGACCGCCGGTCGCAAGATGCGCCGAAGAGTCGTTGGCGTGCGTCGAGGTCGCCGCGCCGAGCATGGCGAGCCCGAAGAGCGCCAGAACCGCGACGCCGCGGGGCACCTTCGCGGCGCTTAGCGCCGTCCTTTGCTGAGGATGCATGGCCGTCTCCCTGCCTGGCGGTGGCGAAGGGTCATATCTGTCATAGTGTCGGGCGGTTGGCGTTTAAATTGTCTCAAGTAACCCTCTCGGCCGCCCGTTGATAACCCCCTGCGAGCCAAGGCTTCTTCGTGCTTGTGGGCCCTTGTTTCGTCATATTGCGAGGCAACATGCCCTCTTGGGGATGCGGGCGAAGCACGCCAATGTGGGCTTTGACTGCCAGCGTCGCGTCGGGCAAGCCATCGCGCGTGCCATCCTCTGCCGGCCCCTCCCACGATCACGGATAGGACGATGAACCCCACCGATCTTGCCAAGGAAGCCATCGGTCCCGCGACGGTGGGCGGCTTCTCGTTTCTGGAACTGTTCCTGCACGCCTCCTTCGTAGTGCAGTTCGTCATGGGCGGACTGCTCATAGCCTCCATCTGGTCGTGGGCGATCGTCGTGGAGAAGTTCTTCGCGTTCCGGCGCGCGCGCGTTGAGTTGGACCGCTTCGAGCACATGTTCTGGTCGGGCCAGTCGCTCGATGAGCTCTACAATGCGCTTTCGCGCACCAAGCCGATTACCATGGCCGCGCTGTTCGTTGCCGCCATGCGCGAGTGGAAGCGCTCGGTGGAGGGCAACATCAGGGCGCTCGGCGGCATTCAGCTGCGCGTCGAGAAGGTGATGGACGTCACGATCAGCCGCGAGATGGAGCGCCTCGACCGGCGCCTTCTGTTTCTGGCGACGGTCGGTGCGACGGCGCCCTTTGTCGGCCTGTTCGGCACGGTGTGGGGCATCATGACGAGCTTCCAGGCGATCGCGGTGTCGAAGAACACCAACCTCGCCGTGGTGGCCCCAGGCATCGCGGAGGCGTTGTTTGCGACCGCGCTGGGGCTTCTCGCCGCCATTCCCGCCGTCATCTTCTACAATAAGTATTCCGCCGACAGCCAAGCGATCAGCCACCGGCTGGAGGCGTTCGCGGATGAGTTCGCTGCCATCGTTTCGCGGCAGATCGACGTCAGAACTTGAGGGATTGAGCGAGTCGCTTAGGCGCGCGGGCGCCGGAGCCAGGCTTTCCTCCGCTGGCCGGCGGCGCGGGGGCGAGGGCTGAGCGATCGGAAGAGTGCAAGGGCAGGAGCAAGGGTCGGCACATGGGTGCGAGCATCAGGTCAACGCCGCAAGCCGCCGGTCGCCGGCGCCGGTCGCGCCGTCATACGCCCATGAGCGAGATCAACGTCACGCCCATGGTCGACGTCATGCTCGTGCTCCTGATCATCTTCATGGTCGCCGCGCCGCTGTTGCAGGTCGGCGTGCCGATCGAGCTGCCGCAGGCCAAAGGCAAGCAGCTGCAGGCGACGGAGAAGCCGCTCGCCATCAGCGTCAAGGCGGACGGCAGCGTCTATATCGGCGAGACGCCGGTCACGCTCGACGAGATCGCGCCCAAGCTCAAGGCCATCGCCAAGAACGGCTATGACGAGCAGATCTTCGTGCGCGGCGACAAGGGCGTGACCTACGGTGTCGTCATGCGGGTGATGGGCCGCATCAGCGCCGGAGGCTTCCGCAAGGTGTCGCTCGTCACGGAAGTGGAGGATGGAGGCTAAGGTTTGTACCGCGGGCTCCTCACCTCGTTCGTCGGCCATGCCCTGCTGTTGGCCTGGGCGCTGCTCTCGCTCCACCGTGTGCCGGACTTTCCCGAAACGCCGACGATCGAGGCGACGATCATCACGCCGTCCGAGTTTACGCGATTAAAGCAGGGCAGCCCCGAATCCAAGGAGCTCGAGGCCAAGGCCAAGGAGGAGCCGAAGCCGGAGGTCTCCAAGAAGGAAGCCGAGAAGCCCAAGCCCGTGACGGCGCCGCCGCCCGCTGCCGCTCCGCCGCCCGAGCCGGAAAAGACGCAAGCGGCCAAGCCCAAAGAGGACGCGATCGCGGAGAAGCTCGCGGCCCTCCCACCACCTCCGCCCGACCCCGGCCCGACGCTGGAGGAGAAGAAGAAGCTCGAGGAGAAGCTCGAAGCGGAGCGGAAAGAGCAGGAGAAGAAAAAGGCGGAGGCCAAGAAAAAGGCCGAGGAGAAGAAGAAAGCCGAAGAGCGCAAGAAGACCGAGGAGAAGCGCAAGAAGCTCGCCGAGGAGAAGCGCAAGGCCGAGGAGGCCAAGAAGAAGCAATTCGATCCTGATCGCATCGCCGCGCTCATCGACAAGTCGCCCGACAAGCGCGGCGCGCCGCAGACCTCCACGCCGCCGACCAAGCCCACCACGTACACCGGGCCGACGGCCGGCGAGCGCCAGGGGCATGACACTGTAATGTCGGCGCGCGAGGCGGATCTCCTGGCATCCATGCTGAGGTCGCAGTTGGAGCCGTGCTCAAGGTTGCCGGGCGGCGGAGGAGGGGTCGACACGCCGGTGGTGAAGGTTCGCTTCCGGTTGCGCCAGGACGGCTCTCTCGACGGCGAGCCGGTTTTGCTCAACCGACAGAGTTCGCCGCTCTACAGCATCGCCGCCGAAGCATCGGTCCGCGCCATCAAGGAGTGCGCACCGTTTCATCTTCCGCCGGACAAGTATGCCGGCTGGAGCGTGATCACGTGGGATTTCGACTGGCCGGTCATCCTCGGCCTCGTGCAACGGTGATCGGTAGCGTGTGGTGTTTTCGCACAATGACATCCGCCAGGAGTGAGGACGTGAACACAACTTTGCCGAAAGAGCTGCGCTCCGCGGAGCTGCACGCCAGTGTGCGGCGCGCCGCACATTTGGCCCGCGATCTGGTGCTCACGCTCGCACTGCTCGGCGCGATTGCGGCACCGGCGGTCGCGCAGGGCTACGACGACAGCTACAAGGGACCGTCCACCGGCGGCGGTCTCGACGGCCAGTTGCGCGCCATGGAGCAGCCGCCGGCATCCGCATATCCAAGCGGCGGCGCCGCCGCCCCGGGTGGCGGTCTGCAGGGACGTCAGACGCAAGGTACGCTCGCGCCCATCCCCATCGCCATCCCGGTGTTTTTAGGACCCGACCCCAAGCTTGCCGCCGACGTCGCCGACGTGATCACCGACGACCTCGATCACTCGGGGCTGTTTCAGCCGCTCGACCGTGCGTCGTTTCTGGAGCAGGTGCGCGACATCAACGCAGCGCCGCGCTTTCCCGACTGGCGCGCGATTCAGGCCGATGCGCTCGTCATCGGCAACGTGGGGCAGGCGAGCGACGGCCGGATCGTCTCCGAGTTCCGCTTGTGGGACGTCGCCTCGGGACGCCAGCTCGCCGGACAGCGGTTCGCAACGAGCGCGCAGAACTGGCGCCGCGTCGGCCACATCATCGCCGATCAGGTTTATCAACAGCTCACCGGCGAGAAGGGCTACTTCGACACGCACGTCGTCTTCGTCGACGAGACCGGTCCCAAGGACCACCGCATCAAGCGCCTCGCCATTATGGATCAGGACGGCAAGAACGTGCGGCTGTTGAGCCGCGGCAACGAGCTTGTGCTCACGCCGCGCTTCAGTCCGACCAGCCAGGAGATCACCTTCATGTCTTACACCGGTGATCAGCCGCGCGTGTTCCTGATGAACCTCGAGACAGGCCAGCGCCAGATGGTCGGCGACTTCCCGGGCATGACGTTCGCGCCGCGGTTTTCACCCGACGGCCAGCGCGTCATCATGAGCCTGCAGAATGGCGGCAACTCGAGCATCTACGAGATGGATCTGCGCAATCACCAGAAGCGGCAATTGACGCCCGGCACCGCCATCGACACCAGCCCCAGCTACGCGCCCGACGGTCGCCAGATCGCGTTCGAGACGGACCGTGACGGCACACAGGAGATCTACGTGATGAATGCGGATGGTTCGAACCCGCATCGAATCAGCTTAGGGGATGGGCGCTACTCCACGCCCGTGTGGTCGCCACGCGGCGACTACGTCGCCTTTACCAAGCAACTCGGCGGGCGTTTCCTGATCGGTGTCATGCGCCCGGACGGCTCGGGCGAACGCATCCTGACGGAGGGATTTCACAACGAGGGGCCGACCTGGGCGCCGAACGGCCGCGTACTGATGTTCTTCCGGGATTCGCCGGGCGCAGAGGGGGGGCCGCGAATCTATTCGATCGATCTTACCGGCTACAACGAGCGCCTCGTGCCGACGCCCTCGTTCGCCTCTGACCCCGCCTGGTCGCCACTTCTGAATTGATACACACTTTAACTCGGATTTAACCTCGACGTGTGCTCAATGGAGGCATGTTCACCCGCCTCAGGGTGAGCCGTTTTGTGGCGGCATTTCATGCTCTTCGCCGAGCTCGCAAATGTTTGCTCACAGGCTGGAAGAGGGCGTAAATCGGCGTGGCATTTTCGCATCTACCGGCCTGGAAAACCGAGGGATAACTGCCTCTGTTCTTGATCAAGCCGGGCCGCGCCAGTACGCCATTAGATGGCTAGTGCCGATAAAGCATCAGGAGAACTTACCATGCATGGTGTTAAGGGGCTGATCGTTCTGTCAGCAGTGGTTGCGGCCGTCGCCTTGGGCGCGTGCCGTCGTGAAGAGCCGGTGCCGCTGAAGCTCGGTGCCAATGTGCCGGCCGCCACGCAGCCCGCTCGCTAAGAGCAGGCGGCAAGGCCAGGACAACATAGGAGAAAATGCTATGAAGAGTGCAATCGTGCTCGCCGTCGTCGTCGCTGCTGTTGCTCTTGGCGCTTGCCGTCGTGAAGAGCCCGTTCCGCTGAAGCTCGGCGCCGCTATGCCGACCACTGAGCAAGCTCGCTAACCCTAACGGTTTCGGGCCAAAGTCAACATTTAGGAGATTGAGGACAATGAAGGGGGCCATCCTTATCGCGACTGTTGTCGCTGCTGTCGCTCTCGGCGCTTGCCGGCGCGAAGAGCCTGTTCCGCTGAAGCTCGGCGCCACCGTTCCGGCGGCGACTCAGCCGGCTCGGTAACTCGCCACACCTACGATGTCTTTGGCGGTTTCCGTCAAAGAAATAGGATTGCAAGACCGAGGTACCGGCGCCAACGCGCCAGCCTCGGTCTTGACGTATCTAGGGTTGCGGCAGGCTTAGGGGTGAGTTTCCAAGTACTTGTTTAGCGGCAGCCATGAGAGCGGCCGGTTGGGGGAAAACGTTCGCGGGCAGGGTAGCTTCCAGTGCTCGGCCATATTTTCGTACGAACGGTCGGATAACTCCGTTTTTCGTCTGGAACTGTCACCGCACTTTGATGTTCAAGTGATGTGGTGACAAAAGGAAACCTCCGCATGGCCGCTTCAACTTGGCTCGCCCGCGCGTCGTACCTGGCCGCTGCCGTTCTCTTGTGCGCGGCCATTGCCGGATGCGCCAACAACCAGAACCAGCCGAGCTCCCAGCTCACTGGTGACGGCTCGGTGACTCCGGGTACTCATCGCGACTTCAGCGTCAACGTCGGTGACATCGTCTATTTCACCACCGACTCCAGCGATCTTTCGCCCGAGGCGACCGCGACCCTGCAGAAGCAGGCGCAGTGGCTGCAGCGCTACCCGCAGTACACGATCACGATCGAGGGACATGCCGACGAGCGCGGCACGCGCGAGTACAACATTGCGCTCGGCGCCCGCCGCGCCACAACGGTGCGCAACTTTCTGGCCCAGAACGGCGTCAACGGCGCACGCATCCGCACAATCTCGTACGGCAAGGAGCGCCCCGTTGCAGTTTGCAACGATATCTCCTGCTGGTCGCAGAACCGCCGCGCGCAAACCGTGCTGAACTCAAGGGACGGCGGCAACGTCGCAATCGGCAACTAGCCAGGACCACCCGGTCGGCGTCGTCGGCATGCGCGGCGACTCGCGATTCCTGGCAAAGTTTGGCCGCATTGGCCGAGCAGTGTCCGCTCCTGATTTCAGCGGTTTGTCTTTGCGAGGAAGCGGGATGTTGCGCCTTGCGCGCGGATCGGGTGAAGTAACCGATCGCGCCGTCGTGGTTGCGTGTGCGGTGATCTTTGCCCTCGCGGCCGCGGGCGGTCTCGAGACGGTCAGCGCCGCCGTTGTGCACGGGGCCGCGGCGAACTTCGCGACAGCGGCACCCCTGCCGCCCAAAGCTCACCTGCAGCTTGCCGAGCATCGCAGCGACGTCTATGGGCCCGAGCAGCGTGCCCAGGAGCTTTATCTCGACGGGATGGAGAAGCTCGACGCTGGCCATGCCGAGTGGGCGCGCAAGACTTTCGACAGCCTCCTTGCCCGCTTCCCCGATTCGGCGGCCGCCGATCTTGCACGCCGCCAGCTCGGTGCGCTCGACCATGGACACGACCATGGACATGGACTGGATGCCAGCGGGGTCGCGCCGGTGAAAGGGCGCGCGCAGGCTCCGGCGTCGGATCCGACGCCGGTGATCAGCCGCAGCGCCGCTTGGCGGCAGGAGCTGCGGCGTAATGCGGCGATCCAGGCCAAGCTGCGGACAGAGGCCGGCGACCGAGTCTTCTTTAGCGCCGGCAGCGCCGAGCTCGGCACCAGAGCGCGCATGGCGCTCGCCGCTCAGGCGCAGTGGCTCAAGCAGTGGCACGAGTTCGAGGCGGCCATCGCAGGCCATGCCGACGAGCCCGGCACGGAGGAGGAGAACCTGCGGCTCTCGCGGGATCGGGCCGAGGCCGTGCGCCGGCGCCTGGTCGCGGAAGGCGTCGCGGCTGCCCGCTTGGCGGTGGTCGCGCTGGGACGCACAGACCCGATCGCGCCGTGCGCGGATCCCGACTGCGCTGCTCAAAATCGCCGTGCCGTGACGCTGGTCTTCGCCAGCGGGACGCGCGAGCGGCTGGGTCTCAATAACGAGAGGGCGGCAGACTTGGTGCCGCCAGCGCCGCCCGGCGCGCCCTCCTTGGCGCCCTCCTTGGCGCCGTTGGCGCCGGCATCCGCCGATGCGCAGCCCGCTGCCAGCGAGCGGATCGGCGTCGCGCGTTGACAACAGGACGAATAGCGATGATGCCTAGGGCAGCCAGACTGCGTTCACATCGGCAACGGTTGCCTTTTGCCGCCGCGCGGCGCCTGGCCCGCAAACCCGATGTCCTGCGCATGCTTATGACGTTGCCACGTAAGGGAACGACCTTGCCCAACCGAACCCGCGCCGTACCTTCGATTGGCGCCGTGCTCGTCGCCTCGTGCCTAGCTTGCCTACCAGCGGCGGCCGATCCGGCGCCGCAGGGCACTACGAGCGGCATGCAGCTTGCGCAGGTGCGCAACGCCGTCGCGAACAAGCCCGCCACGCAGGCCACCGCACCTCCCGGTGCCGATACGGCGCTCAAGCAACGCGTCGACCAGCTCGAGGAGCAGCTCGTCGACATGCAGGTCGTCGTCGGCACGCTCGAATCGCTGGCGCGCGGCGGCGCCGCCGCTCCCTCGGGTGGTGCGCGCTCGGATACAGCGGCCGGCCTCGGCACGGCCAACGACGTGCGCATCGACGGTTTGGAGACGCAAGTGCGGGCGCTCACCGCCCAGATTGAGCAGTTGACCCAGCAGGTTCGCGCCCTTGCGAGCGCGCCGCGCCGCGCCGATGCGGCCGCCGCACCCGCGACCACCGCCGCCGCGGTCACAACACCTTCCGCTGTGCCCGACACCAGCCGTTTCGGCTCCACCACCGTGACGGCGGGAAGCGGCGATGCGATTCGCGGTCTGATCGAGGGCGGCGTGCCCGAGGCCGGCGCGCCGACCGCCGCCGCGCGCACCCCCGCCGCCGCACCGGCATCCGCCGCGCAGCCGCCCGGTGCGCCTTTGCCCACTGCGCCGACTGCGCCATCGCCGACCGCGGAGACGCTCGCGGCCGCGCCACCGGCCTTCATGCCGCCGCCGCAGGGAGCGGCCGACGCGACAAGCCCCAAGCAGCTCTATGAGACGGCTTATGGATACCTGATGCAGCGCGACTACGGATCTGCGCAGGCGGCATTCGCTGACTTCCTCAAACGCTATCCCAAGGATTCGCTCGCGGGCAACGCGCAGTACTGGCTTGGCGAGGCGCATTTCGTGCGCGGCGAGTACAAAGAGGCGGCCGGCGCGTTCCTGAAGGGCTATAAGAACTACGGCGGTAACGCTCGCGCCGCCGACAGCCTCCTGAAGCTCGCCATGTCGCTGGACCGCCTGGGGCAGAAGGATGCTGCGTGCTCGTCCTATGCGGAGCTATCGACGCGATTCCCCGATGCACCGGACAACGTCAAATCGCGCGCCAAAACGGAGCGCCAGCGGATCGGCTGCCGCTGACGCAGCCCGCACGCCCGCTTCCCATGCCGGCGAGAATGTGCCGCTGCCAATCACCGACCGCGAGCTCGCAGCGCTGTTTGCGCCGCTCGCTCCTTTCGCCCTGTTGATCCTCGCGGTTTCCGGCGGCGCCGACAGCGTAGCGATGATGCATTTGATCGCGCGCTGGGCCCGAGCGCATCCCGATTCCCGCCGCATCGTGGTCGCCACCGTCGACCACGGCCTGCGCGCGCCCTCACGCAAGGAAGCGGAATGGGTCGCAAGCGAGGCCCATGCCATCGGGCTTGCGCACGAGGTGCTCAACTGGGAGGGCGCAAAGCCGAGGACCGGCATCCAGGACGCCGCCCGTCGCGCGCGCTACCGCTTGCTGGCTGAGCTCGGCTGGCGCCTTGGCGGCTCCGCGCCGATGGCGATCGTGACCGCGCACACCCAGGACGATCAGGCCGAGACCTTCCTGATGCGGCTTGCGCGCGGCAGCGGGCTCGACGGGCTGACGGGTATGAGCGCCTCGCGCATTGTCGACCGCGAGGCGCACGGACGCCTTCTGCGGCCACTGCTCGGCATCTCGGGGGCGCGGTTGCGCGCGACACTCAAGGCGCACGGGCTCGACTGGCTCGAGGATCCCAGCAACGCGTGCGATGCGTTCGAGCGCGTGCGCGTGCGCAAGGCCAGCGCCGATCTTGAGGCCATCGGCCTGACTAACGCCAAGATGGCGCTGAGCGCGCGCCGCCTGGAGCGTGCGCGCGAGGCGCTCGAGGCAGCGGCGAGCGCGCTGCAGGCCAGCGCCGCACTCAACTTGCACGAGGGTGCCTACGCGAGCCTCGAGGCAGGCGTCTTTCAGGCGGCGCCGGAGGACGTGCGCTTGCGGGTGCTGTCGCGGCTCGTCTGCGCGTTCGGCGGCCAGCCGGAGTCGGTGCGGCTCGCCAAGCTCGAATCGCTCATCGTGCGGCTCGCGACTGCGACGTTCGCCGGGGCAACGCTCGGTGGCGTGCTCGTGGCGCGCCGGGCAGATGAGCTTTGTGTCTTTCGCGAGCCCGGCCGCGCGGGCTTGCCCGAGATCACGCTCGCGCCGGGCGACTTCGCGGTGTGGGACCGGCGCTTTCGACTAGGCGTCGCGCCCGAGGCCGGCGGGCGCATCGTGGTGCGCGCGCTCGGAGCCTCGGGCTATGCGCAGCTGCGCCGGCAACTTAAGGGTGTGGCGGCACTGCCCCCGGCGCGAGCTGCAGCCACGCTACCCGCCTTTTGGCACGAGAGCGCTCTCTTGGCCGTGCCGCCGCTCGCCCATCTGCCGGGAGCCGCCGCGGCATGGGGCCGCAAATGCGGGCTCTGTTCCGCCGAATTCCTCTGGTAAGAAGGTCGCTCACGGTTTGTTTGCAGCGTTTACAGATGCTTGCGTTCACCCTTCACGCACCTTGCGGGGGTGAGCTTGCTCGATGCCGTTAAGCTCCTGGGGAGCGAAACCCGTGTAACTTGGCAATAAGGGTGCTCACACCTATGTTAACGGCGAGCTTGGAAGGGGTGGGCGGAACGACCCGGCGAGGAGCCGTCTTGAACCAGCTTCGGGCTCTATAGGGAACGAGATGAATTCGAATTTTCAGAAGCTTGCCATCTGGGTCGCCATTCTCGTCCTGTTGGCAGCGCTCTTCAACCTGTTCAACAATCCAGCCCAGAGCCGGCGGGGCAACGAGATTACCTACTCGGAGTTTCTGCACGCCGTCGACCAGGGCAACGTGAGCGACGCGACGCTCGCCGGCAACCGCATCTACGGCACGATGCGCGACGGCGGCACGGCGTTCACCACCTATGCGCCGCCGAACGACGCCACGCTGGTTGAGCGGCTCGAGAAGAAGGACGTCAAATTCCGCGCGCGCCCGTCCGACGAGGACATGCCCTCGATCATGAGCATGATCTTGAATTGGTTCCCGATGCTGCTCCTGATCGCGGTGTGGATCTTCTTCATGCGTCAGATGCAGTCGGGCTCCGGCCGCGCCATGGGCTTCGGCAAGTCGCGCGCCAAGCTGTTGACCGAGCGGCATGGGCGCGTGACCTTCGAGGACGTCGCCGGCGTCGACGAGGCCAAGGACGACCTGCAGGAGATCGTCGAGTTCTTGCGCGACCCGCAGAAGTTCCAACGCTTGGGCGGCCGCATCCCGCGCGGCGCGCTGCTCGTCGGGCCGCCCGGCACCGGCAAGACGCTTCTAGCGCGCGCCATCGCTGGCGAGGCGAACGTGCCGTTCTTCACGATCTCCGGCTCCGACTTCGTCGAGATGTTCGTCGGCGTCGGCGCCAGCCGTGTGCGCGACATGTTCGAGCAGGCCAAGAAGAACGCGCCCTGCATCATCTTCATCGACGAGATCGACGCCGTCGGGCGTCACCGTGGCGCTGGGCTAGGCGGCGGCAATGACGAGCGCGAGCAGACGCTCAACCAGTTGCTCGTCGAGATGGACGGCTTCGAGGCGAACGAGGGCATCATCCTCATCGCCGCCACCAACCGTCCCGACGTGCTCGATCCCGCACTTCTGCGCCCCGGCCGCTTCGACCGGCAGATCACCGTGCCCAACCCGGACGTGGCGGGCCGCGAGAAGATCCTGCGCGTGCACATGCGCAAGGTGCCGATCGCGCCCGACGTCGATCCCAAGGTGATCGCGCGCGGCACGCCGGGCTTCTCCGGCGCCGATCTGGCCAACCTCGTCAACGAGGCGGCGCTGCTTGCTGCGCGCCGCAACAAGCGCCTCGTCACCCAGATGGAGTTCGAGGATTCCAAGGACAAGGTCATGATGGGCGCTGAGCGGCGCTCCATGATCATGACCGAGGAGGAGAAGCTCGCGACCGCCTACCACGAGGCGGGGCACGCGCTGGTCAACCTCAAGATGCCGGGCGCCGATCCCCTGCATAAGGTGACGATCATCCCGCGCGGGCGCGCACTCGGCGTGACCATGAGCCTGCCCGAGCGCGATAAGCTCAGCTACTCCAAGCAGTGGTGCGAGGCACGCATCGCCATGAGCTTCGGCGGCCGAGTGTCCGAGCAGCTCGTCTACGGCAAGGACCACCTCAATACGGGTGCCTCGAGCGACATCATGCAGGCGACCGATCTCGCCCGCCGCATGGTCACCGAGTGGGGCATGAGCGAGAAGCTCGGGCCGTTGCGCTACAACGAGAACCAGCAGGAGGTGTTCCTCGGCCACGCCATCACGCAGCGTCAGAACATGTCGGAGGACACCGCCAAGCTGATCGACCTGGAGATCCGCCGCATCGTCACCGACGGTGAGACGAAGGCGCGCGACCTGGTCACCAGCCACCGCCACGAGCTCGAGGCCATCACCCAGGCGCTGATGGAGTACGAGACCGTCACCGGCGAAGAAGTGAACGCGTTGATGCGCGGGGACAAGATCGTGCGCAAGTCGGACGATGAAGGACCGAAGGATATCGGCTCCTCGGCCGTTCCCTCGGCCGGGCGCCTGCGTCCGCGCGGGGAGTCCGGCACCGGCGGCATGGAGCCCCAGCCGCAGTCTTGAGGCGCCGGCCTCTTTCCGCCGGAGAGCAAAAGCTGTCAGATGGCCGCGGGAGTGCCCCGCGGTCATTTCTTTTTGAGGGACCCTCGCAGGCGATGCAGCGCACGCTCTACGTCCGGCCCGTAGGTATCTTTCCCGCTCCCGCCGAGGAGGCGGAGAAGGCCTGGGGTGGACTGCCGCTGGCGGGGCAGCCTCTGCGCTTTGCTGCCGTCGAGATCATCGAGCGCGAAGGGTCGCGCATTACCCGGCGCATCGCTGCGCTCGGCGACGCCTTCGAGCGCGACTGGGGCCGGCACACGCTCGCCGCCTCCGAGCTCATGCAGGCTATCGGCGCTGCCCGCGCACGCCTCGCCGGCCTCGCGCTCGACCGCCCGCGTATCATGGGCATCGTCAACGTCACGCCCGACAGCTTCTCCGATGGCGGCCGCTTCAACGCGGTCGACGCGGCGATCGCGCACGGGGTGCGGCTGGCGGAGGAGGGGGCCGAGATCCTCGACATCGGCGGCGAGTCGACGCGCCCCGGCGCCGACTATGTGCCGGTCGAGGAGGAGCTGAAACGCGTGCTGCCGGTGATCGAGGGCCTGCGCTCGCGCACTGAGGCGCTGATCTCGATCGACACCCGCAAGGCCGAGGTCATGGCGCGGGCGGCGGCGGCCGGTGCCGACATCCTGAACGACGTCTCGGCACTGACGCATGACGCGCAAGCGCTCGCCGTCGCTGCCGAGACCGGACTGCCCGTCATTCTGATGCACGCGCAGGGCGATCCCAAGACCATGAACGATAACCCGTGCTATAGCGACGTCGTGCTCGACGTGTTCGACTATCTTGAAAGCCGCATTGCCGCCTGCGAGGCGGCCGGCATCCCCAAAGGAAAGCTCGTCGCCGACCCCGGCATCGGGTTCGGCAAGCACCTGCCCCACAACGTTGCCGTGCTGGCGAGCCTTGCGCTCTATCACGGGCTCGGCGTGCCGGTGCTGCTCGGCGCTTCGCGCAAGAAGCTGATCGACCACATCTCCGACGCTCCCGCTCCCAGGACAGAGTGCCGGGCTCGATCGCGGCGGCGCTTGCCGCGGCGGCGCAAGGCGTGCAAATCGTGCGGGTGCATGACGTCGCGGCAACGCGCCAGGCCTTGAGCGTCTGGCAGGCCATCGCACACGGGTCCGACACGGTGCTCACCTGAGCCGGGCCAGCGCTGGACGGTGTTCGCTGGGGCTAGCATTCACGGCTCATTAGGAATGCTGCCGCCCCTTGAGACGGGCACCCCGGAAGGCCTAGACTTGGCGCCGTCCGGATTGGGCCGGGGCAGTGAACGCCGGACGCCGTCCTCATCGGCCGTTAGCAATTCGAGGCGTAATTTTTGCACACAGAGCCTGATATGCTTGTTGATATGCTGGCCCTCCGTCGCGGCAGCATCGTGGTCTGTGAGCGATGAATACCGGTTCGAACCAGAGCCTGGGGGCAAAAATGTCGCGCCGCTATTTCGGTACCGATGGAATTCGCGGCCTCGCCAATCGCACGCCGATGACCTCCGAGGTGGCGCTGAAGGTCGGCATGGCCGCCGGCAAGATCTTCCAGACCGGCAACTACCGCCATCGCGTCGTCATCGGCAAGGACACGCGGCTGTCCGGCTACATGCTGGAAGCTGCCCTCATGTCGGGCTTCACCGCCGTCGGCATGGACGTGTTCCTGTTGGGGCCGATGCCGACGCCCGCTGTCGCCATGCTGACCCCGTCGCTGCGTGCCGACCTCGGCGTCATGATCTCGGCCTCGCACAATCCGTTCGCCGATAACGGCATCAAACTGTTCGATTCGCTTGGCTACAAGCTTTCCGACGAAACGGAGCGGCGCATCGAGAAGCTGATCGACACCGACGCCGCCGAACTGCTGGCGCCGGCCGACGCCATCGGCAGGGCGACGCGGGTCGAAAGCGCGCAGGAGCGCTACATCGAGTTCGCCAAGCGCACCCTGCCGAAGGACTTGCGGCTCGAGGGTCTGCGGATCGTCATCGATTGCGCCAACGGGGCCGGCTACAAGGTAGCGCCCGAGGCATTGTGGGAGCTCGGCGCGGAAGTGATCAAGATCGGCGTCGATCCCAACGGACGCAACATCAACGACAAGTGCGGCTCGACGGCGCCCGAGATGCTCTGCGCCAAGGTGCGCGAGCTCAGAGCTGACATCGGCATCGCGCTCGACGGCGACGCAGACCGCGTCGTGATCATCAACGAGAAAGGGCAGATGGTCGACGGCGACCAGATCATGGCCGTGATCGCGGAGGCCTGGCACAAATCGGGTCGGCTGACCGCGGGCGGCGTGGTTGCCACCGTGATGAGCAATCTCGGCCTCGAGCGCTACCTCAAGGGCATCGGGCTCGGTCTCGTGCGTACGCCTGTCGGCGACCGCTACGTGGTCGACCATATGCGCAAGCACGGCTACAACGTCGGCGGCGAGCAATCGGGCCACATCGTGCTGTCCGACTACGTGACGACCGGCGACGGGCTTGTCACCGCGCTGCAGATCCTCGCCGTCGTGGTCTCGACCGGCAAGACCGTGAGCCAGGTCACCAACAGGTTCGAGGCGTTGCCCCAGGTCTTGAAGAACGTGCGCTACGCCAACGGCAGCCCGCTCGAGGACGGCCGCGTCGTCAGGGCCATCGATGCGGGCAAGGCCAAGCTCGGCGAGAGCGGCCGGCTCGTCATTCGGCCCTCCGGCACCGAGCCCGTCATCCGCGTGATGGCGGAGGGTGACGATGAGCAGCTCGTGTCGACGGTCGTCGGCGACATCGTCGAGGCCGTCCGCGCCGCTGCCACTGCCTGAGCGTCGGGCGTCACTCCTGCTCCTGCGTTTGGATTGCAGACCACGCACGCCGGCGTGCGCGCCTCGGCTCGTCTGCGGCCGCGTAAACCTTTTGTTAATCGCTGTGGCAGGCGCATGGGTGCCGTCGCGCCCACATCGCGGCCACTCTGTGCCGAAACGGCACCGCGGTTAAGTCTCCCTTAAGCCTTCTCACTCATATTCGAGCACCGAGCACGTTTGGCGTTCGCGACGCGTGCCGCGCGAGTCGGCGGCTGAATTCGAAAGGGAAGTACCATGACTACCAATCGCGGTTCCTACTTGCTAGGCGCGGTGCTCGGGTCGGCCCTCGTGCTCACCTTGGCCCCCAACGCCATGGCGGCAGACATTTACGCTCCTTCGGAGCCTGCCTACGAAGCGGCTCCCCCTCCCCCGACCGATCGGGGCATCTATTTGAAGGGTTATATTGGCCAAGCGAACCCCAGCGTCGGCGACCTCCACACTTCGGACTACGACACCAACCCCACCTTCAACGTGACCCACGCGGACATCAAGTCGTCGCCGTTCTTCGGCGTCGGCATTGGCTACAGGCACAGCCAACGGTTCCGGTTCGATGGCACGATCGAGTACCGGGGTGATGCCACGTTCCTGGGACAAGATCTCTACGGCACTTTTGGACCGGGAGCGAACGAGTACACGGCGGACATTCAGAGCTGGCTGGGCCTCGTCAACGCCTACTGGGATATCACCAACTGGTGTGGCTTCACGCCCTACCTCGGCGCGGGCGTTGGCTTTGCGACGATCTCGGTCAACGGTCTGCGCGATGACGGCATTAACAACGCTGGCGGTGCTAATAGTTCTAGTGTTGCCTACGGCGGCGACAGGACAACCACGAACTTTGCGTGGGCCCTTCATGCAGGCGTGAGCTATGACATTTCCCCGCAGTTCACGGTCGACCTTGCCTACCGCTACGCCAACCTCGGCAACGCCAAGAGCGGCCAAGTGACGACCTATCTCGCGGCGGTCGCCTATGATGGTCTGGACATCAAGAACATTCAGACCAACGACGTGATGCTCGGCTTCCGTTACAAGCTGTACCAAGACGCGCCGGTCTACGCGATCAAGTAACGACACGACCCGGCCGCGCATCTCGTGCGGCCGGTCATCTGCCTGAGACTGCCGTCGGGCCCGCTTCTGTGGCCCGGCGTCTTGGCCCCGACCGTCGCTCGTGCGGCCTCCCCTAAGTCCTCAAGTTCGATTTCCTGGTTCGATTACGCGTGAGGCAGGCGCATCCCGTGCCCGCGAGCCCTGAAGAGGGTGCGGGCCCTGGTACCCCGTCCTTGGAAGCGGCCGGCTGGAAGAGACTTGAGACGACTTGGGGGCTCGGCCTCCCTCGCCGTCAACTGAGGGACGACGTACATGAGACGGACACTGCCCTGCCTTCTGCTCAGCCTGGCGATCAGCAGCGCTGCCATCGTGCCCGCCGTCGCAGGCGGCGATATCAATCCGGACTACGCCACCGGCATCAGCCCCTACGCCACAGGCATCGGCCCCTACGCCGCAGCGACGCCCGTGCCGGCCCCGATCCCCATTCCTTATGAGGAGGCCGCGTGGTACTTCCGCGCCGACTTCGCCGCCGGCTTCGGCTCGAAGCCCCCCATCACCACGGCTGGCACGCCGTTCGGCAGCGGCACCGCCGCCAACACGATCGGCCTCAGCTCGGCGTGGCTGAGTGAGGGCGTCGAGCCCGCATTCACCGGCGGTGTCGGCGTCGGCTATGTGTGGGGACCGCAGTTCCGCACCGATTTCACCGTCGACCTGCACTCCACGATGAACGCCGCCTTCAACGGCACCCAAAACTACACCAACACCTCCGGTGTACAGACACTGACGGTGCAGGATAAGACCAAGCTCATGTCCACGATCCTGCTCATCAACGGCTACTACGACATCCGTACCGGCACCGCGTTCACGCCTTACATCGGCGGCGGCGTCGGCTTCGCCGTCGATCAATTCACCCAGCAGATCGCCGCAACCGACACCGGGACAGCGGGCAACGGGTCGGGCGCCAGCAGAAGCACCATGGTCAAGTTCGCGGGAGCCGCCATGGCGGGTCTTACCTACGACATCAACACCTTCGTCTCCCTCGACGTCGGCTACCGCTATCTCTATATCGGCGGCACCAACGTCGACACCACCATCTACAACGCCAACTCCAAGATCGAGATCGGCGGCATCAACGAGCACCAGATCCGCGTTGGCCTGCGCTTCTATGTGAACTGAGCCGCCCGCGATTGACGCAAGCGCTCCGAGCACCTAGACCGGCGCGACCGCGGCGGCTTGCGCCGCTGCGCTGAACGCCGGCGAGCCATGCATCCGAAGCCCGGGACGCGTCCGAAGAATCCGAATTTCTCCTGCGGGCCCTGCGCCAAGCGGCCCGGCTGGACGACCGACGTTCTGCGCGGGGCCCCCTTGGGGCGCTCGCACCGGGCGCCGGAGGCACGAGCGCGGCTGAAGCGCGCCATCGATGCGACGAAACGAATTCTGGAGCTGCCGGCGGACTATCGCGTCGCCATTGTCCCCGGCTCCGACACCGGCGCCTTCGAGATGGCCTTGTGGACCATGCTCGGCGCGCGCGGGGTCGATGTGCTGGCGTGGGAGGACTTCGGCAAGCGCTGGGTGGGCGATATTCTGGCGCAGCTGCGCCTCAAGGATGCACGCGTGCTCGAGGCCGACTACGGCCGCCTGCCGGATCTTGGCGCCGTCGACTTCGACCGCGACGTCGTCTTCACTTGGAATGGCACCTCCTCGGGCGTGCGCGTGCCGGACGGGGCCTGGATCGCGCCCGACCGCCGCGGCCTGACGTTCGCCGACGCCACCTCGGCCGTCTTCGCGCAGAATATCGATTGGGCGAAAATCGACGTCGCCACCTTCTCCTGGCAGAAGGTCATGGGCGGAGAGGCGGCGCACGGGATGCTGATCCTGTCGCCGCGCGCCGTCGCGCGGCTTGAAAGCTACACGCCGTCCTGGCCGCTGCCCAAGCTGTTCCGTCTCATCGAGGACGGGCGCCTGATTGCGGGGATCTTCGAAGGCCTGACGATCAACACGCCCTCTATGCTGTGCGTCGAGGACTATCTCGACGCGCTGCAATGGGCTGACGGCATCGGCGGTCTTGCCGCCTTGCGCGCGCGGGCGGACTCCAACGCTAGGATGCTCTTCGAGTGGATCGAAAGAACGCCGTGGATTGCCAATCTCGCCGCCGATCCAGCCACGCGTTCGAACACGTCCGTATGTCTACGGTTCACCGATCCCGCGCTTTCCTCGCTAGGGCTCAAGACCGAGGCGCAGCTTGCAGAGCGCATCGCGGCTCTGCTCGAAAGCGAAGGGGCTGCAAACGACATCCAGAGCTATCGCACGGCGCCGCCGGGCCTGCGCATCTGGTGCGGGGCCACCGTCGAGCGGGACGATCTGCGGCGGCTGACACCCTGGCTCGACTGGGCTTACGCGCAGGCGCGCGCGGCATTAACCTAGCCCTGCCGCGGTGTGCCGCGATCTCGCGCCAATCGTCATAATTCAGACGCGAAACGCCCCCACTCGTCAGGGGGGCGAAGGACGCCGCTCGCGGAGCGGCGAGAGAGAGAGCCGTGGGGGCTATGAGGATGCGCGTCTCGATTGCTATCGCGTGCGGTCTGGCGGCGGCGCTTGCGTCCCCCGCGGCGGCCGACGAGGTCCCGGCAACCTCACACGTCGACACCGTCACCGTGTACCTATCCGGGGCGGAGGTGACACGCGCTGCCCGCCTTACCCTCGCCAAAGGCGAGCACACGATCGTGTTCCCCGATTTGCCGGCCGAGGCCGTCCCCGGCTCGATCCGCGTCAATGGCAAGGCGACAGACAAGCTCGATATCGAATCCGTCGATACGCGCCGCCACTACATCGCGCGCGCGGACCAGGCCGCCACGCAGGCGGAGCGCCAGCGGATCGAGGACGAGATCGAGCGCCTGCGTGATGAGAGCGCGCTCGCGCAAGGCCAGGAGGACGCGGCACGGACGCAGAAGACGCTCCTCACCAATCTTGCTGCGCTGCCCGGCCACACCGAGGAGAGCCAGGCTCAACCCCCTGTTCCCCATACGGATTGGGCGCAAATTCTCGCCCTCATCGCGTCCGGCATGACGGACGCGCAAAAGAGCGCGCTCGACGCGCAGGTGAAGAAGCGGGACCTCGATCGCCAGATCGAGGACTTGGAAAAGCAGCTTTCCGCCCTGGCTCCCGCACGCGTGCAGCAGACCGAGGTCAAGGTGTTCGTCGTTGCCGGCGCGCAGCTCGATGCGGACCTGACGGTGCGCTATCAGGTGCGCAATGCTGCTTGGGTACCGCGTTATGACGCCCGCCTCGTGACGGGGTCCAAGACGGTCGCGCCGCAGCTCGAGCTGACGCGGCGCGCGGAGATCAAGCAGAGCACCGGCGAAAGTCTGGGACGACGTTGCCGTGCAACTCTCGACCACGCGTCCCACGGCCAATTCGGCCGCGCCTTCGCTCGAGACGGTGACGGTCGACTTCGAGCCGGAGGCAAAGCCGGTGGCGGCCGCAGCTCCTCCCGCTCCTATGGCGAGGATAGCGAACGAGCGCGGCGCGGCTGCGGACCTGAAGGCGGCCGCCCCCGAGGCGAGATCGGCGGCCGCGGCGCCGGAGGAGCCCGCCCTCGAGATTGCGGAGCAGGGCGCCGACGTCGACGCCGCCTCTTTCCAGGCGGTTTTCACCGTCCCGAACCGCCTCACGGTCCCGCCCACGGGAGCGGCCAAGCGCGTGCTGCTGCAGGACGATCTCATCGAGCCGGGACTGATCGTGCGCACGGTGCCCAAGGTCGATCCCAAGGCCTACCTCTACGCCAAGTTCGTTCTTCCGAAGGGATCGCCGGTGCTGCCAGGCGCGGTGTCCTTGTTCCGCGACGGCACCTTCGTCGGTACCGGCACGCTGCCGTTGCTCTCGCCCGGCGAGAAGCATGAGATCGGCTTCGGCGCCGATGACCAGGTGCGCGTGCGCCACGCCATCGCCGACGAGAAGCGCGGCGAGACCGGCCTCATCTCCTCGGCGCGCACCGACAGCCGCAACTATCGCATCACCATCAAGAACATGCACGAGCGCGCCGTCGACCTCGTCGTGCACGATCAGATCCCAGTGTCGCAGAACCAGGACATCAAGGTCGAGCTCGTCGGACCGACGGCGCCCACCCGCAAGGACATCGACGACAAACGCGGCGTGCTCTCCTTCGAGTCCAAGCTCGAGCCGGAGGGGGAGCAGGTGATCGAGTTCGGCTACCGGGTCACCTGGCCCGGGGCACGCGCGATCGTCTATCGCTAGCCGTTAACCGGCCTTTGGCTCCACAGTCCGGCAGAGCCGCCGTGGGGGCTCGGCTTTGTCGAATTTGCGCTATAACGGCCCTTGTCACATTCCATGGCCCCGGCAAGCCGTGTCGGGGCCAAGTTGCGAGACGAGCTAAAGATGGCGAATGTCGCGGTGGTCGGCGCCCAATGGGGCGATGAGGGCAAGGGCAAGATCGTCGACTGGCTGTCGGAGCGCGCCGACGTCGTCGTGCGCTTCCAGGGCGGCCACAACGCCGGCCACACGCTCGTCATCGGCAACAACACCTACAAGCTGTCGCTTCTGCCCTCTGGCGTCGTGCGTCCCGGCAAGCTGGGCGTGATCGGCAACGGCGTCGTCGTCGATCCCTGGGCGCTCACCCAGGAGATCGACAAGCTCGCGGGCCAGGGCGTCGCGGTCAGCCGCGAGAACTTGCGCGTCGCCGAGAACGCCACGCTGATCCTGCCCTTGCACCGCGAGCTCGACGTCATCCGTGAGGAGGCGGCGGGCGAGAACAAGATCGGCACCACGGGGCGCGGCATCGGGCCGGCATACGAGGATAAGGTCGGCCGTCGCGCGGTCCGCGTGCAGGACTTGCGCAACCTGTCGACGCTGGGTCCCAAGGTCGACCGCATCCTCGTGCACCACAACGCGCTGCGCCGCGGTCTTGGCCAGCCGGAGATCTCCAAAGACAAGGTGATGGCTGAGCTCGCCGAGATCGCGCCGAAAATCCTGCCTTTCATGGACGTGACGTGGGACCTGTTGGACCGCGAGCGGCGCGCCGGCAAGCGCATCCTGTTCGAAGGGGCGCAAGGGGCTCTGCTCGACATCGATCACGGCACCTATCCGTACGTGACCTCATCGAACACGGTCGCCGCGCAGGCGGCGACGGGTTCGGGCGTGGGCCCGCGCGCCATCGGCTACGTGCTCGGCATCGCCAAGGCCTATACGACGCGCGTCGGCTCGGGGCCGTTCCCGACCGAGCTCAACGACGCGACCGGCGAGCGCATCGGGGAGCGCGGCCGCGAGTTCGGCACGGTAACGGGCCGCAAGCGGCGGTGCGGCTGGTTCGATGCGACGCTCGTGCGCCAGACCATAAAGGTGTGCGGCATCGACGGCATCGCCCTGACCAAGCTCGACGTGCTCGACGGATTCGATGAGCTGAAGATCGGCGTCGGCTACGAGCTCGACGGGGAGCACCTCGACCGGCTGCCAGCGGGCAGCAATGCGCAGGCGCGCATCAGGCCGGTATGGGAGACTCTCGAGGGCTGGTCGCAGTCGACGCGCGGGGCGCGCAGCTGGGCCGACCTGCCGGCGCAGGCGGTCAAGTACGTGCGCTACATCGAGGAATTGATCGAGTGCCCGGTGACGTTGCTGTCGACCTCGCCGGAGCGCGAGGATACGATCCTCATGCGCGATCCGTTTGCCGATTGAGGGCGCCGGCCGCGGTCACTCGCATGCGCAGTCTGCCGCGACCGGTGCGGGAGGTTGGTACAACATGAACAATCATCGCACGTCATCGCGACGGTTGGCACTGGCAGCGTGGTTTTGCATCGCTGCAATCGGGTCGCCCGCCCAAGCGACATCCAACTATGCCTACGCCAAGGACGAATACGTCACCATCGCCAATGGCGCGGCACCCAACCACAGGTACGCGGTCGCCGCGCATGGGAGCGGCGAGCTCGGGGATGTGGACTTTCACCTCTATCTCATGGCTGAGCCCGGGCATCGGGTGATCGGTCCGCTGGAAGAGGTCAAAGACATCCTCGACACCGGTCCCACGGCTTACACAGCCGAATGGTCGGCCGATTCCCGGCACGTCGCCCTGCTCTACCGCAGCGACCGGCACATCACGGCGATGAACCTTTATCGGATCGAGCATGGCCGCGCCTATCCGATTTCCGGGCCAACGCCGCTCCCAGCCATCGTCGGCCGCTTCGCGTTGCCCGACCTCGACGTCCGCTCACGGTCCTTCGAGCTGAAATGGCTGGGCCCGAAGCGGTTCATCTTGAAGGAGAAAGGCATCATGAAGACGGAATTGAAGGACGTGGTCCGCAAGCTGGGCCCGTTCGCGCGTCCGGACCCGTCGATGCCGGACTCAAGCGACTTCGTCGAATTCTCCGCCCAAGCCGAATGCGAGCTCGTTTCCGCTGACAAATACAGGATCGTCGAGTTGAAGCCTGGCTAGGGCGAGCCTTGAGTAGACCATGCCAGGGGCTGTCACCGCTCCCTGTCGCAAAACCATCATGTGCCGACGACACGATGCCCCCGATTAGACTTTCCAGCCAGAACCGGGGGTAGCCATGAGCGGGGACAGTGAAGCAAGCGTGCTGCGAAGGGAGATCCGCCGCGAGCTGATCGACAGCGTCGATGAGGAGCTCGAGATGGAGCTCGACGATCAGCGCGCAGCCGAGTTCGCAGCGCTCCTCGATGGCAACGCCGAACGCGACACGATCGACCGCAACCTCTACTTCAAGGAGCTGTTCCGGCTGCAGGGCGAGCTCGTCAAGCTGCAGGATTGGGTGGTCGACCAGAAGCTCAAGGTCGTCGTCATCTTCGAGGGCCGCGACGCCGCCGGCAAGGGCGGCGTCATCAAGCGCATCACGCAGCGTTTAAACCCGCGCGTCTGCCGCGTCGCCGCGCTGCCCGCGCCGACCGAGCGCGAGCGCACCCAGTGGTACTTCCAGCGCTATGCCACTCACCTGCCGGCCGGCGGCGAGATCGTGCTGTTCGACCGCTCCTGGTACAACCGCGCAGGCGTCGAGCGCGTGATGGGCTTTTGCAACGAGCAGGAGTGCGAGGAGTTCCTGCGCATCGTGCCCGAGTTCGAGCGTATGCTCGTGCGCTCCGGCATCATCCTCGTCAAATACTGGTTCTCGATCACCGACGACGAGCAGCACTTCCGCTTCATGATGCGCATCCACGATCCATTGAAGCAGTGGAAGCTCAGCCCCATGGACCTGGAATCGCGCCGGCGCTGGGAGGCCTATACCAAGGCCAAGGAGGCGATGCTGGAGCGCACGCACATTCCCGAGGCGCCTTGGTGGGTCGTCGAGGCGGTCGACAAGAAGCGCGCGCGCCTCAACTGCATCCGCCATCTCCTGAGCCTGATCCCTTACAAGGACATCGTGCACGACCCGATCAATCTGCCCGCGCGCGTTCACCACCCCGACTACATCCGCGGGCCGATCCCTGCGAGCATGTACGTCCCCGCTGTGTACTAGCCGCGCCGCGCCCGACCGGACAGGCGCACGAAAAAGGCACCCGCCGCGGCTAGCTGCTCCGGCGGGTGCCCTCCGTCGAGACCCGGCCTTCGAGGGGGAGGGGAGGGGAAGAGGCCGGCGTCTGGCTCGTAAAATGCAGCCGCCGCAGAAAGGTTCCCGCACGGCCCGGGTTTTTTGGGGTACTCGGGGTACCGGTAGCAACCGAGACTACCAGTGCAGCACGCCGAAGACGTGCAGCAGCACAATGACGCTCAGAGGGACGCCGAGCAGCCACAAGACGAGGTCGCGGGCCATGAGAGCTCCCCATCCGGTTGAGCGCGATGACAGCGCTCGCCCGTCGCCCTTGGTTCCGCGCCCGATGCGCTGCCTACTTCTTCTCCTTTTCGAAAAGCCGCATCGCGTTCCCCGACAAGAGCCCGCCGGTGATCTCGATGTCGGCGAAGGGGGCCGCATTGGCGAGCTCGCGCGCGCCAATGTCGATCTGCCCGATCTTGGTGGCGAGCTGCGCGATCGAGGCGGCATAGACGAGCCGCTTGAAGCCGCACCAGATGATGGCGCCCATGCACATGGGGCACGGCTCGCCCGAGGCATAGATCGTGGCCGCGTGGAAGTCCTCCGGGTCGTGACCCTCGAGGAAGGAGCGGATCGCCATCATCTCGGCGTGCGCGGTCGGATCGTGGTCGCGTTTACTGCTGTTGCGTCCGAGCGCCAGCACCTGGCCGCCGCGCACGATGATGGCGCCGAAGGGGTAGTCCCCGGACTTCGCCTGATTGATGGCGAGCTCCATGAACTGGGAGTCCTCGGCCGTGACAGGGACCCGCTCGGAGCGGGCCTGCGCGTCCGATTTGAGCGCCGCGGCGACGAGGAGCGTGCCGCCGCCCGTCAGCAAGGTGCGTCTGTCCATGTCAAACCCTCCGCTTCTGAGCCAAGCTTACGCGCTGGGCCGCGCTTGGTCATCACATGCGTTTGGCTACGATGAGGCCGTGGTAGGACTGCAGCGCGCCGGCGGTGAGCTCGGCGGCTAAGAGGCGCTTGGGGTCGACCGGCCCCGGCAGCACGATCTGTCCCGGTGGCACCGGATGGAAGCCGAAGCGGGCATAGTAGGGCTCATCGCCCACGAGCACGACGAGGCGCACGCCGTCGCCGCCGGCCGCCGCGAGCGCCTCGGCGATGAGCCCGCGCCCGTAGCCCTGGCCGGCGAAGGCCGGGTCGACGGCGAGCGGACCTAAGAGCAGCGCGCCGCCGCTGCCCCCGATGCTGATCTCGGTGAAGCGCACGGCCGCGATCATGCGCTTGCCCTCGAACGCCGCGCGGCAATAGGGCGAGATCGGGACCGTGCCCTCGCGGACGCGATAAGCGGTGCGGGTGAAGCGCCCCGGTCCGAAAACCTTGGCGTGCAGGTCAGAGACGAGGGGCAGATCGGCCGGCGTCAGATGCCGGTTGCGGATGGTGGAGGACATGAGTCGGCGTGAGGTCTGCGACAGGTGAGGGTCTGCGACAGGGTTGCGATCGGCCGCACGGATGGTCCGTGCGGCCCGGAACGGGTGGATCAGCGCGCTAGCGCGCGTCGACCTCGTCGCGGCGCAATGCTTGAGCCTGGATGCGTCCTCACCATAGCCGCGCCCATTAGCATGGGCTGTGAGGTTGCGTAAAGGTCCCTCACCACATCACGTCGCGCGGGACGCCCTCGAAGATCTCCTGGATGCGTCGGGCCGTCGGCTTATTGATGTCGGGGGGCAGCTCGTCTCTGGCGAAGAACCCGTGCGCAGCGATCTCGCTCGTGGGCAGCGGAGCAATCGGCTGCGTCCAGTCCCGGACGAGGAAGAGCGCGACGTGGTCGCTGGGGAAGTGGTGGAAATTGGCATAGAGGCCGAACAGCTCCGGTTTTCCCGACAACTCGACGCCCGCCTCTTCCTGTAGCTCGCGCGCGAGCGCTGCCGGTGCCGTCTCGTGGCGCTCCACGCCTCCGCCGGGGAAGTGCCAGCCCGGCCGGTAGGTGTGCTTGATGAGCAGGATGCGCTCAGAAGCGCCGATGACGACGCCCTGGGCCCCGAGCGTTAGGCCGCGCGAGACGCGCCAGTAGCGCTGCATGAGCTTGATGAACAGTCGCCTCGAGCGCAAAGGAGCTTCCATTTCACCATGCCTCCGTTCAGCACCTCGCGGCATCTATGCTAAGCACGCCTTTGGTTGACAGGGCATGATAAAGTTCGGTTCCAGCGACCCCCCTCCCGGGAAGGACTCCCGCAAGGACTGATGACAGAGACGATCACGCTCGCCCAGCTTTCCGACGTGCATCTGGCGCCCCTGCGCGGATTCGCCCTGCGTCACCTCAACGTCAAGCGTGGGCTCGGCTATCTCAACTGGCAGCGCAGCCGGCGGCGCGTGCACCGCTGCGGCAGTCTCGATCTCGTCGTCGCCGACCTCAAGGCGCACAAGCCCGATCACATCGCGGTCACGGGCGACCTGATCAACTTAGGGCTTCCGGCCGAGTACGAGGCCGCGCGCGCCTGGCTCGAGGGCTTGGGCGCGCCCGAGGCGGTGACCGTCGTTCCCGGCAACCACGACCGTTACACCTACGTCCACAAGCATCCGGGGATCGGACGCTGGGCCGACTACATGCGCGCCGACACCTGGGGCCGGCAGTTCGACCGGAGCGCCGACGGCGGCTTTCCCTTCGTGCGCCGCGTCGGGCCGGCGGCGCTCGTCTGCCTCAACTCGGCGGTGGAGACGCCGCCGTTCGTCGCGGCGGGGCAATTGGGCGAGCGCCAGATCGCAGTGCTCAAGGACATTCTCCAGCGCACCGAGCAGGAGGGTCTGATCCGCGTCGTGCTGATCCATCACCCGCCGCTTCCCGGGCTGGCGCCGCCACGCCGGGCCCTGCGCGACGCCGCGGCGCTGGCCGAGGTGCTTAAAGCGTGCGGCGCCGAGCTCGTGCTGCACGGACACAATCATCGCGATAACCTCGTCGACTTCGCGTGGGCGCGCGGGCGCATCCCGGTGCTCGGCGTCGCGTCCGGCTCGGCCGGGCGCCTGCACAAGAGCGAGCCGCTGGGGCGCTACCATCTCTTGCGCATCGCGCGCGCCGGTGGCGAGGCGGTGATCGAGTGCACGACGCGCGGCCTCGACGCGACCGGAAGCATGATCGAGCAGCTCGACCGCAAGCGCATTCTGTAGACCGCAAATCGCGTCGCTGCGGATTTGGGTTCGTACCGCGCTTTGATGGCGCGCTTTCTTGTCGCACGAGCGCAGCGGCTGCGCTCCGGACGCCGCGTGTGCGGATTGCACAATCGGCGCGCATCTGCGCAGCGGAAGGCAATAGCCTTGCAGAAACCTATGGCGCTTGCGCCACGGTCGCACAGATAGCTGGCCGCTCCGCTGTTCTCCCCATCGAGCCGCCGTCGTGACACTATATAGGTGCTTCGGCTCTGCTTCGCGCAGGCCGGCGACAAGGCGGGATGAGGCACGTGCGGTTCTTTCGGCGACCGGTTCGGATCAATCTGGCTCTCCAGGGCGGCGGCGCGCACGGCGCCTTCACCTGGGGCGTGCTCGATCGGCTGCTCGAGGACGATGAGCTGCAGATCAGCTGGGTGAGCGCGACGAGCGCCGGCGCGGTCAATGCGGTGGCGGTCGCCTCGGGGCTCAGCGAGGGCGGCCGGGCGAAGGCGCGCAAGAAATTGCGCCACGTGTGGGAGGCGGTGCACAAGGCGGGCGTGCCTGACTTGCTGCGCCTCAATCCGTTCCTCTACGGCTTGAGCCGCACGCCGCATCTTGCGCAGGTGGCGAGCCTGTGGTCGCCCTACGATTTCAATCCGCTCGGCTTCGATCCGCTGCGCCGCCTCTTGTCGGAGACGATCGACTTCGACAAGCTGCGTACCTCCTCGCCATTGGAGCTGTTGATTGCGGCGACCGAGGTGGCGACGGGGCGCGCCCGCATCTTCCGCCGTGAGGAGATCACGGTGGAGGCGGTGCTCGCCTCGGCCTGCCTCCCGACCCTGCACCACGCCGTGGAGATCGACGGCGTCGCCTACTGGGACGGCGGCTTCTCGGCCAACCCGGACATCAAGACGCTCGCCATGGAGAGCCCGGTCGAGGACACCCTCATCGTCCATCTCAATCCGCTCGTGCGCCATGGGCTGCCGACTGGCGTGCGCGAAATCTCGCTGCACGCCAACCGACTCGCGTTCAACGCCCCGCTCATGCGCGACATCGAGCTGATCGAGACCGTGCGCGAATGCTCGCAGCGGTGGCTCGGCGGCGCGCGCGGCCGCTACGGCCGCCTCTCCACCCACCGCTTCCACCTGATCGAGGCGGGACGCTATACGAGCGCGCTCAGCCCCGACAGCACCATGAAGCCCGACTGGGCGCTTCTGAATTATCTCTACAACGCCGGGCGCGACGAGGCGGAGAAGTGGCTTGGCCGCCACCGCGCGAGCGTCGGCCACAGGTCGAGCGTCGACCTCAAGGAGCGCTTCCTCAGCCACGAGCGCCCCGCCGCCAAGGCAACGGCCGCCAAGGCCCCCCGCCCAGTGCGTAAACAAGCCGCAGCCGCCGATATTCCCGATTGAATATAGCGCTCGACTATGACGCCGTCGCGCGGCTAGCATGCAACGCAAAAGCGCAGCTTCGAGGGCATCGTTGTGAGTTTGCGTTCGCACGAATTCGCTGCGGCGGTTCGGGCTGGCGCTCGTTAGCGCGCTCGCAATGCGGCAATCGGTGGAGACGTCATCATGATCCGGCTCAGGCGAAACAAGCTGTCGCGTGCCTTGGGGGGCGCCTTGCTCGCGCTGCTGGCATCGGCTGCGAGCTCGCTGCCGTGCGCCGCAGGAGAGGTGAAGGTTGCGGTGGCGGCGAATTTCACCGAGGCCGCGAAAGAGATCGGCGTGCTCTTCGAAAAGGCCACCGGCGACCAGGCCGTCTTCAGCTTCGGCTCGACCGGCCAGCTCTTTACGCAGATCACTCAGGCGGCTCCCTTCGAGGTTTTCCTGGCGGCGGACCGGAAGACTCCGAAGAAAGCCGTCGCGCAAGGATTTGCTGTTCCCGACAGCCTCTTCACCTACGCCACCGGAAAGGTCGTGCTCTTCAGCAAGACCAAGGATCTCGTGAAAGGCGAGGAGACCCTCAAGGAAGGCAAGTTTGCCAAGATCGCCATTGCCAATCCGGAGACAGCGCCTTATGGCGCGGCTGGCGTCGAAGTCATGAAGAAGCTCGGGGTTTATGATGCGCTCGCCCGAAAGATCGTGCAGGGCAACAACATCGCCCAAACGTATCAGTTCGTAGAAACAGGAAATGCTGAAGTCGGCTTTGTCGCCCTTTCGCAGGTCATCAACAAGGATGAGGGCTCGCGCTGGGTCGTGCCCGACAACCTATATGCCACGATCGCCCAGGATGCGGTTCTCCTGAAACAGGGTGAGGGCAATCCGGCCGCAAAGGCCTTCCTCACCTTCCTGAAAGGGCCGCGGGCACGCGCCGTAAAGGAGAAGTACGGCTACGGCGTGGGAGCAGCAGTTGCCGCCAAGGAGCCGGCTCCTGCGCCGTAGGCCGCCAGTGTGGCGTCTTGGATTGGTGTGCCGATGTCTGAGTTCGAGCATTTGTGGTCGCCGATCCGGCTCACGCTAGAGCTTGCAACGCTGACGACGATTTTGCTGCTCGTCGTAGGCACTCCTATTGCATGGTGGCTCGCCCGTTCCCGGGCTCCATGGAAGGAGGCAGTGGCCACCGTCGTGGCTCTGCCTCTCGTGCTGCCCCCAACCGTGCTGGGGTTCTATCTGCTGCTGCTGCTGGGGCCCAACGGTCTAGGCGGGCTGCTGGGCAGCCCCTTCGGCCTGCGCTCCTTGGCCTTCACCTTCGAAGGGCTGGTGATCGGCTCGGTCTTCTACTCGATGCCGTTTGTCGTTCAACCCATACGCAATGCTTTCGAAGCATTCGGGGATCGTCCGCTGGAGGTGGCGGCCACGCTACGCGCCTCCGATTGGGATAGCTTCTGGTCGGTTGCCGTGCCGCTCGCCCGGCCGGGATTTCTGACCGGGGCGGTGCTTGGGTTCGCCCATACGGTCGGCGAGTTCGGCGTGGTGCTCATGATCGGCGGCAACATTCCAGGCGAGACAAAGGTCTTGTCGGTCGCCATCTATGATTACGTCGAAACCCTGCAGTGGACGCAGGCGCATATCCTGGCAGGCGGCATGCTTCTCTTCTCTTTTGCCGTCATCCTGTCGGTGATGCTCGTTGAAAAGCGACTTGGGCGCGTGGGCAAATGAAGGCCGACCGGGCCGCGATCGAGGCAAAATTCACAGGCACCGTCGGCACGTTCCTCATCGACGTGGCATTCACCGCGCCTGGCTATGGTGTCACCGCGCTCTTTGGTCCTTCAGGTAGCGGCAAGACGACGGTCCTGCGCTGTATGGCCGGCCTGGCTCGACTTTCCGGCCGTCTGAAGGTAGACGGCGAGCTGTGGCAGGACGAGGCCAGCGGCACATTCCTGAAGCCGTATGAGCGACGCATCGGCTACGTCTTTCAGGAGGCCAGCCTCTTTCCGCACCTATCCGTGCGCAACAACCTGCTCTACGGCGCGAAGCGGGCACAGGCCTCCAACAGCTCGGTGTCGATCAGCTTCGACGACACCGTGAGCATGCTCGGAATCGGACACCTGCTCGAGCGGGCTCCCGGCACCCTTTCCGGAGGCGAGCGCCAGCGCGTTGCCATCGGGCGTGCCTTGTTGTCCCGGCCGCGGCTTCTGCTGATGGACGAGCCGCTGGCTGCGATGGATCGGTTCACCGAGGAGGAGATCCTTCCTTACCTGGAGGCGCTGCGCGAGAACCTTTCCATACCGATCTTCTACGTCAGCCACGATATGAGCGAGGTGGAGCGCCTCGCTGATACTCTGGTGCTGATCGAGAATGGACGAGCGCGTGCCGTGGGGCCGCTGGCCGAGCTGGAGGCCAACCCTGACCTGCCGCTCCTGCGAGCGCCCGAGGCGGCCGTCACGCTTGGAAGCGCGCATCTCAAGCGTCGACGAGCAGTATGCACTGACAAGCCTGGCGATTGACGGTGGCACTCTGCTCGTGCCCGGGCGCCGGGGCAACCCCGGCAAGAAGTGCCGCATCCGCATAAGCGCTTCGGATGTCGCCTTTGTTCGCGGCGACATCCCTGAGACATCCGTCCTCAACCATCTGCCGGTGCGCATCGTGTCGGTCGCGCCGCCCGACGGCGACGATGGCCAGGTCAATCTGGTGGCGGCGATCGGCGAGGACGGCCACGGCGCTCGCATCGTCGGACGCATCACCTGCAAGTCTCGCGAGGTGCTTGGCTTGGAGCCAGGCGTCCTCGTCCATGCACAAATCAAGAGCGTCGCCCTCCTAGCCTAGGCCGCAGGTTTGCCGCGCGCATTTGCTGCATTCGCCTGATGCCGCCCGAGGACTGAGCCAAAGCCGCTTGTCCCCGTGCTCCCCGGTTGCGGCAATGTTCCGGTCGTAACAGCGCACCATCCCCTTCGCGCCTTAGACGTCTTCGCGCTGCGCCCAGTTGCTCAAAATTGCAAGTGGCGGAGCGCGTTCGATCAAGGAGACGAGTAATGAGAACATTCCCGTTGGTGCCCGATGCGAGCTTATCGCAGGCCGCCGATACGCTGCCCGGTCTCGCCGACGCCGGCTTTGCCGAGGCCTACGCTCGGCGTCGCGCCTGGCTGTTGCACGCGCTCGGCGGCCCAACAGCCATCATGGCCGCGGCCGACAAGGACAGGTCTGCGCCTGCCGATATGGACGACTGGTCGGGCAGCCTCGACATCCACCTCGGCGTCTACACGAACGACTGATCTTTTTGCGCGTCGCTGCAACGATCGCGTCTTTCTCTAGGAGAGGACCCGCCATGAATCTCATCCCGCAATCGCTGGCCATGCTGCGCGGCAAGGCCGATCGCCCGATGTCAGCCAAGCCGTTCTCGTCGCTGTCGGCCCACAAGTCGATCAAGTACCACGAGAAGCTCGGCGCGATGCTCGGCATCGAGAACCCGTTCTTCCGCTCCACCGAAGGGCCCGAGGGACGCAAGACGCTGATCGACGGCAAGCCCTGCCTCAACTTCGCCTGGTGCGATTATTTGGGGCTCAGCCAGCACCCCGATTTGATCGCGGCCTGCAAGGCCGCAATCGACCGCTACGGCACCTCCATTTCGGCGAGCCGCATGGTGTCGGGCGACACGCCGCTGCACCGCGAGCTGGAGCAGGAGATCGCAGCGACGATTGGCGTCGAGAGCGCGCTCGTCTTCGTCAGCGGGCATGCCGCCAACGTCTCCACCATCGGAACATTGATGGCCGCGGACGACCTCATCGTGCACGACGAGTTCGTGCACAACAGCGCCGTCGTCGGCATGCGCCTGTCGGGTGCCAAGACGCGCACCTTCCGCCACAACAACCTCGACGCGCTCGAGAGCCTCCTGCGCGAGGAGCGGGGCAAGTACCGCAACGCGCTCGTCGTCATCGAGGGCCTCTATTCGACCGAGGGCGACATCCCCGATCTCGCCCGCGTCGTGGAGATCAAGGAGCGCTACGGCGCCTGGCTGATGGTCGATGATGCGCATGGCTGCGGCGTCTTGGGTCGCACGGGCGCCGGGCTCGCGGAGCACTGTGCTGTCCCCGGCGACAAGGTCGATATCTGGATGGGCACGCTCAGCAAGGCTTACGCATCGTGCGGCGGCTACATCGCGGGAAATCGCGAATTGATCGACACTTTGCGCTACGCCGCGCCGGGCTTCGTGTTCTCGGTCGGACTGCCGCCGTCGATGACTGCCTCGGCGCTCGCGGCGCTGCGCGCCATCAAGCGCGAGCCCGAGCGCGTCCGGCGCCTGCACGCAAACGGCGCTCTGTTCCTCGCCGAAGCCAAGGCGCGGGGGCTCGACACCGGCCGCGCCATCGGCATCGGCATGCTGCCGATCATGGTGGGGGCCACGACGCGGGCGGCCAAGTCCGTCACGCGCCTCTTTGAGCGCGGGGTCAACACCTCGCTCATCATGTCGCCGGGCGTGCCGGTGAATGCGGCGCGGCTGCGCTTTTTCCTGACGTCGGAGCATACGCGCGAGGAGATCTGCGGCGCTCTCGACATCGCGCGCGATGTGCTCAAGGGCTGCTGAGCTGGCGCGCCGGTCCCGTGCCGGCCGACTGCCCCCTTGAGCCAAGACGCCGGCGGTCCTCGCGGGGACCGCCGGCGTTCGCTGCCGATTGCAGCACCAACCTCGGGTGTTGCCGCCCCAAACGTGCAGCCTCCTTGGCCGTCGTCTCCTCCTTCGGGAGAGCGACGATTTTACTCGGGCGCACCGGTTGCCACAGCCAATTGGCGTTGCGACTCTTGGGGCGCCGAACCAGGCTTGCACTGCGCGTTCCCCCGGGCGAGAAGGCCCCGACGCATCGGTTGGGCCTCGGTCCACCGGCATCCATTTGCGATGGAGCGATTTATGACACGCGCACGCAACGACGCGGAGGCGCCAAGCCTGCTCGCTTCCGCGCTCGCGCCGGTGTCGGCGCTCCTGCTGAGCGTATCGATCCTCTTAATGGGCAACGGCCTGCAGGGAACGCTCGTGCCGGTGCGAGCGAACTTGGAGAATTTCTCCTCGATCGCACTCGGCCTGCTCGGGACGGCGTACTTCTTAGGGTTCACGCTCGGGTGCATTCAGGGGCCTCTGCTCGTGCGCAGGGCGGGCCACATCCGCGCCTATCTCGCCATGACCTCGGTCGCCTCGGTCGTGTCGCTGTTGCACGTCATGTACGTCGATCCCATCGTCTGGTGGGCGCTGCGCGCCCTCACCGGCTACTGCTTCGCCGTGCTCTACATCGTGATCGAGAGCTGGCTCAACGCGCGCTCGGACAACAGGACGCGCGGCACGATCTTCTCCATCTACACCGCCATAAACCTCACCGTGATCACGGCCGGGCAGATGATGCTGGCCCTCTCCGATCCCGCCTCATTCAACTTGTTTGCGTTCGCCTCGATTCTCGTCTCGCTCGCCGCCCTGCCGATCGCCTTCACGGTCTCGGCCTCGCCCACGCCGGCCGGGTTCGTTCGCCCACGGCTGCGTAGGCTCTACGCCATCTCGCCGGTCGGCGTCGCGGGGTGCTTCGCGGTCGGGCTCGTCAACGGCGCCTTCTGGACGCTGGGCCCCGTGTTCGCCCAGGACGAAGGCTTCAACCTGACCGAGATCGCCGTGTTCATGAGCGCCGTGGTGCTCGGGGGCGCTTTGGCGCAATGGCCGCTCGGCAGCCTCTCCGACCGCGTGGATCGGCGCATCGTCATGATCTTGGCGGGGCTCGCGGCGGTCTTCGCCGCGCTCGCGATCATGCTCATCCCCATGCCCGACAGGCTTGGGGTGACCCTCGCGGGCGCGGTGTTCGGCGCCGGCGCCTTCCCGCTCTATACGCTCGTGGTCGCGCACGCCAACGACTACGCCGATGCCTCAGAGTGCGTCGAGATCTCAAGCGGGCTGTTGCTGGTCTACGGGCTTGGCGCGGCGGCCGGTCCCCTGTTCTCCGCGCTGTGGCGCGAGCGGTCGGGGACGCCGACGCTCTTTTTCTTCACCGCCGCGGTGCATGCCGTGTTCATCGCCTACATCGCCTGGCGCATCACGCGCCGCGAACGGGCGCCGGCCGAGGAGCGGGCGGTCTTCTCAAACATCGCGATTGCCGCGCAGACGGTGATGCCGTTCGACCCCATCGGAGCCGCCGCGGGCGGCGAGCCCGAGCCGACGCCACCTCTTCCCCCACGATGAGGAGCGCCGTTTGCCCGCTCAGTCGAGCGTGCGGCGGAAGCGGCGCACGGCAAACGTCATGGCGAGCAGCATGAGCCCTAAGAGCGCCAGCGCCTCGAAGCGAAGGTCATAGAAGTCCGCCCCCTTCAGCATGATGCCGCGCACGATGCGCAAGTAGTGGGTCAGCGGCAGGAACTGACCGATTGCCTGCGCCCAGCCGGGCATGCCCGCGAACGGGAACATGAAGCCCGACAAGAGGATGTTGGGCAGAAAGAACATGAACGACATCTGGATCGCCTGCAGTTGGTTCTGCGCGATCGTGGAGAAGGTGTAGCCGATCGACAGGTTGGTGGCGATGAACAGCGTCGAGAGCGCGGCCAGGAGCCAGATGTTGCCCGCAATGGGGACACCGAACATGAGCCGGCCGAACACGAGAATAAGCGAGGCCTGGATGAAGCCGATGACGACGTAGGGCGCGATCTTGCCGAGCATGATCTCCACGGGCTCGATCGGCATGGCGAGCAGGCTTTCCATGGTCCCGCGCTCGATCTCGCGCGTCACCGACAGCGCGGTGAAGATCAGCATGGTCATGGTGAGGATCACGCCGAGCAGGCCCGGCACGATGTTGAGGCTGGTCACGCCCGCGGGATTGTAGCGGCGGTGCTCGCGGATCTCGAAGGCGGGGACCGCCTGTGTGGTCTGGGGCAGGCCGCGGTCGCGGGCGAGCGCCGTCGTGACGATCCCTTCGAGCGCACCGAGCGCGGTTCCGGCGGCGACCGGGTCGCTGGCGTCGGCGGCCACAAGTAGGGCCGGCCTGTCGCCGCGCCGCACCGCGCGCTCGAATTTTGCCGGGATCTCCACGCCGAACAGCACTTTGCCTTCGCGCATCAGGTGGTCCATCTCGGCTTCCGAGTGCACGACCTCGACCAACTTGAAATAGGAGGTGTTGCGCAGGGCGGCGAGGATCGAGCGCCCGAGGTCGCTGTCCTCGTAGGCGAGCACGGCGGTGGGCAGATGGCGCGGCGTCGTGTTGATGGCAAACCCGAACAGCGTCAGCTGCATCAGGGGAATGAAGATCATGGTTCCGAACGTCAGCCGGTCGCGCCGGAGCTGCACGAACTCCTTGATGAACATCGCGGCGGTGCGCGAGAGCGCGCCGGGCGCGCGCCGTATGGCGAGAGGCCTCATTGGAAGTTGTCCTGGGATCGTCCCATCAGGTCGATGAAGACGTCCTCGAGCGAGGGCGATGACAGGCTCCAGTGGACCTCCGGATGGCTCTGGAAGCTTGCGACCGTCGCATCGAGGGCGGTGGCGTCGCGCCCGGCAACGTGCAGGTTGTTTCCGAACGGCGCCACCATGTCGACGCCGGGCGTGCCGACGAGCCTATCGGCGAGCTCGTTGAGATTGGGCCCGCTCACGGTGTAGGTGCGCAAGTGCGAGGCCGCGATCACGTCGGGGATCGCGCCCTTGGCCAACAGTCGGCCGTAAGCGATGTAGGCGATCTCGTGGCAGCGCTCGGCCTCGTCCATGTAGTGGGTGGAGACGAGCACTGTCATGCCGGCCGCGGCGAGCTTGTGTATTTCGCCCCAGAACTCGCGCCGCGCCTTCGGGTCGACACCGGCCGTCGGCTCGTCGAGCAGCAGGAGCTCAGGGCTCGGCAGAATGCAGGCTCCGAGCGCCAGACGCTGCTTCCAGCCGCCCGACAGCGTGCCCGCCAGCTGCTGCTCGCGCCCCTTCAGGCCGAGCTTCTCGATCGCTTGGCGTGCCGCGGCACTCGGGTCGGGAAGCCCGTAGACGCGGGCCACGAACTCCAGGTTCTCCTTGATGGAAAGGTCCTGATAGAGGCTGAACCGCTGCGTCATGTAGCCGACGCGGCGTTTGATCTCGTCGCGCTGCTTCAGGATATCGTAGCCGAGGCAGGTACCGTGCCCCCCGTCGGGAGTTAGAAGCCCGCAGATCATGCGCAGCGTCGTCGTCTTGCCCGACCCGTTGGGGCCGAGGAAGCCGTAGATCTCCCCGCGCCGCACCGTGAGCGAGAGGTCGCGCACCACGACCTTGCCGTCGAAGGACTTGGTCAGCCCCTCGACGACGATCGCCGGGGCGGGCACGGCCGCTTTGGTGTCAGCGCTCGGCATGGCTCGTCACTGGCGGTGCAGTCTCCTCGATCGCGACGGAGGCGGGCTGCCCGATCCTCACCTCCTCGGGATGCTCAGGCAGCGCCTCGATGCGAAATACGAGGCGCGCCCGCTCCTCCAGGCTGTAGATGACGGGCGGGGTGAACTCGGCCTGCGCCGAGATGAAGCTCACGCGCCCATAGAGGTCCGGGCGGCATCCGTCGCAGTTGATGTGCACGCGCTCTCCGATGTTGATTGAGGGCAGGATGGCCTGCGGCACGAAGAAGCGCACCTTGACGTTGCCAGGGGGCATGATGGACAGGATCGGCCGTTGCGGCTCGACCATCTCGCCGCCGCGGAAGTAGACCTCCTGGATCGTCCCGGCGACAGGGCTCGTCCGCCGCCGGCGCTCAAGCCTGGTCTTGGCCGAGTTGAGCTTGGCTTGCGCCGAGCGCAGCGCAGCCTTGGCGTCGTCGAAGGTCTTGACGCTACCGACCTGCCTCTTCAGGAGCTCCTCGGCGCGCGTGTAATCGGTCTTGGCGTTGGCGACATAGGCCTCGTTCTCGGCGACGGCCGCCTGCTGCAAGTCCTCGTCGAGCGTGAACAATGGCGAGCCCACATCGACGCGATCGCCCTCGCGCACCGACATCGTCTCGATGCGCCCGATCTCGTCGGGGCTGACGAACACGAGGTCGGCCTCGACCCAGCCTTGGTATTGCGGGGGCCCGCCGTTCGAGTGGACATAGATCCAGGCCGCGAGCCCAACGCCCACGACCGCGACGGCAATGACAGCGCTCAGAAGTTTCCGGTTCATGGTGATGACGTCCGTGTCTTACCGGCGAGCAGCAACTGGCGATGGGCGCGAAAGAAGCCGGCAATGTCGAGCGGCGCGATCTTGGCAAACAGCGCGTCCCAGATCACGGCAAAGAGCAACGGTGCGGCGAGAAGCTGCGGATAGCGCACGAGAGCGTCGCTCGCTATTTCGCCGCGCGCAATGGCCCGCTCCGCAAGCGTGCGGATGAGCGGCATGATGCGAGAGACGACGGTGCGATAGTGGAACTCGGCGATGCGGGGAAAGCGCGGGCCCTCGGTGATCATGAGGCGAACGAGCAGCTTGCGCCTTGTCCCCAGCACCTCCTTCTCGAACATGACGGCCAGCGCCTCGAGCACCGTCTCGAAGGGTAGATCCGGCGCGGCGGCGAGCGCGTCGAGCCGCTCGAGGATCGGCGACACGGCGCTGCGGATCACCTCCTCGAACAGCTGCTCCTTGTCCTTGAAGTAGAGGTAGAGCGTGCCCTTGGCCACTCCGGCGCGGGCGGCGACATCCTCGAGGCGGGCGGCTCCGAAGCCGCGTTCGGCGAAAAGCGTGAGCGCGGCATCGAGAATGGCCTGGCGGCGCGTCGCCGGGTCGACCTTGCGGGTGCGCCGCAGCGGCCGCCGGGAGCGCTGGGCCGAGGGCGGCTTGCGCTGGGGCTCTGCCGGCCGTGACCGCTGGTTCTTGGGCATCGTCTCCATCCCGCCAATGACTGACCCGTCAGTCATCTACCATGCGCACGCGCCGCTTTCCAGTGGCGGGTGGACGCGGGGCCCTGAGGCGGCTTGCCGGCGAGCACCTCAAGGGGCGCCCACGCGCCATGCCATGGACAGGCCACGGAAATGCCCACGTGCCTTGAGGTTGCGGTGTCGCCGAAGTGTCATGCCGGCCGCCTAGTGTGGAGGTGGCGCCCCTGTCGACCGCTGGCGCCGCGCTGGACCGGTTGTGCGCCATCGATGCGTTCCGCGGCGGTTAACGCTGCGGGTGCCCAATGCGCGGCTTGCCGCGAACCACCGCCGTTCCAATGCGCGTTGTCAGGTTCATCGCGAAGTAACCCCATCGTCTCGTTGCCAAACGCGATTGAGGCACGGGCCCGTATGACGAAAATCTTGGACCTTGAGGATTGCGCCATGACGCTCAAACAGGCCGTCGTCTCCGAGTTGGGCGAAGAGGAGCTGTTGGCGCCCGATTTGATCGCCGTCTCGCTCGTCGCCAACGACCAGGCCAAATATTACCTCGCGCTGCTGCAGACCGCGCAGGAGAACGTCGAGCGGCCGCAAGTGCCCGCTCCCGATCTCAAGGCGGAAAGGTTGGCAAGCCAGCTCACCGACGACTGGCTCGACGACGTCGTCGCGGGAACGCGAAAGGATCGCGGCGGCGCGTACCGCATCCCGCACGGGCCGGAGCTGCTGCGCCGCGTCCGCTCGAGCATCGAGACCATGCTTGCCTGCCTGCCCGAGGCGGACCGCGCGCCGCTCGCCGCGCGCTTGGCGGCGCTCGAGTTCCCGCCGCTCGCTCACGGAGCCATTCCCGGCGCTCTGATCCAGGCGATGGCCTCCGGCGATCGCAAGGCCGGGGATAGCCTGCATCTCGTCGTGATGGATGCCCACCGCGCGATCAACAAGCTGCAGGCGGCGACCGCCGTGGAGACGCTTGCGGGCGCCCGCGTCCACCAGCTCTCGGATTGGGGCCGGCCCCGCGTCGAGGCTTTCATGTCGGGCCTCAATCGCACCGCGCCTTTGAAGTTCGACCACCCTGGCCTCGGCACGACCGCGACCGAGCACAACGGACGCGTGCTCATCCAGAACGACATCGGCACGACGGACGCTCACGTCCTCGTCGTGCGTGTCCACGACCTCACCGTCAGCGTGACCTATACGGATATCCACGGCCCCCGCCTGCAGTTCTTCAAGTCGCTGTTTCAGGCGTTCGATATGACCTGGGAGGGGACCGAGCAGCGCCAGAGCGACAAGCTCGCGTCTGCCCAATACCTGCTCGCGACGGGCTAGCTTCACGGCCCGCGACGAGGCCGAGCTCGACGCCTTCCTCGCCCACCTCGGCTCGCGCATCGTGTTCCTGATCGACTGGAACCACATGCGCAAACGGCTGCGCCAGTTCGTGAGCAAGCAGCGCGCCATCGAGATTCTCACGTGGGCCGCCGACAACGACTATGGGCATCGCGGCCTGATCGAGATCGGCGGCGAGCGGGCGCTTGCCGACGCCGTCGAGTATGCCGCCGGGCAGCATCTGCGCTACGGACAGCGCCTGGATGAGCTCATCAGCGAGGATCACGCCAGCGAGTTTCTGAAGGAGGCGCTGCGCCTTGCGAGCGTGGGCCTGCGTCAGCGGCGCTCGCGCCGGGCTATCCAGGACGAGATCAAGACCAGGCTGCACCGCTACTTCGAGAACGAGCGGCTCGGCATCTTCGACACGGCGGCGGCGCACGTGGCGCTCGGCTACGACGTCGCCCTGCTCGTGCGCGAGGCGCTCGAGCGCATCGGCAGCGGACCGGGCCGCACGTGGATCGCCAGCGGGGCAGCCCGCGCCGGAGCCTGGGAGGCGAAGGCCGACCAGCTCCTGAACGAGGCGCGCGAGGATATCAAGCGCTTCCGCCGCCCGCCATCGCTCCTGCAGTTCTTCGAGCGCTCCGACGACGCGGTCGACGAGCTGGAGGAGGCCGCCGCGCTCGTCGAGCTGTTCTTGCTGGTCGCGCCGTCGGCTGACGCCATTGCCAAGCTGAAAGAGATCGCCGACCTGCCGCTCAAATCCGCCCAAGAGCTCGTGAAGTGCGTGGAGTGCGCCGCCTCGATCACGCGCTCGGACGTGCGCGATGATCTCGACGAGTTCCTAAGCGCGCTCGAGCGGCTTATCGCGATCGAGCACGCGGCCGATGCGGTCTTGAGGCAGATGCGGCGCTGGCTGATCCTGGAAACCCTCGATGCGCGCCAGATCATGTTGCTGCGCGAGCTTTCGCAGGCGCTCGAGACGGCGACGGATGCTCAAGCTCATGCCGGCCAGGCGCTGCGCACGTATCTGATGGACGAGGTGATCGCATGAAGGCTCCGACCGAGCCGTCGCTCGCCATGGAGGTCTACCGCGTCCCCTTCGAGGGCAACGCGGCGCAGATGCCCAGCAAAGAGACGGTCGGCTCCAAGGCGTACAATCTCATGCGGCTCGGCCGACGCGCGCTGCCCGTGCCGCCGGCGTTCGTGCTCAGCACGCAGGTGTGCCGCGACTATCTGCGGCGCGGTGCCGTCGCCCTCGACGGTCTCGACGCCGTGCTCGAGCCTGAGCTGCAGCGGCTCGGCGCTCGCACCGGCCGCGCGCTGGGCGATCCGAAGCGGCCGTTGCTGCTTTCGGTGCGCTCGGGCGCAGCCATCTCCATGCCGGGCATGATGGAGACCGTGCTCAACGTGGGGCTGACCAGTGCCACGGTGCGCGCCCTCATTCGCATGAGCGGCAATCCGCATCTTGCCTTCGATTGCCGGCGCCGCCTCGTGCAGCAGTATGGAGAGGTGGTGCGCGGCATTGCTCCGGCGCGGTTTTCCTCGAGGCTCAACGCTCTGCTCGCCCAGCTCGGAGCGGCCGACGTCGACGAGCTCGATACGAGCGGCCTCAAGACGATCGCCGATGCCTTCGAGGACGAGTTCCAAGTCGCGACGGGCGAGCCCTTTCCCGCAAGCCCGCGCGCGCAACTCGCCGGCGCCATCGAGGCGGTTCTGCGCTCCTGGGTGAGCCCGCGCGCGCAGAGCTACCGCAAGCTGAACAAGATCCCCGATCATCTCGGCACCGCCGTCGTCGTGCAGGCGATGGTGTTCGGCAACCTGAGCCCCGCGTCAGGATCGGGCGTCGGTTTCACGCGCAATCCGGCGGACGGAAGCGATGAGCTTTACGTCGACTACCTTGCCAACGCGCAAGGCGAGGACGTTGTCGCGGGGCGCCGCAAGGCGATGGGGCTCAATGAGCTCGAGCGGCGCGCGCCGCAGGCTTTTCGCGCCCTGCTCGAGGCGCGAATCCTTCTCGAGCAGGAGTTCCGCGATATGCAGGACTTCGAGTTCACGGTCGAGGAGGACCGCCTCTTTCTGCTGCAGGCGCGCACCGGCAAGCGCACCCCGCTCGCCGCGGCCCGCATCGCCTGTGACCTCGTCGCTGAGGGGCTGATCACAAGCGCGGAGGCGCTATCGCGTCTCGATGGCGTCGATCTCGACGCGATCGAGACCGTGCATCTGAAGCCGGCGCCAGGCGCGGTCCTCATCGCGCGCGGCACCGCGGCGAGCGCCGGCGTCGCCGTCGGTGCAGCCGTGTTCGATCCCGAGCGCGCCGCCGACCCGAAGCGGTGCGGAAAGCCGGTGATCCTCGTGCGCGAGACGGCGGAGACGAGTGACATCGGCGCGCTGTCACAGGCCGCCGCACTCATCACCGCGCAAGGCGCACGCACCTCGCACGCTGCCGTGGTCGCGCGCCAGCTTGCCAAGGTCTGCGTCGTCGGCTGCGAAGGGCTCACGATCGAGCCGTCGGGGCGCGCCTGCGCGTTCGGCGAGGCGACGATCGAGGAGGGCGACATCCTGTCCGTCGATGGGGCGAAGGGCGAAATTTACCGTGGCGAGGTCGAGGTCATCAGAGAGCGGCCGGCCAAGCTGCTCGCGAAAATCGCCGAGTGGCGCAGCGCGGCGAGACCCGCCGTCAAGCGGCGGCCGGCGCGCGAGCGCGCGCCGCGTTGACGCTAACCGGCGCGATCACGGCCCTACGAGGCGCGCGTAGCCTTCCGAGACCGTCGCGTCGAGCGTCTTCTTGTAGGCCTCAAAGGCCGGGCTCTTCGCTGTGATCTCGCCGAACGGGCCCGAGAAGTCCTCGCGCCGCGCGTACACGATCGGTGTTGCCACCGGGACCAGCATCGCCCCGTGCTTGTGCACCGTCGTAATGATGCCTCGCATCTCGCCGAAGCGGTCGACCTGAGAGACCATGACCATGCGCATGGCGCCCTTCGTCAGCGACACGAGATGGATGAACATCGACGATGCGGGAATGTAGAGCCGCCCGCGGTGGGAGTAGGGCGCATCGGGCCGGTCGCGCTCCTGGAACAGGAGGCTCGGCCACTCAGGGTCCCAACTGATGTCCGTGCGGTAGGCGATGATCGAGCCTGATTGCGCGAACGAGGGCCTGAGCGTCAGGTAGCTGCCGATGTAGTGGTCGACCGCCGCGCGGGCGTAAGCGCCCATGTAGACGGGCGCGACGAGGCCGCCCCCTTCGCCGGACAGCTCAGCAGGCGCGCTCGCCGCGCCGCCGTTCCACGCGGCTTTGACCTTGTCGAAGTCGAGCCCCAGCACCATGCACACGTCAAACAGCGTCTGATCGCGCACCGAGCGGCCGCCCAGGAGGTTCTGGATCGTCTTCTCGTGGCAGTCGGCAGCGTCCGCGAGCTCGGCCTGGGTAAGCTTTTTCTCGATCATGGCGGTCTTGACCTGCGCCAAGGCCGCTTCACGCGCGGGTTTTGAGATATGGGCCTTCATCGTAGGGCCTTCTCGCCGGGGCGGGCTGCGGCGTGTTCGGCCGCATTTGTCGCAATTTACCGGTTTTTCTCCCTGCGGAGCAAACGGGAAGGGAGCGGTAGCTGCGTTTTACAGCCGATGCCGGCGCGTAGCCTGGCGATTCTTAGGCGAGGCCCACATGTTCCGTATGCACGCGACGCTGTCTGACCGCGCGCGTCGCCGCCTAAACAATATCACCCGGGGACCCAATGCCATGAAAACTGCCAGCGATGATCTCCTCTCTCACCCCCGCGATCTGAGCGGTCCCGCCGCCGCCGTGCTGGTGGCGCTGGCCGGTGCCGCGCTGGTTGCCGTCGGACTCCTGCTGGTGGGTGTGCACGACGGCGCCAGCACCAGGCTGGGCCAGTTGGCTCCTGCGATGGCGTCGGTCGCGGTCAAGGCTGCAGGTTGAGAGCCGCCCTCCAATTTCCCCTCCTGAAATGACAAAGGCGGCGGGCGCAATCGCGCCCGCCGCCTTTAATCGCTGCTCCAGGGTCCAGGCCTCGCGTCAGCCGCGGCCGAGGACCTCCAGGCTCACGGGCGCGACGCCTGCGCCGCGCATCCCGATGACGCCGGCGGCGCCGGTCGACAGGTCGATGACGCGGCCGCGCACGAAGGGTCCGCGATCGTTGATAGTGACCACGACCGAGCGGCCATTGCGCTTGTTCGTCACGCGCACCTTGGTGCCGAACGGCAGGGTGCGATGCGCCGCCGTCATGGCACTGGGGTTGAAATGCGCGCCCGAGGCCGTCTGTGACCCCAACTCCGTGCCGTAGTAGGAGGCCATGCCCGACTGGGTGCGGACGACGCGGAAGCCGGCGCCGCCGGGCCGGCTGACGCTGATGCTGCTGGCCGTATCCGCGATGTGGCGAGCGGGCTGGGGCGCAGGGACCTGCAATGCCGCCGTGGCGACACGGGCGGGCTCGCGCGCCGGTGTGGCCGGGGCAACAGAGTGCGCGAGCGTCGCATGTGCAACCTCACGTGGCGCCGGGGTGTATGCAACCGAGTGCTGCAGGTGCGAGCTTCGCTCCGCAAGCCGCCGGGCCGCCTGTTCCGAATAGACGCGGCCCAGGGACCGATCGGTGTGGGCCCAGTCCGCCTCCGCATCCGAGGAGCCGCCGCAGGCAACTGCCGGGCCCATGCACTCCCAATGTGCCGCCTCCGTGGGGGGGCCCACCCAATAGGCCGCCTCGGCGGGTGCCAGCGAGATCAGGCCGAACGTCAACAGGGTGAAGAACCTGAAAGGAGAGGTCCGCATTTCGTCACTCCATGCTTGGGCGGCATGTCCGAAGGCCTCGCGCCCAACCCCCGGACCAGATCGTCGCGTGGCGACGAAGCTGGAGGTGCCCTCCATTGAGGAGCTACACGCTTTGGTGGGAGGGGGTTGCTTGTTGGAGGGAGGCTCGGAGCGGAACACCAGAACTTGTTCTGCCGCCATGGTCCACGGGATCATGCCCCGTCCTGGCGCCCGCTACCGACCACCGCTAAATGTGGCGGTCAATGCTTCAAATTGAGCGACAATGCTGCAATATTGGCTTTAATGTCCGTGTTTTAAGGGATTTTTTGCAGTGCACTAGTGCAGTGCCGCGACGGCGGGTCGCAGCTGCAAGGCGGTGGGGCCGCCCGCGTCGCCGCGCCATTAAGCAAGCCCGCGCGTAGAACGGGCCGCCGGGAGGGCACAGGGATGGCGCAGGGGGAAGCTGCAAAAGCCGTCGAGCGCCCCGCTTTTCGCGACGTGGTGGCCGAATTCGCGCGCATCGGGCTGCTCTCGTTCGGGGGCCCCGCGGCGCAGATCGCGCTCATGCATCGGGCGCTAGTCGAGGAGCGGCGCTGGATGGCCGAGCGCAGCTTTCTGTCGGCCTTGAGCTTCTGCATGCTGCTGCCGGGCCCGGAAGCGATGCAGCTTGCGACCTACGTCGGCTGGCGCCTCTACGGCGTCAGAGGCGGCCTCACGGCCGGTCTCCTCTTCGTTGCGCCTGGCGCCCTGCTCGTCCTCGCGCTCTCGATCATTTATGGTGCCGTCGGCAGGACGGCGCCGGTGGCGGCGCTCTTCATCGGCGTCAAGTCGGCCGTGCTGGCGATCGTGCTCGAGGCGCTCGTCCGGCTGGGGCGGCGCGCATTGCACGGCACGGCCGACTGGCTCGTCGCCGCCGCCGCCTTCGTGGCGCTCTTCTTTCTCGCCGTGCCGTTTCCGCTGGTGGTCGCCGCCGCGGCCATCGCCGGGTACTTCCGCGCGCCGGCAGCGCCCGCTCGCGCGAGCACACCCGCGCCGCCGGTCGCGCTGGCCGATACGGCGCGCACGCTGGCGTTGTGGCTCGCCATCTGGATCGTGCCGCTGCTGGCAGTCGCCGCCGCGTTCGGGTCCGGACATGTGCTGGCGCAGCTCGCCTGGTTTTTCTCCAAGCTCGCGGTCGTGACCTTCGGCGGCGCCTACGCGGTGCTCGCCTACATGGCGCAGGAGGCGGTGGAGAGCTACCGCTGGCTGACACCGGGCGAGATGCTTGATGGGCTCGGCCTGGCCGAGACGACCAACGGCCCGTTGATCCTCGTCACCGAGTTCGTCGGCTACACCGCCGCCCACCGCTTCGGCGGCGGAGTCCCGGTGCTCATGGGCATCCTCGGCGCGCTCGTCACGCTGTGGGCCACCTTCGCGCCGTGCTTCCTGTGGATCTTCGCCGGTGCGCCCTATATCGAGCGATTGACGGGCGCCCCGCGGCTGGCGGCGGCACTGTCGACCGTCACGGCCGCGGTCGTTGGGGTGATCGGCAACCTTTCGCTGTGGTTCACGCTGCACGTGCTGTTTGCGGACGTGGGGCTACGCTCCGCCGGTCCGCTGCGCTTCTTCGTTCCCACTCTCGCCTCGCTCGACGCCAAAGCGCTGGCGCTGTCGCTACTCGCTCTCGTGCTTGTCTTCGTCTTGCGCCTCGGCATCGCGACAACGCTTCTGCTCTGCACCGGCACGGCGCTTCTGTGGCTCTACGCGGTCTAAGCCTAGAGCCAGCCCTTGCGCCGGAAGTAGATGACGGGGACGATCGCGGCGATGAACATGAGCCCAAGCGCCCACGGATAGCCGAATTCCCAGTCGAGCTCCGGCATGTAATGGAAGTTCATGCCGTAGATGGAGGCGATCAGCGTCGGCGGCAGCAGCACGACGGCCATCACCGAGAACAGCTTGATGATCTGGTTCTGCTCATTGGAGATGGTGCCGAGCGTCGCGTCGAGCAGGAAGGCGATGCGGCCCGACAGGAAGCGCGTGTGATCGAGCAGCGAGGTGATGTCGCGCTGGGCCGCCTTGATGCGCTGGCGCACGCGCGGATCATCGCCGCGCTCGTGCGTTGCGTGTACGAAGAAGTGCAGGAGCCGGTTGACGGAGGTGGCGGTCTCCTCGGCGCGCGCGGTGATGTCGCCGGCCTTGCCCGTGTTCTTCAAAATCACGTCGAGGCGGCGGTCGCGCGTCTGCCGGCCGCCGCGCACCTCGAACACCGATTGCGCTATCTTTTCGACGTCGTCCTGGATGCGCTCGATCAGGTCGGCCATGCGGTGGATGAGCGCCTCGATGAGGCCGGTCATGATGAAGGCGCCGTTCGCGCACGGCGCATCGCCCTTGTCCACCCGCTGCAGGTAGAGGGGAAAGGCCTTGGGCTCGGCGTAGCGCACGGTGACGAGGCGGTCGCCCGCCAGAATAAACGTGACTGGAGTCGACTTGGGAACGGGCCCCTCGATGTTGTAGACGACCGAGGCCGTCATGAAGTAGGCGCCCTTCTCCTGATAGAAGCGGTTCGAGGGCTCGATCTCGCGCATCTCCGCGCGCGTGGGGATATCGACGGCGAGCAGCTCCTCCATGAAGCGATCCTCCTCGGCCGTCGGCTGCAGGAGGTCGATCCAGATGCAGTTGCCGGTGATGGGCTCGTCACGACCGCGCAGCTTCAGGCCCTTGCCGTTCAACTCATAGATTGTCAGCATTGCGCTTCCTCCGGCGCCCTCGGGTCAGCGGTGTCCTACACCATCTGCCTTCCCGCTGCACGGGGGACAAAGGGCCGTCGCGGGGCACCGGGGAACACAAGAGGGGCGGCCGGCAGGGATGCGCTTCAGGCGCGGCTGATCGCTTGCTGCGCGCGAGGGGGGGATTGCGGCAGCGGGTCCTGGCTGTCGATCTGCAGATGCCACAGCTTCATGGCGCCCCCTTCGCTCCTGAGCTCCATCGCTACGTCGGCGAAGCCGTGATCGTACTTGGCAACGAAGGTTATGCGCACGGTCTTGCTCAGGAGCTCGGCCAGCACCTCGGCGGCCTCGGCCGGCGACTTCAGCTCAGACAGCGAGTCGCGCGTCCAGCGCGTGCGGACCCTCATGTCGTCGACGTAGCGCAGCCCGCCCAAGGGCTTCAGCGCGTCGAGCGCGCGCTGGGCAGCGGGGGCGCTGAGCCTAAAAGCAACGGATGCCGCATAGTGCGCCTTGATGTCCTGCGCCGACCAGGAGCGGGACAGCTCGCGCGTGATGTCGACGGCGAGCTTCTCGTAGGCCGGGCGCTTTGACTGCATGTCGTAGGCGACCCTGCCGAGGAAGGAAGCGCAGAACACGAGGATGAGCGCGAACACGACGCCCAGGCCGGCGAAGAAGGTGCGTAGCATATCGTCCCCGTATCGGTTGCGGGCGCGCACCCGCCGCCCCGAAGCCGGGGCGATGGCGCAACGCCACTATTGGGAGAGCTATGCCAGAGACGGGTGTGCTTCGCTGTTCCGCAGAGGACAGGGCCGGCCTGGGGCGGTCAGCCGACGAGCTTGGGGTCCTCGCTGTCGTGGACGTGACCGATGGCGTCGAGCAACGCCTTGTCCAGGAGGCGCGGGTTCAGCAGGACCTTGTGATCGTGCACCTTCTTGACCGCCGTCATCGGCACGATGAACTCGCCGGCGTTCTCGACGTAGATGACGATGCTGTCGGGAGACACGCCGCGCACGGCGCCGATGCCTTCGCTGCCCTCGGTGACGAAGGCCATGAAGCCTGTCTCGATCGGTTCGTTCATCGGTCCTCCGCTTGGAATTGTCTTAGAAGGAACGCCAAGACTTAAGGAAAGGTTCTAACGGCTGCCCTTCTACTCCGCCGCCGCCTGGCCAGCGTGCCCCAGCTTCACGTTGAGCTTGGCGATCAGATCGGCCGCCGCCTCCGGAATATTCGTCCCCGGCCCGAACACGGCCGCCGCGCCTGCCTCGAAGAGCGCCGGATAGTCCGAAGGCGGGATGACGCCGCCGACGACGATCATGATGTCGCCGCGGCCCTCTTTCTCCAGCGCCTCCTTGAGGTCGGGCACCAGCGTCAGGTGCCCCGCCGCGAGCGAGGATACGCCGATGACGTGCACGTCGTTCTCCACCGCCTGGCGCGCGGCCTCGTCGGGCGTGGCGAACAGCGGCCCGATGTCGACGTCGAAGCCGAGATCGGCGAACGCGGACGCGATCACCTTCTGGCCGCGGTCGTGCCCATCCTGGCCCATCTTGGCGATGAGGATGCGCGGGCGGCGCCCCTCGTTCTTGTCGAAGGCCTCGACCAGCCTCAAGACCTTGGCGACGTCGTCGTTCATGCTGCCGACCTCCGATCGGTACACGCCTGAGATGGCGCGGATCTCGGCGCGGTGGCGCCCGAACACCGTCTCCATCGCATCCGAGATCTCGCCGACGCTCGCGTGCGCGCGCGCGGCTTTGACCGCGAGATCGAGAAGATTGGCGTTGCCGCGCGCCCCTTCGGTCAAGGCCGCGAGCGCCGCCTGCACGGCCTTCTCGTCGCGCTCGGCCCGGAGCCGCTTGAGCTTGGCGATCTGCTGCTCGCGCACGGAGCGGTTGTCGACCTTGAGGATGTCGATCACCGCCTCGTCGGTAACGCGGAACTTGTTGACGCCGACGATCGTCTGCTTGCCGCTATCGATGCGCGCCTGCGTGCGCGCGGCCGCCTCCTCGATGCGCATCTTGGGGATGCCGGCGGCGATGGCCTTGGCCATGCCGCCGAGCTTCTCGACCTCATGGATGTGGTCGAGCGCGCGCCCCGCGAGCTCGTAGGTCAAGCGCTCCACGTAGTAGCTGCCGCCCCAAGGGTCGATGACACGGCAGGTGCCGGTCTCCTGCTGCAACAGCAGCTGCGTGTTGCGGGCGATGCGCGCGGAGAAGTCGGTCGGCAGGGCGATCGCCTCGTCGAGCGCGTTGGTGTGCAAGGACTGCGTGTGGCCTTGCGTCGCCGCCATGGCTTCCACGCACGTGCGCGTCACATTGTTGAACACATCCTGCGCCGTGAGCGACCACCCCGAGGTCTGGCAGTGCGTGCGCAGCGACAGCGAGCGCGCATCCTTCGGCTTGAACTCGTCCTTGACGAGCTTGGCCCAGAGCAAGCGCGCCGCCCGCATCTTGGCGATCTCCATGAAGAAGTTCATGCCGATCGCCCAGAAGAACGACAGCCGCGGCGCAAAGGCGTCGATGTCGAGCCCCGCCGCGCGGCCCGCGCGCACGTACTCGATGCCGTCGGCGAGCGTGTAGCCGAGCTCTAGGTCCGCCGTCGCGCCCGCCTCCTGCATGTGATAGCCGGAGATCGAGATCGAGTTGAACTTCGGCATGTGCTTGGACGTGTAGGCGAAGATGTCCGCGACGATGCGCATGGAGGGCTCGGGCGGGTAGATGTAGGTGTTGCGCACCATGAACTCTTTGAGGATGTCGTTCTGGATGGTGCCGGCGAGCTTTTCCGGCGGCACGCCCTGCTCCTCGCCGGCGACGATGAACAGCGCCAGCACGGGCAGCACCGCGCCGTTCATGGTCATCGACACCGACATCTGCTCCAGCGGAATCCCGGAGAACAGCGTGCGCATGTCGAAGATGGAATCGATCGCCACGCCCGCCATGCCGACGTCGCCGCGCACACGCGGATGGTCGCTGTCGTAGCCGCGGTGGGTGGCAAGGTCGAAGGCGACCGAGAGACCCTTCTGCCCCGCGGCGATGTTGCGCCTATAGAAGGCGTTGGAGTCTTCCGCGGTGGAGAAGCCCGCGTATTGGCGGATGGTCCACGGCTGCAGCGCGTACATGGCGGGATAAGGCCCGCGCACATATGGCGGTATGCCGGGGAAGGTGTCGAGGAAGTCGAGACCGGCGGTATCGGCGGCCGTATAGGTGGTCTTGATGGCTATGCCTTCCGGGGCCTCGTAGGCGACGCCGGCGCGCGCGGTCGTGGGGGGCGTCGCCCGCGCGCCTTCGAATGCAATCTTGGTAAAGTCGGGGATCCCGGTCATGCGTTCGCCTTGTTCCTTACCGGATCACACTTCGATCCGGCCCGCAGATTATGGTCGAGCATAGCAGAACAGCGAGCGTTTGCGCCTAGAGCAGGGGCCCGCCGCATGCCCGCCGTCCGTTTTGCCCCATGGACAATAAGTTGACCAGATCGGTCAGCACACTCCCTTGGCTACCGGGCGGGGGTCCGGGCCACGCCACAGCGTTGATTGCGTCAGCGTCCATTTGCGAGCGCGGCCCCGGGTGAATTCGAAAAGCCGGTTATCGAGTGGAGGGAACTCGTGCAGCATACCTCTCGTATTGCCAAAGTCGCCTTCGGCGGGGCGATCGCGCTCATCGCCGCCACGACAGCCAACAACGCCGCCATACCCGCATCCGATCCCTTGGCGCGCCTCGCCGGCCGCTGGACCGGGAATGCGGTGATGACGTCGATCTCGGGCGAGCCCGAAAACTTCAAATGCGTGGTGACGTATCTGCCGACCAGCGACGGTGGCGGCATGAAGCAGAACCTACGCTGCAAAGGCGACAGCATCCGGCTCGAGGCCGCGACGCTGCTGCAGATCGAGGGCAAGAAGGTCACTGGGCGCTGGGAGGACAGGATCAACTCGCTCGCCGGGATCGTGCGCGGCGACGTCACCCCCGACGGGTTCGACGTGATGCTGGGCGGCGCCTTCTTCCAGGCGAGGATGGCCGTCGCCGGCTCCGAGTGCGCCCAGACCGTGACCGTATCGCCGCAGCAATCGAGCTATTTCCTCGAGCTGTCCGCCGCTCTGCGCAAGTGCTGACACTAACGCGGGCGGAGGCCCATCGGGCGGCGCGCTCACGCGCCGTCCTCTGCCACGCTTCTGAGGAACGCCCGGATCTTTGCTGTGTCGTGGCGCTCCTCGAGATCGATGGCTTTGCCGTCCTTGATGTTCCAGACGTGCGAGAACTTGGTCTCGAGCACCTTGCCCGTCTGCTTGTGGCGGTAGCGGATATGCGGCTGCACCGTTGCCCGGTCGCCGGTGGCGATGATCGGTCCCTGGTCGAAAGAGAGAAAGTCGAAGGTGTCGATCAGGTACTGGAAAAACTCCAGCGTCTCGGCCTTGCTGCGCGGCTTGTCCCCGCCTGGGATGAGGTCGGCCGGCACGTGCACGACGAAGCGGAAATTGTCGTCGAGGGACGCCATGACGTCGGCTAGGCGTTGCTCGCGCCAGGCTGTGTAGATCGTATGCAGCAAGGTTGCCGCGTCGGTTGCCATTATCGGGCCCCATCCTCGCAACGGAGATAGGTCGACTGCTCGCGACCGGTGGGCGATTCCGAAGACGCCGCCCGCATTCCCGGCGAAGTGCGGCTCATGCCGAGAACCGGCACTATATGGTGTTGACATCAACCGTCAGTGTACAGCCGTCAAGCCGGCCGCACTATAGATCGAGAGATATCCCAAAAAATCGCTACCCTGAGCTTCCGTCTGCGCACAATGACCGGCATCAAACCTCTATGGGATGCCCCGCAGCCCGGGCGTCGCGCGCAGCATGGGGCGTCCCCGCCAAGAAGCTCCGGGCTCAGCCGCTGCGGCGCTAAGCGCTAGAGCGGCGCGGGCTGGCTCGCGTGGTGGGGTTCCGAGTAGGGATAGATGTTCACGACCCGGTGGCCGCCGAACAGGATCGACGCCAGGATCAGGATTCCGAGCGCCTGCCACAGCGTGATCGGCTTCACGCCGAACACGTCGGGCATGACGAGATTCCAGATCCACGTGAAAACGAACATGAAAATGATGAGCGCAACGATCGCCACCAACAAACCGATGAGAATGCCCGTGATCGGTTCCATTGTTGCCCTCGCGTCTTATCGGCGAATCATGCGCGGGCAGCGTTACACGGTTCGCAAAGAGCGTCCATGACGCCTGCGACGAGGGGCGATACGGGAGGCTTGACGCCGTCGCTACGGCATCTTGCCGACGATCTTCTTGATCTCGGGCTCGGCGAACGCGCGCATCGTCTGCGTCCTCACGAAACCCTCCTCGGCGACGGCGAGCAGGTAGGCCGTCATCGTCTCGTCGTCGGGCGCCTCGTAGGTGAGGACGCCGTCGATAGCGCCGAGCGTCCAGTGCGCGTCCTTCAAGGTGACGCCCGCCTTCTTGGCGACCTTCTTGAAGGCGTCGGCGCGCTTGGCCGTATCGCGCACGGCTTTGGCGCCTTTCTCGGTGAAGTTGATCAGCACGACGTAGGTTGCCATGGCGTGTCCTCCTCGTGGTGTGCCCTCTATCGGGCGCGGTAGCGCGACCCGCGACGGGCGGGGGCTCGAGATTGGCACGGACCTAGTTTCGCAACTCCCTACGGCCCTAGGACATGCCATGCCGGGGGACATGCAACCGCAATTGCAAGGCTTTCCGACACCCCATGTTAAGACAGCCGCCGCACAACTGACGGAAGGCATAATCGGACTCCGGAGGTGAGCCATGCCGGAAGGCGTAGCATCGGCAAGCTTGGTCATCGTGATCCTGGTCGCCGCCGCCGTGGGCGCCGTGACCGGCGGCCTCCTCGACCAGATGGGCGTCGAGCGCACGCTGCTTGCCATCATCGCCGGCTTCGTGGCGACCATCGCCGCCGGCATCGCGCGCCACGTGCTGATCCGCAAGGTGTGGGGCGCCGGTCCCGACGTCACCCGGATCCCGACCGTCGTCGTCGTGTTCGTGCTCGTCTCCTCGCTCGCCGGCAGCCTCGCGAGCCACGACATCCTGCACAACTATCACGAATTCTACTCGGGGATCTGGGTCGGCACGCTGGCCGGCCTCCTCTCGTCGTTGATCATGGCAATGCTCATGATCACTTATTACATGAACCCCGACCCGCAGCGCCGCTGACCCGCGCCTTATTCATGCCCGACGAGACATCTTGTGCGCGCCGCGCGAGGATGAGACCTTCGCGCCATGCGCGCCGACCTTCTCCTGTACCGCACCGAGTCCTTCATCAAGCGCCGCTGGCGTCTCATCGCCGCGCTCTTTCTCGCGGGCGTCGCCGTCTGGGTCGCCACCAGCTTGAGCGATGCTCAGGGGCGCGCCGACATCCCCTCCGGCTACGCCGTGCGCATGACCTGCGAGAAAGACCCCGAGTCCTATCTGTGGAGCGGGGGCTGCGAGCGCATCGCCGCCGACATCGCGCGCAAGGGGCGTCCCTCGTTGGGCGAGCTCTACCGCGCCTTCGTCACCGCGCACCACCGCGCCATTCCCTCGCCGGCGACGACGCGCCGCTTCGCCGGTGCCGCTTGCGAGCCGGGCTTCGACATCCGCAATGCCCTGCGCGGCACCCGATTCATCCTGTCGCCGGAGGCGTTCAAGGGCGTGTGCTCGAGCGCGTACGCAAAGGCGATCGAGAACGAGATCGACGCCCGCGACCGCGCGCTTCTGGTGATCGAGCGCGGCGAGCTCTCCTGGTCGCCGCTGGTGGCGGGAACGCTCGCCAACCTTACCGAGCCGTTGGTGCTCCTTGGCGCAGCCTTCGTGGTCCTGGCACTGTGGATTTTGTGACACCCGGGCGAGCCCCTCGCGCCAGCCGCGCCCCTGCGCCATTGCCTTTCAGGCCTTGAATCACTAGCTGTACTCAGCTGGGGGTTACCATGCGAAGCAAAGCCTTATCCGCTGCCATCGGTCTGGCGCTACTGCTCGGGGTTGCGCCGCTCGCGTCCGCGCAGGCCGGCTGGTTCTGGCGCGACCGCGACCCGGACGCTCCCGACCGCTACCCTTACGTCTACACCCCGCAGCGCTATTATCCCTACTACAACTCCGACTACTGGCGCCCCGCCCAGGAGATGCGCCGCCCGCGGCCCTACTACGTGCAGCCGCCGTACTATCCGGCCTGGGGCTATCCAGTCGGCTGCCCGGACTGTGGCGCTAGGGGCAAGCCCCTCAAGTAGGGGCCCGCGAATCGCGGCAGGTCACGCCGCTTGCGCGCCTACTTCACACCGAGCAGCTCGACATCGAAGATCAACGTCGCGTTCGGCGGGATTACGCCGCCGGCGCCCTGCGCGCCGTAGCCGAGCTCGGGCGGAACGATGAGCGTGCGCTTGCCGCCGACCTTCATGGTGGCGACGCCCTCGTCCCAGCCGCGGATGACCTCGCCCTGGCCGACCGCGAACTCGAACGGCTCGCCACGGTCGACCGAGCTGTCGAACTTCTTGCCCTTGGCACCGTTCTCGTCGAGCCAGCCCGTGTAGTGCACGACGGCGGTCTGCCCGGGCTTGGGCTGAGCGCCGGTGCCGACCTTGGTGTCGGTGTACTGCAAGCCCGAGGGCGTCGTGACGGTCTTCTCCGCGCCCTGCGCCGTAGCGGGTGCAAAGGCGACGACGGCCGGCGCGCAGCCGAGCGCGGCGATGAGGGCAAGCATCGGAACGGCGTTGGCACGCGGGAGAGCTCGCATTTGTTGTCCTCCTTGGGCGAATTGGGCGAGAGCGGGGCGTGTCTAGCTCACTTTCGATGAAAGCGCATCAGCGAAAGAGAACGATGAGCGAGACGACGACCATCGCGAGCCCGATGACGTCGGGAATGCCCACCGGCTTCAAGAGCCACGCCGACACCGGCCGGTATTTCGGGACGACCTTGATCAGCCAGCTCCCACCGAGCAGGATCCACCCGAGGATGAAGCCGATCCCCGCCAGCGCCTGGGTGTCGCTGCCCTTGCCCTCGGGGATGGTGCCCACAAGAATCGCAATGCCGACGCCGACATAGATGAGATAGTAGATGGCCAGGCGGAACGTCTTGATGGCGCCTTCGCGATCCTCGAGCCACTGCCGCCGCAAGGCGGGGGCCTGCGCGCCGAGGACGATCATGACGAGCGTGAGCTGCATCCACGTGGTCATGTTTGCGGCTCCCGGCTCGCGGCGGCTGAAAGGCGTGCGGACAAAATAGCGCTCGATGCTCGCGCGCCGCCAGCAAAATGCGAGTGCCCGCTCAACGCTCAATCCCCCCGTGTGACGGGCGCGCCATGGCCTTCAGATATGGTTAAAGGATAGAGCGGTAACCCATTGTGTTTGAGGGGTAATAATAGCCTTAGTCCTGCCGTTTTCCGGGCCGCTCATCGCCGCCAACGATCGGAAACTCATTTCATTTCAGCAAGCTTGGGAAGGCCAGCATGTCCAGCAACTCCACGTACGCCAATGGCAGCAAAGCCCCGACGGGCGAGACGCCTGCGAGTGCGCACAAGTCCGGGATTGAATGGGCGGGGCTCGTCGGCTTCCTCCGGCGCGATGGGGCGCGACCCGTCCAGGAGCAGGCGACGGAGCTGCACGCAGCCGAGAAGCAGGTGACGCCGCACGTGCAGGTGCCCGGCGACGGGCTCGTCGTCGTCGGCAAGGGCGCGAGCATCGTCGGCGAGATCACCAACTGCTCGCAGGTCGAGATTGCGGGCGCGCTCGAGGGCAAGGTCGTGGCGGAGGCGGTGATCGTCCGCGCCGGCGGCTGCCTCAAGGGGCACGTCTGCTCGCAGCGCGCCGAGGTGCACGGGACGATCGAGGGCCAGGTGCAGGTCGAGGATCACCTCGACATCCGCTCCACCGGCCAGGTCTCGGGCGAGCTCGCCTACGGCAAGCTGTCGGTCGCCTCGGGCGGTCGCCTTGCCGGCACCATCGAGATTGTGGCGCACACGCATGCCCACGAAACAACCGCTCCGCAAATCGAGAACGGCTTTTTGAGCTCCACAGCAAGCGTCAACTGAGCGTCGACACTAGCCCCACGACGAACGCGCAGGATCAGCGTCCGCTTGCCTCGGCAGGCGGACGCTGATGCATTTGGGGCGCGGGCGCGGCGGTTGCCGCTAGGCGACGGCGCGCTTGGGATGCCGGCCCTCCAGCATCTCGGCCGCGATCTTCGCGCAGAAGGCGTCGAGATCGCCCGGGTTGCGGCTGGTGATGATCCCCTGGTCGACAACAACCGGCTCGTCGACCCACTTGGCGCCGGCGTTCTTCATGTCGGTCTTGATCGATTTGTAGGAGGTCGCCTTCAAGCCGCGCGCGATGCCGGTCTCGATCAGCAGCCATGGCGCGTGGCAGATGGCGGCGATCGGCTTCTTCGCCGCGTTGAACGCCTTGATGAAGGCGAGCGCCATGTCGTTGACGCGCAGCAGATCGGGATTGATCTGCCCGCCCGGCAGCACGAGGGCGTCGTAGTCAGCGGCGCGCGCATCCTTCAAGGGGCGGTCGACGGTCACAGAGCGCCCCCAGTCGACCTTGTTCCAGCCTTTGATCTCGCCCTCCTGCGGCGAGATCACGTCGACGGTGGCGCCGGCGGCGCGCAGTTGCCTCAGTGGCTCGACGAGCTCGGCCTGCTCGAAGCCGTTGGTGGCGAGGATGGCGATGCGTTTGCCGGACAGATCCGATGCGATGCTCATGGGGTAAGCTCCTTGTTCGGATAAGTGTCTTGTCGCGCTGACGCCGCATGCGCGCGGCGCGCTCCGGGGCGTGTTCACGCTGCGAACGGCGGCGGACTCGCTTTGGTTCCGCGGCAGCTACTGGGCTATTTGGGTGCGACGGACGCGCACGGACAGCGGCCTGCGGCAACCGGCGCGGGCGCCCGGCGTTAACGTTTTGGGGCCCCCTGCGGGACTTGGACGCGCCCCGGCTCCACGCCAATCCATAAAATTGCTACTATCGGAGTGGCAAGATAGACCGCTACAGGCAAATACACCGGGGGACTCTTTCCAGCATGAGGCTAAAATCCTCGCTCACGAGGCGTGCGCGTCCATGCCTTGTCGTGGTCGCGCTGGCGACCCTGTCGCTCGGGGCGCAGGCAGAGCCGCGCGCGCCGATGTGCGGCGGCGTCGACTACAATCGCATGATCCTCGACATCATCAAGGGTCTGCCGCCCGGCGGCGGCTACAGCCTCGACGCTCAGCTCCCGACCGTGAACGTCGAGAGCATCGGCGGCGGGCACTGGGAGATGCGGGTCTATGACGGGCACCCCACGCATTGCACCGGCGCCACGTACGCCGTCTTCCTGCGTCTGGTGGCGATGCTGCACAACAGCGGGTTGATCCACTTGAGCCCCGAGCAGCTCCGCTCTCTGGCGGTGATCAAGACGATGCCGGACGGGACCGCGCGCGAGGACGGGGAGGGCCCGTTCGCGATCTTCAATTCCAACGGTGCCGGCGCCGCCGCCCTGATGAAGCACACCGGCATCGGCTTCAGCTTTCGCGACGACAAGCTCATCTACGCGCGGGCCGGCGATTTCCTCAAGCTGTTCTGGAACGAGAACGTGGGCGCCACCGAGCACGGCCATCAGGTCATCTACCTGGGGAGCGAGCAGAGCAAGGGGCGCGACATGATCTGCTTCTGGTCGAGCCAGAAGCAGCACAGGAAGAAGCGCGACGGGCACAGCCGAGCCGCTCTACTTCCCGGCCTCCGCCGGCGGCGAGGTGCACGACGGCTACGGCGCGGTCTGCCGCCCGAGGAGCGACATCAAGGCGATGATCTTCTCGCGCGTCACCTGCATGGAGCACCTGGCGGCGGGTCTCGCGGAGATGGCGCGCAAGGCCGAGCCGCAGGGCGGGACGCCGGATCTGTTCGTGGACGAGTATCTGCGCTCGATCCGCGATAAGTCGTCGGACCAGGCGACGCTCGACCGCATGTACGACATCAAGACGGCCCCCACCGCCGCGTTCGCGGATGTGGGCATCGCCCCGCCGCAGTAGGGCGCGCGGCGCGACGCGGCTGCTCCTGGCCGCAGTCTCTGACCGGCCCTGCGGCCGCTGCGCTATTCCGGCTTGGCACTTGCCGGCGGTGCGTCTAGCTTCGATGCGCACATCGGGGACGCATATGGGCCAACCACTGCGCTCAATCACGATCGTCGGCGGCGGCACGGCGGGCTGGCTTACGGCCGCCTTTCTCAATCGCTACTGCAAATCGAAAGACGCCAAGCGCAGTCTTGAGATAACGCTGATCGAATCGCCGGGGATTCCCATCGTCGGCGTCGGCGAGGCAAGCCTGCCGGGCATGGTCGTGCTGCTGCATCAGCTCGGCATCTCGGAATCGGAATTCTTCAAGCACACCGATGCGACCTTCAAAGTCGCCGCGCATTTCATCAACTGGAACCACGACGACAAGGGCCAGCCGGTCGAGTTCCTCAACATCCTCAATGCTCCCGACAGGATCGAGGGGCGCCAGCTCGCAGACTATTTCGTCACCTTCGATTCCGCGCGCGCGGCGTCGAATGCAGGCATGGCCTATGTGCGCGCCTTTTCGCCGGCCGTAGAGATCGTTCTGCGCAATCTCGCGCCGCGCCGCCCCGGCGAGCCCGAGTTCTCAGCCGAGCTCGGCTACACCTATCACTTCGACGCCATCAAGCTTGCGGCCTTCCTGAAAGACTTCGCGACGAGCCGCGGCGTGAAGCACATCTTGGACGATGTGGACACCGTCAATCTCGACGAGCGCGGCTTCGTCAAATCGCTTTCCCTGCGGCGTGAGGGCGAGCACGCCATCGAGCTCGTCGTCGATTGCACCGGCTTTCGCGGCTCGATTCTGCAACAGGCTCTGGGCGAGCCATACGAGCCCTATAGCGACTATCTCTTGAACGACCGCGCCGCCGTCGTGCAGATCCCGCATAAGGACGCGAGCGTCATCGCACCGACGACGCGGGCGACCGGCTTCTCGGCGGGCTGGAATTTCAACATCCCGCTGACGACGCGCGTCGGCACCGGCTACGTCTACTCCAGCAAGTTCATCTCCGACGATCAAAGCCGTCGACGAGCTCTTGAGCTATTACGGCGACCAGGCCAAGGGCCACGAGCCCCGCGTCATCCCGATGCGAACGGGGCGTGTGCGCAATGCCTGGGTCAAGAACTGCGTCGCGCTCGGTCTTTCCAGCGGCTTCATCGAGCCTCTGGAGGCAACGGCGATCTTCATGTCGGATCTGGGCGCGCGCTGGCTCCGCCGCTACCTGCCGACGCGGGATTTCGAGCCCGAGCTCGCCGCCGCATTCAATCGCCAGATGCGGCGCCTCTACGAGGAGGTGCGCGATTTGGTGCAGCTCCACTTTCATCTCAATAATCGCCACGACACCGAGTATTGGAAGGCTGCGCGCGCCGGCGTGAAGCTTTCCGACCGTCTCCAGGAGAATCTCAAGATCTGGCGCCACACGACGCCCGACGAGCTGGACCTGGAAAGCTCGTTTCTATTCTCGAGCCCGGTCTACACCCTCGTCCTGATCGCAAAGGGCTTCTACAAGGATGCGCATCTGAATACCGCCGCCTCCCTGAGCCGCTCGGCCTATGAGCGCTACCGCAACGGCGTGCACGACGCCCGGCCCGATCAGCTCAGAGGCCTGATCGGCCAGGCCGAGTTCCTCAAGACCGGGGGCAAGGCGCCGACCGGCCCGTTTGCAGTCCCACGCTCCGCCGACCTGCCGGCTTTCTTCGGCCCGAGCAATACGAAGATCAAGCTCCCGACCGGCCCGCAGTTTCCGCGCGGGCCGCACAGGTCGAAGCGCAAGTGACCGCGCGCGCCCTATTGAGGCGGCCGATCGCCGGCAGGCAGGATCTGTCCGTATCGGGTTGATTGCCGGACGTGCTTAGCCGCTACGCCCCCGGCCGGCCGGTCTTGCGCGGGCGGCCGCGCCGGCCCTTCTTCTTCTCTTTCTCGGTCAGCACCTCGACGGTGCGCGTCGGCTTTGCGGGCGCAGGCTTGCCGCTCTTCACCGGCAGCATCGCGTGCGGGCCCATCTCGTCGAGCGTCGGCTTGTGCGGGCCCTTGACCTTCTCGCCGAACGCGCCGGCCTTGGCGCGCGGATCTATGTCGCTCACGCGGGCTGATGGGCGGCTAGCGCCATCCGCCCGCTCCGCGGGGGCGCGGCTCGCCGCGGCGGCCGCTTGGCCGCTTGCCACTTCGCGGTGGGGTATCGCGCGGTCCGTCCCCGGTCCCATCTCATCGAGCGACGGCTTGCGCGCGCGCGAGGATAAAGGCACGGTCGTCTGTTGCGCATTCGTCGGCTGCACCGGCTCGTACTCGGTGGCGATGCGCGATTGCGCGGGGCTCTGCCCCTCCTTTGGCGAAGTCCGGCGCGACGCGCTCCCCGCCAAAGGCTGAGCCCTTGGAACCCTTCCTTGCTGGCGGCATCTTTGCGGTGGAGCCGTACTTCCTTTCCCCCTTGAAGCTGCCGGCGCGGTCCTCGACCTCGGCTTGCCGCGCTAAGGGATCGTCCGCCACGGCCAGCTCGGTCTCGCGCAGGCGCTTGATCTCGTCGCGCAGCCGCGCCGCCGTCTCGAACTCGAGGTCGGCCGCGGCCTCGCGCATGCGCCCCTCCATGTCCGCGATCACGGCCTCCAGGTTGTGGCCGACCAGCGGCGCGTCGGCGAGCCCGACGTCCACCGTCACGTGGTCCTGCTCGTAGACCGACGCCATCACGTCGTGGATGTTGGAGCGGATGCTCTCCGGCGTGATGCCGTTGGCCTCGTTGTAGGCGACCTGCTTCTCGCGGCGGCGGTTCGTCTCGGCGATGGCGCGCTCCATGGAGCCCGTCACGTGGTCGGCGTAGAGGATGACGCGCCCGTCGACGTTGCGCGCCGCCCGGCCGATGGTCTGGATGAGCGACGTCTCCGAGCGCAGGAAGCCCTCCTTGTCGGCGTCGAGGATGGCGACCAGCGCGCACTCGGGGATGTCGAGCCCCTCGCGCAGGAGATTGATGCCGATCAGCACGTCGAAGGCGCCCAGCCGCAGATCGCGGATGATCTCGATGCGCTCCAGCGTCTCGATGTCGGAGTGCATGTAGCGCACGCGCACGCCGGCCTCGTGCATGTACTCGGTCAAGTCCTCGGCCATGCGCTTGGTCAGCACCGTCACGAGCGTGCGGTAGCCGGCGCGCGCCACATCGCGCACCTCGTGCAGCAGGTCGTCGACCTGCGACTTCGCCGGGCGAATGAGCACCGGGGGGTCGGTGAGGCCTGTCGGGCGGATCACCTGCTCGACGAATGCGCCGCCGGTCTCCTCCAGCTCCCAGCCGCCGGGCGTCGCTGAGACGAAGCCGGTCTGCGGGCGCATGGCGTCCCACTCCTCGAACCTGAGCGGGCGATTGTCCATGCACGAGGGCAGCCGGAAGCCGTACTCGGCGAGCGTCGCCTTGCGCCGGTAGTCGCCGCGGAACATGCCGCCGATCTGCGGCACCGTCACGTGGCTCTCGTCGACGAACACGAGCGCGTTGTCGGGCAGATACTCGAACAGCGTCGGCGGCGGCTCGCCGGGGCGGCGCCCGGTGAGATAACGCGAGTAGTTCTCGATGCCGGCGCAGGAGCCCGTCGCCTCCATCATCTCCATGTCGAACACGGTGCGCTGCTCGAGCCGCTGCGCCTCGAGCAGCTTGCCGGCGGCGTAGAGCTCCTCCAACCGCTGCTTCAGCTCGCCCTTGATGGCCTTGATGGCCTGCTGCAGCGTCGGCTTCGGCGTCACGTAGTGCGAGTTGGAGTAGATCTTGACGAGCGCCAGCTCGTCGGTCTTCGCGCCGGTGAGCGGGTCGAACTCGACGATGCTCTCGACCTCGTCGCCGAACAGCGAGAAGCGCCAGGCGCGGTCGTCCAAATGGGCCGGGAACAGCTCGATCGTGTCGCCGCGCACGCGGAAGGCGCCGCGCTGGAAGGCGGCGTCGTTGCGGCGGTAGTGCAGCGCCACGAGGTCGGCGATCAGCTGCTCGCGCGACAGCTTCTCGCCCGTCTGCACCGTGAACGTCATCGCCGTATAGGTCTCGACCGAGCCGATGCCGTAGATGCACGACACGCTCGCCACGATGATCACGTCGTCGCGCTCCAAGAGCGCGCGCGTCGCCGCGTGGCGCATGCGGTCGATCTGCTCGTTGATCGAAGAACTCCTTCTCGATGTAGGTGTCCGTGCGCGGCACGTAGGCCTCGGGCTGGTAGTAGTCGTAGTAGGAGACGAAGTACTCGACCGCGTTGTCGGGGAAGAAGCCCTTGAACTCGCCGTAGAGCTGCGCGGCGAGCGTCTTGTTGGGCGCGAGGATCAACGCCGGCCGCTGGGTGCCGGCGATCACCTGCGCCATGGTGTAGGTCTTGCCCGAGCCGGTGACGCCGAGCAGCACCTGGCTGCGCTCGTGCGCGTTCACGCCGGCGACGAGCTCGGCGATGGCGGTCGGCTGATCGCCCTTGGGCTCGTACTGGGAGGTAAGCTCGAAGCGGTGGCCGCCTTCCGACTTCTCCGGACGCGGCGGCCGGTGCGGCGTGAACACGCCCTCGTTGCCGGAGACGAGCGGGTGCTCGGCGAGCATCGGCTGGGACTGCAGCATCTCGCGCGCCTTCGCCGAGCGCTCGGACGGCTTGGCCAGCAGCGCATCGAGATAGCGCGAGGGCGCGTCGCCGGGCACGGGCGTCGTACCGGAGGCGCGCGGGGGCAAAGGTCCCTGCTGGCGCAGCGCCGGCAGCGTCGGTCTTTGAGCCTGCGGGGGCTCTGCCCCCGCGCCCCCGCCAAGCATCGTCGACCCTTGGAACCCCATATTTGGGTCCAGGGGCGAGCCCCCGGCGGGGGAGGTCGTCATGCCGGAGGCGTGCCCGCCAATGGGGCGAGCAGCCCCTCGGTCTTCTACTTCGAACCCGGTCTGCGGCGCCTCGGCAAAGCCCTGCTCCGCCGCCCGGCGCGCACGTCCGGCGTCCCCGCCGCCGTTTCGGCCGGCGGCGGCAACGGCTTGCCCGACTTCCCGCGCGAAGGGCGCGGGCGCGGCAACTTGTCTTTATCCTTGTTGCGATTCTTGGGGGGGCGCGGCATGGGCGGAATATGGCGTGCGCCGCGGTCCGGCTCAAGCCGCCAGGCACAAGTTGGAAGGAGGCCTTAACTGTGCGCAGACAATCGCCCTAGCAAAGCCGCGTTCGCTGCCGACACTCTCCTCGGAGGCTAACCTGGAACCCCGTATGCGTTTCTCGCCCGCCACACTTACCTTCGCTCTTGCCGCGCTGCTCGGCGTCGTCACAAGCGCGCAGGCGGAGCCTCGCGCAGTGATAGAGCTGTTCACAAGCCCCAACTGCTCCTCGTGCCCGCCCGCCGACCGGCTGTTCGTCAAGCTGGCGCGCAACCCCGACCTCATCACGCTGGTGATGCCCGTCGACCTCTTCGATCGGCCCGGCCGCAAGGACGCGCTCGCCGTGCGCGCGTTCTCCGAGCGGCAGGCTGCCTACGCCGACGTGCGCAACGAGGACATGCTCTACACGCCGGAGGCCATGATCAACGGCGCGGCTCAGGCCGACGGCGCCGATCCCTCCGAGATCGGCAATGCCATCGCGCAGACGGCCGGCGTGCTCTCGGTGCCGGTGAAGGCCGCGCCCGTCGGCCAGGAGATTGTCGTATCGGTGGGTGCTGCAAATGGCGCCGCAGCGCCGGCGATGATCACGGTGCTGCCGTTCCTCGCCTCGCACACGGTCTCGGCCTATGGCGAGCGGATCACCTACGCCAACCTCGTGCGCGACATCGTGCGCATCGGCAGCTGGAGCGGAGCGCCCGTCCGGCAAGCCATCCCCCTGCAGGACTACGCGCAATACGACGGCATCGTCGTGCTGCTCCAGGCCGGCACGCCGGAGCGGCCGGGGGCCATTCTCGGTGCCACGCGCATTCCGCTTCGCGCCAAGACCTGAGGCGCGCAACACCAAGCACGCCTCCGCACCGTTGAGGAGAATGCTACGTGCGCAGCGCCCGTTGCACGGCGTGCTCCAGCGCCTGCAGGAAGCGCGAGCGGTCGGCGCGCGTGAAGCTCGCGTTGTAGCCCTTGCTTTCGCCGGTCTCGCGCAAGTGCGCCGATAGCTCGCGCATGGCGAGCGCCATGCCGATGCCGGCGTCGGTGAACGGCTTGCCGGTGGGCCCGATCACCTGCGCGCCCTTCTTCAGGCAGCGCGCGGCGAGGGGAATGTCGGCGGTGACGGCAATGTCGCGTGCGCCGATGTGCTCGGCAATCCAGTCGTCGGCGGCGTCGGGGCCGTCGGCGACGACGACGCGGCGGATGAGCGGACCTTCGAGCAGCCGCATAAAGGCGTTCGACACGAAATGGATGACGAGCCCGTGCCGCTCGGCGACGCGCACCGCCTCGTCCTTGACGGGGCAGGCGTCGGCGTCGACGTAGATCGCGGTGGGCTCGCGCGGGGGATTAGTCACGGAAGGGGTCTCAGCGCAGCGGGGATCGTCGGCAGAGACATCGGCACGGGCCTGGCGTCAAGCCGCGATGACCGACACGTTGATGCTGTGCACGGCGCAGCTCTCGGCAAGGTCGGCCTTCTGCCCCGGATTGAGCGCGTTGACGTTGCCGTCGGTCCCGTTGCCCGGCCAGCGCCCCTTGTGCGCGAGGATGACGCCCATCGGCACGTCGTCCGAGACGGCAACCTGCACGATGATGGCGCCGGCCGCGGTCGCCAAGCGCACGCGCGTGCCGTTGGCGAGCCCGCGCGATTGCGCCTCGAGCGGGTGCAGGAAGGCCTGGCTCTCGCCGAGCTGCCTTAAGATTTTCGGGTCGTTGCCATAGCTGGAGTTCATCAGCCAAGCCGACGCCGGCGATAACAGCCGCAATTCCCCGCCCAACGGCCGTGCCTCGGCCGAGGCGAACGGCGCACGCGGCAAGCCAGCGTCGACGAACGTGGCTCCGGCGAGCTCGATCTTGCCCGACGGTGTCGAATAGTCATGGCGCTCGAACTGCACGACCGGCTCGGCCGGATGAAAGATCGTGCCGAGCTTGGCGAGCGCGTCGAACGTGAGCCCCGGCTTGGCCTGCGCGAGCAGCGTGGCGATGAGGCTCTGATCGCTCTCGAACAGCTCACGCTCGGTCAATCCCATGGCGCCGGCCAGGCGGCGGAAGATCTCCTGATTGGGCAACGATTGCCCGAGCGCCGGCACTGCTTGCACCTGCGCCGAGATCGAGTAGTTGAAATACGACATGACCACGTCGTCGAACTCGAGGAAGCTCGCCGCCGGCAGCACGTAGTCGGCGTAGTTGGCGGTATCGGTCTGAAACAGATCGAGCGTGACCTGCAACAGATCCTCGCGCTCGAGCGCGCGGCGCAGGCGGCGCTGCTCGGGGCTGGAGACCGCAATATTGTTGTTCCAGGTGATGAGCGCCTTGGTGTCGGGGCACTCCAGGCGGCTCGCAAGATCCATGTGGCTGATGGCGGGCGCCGGCGATGTATTGAGATGCGTGGCCGTCAGGTAGGCGGGATCGACGCCGCGCGTGTCCCAGCCGTTGAGATAGAGGAAGCCCGCGCCATAGCGGCCCACGTTGCCTGTCGCCGCCGGCAAGAGCCCGACCGCGCGCATGGCGTTGCCGCCGTAGGTCTGGCGCTGGAATCCCTGGCCCATCCACAATAGTGACGGGCCCTGCGCGTAGAGGAGCGCTGCTTCCTCGATCAGCCGCGCCGGCACGCCCGTGACCGCCTCGCCCCACGCCGGCGTGCAGGCATCCAGCTGGCCCTCGATCTCCTCCCAGCCGCGCGCATGCTCAGCAAGAAAACTCTGATCGATGCGGCCTGCCGCTCGGATCGCGTGCAGCATGGCGAACGCCAACGCGCCGTCGGTGCCGGGATAGAGCTGCAGATGGATGTCGGCCGCGGCCGCCGTCTCGTGGCGGATGGGATCGATCACGATTTTCGGCGCGCGCGTCTTTAAGAACCAGTGCTGGTGCACGTGCGGGGCGGACGCCGACGGATTTGCGCCCCAGACCATCAGGCACTTCGTGGCGTCGATTGTGCGCGGATCGAAGCCGCGCGTCGATTCGCCATACATGAGCTGCAGCGCCGCGTGGCCCGCCTTGTTGCACACCGTGTCGGGGTCGACCTCGGTGGCGCCGATGCGATTGAACAGCCGCAAGGGAAAGACGCCGGCAATCAGCGAGCACGTGCCGGTGTAGTGCGTCTGCAGGATGGCGGCGCCGCCATCGTGCGCGCGGATGGCATTGAGGCTGGCAGCGATAGCGCCGAGCGCCTCGTTCCAGCTCGTGGGCTCGAACTCGCCGGCGCCCTTGCGCCCGACCCGCTTCAAGGGGCGCGTCAGCCGCACGTTCGCATCGCGCCAAACCCCGTTATAGGCGATCGAGCATTTGCCGCACAGGGCGCCGTGCGCAACGGCGTGCTCAGGATCGCCGACGACGGTGATCGCGCCGCCGGGCGCAGTCTTCACCAGGACGCCGCAAGCGTCGTAGCAGTCGCGCGGGCACGTCGTGCGGATTGTCGTGCTGTCGATCATGGAGCGCCCCCGTCGAGATCAGGCCAGCAACGGTGTCGACGCCTTTTGCGCCTCCGATACCCTCGCGCAATTGCTCCCAATTGCGAAGCCCAATCTATGGGCAGTCGACACTCCGGTGCGCAAATCCGACCGCGCTTGCCGTCTGCCAACAGGTGCGGTTCGATCCCAAGGCCACGGCAGCAAGTGGCGCGACCCGGACGGACCGGCCTACCTCGTCCACGTTGCCGCCGGTCATGATTTCCGCTTGGGCAGAAATCGCGGCGAAAGCTGCCGGTACACGCCTTCGTGGGTCCCGGTCTCGTGCAGCATCTGCCGCGCCTGCTCGTATGCCGCGGCGAAAACCGTTCCATCGCTAGCGATACCGCACAGCGCCACACCGATCCCGCAAAGCGTGGCGAAGGCCACCGGGTTGGCGTTGATCCGATCGGCCAGCCTCTTCGGGAAACGCGTCCAAACAACGCGTCCAAAGGAGTGGCTTCCACCCTTGACCCGGCGCCCGTAAAGATGCACCACGGCGCCACCTTCCGCCCACCCTCCAGCGACTCCAGATGACCGACGCGACCATACCCACCCCGGCAGCGCCTGCGGAGTTTGCCGGGGAATACCGCACGCTTTCGCTCCCCGTCCTCGTCGTTCTGGCCTTCATTATCGGTGTCGTCGCCGCCCTCGGCGCGGTGGTCTTCCGCTACATGATCGCGGTGGTCCACAACCTCTTCTTCCTCGGCCAGTTCAGCTCCATCTACAACGCCAACGCCTTCGACGCGGCGAGCCCGTGGGGGCCGCTCATCATCCTGGCGCCGGTCATCGGCGGCCTTGTCGTGGTGTGGCTGGTGCAGACCTTCGCGCCCGAAGCCAAGGGTCACGGCGTGCCGGAGGTGATGTTCGCCATTTACCACAACAAGGGGAACGTGCGGGGAATTGTCGCGGTGGTGAAATCCATCGCCTCGGCAATCTCCATCGGCTCGGGCGCCTCGGTCGGCCGCGAGGGGCCGATCATCCAGATCGGCGCCTCCTTCGGCTCGACGCTGGCGCGCGTGCTCCATCTCGCCCGTTGGCAGAAGATCACGCTGCTTTCCGCCGGTGCGGGGGCGGGCATCGCCGCCACCTTCAACACGCCGCTTGGCGGCGTGCTCTTCGCGGTCGAGCTGCTCCTGCCCGAGGTCAGCAACCGCACCTTCCTGCCGGTCGTGGTGGCGACGACCACCGCCACCTCCATCGCGCGCTATGTCTTCGGCCTTGCCCCCGCCTTCTACGTGCCGGAGGCGGCGTTCCCCAGCGGGTTCAGCATCGACAGCCCGCTCATCCTGGGCTCTTTCGGCCTGCTCGGACTCGCCGCCGGCGTCGTTTCGTGGGCCTTCATCCGCTTCCTCGCCTGGTGCGAGGACATCTTCCCGAAGCTGCCCGGCAACGCCTACACGCAGAACATCATCGGCATGCTGGTGATCGGCGTGCTGCTCTATGTCTTCGAGCTGACCACCGGCCAACCGCAGACGGCGGGCGTCGGCTACGCCACCATCCAGTCCATCCTTAACGGCGACACCGTCGGCTTCGCGCTCCTGGTGGCGCTCTTCGTCGGCAAGCTGTTCGCCACCTCGGTCAGCCTCGGAGCGGGCGCCTCGGGCGGGGTGTTCTCGCCGTCGCTGTTCATCGGCGCCACGCTCGGCGCCGCCTGCGGCGCGCTCGGCGGCTATTTCTTCCCCAACGAGGGCTTCTCGGTGATCGAGTTCGCCGTCGTCGGCATGGGCGCCATCGTCGGCGGGGCGACCGGCGCCTCGATGACCGCCATCGTCATGATTTTCGAGATGACGCGCGACTACAACGTCATCGTGCCGCTGGTGGTCGCCGTGGCGCTCGCCACCGGCGTGCGGCGCGAGCTGATTACCGAGAACATCTACACCATCAAGCTGCGCCATCGCGGCCAGCCGATCCCGACCATCCGCCACACCAACATGTATCTCGTGCGCCAGGCGCGCGAGCTGATGAACAAGGATTTCATCGTGCTGCCGATGGCGACCTCGATCGCCGACGCGCTCGCGGCCATCGCCGACAGACCATTGGCGCATATCATCGTCTCCGACGGCCCGCGCATCGCCGGAGTGGCGCGGCTTGCCGCCGGGTCCTATGCGCCGGACCGCTATGCCGGCCAGACGCTCAAGGAGGTGACGGAGGAGGATTTCGTCATTTCGCCCGACACCTCCATCCTCAACACGATCATCAGCCGCATGAATCGGCGCGGCCGTGGCCGGGCGATCATCGTCAACAACCAGGTGCGCATTCCCCGGCCGGAGGATGTGGTCGGCGTCATCGCCGCGTCCGAGATCGCCGCCGCCGTCATCGCCAATCACTACGCCTGAGCGCGGAATAGGTGTAGTCGCCGAGCAGGACCTGCGCGGTGAGGTCTGCGAGGATCGCGGCTCCGACGATCAAGCCGCTCGTCCGCGCCTCGAAGCTGCGGCTCATCTTCTCGATTGCAAGCACGACGCCGGCAAGAGGAGTCTTGAAGGCCGCGGCGAATCCCGAGCACGAGAGCCGCGAGGCGGCAGCGCGCAGTGGCGCCGCCGGCCTCCGCCTCCCGCTGCTTAGTCCAGACCTTAGCTGCCGCTGCAGACGAGCTTGCCGCTCGGGCAGTTGCACTGGTACTGCACGTTGTCGCAGGTGCCCGTCGTGGCCTTGGCGCCGTCGCACAGACAGTTGACGTTGACGGAGCCCGGGCCGCCCTTTTGCCGATAGTGGTAGACGGAGTAGCCGTGGCCCTCGCTTGCGGGCATGGCACCGACGGTGACCGGCGCGCCCGAGATCATGAACTGCGTTGTCTGCGCGAGGGCCGGGGTCGCCGCTGCCAGGGCAAGCGCGGCCGCCCCGATCAAAAACTTCTTCATTGCATGCTCCATTGCTGACGCGTTTCCTTGCCTGGGCTGCCCGCAAGAGGCTCGTCGCTCCGTTGCCACAGACCAGAAAGGCATTGGAGGCCCGCAAGTCTGAAAACGGCGTTGGCCCGGTGCCGACAATGCCGCGGGCGATGTCAACGATGCCTGCACCATTGCAGGCGCGAGGGGGCGTCCGGATGTGAGAGGCAAAGCGCAGAAGTGGGCCGCTGCAGCACGGTTGGCTCCGCCGCGAGCGCTCTATACTCGCCTTAGCGGCGGTCGTTTGGTTTACGCGGTTGCTTGCACCACTTGTGAAACGGGAACGCTTGCGGGAGATCGAAGTATCGCTTTTTGCCGGGCAATCGGGCCTAGCTCTCGGGGCCGCGACTCAAGCTATAACCCGTTGCAGCGAGAGCCGGACCGCGCGTCGCGGACGCGGCATTCGGGAAGGGGCGTGAATGCTCGAGAGCATCATGATGCTCTGGTTCGTGCTGACGGCGATGTCGGCACTCTACGTGGCGATCGACATTCGCCACACCCCCGAGCATCCCGTGCTCAAGTGGGCCTTCATCCTGTTCACTCTCTATGCCGGACCGATCGGGGCGCTGCTCTATGTCTTCGGCTGCCGCAGGCATACACCCGAGGAGCACGCGCGCTTCGTGGCGGCGCGTTGGCGGCAGGTGTTGGGCTCCACGATGCACTGCGTCGCCGGCGACGGCATCGGCATCCTCGCCGGCGCCGTGATCGGCGCGCTCGTCGTTTTGCGGCTGCCGGTCGAGATCATGCTGGAATACGTGCTTGGCTTCGGCTTCGGCTGGACCATCTTTCAAGCGCTGTTCATGCGCGACATGGCGGGCGGCTCCTACCGGCGCTCGCTCGAGAGCACTTTCATCCCAGAGTTCTTGTCCATGAACGTGCTGATGGGCGGCATGATCCCGGTGATGGCGCTCGCCTGGCGCGGGGTGCCCGAGGCGCACGATCCCACGCATGGCCTGTTTTGGTTCCGCATGTCGATCGCGCTGATGGTCGGCTTCGCGCTCGCCTATCCGATGAACTGGTGGCTCGTCGCCAACCATCTGAAGCACGGCATGATGACCGTGCCGGCGCCCAAGACGTCGCAGACGCAGGCGACGAAGAAAAAGACGGCCGGCATGAAGATGCCGCCGCCTGTCTCGCGGGAGAGGATTGCGGTGGCGGCCGGCATCTCGTTCGCCGTGCTCATCCTCGGCCTCGGCATCGGGATCGCCGGGCGCGGCTAATCCTGCAGAACAATGTCGAAGGTGCCGACCAGCGCCTGGCTCTCGATGCGCTCGCCGGGCTCGAGCCTCACGATGACGCTCTCGCGCTGGCGCGCGTCGCGGATCGCATTGAGGATGCCGTCGTTCGCGTTGAGCGGCTCGCCGGCAACGTACATCTGCGTGACGAGCGGCGCGCGTCCCGGGGCGACGACGGCGAAGTGCACGTGGGGCGTGCGACCGGGGTAGGCTACGGGCCTGATGGTGCGGAAGGCATAGGCGCCGCGCGCGTCGGCGCGGGCGCGCCCGCGGCCCTGGAAGCCCGCATCGCGCGAGCGGAACCAATGCGTGTCGCGCGGATGGCGGTAGATGCCGGTGGCATCGCACTGCCAGATCTCGATTGCGGCGCCTGGAACGGGGCTGCCGGAGGTGTCGAGGACGCGGCCGAGAATATGCGTGATCTGGCCTTGCGCGCGCGCGGCTTCGCCTTTGACGATGACGAGATCGTTGTCGACGTCGCCCGTCCAGTCGGTCGGGTAGAACGGGCCTTCGGTCTGCGGCGGGGTGGCAATGAGCCCCTTGGGCGCAGCGAGCGCGCGGGACGCATTCGGCGTGAGCGATACGGCCGCGAGCGCGGCGATGCCGCCGACGACGCGGCGGCGACCGATCTGCGGCGTCAGAATGCGGGGCATCGGCGTTGCGGTCCTGGCGGATTTGGGCGGGATGTTGGACGGCTCCCCGGCCCGTCGGCAAGTGAACGGTTAGGGTGGCGAAATCCGTCGCCGCCGGCCTCGCCGGGTGCGGGGCCCGTGATCTTTGCTTCGCGCGCCGGCGCTTGACGCATTAAGCTCGCGGGCTGAGGCGCGACAATGAGGCAGGGAAACCATGGCGGAGACACGGATAGCACTCGTCACTGGGGCCAACCGGGGGATCGGGCTCGAGATCGTGCGGCAGCTCTCGCGCCAGGGCCTCATGACGGTGCTCTGCGCGCGCAGCCTCGAAAAGGGCAGGGCTGCCGCCGCCACGCTCGCGGCCGAGGGTTTGGAGCCGGCCGTTGTCGCGCTCGACGTGACGGATGGGGACAGCGTCCGCGCGGCGGTGAGCGAGGTGATGGGGCTGTTTGGCCGCATCGACGTTCTCGTCAACAACGCCGGGATCCTCAAGGAGGGCTTCTCGAAGGAAGATTCGAGCGTCCTCGATGTTGCGACGGACCTGGTGACGCTGACGTACCTGACCAACACGGTCGGGCCGTTGCGGCTCATCCAAGCGGTCGTGCCGGGCATGAGGGAGCGCGGCTACGGCCGCGTCGTCAACGTCTCATCGGGCGCTGGCCAACTGGCGGACATGGGCAGCGGATTTCCCGCCTACCGCATGTCGAAGGCCGCCCTCAACGCGCTGACGCGGCTCACGGCCGCCGAGATCGGGCCCGCCCCCGTCAAGGTCAACGCCATGTGCCCGGGGTGGGTGAAGACCGACATGGGGGGCCCCAACGCGACGCGCAGCGTGGAGAAGGGCGCAGAGACCGCGATCTGGCTCGCGACGCTTCCCGACGAAGGCCCCACGGGCGGCTTCTTCCGCGACATGAAGCCGATACCCTGGTGAGCGAGCCAGGGTCGGTTCAGAGGCCACGCACGAGATTGCCCACCATCAGCGTGATGTAGGCGGTGATCGCCAGCCAGAACTCCTGGTGCGGCAGGTAGCGCGGCACGCCGACGAAGCCGAGCTTGGTGATGAGCGCAAGCAAGGCCAGCGTCAGCGAGATCAGAAAGATCGCTATCGTCGGCGGGTTGAGGCGCATGGACAATTCCCCCCAGTGGTTCCCTGGCGCTCGCGGGCGCGCTTCCCCCGCGCACCTCAAGCAGCATACCATGGGAAAACGTGGTGGAGGCAACCATGGACCCGCCGGTCATGCCGACGCGGCGCCGTTCAGACAGAAACCGGTAGGAAACGAGCCGGGGGCCTAGAGGGTGCGCGCCGCGGTGGCCGAGGACAGGGCCGGCAGGGCCTCGTCCGCCTCGATCAGGAAGCGAACCGGGTGGGCCGACGCACTGGCGTCATCGCGGCAGGTCACCAGCAGCAACGGGGGCGGATGCGCGGTCGACGACGGCACGATCGAGCTGTCGAGCCGGTCGACCTTGACGACATGCAGGATGCGCTCGCGTCCGCCCGAGGTGATCGTGATCCGGTCGCCGACGGTCACCGGCTTCAGGAACATGGCGCCTGCCTCATGCACGGTGGGCGTCACGCGCAGCTGCTGGCCGCTGCCAATGACGAGATCGGCGCCTTTGGCTTGGCTGGCGTGATCGGGCATTGAGGCGAGCGCCCGTTCAAATCCGTGCTCAACGACCATATCGCCGTTGCCCAGCGTGAGGGCTGCGGTGCCGAGAGCCGCCGTTGCGACGCCCAAAGCTGCGACCGGAAGGTTTGTCAGCCGAAAGGGACGGGCCATGATTTGCTCCGGGTTGCTGTCCGTTTACCCCGCCGCGCGGGGCTTTTCGGGTCGGTTAACGGGCTGGGCACGAGTTACATTACCAAATGTTAGGAGTGGAGGAGAGACCGTCAAGGGCTCCCAGCAGAACCCGCGCCTCTCCTCCACGCACCCTCACCGCGGGGAGGCGTACTCGCGGCGGAGGTGTCTGAAGAACGCGAGGTTCAACGCAACCAGTGCCGAAAAGATGGCGGCGAGCAGCACGAAGGCCGTTTCCTTGGTGGTGTGGGGGAGCCCCGTCGGGGCGCCGGAGTGGGGCACCGGGACGGCCGTCGCGACGACGGCAGCGGCGATAAGCGGGCTGTCGTCGAGCGAGAATTTCAACAAATCGCCGGCGCTGGAGCTGACCGCCAGGATGTCGCCCAAGTGGTGGGTGGCAACCGAGGTGCGCTCATAGGCGCCGATCGCAAAGGCAAAGGTCAAGAACAGCGCAAGGCCAATCAGGGCGTCGGCCACGGCGCGTACAACCATGCGAGCTGGCCCCGTCGTTGACATCTGGCGTAATCCTCTCTTTTGCGGGCGCATTTCTGCACCGCCGCAAGCTATGAAAAATCTCGCCCGCGTCTGTGGCAGGTCTGTGGCCGAGATTGTGGCGATTACAAAGTATTCATTCGATTAACATGGGTAAGCGCCTGCGCTGTTGCCACCAGGTGACTAGCCGGCCTTGCAGGGCGCTCCCGATGCCAGTGCACAGCGCGTGTTTTGTCGTGCATGTTGCAGTTGTGCAGTGCGAAAGGTAGGGTCCCGCGCCGATTGCGCGCCCCCGGTGGGCGCTTCCAACGAAGGGGAAGGCCGTCACCCATGGGCTTCATCGCCGACAGCTTGAATCGCATTCAGCCCTCAGCAACCATCGCCGTCTCGACCAAGGCTCGAGAGCTCAAGGCCGCCGGCCGCGACATCATCTCGCTCTCTGCCGGCGAGCCCGACTTCGATACGCCCGAGAACGTCAAGGCCGCCGCCGTTCAGGCCCTGGCGGCGGGAAAGACGAAGTACACCGACGTCGACGGAATCCCTGAGCTCAAAGCCGCGATCGTTCGCAAGTTCGCACGCGAGAATGGGCTCCAGTACAAGCCGAGCCAGATCTCGGTCGGCACCGGCGGCAAGCAGGTCATCTACAATGCGCTGCTCGCCACGCTGAACCCGGGTGACGAGGTGGTCATCCCGGCGCCCTGCTGGGTCTCCTACGCCGACATCGTGATGCTGGCCGGCGCGAGCCCCGTATTCGCTGAGACGCGGCCTGAGGACGGCTACATACTGAAGCCGGAGGTGCTCGATGCCGCGATCACGCCCAAGACGAAGTGGCTGATCTTCAACTCGCCGTCGAACCCCACGGGCGCCGCCTACACTCACGATCAATTGAAGGCGCTGACCGACGTGCTGCTGCGCCACGAGCACGTGTGGGTGCTGAGCGACGACATCTACGAGCACCTCATCTACGACGGGCTGAGCTTCGTGACGCCGGCCGCGGTCGAGCCCAAGCTCTTCGATCGCACACTCACCATGAACGGGCTGTCGAAAGCCTATTGCATGACCGGCTGGCGGCTCGGGTACGCGGGCGGCCCGGAGCCGCTCATCAATGCGATGCGCAAGCTGCAATCGCAGTCGACCTCCAACCCGTGCTCGATCACGCAGTGGGCTGCGGTGGAGGCGCTCGACGGACCGCAGGACTTCATCGCCAAGAACAACGAGAGGTTCGTCGAGCGGCGCGACCTGGTGGTGGCGATGCTCAACCAGGCGAGCGGCCTCAAGTGCCCGAAGCCGGACGGCGCCTTCTACGTCTACCCGAGCTGTGCCGGCGCAATCGGCAAGACGAGCGCTTCAGGCAAGAAAATTGCCACCGACGAGGACTTCGCCACAGCGCTTCTGGAGGAGGAGGGCGTCGCCGTCGTGCACGGTGCCGCGTTCGCGAGCTCTCCGGCATTCCGCGTGTCCTATGCCACATCGAAAGAGACGCTCGAGGAAGCGTGCCGGCGCATCCAGCGCTTTTGTGGGAATTTACGGTGAGGGCTGTGGCGGCGGGCGAGCAAATGGCGCGGACGTGCCGAGCATGCCTCGTATGGCGTGCGGGCCTCGTGCTGGCGATGGGTGCCTTGCTCGCCCTGTGGCTCGTCCGCTGATTGCGGCGTCAGGCGGTGGCGCGTCCCGGCCAACGCTCTGCAAACCATTCCCGCAGCAAGTGACGGCGTAACAACCGCTGGGCCTTGAGAACATCCGATGTCGGGTGACGAAGACGGGTGCCCTGCTGGCGCAGCACGCTGCCGACCCCCAGTGACGACTTGCGCCGGGGGCTCGGACAATTCCTCGGCGGCCATCGCGTATCCCGCTGCGTAGGCCGCCGACATCAGCGATTTCATACTCATCGCACGCCTCTGTTCCGCGGGCCGTTCACCTCTCGACCCTTGCTGTCGGCTCGTCCCCGATGAGTTCCCCCGAACGAACCGGCAGAAAATCATAATGCGTCAAATGTGGACGCGATCAAGTATTTTTACTCGAGACGCAACAAGTTCGACGCTCCAATTCTTGGACGACATTGTGCGACGCAATATTGCTGACGCGAACAACTTCGCAGTCGGCCGCTCCTATAAGGGCGCGGCGGCTTTTTATTGAGCGAGGGCTTGCGCTGCAGCGAGGGTGGCGCGAACATGGCGAGGCCGCGTTTCCTCTTTCGAGGCGCGGGGGTGCGCGGCGAGAAGCGGGCGCGCGCCTCCAACCAAGGGAGGAAAAAATGGGGCAAACCAACGGCCCGAGATCGGGTGCCAATGGGGGCGTCCGCTCCCGCTGCATCGCACTCGTGGGCCCATACCTTAGCGGCAAGACGACGCTCCTTGAGGCCATCCTCGCCCGCACCGGCGCGATAGCCCGCGCGGGCAGCATCCCCGACAAGACGACCATCGGTGACGCGAGCCCCGAAGCCCGCGACCACGGCATGAGCGTCGCCCTCAACCTCGCCGACGCGAGCTTCCTCGGCGACAACTTCACCTTCGTCGACTGCCCCGGCTCCATAGAATTCCAGCACGAAGGCGCGCTTGCGCTGACCGCGTGCGATGCGGCGGTCGTCGTGTGCGAGCCCGACGCCAAGCGTGTTCCCGCGCTGCAGGTCATCCTGAAGCAGCTCGAGGACCGCGGCATCCCCCACATCCTCTTCCTGAACAAGATCGACGCTTCCGAGATCCCGGTGCGCGAGCTGATCCCAATCTTGCAGCCCGCGAGCTCAACGCCGCTGGTGCTGCGCCAGATCCCTATCTGGGAGAACGGCGCCGCCACCGGCTTCGTCGACCTCGCGTCTGAGCGCGCCTACGTCTATCGCGCGCACGCGCCATCGGAGATCGTCGAGCTGCCGACCGGTCTCTCCGAACGCAAGAGCGAGGCGCGCTTCCACATGCTCGAGCAGCTCGCCGACTACGACGACGAGCTGATGGAGCAGCTGTTGTCCGACATGCCGACCCCGCGCGACAAGGTGTTCGGCGATTTGACGGAGGAGTTCCGCAAGGGGCAGATCTGCCCGGTGCTGCTTGGCTCGGCGCTCAATGAGAACGGCATTCTGCGGCTCTTGAAGGCGCTGCGCCACGAGGTGCCGACCGTCGAGGACACCGCGCGCCGCCTCAAATTGGAGAACGCCAAGTCGGCGGCGTACGTCTTCAAGACGCTGCACACTGCGCACGGCGGCAAGCTGTCGCTCGCGCGCGTGCTGACGGGCGAGTTCGGCGACGGCACCGTCGTCACCGGCGCCGACGGCTCGAACGAGAGGGCGGCGGGCGTCTTCTCGGTGCGCGGCGAGGAGCCGGTGAAGCGCGGGGCTGCCAAGGCCGGCGAGACGGTCGCGCTGGGCCGGCTCGAGAGCATCAAGACGGGCGAGACGATCTCGTCCGACAAGGGCGGCGTCGTGCAGGTGAAGGGCGCGCCGGCGCCCGAGCCGGTGTTCGGCATCGGCCTCGGTCTCAAGGACCGCAAGGACGAGGTGAAGATGTCGGCGTCGCTGGCCAAGCTGATGGAGGAGGATCCCTCGCTGCAGCTCGAGACGAACCCCGACACGCATCAAATGCTGCTCTTGGGCCAGGGCGAGATGCACTTGCGCGTCGCCACCGAGCGGTTGCAGCGCAAGTACGGCGTCGCGGTCGAGCGCCAGCCGCGCCTCATCCCCTACAAGGAGACGATCCGCAAGGGCGTGGAGGTGCGCGGGCGCCACAAGAAGCAATCGGGCGGCCACGGCCAGTTCGGCGACGCGGTGATCGAGATTGCGCCGTTGCCGCGCGGAACGGGCTTCCAGTTCGCCGAGAAGATCACGGGCGGCGTCGTCCCGCGCCAGTTCATCCCGTCGGTGGAGATCGGCGTGAAGGACTATCTGCAGCACGGGCCTTTGGGATTTCCCGTGGTCGACGTCGCCGTGACGCTGATCGACGGCTCGTATCACACGGTCGACTCCTCCGACATGGCCTTCCGCCAGGCCGGGCGCATCGGGATGACCGAAGGGATGCCCAAGTGCCAGCCCGTGCTGCTGGAGCCGATCATGGCGGTGGAGGTGGCGGTGCCGAGCGATGCCACCGCGCGCATCAACGGCATCATCTCGCAGCGGCGCGGGCAGATCCTCGGGTTCGATGCGCGCCAGGGCTGGAGCGGCTGGGACGTGGTGCAGGCGCAGATCCCGGCCTCGGAGATGGAGAGCCTGATCGTGGATTTGCGCTCGGCGACCTCGGGCGTCGGCACCTACACGGCAAAGTTCGACCATCTCGCCGAGCTGTCGGGGCGTCTCGCCGACCAGGTGCTCGCCGCGCACAAGCAGGCGGCGGAGTGATGCTCAAGGCGCGGTAGCGGCTTATGCCGATTTGAGACAGGGGTTGGGTGGGGCGACGCTCTGGCCCGGGGTGACGTGCGGCGCGGCGCTGTGCGCACTTGACCCCTTTTAGGCGAAAACTTAGCCTCGTCATGCGTAACAGCAGGGGATGGAGTTCCCCTTGAACCGCCCGACATGGTCCTGTCCATGGGGCTAATGACTCCTGCCGCGCGAGACGGGCGGTGGGTGCGAGCGTGGGCCACCGCGAGGTGGCTTTTTTAATGCCCACTCGCGTTCAATCAACGGGACTCTGCGCGAGCCCCGCGGTAGGAGACGACGGATTTGCAGATCTATCTTTGGATCGGCTTTGGCAGCGCGCTGGGCGGCATGGCGCGCTACTGGTGCTCGGGCGCCATGGCCCGCCTCATCGGCGAGACGTTCCCGTGGGGCACGCTTTTCGTCAACGTGCTGGGATGCTTGATCATCGGCTTCTTCGCCACGGTGACGTCGCCTGATGGGCGCCTGTTCGTCGATCAGACGACGCGCCAATTCGTCATGCTTGGCGTGCTCGGCGGCTTCACCACCTTCTCCTCATTCAGCCTGCAGACGCTAAATCTGTTGAACGACGGCGAATGGCTCTATGCGAGCCTCAACGTCGGCGTTTCCGTGATGTTGTGTCTTGTCGCCGTTTGGATCGGGCATATCGTCGCTGAGCAGTACAACGCCATCAGATGGGTGTAGCCATGCAGTTACCCAAGGACGCGGTGCTCTTGCGCATCTTTCTTGGCGAGAACGACCGCGCCGGCAAGCTGCCGCTCTACGAGGCGATCGTGCTCGCAGCGCGCGAGCAGGGGCTCGCCGGTGCGACGGTGCTGCGCGGCCCGATCGGGTTCGGCCGCTCGAGCCATCTGCACACGACCAAGATCCTGCGCCTGTCGCAGGATCTGCCGATCGTCATCGAGATCGTCGACGCCGAGGACAAGGTCAACGCCTTCATCCCGAGCCTGGAGAAGATCATGGGAAGCGGGCTTGTGACGCTCGAGAAGGTGAAGGTTCTGCGCTATGGCAACGGCGACGAAGCGGGCTGAGCGCCGCGCGCGCATTGCATCGAATTTTCACTAACGTCTTAGGCCTCGACGCCAACGGTGGCCGTTCATCGCCGTTGAGGAATTCTTTCCGATCCCGGGCCGACAGTAGCGCCCATGGCAGGCTCCGACCGGACGTCCTACGCGCTGGGTTTTGCTGACCTCGATAGCGAGGCCACTGTCGACTCGCTTCCCGTGACCGGCACATTTCCAAAGTGGCTCTCGGGGTGCCTCCTGCGCACCGGCCCCGCCAAGTTCGACTTGGGGGCCCAGACCGTGAACCACTGGTTCGACGGTCTCGCCATGCTGCACCGGTTCGGCTTCGAGGACGGCCGCGTCTCCTACCGCAACCGATTTCTGCGCGGCGAGACCTATTGCGAGACGCTGGAGAAAGGGTCACTCGCGCAAGGCGGCTTCGCGACCGACCCCTGCCGCACGCTGTTTCAGCGCGTCGCCGCGATCTTCCAGCCGACGTTCACCGACAACGGCAATGTCAACGTCGACGTGTTCGGCGGCGAGCCCGTTGCCCTGACGGAGACGACGCTGCCCGTGTGCTTCGATCCCGAGACGCTCGCAGCGCTCGGCGACCGCGGATATGGCCCGCAGGTCGGGGGACAGATCTCGATCGCGCACCCGCATCACGATGTGGAGCGCGCGTGCCGCTTCAGCTACGTCGTCGTCTTCGGGCGCAAGAGCCGCTACCGTTTGTTCGCCATTCCCGACGACGGCGGGCCTGAGCGGGTCATCGCCGAGATGGCGGTCGACCGCCCCGCCTACATGCACTCCTTCGCCATGACGCAGCGCTACCTCGTGCTCGCCGAGTTCCCGCTCATCGTCGACCCCTGGCGGCTGCTCTTGACCTCCGAGCCCTTCATCCGCAACTACATCTGGAGCCCTGAGCGCGGTTTGCGTTTCCACGTGTTCGAGAAGGACGGCGGACGTCTCGTGACGTCGCTTGAGGCCGACCCCGTCTTCGCTTTCCACCACGTCAATGCGTTCGAGGACGGCGAGACGCTCGCCGTCGATTTCGTCGCCTACCCCAACGCACAGATCATCGACGAGCTTTACCTCTCCCCCTTGCGTGCGGGAGCACCGATCGACGCGACCGGCCGATTGATGCGCTACGTCCTCCCGCTCGCAGGCTCGGGCGAGGTCAGGGCGAGGCAGATCGCCGAGCCGATGATCGAGCTGCCGCGCATCGATTACGACCGCTGCGCGGGGCAGCCTTATCGCTACGTGTGGGGAGCGGGCCGGCAGGTCGCGGGGGACTTCCTCGACAGCGTCGTCAAGATCGACGTTGGAAGCGGGAAAGCGCAGACATGGTGGCGCGAGCATTGCTATCCGGGCGAGCCGGTGTTCGTGCCAACACCAGGAGGAACGGCGGAGGGGGACGGCGTGCTCTTGTCGGTCGTGCTCGATGCCAGGCGCGGCGTGTCCTTCCTTCTCGTGCTCGATGCACAGAGTCTAAAAGAGATCGCGCGCGCGGAGTGCCCGCACCACATCCCCTTCGGGCTGCATGGCAGCTATCTTCCCAAGGCAGGAGCGCCTGCCATCTGATCAGGCAGAATGCCCCACGCCGATTGCCTGCTCCTCATTGAAGAAAATCTGGCAAGCTTGGCGAGTAGGGTGAGCCCGGCGGCACCCGACGGTTGTCGGCTTCATCGGGCGCATCGGCCGAAATTTGGGAGAGGCGTATCCATGCCAATGTCATCAATCTGCAGACTTGCCGTGCTGGCGCTCGCAATGCTTACCGCGCCCGTTGTGGCGGTGGCCCAAGAATCGGAGCCCGAGGCGCTCATCGATGCCTTGAATGGAGTATTCGGCAAGCACGCCGGCAAGCGTGCCGCCCACACCAAGGGCATCTGCGTCAAGGGCACGTTCACGCCGACCGCAGATGCGCCGACGCTCTCGAAGGCCCCGCACTTCGCCGGTCCGGTGCCCGTTGTCGGCCGCTTCTCCTTGGGTGGCGGCAACCCGATGGCGTCCGACAGTCAACAGGACAACGCGCGGGGCTTTGCGCTGCACTTCAAGCTCGCCGACGGCGGCACCACCGATCTCGTCATGCTCTCCACGCCCATGTTCGTTGCTAAGACACCCGAGGAGTTTCTGGAGCTCTTGCGGACGCTCGCCCCCGGTCCGGACGGCAAGCAGGACGGCGACAAGATTGCCGCCTTCTTCAAGGCCCATCCGGATGCGACGCGGCAAGGCGCCTGGCTGAAAGCGCGGCCTGTTCCGGCGAGCTATGTGAGCGCGGACTATTATGGCGTGCACGCTTTCACCCTCACCAACGGCAAGGGCGATAAGCAGGTCATCAAGTGGAAGGTGGTGCCGGAAAAGAGCGAGCCGGGCTTGAGCGCCGAGGCCGCGCAGGCCAAGGGGGACGAATTCTATGCAGGCGAGTTGAAGGATCGGCTCGCCAAGGGGCCGGCCAAGTTCGATCTCCTGGCAATTCTCGGCGCCCCAAGTGATCCGCAGGACGATCCGACGATGCAATGGCCGCAGGAGGAGAGCCGCAAGACCGTCAACATGGGCACGATCGCCATCACCGGGCTCGAGCCTGACGCGACTTGCGACGCCGGCATCTTCGATCCCAACAACCTCGCCGACGGCATCGAGGCGCCCAAGGACGACAAGATCCTGCCGATGCGGTCGCTCGACTACGCAGTGTCGTACGGCCGCCGCATCAACTGACGGAGCGCGGATGAGCCGGCGCGGGCCTCAGTGCCCCGTCGCCTCGTCGCCCCACAGCTGCTTGACGCGCGCATCGCGCCCGCAGGCGTGGCGGTAGAACGAGTACTGCAAGGAATGCGTCTGGTAGTAGTTCTGGTGGTAGTCCTCCGCCGGCGTGAAGGGCCGGCGTCGGCGATCTCGACCGCGATCGGCTCGCTGAAGCGCTTACTCTTGTCCAGCGCCGTCTTGGCTTCCTCGGCGATCTTCCGCTCCTCGGGCGTGGCGACGAAGATCACGGGCCGGTATTGGCTGCCGCGGTCGCAGAACTGGCCGCCACCGTCGAGAACGTCGACATGGCGAAAGTAGTAGTCGACGAGCTCTTTGTAGCTGACGACCTTGGGATCGTACGTGACCTGCACCGATTCGGCGTGGCCGGTGTTGCCCATCGAGACCTGCTCATAGGTCGGGTTCTTTGTATGACCGCCCATGAAGCCGGAGATCGTCTCCTTGACGCCCTTGAGCTTGTCGAAGTCGGACTCCATGCACCAGAAGCAGCCGCCCGCGAAGGTCGCGACCGCAAGCCCCTCCGCCGGCAACGGGGTGGCAGAGGCCGCCGGGGCCTTTGGGGCCGGCTGGGCGAAAAGCAAAACCGTCCCTCCGGCGAGCGCCAGGAACGCAATCAGCAGTGCAGCAATGCGGTTCATGGATAAATTCCGTCTCTAGAGGATGTGGCCAACGGAGTGCAGCACCGCACCGGCGGCGACGAGGGCAAGCCCGGTCCAGATCGATACGATGACGACAGCGGCGGTGCGGCTCGCCGGCCGCTTGCCCGCCTCGCTTGCCGTCGCGCGATGCTCAGCGAGGATGTCGGCGGGGATCAGCCGCACGGCGAGCACGATCCCCAGTGGCACGATGATCATGTCGTCGAGATAGCCGATCACCGGGATGAAGTCGGGGATCAGGTCGATGGGCGAGAGCGCGTAAGCAGCAACCGCGAGCGCCACCGCTTTGGCGTACCAGGGCACGCGCGGATCGCGCGCGGCGAGATAGAGCGCATGCACGTCGCGCCTCATCTCGCGCGCCCAGTCGCGCAGGCGCTGCATTACGGGCTTGGCTGTGGTTGCGCTCAACATCGAAAGCGACCCGCTGTTGCCGCCGGCCGATCAGCCGGTCGACTTGTCCGTCTTGGGCACGAACTTCAAGGCAACGCCGTTCATGCAGTAGCGCAGGCCCGTCGGCGGCGGGCCGTCGTTGAAGACGTGGCCCAGATGGCCGCCGCAGCGCCGGCAGTGCACCTCAGTGCGCGTCATGAAGAAGCTTCGGTCCGACGTGGTGCCGATGGCGTTGTCGAGCGGCTTGTAAAAGCTCGGCCAGCCCGTGCCCGAGTTGAACTTCGTCTCGGAGGAGAAGAGCGGCAGATCGCAGGCCGCGCAGTCGTAGGTGCCGGCCGCGTAATTCTTGTCGAGCGGGCTCGAGCCCGCCCGCTCGGTGCCGTGCTCGCGCAGCACGTAGAACTGCTCGGGGGTCAGGATCTTGCGCCACTCCTCCGGCGTCTTGGTGATCTCGAAGGGCGCCTCGGTCGTTGCTGCCATGGTCTCCTCATCTGCGTGAGAGCTCGCTGCCCGCAGGCCCGCCGCGGCTGCGACGAGCCCGATGCTGGCGAGGCCAAAGTTTCGACGGGTAAGCATAGAGTATCTCCCAAGTCTGAAGCTTAACGGGGCGGGACCCCGCCGGGGCCTTCGCCAAGCCTTTGCTGAAGGCCCGTCGCTGATGGATACGTGCATGCGCCGGTTTCGTTACAAGACGGGCTGCCGCCCGCTTTCACGAATTCGTGGGCAATTCAGGCTCTTGCGCTGCAAAAGGGGCCTTGCGAGCGGTGGCCCACTCCCCTGTTCATATAGGGACGCAGGAACGCCGACGGGGCATGTGGCCGGATGGCAGCACCTCTAGCCCGAACTGCCCCTGCCGATGGAGATGTCCACTTCTAACTTTCGCCTCTCGATGCAAGGATGATGACCCTAGATTGTGCGTTCTGGCCTTCTGTATCGCGTGAGTGGCAATGGCTTTGGCGACAGCAGCTTGTGCTCCGTTTGGAACCTACCCCCCTAATCGCCTTCAAGACCTTGTCCGCGACGTGGGCCGGCGTCTGCCGAGGAACTGGCCCGGGCTGCGGCTCTCCGGCTGGCTCCGCTTCCTGCTGCAGTCGACTGTGCGACGCCCCATCGACGTGACTGTCCTCGGCCAGCGCATGCGGCTCCGCCTCGGAGACAATGCGTGCGAGCGCCGCCTGATGGTGACGCCGCAGTTCTTCGACCCCGAGGAGCTCGAGATTCTGCGCTCGGCAATACGGCCGGGCTTTCAGTTCGTCGATCTCGGCGCCAACGTCGGCACCTATTCGCTCTTTGTCGGCAAGCTCGCGGGCCCCGGTGCGCGCATCCTGGCGATCGAGCCGCAAGAATTGCTGATCGAGCGGCTTTGCGATAACATCGCGCTCAATGACCTCGATATCATGGTCGCGCCGGTCGCGGTCGCCGACCGCGAGGGGGTCATCGAGTTCGTCGTCGATACCAACAACCTCGGCTTCACCTCGCTCAATCTCGGTCGCAAGGGACGAGGCGAGCGCAAGCTGATCCGTCTGCCGGTGCGCAAGCTTTTCGGGCTTGTGAAGGAGCACGGCTTCGAGCGCATCGACGCCCTCAAGGCGGATATCGAGGGGGCGGAGGATCTGGCCCTCATGCCGTTCATGGAGGAGGCCCCGCGCACGCTTTGGCCGAAAATCATGATCCTGGAGAGCAATGCGCGGGAATGGCGGCGCGACCTGCTCGGTGCCCTATTGGCGCGCGGATACGCGATCATTCCGGGCCCCGGCAACCTCGTGCTTCGTCTTCCCGGCCGCATTCCTCGCGGCAAGCGCCAACCGCGCCTCGTCAAAGCTAGAGAGCAATCGGCACACGCGTATCAAGCGTGATCTCGCTCGGGCTCATGCAGCAACCGAAGGCCATTGCCTCGACGCCTGCCGCGTTCGCCATGCGGAACGCCTCGGCGTAGGCGGGATCGAGATCGCGCGCGAGGCCGAAGCGTTTTGCGTCGGCGCGCTGGATCAGGAAAACCATGACGGCGCGGTGGCCGTCCGCCACCATCGCGGCGAGCTCGCGCAGATGCTTGGTCCCGCGCGCGGTGACGCAGTCGGGGAACTCGGCGAGGCCTGCCTCGCGCATCAGGTGCACGTTCTTGATCTCGACGTAGCAGCGGCCCTTCTCGGAGTCCTCCAAGAGGATGTCGACGCGGCTCGCCTCGCCGTACCTCACCTCGCGGCGCAGCGATGCGTAATCGGCGAGCCCCTTGATGCGGCGCGCCTTGATCGCTTCGGCGACGAGCCGGTTGGGGTGGCCGGTGTTGATCCCGACGAGGGACGGACCCTGCCCAAGATCCGCTTCCACCAGCTCCCAGGTGTGCGCGTATTTGCGCGTCAAGCTGTCGCTCTTCGATAGCCACACCGTCGCCCCCGGGGCTGCCAGCCCGAGCATGGAGCCGGTGTTGGGGCACGCGGCGGTGATGGTCTCGCCGGTATCGAGCGCGACGTCGGCGAGGAAGCGCTTGTAGCGCTGCAGCAGACGTCCGCGTTGCAGGGGAGAGGAGAATCGCATGGGTGCAAGCCTAGGGTCGCGTTCTTTGCGTCGGCAACTGCGACGTAACGGCCGCGGGCCATCTCGTCGGCCCGCGCGCTCGGTGCTAGATCTTGGGCGACGGAAAAAGGGAGGACGCCTTGGCGGGCGAGACGGTCGTCACGGCTGCGGCGCTGGTGATCGGCGATGAGATCCTGTCGGGCCGCACCCGCGACGCCAACATCAACTACATCGCTCAGCACCTGACGCGTGTCGGCATCCGCCTGCAGGAGGTGCGCGTCGTCGCCGACGTGGAGAGCGCGATCGTCGCCGCGGTCAATGAGCTGCGTGCGCGCTACACCTACCTCATCACCACTGGCGGCATCGGGCCGACGCACGACGACATCACGGCCGATTCAATCGCCAAGGCGCTCGGCGTCGAGATCGGCCTCGATCAGCGCGCGCTCGAGCTGCTCGAGGCCTACTTGGCAAAAAGGGGTGTCGAAGTGACGCCGGCGCGGCGGCGCATGGCGCGCATCCCCCGCGGCGCGAGCCTCATCCGCAACGCGATCTCGGTTGCGCCCGGCTTCATGATCGCCAATGTCATCGTGCTCGCTGGCGTTCCCGACGTGATGCAGGTGATGCTCGATGACGTGACGCCGCGGCTTGCGACGGGGAGAAAATTGGAGACTGCAACCATTAAGCTTGTGCGCGCGGAGGGCGACGTCGCCGATCTCTTTGCCGCACATCAACAAACATTTCCCGATGTTGCGATGGGCAGCTATCCGTCTTTTGCGGAGGGCCGCATCTCCACGCAACTCGTTCTTCGCTCGACGGATTCTGCGCGGCTGGCGGCCGCGAAAGACAGTCTCGAGCTTAAGCTTAAGGCGTGCGGACTGCTCTGAAACTTAGCGGCCATGCGTCGCAGCGGCGCCGTCACGCATAGACCTGCCATCGAAATCCCATTTGGAGCTGCACCTTGCGCCGCATTCGGGGGGCGCGGCTCGGAAACATGCGTGTCTGCGCTGCGTTCACCCCGGCGACCAAGAAGAAGAAGAAGACCAACGACAAGAACTGGAGTGAATGATGGTGTTGAGCAAAACACGCCGGGCGAAGCGCGTTCGTCTGGCACGCATCGGGCTGAGTGCGTCCGCGCTCGCCGCGATGGCGCTACCCGTCAAGTTCGTAACCCCGGCCGAGGCGAAGACTCCCGGCTCGACCTACTGTTATCATGGCACTTGCCACCGCGTTAAGACGATCGCAGAGACGCAGGCGCTTGTCGGCGTCGAAGAGACGATCGTCGCGTCGCACTACGACGACTGCAGCCGCGACCGCTACAATCCCTGCGGGCTCACGTCCTCGGGCGAGCGGTTCCATCCCGAGCGGCCCGACAACACGGCAAGCCCCATCTATCCCGACGGCACGACGCTGCTCGTGTGGAGCCCGGAGACCGAGCACGCGCTCATCGTGCGCGTCAACAACGCGGGGCCCTATTGGGGCAACCGTGAGCTCGATCTGTCGCGCGCGGCAGCCGAAAAGCTCGGCTTCGAGAAGAGCGGGGTCGCCAAGCTGCGCGTGCGCGTGATCAAAGCGCCGGAGCCCGCCGAGGCAAAATACGTCGACAACCGCACCTATCCGCCGGTGCCCGGCGATATCGGCCAGTATGCGAGCCTCGCTCAGGCGGAGACCGGAATGGCGGTCGCGCTGGCGCTGGAGGCAACCGCCGCCTCGCCGATGGCCCCGGTGACGACGGCCAACGCCTTCGGCCGGCAGGACGCCACCGGGCCGCTGGTCGCGGAGGCGCCCCAGGCGCTTGGCCGCAGCAATCTGCAACTCGCCAGCCTGACGCCGTTCTTCACGACGGGCAGCCTCGGGCAGCCCAGGCAATCGCGGCGCCAGCTCGCGGCGCTGAGCACAGGTCGCGAGTTGAACCAGAGCCTGTGGGGTAAGGACGTCCTCGACGATCTTGCGCCGCTGGCCGAGGACAACAGAGCGGACGCGCAGGAGACACCATGGGTCAATAAGAGCGCGGGTGTCATCGAGGTCGCGAGAGAGCCCGTGCCCAAGCCGGTCGCGCAGGGCGCGAAGGTCGCCTCAGAGTCCGTGCCCAAGCCGGTGCCCGCGATCAAGCCGGCTGCGCAGGCCACGAAGGTCGCCTCAGAGTCCGTGCCCAAGCCCGTGCCTGCTATCAAGCCGGTCGCGCAGCCCATCAAGGTCGCGGCTCTCTCCGAGGATGAAAGCGATAGCAAGCCCGTCGCCCGCCGCCACTCGCGGACGGAGACGAGCACTCGCTCGCGCAAGTCGCATGCACGCAACGAGCGCCGCGGGAATTCGCAGCGCGCGTCGCGGTCGGAACGTTGGTCGCAGCCCACACGCGTCGTCTATGCGGACCGGCCGCGCGCATTCGCACGCGAGCGCTCGGCGGGTCAGCAGATGTCGCTCGGGATCCGCGCGCAGTCGTCCTCGACGATGTAGCGCTGTCAACGCGCGAGGTCGGCGGCGGGCGCCTTTGCGGGCAGCTCGCCGCTGCTGACGCCTTCGGCGAAGAGGTCAAACTCGGCTTCGAGCGCGTCGAGGAACGTCGCAACGAGGTCGAGCAGCACGCCGAGGGGCGCGCGCCGCGCCACCAGAAAGCTCTCGTCGGGAGCGATCGGCGCGGTGTCGGCGAGCGCCGCTGCGTCGCCTGCAATGAGGCCGCGGCTGCGCACGTAGGCCATCAGGTCGTCGCCGGTGTCGAAGTCCACCGCAGTGGTGTCGCCGCACTCCTCCACGGCATCGACGAGGGCCGCGGTGCCGGCGAGGTAGAGGCGCGCAATGGCGCCGAACTTCTCCTCCTCCAGCGCGACGACGACCGCCCACTCGCGCCCCATCAGCAGGCGCGAGAGGAGCGCGAGCTCGAAGGTGCGGATGCGCTCCACGGCTGCGCGCTGGCCGGAGCGGACCGCCTCGATCTCCTCGCGCGAGCGTGGCGGCAGCCCGGGCCAAGCGTAGCGCACGCCCATCAGGTCCTCGCCCGCCGCGAGCGCGGCGTCGAGGTGCTCCGCCAGCAGGTAGACGCAGGCGGGTCCCAATTTGGGCGGCGGCGGCAACATGTCGAGCATATTGTCTCCAGGGGCGTTCGCGGTACGCCGCACCACAAGCTAACTCACTCGCGATCCTTTCTCACTCGGAGCGAAACTCGTGCACGGAAATCAACCGCCGACTTCCTCGGCGATATCCTCCGCAATCCCGTCATTCCGACGTCATTGCTGAGCCATGCCTCCATGCACAGCGACGGCCACGAATCTCACGCAGTTCCACATCCACGGTAGAGGCCCGCACGAACGTCGCAGGGCACGCCTCCTTGCTTCAACGCCGTCGATTACCTCCACCAGAAGCACTCGTTGAAGCTGGCGTGGGTTCCGGCCTTCGCCGGAATGACGTTGCGGGGAGGCGAGCCGTTAATGTCGCGGAGACGATTCGCAGCTGGCGCTTCCACGACGATCGCCTTCCAAGTTTCTACGCGCTCACACGCCACTTCGACGCGCCAGATGCGACCCTTCGGCCCACCATGGTACCGGATCATCCTTCGCAGTCTGCTCTTCGATGCGCAGGCCCGAACGCGGTTCGCAATCCTCGCTCAGCTCTCTCGAGCGCGCCGAAAGCACTGTGCTAGACGCTTTGCGTTGTTTTCAGTCCATCCAAGCCTCCCTAGACTGCAGCCGCTCGTGGAGCCGCACGTATCGCACTTCAAACAGGTGCCGTTGCGCACGAGCGTGAAGTTGCCGCACTCGCGGCACGCCTCGCCCTCGTAGCCGCGGATGCGCGCCTCCGCGCGCCGGTCCGCCTCGCGGCCTTTGACCGTCACCTCCGCACGCGTGACGGTGGCGCGCGCGTAGAGCACCTCGGTCTCCGGCTTCAGAGCGGTTGCACCCTCGGTGTGGGGGAAGGCCGTGGTCAGCTCGCTCTGCAGGACGGCGACGGCATTTCCTTCCGCGCTCTGCGAGCGGCCCGTGAAGCGCACGACGCCGCCGCGGATGAGACCGCGCGAGATGAGCTTCTGGGCCGGGGCTTGCAGCGCGAGCTCGTCGTCGGTGTCCTCATCGGAGGAGCCGAGCCCGGTGCCGCCAACGATCTCGCGCGGGTCGACATGGGCCAAGTCGTGGCGCCCAAGATAGGAGACGGCGAGCTCGCGGAAGATGTAGTCGAGTACGCTCGTCGCGTTCTTGATCGTCTCGTTGCCGGTGACGAGGCCGGCCGGCTCGAAGCGCGTGAAGGTGAAGGCCTCCACGTACTCCTCGAGCGGCACGCCGTACTGCAGCCCGAGCGAGATGGCGATGGCGAAGTTGTTCATGAGCGAGCGGAAGGCGGCGCCCTCCTTGTGCATGTCGATGAAGATCTCGCCCAAGCGCCCGTCCTCGTACTCGCCGGTGTGGAGATACACCTTGTGGCCGCCGACGGTGGCCTTCTGCGTGTAGCTCTTGCGCCGGTTGGGGAGCTTCTCGCGCTCCTGGGCGCGCACGCGCTCGACGATGCGCTCGACAATGCGCTCGGCGGCCATGGCCGCGCGCGTCGCCGCCGGCTTGTCGGCGAGGAGCTCAGCGGCCGCCTCCTCCTGCTCGTCGACGCCTTCGCCGAGCACCTGCGCGTTCAAGGGCTGCGACAGCTTGGAGCCGTCGCGGTAGAGCGCGTTCGCCTTGAGGGCCAGGCGCCAGGAAAGCATGTAGCTCTCCTTGCAATCCTCCACCGTGGCGTCGTTGGGCATGTTGATCGTCTTGGAGATGGCGCCCGAGATGAAGGGCTGGGATGCCGCCATCATGCGGATGTGGCTCTCAACCGACAGGTACCGCTTGCCGCGGCGCCCGCATGGATTGGCGCAATCGAACACCGGCAGATGCTCCGGCTTCAAGTGCGGCGCGCCCTCCAGCGTCATCGCCCCGCACACGTGCTCGTTCGCGTCCTCGATGTCCTTCTTCGAGAAGCCGAGGTGGGTCAGCAGGTCGAAGGAAGGATCGTTGAGGCGCTCGGGCGGAACTTTGAGCTTCTCGGTCAGAAGCTTCTCGCCGAGCGTCCAGCGGTTAAAGACGAATTTGATGTCGAAGGCGCTTGCGAGCGCGCCCTCGATCTTGGCGAGCGCCGCCTCGTCGAAGCCCTTGGCTTTCAGCGCCGCGGTGTTGATGGCGGGCGCTTGCGCAAGCGAGCCGTGGCCGACGGCGTAGGCCTCGATCTCCGCGATCGCGCTCTCCTTGTAGCCGAGCGTGCGCAAGGCCTCTGGGACCGCCTGGTTGATGATCTTGAAGTAGCCGCCGCCGGCGAGCTTCTTGAACTTGACGAGGGCGAAATCGGGCTCGATGCCGGTCGTGTCGCAGTCCATGACGAGGCCGATCGTCCCTGTCGGGGCGATGACCGTCGCTTGCGCGTTGCGGAAGCCGTGCGCCTGACCCAACGCGATCGCGCGGTCCCAGGCGCGCGTTGCCGCCGCGATCAGCGCCTGGTCGGGGCAGGCCGCCTGGTCGAGCGGCACGGGGGCCGTGGCGAGCCTCTCGTAGCCATCCTCCTGGCCATAGGCGGCGCGCCGGTGGTTGCGAATGACGCGCAGCATCTCGGTGGCGTTGGGATGGTAGCCGGGGAAGGGCCCGAGCTCGCGCGCGATCTCCGCCGAGGTCGCATAGGAGACGCCGGTCATGATGGCCGAGATGGCCCCGCCGATGGCGCGGCCTGCATCGGAGTCATAGGGGATGCCCGAGGCCATCAGCAGGCCGCCGATGTTGGCGAAGCCGAGCCCCAGCGTGCGGTAGCGATAGGATAGCTCCGCGATCTGGCGCGAGGGGAACTGCGCCATCAACACTGAGATCTCGAGCACGATGGTCCACAAGCGGCAGGCGTGCTCGAAGGCCGCGACGTCGAATTTGGCAGCGGGGATGGGGCCGGACGCAGCGGCGCCGTTGTCGATCGCGGGCCGGTTGTTGGCCTCGGTCCTGAACATCATCAGGTTCAGCGAGGCGAGATTGCAGGCCGTGTCGTCGAGGAACATGTACTCCGAGCACGGGTTCGAGGCGCGGATGGGGCCGCTCTTGGGGCACGTGTGCCAGTCGTTGATGGTGGTGTGGAACTGGATGCCGGGATCGGCGGAGGCCCAGGCGGCATGCCCGATCTGGTCCCACAGCTCGCGCGCTTTGAGCGTCTTCGTCGGCTCGCCTGAGAGCCGCGAGGTGAGCTTCCAGTCGGCGTCGGCCTCGACGCTGTTCAGGAACTCGTCGGTGACGCGCACGGAGTTGTTGGAGTTCTGGCCCGAGACAGTGAGGTAGGCCTCCGAATCCCAGTCCGTGTCGTAGGTGGTAAATGAGATCTCCTTGTAGCCCTGCTTGGCGAACTGGATGACGCGCATGATGTAGTTGTTCGGCACCTCGTCGCGGCGCGCCTCTTTGATGGCGCGCTTGAGGGCAGGGTTTTTGGCGGGATCGAAACAGTCGTCGCCATCGGCCTCGCAGTTGACGCACGCCTTCATGATGGCGGCGAGCCGCTTGCCGCAGATCTTGGATCCGGTGACGAGGGCGGCGACCTTCTGCTCCTCCTTCACCTTCCAGTTGATGTACTCCTCGATGTCGGGATGATCGACGTCGACGACGACCATCTTGGCCGCGCGCCGCGTGGTGCCGCCCGACTTGATGGCGCCCGCCGCACGGTCGCCGATCTTCAGAAAGCTCATGAGGCCCGACGACTTGCCGCCGCCCGAAAGCTTCTCGTTGACGCCGCGCAGCTTGGAGAAGTTGGAGCCTGTGCCGGAGCCGTACTTGAACAGGCGCGCCTCGCGCACCCACAGGTCCATGATGCCGTTCTCGTTGACGAGATCGTCCTCGATCGACTGGATGAAGCAGGCGTGCGGCTGGGGATGCTCGTAGGCGGACTCGGAGACCTTCAGCTTGCCGCTCTCGTGGTCGACGTACATGTGGCCCTGGCCCGGCCCATCGATGCCGTAGGCCCAGTGCAGGCCGGTGTTGAACCACTGCGGGCTATTGGGGGCGCCCATCTGCATCGCCAGCATGTAGCGGTGCTCGTCGAAGAAGGCGCCCGCGTCCTCCTCGCTGGAGAAGTAGCCGCCTTTGAGGCCCCAGTACGTCCAGGTGCCTGCGAGCCGGTCGAACACCTGGCGTGCATCCGTCTCGCCGCCGTAGCGCTCGGGCTGGGGCAGGGCGGAGAGCGCGCGCTCGTCGGGCACCGAACGCCAGGCCCATGACGGAAGCTGGGTCTCCTCGACCTTCTTGAGGCGGCGGGCGACGCCCGCTTTGCGGAAATACTTCTGGGCGAGAATGTCGGCGGCGACCTGGCTCCAGTGCTCGGGGACAAAGAAGCCGTCGAGGCGGAAGACGACGGAGCCGTCGGGGTTCTTGATCTCGCTGGTGGCGCGGCGGAATTGGATCGTGTCGTATGGCGACTTGCCGGCTTCGGTAAAGCGCCGCGTGATCTTCATTAGAAGTCCCCCGTATCGTCGAAGTGGTTTTTTGGGCGCCGACGCGAAACGGGGGCGGCGCAGCGGGTTTGTTTGTTGGCTACTCAACTCCTAGCGACGCAGCTGCGGCCCCTCAGCCACAGGCACACGATCCCCCGAGGCGAAAACCTGCCGGTCTCGCCTGTGCCGTACGCATTGTCTGGAATGGGCCGACTGGGCCCGGAACTTTACGACTCGCGCAAACAACCGCCGGGGGCAACGTCCCTCCCGATGCTGGGCCTCAGCCGCAGTGCGGTTCGCCTACTCAAACTCGCCGATTCGTGACCTGTCGCCAAAGGTTTTGTATGTTGTCGATCACACCCATACTAGATGTAGATAGACGTTGGATATTGCGGGGATTCCCTGTGGGTCTCCTGTCAGCGGCCAAAGAGCTCGAATTTCGCTTTAGCCCGTCTTTTCGGGCGCTGTTGGGGATGTGGATGAGGTGGGTCGTTTGCGTCTCCTCGTGACAGAGTATTTCGATTCCACCCGCGCAGGCTGTTGCTCTTCTGCCGCGCTCGTGGCGGACTGGACAGAGCGGCCGCGGCTCCGTTATGCCCGGCCAAGAACTTGACCATGAGCTTATGCAAAGGCAGGTCGCTGCAATGGGCATTCTGAGAGAGATGTTCAGCTGGTGGGACGGCAACACGTGGGGTACACGCCTCACCATCTGGCGCCAGGGCCGTCTCGTCGGCAAGGACGAGTTCGGCAACCGCTACTACGAGCAGCGCAAAGGCGTCGGACCGCTGGGGCGTCCGCGCCGCTGGGTCACCTACACCGACTTTGCCGAGGCCTCTAAAGTACCCGCCGGCTGGCACGGATGGCTGCACTATACGGCCGACGAGCCGCCCTCGGCACAGAACTATCACCCGCGTCCCTGGCAGCGGCCGCACCTCATGAACATGACCGGGACGCCGGAGGCGTACCGGCCCCCCGGGTCGATCCTGGCGCGCGGCGTGCGGCCGAAGGCCACCGGCGACTACAAGCCCTGGCGCCCGCAGTCGTGACGGCCGCAGGCACAGGCAGTCCAATTATGGGCAGTCCAATTTCGGCCCCACTCCGCGATCAGTGAGGTCTTATGCGCGCCGGCGGATTGCGGCGCGCGCATGCCACGGAAGGCGGCAGCTTTGCAACTTCGCCGGTCTCTCACGATCGCACTCCTGAATGGCTTCGGCCTCTTTGCGGCCGCCGGAGCTCACGCCGAGCGCATTGAGAACGGTGTTGCGGTCTTTGCCGCGCTCGACAAGGTCACGGCGCGTACCTCGAAGTTCGAGGTGCCGCTCAACGAGACGGTGCAGTTCGGCGCGCTGAAGGTGACGCCTCGCGTCTGCTACTCGCGCCCGCCCACCGAGCCGCCCAAGACCACCTCCTTCGTGGAGGTCGACGAGGTCCAGCTCGACGGCAAGGAGAAGCGCATCTTCACGGGCTGGATGTTCGCCGAGAGCCCGGGCTTGAATGCGGTCGAGCATCCCGTGTTCGACGTGTGGCTCACCGATTGCGAGAAGCCGAAGGCGTCGACGGCGCAACAGGACAGCGAAAACCCCACCGCCGACGGCGCCGCTCCCGATGAGCTGCCGTTCGCGCCCGCGCGCCGCCGCGTGCGCCGCTAGCGGGGTCTTTGCATCCTGCGATCTCCACAGCTCGCTTGCCGCGATCCTGCCTGATCCCGCACACCGCAACAGCCGAGTTTACATCGACTTTTCGCAAGATCGTGTCACGCGCGCCAAGTACGCGGATACCCTACACGGACTTGTGCTTTGGAACCTTTCGCAAACGGGCGGTAGCTCCTGGCAGTTGACTCAAGACCTGATCGGAGACCCCCATGCTTGCCCCCATGCGTGCAAGATTGTTGCTCGGCCTCGTCCTTTCGGTGGGCGCCGTTGCGGTGCTGTCGCAGGCTGCCGCGGCCAAGCACGTCAAGGTCAATGCGGCACTGATGAAGACGCTCGATCCGGACACGGACGGCACAGTCTCTCTCGCCGAGGCGAAGGCTGCCGGAGCGGCCATGTTCAAAAAGCTCGACAAGGACAACGACGGCACCCTCGACGCCAAGGAGCTCAAGGGCCGCGTCGGCAAGGCCGAGTTCAAGGACGCCGATCCGGACAAGGACGGCACGCTCAGCGATGCCGAGTACGCCGCCCTTGTTGAGAAGCTGTTCAAGGCGCGCCGACACCGACAACGACGGCACGCTCAGCAAGAAAGAATTGAAGTCGAAGGCGGGCCAGAAGCTTCTCCAGCTCATCGCCTGAGCGCCGACCCTGCAAAGCTAGAAGCGAGACCGGACCAACCGCAAAGGGGTGGTCGGCGGTCTCGCTCCGCGTTCAGGCTAGGGCGCCGATTTGAGGAGCTTGGCCGCGCGCGGGGCGAAGTAGGTGAGGATCCCGCAGGCGCCTGCGCGCTTGAAGGCGATGAGGCTTTCCATCATCACGGCGTCGCCCTCGAGCCAGCCGGCGGCGGCCGCCGCCTGTAGCATCGCGTACTCGCCCGACACCTGATAGGCGAAGGTCGGCACCGCAAACGTCTCCGCGACCCGGCGCAGGACGTCGAGATAGGCCATTCCCGGCTTCACCATCACCATGTCGGCACCCTCGGCGAGATCGAGCGCGACCTCGCGCAGCGCCTCGTCGGAGTTGGCAGGATCCATCTGATAGGAGCGCTTGTCGCGAAGGCCCTTGGCGGAGGCAAGCGTCACCGACGAGCCCACCGCGTCGCGGAAGGGCCCGTAGAAAGCGGACGCATATTTTGCGGCATACGCCATGATGAGCGTGTTGTCGTACCCGCTGGCCTCGAGGCGCGCCCGAATGGCGCCGACGCGTCCGTCCATCATATCGGAGGGTGCGAGAATGTCGGCGCCGGCCTCCGCCTGCACGAGCGACTGGCGCACGAGCGTTTCGATCGTCTCGTCGTTGACGATCTCGCCGCCGCGCACGAGCCCGTCGTGGCCGTGGCTGGTATAGGGGTCGAGCGCGACGTCGAGCACGACGCCGACGTCGAGCCGTGCCGCCTTGATGGCGCGCGTCGCGCGGCACACGAGGTTCTCGGGATTGAAGGCTTCGGCCGCGTCCTCGCTGCGCCGCTTGGGGTCGGTGTGCGGAAAGAGCGCGACCGCTGGGATGCCGAGCGAGGCCGCCTCCTCGGCGCAAGCGACGACGTTGTCGATGGACAGGCGCTCCACGCCCGGCATGGAGGCGACCGGCACGCGCTTGTTGCTGCCCTCGATGACGAAGAGCGGCCAGATGAGGTCGCTGGCGGCGAGGCGATGCTCGGCCACGAGCGCGCGCGACCAAGGCGTGCGCCGCGTGCGCCGCAGCCGAACGGCCGGGAAGGCCCCGTGCGGAGCAGGATCGTCTTTGCGGCTGCTATCGTCGTGGCGGACGGCGGGTTTCAGCGCGGGCGCTGAGGGGCGCGATTTCATGTGCTGGCATCCATGGTCGAACGCCGCCAGACTTGGCTAGAGCGAGCCCATTTGGCAAGTGGGGGATTGGGCCGCCGCCGATCAGGGTTTATCGCAGATTTTTTTATAGTTCCGCACGGCCAAGTCGACGTGAAAGTGGTTGCGGTGGGCCTCGTTCGCCTCCGGCCCCAGCGTCGTGGCGAAGATGCGGCAGGCTGCATCGTGCGCGGCATGGAGGAATTGCTGCTCGTTCTTCTTGGGCGCGGCCTGCGCCCCGGGCAGCATGGACGGGCTGAGCGCGGCAAGCTTCGCGTTGCGCTGCTTGTGTTCGGGCTGCGCAGCAGCGGGTCCGCCGAGGCGCGTGGGCGCAAGCCTCAGCGCGCCTGTGGCAGTCTTGCGGCTTACCGGCAGCACGATCGCGAGCCTTTGGCCGCCTCCCGCCTGCCTGAGAGCCGGCGTCCAGGCATTGGCCGGTGCGGCATCGGTCTTAGCCGCGATATCGCGCTCAGTCTCGCCCCACTCGTTGAGCACGCGCACGGCGTGGCCTTGTTCCGTTACGAAGCCGCCGATATCGAGCGCGTCCGCGAACGCGTGCTCGCTGAGCCGGTGGCCGACGCGGCCGGTAGAGGCCCGGCAGGAATAGTCACCGATGACCTCGACCTTGGCGATGCGTGCGCCGAGGTGCTTGCGGGCAAGGGGCTGCAAGCCCTTGCTGATCCATTCGTTGAGCGCGCCTGCCATCTCGCAGTTGACGAGGGCCGCAGGCTCAAACGTCACGCGCTCCTTGGTGCCGAGGCTGATGAGACGAATGGGCGCGGGGGCGCCGCACTTGCCTTCCTTGATCGGAGGCTGCGGAACGGCGACGGCATCGATTGACTTGAGGATCGCCGCGCAGCGCGCCTGCGCGGCTTCGATCTCGCCCGCGGGCCAGACGTCGGGTTTGGTTGCCTCGCTCTTGCGGATAGGCAATGGAGGAATGGTCGTTGGGAAGCTCTGCCGCTTCGTGGAGCTGCGGGAAGCGCTCTGACGGTGAGCCCTGACGGCGGCGGGTCTGGCGCTCGTCGATAAGGATGGGTGCGCGGCGGCGGCCGCTGCCGGCCCCTGCCAGCCTGCCACGCCCAACACCGCCGCAAGCGCCACGCCGCATCGAAGCATCCTTCGCATCTCCTGCAATGAATGGGGTTCGCGCTTTTAGGCCGCCGTCGGCGCGAATCGACGCGGAAAGTTTCTTCGCGAAGGGCGCTCGTGTATAGCTCCAATTTCGTTCGATTCATGGTCGTTTAGGCCGCATCCGGTACCTAAGGGAACGAACCTGTGCAGCACGACGTCGTCAGGGCGGACATGGCAGTCGAGGAGGCGGCAGAGGACCTCGTCGTCGAGACGCGGGGGTCGCTCGCCATCATCACGCTCAATCGGCCGCGCGCGCTCAACGCGCTCAGTGCGGGCATGCGCCGCAAGCTCGCGGCGGCGTATCCGCGCTTTGCCCGCGATCCGCAGAACTACGCCGTCGTCATACAGTCGGCGAGCGAGAAAGCATTCTGTGCCGGCGGCGACGTGCGCGAGCTCGTGCGCTGGGGCCGCGAGAACCGTGCAGAGGCGCGCCGCGCGTTCGCGGAGGAGTACGCGCTCGATTGGCTGCACGAATGCTTCTCCAAGCCGACGATCTCCCTGATCGACGGACCGGTGATGGGCTCGGGCGTCGGCATCACGCTCTATGGGACCCACCGCGTCGCCGGCGAGCGCTATCGGTTCGCGATGCCTGAGACCGCGATCGGGCTCTTTCCCGACGTCGGCACGGCCTACGCGCTTGCGCGGATGCCGAGCGAGATCGGCATGTACCTCGGGTTGACCAGCCGCTCAATCGGCGCGGCCGACGCCTACGCATTGGGGCTCGTCACGCACTGCATCGCATCCGCCGGGTACGAAGAGATCAAAACGGCGCTGATCGATACTTGGCCCGTCGATCCCCTGCTGGACGAGCGGCACGTTGATCCCGGTCCGGGCGAGCTTGCGTCTCTTGCGGGCGCCATTGCTGGTTGCTTCTCGGCGGCGACGATTGAGGAGATCATCGCCCGGCTGAACGCGCTCCGCGGCTCTGAGCGCGAGTGGGCGCAAGGCGTCGTCGCGGATCTCGGCGCCCGTTCACCGCTGTCGCTCAAGGTGACGCAGCGGCATATCCGCGACGCGAGCGCGCTTGATCTGCGGCAGACGCTGCAGGTCGACCACCGTCTCGCCTGCCGCTTCCTCGAAGGCCACGATTTCTACGAAGGCGTGCGCGCGGCCCTCATCGACAAGGACGGCAAACCGCGCTGGAGCCCCGCGCGGCTCGAGGACGTCACGGCGGCGATGGTGGAGGACTACTTTGCTCCGATGGGTGAAGGCGAGCTCATGCTGCCGACGCGTCAGGAGATGCAGGCCGCGCGCGTGTGAATGGCGCCATTTTCCGTCGTCCGAAGGTTAGAATTGTCTCGCTTGATGTGAATGAAAGCTTCCGGCGCACTCCCACTACTATTATTTTACTATGTGTATTTAGGTAACTTTTAGTTTTATGGCTTATCTGTTTGCATAACCCGGAACAACCGGGACGCGTCAAACAGATGAGGCAGTTATGAGTGTTGCGCTCGACGTGACGCGCGAACGCGCGTCGGCTCAGGACGAGGACTTCCATTCCGAGTATCTGCAGGCGTTGCGCCTCATCGAGAGGCTGCATCGGTTGCTGCTCGACGTCATAAAGGACGAGTTCGACCGCCTCGGCGGCGCCGATCTCAACAGCGTGCAGGCGCTGCTGCTTTACAACATCGGCGAGAGCGAGCTGACGGCGGGCGAGTTGAAGACGCGGGGCTACTATCTCGGCTCCAACGTCTCCTACAATCTCAAGAAGCTCGTCGACATGGGCTACCTGCACTACAAGCGCTCGGAGACGGACCGCCGCAGCGTGCGCGTCAGCCTGACCGAGAAGGGCAAGGACGCCTGCGACGTCGTCAAGAAGCTCTACCAGCGCCAGCTGGGGTCGGTGGAGACGGTCGGCGAGGTCACGGAGGAGGATTTCCGTGGGCTCAACAAGGCGCTCGTCAGGCTCGAGCGCTTCTGGTCGGACCAGATCCGCTATCGCCTCTGAAGCTGGCGACAACATCGAATTGGCGAGGGCCGCGGGGTGACCGGCGGCCCTTTTCCATGCCTTAATTGTGGCGCAACGGCACCAATCGCCGAAAAGCGCTCCCAAGGCCGAATTTTGCCTTTTCTGCCATGTCGACTATCTATTCATCATTCGTGCGCCTCAACGGCCGGCGTAGAGGGGCCCGGGGGCCGACGATGGCAGGGAGACGCTAGGGGAGGGTCGTTGGTGCGCTCAACAATCGCGATCGGAAGGGCGCTGCTCGTCGGCACCGTCGTTGCTCTCATCGGGGCGATGTCATCGGCGTATGCCCAGGACAACGATCTGCGGTTTGGACCGGTGGGCGGAGGGCCGGCGGCGAGCAATGGCGCATACGACCGCAGCTTCGTCAGGGAGTGGCAGGCCAATCCGCCCAAGGGCTACCCGACGATCTCCAAGGCGAACCTCGCTCCGACGAAGGCTGCCGTCGACCGGTATGCCGCGATCGTGGCGAGCGGGGGCTTCCCGTTGGTTCCCGAGAAGGAGATGGAGAACGGGGCGACGAACTCAGCCGTCGGCGTGCTGCGCCAGCGGCTCATGGTCTCCGGCGATCTCGACGCGGGCTCGAGCTTTCCCAACTACTTCGGCAACGACCTCGAGAGCGGCGTGAAGCATTTCCAGGCCTCGAACGGGCTCGCCCCGACGGGCGTCGTCGACAAGCGCACGCTCGCGGCCCTCAATGTGCCGGCCGATGTGCGTCTAAAGCAGCTCAAGACCAATCTGGAGCGGCTGTCGGAGCTCGTGAAGATCGTCGGCAAGCGCTACGTGCTCGTCAACATTCCGGCCGCGCAGATCGAGGCGGTCGAGAACGACACGGTCATCTCGCGCCATTCCGGCGTCGTCGGCAAGCCCGACCGGCCGACCCCGCTGTTGCGCTCGACCATCGTCGAGCTGAACTTCAATCCCATTTGGACGCTGCCGCCGACCGTGATCAAAGAGGACTTGATCCCCAAAGGCCGCGATATGCAGGAAAAGGGGAAGGACGTGCTTCTGAAGTACGGGATCGACGCCTATTCCAACGGCAAGAAGCTCGATCCCGCCACAATCAATTGGAGCTCCCACCAGCCCTATACGCTGCAGTACCGGCAGGCGCCGGGTAAGGATAATCCGCTCGGCTTCCTTAAGATCAACTTCGCCAGCTCGCACTCGGTCTACATGCACGATTCCCCCAAGGAATTGATCTTCGGGCGCAGCTTCCGCGCGGAGAGCTCGGGCTGCGTGCGCGTGGAGGATATCGAGAAGCTCGCGGCCTGGCTGCTCGCGGGGCAAAAAGGGTGGAACGAGGGTCAGATCGAGCGCATCAAGGAGACGGGGCGGCACGGCAATGTGCGCCTCAAGCGTCCCGTATCCCTGTTCTTTGCCTATGTGACCGCTTGGGCGACCGAGGACGGGGTCGTGCAATTCCGACCGGATATCTACCTCAAGGACGGGGTCGGCGAGGTCGCTGCGGCATATTAGGATCGAGCCAGCCTCTTTGACCGGCATCAAGGCTCGCCCGCTGAGTGGGCTTCTTAATGCGCGCTACGGTCGCCTACTTGGCCTCGACGGGCGCGACAATAGGCGTTGCTGGCAAGACCGCCGGGGGCGATGTTAAGTAAGGTTTGGAATAAGACTAAGGAAAAAAGCCGCCGGGAGTGGAAGCCGCTCGATGGATTACGCACGCAAGTTCAGGGATGCGCTGGAGGCCGTCCACAGCGAGGGGCGCTACCGGATCTTCGCCGACCTGAAGCGCCGGCGCGGGTCGTTTCCGTCCGCCGACCACTTCAAGGCCACTGAGGCGCGCCCGATCACCGTCTGGTGCTCCAACGACTACCTCGGCATGGGCCAGCATCCGGCCGTGATCGCGGCCATGCACGAGGCGGTCGACACGGTAGGCGCCGGCTCCGGCGGTACACGCAACATTTCCGGCACGACGCATTATCACGTGGAGCTCGAGGCCGAGCTTGCCGACCTGCACGGCAAGGAGGCGGCACTGCTCTTTACCTCCGCCTATGTCGCCAACGACGCCACGCTCTCCACGCTCGCCCAGCTCCTGCCCGGAGCCGTGATCTTCTCGGACGAGAAGAACCACGCATCCATGATTGCCGGCATCCGGCACGGGCGCGGGGAGAAGCGCATCTGGCGCCACAACGACGTTGCCGACCTGGAAGCGAAGCTCAAGGAGTTCGACCGCGATACGCCCAAGATCATCGCGTTCGAGAGCGTCTACTCCATGGACGGGCACATCGCGCCCGTCGGGGCGATCTGTGACCTCGCTCAGAAGTACGGCGCGCTGACCTATCTCGACGAGGTGCACGCGGTCGGCCTCTACGGCCCGCGCGGCGGCGGCATCGCCGAGCGCGACGGCGTCATGGACCGGGTCGACATCATCAATGGAACGCTCGCCAAAGGCTTCGGCGTCATGGGCGGCTACATTGCGGCGAGCCGCGATTGCTGCGACGCGATACGCTCCTATGCCTCGGGCTTCATCTTCACCACGTCGCTGGCACCGGCGCTCGCCGCGGGCGCGCTCGCCTCGATCCGCCACCTGAAGGCGAGTGGGCTCGAGCGGGCCCGGCTGCAAAAGCGCGCGCGCGACGTGAAGGAGCGCCTGACGGCGGCCGGTCTGCCGGTCGTCAGCAACCCGAGCCATATCGTCCCGGTGACGGTCGGCGATCCCGTGCACTGCAAGGCCGTGACCGATGCGCTGCTCGATCGCTACGGCATCTACGCCCAGCCGATCAACTATCCGACGGTGCCGCGCGGGACCGAGCGCATCCGGCTCACGCCGTCCCCGGTGCATACCGACGCGCAAGTCGGCCACCTCGTCCACGCGTTGACCGAGCTGTGGCAGGCCTGCCCGGTGTCGAAAGGGCAGACCGTCCGGCTCGCTGCCGAGTAAGGCTCGCGGGCGCGCAAAGGGGCAGGCGCTGCCGGCTCCGCGGGACCTCCAAGATTAATGCTGCCATACGGGTTGAGCCGGAAGCGGCTCGACCTTACTATGGCGCGCCCTCAAGCGGCGCGGCAGAGCGCCCCCGAAGACTTCAATTCTTGCGCGTGACAACAAGGACAAATCCCGATGTTTACGATGAAGGCCGCCGCCCCGCAGTCGGGCTTCTTCTCTGCGACCGTCGCCGACGGCGACCGCGAGGTCGCCGACGCGATCGGCAAGGAGCTGGGCCGCCAGCAGCACGAGATCGAGCTGATCGCCTCTGAGAACATCGTCTCCAAGGCCGTTCTCGAGGCGGCGGGCAGCGTGCTGACCAACAAGTACGCGGAAGGCTATCCCGGCCGGCGCTACTACGGCGGCTGCCAGTACGTCGACATCGTGGAGCAATTGGCCATCGACCGCGCCAAGAAGCTGTTCTCCTGCGGCTTTGCCAACGTTCAGCCGCACTCGGGCAGCCAGGCGAACCAGGGCGTGTTCATGGCGCTTGCGCATCCCGGCGACACGATTCTGGGCTTGAGCCTCGCCGCCGGCGGCCACCTGACGCACGGCTCGCCCGTCAACCAGTCGGGTAAGTGGTTCAAGGCGGTGTCCTACATGGTGCGGCCGGACACGCACCGCATCGACATGGACGAGGTCTATAAGCTCGCGCTCGAGCACAAGCCGCGTATCATCATCGCCGGCGGCTCGGCCTATCCGCGCCACATCGAGTTTGCGGATTTCCGCGCGATCGCCAACGAGGTCGGCGCCTACCTGATGGTCGACATGGCGCACTTCGCCGGCCTCGTCGCCGGCGGCGTGCATCCGAGTCCGTTCCCGCACGCCCACGTCGTGACCACGACGACGCACAAGACCCTGCGCGGGCCGCGTGGCGGCATGATCCTGACCAACGACGAGGAGATCGCCAAGAAGATCAACTCGGCGATCTTCCCCGGCATCCAGGGCGGCCCGCTGATGCACATCATCGCTGCCAAGGCCGTCGCCTTTGGCGAGGCGCTGCGCCCTGAGTTCAAGGTCTACGCCAAGAACGTGATCGAGAATTGCAAGGCCATGGGCGAGGTGCTGGTCAACTCCGGCTTCGCGCTCGTCTCCGGCGGCACCGACACCCATCTCATCCTGGTCGACTTGCGACCCAAGAAGCTCACCGGTAAGGACTCGGAGAAGGCACTGGAACGCGCGCACATGACCTGCAACAAGAACGGCGTGCCGTTCGATCCGGAGAAGCCGATGGTGACGTCTGGCGTCCGTCTCGGCGCGCCCGCCGGCACCACGCGCGGCTTCGGCGTTGCCGAGTTCCAGGAGATCGGCCGCATGATCGCGGAGGTCCTCGATGGGCTCGCCAACAACGGCGAAGCTGGCAACGGCGACATCGAGAACAAGGTGAAGGCGCAGGCGATCGACCTGTGCACCCGCTTCCCGATCTACACTTAAGGCCGCGCCAGGCGCCACGCTTGGCTGTGCAGTCATTCGGGCCCCATCGCAAAGTGCGATCGGCGCGGGGGCGCGTAGAGGTGCCCGAGATGCGTTGGCTGACTGGCGGCTCGTTGCTCGCGCTGGCGCTCGCGGCCTCTTGCCCCGCTGCTGGCGAGGTGTTGTGCGGGGAAGAGTTCACGTCTGCCGAGGCCCTCCAGGCCGTTATCAAGGCCAAGCCCGGCGTAAAGGTGCTGGCGAGCGACGCTTCAACCGTCTCCTATTCCGACCCGGCCACTAACTTCATCTGGAACTTTGCAACGAGGGCCAATGAGGCGTTTCCGTCCGTCGTATGCCGCCGCCTCGTCAAGGTCGGCAGGGCCTTCAACGTGGCGACAGAGATTTCTTGCGGGGCCGAAAAAGCCGCATGCGACCGCTTGGCGGAGACCTACAGAGAGCTTGATCGCAAAATGAGAGAGTCGGTGGAGAAAGAGCACAAGCACTAGCCGCGGATCGCGCAACGGGCGAAGCTGCGTCTCGAAATGGCGTATTCGCGTCTTGCACCCGACAGGTGAACTTATGCGCTGCCCCTACTGCGCCGGCGAGAACACTCAAGTGAAGGACAGTCGGCCCACCGAGGAGAACGCCGCGATCCGCCGGCGTCGTATCTGTCCCGATTGCGGGGGGCGCTTCACCACGTTTGAGCGCGTGCAGCTGCGCGAGCTCACCGTCGTCAAGCGCTCGGGCCGCAAGGTGCCCTTCGAGCGCGACAAGCTCATGCGCTCGGTCGAAGTGGCGCTGAGGAAGCGCCCGATCGAGCGCGAGCGCATCGAGCGCATGGTGTCGGGCCTGGTGCGCCAGCTCGAAAGCTCAGGCGAGAGCGAAGTCGCCTCCTCGACCATCGGTGGTCTCGTGATGGAGGCGCTGCGCGGATTGGACCCCGTCGCCTATGTGCGCTTTGCCTCCGTCTACCGCGACTTCCGCGAGGCAGCGGATTTCCACGAGGTGCTGAGCGAGATCGCCGGCGAGCCGGTCGCCGCGCATGAGGCGGCGTGCATCGCACTGCAAAGCCCCGTTGTCGCGGCGGCGCCCTTGAAGAAGCACTGACCGCCCATGCCGCCGCCCATGGTTTCAGGCATGGGCATTTCGGCGCGCGCCGGTTTCGATGCCCATATGATGAAGATTGCGCTGAGGCTTGCCGAGCGCGGGCTTGGCCGCACGGCGCCGAACCCGTCCGTCGGAGCGGTCATTGCCGATGAGGCTGCGGGCGAGGTGATCGCGCGCGGGTGGACAGCCCCCGGCGGGCGTCCGCATGCTGAGACCGAGGCGCTTGCCCGCGCCGGAGTGCGCGCGCACGGCGCCACGATGTACGTCACGCTCGAGCCCTGCTCGCATTACGGCGCGACGCCCCCGTGCGCCGAAGCGGTGATCGCCGCCGGGATTGCCCGTGTCGTCTGTGCGATTGAGGACCCCGATCCGCGCGTCGCCGGACGCGGCCTTGCGAAATTGCGCGCCGCGGGCATCGCCGTGGAGCGCGGCGTGATGGCCGAGGCTGCACACTGGATGGCGGCCGGCCACATACTGCGCGTCACCGAGCGCCGCCCGCTCGCGCAACTGAAGATCGCGCTGAGGCCCGACGGCTCCGTGCCGCGCGGGGCCGGCGGCAAGCCGACCTGGGCGACGAGCGAGGCGGCACGAGCGCAAGGCCAGCTCATGCGTGCCCGCGCCGACGCCGTCCTCGTTGGCCGCCGGACCGTGCTCGACGACGATCCCTTGCTCACGTGCCGGCTGCCGGGGCTCGCAGCCCGCTCGCCCGTCCGCGTCGTCCTCGCGCGCGATCTTGCAGGGCTACAGGCGAGCCGCCTCGTCAGAAGCGCGCGCGAGCACCCCGTTTGGCTGTTCTGCGGCGAGCGTGCGGACGCCTCAGCGCTCGAAAGTGCAGGGGTACGCGTCTTTCGTGCGCCCGAGATCGGGGCCGAGCTGTGGCTGCCCAGCGTGATGGAGAGCCTCGTCGCCCAGGGCTTGACGCGCTTGCTCGTCGAAGGCGGTCCGGCGACATGGGGTGCTTTTGCGCGCGCCGGGCTCGTCGATGAGGTCGTGGTCTTTCACGCTCGGCCGGAGGGCGCGCGCGCGCTCGCACCCGCCGCCGTTCAGCAAACGCTTGATCGTTATGTTGCAGCGGGCAGCCTTGAGTTTTTCGAGCATCGAACGGTCGGCAGCGACGATATGATGGCGTTTCGCCGGCACTGGCGCACCTTGGGCGCGCGCGAAATGAGCACACGAACGGGATAAGGCAGCGAGGACAAGCGAGGAGCCATGTTCACCGGCATCACAACCGACATCGGCGAGGTCGCAGCCCGCGAGGACGGGCGCTTTACGATCCGCACGCGCTATCCCGCGGTGAGCCTGGAGGTGGGCGGGTCGATCGCGTGCGACGGCTGCTGCCTGACCGTGACCTCCGTGCGCCCCGACGGCGCGGGCAGCCTCTTTGCTGTCGACACCTCGAATGAGACGCGCGCCAAAACGACCATCGCCGACTGGGGACCCGGCCAGCGCGTTAATCTTGAGCGACCCTTGCGCGCCGGCGACGAGCTCGGCGGCCACGTCGTGACGGGGCACGTCGACGGGCTTGCACGCATCCTCGAGATCAAGCCGGACGGAGAAAGCCGACGCTTCGCTTTCGAGGTGCCCGACCATCTCGCCCCCTACATCGCACCCAAGGGGTCGATCGCGCTCGACGGGGTCTCCTTAACGGTCAACGAGGTGAGCGACAACCGCTTCGGGGTCAACATCATCCCCCACACCTTGACGGTGACGACGTGGGGGGCCAAAACCGCCGGGCAATCGGTCAACCTGGAGGTTGACCTGTTCGCGCGCTACATCGCGCGGCTCCTGGAGTTCCGCCCGTGACGCACGAGTTTGGCTCAATCGCCTTGGCGCAAGGCCGCGGCTGTCTGTCTGCCATCCCCGAGATTCTCGAGGACATGCGCAACGGGCGCATGGTTGTGCTCGTCGACGCGGAGGAACGCGAGAACGAGGGCGATCTCATCATCCCCGCACAGATGGCGACGCCGGATGCGATCAACTTCATGGCCAAGCACGGCCGCGGCCTTGTCTGCCTGGCGCTGACGCAGGCGCGCGCGAGCGAGCTCGGCCTCGAGGCGATGGTCCGGCGCAACGACTCGCGCAACCGCACCGCCTTCACGCAATCGATCGAGGCGCGCGAGGGGATCACGACCGGCATCTCTGCGCACGATCGGGCGCGCACCGTCGCCGCCGCCATCGACCCCACGAAGGGCGCAAGCGACATCGTCTCGCCGGGCCACGTCTTTCCGCTGGTGGCGCGCGCCGGCGGCGTCCTGATGCGCGCCGGTCATACCGAGGCCTCCGTCGATCTCACACGTCTTGCTGGGCTCTATCCCGCCGCCGTCATCTGCGAGGTGATGAACGACGACGGCACCATGGCGCGCTTGCCCGACCTCGTCGCCTTCGCGAAAGCCCACGACCTCAAGATCGGCGCGATCGAGGACCTGATCGCCTACCGGCTCGGGAACGAGCACTTGGTGCGCGCCGTCGCCAAGACCGCGATCGCGACGGCGGCCGGCAGCTTCGATCTCCACGTCTACGAGACGACGGTGGAGCCCGGCGAGCATCTGGCGCTCGTCAAGGGCGATCTCAGGGCGCCCGGTCCCGTGCTCGTGCGCGTGCACGCGGTCAACGCGTTGAGCGACCTGTTGGGCGTCGGCGAGGCCGGCGAGGGCGGGCGCCAGATCGAGGCGGCCATGCGCGCCATCGCCAAGGAGGGACGCGGCGTCATCGTGCTCATCCGCGACTTGCGCCCGAAATCGGTCTCGGAATGGATCGAGCGGCGCGCGCCGGGCCCAAAGCAGGCCGAGGGCGCGCGCGAGCGCCGCCAGGTGGAAATTGGAGTGGGCTCGCAGATTCTCACCGACCTCGGCGTGCACGACATGGTGCTGCTCACGAACTCTCCGGCACACGTATATGTGGGGCTCGAGGGCTTCGGTCTGCGCATCGTCGGCACGCGCACGTTCGAGTGAGCGCCATGACCCTCAAGACCAAGTCCCCGGTGGAAAATGCAGGCAGCGACCTGCATGCAACCGGCGCGCGCGTGCTCATCATCGAGGGACGTTTCTACGAGGCGATCTCGGATGCGCTCGCCGACGGCGCGGTCGCGGCGCTTCGGGCGCAAGGCGCGAGCTTTGACCGCCTGAGCGTGCCTGGCGCGCTCGAGATTCCGCAAGTTCTGGCGCAGGCGGTGACGGCCGGGCTCGCTCCGCGTAGCGCGCCGAGCGGGAAATGGGACGGCGCGATCGCGCTCGGCTGCGTCATCCGCGGCGAGACGGCGCACTACGACATCGTGTGCCGGAACGCTAATCACTGGCTGATGGAGGTTGCGATTCGCCACGCTGTTCCGGTCGGCAACGGCATCCTCACGGTCGATACGCAAGCCCAGGCGATGGCGCGCGCTCGCGGCGGCGCCGACGGCAAGGGCGGGGACGCTGCCCGCGCGTGCCTGCGCCTCATCGCGCTGCAGCGCGCATTCGAGAGACAGGGCGCATGAGCAGTCCCGATCACAACCCGGTTGCGAAAGTGGTGCTTGCCCCGCGCACCGCGGCGCGTGTCGCCGCCGTGCAGGCGCTCTACCAGATGGACATGGCCGGCACCGACCTCAACGCGGTGATCGACGAGTTCGTGCGCCTGCGCTTCCCCCGAGCCCCCGGCGACGAGGCGGCCGCGGGCGCCGATCCCACCTTCTTCAACGATCTCTTGCGCGGCGTCGTGCGGCGCCAGCGCGACATCGATCCCCTCGTCGACCATCAGCTTGCCGAAGGGTGGCGGCTCGTGCGCATCGATGCGATCATGCGGGCGATCCTGCGCGCGGGCGTCTTCGAGCTGATGGAGCGCACGGACGTTCCCGCCCGCGTCGTGATCAACGAGTACATCAACGTGGCGCATTCCTTCTTCTCCGACGATGAGCCGAAGGTCGTCAACGGCGTGCTCGACAAGCTGGGGCGGCGATTGCGCGCCGCCGAGTTCGACCGCGATGACGAGCGACAAGATCGATAGCGAGGAAGCCATCATCGGCGAGTTCTTCGCGCCGCTCGCCGAAGGATTCCCCGGAGCGTTCGGTCTCAAGGACGATTGCGCGCTGATCGCGCCGCCGCCCGGGTGCGACCTCGTCGTGACGACGGACGCCGTGATCGCGGGCGTGCACTTCTTTCCTGATGAGGATCCCGGAGCCGTCGCCTGGAAGGCGCTCGCCGTCAACGTCTCCGATCTCGTCGCCAAGGGCGCCGAGCCGCTCGCCTACTTGATGACGTTGGCGCTGCCCGAGGCGCCCGAGCGCGCGTGGCTGTCGGCGTTCTCGGCCGGCCTTGCCCGCGCCCAAGCCCGTTTCGGATGCCGGCTCGCGGGCGGCGACACCGACCGCACGCCGGGCCCCTTGAGCGTCTCGATCGCGGCGTTCGGCACCATTGCGCACGGCGGCTTCATTCGCCGCGCCAGCGCTGCGGCCGGCGATCTTGTCTACGTCTCCGGCACGATCGGCGATGCGGCGCTTGGCCTTGCGCTGAGGCGCGATGGCACGTCGGCGGCGCGCTGGAAGCTCGAGGCCGGCGCCCGGGAGCGACTTGAGGCCCGCTACGCCACGCCGGACCCGCCGCTGGCGCTCGTGCCGGTCGTGCGCGCGTATGCCCGGGCGGCGATGGATATCTCCGACGGCCTCGTCAAGGACTTCGACCGTTTGTGCCGCTCAGCGGGCGTCGGCGGACGCCTGGAGGGGCCCCGCGTGCCACTCTCCGCGGCGGCGCGCGCCGTCGTCGCGTCGGGCGGCGCGACGCTCGGCGATCTCATGACGGGCGGCGAGGACTACGAGGTGCTCGCGGTGATTGCCCACGAGCGTGCCCCTGAGTTCGAGCGTGCGGCCGCCGCGGTGGGCCATCCCGTGGCGCGCATCGGTTTGATCACGCAAGCAACAGGGGTGAGTGTGATCGGTACGGATGGGCGACCGCTCACGTTTGCGGCGACGGGCTGGGATCATTTCCGTCAGTCGCGTGCAAAAGATTGAATGCGACCAAATGGCGCCGCGTTGCCGTGGCGCCCTCGGGGAGGCTTGAACGGCGTCTTTGTTTGGCCATATCCGGGACGGCTAGTAAGATGCTCGGCGGCCCTGCGAAAGGCGCACATCGACGGGCACACCGGTTTGGGAATAGCGTTTGGGAACAAGGGGCTCGCTCTCGCGCGCGAGGGCGGCGATCGGGACGGATTGATGCAGGCAGTTCGCACAGGGGCGTGGCCCAGCGGGTCGCATCTTGCGGGCCTGTGCAGAGGTTTGTGCCGACGTGCGGCGGCCGCCGTCCACGTGACCGCCGCGCTCGTGCTGTTGGCCCTGCCGGTCCACGCGCAGGCAGCGCAAGCCAACTGGTGGGAGAGCATCACGGGCTTTGGAACTCCTGATTACACCGGTAGGCGCGAGGAGGAGCGCGAGCACGAGCGGGCCGAGCACGCGCAGGAGCCGCTCGACGATCTGAGGCCCGATCCCACGCCTTGGCGCAGCGATGAGATGATCACCTCGATCAAGGCGGCGATCGATCGCTATGAGCATATCGTCGATAAGGGCGGCTGGCCGCTCGTGCCGCCGGGCCGCATGATGCGCGCGGGCGACGATGACGAGCGCATCCCGATTCTGCGCCAGCGCTTGCGCTTGAGCGGCGACTTGCGCACGCGTACGCCGGGCTACAACACCAACATCTACGACGACGAGCTTGCGGCGGCGGTGCGCCAGTTCCAGCGCCGCCACGGCCTGCGCCCGACGGGCCGCGTGGAGCGCTCCACCTACCCGGCCCTTAATATGACGGCGGCGGCGCGGCTTGCGCAGCTGCGACTCAATCTCGGGCGCGTGCGCGAGCTGATGGGGCAGCATATCGAGGACCGCTACATCCTCGTCAACATTCCCGCGTTTCAGCTGGAGGCGGTGGAGAACTACGAGGTCCAGCAACGCCATCGCGTGATCGTCGGGCGCACCGAGCGCCCCTCGCCGTCGGTCAAGGCCACTGTCCGCGCCCTCAATTTCTATCCTTATTGGCGCGTGCCCGAGAGCGTCGCGCATCTCGATCTGATCCCGCGCCTGCTCAAGGAGCCGGACTATCTGGCGAAAGAGAAGATCCGCGTTCTCAACGGGGTCGATGGCCCCCAGGTCGATCCGAGCCTGGTGGACTGGAGATCGCCGGAGGCCGCGAAATTGAAATTCCGCCAGGACCCCGGTCCGCAGAACGCGCTCGGCGTCGTGCGCATCGACATGCCCAACGCCGACAACGTCTACATGCACGATACGCCTATGAAGATGCTGTTCGGGCAGCGCTCGCGCGCCTTCAGCGCCGGGTGCGTGCGCGTCCAGGACGTGCTCGACCTCGTCGACTGGATCGCGGCCTACGAGCCGGGCTGGCAGCGCGGACAGGCGCAGACCATCGTGCAGGCGGGCCAGCCCCTCGACATCAATCTGACGCGGCCGGTGCCGGTCTACTTCGTCTACGTAACGGCTTGGGCGGAGCGCAACGGCGAGGTCGAGTTCCGCCCCGACATCTATGGGCGCGACGGCGCCGTCGACACGATCGCAGAGATGGACCGCGATCCGAACGAGCCGCCCCCGCCGCCGCAGCTCGCGCCCTGAGCGCGCAAGCAGCTCGCAGCGGAAAAGATTTCTTCCTATATGTAAGGATGACTTTGCGCCTCGCACTCGGGTGACACTTTGCCATGAGTTGGTCGATCAAGCTCTTCTCCCTCGGCGGCACCGCCGTCCGCATGCATCTGACGTTCCTGTTGCTGCTCGCCTGGATCGCAGCGGCCGAATGGATGCGTGGAACGCCACAGGACGCTCTCTACGGCGTCATCTTCATCCTCGTGCTGTTCGGCTGCGTCGTTCTGCACGAGTTCGGCCACATCTGGGCGGCGCGCCGCTACGGGATCCGCACGCCCGACGTCACGCTTTTGCCGATCGGCGGGGTGGCCTCGATGGAGCGGATGCCGGAGAAGCCGGCCCAGGAGATCGTGGTGGCGCTGGCGGGGCCCGCCGTAAACCTCGTCATCGCCGTCGTGCTCATCGCCACGCTGGGCTTGAGCTTCAACCCCGAGCGGATGTCGCTGCAAGCGCTGCAGTCGAGCTTCTGGGCGCAGGTCGCCGTCGCCAACGTCGTGCTGCTCGTTTTCAATCTCATTCCGGCGTTTCCCATGGACGGCGGCCGCGTGCTGCGTGCCGTGCTCGCGCTCTGGCTCGGCTTCGGCCCGGCGACGCGGGTCGCTGCCCGCATCGGGCAGGTGCTCGCCGTGGGCCTCGCCTTCTTAGGCTTCATGGGCAATCCGCTTCTGATCCTCATCGCCGCGTTCATCTTCATGGCGGCGGCGGGTGAGGCCGGCTACGTGAAGGTGCGCGAGCTGACGCGTGGGCGCGCCGTCACGGACGCCATGATCACGTCGTTCGAGGCGCTAGGCGTGATGTCGACGGTCGACGACGCGGCGGCGCTGCTGCTGCGCACGAGCCAGCAGGAGTTCCCCGTCCTCGATGGCGCCAGGCGCCTGCGCGGCGTGGTCACGCGTCAGGCCATCATCGATGCGCTGCAGGCGGGCGGAGGCGCGACGCCGGTTCTGGAGATGATGGCAACCGATGTCCCGACCGTTCCGCAGAGTGCGAATCTTGAGACCGCCGTCGGACTGTTGCAGCGCTCGCGCGCGCGCTTCGTGGGTGTCATCGACGCTTCGGGGGGGCTACTCGGCTATCTCACGCCGGAGACGGTGAGCGAGCTCGTCGCCATCCGCTCCTCGCGCGAGAAGCAGGCGCAAGGATGGCTCCGCGGGTAGGATTCGAACCTACGACCAACCGGTTAACAGCCGGTGGCTCTACCACTGAGCTACCGCGGAATAGCCGACGCCTTGCGAATAGGGCGCCTCTTAGCACAAAAGCATTCGCGCGAGCCAGTCTCTCGCGCTTCTGCCCGAAATTTTGGAGGCCACGCCCGGAATTGAACCGGGGTGCGCGGATTTGCAGTCCGCTGCGTCACCACTCCGCCACGTGGCCAGACCCGTTGGCGCCGTGGGCGGCGAAACGGGAAAGGCCGTTTAACATACCGATCGGAGCCTGCAAAGCTATTGAGAACGCGCTGCCCGGTTGCCTTAAGAGGCGCTTAAGCCGGCTCGCGCTCGGCGCCGCACTCGGCTAAGCTTGCTGCGTCGGATTTGGGCTTCATCGCAAGAATGAGGGCACGATGATCGAGGCCGCGCAGCAACGCACCAACATGGTCGAGAGCCAGGTTTTAACCAGCGATGTGACCGATCGGCGGATCCTGCGTGCGATGGGCGCGCTGCCGCGCGAGCAGTTCGTGCCCCGCGCGTTCGCGACGCTCGCCTACATGGACGAGGCGGTGCCGCTGACCGCCGCCGCCGATGCGACGCGACGCTGGCTCATGGCGCCGCGCACGCTCGCCAAGCTTCTGCAACTGGCAGAGATCGGCGAGATGGACCGGGTCCTCGATGTCGGCGCCGGCACCGGCTACTCGGCGGCCGTTCTCGCCAACATGGCGAAGGCCGTCGTTGCGCTTGAATGCGATTCCGCTCTCGCCGACGCCATGCGCCAGAACCTCGCTGCGCTCGCCATCGGCAACGTGAGCGTCACCGTCGGTGGGCTCTCCGAGGGGTGGGCCGCCGAAGGCCCCTATGACGCGATCGTCCTCGACGGCGCGATTGCGGAGCGCCCCACGGTCCTATTGGATCAGCTGAAAGAGGGTGGCCGGCTGGTTGCCGTCGTCAGCCAAGGCGGCGTCGGCGAGGCGACGATCTGGCGCCGTCTGGGGCGGTCCTTCGACCGCTGGACGGCCTTTGATGCGGCCGCTGCAGCGCTGCCGGGCTTTGCGCCCGCGGCGGCTTTCGCGCTCTAAAACGTCGCAGGCGATCGAGCGCGTACCCGTGTCGGGCCGGTCGCGCTTGACCTTGAGCCGTCAACTCAAGGCCTTCCGTGTACGTTGCGATACCGCCACCGCCTGCGGTTGTGTGGGATTGAAGCCACGCTGGCACAAGGCTTTTTCGCTGCAAGCCGCTCGGCCTCTACCCAAACTCGAATCAGTTCCCCACAGTTTATCCCAAACTTACGATTCGCTTAACGGGCCGCTGTGGATGGCGCTGCCCAGGGGGTTCGGCTTGGAGAGTGTAATGCGGACTGCCATCCGGGGTGCCTTGCCACAGCAAAGGTCGATCGGGAATCCGCCGCGCGCGCGCGCAGCGCTGCGCGCGCGCCGTGCGGCGTTTGTGATCTCGGCCGGCCTCATTGTCGGGCTGCTCCTGCCCGCTCCGCATGCGGCGGCAGAGTCGCTGTTGGAAGCGTTGTCTGCCGCCTACGGGTACAACCCGCGGCTCGATGCGCAGCGCGCCTTCCAGCGCGGCACCGACGAGGAGGTCCCGCGTGCGCAGTCGGGCTACCGGCCGACGATCACGGGCAACGCCAGCATCGCTCTCGAGCGCAACGACCAGCGTCCGAGCTCCCCCCTCGACGGCGTGACCAAGCCGCGCGGCTACGGTGTGGACCTGATACAGCCGATCTTCTCCGGGTTTCGCACCTACAACGCGGTGAACGGCGCCGAGGCCACCGTGCGCCAGCAGCAGCAGGTTCTGCGCGATGTCGAGCGCCAGGTGCTTTTGCAGGCGGCGACGGCCTACATGGACGTCGTGCGCGACCAGGAGCTCGTTCGCCTCAACGAGAACAACGTCAACGTGCTCTCGCGCGAGTTGAAGGCGAGCCAGGACCGCTTCGCCGTCGGCGAGGTGACGCGCACGGACGTGGCGCAGGCGGAGGCGCGGCGTGCCGACGCCGTCTCCCGTCTCGATGCGGCGCGCGCCAACCTGCGCACGAGCCGTGGCGCCTTCCAGCAGGTGATCGGCCATCCTCCGATGGGTCTCACTTGGCCCGACCCGCCCGAGAGGCATCTGCCGCACACCCTGCAGGAGGCGATCCGCATCTCCAACAACGAGGACCCGCTCGTCGTCGCTGCGCTTTACCGCGAGCAGGCGGCAAAGTACCTCGTTGAGCAGATCCGTGGCGAGCTCTTGCCGACGGTCCAGCTGCAGGCGAGCTACGACGACACCTACGATCCCTCCAAGCTGGTCACCGAGTCGGAGACCTCGACGCTGGAGGGAAGTCATGTCGGTGCCGATCTACGAGGCGGGCGATGTCTACGCGCGTGTGCGCCAGGCCAAGCAGAACCAGGTCGGCTTCCTGCAGCAGATCGAGCAGGTCCGCACCGAGCAGGAGCAGGCGCTGGTCGCGTCCTGGTCGCAACTCGAGGCGGCGCGCGCGCAGCTCGAGTCGGACAAGACTGCGGTGCAATCCAACAAGGTGGCGCTGCAGGGCGTGCGCGAGGAGGAGAAGGTCGGCCAGCGCACGTTGCTCGACGTCTTGAACGCCGAGCTCGAGTACTTGAACTCTCAGGTCTCACTGGAGACCGACCGGCGCAACGTCGTCGTGGCGGGCTACGCCGTGATCGCGGCCATGGGGCGGCTCGATGCCGCCTGGATCGGCGCTGCGTCCTACGTCTACGACCCGGTCGTTCACTACAAGGAGGTGCGCGGCAAGTGGCTCGGGCTCTCCATCACGCACGCGGACGGTCGCAGCGAGCACTTCGAGGCGGCGCCTGACGCGGCGGCACCTAACGGCGCGGCGCGTCCGGCTGCGCCGCTGACCGGCTGGGAGCCCAAGTAGCTTCACAGAGTAACTTCACAGTTTGCCCGGAGAGCGCCACAAGGCTGCCAAGGATCGAGACTAGCCTTCCTTGGCAAATTCCTCCCCGCCAGTGGGATGCAGGCCGTCAATGGGCTTGGGCGGGGCTAACGGCGGGGGCGGCATTGTTGAAGGTTAAACCTCTCCATTGTAAACCAAATAACATCGTCTTCTGGCCGCGGGGCGCCCACCGGGGTCGGAAGGCGGCGCCTATTTTGACGAGGTAGGTCTCATGACCAAACCGCAGATTGCTCCCGAGCCGAGCATGGAGGACATCCTTGCCTCGATCCGCAAGATGATCTCCGAGGATCGCCTGGGCCCCCGACCGGTTCCCGATCAAATCGCACGCGCCTCGCTCGGCGACCGTCCCTCCGCCGCGCCTTCGGGCAAATCTGCCAATTGGGATGCCAAATCCGAGGCTGCCGATGCCAGCGCCCGCAATGAGGCCGACGCGGCGTCCACGGCGTCCACGCCGAAGCCGGCCCGCACGGCATCCGACCGGCCCGTTACGAGCTTCTCGAGTTTGTCCGATGCCCTGAAGTCGGCCAGCCCGACACCCGAGCGGCGCGTGCTCGATGACAAGATCGCTGACATGCTCGAGGACGAGAAGGCGCCGGCCCCCAAAGGCCGCAGTGCGGCGCCGACCGCGTCCACAGCGGCTTCGCCTTCGCCGCTCGCGGTTTTCGCCGCGACCCGTAAGGCGCCGCCGGCCGCGCCGGCGAAGCCAGAGGCGCGCGGCGACGTCAATGCGCTCGCGCAGGGACGCCCGGCCGCGCGCGAGACCACCGAGCGCACCCAACCAGCCACTCGCACGGCGAGCACGGCGCAGGCTCCCTTGAAGAAGCTCGCCGAGGCCACTCGCGCCCACCAAGTGCCGACGACGACCGGCGCCGCTGCGAATAGCACCGCCGTGAACGGCGCGGCACATCAAAGCTCCAATGGCGCGAAGGGCCCGAGCACGGGCTCCCCGTCTGCCCCCGATGCAGCCCGGCGCAGCGAGAGCGCGCCGACAATCGCGCGCTCGGCGCCGAGCCGCGCCGAGCCGCACACGAGCCCGGCTCCGACGGCTCCGGCCGCTGCGAAGCCGGCAGCGGGGCCCGAACCCGCAGAGCCGAGGACGGAGACGCAGAGGATCATCACGATGCCGGCGCGTTTCCCGACCGCATCGGCGCCAGCCACCGCCGCTGGCGCAAGCAACGGCGCTGCCGTGAACGGTGCACGAGGGTCTATGCTGGGGCTGCGGCCCGCAGCCGCGCCTCCCGCGCCTGCCTCCGACGTTGCCGTCAAGACCTCGGATGCGACAGAGAACGCCGAGCCGCCGTCCGCATCCCTCGCCGCGAGGGAAGAGCCCGAGGCGGGCAGCGAGACGATCGCCGCTACCGAGGACGCGCCCACTTCGGCGCTCGATGCCAAAGAGCCCGGCGAGGCTCTGAGGGCTTTGAAGGAGGCGACCTCGCTTGCTGTCGAGCCGCCGGCCATCGCGCTGCCTGCCGCTGCCGCCGAGGCGGCTGGCGCTGGCGCTGCGGTTGAGCCGTCCGTCACCGAGCCGACCGTCACGGAGCCACCCGTCATCGCGCCGACCGCCGTCGAGCCGGCTGTCGCCAAGCCGGCCATCTCCAAACCAATGACCATGAGCGGCCCCTCGGAGAGCCTGGTCGATGCGGTCATGGATCTCGTCCACGCCGAGCCGTCGGCGCTGTCGGTCTTTGCGTCCGGCTCTGCATTCATCCACGGGGTGGGCTCGCACGCGTCCGCTTCGCACGAGGCGGAAGCTCACGCTCTCCAGTCGCATCCCGTCGGCGCGGACAAGCCGGCCGGCACGCAGAAGCTCGACGGTACGGCTGCTGAGCTGCTGCGCCCCATGCTGCGGCAGTGGCTCGCAGAAAACATGACGCGGATCGTGGAGGAGGCGCTGCGCAGCGAGCTCCAGAGCAGCCAGGGTGCGGTCGACGACCCCGACAAGCCATGACTTGGGGCATGACTTGGGGCACGACTTGGGCGTGATCTCGGCCGCCAGGATCCGCATCGAGGCTGGGGCAGGACGCGGGGAGACTTCCCCGCGCGGTGCGCCCGGCCCGGAGCGAGCCACCGTTGACAGCGCGGGAAGCTAGAGCGTAGGACCGCTCTCTTCCTGCCCGCCCCGAGACTCTAGCTCCCATGCTCGACAAGACCTACCAGCCCGCCGAGATCGAGCCGCGGATCCATGCCGAGTGGGAGCGGGCCGAGGCCTTCAAGGGTGGGCGCCCGGAGTGCAAGGACGCCGAGCCCTTCTGCATCGTCATCCCGCCGCCGAACGTCACCGGCTCGCTGCATATGGGGCACGCCCTCAACAACACGCTGCAGGACGTGCTGTGCCGCTTCGAGCGCATGCGCGGCAAGGACGTGCTCTGGCAGCCGGGCACCGATCACGCCGGCATCGCTACGCAGATGGTGGTCGAGCGCCAGATGATGGAGCGCCAGGAGCCCGACCGGCGCACGATCGGCCGCGAGGCGTTCGTCAGAAAGGTGTGGGCGTGGAAGGAGGAGAGTGGCTCGACCATCCTCAACCAGCTCAAACGGCTGGGGGCCTCCTGCGACTGGTCGAGAGAGCGCTTCACCATGGACGAGGGCCTGTCCAAGGCCGTCGTCAAGGTGTTCGTCGAGCTGTTTAACGCCGGCCTCATCTACAAGGACAAGCGGCTCGTCAACTGGGACCCCAAGTTCCAGACGGCGATCTCCGACCTCGAGGTCGTGCAGGTCGAGGCGAAGGGCTCGTTCAGTTGGGTCCTGCCGGAGGCGGGCAAGCAAAATGGGGGCGAGCCTGAGAAGCCGTTCGATGCCGACGCGCTCGCCAAGGCTCTGAAGCGCGATCCGTCCGGCCACATGTACTACTTCCGCTATCCGCTGGCTGAGAAGGTGCCGGGCTACGCCAAGGACTACATCGTCGTCGCCACGACGCGGCCAGAGACGATGCTGGGCGACACAGGCGTTGCCGTGCATCCTGAAGACAAGCGTTACGCGGCGCTCATCAAGGCGAACGCGAAGGTGAAGCTGCCGCTGGTGGGGCGCTTAGATCCCCATCGTTGCGGACGAGTACTCCGACCCGGAGAAGGGCACGGGCGCGGTCAAGATCACGCCGGCGCACGACTTCAACGACTTCGAGGTCGGCAAGCGGCACGATCTCGCGCAGATCAACGTGCTCGACGAGCAAGCGCAGCTCAACGACGAACGCGCCCGAGGCCTATCGCGGGCTCGACCGCTTCGAGGCGCGCAAGCGCATCGTCTCCGATCTCGAGGCGCTGGGCCTCTTGGAGAAGATCGAGCCGACGGCGCACACCGTGCCGCACGGCGACCGCTCGGGCGTCGTCATCGAGCCGTATCTGACCGACCAGTGGTACGTGAACGCCGCCGAGCTCGCCAAGCCGGCGACCAAGGCGGTCGAGGACGGCAGCACCGTCTTCGTGCCCAAGAGCTGGGAGAAGACCTACTTCGAGTGGATGCGCAACATCCAGCCCTGGTGCATCTCGCGCCAGCTGTGGTGGGGCCACCAGATCCCCGCGTGGTATGGCTGCACGAAGGGCGATGCGGACGGTATCGCTTCTTCTTGGCAGCAGCGACATCCTCAACGCGAGAGTTTGAAATCTTCGTCGCCGCGACGAAGCGGAGGCGCAAGCGCAAGCTCGCAGAGATTACGCATCCAAGAGCGTCATGATGGTCGCAAAACGCCAACGCTGCGCTCGAGCAACGTCCATGATCCTCAGCGGTTAACTTGCGAAACAGGACAAGCATGCCATTTGGCGCGACGACGACGTGCTCGACACCTGGTTCTCCTCCGGCTGTGGGCTTTCTCCACGCTCGGCTGGCCCGACAAGACGCCCGAGCTTGCGCGCTTCTACCCGACGAGCGTGCTCGTCACCGGCTTCGACATCATCTTCTTCTGGGTCGCGCGCATGATGATGATGGGGCTGCACTTCATGAAGGAGGTGCCGTTCCACACCGTCTACATCCACGCGCTCGTGCGCGACGAGCGCGGGCAGAAGATGAGTAAGTCCAAGGGCAACGTCATGGATCCCTTGGGGCTCATCGACCAGTACGGCGCAGACGCGCTTACGCTTCACGCTCGCGGCGATGGCGGCGCAGGGACGCGACATCAAGCTCTCCACGCAGCCGCGTCGAGGGCTACCGCAATTTCGCAACCAAGCTGTGGAACGCCTCGCGCTTCGCCGAGATGAACGAGTGCGTGCGCCGGCGCGATTTCGATCCGGCTAGCGTCAAGGAGACGCTCAACCGCTGGATCGCGGGCGAGACCGAGCGGGCTGCGCGCGCCGTCACCGACGGCATCGAGGCCTACAAGTTCAACGAGGCGGCGGCCGCCATCTACGAGTTCACCTGGGGCGTCTTCTGCGACTGGTATCTGGAGCTGGTAAAGCCGGTGCTGACGGGCGGCGACGAGGCTGCCATGGCGGAGACGCGCGCAACCGTCGCCTGGGTGCTCGATCAGATTCTGAAGCTATTGCATCCCTTCATGCCGTTCATCACCGAGGAATTGTGGGCGCACATGGTCGAGCACGGCGTGCGCCGCGAGAACCTGCTGGCGCTGAGCCAATGGCCGCGTCTGTCGGGCCTTGCCGACGAGCAGGTCGACGAGGAGATCGGCTGGGTGGTGCGGCTCATCGGCGAGATCCGCTCCGTCAGGACTGAGATGAACGTGCCCGTCGCCGCCAAAGTGCCGCTCGCGCTGCCCGGCGCCAGCGCTGCCGTGCGCGAGCGCGCGCGCCGCCACGAGGAGACGATCAGTCGCTTGGCGCGGCTGGAAAGCATCGCCTTTCCCAAGGCCGCACCCAAGGGTGCAGCCCTCATCGTCGTCGGCGATACCACCGCCGCACTGCCGCTTGCGGGCGTCATCGACATGGGCGCGGAGATGAAGCGACTTTCCCGCGAGATCGAGAAGGCCGAAGGCGACCTCGCCAAGATGGACGCCAAGCTCGAGAACCCGCAGTTCATGGCGAAGGCCAAGGAGGAGGCGGTCGAGGAGGCGCGCGAGCGCAAGGCGGAGCTGGAGGAGACGATCAAGCGCCTCTCAGCCGCCGTAAAGCGCCTGCAGGCCGCCGGCTGAGTCGTGTCCTTTCGGCGTCCCGGCCGTAGGGCGGGACATTGGATAAAGGGCAAGGTCCCAGAATTACTCGATCTTGACTTTTCCGTTAGATGTGGCGAAGCGGCAACGATTCAACGCGCTACTGCCTCTATTGAGCCACAAAAGATCGGCAGCTTGCACGAACGCAAACGAGGGAAAGACGCGAGAGCGGCCGGGGGCGGCCGCCACGCGAGTGGCCTTGTTGCGACGGCGCAGTCTTGCGTGTGGCGCGCCATTAAGTATCTGGGCTGAGGGTGAGAAACGCGGGCCGCGAGGCCGCAAGGACGTAAGAATTTCGGCTATGGACGCAAAGACGTTCGACAAATCGAAGCTTCCCAGCCGGCACGTGACCGAGGGGCCGACGCGCGCCCCGCATCGCTCCTATTACTACGCCATGGGGCTCGAGGAGGAGCAGATCCATCGCCCCTTCGTCGGCGTCGTCTCCTGCTGGAACGAGGCCGCGCCCTGCAACATCTCGCTGATGCGCCAGGCCCAGTCCGCCAAGATGGGCGTCGACGAATCGGGCGGCACGCCGCGCGAGTTCTGCACCATCACCGTGACCGACGGCATCGCCATGGGCCACCAGGGCATGAAGTCGTCGCTCGTCTCGCGCGAGGTCATCGCCGATTTCGATCGAGCTCACCATGCGCGGGCACTGCTACGACGCGCTCGTCGGCATCGCCGGCTGCGATAAATCGCTGCCCGGCATCATGATGGCGATGCTGCGCCTCAACGTGCCCTCCGTCTTCATGTACGGCGGCTCGATCCTGCCCGGCAGGTTCAAGGGCCACGACGTCACCGTCGTCGACGTGTTCGAGGGCGTCGGCATGTACTCGGCCGGCAAGATGTCGGCCGAGGAGCTGCACGATCTGGAATGCCACGCCTGTCCGTCGGCGGGCTCGTGCGGCGGTCAGTTCACGGCCAACACCATGGCCTGCGTGTCCGAGGCAATCGGGCTCGCGCTGCCTGGCTCGGCCGGTGCGCCGGCGCCCTATGAGAGCCGCGACGCCTACGCGCTCGAGAGCGGCAAGGCCGTCATGCGGCTGTTGGCGCAAGGAATCCGTCCGCGCGACATTGCCACGCGCAAGGCCTTCGAGAATGCAGCGACGGTAGTGGCTGCGACCGGCGGCTCGACCAACGCCGCGCTGCACCTGCCCGCCATGGCGCACGAGGCGGGAATCGAGTTCGACCTGTTCGACGTCGCCGAGATCTTCAAGCGCACGCCCTACATCGCCGACCTGAAGCCGGCCGGTAAGTTCGTGGCCAAGGACGTCTACGATATCGGCGGGGTCCCGCAGATCCTGAAGGCACTGCTCGACGGCGGCCTTCTGCACGGTGACTGCATGACGGTCACCGGCCGCACCATGCGCGAGAATATCGAAGGCGTCGCGTTCAACGCCAACCAGAGCGTCGTGCATCCCGTCTCCAATCCGCTGTCGCCCACGGGCGGCGTCGTCGGCTTGAAGGGGTCGCTCGCGCCCGATGGGGCGATCGTCAAGGTCGCGGGCATGAAGAAGCTGCAGTTCCGCGGGCCGGCGCGCATCTTCGAATGCGAGGAGGACGCCTTCCGCGCGGTCGAGGCGCGCGAGTACAAGGACGGGGACGTCATCGTCATTCGCTACGAGGGCCCCAAGGGCGGCCCCGGCATGCGCGAGATGCTGTCGACCACCGCCGCCCTCTACGGGCAGGGCGCTGGCGACAAGGTCGCTCTCATCACCGACGGGCGCTTTTCGGGCGGCACGCGCGGCTTCTGCATCGGCCACGTGGGGCCCGAGGCCGCCGTCGGCGGTCCGATCGGTCTGCTCAAGGACGGCGACATCATTTCGATCGATGCGGAAAAAGGCACGTTGGACGTCGAGGTGGACGCGGCCGAGCTTGAAGCCCGCGCCAAACGTTGGAAGGCACCGCCCAATCCCTACCAGAGCGGTGCATTGCGCAAATATGCCGACCAAGTGGGTCCTGCGCGCAAAGGCGCGGTGACACATGCCGGGGCCAAAGCAGAAGTGGTCTGTTATGCCGATATTTAATCAGAGACTGAGTTCGTTCGTTGCAGTTGTGGTGCTCTGCGTAAGCGCGCTCGGCGTCGCCGCCGCGCCCGCCAAGTATCGCTCGGCGCAGGATGCGCTCGATCAGGGGATCGGCGCTTATAACGGCGGCTACTACGAGATCGCGGTGCCGGCGCTCAAGTACGCGGCGGATGCACACCTGTTTCTCGCGCCCTATTATCTGGCGCGCATCTACTCCGACAACAACGGCCCACTGACCGATCACGCCAAGGCCTACGAGCTCTATCTCAAGATTGCCGAGGAGCACACCGACGTCGATCCCGACGACGATCAGCGCGCGCCCTACGTGGCCAAGGCCATGACGCAGATCGCCGGCTACCTCATGACCGGCTTGCCCGAGGTGGGCCTCAAGCCCAACTCGCGCATTGCCGCGGAATACTTGCGCGAAGCCGCGCAGTTTTTCCGCGACGAGGACGCGCAGTTCGAGCTCGCCAAGCTTTATCTGCGCGGCGAGGGCATCGAGAGCGACGTGCCCTACGCCAAGCACTGGCTCTCGGTCTTGAGCCAGAAGGGCCATGCCGGCGCGCAGGCCTTCCTCGCCGATCTTTTGTGGCGCGGCAAGTACATGAAGGCCGATCCGGTGCGGGCCTTAGCGCTCATCTCGGTCGCGGTCGCGAACGCGCCGCCGTATGAGCGGGTGTGGATCGATGACATCTACCAGAACATCTATTGCGGCACGGCGCAGGGCATCCGTAAGCAGGCGACGGGGCTCGTCGCCGATTGGCGCACACGCTACGGACGCAAGCCCGACATACGCGACCGCTCAGGGCTCGGGATCTTGAACACGCAAGCGGAGCGCACCTGCGGGAACGGCGAGCCGGTACCCTTCGACATGGGCTTAACCGCCGCCGCGACGCCGCCGGCGGTGCCCGAGCCGCCCGCGTTCGTGAAAGGCCCCGCGGGCGCCGGCTTGCGCGACGTCGGCGCGAGCGTATCCGCCGTCCCCGCTCGCTGACGCCGCCGAGGACTTTCCGACATCAGTCGGCGGAGGCGAGTGGCTTGGCCACGTGCTCCAGCGGCTTGCGCTCTGCCGCCACACTCCACCGCGCCGCGATCGCCGCCGCGATCAGCATCAGCACCGCGCCGATGAGATAGCCTGCGAAGACGCGCAGGCGCGATCCCGACTGGATGAGCGCGCCCAAGAGCCATGGCCCGGCAATGCCGCCGACGCCGGTTCCGAGCGCATAGAAGAAGGCGATGGCGAGCGCGCGAATCTCCAACGGGAACGTCTCGCTGACGGTCAGGTAGGCGGCGCTCGCAGCGGCGGAAGCGAAAAAGAAAACGAGCATCCACGCAGCCGTGAGTCCGTTTGCCGAGAGAAGATCGCGTGCGAACAGATATCCGGTCGCGGCGAGCAGCAGGCCGGACGTCGCATACGTGAGGGCGAGCATCGGGCGGCGACCGAGCGTGTCGAAGAGACGACCAAGCAGCACTGGCCCAAGAAAATTGCCGGCGGCGAAGGGCAGGATGTACCAGCCGACGCTGGCCGCGGGCACGGCGTAGAACTCGGTCAGCACCAGCGCATAAGTGAAGAAGATCGCGTTGTAGAAAAAGGCCTGCGCCGCCATCAGGCTCAAGCCGACGAAGGTGCGCCGGCGCTGCGATCCAAAGAGCGCGGCGCCAACCTCCCGCAGCGGCGTGTGCGAGCGCGTGATGAGGCGGATCTTGGGAAAAGGCCCAGTCCCGAGCCTAGCCCCGCGCTCGCGGAAAGATGCCTCGATGCCGGCGACGATCGCGTCGGCCTGGCGCGCACGTCCGTGAATGACGAGCCAGCGCGGGCTTTCCGGGATCCACAGCCGCATGAAGAAGATGACGAGACTCAAAGTGGCGCCGATCAGGAACGCCGCCCGCCAGCCCAGCTCGTCGCCCAGCACGTTGGGGTCGAGGAGCACGATCGTCGCTGCTGCGCCGAGCGCGGCGCCAACCCAGAAGCTGCCGTTGATCACGAGATCGGTCCAACCGCGCACGCGCGCGGGTACCAGCTCTTGGATGGTGGAGTTGATGGCGGTGTACTCGCCGCCGATGCCGGCGCCCGTCAGGAAGCGGAAGAGCGTGAAGCTTGCCAAGTTCCAGGAGAAGGCGGTGGCGGCGGTGGCGCACATGTAGATCGCGAGCGTTATGAAGAACAGCTTCTTGCGGCCTAGGCGGTCCGTCAGCCAGCCAAAGAGCAGCGCGCCCAGCACGGCGCCTGTGAGATAGGCGCTGGAGGCGAAGCCGATGTCGGTGCTGGTGAGGTGCATGACCGGACTTTGTCGCAGCGCGCCGGCGACCGAGCCGGCCAGCGTCACCTCCAGTCCGTCGAGGATCCAGGTGATACCAAGTGCCGCGACGACGAGCGTGTGAAAGCGTCCCCAGGGAAGACGATCAAGTCGGGCCGGAAGGTCCGTCTCGACGACGGTTCCCGCCGGGTCGGGACGCCGCGCGCCCATCACGCGTGGTCCCCAATGAGATTCCTGAGAATGACGGCGGTCGTTGCGTCGAAGGCGACGAGCAGGACGTCGATGCCCGCTACGCGCCCCTCCGCGCTGCACACATCCACCGCCTCGCGGCAGGCCTCCTGCAACGGATATCCGTAGATCCCAGTGCTGATCGCCGGGAACGCGATCGACGCGCAGTCGTTCTGGCGGGCGAGCCGGATCGCTGAGGTGTAGGCGGAGCGCAACAGGCGCCGGGCCTCCTCGGGAGCGTAGCGGGCATAGACGGGGCCGACGGCGTGGATGATGTACTTTGCGGTTCTGATGCCGAAGGCCGGCGTGATGACGGCGGAGCCGGTGGGGCAGCCGCCGATCGCTCGGCAGGCGGCGGCCAGCTTCTCAGGCCCGGCGGCACGGAAGATCGCTCCGCATACACCTCCACCGGCGCGCAGCTCGGCGTTGGCGGCGTTGACGATGGCGTCGCAGGCGACTTTGGTGATGTCGCCTTCTAGGACGTCGACCTTGCAGGATGCGGGCATGCTCGCCCATGTAACGCACGATCGTGAGCGGCACTGCTCACGATCGCGAGCTTACGCCGCTCTTTGGCGCAAGTCAGCGCTTGTGCAGGCTCAGCGACGCCGAGGCGCCATCGCCCGCCAGGCTGACGCTCTGGCTGCGCCCGGTCACAACGACGCGGATCGTGCCCCTGACGTTGTAGTCGGTATTGTAGAAGCTGCCGCGGTAGCGGCTGTCGGAAACCTTGTAGAGCGTCGCCGTTTGCGAGGCCTTGCCCGAGCTCGTCGCGCAGGTCGCCTGCAGCGTGTAGCTGTCGCCTCCGTTGTGTCTGTAGCTGGCGCGGCAGCGCGCCTTCTCCTTGTTGCCGGACGAGAAGGAAACCCAACCGCCGCCGCTCCACGAGCCGGCGAGGTTTCCCGACTCGCCTCGGCCCTTGCCGACAGCGGCCGTGCTTATCACGAGCGCGCCCATCACGGGAAGAAGCGCGACCGCCTGCACCCACTTGCGCCCCCGCGCCGAGACGTCTGCACGCGCGCGCGAACTATCTTGCTGGATCGGTGTGTTCATAACTGAGCCTTCATTGAGAAAAGCAAATCAGCCAAAGCACCCCGGTAGACTACACGAGACAGTTTTTGTGAGCACTGGGGGAGAACACGTGGGGTGCGCTCCAGGCGCGCACAATGGCCGATAATCGTAACAAGAGGCTGAATGGCAACGCGGGGCGGGCCTGCAACTCGAATACGTAACGCATGCATTCGGCGCGCTCGCGATCCTTCGTCCAAGCCACGATTGGCGGGCAATTGCGCAAGGCGGAGCTGCACATGCTGGCGGAGCCTGTTGCAGCGCGCTGTTCCCCACGGAACAGCGGCGATGGTGCGCTGCGAGTAAAAGTAACGCATGGAATTTGCCGCAGATTTGTAAGTATCGACGGCGGCGCCACCACAGCAGACAGGCAACACAGGAGAACAGGATGCCGCGCTCATCCAGCATTTATGCCTGCATTTCGGCTGCGCTGCTCTTGGGATTTGCGCCGGTCTCTGCTCTTGCCGGCATGAGCCAAGACCTCGCGAGCTGCACGGCCGCCGAAGGCCGAGACTCGGCTGCCGCGTGCACCCGCGTCATGAACAGCGGGCGGCTCCCCGACGCGCAGGACTACATCGGCTACTTCAACCGGGGCTCCTCCTACGAGCGCGCCGGCGACTTCGAGAAGGCCTTGGCCGACTTCGACAAAGTCATAAAGCTGAGGCCGAGCTTCGCGCGCGGCTACCATGCCCGCGGGCTCGTGCAGGACGACCTCGGCGCGACCGTCAAGGCGCTCGCCGACCTCGACCGCGCGATCGAGCTCGATCCCAAGGATTGGTCGGCGTACGTGAGCCGCTCCACGGTGCGGCGCGAAAAAGACGACTTCAACGGCGCCTTGGCCGACCTGCGCAAGGCGGCCGCTCTCGATCCGAAGCGTGACGGGGTGCGCCTCAATCGCGCGCTCATTCTGTCCGACATGGGCGCGAACGCGGCGGCGCGCGACGAGATCAACGATGTCATCGCGCAAGGGCATGAGGGCGCTGCTGCCTACTATGCACGCGCGGCGGTGGCGTTCGGGGAGCAGCGCCTCGACGACGCCAAGGCCGACCTCGAGCGCGCGCTCGATGAGCGCAAATCCTTTGCCGCTGCGCATACGCTCATGGGTCGCATTGCAGAGGCTCGCGGCGATGCTTCCGCGGCAAAGACGCACTACGAGTTGGCGCTCGCGGCCCCCTCCAATCAGATCGACGGACGCTCGGCGAAGAAGACCGCGCGCGCGCGGCTCTCGGCGCTCGCCAGCGGCAAGAGCGCGAACGTCGCTCTGGCGCAGCCCGCGCGCGAGGTCGGCTGCAAGCGGTTTCTGCCGGCCACGGGCACGATCATCTCGGCCAACTGCAACGAGTAAATCCTCGCGCCGCGCCGGTGCTACATTTCACGCCCTTGCCAAGCCGTGTTCGCCCTGCAAGTCTCGCCGCGGGGACAAGGGGTGGACATGCTCAAGGGCGCGGTCGTCAGCCTCGCTGCCATCGGCGTCATCGCCGGCGCGATTTTCGCCGCGCGCAGCCAGGGACTCGTGCCGCGCTACGCGCCGATCGGCAGCTGCCTTGCGAAGGGTGCCGAGCCGCAGTCTTTTGCGGAGTTCAACCCGAGCGAGACCGCCGTCGGGCTTGCTGCCTCGGGCGGGGGGAGCCGCGCCGCCTATCTGACGGCGGCCGTGCTGGCGGAGATCCGCCGCAGCGCCATCCGGGTGGAGGGCGGCGCGCCCGCGGCGGCGCGGACGCTCCTCGATCAGCTCGACGCGGTCTCGGCCGTGTCGGGCGGTTCGCTCGCCGCCGCATATTTCGTCGCCAACGACGCCAAGCTGCGCGCGGCGGACCCCGGCTCGGCGACGTGGACGACGTTCCTCGACAAGATGGCGCTCAATTTTCGCCTGCGCGAATGGTACGGGCAGGCGCTCATGGATCCGCACGTCTGGGCGAAGTATCTGTTCTCGAACTATCACCGCGGACTGCTCGCGCGCGAGGACTACGACGCCACGCTCTATCATGGCGCGACGCTCGCGGATCTGCCCGACCGGCCCGCGCTCTACCTCAACGCGTTCGACGTCACCAATCACGTGCGCTTCATCTTCTCCAAGGACGCGATCGACACCTGGTACTACCAGCCGAAGGACGCCTGGGGAAAGCTCGGTGCGCCTCAGGAGCTGACGAGCGAGAACGACTTGAGCTTCCTCAGGGTGGCGCCCAAGATGGTGAGGATAGCCGACGCGGTCGGCGCGTCCTCCGCGTTTCCCTTCGCCTACCCCAACGTGGCGATACGCCATTGCGGCTCCAAGATCCTCTTCCAGGGGAGCCAGATCTTCCTCGCGGACGGCGCGCTCGCGGACAACTCGGGCCTGCTCACGCTGTTGACGCAGATGAAGGCCGCGCTCGCCAAGACGGACGGCCCGCACAAAGTGCTCGCCATCGCCATTGATTCCTCGCTTGATCGTCTCGATACCAACGGAACCCGCTTCCAGCAGCGCGGCGACGAGGATACCTACGCTTGGCAGGGCACGATCGTCGGGCACGGGGTTGAGTTGGTGGAGAGCGCCGTCGCCCTGATGCAGGACTTGGGCTGGAAGTTTCTGGAAGGCACGGGCGTTGAGACCGACCAGATCAACGGCAACTGGGAGAGCGACCTGACGAAACGCACCGGCGCCTGCCATCCCGCCTCCAAGGCCTCCTGGGAGAACATGTTCGAGGACGGGCGGCTCAGCTTGCGCCCGCTCATCATCCGGCTCGGCTTGCGCGACATCATGAACCCCGATTTCGAGGGCCAGTACGGCGCCAACCTCTCAGGGAGCGAGGCGCGCCTGCAGGAGCTCGTGCACGAGAACGGGATCACGGGGAGCTGGCAGGACTTGCGCAATACCTTGCGCAAGCAGCTCGCCGGCATTGCCACGGATTTCGTGCTCACCGATAAGGATCGCCGCGCGCTCGACCTCGCGGCCTTCCTCCTCGTTCACGGCAAGCTCGCCGGCGACATCGCCGCATGGAACGCGGTTGAGCGCGGCGCCGCGCCGGTTACGGGCCTGTCGTGCCGTGCCCCCTGATGCACGCCACGCTAGACGTCGAGCTCGATCCACACCGGCACGTGGTCCGACGGCTTCTCCCAGCCGCGCGTGAAGCGGTCGATGCCGGCGGCGCTGAGCCGGTCCGCCGCCTGCGGCGACAACAGCAGATGGTCGATGCGGATGCCGTCGTCCTTCTGGAAGGCGCCGGCCTGGTAGTCCCAGAAAGTATAGATACCCGGCTCAGGGTGGCACAGCCGCACGGCGTCGGTGAGCCCCTCATTCAGCAGCCGGCGGAAGGCAGAGCGGCTCTCGGGCTGGTAGAGCGCGTCCTGTGTCCACGCCTCGGGGCGACGCGCATCCTCCGGCTCGGGGATGACGTTGTAGTCGCCGGCCAGCACGAGCGGCACCTCCTCGGCGAGCAGCGCGCGCGTGTGCGTCTCGAGGCGCTTGAGCCACGCGAGCTTGTAGGCAAACTTCTCGGTGCCGGTGGGATTGCCGTTGGGCGCGTAGAGCGAGGCGACCTTTAAGACGCCTGTAGGCACGGACAGCGTCGCCTCGATATAGCGGGCGTGGTCGTCGCCCGAGTGTCCCGGCAGGCGCTTTGTGACCTCGTCGAAAGGGACCTTCGCAAGGATGGCGACGCCGTTGAAGCCTTTCTGGCCATGGACGGCGACGTTGTAGCCCAGCTCCTCGAAGGCGCTCGCGGGAAAGCCCTCATCGACGCTCTTGATCTCCTGCAGGCAGATAACATCGGGTGCGGCCTGGCGCAGGTAGGTGAGCGCGGACTCGATGCGCGCCTTCACGCCGTTGATGTTCCAGGTCGCGATTTTCATGTGGGCGTGCCCGGGGTCGTGCTCGCGTCAATTCGTTGGCGCCCACACGTAGGCGAGAATTGCGAGCGTGGCCAGCGCGGGCGGCGGCGCCTTCCGCCTTCCCTCAATACGGCGGCGGCTTGCGGGCGTGCTGGGCTTTTGCCGCCTCCGTCCACCACGCGAGATCGTCGGCAAAGCGCACGAAAACTTTCTGCAGTCCCTCTCCGAGCGGGCCGATCGGCTCGCCCTCGGCGTCGAGCGCATCGGAGATCGGCCCCACGGCGAGCGTCGAGGAGATGACCACCATGCCCATCTCGCTCAAGGTCCCGTGCCAAGCGATATTCGCCCGCGCCCCCGCTATCCTCCCGGCCGAGTAGCTGGCAACCGCGGCGGGGCGCCAGAACCACTCCTCGAGGAAGTGATCGGTGAGGTTCTTGAGGCCGGGCTGCACGCCCCAATTGTACTCCCCCGTCACGAACACGAAGGCGTCGGCCGCTTTGATCTTGGTCGCCAGCGTCTCCATGGCGGGCGGCGCGGTGCCGGGCTTGTGCTCCTTGTACATGCGGTCGAGCATCGGCAGGCCGACGGCCTGGGCGTCGATCAGCTCCACGTCCGCGCCGCGCTCACGCAGCCTTTCGACGATGAAGCTCGCCAGGCGGATGCCCATGCGGTCGCGGCGATAGGATCCGTAGAAGACAAGAATGCGATGCGGCATGCGATCACCGATGTCTAGAGCGAGAAGCTCGTGCCGCAGCCGCACGACTGCGTCGCTTGCGGGTTCTTGATGCGGAACGACGCCCCGATCAGGTCGTCGACGAAATCGATCTCGGAGCCGGCGAGGTAGCCGAGAGAGACCTGGTCGATGACGACCTTGGCGCCCGAGCGCTCCAAAACCACGTCGTCTGGCGCGGCCTCCGGCACAAGGTCGAACTTGTACTGGAAGCCCGAGCAGCCCCCGCCTTCGACGCTGACGCGCAATGCGCGTGCGGCCGCCTCGCCGGCGACGATCTCGGCGATGCGCTTGGCTGCGCGCTCGGTGACGGTGACGGGCTCGCTCATGCTCGAAAGCCTCTTAAGTATCCCAATGCCTAAATCTCGGCGCCCGCCGGCCTTGCCGGGCGCCGCCGTCTGACCCTAAGGAAGATAGGCGCGCGCCGATCGAAGTCAAAGGCCCGTCCGTGGGCCTGCTGAAATTGATTCGTCCCATTGAGCATGGCTACTGAGAAAAGTGCAACCGCTGACACCGGCTATGGTGAGGGTCTCGCCGCGGGGGCCCGCGCGCCGGGGCGTTATGCGGCGAGCGCCGTTGCGAGCCGCGGGCGCGAGCATGCCGAGCCCGAGTGCACAACCCGCAGCCCGTTCCAGCGCGACCGCGACCGGGTGCTGCATTCCACATCCTTCCGCCGCCTCACCTATAAGACGCAGGTGTTCGTCTTCCACGAGGGCGACCACTACCGCTCGCGGCTTACCCACTCGCTCGAGGTGGCGCAGATCGCGCGCACGATCGCGCGGCAGTTGCGTCTCGACGAGGACCTCGCCGAGGCGATCGCGCTCGCTCACGACCTCGGCCACCCGCCGTTCGGCCACGCCGGCGAGCGCGCGCTCGATGCGGCGATGCGCGATTTCGGCGGTTTCGATCACAACGCGCAGTCCTTGCGCGTCGTAACGCGGCTCGAGCGCAAGTACGCGGCCTTCGACGGGCTCAATCTGACGTGGGAGACGCTGGAAGGCTTGGCCAAGCACAACGGCCCGCTGCCGGCGGGCAACACGAGCGCAGTCGGCAAGGTCGCGCGCGGGCTCGAGCATTGGAAAAGCCTCGGGCTCGACACCTGGCCGAGCGCGGAGGCGCAGGCGGCTTCGCTTGCCGACGACGTCGCCTACGTTTCGCACGACATCGACGACGGCCTGCGCGCCGACCTCATCACGCTTGCCGATCTCGAGGGCCGGCCGCTCGCCGGGCCGGCGCTGGCGCGGGCTGCGCCTCCGGCGCGCAATGATCTGGAGGGACGCCGCGTCTACGAGCTGACGCGCGCCATGATCACGGCGATGGTTGCCGATCTGGTGCAAGAGACGCGCGCTCGGCTGAAGGCGCTGGCGCCGGGCTCGCCCGACGACGTCCGCCGCGCCGGCCGTGCGACCGTCGCCTTCTCAGCCGGGCATGGCCGCGGATCTCGCCGCGCTCAAGGGATTTCTCTTTGAGCGCGTCTACAGGCACCCGCACGTGATGCGCATCATGAGCGACGCCGAGAGAATCGTGCGCGACCTGTTCGAGCGCTATCTCGCCGAGCCCGGTGCCATGGCGGAGGCCTGGCATGCGGCGTCGATCGACCTCAGCGAGCGGGCCCGCGCCCGCCTCATCGCCGATTTCGTCGCTGGCATGACCGACCGCTATGCGCTTCTCCAGCACCGCCGGCTGTTTGACGACACCCCCGATTTGCGTTAGGCGGGCCCCAGTTTTCCCAGAGTTTCCCAGGCCCAGATTTCCCGGGCACTTGAGCGGTCAGGATCCCATGAACGTGTTCGCGCGCGTGGAGGCTCGCGTCGTGGCGGCGCTCGAGGCGCTGAAGCGCGACGGCGCGCTTCCCGCTGATCTGGCCATCACCGCTATCGAGGTGGAGGTTCCGCGCGATGCGACGCACGGCGATCTTTCGACCAATGCCGCACTCGCGCTCGCCAAGGCCGCGCGCATGAAGCCGCGCGACATTGCCGAGAAGCTCAAGGAGAAGCTTCAAGGCGACGATGACATCGCCGAGGCCACGGTCGCCGGGCCTGGCTTCTTGAACCTCACGTTCACGCCGGCGTTCTGGCACGGCCTCGTGCGCACGATCCTCAAGGAGGACGCCGACTACGGCCGCTCCGACCTCGGCAAGGGCGAGACCGTGAATGTCGAGTACGTCTCCACCAATCCGACGGGCCCCATCCACGTCGGTCACGGCCGCATCGCGGTGTTCGGCGATGCGCTCTGCAACCTTTTGGCGTTCGCTGGCTACAAGGTCACGCGCGAATACTACGTCAATGATGCCGGCGGCCAAGTCGACATCCTCGCGCGCTCGGTGTTCCTGCGCTACCGCGAGGCGCTGGGCGAGGACATCGGCGAGATCCCTCAGGGCCTCTATCCCGGCGACTACCTGAAGCCGGTCGGAGAGGCCCTCGCCAGGAAGCATGGCAGCGTGCTGCGCGAGATGCCCGAAACGGAGTGGCTTCCGATCGTGCGCAAGGCGGCTATCAAGCCGATGCTCGCTATGATCAAGAAGGATCTGGCCGCGATCAACATCAAGCACGAGGTGTTCTTCTCGGAAGCCTCGCTGACCTCAGGCAAGAAGGACAAGATAAAGGCGGCGATCGACACCCTGCGCGCCAAAGGCCTGATTTACGAAGGTCGGTTGCCGCGGCCCATGGGGCACGACGACGAGGAGTGGGAGGACCGCGATCAGACGCTCTTCAAGTCGACGGCCTTCGGCGACGACGTCGACAGGGCGCTGATGAAATCGGACGGCAGCTACACCTATTTTGCCGGCGACGTGGCCTACCACTACGACAAGCTGCGGCGCGGCTTCGACCATTACCGCGATGTGTTCGGCGCCGATCACATCGGCTACGTCTCGCGTATCAAGGCCGCCGTCGCGGCGCTGTCAGACGGCAAGGCCGACTTTCAAATCCTCGTCTGCCAGCTGGTGAAGGTTTTGCGCGCAGGCGAGCCCGTGCGCATGTCCAAGCGCGCCGGCACCTTCGTGACGCTGCGCGACGTCGTCGAGGAGGTCGGGCGCGATCCCGTCCGCTTCATGATGCTCATGCGCAAGAACGATGCACCGCTCGACTTCGACTTGGCAAAAGTGCTCGAGCAGTCGAAGGACAACCCTGTCTTTTATGTCCAGTACGCGCACGCGCGCGCGGCTTCCGTGTTCCGCAATGCGCAGGAGGTCTTTGCCGATCTCGGCAAGGACAGCGACAGCGTGCGCGCTGCCGATCTGTCGCCGCTCACCGATGCGGGTGAGCTCGACTTGATCAAGCGGCTCGCGTTTTTTCCGCGATTGGTGGCGAAAGCCGCCGCGGCGGAGGAGCCGCATCGCGTCGCGTTTTATCTCTATGACCTCGCGTCTGCGCTGCATGCGCAGTGGGCACGCGGCAATGAATCGCCACAATTGCGATTTATTCAGGCAAAAGATGGGGTTATGACCGCCGCACGTCTTGCGCTCATTGCTGCCACACAGCGGGTGATATCTTTGGGTCTAATGATCCTTGGCGTCGAGGCGCCCGAGTCCATGCGCTAGACTTTCTGATTCGCAGGGATATGGCGTACAGAAAAGAAGTCTCGAGGGATTCTTCAACGATGGCACGCACCCACGCTGCACTGACCAACGGCGGATGGCAGGCGCCACAATCCGCCGCTGCTGATCAAGATCCGCGCAGTCAACGTACGGCTCCTCCTGGACAGCGTCCGGCCCCGTCTGGGGCACAGCAGCCCGCCCCGGCGGGATATCCGCCTCAGGGGAGCTATCCAGCTCAGGGTGGCTATCCGCCTCAGGGGGGCTATCCAGCTCAGGGCCCCAATCCCGGCTACGATCCGCAGCAGGCGGCCTACCACTATCCGCAGCAGCAGCAGCCGGCCGGTGCGCCGCCGCCTGGTCGCCAGGGTCTCAGCACGCACGAGGCCGGCGCGCTGCCCTACGGGCAGGCGCCGCAGCCGCGCGGCTTCGTAGCACCAGGCGCGGCCCCAGGCTTCCGCCCTGCCGCTCCCTTCGCAGGGCAGCCGCGCCAGCCCGATCCGATGGCCGCCGCGGGCTATGATCAGTGGTCCGTGCCGATGCCTGGTCCCGACCCGCGCGGCTATGATCTCGGCAATTACATGCCCACCGGCATCGGCCGGCCCGACGGCTCCGTCGGCGATCCGCTGCAGCACCAGGCAGACTGGCCGCTTCCGGGGCAAGGCGCCTATGGCGAGGCGGCCCACGATCCGACATTTCAGGGCGGGGGGTATGAGCAATCCCACGCCGGTGCGCTCGAGCAAGCCTATGCGCATGAGGAAGGCGGCGAGTACGAGGTTGAAGAGCAGCCTCGCCGCGGCAGTTGGGCGCTGCGGATCGCCGGCGCGATCGTCGTCGCGATCGGCCTCGGCTACGGTCTCGCCCAGGGCTACAAGTTCGTCGCTGGCAGCAGCGCCCCCGACGGCGCGACGCCCATCGTCCGCGGCGACGACGCGCCCACCAAGACCAAGCCGACGGATCCTGGCGGCAAGCAGTTCGCGCACACGGACAGCAAGGTCATGGGCCGGCTGGGAGAGGCCGCGCCGGTAAGCGCGCAGGTCGATGTTTCTCCTCCGTCCCCACCCTCCTCGTCGGCGGGCGCTGAGACCGACGCCAACGGCGCGCGCAAGGTGACGACTCTGGTCGTGGGCCGCGACGGCTCGATCATGCCGCCGGGGGCGCCGACCGCGCCTGCGGCACCGCCGCCGGCTGAGCCTGGCAGTACTGCCAGCGCCGTTGCCGTGCCCGGCGTGACCATGGTCGATGGCTTCGGCGGCCAATATCCGGGAGCCGTTACGACGACAGCCTCGACCTCTCCGCCGGAAGGCACGCAGTCCTCGGCCACAGCCGTGCACCGGCCTGTCGTGGTCAAGCCGCCGGAGCAGCAGGCGGCCGTGGTCACGTCGAGCACAACGCCTGCGACGGAATCAGCGCCGACGTCGGCGCCCGCGCGCGAGGCGACGACCGGCGCTCTGCCGCCGAGGCATCAGCCGACGGCTAAGAGGGTGGCCACCGCCACGCCGCCGGCTGCTGGAGGCGCACCAGCAGCGGGCAACGGCTACGTCGTGGTCCTCGCCTCCGTTCCTGCGTCCGGCGGCAGCCGTCTCGTCGCGCTCAAGAAATTCGCCGACATGCAGCAGCACTACGGCTCCGTGCTGCAGAACAAGACACCAGACGTTCGCGAGGCGAACCTCGGTGCCAAGGGCGTCTACAATCGGCTGCTCGTCGGGCCGCCCGGCTCGCGCGCGCAGGCGAGCGCGCTCTGCAGCGAGCTCAAGGCGGCGGGCTACAAAGATTGCTGGGTGACGGCCTACTGAGCCCGTCGCTCGGCTCCTCTCGCGTCTCCCTGAAAATGGGGCTCCGCCGGGCCATTAGGTCTTGCGCGTTGGCGGGGTGGCCATGAGAACAGCTCTGATCGTCGGCGTAGCCGGCGGCGCCCTGACGCCGTCGGAGACAGCTTTCCTGAAAGAGGTGCGCCCGGCAGGGATCATCCTTTTTGCCCGCAATCTGCAGTCGCACGCGCAAATTCGCGCCTTGAGCGAGGCGGCGCACGACGCCGTCGCCACGCGGGATCTGCTCGTGCTCATCGATCAGGAAGGCGGCCGCGTGCAGCGGCTACGCCCTCCGCTCGGGCGCGCGCTGCCGCCGGCGGCGGCCTATGGGCTTGCCTACGCGCGCGATCCCGCCGCGGCAAGGGAAGCCGCGTTCGCGGTGGCACGCCTCTTGGCCGCAGATCTCAAAACGCTGGGGATCAACACCAACTGCGCGCCCGTCCTCGATCTTCCTGTCGCGGGTGCGCACGCCATCATCGGCGACCGGGCGTACGCGACGGAGATCGAGCCGGTGGTCGCGCTTGCGCGCGCGGTGGCCGAGGGCCACATGGCAGGCGGAGTGCTGCCGGTGATCAAGCACATCCCGGGCCATGGGCGGGCAACGAAGGACAGCCACCTGGCGCTGCCCGTGGTCAGCGAGAGCCGGCAGGAGCTCTCCGCTAGGGACTTCGCCCCGTTCAAGGCGCTCAACGCGTTGCCTGCCGCCATGACGGCGCACGTGGTCTTTGCCGCGATCGACCCGCAAGCGCCTGCGAGCACGTCGGCGATCGTGACGCGCGAGATCATCCGTGGCGAGATCGGCTTCGATGGCCTGCTGATGAGCGACGATTTGTCGATGCAGGCCCTCTCGGGCGGCTTGCGCGAGCGGGCAGAGCGCGTCATTGCCGCCGGCTCCGACCTGGCACTCCACTGCAATGGCGATTTGGGCGAGATGCGGGCGGCGGCAGCTGGCGTGCCGGCCCTGTCGGGGCGGGCGCTAGCGCGCTTTAAAGCAGCGTTGAGCGTGCTTAACGCAGATGCGCCGTTCGATGCCGCGGCGGCCGAGCGGTACCTTGCCCGCATCCTCGCCATTGCAGCGGGCAGTGCTGAATCAGTGTAAACTCAATACTATATGCAGATGGATGGAACGCGGGATCGGCCCGCGGGTGCTCAAAGGTCAGGCATGAGCGAAGCGGCGGACGAGAGCAGCAACGAGGCGATTGCGGCGTGGGAGGAGCCGGTCGTCGGCGGTGCGTTCGATTCGGAGGATGCGCTGATCGTCGACGTCGCCGGCTACGAGGGGCCGCTCGATCTCCTGCTTGCGCTGGCGCGCACGCAGAAGGTCGATATCGCCAAGATCTCGGTGCTGGCGCTCGTCGACCAATACCTCGTCTTCATCGCCGAGGCGCAGAAGCTGCGCCTCGAGCTCGCCGCCGACTATCTGGTGATGGCGGCTTGGCTCGCCTTCCTGAAGTCGCGCCTGCTGCTTCCCCGCGAAGTCGAGCAGGGTGAGGACGTCGGTGCCGACGAGCTCGCGCGCCGGCTGTCGTTCCGGCTCATGCGGCTCGACGCCATGCGCGAGGCCGCCGCCCAGCTCATGAACCGCATGCGGCTCGGCCGCGACGTGTTCCAGCGCGGCATGCCCGAGGGCACGAAGACGATCAGGGAGACGGCCTACTCGGCCACCGTCTACGACTTGTTGCACGCTTACGCCGATCAGCGCCGCCGCACGATCAAGGTCGGCCATGTCGTGAAGGCGCGCGCCGTCTGGTCCATCAAGGACGCGCGCGTCAGGCTCGAGCGGCTCATGGGCGACGTTCAGTCCGCCACCGACTGGGTCGCGTTCGAGCACTACCTGGAGCGCATGCTCGTCACCGCCGAGGACGGCAAGACGGTGCTCGCGAGCTCCTTCGGGGCGACGCTGGAATTGGCGCGCGAAGGCCAGCTCGAGATCCGGCAGGAGGGGCCGTTTGCACCCATCTACATGCGTCCGCGCCGCCCGGATGCCGAGTGGCAGCGCGTGGTCTAGGCGTTCGAGCAAGTCGCGTCGCAAAAACCAATGTCGAAAGAGAAGCGCATGGAGCCGCCCCGTCTGAGCCTGGTGCCGAACCAGGACGTCAACGACAATGCTCCCGCCGAGGAGGCGGACGGCAGCAACGTGCGCGCGGGCGGCATGGGCAACGTCGCCGCGCTGCCCTTTGCCGACCATCGCGAGAAGCTGAGGATCCTCGAGGCGCTTCTGTTCGCTGCCGCCGAGCCGCTCGACGAGGCCAAGCTCAAGAGCCACCTCGCCGATGAGGAGGACATCGCCGGCCTTCTGGAGGAGCTTAGGGCCTTCTATGCGGGCCGCGGCGTCAATCTGGTGCGCGTTGCCGGCAAGTGGGCGTTCCGCACCGCGGAGGATCTCGCCTACCTGTTGGAGCGCTTCGCGGTACAGGAGCGGCGCCTGTCGAAGGCCGCGCTCGAGACGCTGGCGATCATCGCCTATCATCAGCCGGTGACGCGCGCCGAGATCGAGGAGATCCGCGGCGTCACGACCTCGGTCGGCACTCTCGACATCCTCTTGGAGACGGGGTGGGTCCGTCTGCGCGGGCGCAGGCGTGCGCCCGGGCGCCCCGTCACCTACGGCACGACCGACGCCTTCCTCAGCCACTTCGGACTCGAGAGCATCAAGGACCTGCCGGGACTGTCGGAGCTGAGGGCGTCAGGGCTCCTTGATGGCAACCTGCCGCCCGATTTCTCTGTCCCTGAGCCGAGCGACGTGGCGGCGCTGATGCCCGATGAGCTCCCGCTCGATGCCGGCGAGGACGAGGAGGAGGATGAGACGGCGGCGCCCATGCCTGAGGAGGACGAGCCTGAGGAGGACGAGGCCGATAAGTCGTGAGGCGGCCTCACGTTATCGCTCTAAGGTGACCGCTCGTTTGGCGCGATCACCGCTGCACCGACGATTGGCCGCGTTGCCGGCCGGGCCGGCGACCTTTCGGCCCAAAACCCCAAGAAAATGATGATTTCGTAACGAGTTAGCTTTATTGCTGGGCGGCCGCGCCCTTGCAGGGCCTGCCGCTTTCTGCAATATCTTGCATTGAAACTTACGAGGATCCGAGGAGCAACAGACAATGGGTTTGAGCGGCTGGCATTTGCTCATCCTCGCGCTCGTTGCGCTTCTCATCTTCGGTGGCAGCGGCCGTATCTCGTCGATCATGGGCGACATGGCCAAAGGCATCAAGAGCTTCAAGAAGGGCTTGTCGGACGATGAGGACGAGGACAAGCCCAAGGAGTCGCCCAAGGTGATCGATCACCCGGCATCGAAAGTGACGGAGCGGGATCGCGACGGCAGCAAGACCGGCTGACGCGGCGCGGGCCGCCCCCGGAGAGCGAGGCGCGGTTTTTGGCTTTGTCCTTGAACACGCCGGCCGCATCGGCCATTGGAACGGCGCATGTTCGACATCACGTCAAGCAAACTGTTGATCCTCGTGATCGTTGCCCTGATCGTGGTGGGCCCCAAGGACCTCCCCGTTCTGTTGCGCACGGTCGGCAAGTATCTCGGCGTGGTCCGTCGGCACGCCGCCGATTTCCGCGCGCAGCTCGACGAGGCGATCCGCGAGGCGGAGCTTGAGGATCTCAAGAAGGACTTCGAGAGCGTGGGCCGCGAGATGCGCGCGACGATCGAGGAGGCTGCCATCGACGACAACGTGGAGACGAAGCGTCTCGGCGTCGACAGTGCGCGCGAAAGCGTCTCGGCCGAGGTCGGGAGCGCGGGCGAAGCTGCCCCCGCGCCGCAAGAGCCGCGCGCTCAGACTGACCCAACCGACCAGATCGAGAAGACCGAGAATACCGAGAATACCGAGAAGACCGGGACATAGCGGTGGACGAGGTCACTGAGCGGCCCGGACAGGACGACATCGACGCCTCCAAGGCGCCGCTGCTTGACGCATCTGGTCGAGCTGAGGCAGCGGCTCATCTGGTCGCTCACTGCGGTGGGGGCCTCGTTCGTCGTCTGCTTCATCTTCGCCAAGCAGATCTACAACATTTTGGTGCTCCCCTATAAGTGGGCGAGTGGTGGCGGCGCCCCGATCGAGATGATCTACACCGCGCCGCAGGAGTTTCTCTTCACGCAGATGAAGCTCGCGCTGTTCGGGGCGGTGTGCATCTCCTTTCCGATCATCGCCATCCAGCTCTACAAGTTCGTGGCGCCGGGGCTCTACAAGAACGAGCGCAAGGCATTCCTGCCCTATCTCGCGGCGACGCCCGTGCTGTTCCTCATGGGCGCGCTGCTCGTCTATTTCGTCGTCATGCCGGTGGCGATGCACTTCTTCTTGTCGATGCAGGAGACGAGCGGACAAGTTCAGATCCGCCTGCAGGCGCGCGTCTCCGAGTACCTGGCGCTGATCATGAACCTCATCATCGGGTTCGGCATCTGCTTCCAGCTGCCGGTGGCGCTGACGCTGCTCGCGCGTGCCGGGCTCATCACCGCCGATGTGCTCAAGAAGGGGCGGCGCTACGCGATCCTCGGCATCACGGCGGTGGCGGCCTTCCTGTCGCCGCCCGATCCCTTCTCGATGCTCGCCATGATGCTGCCGACGCTTGCGCTTTACGAGGTGTCGATCTGGGCGGTGCAGCGGGTGGAGAGGCAGCAGGCCGCCGCGCAGGCGTCCTCGGGAACGACATAGCCGCTGGACTTGCCGCCCAAAGCCGCCCTATAGCACCGCCAACATTCCATCGATTGCGACGAGGCCCATCGCCCGTGTTCGACATCAAGTGGATCCGAGACAACGCCGAGGCTTTCGACGCCGGGCTGAAAAAGCGCGGGCTTGCGCCGCAAGCGAAGGCGCTGATCGCGCTCGACGAGGAGCGGCGCAAGGTCGTGACGCGGCTGCAGGAGGCGCAGGCGCGGCGCAACGCGGCGTCGAAAGAGATCGGCAAGGCCAAGGCGGCCAAGGACGAGGCGGCGGCCGAAGAAGCTCATGGCCGAGGTCGCGGAGCTGAAAGAGGTCATCCAGGGCGGCGAGGCGGAGGAGCGGCAACTCGACGCCAAGCTCAAGGATGCGCTCTCCGTCATTCCCAACCTGCCGCTCGACGACGTGCCGCTCGGCAAGACGAGAAGGACAACAAGGAGATCCGCAAGGTCGGCAAGCCGAAGAAGTTCTCGTTCAAGCCGAAGCAGCACTTCGAGATCGGCGAGGCGTTGGGCCTGATGGACTTCGAGACGGCGGCGAAGATTTCCGGCGCGCGCTTCGTCGTGTTGAAGGGGGCTTGGCGCGGCTGGAGCGCGCGCTCGCCGCCTTCATGCTCGACCTGCACACGACGGCGAGATTCGGCTACTCGGAGATCAATCCGCCGCTGCTGGTGAGCGACGAGGCGATGTTCGGCACGGCACAATTGCCGAAGTTCGCCGAGGATCAGTTCATTTCGTACTCGATGCACTGAGTTCGAAAGCGAACTTGAAGAAGGCCATGATGAGCGATCGAGACGAGATTTTGCAGGCTCAACGGGAGGAAGGATCCGCGAGGCGGCAGATGAAGTTTGAGGCGGAGATTGCGAGTGACGAGCCGACAATGCACAGTGATCGGAGACGCTGGCTCGATCCCCACCGCCGAGGTGCCGCTCACGAACCTCGTGCGCCAGTAGATCACTCGACGAGGTGGAGCTGCCGATGCGCGTCACGGCCCGCACGCCCTGCTTCCGCTCCGAAGCCGGCGCCGCCGGCAAGGACACGCGCGGCATGATCCGCCAGCACCAGTTCTCCAAGGTCGAGCTCGTCTCCATCACCACGCCCGAGGAAAGCCTCGCCGAGCACGAGCGCATGACGTCTTGCGCCGAGGAGGTCCTGAAGCGGCTCGGTCTGCCCTTCCGCACCATCCTCTTGTGCACCGGCGACATGGGCTTTGCCTCGCAGAAAACCTACGACATCGAGGTGTGGCTGCCGGGCGAGGACACCTACCGCGAGATTTCCTCGTGCTCGGTGTGCGGCGAGTTCCAGGCGCGGCGCATGAACGCCCGCTACCGGCCGAAGGGCTCGAAAAGACTCGCGCTACGTGCACACGCTCAACGGCTCCGGGCTCGCGGTCGGGCGCACGCTGATCGCGGTTCTCGAGAACTATCAAGAGGCCGACGGCTCCGTCACAATTCCGGACGCGCTTCACCCCTACATGGGCGGTATGAAGAAAATCGAGAAGGCAAGCTGATCGGCCCATGCGCATCCTGGTCACCAACGACGACGGCATTGCGGCCGAGGGCCTCAATGTCCTGCGCCTCCTCGCCGAGCAGCTCTCCTCCGACGTTTGGGTGATCGCGCCGGAGTCGAACCAATCGGGCGCCTCCCACTCCATGACGCTGCACGAGCCCTTGCGCCTGAGGCAGACAGATGCGCGCACCTACGTCGTCCGCGGCACGCCGACCGACTGCGTCATCATGGGCGTGCGCCATCTGCTGATCGATCACCCACCCGACCTCGTCCTTTCGGGCGTCAACCACGGCTCCAACCTCGCCGAGGACGTGACCTATTCGGGCACGATCGCCGCCGCGATCGAGGGCACGCTCTTAGGCATTCGCTCGATCGCCATGAGCCAGACCGGCGGCTCGGTCGAGGAGGGCGAGATCCACTGGGAGACCGCGCTCGAGTACGGGCCCGGTCTAGTGTCGCGGCTGTTGGAGATCGGCTGGCCGACGGGCATCGTCATCAACGTCAACTATCCGCCGTGCGCACCGCGCGACGTCGCCGGCGTCGAGGTGACGACCCAAGGGCGCCGCGACCAGGCGCTGCTCAACATCGACAAGCGCGCCGATCCGTGGGGCATGCCCTACTTCTGGTTCGGGTTCGAGCGCCCGCCCTCGACGCTCGTCGCCGGCACCGATCTCGCCGCGATCGACGCCAAGTGCATCTCGGTGACGCCGTTGCGCTTGAACCTCACGCACGAGGCGACGTGTGCGACGCTGCGCGACGCGTTCGCCTCAGCCGCTAAGCCCAAGGCCGCCACGCGCGGCTAGCCGCCACCGCTCCGCCCACTTCTTGTCGCGTCCGCGTCGTCATCCCAGCACATTCCCCGCGTACGCCTCCAAGCGGATCACACATGAGTTCGGCACCCGCCGGTTCGCCCGGGATCGAAGGTCAAACCAGAGCAATTCTGCCGCCCCTTAAGGGTTCGTTAACCCCTTAACGGTTAATCAAAGGTTGGCAGTAAGGGTGCGTATCATGATGCGTTTTAAGCATTCCCATCGCGGCGGCACGTCTTTCGCTCTCCTCCCTAGGCACGGAGCCGCCATCCTCATCGCCGGGCTTCTCGGCGGATGCAGCGCCGAAATCTCGCGCTTCGACTTTCCCGGCTTCAGCCTGACCGACAAGAAGGACACGCAGACGGCGTCCTTGCAGTCGTCGGACGGTAACCGCGGGCCGAGCTATCTGGGCAACGAGGGGCGATACAACACGTCGAGTGGATATGACCGCGGCGGCTACACCGCCCCACGCTCTCTGCGCGACAGCACTGTCGCCACGGCTAACCTCCCCGATGCCTCCCCGTCGTACGGCAAACCGGCGTACGGCAATGATCGGGGCCGCGAGCCGCAGCCGTCCTACCGTCAGCCGTCGCCAGTGCGCCCCGGCGAAAGCGTCGAGGTGCAGCCCGGCGACACGCTCTATGGCCTGTCGCGCCGTCATGGCGTGTCGGTCGCCGAGCTGATGGAGGTGAACGGCCTCAGCAATCCGAGCCTGCACCCCGGCCAGAAGCTCTATCTGCCCGAAGGCTACCACGCACGGCCGGCCGTCTCCCAGCCGCCGATGACCACCGCAAGCGTGACGCTGCCGCCGAGCCTCCCCCCACCGAGTTTGGCGCCGGCCACCAGGGCCAAATACGCCGGCTCCTACACGGTGCGGAACGGTGACTCGGTCTACGGCATCGCCAGATCCTACGGCGTTCAGGTCGCAGAGCTGCAGCGCGTCAACGGCATCACCGATCCGCACAGCGTTCGCGTCGGCTCGGTTCTGAGGGTGCCGGGCGCGGCCGGCGCCGAGCCGGCACCGATGGGGACGACGCACGTTGCCGTCGCTCCGCCGGTCGTGCAATCGACCGGACAATCGACGCGCCAGCCGACCGTCATCAACCGGCGCGAGATCGCCGCGGCCGGCTCCGACGTCTCGACCGGCGCCATCAACCCGCCGCCGCGCGCCGCCGTCGGCGACAAGCTGCGCTGGCCCGTGCAAGGCAAGATTCTCGCCGCCTTTGGTCAGCGCAACGACGGCACGCACAACGACGGCATCAACCTCTCCGTGCCGCAGGGAACGCCGGTGCATGCCGCCGAGGCCGGAACCGTCGCCTACGCCGGCAACGAGCTCAAAGGCTACGGCAACCTCGTCCTCTTGCGCCACGACAACGGCTGGGTGACGGCGTACGCGCACAACGAGCAGCTCTTGGTCAAGCGCGGGGACAAAGTGCAGCGCGGCCAGGTGATCGCCAAGGCCGGGCGTACGGGCTCCGTCGATCAGCCGCAACTCCACTTCGAGCTGCGCCAGGGCTCCAAGCCCGTGGATCCCGTGCCGTTCATGGAGCGGCTGTGATTGCTCGGGTGTCGGACCCTCAGGGCCTGACACCCTCGTTCGCCTCTAACCGATCAACACCGGGGTCTTGCCCACGTAGCCGCGGTCGGCGATCTCTTTGGCGAGGAAGTCGGCGACGTCGGCGCGCGAAATAAAGCCACCGCGCCACGTTTCGGGGTCGGTCAGCACATGGTAGCGGCCGGTTGCCGCGCCGTTCGTCAAGCCGCCCGGACGGGCGATGGTCCACTCGAGGCCGCTTGCCTTTACTATCTGCTCGGCCACGTCCTTGTCGTCGTAGACCCGCTTTAAGACCAGTGGGAATACAACCCTGTCAAACAAGAAGCCTCCGTGGCCGCGGCTATCTCCGGCGCCCGCACCCGTCACGACAATCAGCCGCCTGACGCCCACGTTACGCATGGCGTCGACGAGCACGCGCGTCGACTTGGAGAAGAGCGTCGTTCCCTTGAGGACGGCATCGGGCCCGAAATCGACGCCGAGGCTCTGCACCACGGCGTCGACGCCGACAAGCGCCCGCTCGACCGTCGCCTTGTCGAGCGCGTCGCCATCGACTTTCTCAAGATGCGGATCATCGATCGCGATTCTGCTCGCCGAGCGCGCGAGCGCGCGCACGTTTGAGCCGGCGGCGAGCAGCGCCTTCACGGTCTCCAGGCCGATCCCGCGGCTTGCACCGATGACGAGGACGCGCGTCACGGGCCCAAGGCCTTGCGGATCTTTTCCGCGTTGGCGGCGAGCACGTCGGGTTTCTCCATGGTGCGGCTGTGCGGCATCAGGGGTGTGCCCTCGTGGCGCGGGATCACATGAAAATGCAGATGGAACACCGTCTGTCCGCTCGCCGGCTCGTTGAACTGCACCACCGTGACGCCGTCGGCATCGAAGGCCTTCATGACCGCGCGCGCGATCCTCTGCACGAGCGGCGCCATGCGCGCGAGCACCTCGGGGTCGGCGTCGAGCAGGTTGCGCGAAGCGGTCTTGGGCACGACGAGCGTGTGGCCGGAGGCTTGCGGCATGGCGTCCATGAAGACGAGCGCGTCGGCGTCCTCGTAGACCTTGTGGGAGGGAATCTCGCCGCGCAGGATCTTGGCGAACACGTTGCTGTCGTCGTAGCTCATGAGGCCTCCGGCTGCCGACGGCCTCTTAAACGGCGCGGAAGCCGAGGCCCGTCAAGCAGCCCGGCAAACAGCCGCGCGCTTCTCGTTGTCCAATCAACTGAAGCAGACTTAGCCGCCCTGAGGACGCCGCGTTGCAGGTCTCTTGCGCAAAATCTTATTTTTCGCGCCGTCGAAGTATTCATTTTCGGCTGGCCTACTGTGACGGCACCAGGGCGGGCGCGCGTCCTGAAGGCTCCAAATCACCTCGACAGGGAAGGAGACGCATCGATCGATGCAGCGCCCGTTGCTCCCGTGGGTAAGTCTCGCGCGCCTTGCGCTCGTTGCAGGGCTGGCTTGCGCCGCGAGGGTGCCCGCGGCCGACGGCCAGAGATCGCGCGGCGATTTGCTGCGAGCGACGCAGAATTGCGTCGCGGCCGCCAAGCAGCATAGATCGCTGCCGAGTGGGTGCAAGTATTCCTCGCCGCGCGGCTACGTAGTGTTCGAAGAGCACAACCAGGAATACCTCTTCGTGCCAACCGCGATCATAACTGGCATCGAGGACCCCAAGATCTTGGCGCCCAAGGCCCTGCCCTATTGGCGCTACGCGTGGGGGCAAGCGAAGCGCTACTTCCACGGCCGCTCTCCCTGGCAGATCGGTCTTGCGATCAACTCCAAGACCGGCCGCAGCCAGGACCAGCTGCATATCCACATGACCTGCATGAAGAAGACGGTCGGCGACGCGCTGCACCGCGCGCACATCTCGTCGACCGCTTGGTCGAAGATCTCCCTTGCCGGGCACACCTATTATGCCCGTCACGTCAAGAGCCTTAAAGGCGGCCACGATCCCTTCCGCATGGTCTACAGCAAAATCGGCAGCAAGCGGTCGGTGATGGAGCAGGAGACCATCGTCGTGACCGGGGCAAAGAGCGGATACTACATCCTCAACGACTTCACGCATTCGACGAACCGCGCTCACGGGGAAGAGCTGCTCGACAGCCATTGCGGCAAGAAGAAATGAGAGCTGCCGTAGTTCGCAGTGGATCGGGCCTGGCACGCGTGCAACGTCTGGCCTTGCTCCTATTGCCGGCGCTCGCCGGCGCCGCGCTCATCGATGACGCTCGCGCCGCCGGCTGCCGCGAGCACGCGTATGCGGTCTACCTGTCTCCGGGATTTCAGAAGGGCGTGCGCTGGGGCGGCTATCACGCGACGCTCACGGGCTTCAGCGCCAATCACCTCTGCAACGGTAGCATGGCGCAGGCGCTGCAAAAGGCCTGGCGCCAGGCGGAGGGCGGCAAGCCCTACAGCTTCGCCTCCAAGAGCTACAAGAAGGATTACCAGGAGATCCTGCTCAGCCACTCCTTCGGCAAACGCTGGGGTATTTCCTTCAAGAGCGCCATGCTCACGCGCAAGCTCGCTCCGCTGTTGCGCAAGAGCGGCTTCGAGGGCCTGAAATCGCATTGGCATATCAGCCTTTACAGCGACAGCGCGAAGTCGGCGGTCGCCAAGTTCGACGGCGAGCTGAAGCCCAAGTCCTGGAAGCTCTTTCTGGTGCGCTTGCCCGGCAAACTCTGCCAGGACGAAGGCAAGGGCTGTCAAGCTCACGATTGGACCGAGATCAAGTAGGGCGGATCAAGCTGGTCCCTTAGCGCGGCTTGGCTGCGCCATCCTTGTGGCCATCCTTGCGGTAGGGCGCGAACTCGGCAAAGGCGGCGCCGGTCGCCGCTACCGCGCCGCGCTCCTCCTCGAGGTAGCGCGCAATCGCCCGCCTCAGGCCGGGATCGGCGATCCAGTGCGCCGAGTAGGTCGTCGTCGGCATGTACCCGCGCGCGAGCTTGTGCTCACCTTGCGCGCCGGCCTCGACGCGGCTCAATCCCGTGTCGATGGCGTAGTCGATCGCCTGATAGTAGCAGACCTCGAAGTGCAGGCAGGGGTGATGCTCGATCGCGCCCCAGTAGCGCCCGTAGAGGCAATTCCCGCCGATGAGATTGAGCGCGCCGGCGATATAACGTCGCCCGCGTCGCGCCATCACCAGCAGGCAGCGGTCGGCCATCGCCTGACCCAGGAGCGAGAAGAAGCGCCGGTTGAGATAGGGGTGCCCCCATTTGCGGTTGCCCGTGTCTGTGTAGAACTCGAAGAACGCGTCCCAATGCGCCTCGTTGAGCTCCGATCCTGTGATCCGCTCGATCGTGACGCCGCCGCTCAAGGCCTCGCTGCGCTCCTTGCGCACCGCCTTGCGCTTGCGCGAGGCGAGCTTTGCCAGGAAATCGTCGAAGCTCGTGTAGCCCTCGTTTTTCCAGTGGAACTGCTGATCGGTGCGCTGCAGGAAGCCCTGCGCTCCGAGCGCCGTCCATTCGGCCTCGGAAAGGAACGTGAGGTGCAGCGAGGAGACACCGAGGCGCTGCGCGACGTTGACGGCGGCGGTGGCGAGCAGCGCGCGGCGCTCTTCGAGGCCGGGTCCCGGCGCAACGAGCAGGCGGCGTCCCGGCACGGGCGTGAACGGCACCGCCACCTGCAGCTTGGGATAGTAGCGGCCGCCGGCACGTCCGTAGGCCTCGGCCCAGGCGTAGTCGAACACGTACTCGCCGGCGCTGTTGAGCTTCACGTAGCAGGGCAGGCACCCGGCAAGCGCGCCGCCAGCGGCTTCGACCGTGACGTGGTGGGGCAGCCAGCCGGTGTGCTTATCGCCGACGGTGCCGGCCTCCTCGAGCGCCCTTAGGAAGGCGTGGGAAACGAAGGGATCGTAGGTGGCCGGGTCGGGGTTGGCGCAGGCGTCCCAGGTGTCGGCCTCGATGTCGGCGATGCGGTTGACGACCCTGGCGACGGCCTCGTTCGGCTTCACTTCGCTCATCGCTCGAACACACCCCGTGCCGGGAAGGAAGCCACTTTAAGGCTCGTAGCCCTCGAAAATCGGCGCATCGGCCCACCGTGCGGCAATCGCGCGCTCCTCTTGCGTTCTGACCGTCCACGTGAAGAGCGGCAGGCCCAGCACCTCGCGCACGAAACGCGTCACGGGCGTCGGCAGCGACGCCACGTCATAGGCATAGAAGTCGGGTGCCGCCGCGCGCGATTCAAGCAAGTGGCTCAAGCGGTAGGCGCGCTCCGGCCCGAGGCGATCGCGCCACCAGCCGTCACTCTCGAAGAGACCCGATACGATCCCGCGCGGCACCGCAGGCGCAAGTCCCTTAATCGCCAGGACGACGGCCGGGTCGAACGACATGAGGCCGATCGGGCCGCGGTAGGCGGCGGCGAGATCGGCGACGATCCTCAGGAATGCCAAGTCGGGCGGATCCCACTCGCTCTTGATCTCGACGAGCAGCGGCACGCGGCCGGCAACGAGCCGCAAGAGATCGGCAAGATCGATCATGTGCGTCGCTGCGCCTCGATAGCGCAGTCGTTTGAGCGCCGCTGCGTCAAGCGCGCTCAACGGGCCCTCGCTGTCGATGAGGCGCTGAAGCGTGGAATCGTGAAAGACCATCGGCGTGCCGCCGGCGGCGGGCTGCACGTCGCACTCGATGCCGTAGCCCTTGGCGATCGCGGCCTGGAATGCCTCGGCGGTGTTCTCGATGCGGCCCTTTTCGGCGTCGTGCAGCCCGCGGTGCGCGATCGGCTTCAAGAAGGCCGCGGCATTCTGCATGCGTCAGCGTCCGATCAGCAGGATCGCATCGACCTCGACGGCTGAGCCGAGCGGCAGGCCGGAGACGCCGACCGCGGCGCGCGCGTGGCGGCCCTTGTCGCCCAGCACCTCGACCATCAGGTCGGAGGCGCCGTTGACGACCTGGGGATGATCGACGAACTCAGGCGCCGCATTGACGAACCCGGTCAGCTTGACCACCTGGGCTATTCTGTCGAGATCGCCCACGGCGGCCTTCGCCTGGGCAAGAATGTTGAGGGCACAGAGCCGGGCCGCGGCCTGGCCTTGCGCGACGTCGAGGTCGGCGCCGAGCCGGCCCTTGGCGAGACTGCCGTCGGCTGACTTGGAGATCTGGCCCGAGATATACAGGAGATCGCCGATGAGGACCGAGGGGACGTAATTCGCGACCGGGTTGGGTGCGGCAGGAAGCGCTAATCCGAGGGAAGCAAGACGCGCCTCGACCTTGCCATTCATGCTAGTATCCTTGCCTCAGCCGGCGTCCATCGATTGAAACCGCCTGCCTATTTGACCGGGCCGCCGGGTCTTTGCAATGGCCTCATTGGTCGGCCATAGTCCGGCGCCTTAACGACTGCTGGCTATGCTCCACCATGGCAGTGGGTATGGCAGTGGGCATGGCAGTGGGCATGACCGCGAAAGAGCCGCGAAAGCATGGCAACGAGAGGAAGAATGGTCGAAGTGTCGAAGCTCGTGGGCGCCGTGGTGATGGGAGGACTGGTTCTCGTCGTGCCGTTCGCCACGCCGCGCGCCGAGCCTCAGCCGAAGAACGTGGAGTTCCGCCCGCACCGGGCCGTCTACGACATCACGTTCGATCACTCCACGCCCGGCTCCGGCGTCGCCGACATGAGCGGGCGCATGGTCTACGAGATGACCGGGAGCAGCTGTAAGGGCTATGAGCAGAAAATGCGCTTCGTGACGCGCATGACCAATCAGGACGGCGCCAGCCAGATCAACGACCTCAGGACCTCGAGCTTCGAGGAGCTCGCCTCGCACCGCCTGCGCTTCTCCTCGAGCCAATACGAGAACCAAAAGCTGTCGGAGGCCTCGCAGGGGAGCGCCGGGCCCACCAGCGGCGCGTCGTCGACCGAGGTCAAATTGACCAAGCCCGCCAAGAAGACGGTGAAGTTGCCTTCCGACATCTACTTTCCGATCCAGCATTCACTCGCGTTGCTGGATGCGGCGCGCGCCGGCAAGACCATGTTCACCGCCAACCTCTACGACGGCTCGGACAAGGGCGAGAAGTTCTACGAGACGAATGCCGCCATCGGCCATCGCCTGCCGCCGGGGACGGATCCGCCGCCCGCGTCGGTGCGCAACGCCGATCAGCTCAAGGGGCTCTCATCCTGGCCGATCTCGATCGGCTACTTCGAGCCGGGCCCGGCGCGTGCGGACGCGGTTCCGACCTACGAGCTCGCCTTCCGGTTCTACGAGAACGGCGTGTCGACCAAGCTCTATATCGACTACGGCGACTTCGCCATTCGCGGGGAGCTCAAGGAGCTGACGTTCCTCGAGGAAGAGAAGTGCCCGCCCGACACGCATTGATGCCGCGGCCTGAGCCTCAAGCGCAGCCCCCGTCTGCGCCCTGATCGAGCAGGCTCTGCGCGGGCGCGATGAGCTCGGGCGCTATGCCGCAGCTCGCCGCAAAGACCAGAAGCAGGCTCTCGTCGCGCAACAGGTGGTCGAGGACGGCCGCCAAGACGCGCGGCGTTTGCGCCTGATCCTTGAGCTCGGCGGGGCCGAGCCCGGTGAGCGCCAGAAAGCGCCCGAGGCGCTGGGCGTCCTCGGCAAGGAAGGTGAGCGCGCAGAGGCCAATCGTCTCGGCCTGATCAGCATCCATTCACTTAACCCCCTGATTTAGCGGGCGACGACCGCTTGGGGGCGGCCGTGTACGTCTTCATTAACTGTTGGTTACGCCTTGCGACGCAAACTCCGGCCCGATCCTCTCGAGAATCGGTGCAGAAGGGGGACGGGAGCGCTTGAGCGTTGGAGCCATGAACCTTCACGAGACGAGAAACGTCGGCGACCCGCGCAAGCCCGAGGCGCGCCCGGGCAGCAGGACCGTTCTGATCGTGGAGGACAATGAGCTCAATATGAAGCTCTTCCATGATCTTCTCGCAGCGCATGGCTACGCGACGATCCAGACCCGCAACGGTCTCGAGGCGTTGGAGCTTGCAAGGCGGCACCGCCCGGCGCTCATCCTTATGGACATCCAGCTCCCCGAGGTTTCCGGCCTCGAGGTCACGAAGTGGATCAAGGAGGATGACGAGCTGCGTTCCATTCCCGTGGTGGCGATCACCGCCTTCGCGATGAAGGGTGACGAGGAGCGCATCCGCTCAGGGGGCTGCGAGGCCTACATTTCCAAGCCCATCTCCGTCAGCGGCTTCCTCGAGACCGTGCATCGTTTTGTCGGCGATCCGCGCGCTTGAGGAATGTCGCCCCCTGGTTGAGTAATTGCGCAGATGACGGCTCGAGTCCTCGTCGTTGACGACATCCTGGCGAACGTGAAGCTGCTCGAGGCGCGTCTTGCGGCCGAGTATTTCGACGTGCTCACGGCCTGCAACGGCAAGGATGCGCTCGACATCTGCGAGCGCGAGCGCGTCGACGTCGTCCTGCTCGACGTGATGATGCCCGGCATGGACGGGTTCGAGACGTGCCGCCGGCTCAAGTCGAACCCGAAGACGCATCATATCCCCGTCGTGCTCGTAACGGCGCTCGACCAGGTCTCCGACAAGGTGCGCGGCCTGCAAGGCGGAGCCGACGATTTCTTGACGAAACCGGTCGACGAGATCGCCCTCGTCACGCGCGTCAAGAACCTCGCCCGCCTGAAGATGCTCACCGACGAGATGCTGATGCGCGCGCTCACCGGGCGCCAGACCGGCATGTCGGAGGACGCAGCCCTGCTCAAGGCGCTCTCGGAGGAGAGGGCGCGCATCCTCGTCGTCGACGACAAGTCGAGCTCGGCAACGCGCCTCTTGGAGTGGCTGTCGAGCCTGCATGAGCCCGTCGTCGTGCAAGATCCTCAAGTTGCGCTGAGCCTGCTCGCCGAGAGGGAGTTCGATCTTTTGATCGTCAGCCTGACGCTTGCCGACGCCGACGGCCTGCGGCTGTGCTCGCAGACGCGCTCGCTCGACCGCACGCGGCATCTGCCGATCATCGTGCTCGTCGAGCCGGGCGATGAATCGCGCCTGTTGCGTGCGCTCGACATGGGCGTCAATGACTACATTATGCGCCCCGTCGATCGCAACGAGCTGTTGGCCCGCGTCAGAACGCAGGTGAAGCGCAAGCGCTATTCCGATCACCTGCGCAACCGTCTGGAGGAGAGCATAGAGGCGGCGCTGATCGATCCGTTGACCGGTCTCTACAACCGGCGCTACCTGGAATCGCATCTGGCGACGCTTGTCGGTGACGCCGTCCGCTCGGGGCGGGCGCTGTCGGTGCTGCTCGCCGACATCGACCACTTCAAGAGCGTGAACGACACCTACGGTCACGACGTCGGCGACGTCGTCTTGAAGGAGTTCTCCACCCGCTTCCGCCGCAACACGCGCGGTATCGACCTGCCGTGCCGCTATGGCGGCGAGGAGTTCCTCGTCATCATGCCGGAGACGAACATGGCGCGCGCTTATCAGGTCGGCGAGCGCCTGCGCGTTGCGATTGCGGCCGACGCCTTCCAGATCAAACCCGGCCTTGGCATTCACCTGACGGCGAGCGTCGGCATTGCCACGCTGGAGTGCCCCGACGACACACCGGAAGCGGTTTTTCGGCGTGCTGACAATGCCCTTTTTGCCGCTAAGAGGCGCGGGCGCAATCGCGTCGCCGCCAACGCGGCGTAGCTGCGGCCGCGCAAAAAAGCTCAATCAATTCAGGGGCTAGAATAAGGACCCTGGCGCCGTCTTACGGGTGCAACAAATGCATCGCGGCGCGCTGGGTGATTCGCGCGTAGCGTTTACGACACAGTCAAAGGGCAACTTGCATTAACTAAGGTCCTCTGTCAGATTACGATTTCGTGAGGGGTTTCTATAGTTTTGAGTTTGCTGGGACGGTGCGGGAGGCCTTGGCGGTCCCAGGAGCGAATGACGGGTTTCCGTACTATCAGGTCCGCCGCATTTCCTGGTAGTGCGGGAAAATCGTGGCTCGGTCTTAGCGGCTAGAGTGGCCTCCTCGTTGAAGCTGCATCGGGCCAGCCACGGCACCAGGCGGGGAGTCAACGCCCTCTTTGACGAACCATCTGGTCACTAGACCAGGGTCCGTGACTTTCTCGGACTAACTACCCCGCTGCCGGGTTGAGTTGCGGGCCCTGGTCAAGCCTCCGCGAAGACGGACGATCCCACATGCGCTGAGCAATCATCTCGCCAGCGCGCCTCGCGGCCAAAGTCCCTCACATCCCGCCGTCGCAACCTCGAATGCATGAAGCAAAGTTGCCGACGGCTTGCACGGTCGGCTCTGCAGCGCCCTTGCGGGAAGGCGCTGCTACTTAATCTTCGTTTCCTTGAAATCGACGTGCTTCCTCACGACCGGGTCGTACTTCTTGAACACCAGCTTCTCGGTGCTCGTGCGCGGGTTCTTCTTGGTGACGTAGAAGAAGCCCGTGCCGGCCGTGGAGAGCAGCTTGATCTTTTGCGTGACTGGCTTGGCCATGATCGGGGGACCTGGGACTGCATCTCTTGACGGTATGGAGGAGCGGCACCATAGCGGCAGCCGGTTCGCTGTCAAGCGAGGTTGGTTGCGGAAGCCTTACTGCGGTGCACCCTCGCCGATGCTGGCGGCGGGGTCGGGTTCCGGCGCGGCGGGATCGAATGCATCCGGGCCGCCGAAGCCGTGCATCCGCAGCGCCCACTGCAGGCCGACGAGCGCACCTTTGACGCGCGGCAGGATCCACAAGCTGAGCCCGATCGTGAGCGGGAACCACATCGCGATGTGCAGCCAGTAGCTCGGGTGGAAATATTCCTCGGTGAACATGACGCTGGCGACGACCAAATGCCCGACGATGAGAATCGTGAAGTAGGGCGGCGCGTCGTCGGCGCGGTGATGGTGCAACTCCTCCGCGCAGGCGGGGCAGCTATCGGCGACCTTGAGGTAGCGCCCATAGAGTGCGCCCTTGCCGCAAGCCGGGCAGCGGCCGGCGGCGCCGCGGCGCATGGCCTCGCCGATCGGGCGGTGCGGTTCGTCCAATGATGTCGAGATGGGCATGCCTCACTCCTTGCGCCGCCGCGCCTTCCCGTCAATAGGCCAAAAGCCGCGGGGACGAGCGTTCATCGCCCGCGTTTGCGGCCTTTGCTCGGTCGGTGAGACGTCCCGCGCATCGCCGCGACGCGGCGCTTCTTGCCCTCGCTCAGCATCTCGAAGCGCAGCGCGCCCGCCGAGGGGATCGCCTCCACGAGCCGCACCTCGACGGTATCGCCGAGGCTGAAGGTCTCGCCGGTGCGCTTGCCGACGAGGGCGTGCAGCGCCTCGTTGTGATGGTAGAAATCGCCCTGCAGCGAGGATACGGGCACGAAGCCGTCCGCGCCCGTGTCGGCAAGGCGCACGAACAACCCTGAGCGCGCGACGCCGGCGATGCGGCCCGAGAACATCGCGCCGATGCGGTCGGCGAGGTGGGCGGCGATGAGCCGGTCGGCGGTCTCGCGCTCGGCGGCCATGGCGCGCCGCTCGGCCTCCGAGATCGATCTGGAGACCTCGGCGAGACGCGACAGCTCGAAGTCCTCCAACCCGCCCGCGCCGAGCCGCAAGGCGCGGATCAGCGCGCGGTGGGCGACGAGGTCGGCATAGCGGCGGATCGGCGAGGTGAAGTGCGCATAGCGGCGCAGGTTGAGGCCGAAGTGGCCGAGGTTGTCGACGCTGTACTCGGCCTGGCTCTGTGAGCGCAGCACGACCTCGTTGATGAGGTCGGCGATGGGCGTCGCTTTGGCGCGCTGAAGGATGCGGTTGAAGTGCTCCGGCTTCAGTGTGCCCTGTGGCGCGAGCTTGATCTCGAGGCTATCGAGGAACTCGCGCAGGCTCGTCAACTTTTCCTTCGAGGGCTGATCGTGCGTCCTGTAGACGACGGGCGCGCGCTTTCCTTCGAGCGCTTCTGCCGCCGCCACGTTCGCCTGGATCATGAGCTCCTCGATCAAGCGATGCGCGGTGAGCCGCTCAGGGACGACGACGCGCGCCACGCGGCCCTTCTCGTCGAGCACGATTTTGCGCTCGGGCAAATCGAGATCCAGGGGCTGACGCTTGTCGCGGGCCGAGGCAAGCACCGCGTACGCCTCCCACAAGGGGCGCAGCACAGGCTTCATGAGGGCTGCGCATTTGGGCGAGACGTTGCCGTCGATCGCCGCCTGCGCCTCCTGGTAGCTGAGCTTGGCCGCCGAGCGCATCATCGCGCGCTCGAACGCGTGGCTCCTCTTGTTGCCGTGCCGATCGATCACCATGCGCACGGCGAGGCAGGCGCGGTCCTCGCCCTCGACGAGCGAGCACAGGTCGTTGGAGATCCGCTCCGGCAGCATCGGCACGACGCGGTCGGGGAAGTAGACGGAGTTGCCGCGAAGAAGCGCCTCGCGGTCGAGCTTGGTGCCAGGGCGCACGTAGTGAGCAACGTCGGCGATGGCGACGATGACGATGAAACCACCCTCGTTGCCGGGATCGCGATCTGTTTGCGCGAAGACGGCGTCGTCGTGGTCGCGCGCATCCGGGGGATCGATGGTGACGAGGGGAAGCGCGCGCAGGTCGGTGCGGCCTTGCAGTCGCGGCGGCTCCAACGACTTCGATTCCGCGATGACGCTCTCGGGAAAGTCGTCGGGGATGCCGTGCGCGTGCACGGCGATGAGGCTGATCTGGCGCTGATCGTCGGGGTTGCCGAGCGACTCCATTATGCGCGCCTGCGGCACGTGAAAGCGCCCCTTGCGCGCCAGGTCGAAGCGCACGAGATCGCCGTCGGCCGCCGCGCCCTCGTCGCCCTTCGCAATCGACCAGGACCTGAGCTGCTTGCGGTCGATCGGCTCGATCGTGCCGCCGCCTTTGCGGGCTTCGCGGTAGATCCCGATGAGACGGCGCTTCTCGCGCGGCAGGCGCTTGAGCGGAAAGGCTTCGAAGCGGTAGCCATCGACGTCGGGCTCCTCGAGCTCGACGATGCGCGCCAAGATGCGGTCGCCGATGCCGATCTCGGTCTCGACGTCGGCCTGCGGCCCGCGGCCCTGGTGTGCGGGCAAGAGCACGACGGGGCGTTCGCCCTCGGCCCCGTCCCAAACGGCGGGTTTAGCAATAAGGTCGCCGTCCTCGTCGCGCCCCGTCACCTCGAGCACGGTGACGGGAGGCAGTCCGCCCTTCTTGCGCACGGCCTTGCGGTCGCCGGCGAGCGTGCCGTCCTCGCGCATGGCCGCGAGCGTGCGGTTGAGGTCGAGGCGGTCCGCACCGTGGATGCCGAATGCGTGCGCGATCTCGCGCTTACCCACCTTCGTCGGCGATGTTCTGATGAACTCGAGGATCTCGTCTCTGCCGGGCAGACCGCCCCGCTTGGGCGCGGCGCCTTTCGCACTTCTGGGTCTGCGCGCCATGTCAACGGACCATGTCAGCGTGCCATATCCATGTGCCGTGTCAGCGTGCCATATCAATGTGCCGGGCGGGTAATCATGGCCAAGGTCTCAGGTCTCGACCTCGGCTTCTTGCGACTTCGCCTTGCCGGACCGGCTCTTCGCCGCCCCCTTGGCGCCGCCTTTAGGGCTCTTGGGCGCCTTCGCTGCCGATTTGGCGGCGGCCTTTCTCGCCGGCTTCTTGCCGCCCTTGGCCGCGCGCGCGGCAATGAGCTCGATCGCTTCCTCGACGGTGATCGTCGCCGGGTCCTTGCCGTTGGGGATGGTGGCGTTGATCTTGTCGTGCTTCACGTAGGGCCCATAGCGGCCCGAGAGCACCTCGATCTTGCCACCGTCGGGGTGCTGGCCGAGGTCCTTCAAGACCGTGGGCTTGGCGCGCTGGAAACGGCTCTTGCCACCGGCGGCTTTCTCGGCGAGCAGCGTGACGGCGCGGTTGAGGCCGACCGTGAAGACCTCCTCGGCGCTTTCGAGATTGGCGTAAAGGCCGTCGTGCAGCACGAACGGACCATAGCGGCCGAGGCCGGCCGTGATCGGCTTGCCGGTTTCCGGGTGCAGGCCGACCTCGCGCGGCAGCGACAGCAATTTGAGCGCGTGCTCCAGGTCGACGCTGGCGGCATCGATGCCCTTGGGCACGCTCGCGCGCTTGGGCTTCTCGTCCTCCGAGGCCTCGCCGAGCTGCACGTAGGGCCCGAACCGGCCGGTGCGCAGCGTCACCGCGAGCCCGCTGGCGGGATCAATGCCCAACGGCTTGCCGTCGGGCGTGGCGGCTTCCGCATCGCCGCCCGCTTGGTCGGCGAGCTGGCGCGTATAGCGGCATTCGGGATAGTTGCCGCAGCCGATGAAGGCGCCGTACTTGCCGGAAATCTTCAAGCTCAAGCGCCCGGTCTTGCAAGCCGGGCAGGTGCGCGGATCGAGGCCGTCCTCGCGCGGGGGAAAGATGTGGGGGCCCAAGATCTCGTTTAAGGCCTCGAGCACCTCGCCGACGCGCAAGTCCTTGATCTCGTCGACGGCGCCGGTGAACTCGCGCCAGAAGTCGCGCAGCACGTCCTTCCAGGCGAGCTTGCCGTCGGAGATGAGGTCGAGCTTGTCCTCGAGGTCGGCGGTGAAGTCGTACTCGACGTAGCGCTTGAAGAAGCCTTCGAGGAAGGCGATCACGAGGCGCCCCTTGTCCTCGGGGATCAAACGCTTCTTGTCGATGCGGACGTAGTCGCGCTCCTGCAGGACGGCGAGGGTCGAGGCGTACGTCGAGGGCCGGCCGATGCCGAGCTCCTCGAGCTTCTTGACCAGCGTCGCCTCCGAGTAGCGCGGCGGCGGCTGGGTGAAGTGCTGCTCTGCCTCGATTGAGCGGTCGGTGACGCGGTCGCTTTCGCTGAGCGGCGGCAGCCGGCGGCTCGTATCGTCCTCGTCTGGGCCCGTGTCATCCTTGCCCTTGGCGGCGTGCGGGCGCTCGTCGCGGCCTTCCTCGTAGATCTTGAGAAAGCCGTCGAACTGGATGACCGAGCCCGTTGCGCGCAAGCGGTAGGTCTTGCCGTCGCGGCCCTTCACCTCGATGTCGGCCGTCGTCTGCTCGACTTCCGCCGAGGCCATCTGGCTCGCCACCGCGCGCTTCCAGACGAGGTCGTAGAGCCCGGCCTGATCCTTCGCCAGATAGCGGGCGACGTCGGCAGGCTTGCGCGTGACGTCGGTGGGGCGGATCGCCTCGTGCGCTTCTTGCGCGTTCTTGGCCTTGGTCTTGTACTCGCGGATGAAGGGCGGCAGGTAGCGCTTGCCGAACTCCTTCTCCACCTCCGAGCGGATGGCGCTGAATCGCCTCCGGCACGATGGTCACGCCATCGGTTCGCATGTAGGTGATGAGGCCGACGGTCTCGCCGCCGAGGTCGATGCCCTCATAGAGGCGCTGGGCGACCTGCATGGTCTGCTTGGCCGAGAAGCCGAGCTTGCGCGAAGCGTCCATCTGCAAGGTCGAGGTGGCGAACGGCGCGAACGGGTTGCGCTTCACCGCCTTCTTCTCCACCGCGACGACGCGGAACTCGCCCTTCTCGATCGCGGCCTTGATGGCGGCGGCCTCGGCCCCGGTCTTGATGTCGAGCTTCTTGAGCGTCGTGCCGTCGATCGCGTTGAGCCGGGCCGGGAACTCCTCTCCCTTGGCCGTGGCCATCACGGCGTCGATGGTCCAGTACTCGTCGGTCTTGAAGGCCTCGATCTCGGCCTCGCGGTCGCACACGAGACGCAAGGCGACCGACTGGACGCGGCCGGCCGAGCGGGCGCCCGGCAGCTTGCGCCACAGCACCGGCGACAGCGTGAAGCCGACGAGGTAGTCGAGCGCCCGACGCGCGAGGTAGGCGGAGACAAGCGGCGTGTCGATCTCGCGCGGCTCGTTCATGGCCGCCAGGATCGCCTGCTTGGTGACGGCGTTGAAGGCGACGCGGCTGACCTTGAGGTCCTTCTTGAGGGCCTTCTTCTGCTCGAGGATCTGCAGGATGTGCCAGGAGATGGCCTCGCCTTCCCGGTCGGGGTCGGTGGCGAGGATCAATTTGTCGGCGCCTTTGACCGCGTCAGTGATTTCCTTCATGATTTTCTGGGACTTAGCGTCCACGTCCCAGTGCATCTCGAAATCTTTATCGGGCTCGACCGACCCGTTTTTCGAGGGCAAATCGCGCACGTGCCCGAAGGATGGGATGACCTTATACCCGCTGCCCAGGTACTTATTGATGGTCTTGGCCTTCGCAGCCGATTCGACGATTACGACGTTCATTTCAGACTTTCAGGCTGGTTGCGCTCGGCTCTTGGCCCGCCCGGGGGCGCGGCGCTTCCTGTCCGCCTCGGGGGCCTGGCTGATCCGCTCGGGCCGGGAACATGGGAGAGGAATGCGGCGGTGTCAAACGGGCACCCGCCACAACCTCAGCTAAACAGTGCACGTTATTGCTATCTAAGATAGTAAATGTTATTTACTGCCCCTTGTGGTTGCAGACAGGCGGTCAGGGGCCAAAAAACGATGATAGCTGGGCCGGAAGATCCCAACGGTAGATCCGGGCTGCCCCCGGCCAGCAGCAGGACCGAGACCCTCAGCTATATCACCGACATCATCGAGGAGCTGAAGCGGCTCGCCGAGAAGGCCGGCTACCGCACGCTTGCGGCCATCCTCGGCGCGGCCCTTATCGAGGCGCGCATCCAGAGCGAGGAGGCCGAGCGCTAGGGTTGCCAGAGGCTCAGCACTCGTCCGGGAGAAGCGATATGAGCCCGTTGCCGTGGCGCGCGATGCGGCCCGCGAGCGACAGCTCGATGAGGGCGACCTGCACCGAGCGGATCGGCAGGCCCGTACCCCTGATAAGCGTGTCGACGTCGACGGGTGCCGGACCGAGCGCCGCAAGGACCCGGTCGCGGTCGCCCTGCGAGAGCGCGGGCGAAGCCCCCGCTGCGTCAGAGAGCGGGACTGAGACGTCCTCATCGCGCAGGCCCATTGCCGGCGGACGCGTCATCGGCGTGAGCGCGGAGATGAGGTCGTCGGCGTCGGTGACGAGCGTTGCGCCCGACTTCAAGAGCTTGTTGGTCCCTTCCGCGCGCGGGTCGAGCGGATGGCCGGGAACGGCGAACACCTCGCGGCCCTGCTCGGCGGCATAGCGGGCCGTCACCAGGGTGCCGGAGCGGCGTGCGGCCTCCACGATCAGCACCCCGAGCGCGATGCCTGAGATGATGCGGTTGCGGCGTGGAAAGTCCTTGGCGCGGGGCTGAAAGCCCAAGGGCATCTCCGTGATGAGGCAGCCGCGCGCGCCGATCGCGTGCTGCAGCGCCTCGTTCTCGGGCGGGTAGACCACATCGATCCCGCCCGCGAGCACGGCGATCGTTCCGGCTTCGAGGGCTGCCTCGTGCGCCACGCTGTCGATGCCGCGTGCCAGCCCCGAGGCGACGACGTAGCCGGCGCGCCCGAGTGCGACGGCAAAGTGCGCGGGCGAGCTTGGTGCCGGCGGCCGAGCACTGGCGCGAGCCGACGACGGCCACGATCGGCCGATTGAGCAGCTCTAAGTTGCCTTTGACGTAGAGCAGCGGCGGCGGGGCGTCGAGGGCGGCGAGCGCGGCCGGATAACCGGGCTCGATCGTGAACAGCACGCGGGCGCCGCCCCGCTCCGCGCGCTCCAGCTCGGCCTCCGCGTCCTCGCGCGAGCAGATCCGAATGGGGCGCCCACCGCGGCGCGACAGCTCCGGGACCGCGGCGAGTGCGGTCTCGGCGCCGCCGAAGTGGTTGATCAGCTCGCGAAAGGTGACGGGCCCGACGTTCTCGGAGCGGATGAGGCGCAGGCAGGCGAGCCGCTCTGCCGCCCCGAGCTCTGCGACGGGGAGCGGCGCTGCCATGAAGAAAGGAGGCGCATGCGCAGGATCAGGCTTTGGCACCGATCTTCGGCTCCTCCCCCGCGGCGAGCCGGCGGATGTTGGCGCGGTGCTTATAGATGAGCAGCGCGGAGAGCACGGCGGTCAGAGCTGCGGCCGGTCGATCGCCGAAGGCGACCAAGCCGATCGGCGCTAAGAGCGCGGCGACGAGCGCCGACAGCGAGGAATAGCGCGTCAGGACCGCCACCACGAGCCACACCAGGCAGAACGCGAGGCCGGCCTCCCAGTTGAGGCCGAGCAGCACGCCGATGTAGGTCGCAACCCCCTTGCCGCCCTTGAAGCCGAGCCAGACCGGATAGAGGTGCCCGAGAAACGCGCCGAGGCCGCCGAAGAGCGCAGCATCGATCGCGAGGCCGGCATAGGTGGCGCCGATCTTGCGCGCGAGCAGCACGGCGATCGCGCCCTTGAGCGCGTCGAGCAAGAGGGTGAGCGCCGCGAGGCCCTTGTGGCCGGTGCGCAAGACGTTGGTCGCCCCGATGTTGCCAGAGCCGATGGCGCGCACGTCGCCCAAGCCCGCCGCGCGGGTGAGGAGATAGCCGAAGGGGATCGAGCCGAGGAGATAGCCGAGGCCGAGGAACAGCACCCACCAGAGCGCAAAGTCCCAGGAGTCCGGGCGCTCATAGATGACGGTGCGGGCGGCGTCCTCGGCCCCGGCAAGGCCCAAAAGCAATACGTGGGTCATGACGCGAGCATGGCTTTGAAATACGGCGGATTACGTCCGCTCGGGCGAAGCGTACTGGTAGACGGTGGCCCCGGCAACCAGTGTGCGCAACACGCGCCCCTGCATCTTGCTCTCATCGAAGGGCGTGTTCTTCGAGCGCGAGCGCAACAGGTCCTTGTTGACGACCCAGGGCTCGCCGAGATCAACGAGGACCACGTCGGCGACCGCGCCTTTGACGAGGCGGCCCGAGTGCAGGCCGAGGATCCTGGCCGGATTGAGCGTCAGCGCGCGAAAGAGCGTCAACAGCGGCAGTTCGCCCGAATGATAGAGACGCAGCGCGGCGGGCAGCAGCGTCTCCAGGCCCACCGCACCGTCGGTCGCCTCGGCGAAGGGGCGGCGCTTGTCGTCGGCGTCCTGCGGATCGTGGCTCGAGACGATGATGTCGATGTCGCCGGAGCCGATCCCCTTGATCATCGCCGCGCGGTCCTCGTCCGAGCGCAAGGGCGGGCGCACCTTGAAGAAGGTGCGGTAGGGCCCGATGTCGTTCTCATTCAACGTCAGATGATTGATGGAGACGCCGCACGTGACGGGGAGCTTGCGCGCCTTGGCGGCGCGGATGACCCCCAGGCTCTCCGCGCAGGAGATGGTTGCAGCGTGATAGCGCCCTCCCGTCATCTCGACGAGGCGCACGTCGCGCTCGAGCATGATCGTCTCGGCCGCCTTCGGCACGCCGGACAGGCCGAGTCTCGCCGCCACCTCGCCGGAGTTCATCATGCCGTTCTGCGACAGGTACGGGTCCTCGGTGTGGTGGACGACGAGGGCGCCGAAGTCCTTGCCGTAGAGCAGCACGTTGCGCATGACGCGCGTGTTGGCGACGGAAGTCTTGCCGTTGGAGAAGGCGATGGCGCCGGCCCGCTTCAAGAGGCCGATCTCGGTCATCTCCTCGCCCTTGAGGCCCTTGGTCATGGCCGCCATCGTGTGCACGTTGACGATGGCGTTATCGCGCGCGCGCCGCTGAATGAAGTCGACGAGCGCCACCTGGTCGATGACCGGGTCGGTCTCCGGCATGACGACGATCGTCGTGACGCCGCCGGCGGCGGCGGCGTGGCTCGCCGTCTTCAAGGTCTCGCGGTGCTCGTATCCCGGCTCGCCGGTAAACACCTGGGCGTCGATCAGGCCCGGCGCCAGCACGTGACCTTTGCAGTCAACGACCTCGACGCCCTCGGGCGCGTTGCGGCGCAGATGCGGGCCGATGTCGGCGATCTTTCCGTCCGCGATGAGGATGCCGCCCGGCTCGTCGCGGTTGGAGGACGGATCGACGAGGCGCGCATTGATGAAAGCGGTGGCTGCCGTCTGCTTGGCGCCGCTTGGGGTCCTCTTCGCTGTCATCGTTGCCGCGTTCATCGTTTGGGCAGGTTCCGCGCGAGCGCCTCGAGCACCGCCATGCGCACCGCGACGCCCATCTCCACTTGCTCGCGGATGACTGAGCGCGAGTGGTCGGCGACGGTGGAGGCGATCTCCACGCCGCGGTTCATGGGGCCGGGATGCATCACGACCGCGTCGGGCTTGGCGCGCGCGAGCTTCTCTTGGTCGAGGCCGAAGAAGTGGAAGTACTCGCGCGTCGAGGGCACGTAGGAGCCTTCCATGCGCTCCCTCTGTAGGCGCAGCATCATGACGACGTCGGCGCCGTCGAGGCACTTCCACATGTCGGTGAAGACCTCCGCGCCGAGGCGCTCGGGCGCGGCCGGCAGGAGCGTGGAGGGCGCCGCGATGCGCACGCGCGCACCCAGCGTGTTGAGCAGGATGATGTTGGAGCGGGCCACGCGTGAGTGCAGGATGTCGCCGCAGATGGCGACCGTGAGCCCGGCGATGCGCCCTTTGGCGCGGCGGATCGTGAGCGCGTCGAGCAGCGCCTGCGTCGGGTGCTGATGCGCCCCGTCGCCGGCGTTGATCACCGAGCAGTCGATCTTCTGCGCCAGCAGCTCGACCGCGCCGGCGGCGTGGTGGCGCACGACGATGATGTCGGGGCGCATGGCGTTGAGCGTCATCGCCGTGTCGATGAGCGTCTCGCCCTTCTGCACCGATGAGGTCGAGACGTTCATGTTCATGACGTCGGCGCCGAGCCGCTTGGCCGCCATCTCGAAGGAGCTCTGCGTCCGGGTCGAGGCTTCGAAGAAGAGGTTGATCAGCGTGCGCGAGCGCAGAACGTCGCGCTTCTTGCCGGCCTGGCGGTTGGCGTCTGCGGCATGATCGGCGAGGTCGAGAAGAAAATTGATCTCTCGCGCCCCGAGCCCCTCGACGGTGAGGAGATGACGCTGGGGAAAGTGAAGCGTCTCGACTTTGGCAACTGCGCTGGTCATTAAAGGCGTTTGTATAGGCAGAGTTCTCTTGCCGGGGCAAGCCGGGCCTTCCTTAAAGGCCTCGGCGCCCGGTGCGAAGTTGTTAGCCATAAGCGGCCTTTGGGCAAAAACGCGGTAAAAGGGGCCTCATGAGCGGTTCGTTTACTACCCACGAGGTCTTCAACCAGCCGCCTCCCCTGGAGGATGTGAACCTCTTTACGTCCGATCTGGGCCTGAAGGACGCCGTCGGGCGCGAAGGAGGCGGGGCGGCGGTCGAGGATCTGACGGCATTCGGGTGCGTTGCGGGCAGCGCGGAGGCCTTCGAGCAGGGGCGGCTTGCCAACGAGCACCCACCGCGGCTCGAGACGCACGACGCCCAAGGCCACCGCCGCGATTGGGTCGCCTTCCACCCGGCCTACCATGCGCTGATGCGCTCAAGCTGCGCGGAAGGCCTGCACAGCCGCGTGTGGTCGCACCTCGCCGAGAAGGATGGCGCGCGGCCCCCCGGCGCCTACGTGGCCCGCGCCGGCGCGTTCTACATGGCTGCGCAGATGGAAGCTGGGCACTGCTGCCCCATCACCATGACGAACGCGGCGGTGCCGGTGCTGCTGCTCGAGCCGGAGCTGGCGGCCGAGTGGGTGCCCAAAGTGCTGCCCTACGCCTACGACCCGAGCTTCGCACCGGCGAGTGAGAAGACCGCCATCACCCTCGGTATGGGCATGACGGAGAAGCAGGGCGGCACGGACGTGCGCGCGGCGACGACCAAAGCCGAGCCGGTCGGGGCCGGCGGCCCCGGAGCGGAGTACATCGTCACCGGCCACAAGTGGTTCATGTCGGCGCCCATGTCGGACGCCTTCCTCGTGCTCGCGCAGGCGCCCAAGGGGCTCACCTGCTTTCTCATGCCGCGCTTTCTCCCCGACGGCAGCGTGAACGCGCTGCGCTTCCAGCGCCTGAAGAACAAGCTCGGCAACCGCTCGAACGCCTCCTCCGAGGTCGAGTTTCACGGGGCTCACGCGTGGGCGATCGGCGAGGAAGGGCGCGGCGTTGCGACCATCATCGAGATGGTGACGCACACGCGGCTCGATTGCGCGGTGGCTTCCGCCGGCCTGATGCGGCTCGCGCTCGCCAATGCGGTCCACTTCGCCGAGCATCGCACCGTGTTCCAGAGGAAGCTGATCGACCAGCCGTTGATGGAGCAGGTGCTCGCCGACCTCGCGCTCGACGTCGAGGCTGCGACCGCTCTCTCTTTCCGCCTGGCGCGCTCCTTCGATCGTGCTGCGGACGGCCGCGCTGCCTCCTGGCGCCGCTTGATGACGCCCGTCACCAAGTACTGGGTGTGCAAGATCGCGCCGCCCCTGGTGGCGGAGGCCATGGAGTGCCTTGGTGGCGGCGGCTACGTGGAGGAGGCGCCGCTCGCGCGGCTCTACCGCGAGGTGCCGGTCAACTCGATCTGGGAGGGCTCCGGCAACGTGATGGCGCTCGACGTCTTGCGCGTCTTGCTGCGTGAGCCCGACGCGGTGCAGGAGGTGCTGGAGGAGCTCGGCCAAGCTGCGGCGGAGGATGCGCGCTTGGCGCACGCGCACGAGCGCATCGAGAGCCTTTTGCACGAGCCCAAGCTGCTCGATCAGCGCGGGCGCACGCTTGTTGAGGCGCTCGCCCTGCTCGCGGCGGCGACGATCCTCAAGGCGCACGCGCCGACGGCCATCGCCGACGCCTTCATCGCGAGCCGGTTCGCCGGCCTGCCGAAGCAGACCTACGGGCAGGGACTGGAAAAGGCCGACACGCGCGCAATTCTGGCGCGCGCCTCACCCAACCAGGGCTGAGGGCTCAGGTGAAGAGCCAGGAGGAGACGCCGCCGCGCCGGGCGAGGTCGGCCATCTCTGCGTTGAACGCATCGAAGACGGCGTGCGTCGCCGATTGCGCCAGCCACGGCGCGCCGCCCGTGCGGCGCCGGTAGGGCGCCATGAGCTGGGTCCAGGCCTCGTCGTCGAGCTTGCGCTCGGGCGGTATGCGCGGAGGCAGCCGCCGCAACCCGCTCTGCGAGGACAGCCACGCATACGCCGCCTGCCACACGTCGAGGGGTGCTGCCATGTTGTGGCGCCCTTTGAGCTGGGTGATCGCCAGCATGCCCGCCTCGCGCGAATGCGGGCCGATCTCCAGCGTCGCCACATGCTCGCGCTCGCGGCGCACGGAGAACAGGCGGCAGCGGTCGTCGGCCAAGCGCTCCGCGTACTGGTCGGCGCAGTTCTGCATGGCGCGCGCCTCGGCAAGAATCTCCATGCGGTCGAGCAGCGGCACGAACGTGTAGCCGCGCAGCTGCCCGCCCGCGAGCCAGGGGTCGCTGATCACGCCGGGGCCGAGCTGCAACACGAGGCGCATGCGGTTGAGCCAGCTCTTGGCCGCGCACAGCGCGGTGTCGAAGGCGATCTCGGGGCGCCACGGCACGACGATCAGCGTGTGCGCGCGCGTCTGCGTGGCGCGCGAGTGCCAGGCATAGGCGGCAAGCACGCTAAACAGCTGCTCGGGATTGCCGGCCTCGTTGAAGATCGATTGATCGGCGAGCCACAAGGCGAAGTCCTCGTGGCAGGCTCTGGCACCGAACGCCACCGACTGCAGCCAGAAGGCTGAGTGTGCGGGCGCCCCGGGAAGGCGATTAGCGACGCGCCGGGCGAAGCTCTCGCTCACCGGCAGGTCGTCGATCGGTTTCTGGAAGGCTTCCGGCGGCAGCCGGCGCAACCACAGCGGCAGATCGAGGGCACGCGCCACGGCTTTGAGCGGAGCGCCCTGCTCGACGAGCGAGACCGCCTCGCGCCGTGCGTCCGGCGCACCGCGCCGGGTGGCGAGCGCATAGATCGCGCCGGGAAAGACGACGGCCAGATCGACGAGACGCTGGGAGGCGCGCATCAAGCGTCGCGCCTCGCGCCGCGCCGGGTAGGCGAAGCGGCCGACATAGCTTTCCCATTCGTCGGGGAGCCTCGTCGGCTCCAACGTCCGACGCGGAATGGCGCGACTCCGAAGGAGTTTCGTTTCGTGCGACATCTTTACTCAGTCCACCCCGTGATCGAGGCGGCTGTCGGTCAGCCGCGGTCTCTCGATCGCTCCCTGCAAGCAGGTTTGCAGCCTATTGCGGCGCGCGTTGGACGGGCACTACGCAAATTTGAAATGAATGACTGAGAGTTAATGGGCAACGTGCCTAATGCCTGCGCATGCGGTCGAGCGCCCCTTGCAGGATGATGGCAGCGGCGAGCTTGTCGATGACCTCGGCGCGGCGTTTGCGGCTGGCGTCGGCCTCGAGCAGGGTGCGCTCGGCGGCGGCCGTGGATAGCCGCTCATCCCACAACAGGATGGGGAGGGCGCTGAGGACGTTCATGTTGCGGGCGAAGGCGCGCGTTGCTTGCACGCGCGGCCCGGACGTGCCGTCGAGGTTGATCGGCAGACCAAGGACGAAGCCGCCGATTCTGTGCTCTGCGGCGCGCCGTAATAGCTCTGCGGCATCCTCTTTGAACTTCGTCCGACGCACGACCGTGAGCGGGCTGGCAATCGTCCGCGTCACGTCGGAGAGCGCGAGCCCCAGCGTCTTGGTGCCGGCATCGATGCCGATCAGCGGCGCCCCGGCGGGGAGCCGGCCTGCGAAATCCTCAATGTCCTCGAGCGTCGCCCCGAGGTGGGCTTTGCCCGCGATATTCGCCATGTCGGCGCTCGCCCGTTGTTGCCTTGGTCGCCTCCCTTATACTCCGCTGCGTCACGCGCAAGGCGTTGATCCGCATCCGCACAGGACGGGCCTGAGGAGTGCGCCGGAGATGATCGGCCTGAGCGGATGCGTCACGACCCCTCGAGGAAGGCTATCTGCGTGCAAAGGAGACGAAGCGTCACCCGCCACCCGAGCAAGCCCGCAACCGAGACGGACTTGGCGCACGAGGGGCTGACCCAAGGAGCCTTGGGGCAGGAGGGCCTGGCGCTCTTCATCGCGACGACGCTCCTCTCCGCCTTCCTGCTGTTCGTCATCGAGCCGCTGTTTGCGAAGATGGTGCTGCCGGTGCTCGGCGGCTCGCCCTCGGTGTGGGCGGTGGCGCTCTTCTTCTTTCAGGCGGCGCTGCTCGCGGGCTACGGCTATGCCCACCTGCTCATGCGCTATGCGCCGTTTGCAGCGACGGGCCCCGTGCACCTCGCGGTGGCGCTTGCGGCGGCGCTGGTGCTGCCGGTCGCGCTGCCGGCCGGCTGGGGGGAGCCGCCGCCGGGCGATCCGTATTTCTGGCAGCTCAGCCTCTTCGCCGCGGCGGTGGGCCTGCCGTTCCTGGCGGTTGCCGCCAACGCGCCGCTGTTGCAGGCCTGGTTTGCGAGAAGCGGACATCCACACGCGCGCGACCCTTACTTCCTCTATGGCGCCTCGAACCTCGGCAGCCTCGTCGCGCTGCTCAGCTACCCGTTCGTCCTGGAGCCGGCCCTCGGGCTGAGGGCGATGAGCCTCTATTGGAGCCTGCTCTACGGCGTGCTCCTGGTTGCGCTCGCGGTCTGCTTTGTGCTCGTGCGCCGGCGCGCCGGCGCTGCCTCCGTGCCGTCACGAGGGGTTGAACGAGGGGTTGATGCGCTTAGCCCCGCCGCGACGCTGCGCGCCCGCCTCGCCTGGTGCAGTCTCGCCGCGGTGCCGGCCGCGCTTCTGACCGCGTTCACGACCCACGTCTCGACCGACATCGCCTCCGCGCCGCTCCTGTGGGTGCTGCCGCTTGCGCTCTATCTGTCGACCTTCGTCCTCGCGTTCCAGGACCGGGTGCCGATCCCGATGCGGCTCCTCATGCCTCTGCAGCTCGCATCGGCAATCTTCGCGCTGCTCGAGCTTGCGCAGACGAAGTACGACAAGTGGACGCTGACGAGCTCGGCCGGCGTCGCCGTCTTCTTCCTCTCCGCGCTTGTTGCCCACCGCACGCTCTATCTTGCGCGCCCGCGCGCGCGCGAGTTGACGGCATTCTACATGTGGATGTCGCTCGGCGGCGTTCTCGGTGGGCTCTTCTCCGCGCTCCTTGCGCCGAAGCTCTTCTCGGAGGTGTTCGAGTACCCGCTGCTGATAGCGCTCACCGTGGCGTGCCGACCCGGCGTCTTTACGCGCAGCGCCTGGAGATCAAACGAGCTCCTGTGGCTCGCAGCGATCGCCGCCGTGGGGCTGCCGTTTGTCGTGCGCGGCGACATCTGGGCGATCCAATGGGACCTCTCTTTCGGCGAGTGGGGCTTCACGCCGGTGCTTGCGCTCGTGTTTGCCGTTGCGGCCATTGCCTTCTGGGGCCATCCCCGGCGCCAGCTCGCTGCGGTGCTTTTGATGTTTGCGACCGTCGTCATGCTGCCCTCCTCGGTGCAGCGCGGGCACGCGCGGCGCAGCTATTTCGGCGTCTATCGCGTCTCGCAGTCGGTGGGCGGCGATTTCAACGTGCTCACCCACGGCACGACGCTGCACGGAGCGCAGCGCATTCGCGGCAAGGACGGCCATCTCGTCATCGACACGACGCCGGTCACCTACTACTTTCCGGGGAGCCCGCTGGCGAGCGCCGTCCGCATCGCGCAGAACCATGCCGACGCCGCGGGCGAATACGGGCGCTTCGGCATCGTCGGCCTCGGCACCGGCTCGCTCGCCTGCTACGCCAGGAAGGGCGAGCACTGGCGCTTCTTCGAGATCGATCCCGTCGTCGTCGACATCGCCGAGCGGTCGGGCTACTTCACGTTTCTTTCGAGCTGCCTGCCCCACGCCGACATCGTCATCGGCGATGCGCGCCTGACGCTGGCGAAAGAGCCCGACAAGAGCTTCGATCTCATCATCATCGACGCCTTCACCTCCGATGCGGTGCCGGTGCATCTCATGACGGCCGAAGCGCTGAAGCTCTATGCCTCCAAGATTAAAGACGACGGCTTCATCGTGCTGCACATCTCCAACCGCTATCTCGACCTCGATTCGGTGCTCGGCGCGACGTTGCGGCTCGTGCCCGAGCTCAAGGGTCTCATCGTGTCCGACGACGAGGCGGAGGGAGGCTATGATGAGACCGTCTCGACGATTGCCGTCTTCGCCAAGACCGTGCGCGGGCTCGATGATTTCCGGGCGCTTCAAGGCGCGCAGGATTTCCACGCCGGAAACCTCTCGCCTTGGACGGACGATGCCTCCGATATTCTGGGCCCGTTTCTCTCGCAGTGGCGCCGCTCCCATTGAGCGGCACTTGCCCGCCTCGCTGGCGCAAGTTGCGCGGACCCCGCGCCGGAGCTAAGAGAGCCGGGAATTCCAGGCCACCTTCAGCCAGCAGCATGGGAGGGACTATGCAGGTCGACGAGGCGACCGTGAAACGCATCGCGCGCTTAGCGCGCATCAAGATCACGCAAGCCGAGGCCAAGGGTCTCGTCGCTGAGCTCTCCGGCATCCTCAACTGGGTGGAGCAGCTCGACGAGGTCGACACCTCGGCGGTGGAGCCGATGACGCGCGTCGTCCCCATCGAGCTCAAGAAGCGCGAGGACAACGTGACTGACGGCGACATCGCCGACGACATCGTCAAGAACGCGCCGATGGTCGAGGACCACTACTTCGTCGTCCCGAAAGTCGTGGAATGAAACCGGCGCCATACGACCACCCGTCATCCCGGAAGCCGCGCAAGCGGCTATCCGGGATCTTGTCGCAAGATCCCGGCTCTCGGCGCACGTGCGCCTCGGCCGGGATGACGGGTGAGGGCAAATGCACTGGAAGTGAAAGAGACGAAGCGTGACCGATCTCAACAAGCTCACCATTGCGCAAGCGCGCGAGGGCCTGCGCAAACGCGACTTCTCCGCGACCGAGCTGACGCAAGCCTTTCTGAAGGCGATCGAGAGCGGCAATGCGGCGCTCAACGCCTACGCGCTGGTGACGCCCGAGCTTGCGCTCGCCCGAGCGAAGGAGAGCGAAAAGCGCTTGAAGTCGGGAGACGCGCGTCCGCTCGAGGGCCTGCCGCTCGGCAACAAGGATCTCTTCTGCACGCGTGACGTGCGCACCACGGCCTGCTCGAAGATCCTCGACGATTTCCAGCCGACGTACGAATTGACCGTCGGCACCAACCTGTGGTCGGCGGGAGCGGTCATGCTCGGCAAGCTCAACTGTGATGAGTTCGCCATGGGCTCCTCCAACGAGACGAGCGCCTTCGGGCCGGTCGTCTCGCCTTGGCGGCGCAAGGACAAGAGCGGCGCGCTCGCAACCGACAAGCTCGTGCCGGGCGGCTCCTCCGGCGGTTCGTCCGCCGCCGTTGCCGCCGACCTGTGCCTCGCCGCCACCGCGACCGACACCGGCGGCTCCATCCGTCAGCCCGCCGCGCTGACCGGCACCGTCGGCATCAAGCCGACCTACGGGCGCTGCTCGCGCTGGGGCATCGTCGCGTTCGCCTCCTCGCTCGACCAGGCCGGGCCGCTCGCCAAGACCGTGCGCGATGCCGCCATCATGCTCAAAGCCATGGCGAGCCACGACCCGAAGGATTCCACCTCCGTCGACACGCCCGTGCCCGACTACGAGGCCACCCTTCTCGAGGGCGTGAAAGGCCTGCGCGTCGGCGTGCCGAAGGAATACCGCGTCGAGGGCATGTCGCCGGAGATCGACAAGCTCTGGGCCGATGGCATCGCCTGGCTGAAAGCCGCCGGCGCCTCAATCCACGACATCTCGCTACCGCATACGAAATACGCGCTTCCGGCCTACTACATCGTCGCCCCCGCCGAAGCCTCCTCCAACCTCGCGCGCTACGACGGCGTGCGCTACGGCCTGCGCGTTGCGGGCAAGGACCTGATCGACACTTACGAGGCCACGCGCGGGGCCGGCTTCGGCAAGGAGGTGCGCCGGCGCATCCTCATCGGCACCTATGTGCTTTCCGCCGGCTATTACGACGCCTATTATCTCAAGGCGCAGAAGGTGCGGACGCTGATCAAGCGCGATTTCGACGAGGCGTGGAACTCAGTCGACGTGGTGCTGACGCCGACGACGCCGTCGCCGGCGTTCGCGTTCGGGGAGAAGACGGGCGATCCCATTGCCATGTACCTGGAGGACATCTTCACGGTGACGGTGAACATGGCGGGGCTGCCGGGCATCTCCGTGCCGGCCGGGCTCTCGCGCGAAGGCACGCCCTTGGGCCTGCAGCTCATCGGCAAGCCGTTCGATGAGGGAACCTTGTTCCGCGCCGCGCAAGCGATCGAGGACGCCGCCGGACGCTTCATTGTGCCGGAGCGCTGGTGGGAAGGGCAGTGCCAGGTTCAGGCAAAGGCGCCCGCCAAGACGCCGCCGGCAAAAAAGGCCGCCGCCAAGGCGAAAACCGGGAGCAAGAAGAAATGAGCGGGCGTGCCGCCAAGGAGTGCCGGGACATGGGCGAGGTGCGCGATGAGATCGACCGCATCGACGCCAGCCTCGTCGACCTCATCGCCGAGCGCTTCTCCTACGTCGATCGCGCGTGGCAATTGAAGTCCAATCCCGGCGACGCTTATGTGCCCTGGCGCATCCAGCAGGTGATCGACAAGGTCAAGGGTCGGGCCAAGGAGCGTGGGCTGCCGCCCGAGCTCACCGAGGCCTTGTGGCGGCAGATGATCGGCTGGTTCGTCCAGTACGAGGAGGAGAAGCTGCGCCGCCAGCTCGAGGACAACGGCGGAGAGCGGTGAAGGTTCCGCGCAGTTCGTGTCAGGACATCTGGCCCGCAGGGCCAAGCCTGCAAGGCAGGCCGGCGCGAGCGCCGGCTGTCCACAGACCACCACGTCCGTTGAGCGAAGCTTCGTGCAGCTTGTGTCAGTGATAAGGACGCGTCATGGAAATCAAACCGTTTGACCCGATGACGCTCTTCCTGATCGCGCTTCTGAACCCGGTGGTGATCGCCGTCGCGTTCCTGATGGGACGGAGCGCGGACCAGTGGCAAAAGATCGTTGTCGCCGCCTTCGCCGCCTCGCTCGCAGGCTTCGCGCTCTACTGGCTTGCCGCCGAGGTGGGGCTCTTGCCCATCCACGCGCTGGGCGGCGAGGCCGGCATCATCCTCATGCAGTTCACCTTCGGCCTCGTGTGGGCGTCGCTGGGCTATCTCCTGCGCCGCAGGACATAGGCCACCCGCGGGAGAGCAGCGCCCCGCATCGAAGCTCGCGGCTTATTCGCAGGGCACCGAGACGGTCATGCCGACCGACGGGAAGAACTTCCTGCAGTCCACCGGCCTGACAGAGGCCTGTTGCGTCGTCGCGGTGACCGCCGCCTTCTCGCTCGCAGCGGCTTCGACGGAAGCCAGCGAGATCGATGAATTCTCGGTCTGAGGCACCTTCACGTCGACCTTCGCTGTCTCAGGTGCGGCTTTGGCGGTGCTGGCGATCGAGGAATTCTCGCTCTTTGCCTGGTCCTTGATCGGGGCCTTCTCCGCGGTCTCGACCTTTTTGGCGACGGGCTCGCGCTTGACGATGTGCTTGGTCCGGTGGCTGCGTTCCCTTTCCACCGCGTAGACGCGCTCTCTCACGTACGGGCGCGCCGCGTAGGACGGCGCCGGGCTGCGCGCGACCTCCGGGGTGTACTCGCAGGAAATGCAAGCTTCGGCCGCCGAGGCAAAGAGCGCCGGTGCGGCGAGAAGAGCGGTGGCGATAGCAAGAAGATTCCGGGTCACGTCAGCCTCCAGCGCTTGAGCAAGGTTTCTTTCGTTGCTTTCTATCCCTGAAGCCGATCATGCGCGGTGGCGCGCAAAAGCGCTGTTCCCTCCGGAACAGGCCTTGCAAACAGGGACAGACTGGCGAACAGGCGTTGGGGAGCATGCCGGGACGCCTTGGCCCGGCACCGGCGTCCAAATTTAGCTCGCCGGCTAGGGCAGAAGACTCGCAGTCATGGGGCAGCGGCCATGTCGCCCATCGGCATCATGCTCTTCGCCATTGCCGGCTTGCTCGGGCTCGCGATCGCGAAAGTCGAGACCGAAAGCGGCGCTACCTCGCGGCTCCTCGTGTGGGCCTTCGTCGTGATGACGGCGCTCGCCTTCTTAGCGAGCTGCACCGGGATCATCGACCTCGATTGACCCGCGGCCCGGGACCATTCAGGTAAACTGCGAGCGGAACACGGCCTTGATATGGGCAAGCCGCGCCTCGAGGCGTCGCGCGCTGTCCTCGTCCGCGAGCAGTCTGGCGATACCGATGGCGCTGTAGAGCGCTTCCTTGGCATCGCTGTAGCACACGGCGGCGCCGGACGGCGAGTGCGCATCGTACATGCGGTCGTAGGCCTCCTCTGCCTGGCGCTCCAAGAAGATCATTCGTTCGCGCTCGGTCATTGTTGCTCGGTCCGCCATCCGACCTGAACGTGACGCTACTTCTTGCGGTCCCATGCCGTATCGTCGAGCGAAACGGCGACCCGAAGCGTCAGATTGTTGGCGCGGTAGTCCCACTCGCCCGGCAGACAGCGCGCCGCCGAGCGCATGTCGCCCGCGACGCTGTCGAAATTATAGCCTCTCTGGACGAAGTTCTCGCACTCAAGCTTGCGCCGGGGCGATCCGTCCGTCGGTGCGCCGTTGTAGTTCTCGAAGCTGCAATCCTCGGTGAACTCGAAGGCGTTCCCGATCATGTCATAGAGGCCCCACGCATTGGGCTGATAGCTTCCAACCGCGGCGGTTCCGACCGGTGACGGGCTCTCCGCGCATGGCGCCGCCACGTGCGCCGAATAGGGCGACTTGCGGTCGGCGAAGTTGCCGTACTTGCACAGATCCTTCGGACCGCCCCCGTAGTAGTAGGGAGTGGTGCTTCCGGCCCGGACCGCATACTCCCATTCGGCTTCGGTCGGCAAACGGTACGCCTTGCCTGTTTTCTTTCCCAGCCATTGCAGGTAGGCAACCGCCTCGCGGCGCGAGATGCAGGTGGCGGGGTGCTTGTCGCTGACTGTTGCCCCGGGCGTGCGGAAGTCGGCGTCCGTCACGGTGACGAGGCCGTACTTCATTTCCGGGGTCGGCTTCACGGTGCCGATCACTCTGTGCGCATTGGGTCCCTGGTCCGGCGTGCGGATATCGCATTGACCACCGGTCTTGGCGCCGGTCTCCGCGACATAGGCGTTAAACTCCGCAACCGACACCTCGAACTTGCCGATCGCGAACCCGTAGCCGATCGTCACCTTGTGCTGAGGCCGCTCACTCGCGAGCGTGTAGGCGTCGGCATACTTACCGTCTTCTTTCGAGGCCCCCATCAGATACGTACCCGATGGGATGACCACCATCTCCGGGCAGGTCGCGCAATCGCGAAAGCTGTCGCTTTTTGCTTTGGCGCCGCCTATCGGCAGCATGAGGGTGATCGCAACAGCGATCGAAACGCATCTCAACATCGTCCCCTCCACGGGTCGCTGAATAATTAAGGCGACCCCGCTTGCCCCACCCCACTATGACCGGCAAGCCCTCAAATCGATAGTCTTTATGCTCAAGCACCGCGCCGCAACCGTGTTTCAGCGATGTGGGCGGTGGCAGAGCCACCAACCTAAGATAAGATTTCTGGCTGGAGAGCCCGACCGAGCGGGCGAAGGGGACGATCGCATAGATCTTGCGTGGGGGCCTAATGACGCTGTTCATTCTCCTATTGCTCGCAACGCTGTTCGTTGCCTACGCGAACGGCGCCAACGACAATTTCAAGGGCGTCGCCACGCTCTACGGCGCCAATGTCGCCGGCTACCGCAAGGCGATCACCATCGCGACCGTGGCCACATTTGCAGGATGTCTGGCCTCGGTGTTCTTCGCCGAGGCGCTCATACAGGCATTCTCCGCCAAAGGATTCGTACCGGACTCCGTGGCGGCTTCCCCGGCGTTCCTCATCTCCGTTGCGGCTGGTGCGGGCGGCACCGTGATCCTCGCGACGGTGCTCGGCTTTCCGATCTCGACGACGCATGGCCTCATCGGCGCATTGGTCGGAGCCGGGTTCCTCGCGGCGGGCGCGCAGCTCAATCTCTCGACGCTGGGCTCCACCTTCGTTCTGCCATTGCTGTTCAGCCCCGTGCTTGCCGTGCTTCTCACCATGCCGCTTTACAAGGTCGCGCACGCGTTGACGGGGCGATTGGGCATTACGAAGCAAAGCTGCGTATGCATAGGCCCGGGCGAGTTCAAGCCTGTCATCGCGTTCTCCGACGTCAACGCTCCGCTCGCAGTCATCGACGCGCGCTATGGCGGAATTCGATCGGTCGCCGTGACGGCCGGCGCGGCCCCCGACTGCATGGACAAATACGATGGCACCGTTCTCGGCATTACCGCGCAGAGCCTGATTGACGGTGCGCACTACGTGAGCGGCGCCGCCGTCAGCTTCGCCCGCGGGCTCAACGACACTCCGAAAATCGTGGGGCTTCTGCTCGTCTTCGAGGCGCTTCACGTCGAGGTCAGCGCCCTTGCGGTGGCGGCCGCCATGGCGATCGGCGGATGGCTCAATTCCCGCAGGGTGGCCGAGACCATGGGCAAGAAGATCTCCAGGATGAATGACGGCCAGGCGTTGACGGCGAACTTGGTGACGGCGTTCTTGGTGATCTTCGCCAGTCGCCTCGGCATGCCCGTCTCGACGACGCACGTCTCGGTCGGCTCGATTACGGGCATCGGCATCGTCAACGGCTCCGCCGACAAGAGCGTTGTCTCCGGCATTCTGCTGTCGTGGGTGCTGACGCTGCCGGTGGCGGCGCTCATCGGCGCGGCCGTCTATATGATTTGCACAAGCCCCGGCTAGCGACTCGCGAGCGGATCGCGGCCGCGCCCGGCGCACTCTGCAGGCGTCAGCGGAGCGTCTTCTCGAACCAGTGATGGGCATAAGGCTCGTCGTTGAACGGCGCGACCTCGACGTATCCGCACCGGCGATAGAGCGCGTGCGCCTCCTTGAGCGCTCGATTGGTGTCGAGCCTGAGCACGCTCAAACCGTACTCGCGCGCCAGGGCCTCCAGCTTTTCCAGGATGCGCCGGCCTATGCCCTGCCCGCGCGCGTCGGCAAGCACCCACATGCGCTTCACCTCCCCGACGCCGCGATCGCTCGTCTTGAGGGCGCCGCAACCGATGGGCCGTGGGCCGACGCGGACGACGACGAATGCGCCGGCGGGCGACGTGAGCTCGTTGTGGCCGATGGGCTGCGTCTTTGCGGAATCGAACCCGCTCTCCAAGCGCTCGGCCAGCTCGCGAAAGTATTCTTCGAGGCACCACCGTGCCTCGGGGCTGTCCGGCGCCACCACCTGAACTTGAACCATAAACTCCTGCATCGGCATGTCCCCCCGCTGACATGTCCTTATGGAGGAACCCGCAGCTCATGTAAGGTGAGGGCGGCGAAACGCCTCGGGGGGATCGGCAATGTATCAGCAGTGGCTGCAGGTGATCGGCATCGTGTTCGATGGCGTCGGCTTCGCGCTGATCGCGCTCGAATGGTTCCGCGGCTACATGGAGATGCGCAAGAAGGTCACCCTCGTTGCGCGCAATCAGGAGCAGGCGGAGAAGTTCCGCCTGCGCAAGGAGCTGAAAGACGCGATCGGCAGCGTCGGCGTGGCCGAGGTCGGCCCCCTCTACGAGGACGACAAGGCGCTGGCTGAGATGGCCGAGCACGTCTTCGAAATGCAGCAGGTCGATCTCTTCGCCAAGAACCGCGCCGTGCCGTTCTTTGCCGGCGTCGCCGCTTTCGTCATCGGCATGCTGTTGCAGCTCGCCGGGACGTGGCCCGGCTGCTGCGCCGCCATCGGCGTCATCCCGCAATCGATGGGGTGAGGCGCCGCGGCTTCAGGCGCTGACGGGCTGCAGCTGCAGCGCCCCGTACCAGCTTTTCGCGCGGTCGAAGTCGGAATCGGCCTTGAAGGCGTCGGCGGCCTTGAAGCCTTCGACCTCGGCGATGGCGTAGGCGAGCAGCTTACGGAACTCGGCCACCTCGAAGTAGGAGGTGTGGATGAGCTCCCGCCACGTCAGGTACGTGGTGAGGATCCCTTCCGCGCCCTCCTCGTCGACCGAGAAGGCGAGCGTAGAGATCGCGTTGCGGAACTTGGCGAGCGACTGGAACGACATCTCGTTTGAGTAGTCGGAGATCTTGCTGCCGACCGCGAGCGGCAGGAAGGGAAAGGACGATGTCATCCAGGTGGGCCGGGCGTCGGAGCCGACCACGATCTCGCCTTCCGTATCGTTGCCGAGCGCCGATCGCGTGATCTCGAAGTGCGTCATGTGGTTCAAGACGCGGCTGATGCCGGCGCTGGCGTACCCGGCGATGAAGCGGATGAGGATCAAGAGACCGATCGCGAGCAGGGCGAAGATCACCGGCACCAGCACGGCGGGGAGCAAGAGGCGCAGGAAGCCGCCGAGCGGACCCCACCGCGCATCCTGGTCGACGAAGGCGTTCGCCAGCTCGTCGGTGACAAGGTGAAACAGCAGCGCGGCGTTGAGCGCATAGTTCTGGCCGCCCTCGCACAGCGTGCCGCCATCGCAGGGCTTGCCCTTCTCCTCCAGGAACTGCCGCTTGAAGCGCTGCGCGCGCATGATCTTGGGCAGCTCCGGATGGGCCTGCAGCAGGCTCTTGCGCAAATCGCTCAGCTGCTTGCGTGCCGCCTCAGCCTCCTGGCGCGCGCTCTCGGTTCTCGTCGCATCGAGGCCGCCGCTTTCCGCGGTCGCGCGCGCCTGCTGGAGCTTTGCCCGCAGCGCCCGGAACTGCTGGCGCGCGGCGTCCACCTCGGCGTCGGCCTGCTTGTACTGCGAGACGTCGTACACCTTGTCCCTGAGGAGTTCTGCGATCGTCGTCATCGCGGTCGGCGAGGTGACGATAAGGACGTAGATGAGCGGCAGGGCGAAGATCGAGAAAAGCGTGAGCGCCGGCGTCGCGAAGCTACCCTGAAAGAAGCGCAGCTTCACGCGCGGCAGCAGCTTCAAGCCCTGCACGGCCTCGTCGTCCTCGTGCGTGAGCGACAGCCATTTGCCGCCGTAGCGCTGCTCGACACGGTCGGCGAGCTTCGGCCGGTAGGCATAGAGGCTGCGGGCATCGAGGATCCAGAAGACGGTGTAGAAGAAGATGAACGGCAGGCTCATCATGGTCGCCGAGAAGACGAAGCGCCAAAGCTGGTTTCCGTGCCGGCCGAACAGCGTGCCGGCGTAGAGTTGGCCGCCGACGTAGACCAGGAACATCATCAACAGCATCAGCGACGCCACCAGGAGTACCTTGCGCGGCAGCGTCAGCCGCGAGAAGAGAAACAGCTCCTTGCGCATCGCCACGAACGGCGTTCCGACCGTGATCCACCGCTTGAGCCCATCGAGCGGGCGCCTGCGCGCCACGCTCTCGACCAGCGCGGCGGCGATGACGGAGCCGCCGTGGCTGTGGCCGACCACGCAGTAGCTCTCCTTGCGCTCCTCGAGCTTGCGCAGCGTCTTCAAGAGCTCAGAGCCTGCCTGGCGCCGCGCCTCCTCGCTGTTCTCCCCGCTCCACGTGAACGCCTTGAACTCGAGGTTGCCGTCGTCGGCAGCAACGAGCTGGCGCACGTGCTGCTCGCAAGGGCTGCCGTCCTGCCACCACTGCAGGTCGGCGGGCGCCGGCGAGCTCGGAGGGCCCACGATGTGCGCATACGTCCCGTGCACTGTGACGACCGTCGCCAACTTCCCCTCCGTCCGCGACGCGCGGGCCCCGACGTCAATCCGGCTTTTGTACCCGGCTTCCTAGTATCGATACCTGACACCGCTAAGACAGTCTCGGTGCCGGCTCCGCTGCTTGGAGTAAGCGGGCCTTGCGGCAAGTCGAGGGTAGCAAAAAAGATGGCGCTGCCCTGATGCTATCGGGCAACGGTTCGCCCGCGACGCGCAGCCGCCATGCCGGCTCATTCCTTGTCGTGCGCGGCCGGCTGCGCCTTGGGTAGCGCCGACACGACGGCTGCCGCCAGGGCGAACAACATGAGAAACAGCACCACTTCCCGGCTGGCGGCGAGCATCGTCTCCGGCGCCACGCGGACCGTGCTTCCGCTCGGGTCTCCGAGGGCAGCGAGCCGCCACGTGAGCACGGCGGATGCGCAGGCGATGCCGAGGCTGATGCCGAAGGCGCGCGTCACGTTCAATAGGCCGCCCGCCTCGCCGGTCAGGTCGGCCGGCGCCGAGGCCATGATGGCGCTGTTGTTGGCCGCCGTGAACAGCCCCTGGCCGACGCCGAAGATCCCGAGCGCGATCATAACGTAGAGAAGATCGTGCGGGCCCTCGCCGAGGACGAGCACCAGTAGGACAAGCGCCGCCGCGCATATCGCCATGCCGGAAAGCGTCGGCAGGCGCGGGCCGAAGCGATCGTAGAGCGCGCCGCTGACGGGAGCGAGCAGGCTGATCGCGATGGGGATGATCGACAGCCTCAGGCCCGCCGCCAGCGGCTGATCGAGGTAGGCGCGCTCGAACACGAACGGCATCAGCAGCATGATGCCGAACAAAAGCGCGTACGACATGAGGCTGCCGAAGTTCGTCGCCGCGAAGCTGAGCTGGTCGAGCAGGCGCGGGTCGAGCAGCGGCGAGGTTGAGCGCGCTTCGGTCCTGATGAGGAGGACGAGCAGCGCGAGCCCGGCCACCAGGGTTGCGATGAAGGCCGGCGACGCGGCCCCCCACGTGCGGCCCTCGTTCAAGACCAGCATGAAGGCGGTGAGCATGGGACCGAGGAGGAGCGCGCCCTTGAGATCGAAGCGCTCATCCTTCGCAAGGTGCGCCGTCTGCGGCAGGATGAGCCAGCCGGCAATCGCGCCGGCGAGCCCGAACGGCACGTTGATCCAGAACACCCACTGCCAGCCGAGCGTGCCGAGCAGAACGCCGCCGATCACTGGGCCCGCGCACAAGCCCACGGCCTGGGCCGCGGCCTGCACGCCGATGGCACGACCGCGGTGCTCAGGCCCCGCCGCAGCGACGACGATTGCCACGCTGTTGGCCGACAATAGCGCGCCGCCGACGGCCTGCAGGACGCGCGCGGCAATGAGGAGCGCCAGGTTGGGCGCAAGGCCGCACAGCGCCGAGCCCAAAACGAAGACGGCGAAGCCGGCGGTGTAGAGCAGCTTGTGGCCGAGCATGTCGGCGAGCCGTCCGAAGATCGGCATCAAGGCCGCCATGGTCAGCAGGTAGGCGACCGCGACCCAGCTCACGGCGGCAAGCGTTGCGGCGAAGGCGCCCTCCAGCGACGGCAGCAGGAGCTGGGCGATGCTGGCATCGACCTGGCCCATGAAGGCGCCGATCGACACCACGCCGACGACGAGCCAGGGATAGTAGCCGAGCCTTGCGATCGCCGGCGCTGGCGCCGGCTCGCGCCCTTTGAGCAGGGCATCCTTCAGCGCGGCGACCGACCAGGCGCTTGCATCCATTGAACTATCGCCTTTTCGCTCGTTGCCCTGCGCAATTCCTCCGAAGCGGCGATTTTATGCGAGCCGCTCGGCGCTCCGGTGCATTCCGCTGGCGCTAAACCTCGAAAGCAGGATTCGGCCTGCCCGAAAACAGCCACTTCTTTGGTTAACGTCGGGCAAGCGGGAGTTTGTAACATGCGTCAACCCGGAGACTGGCATCATGAGGGAGTGGAAGGTCGGCGCTTCGCAAAGCGGAGCGCTCGTCGTCAGCAGGGGGGTGACCATCGTCGGATCGCTTTCGGTAGAGGGCGACGTTCTGGTCGAGGGGACCATCGATGGGGATATACGCTGCGGTGGCCTGCAGATCGCCGAGCGGGGAGCGGTGGAAGGCCTCATCGTCGCGGAGAGCGTGGTCGTTCTCGGCGAGTTCATGGGGCTGATCTACGCGCGCGAGCTGGTTTTGGGCGCGGGCTCCGCGGTCGAGGGCCAGATTTATCACAACAAGCTCGTGCTCGAGGAAGGCAGCTACTTCGAGGGCAAGTCGCGCCGCCACGGCGACCCCTTGCTCATCGCCCCCGTCGAGGAGAGGCGCGAATCCGCCCGCGATGGCCTGCGCGCGCGCGCCGCCTGAGGGCCTTTTCCGGGCTTTCCGCGCCGTCGGGCCTCCCGATCGCGCGCTAACGATTGCTCCTATCGCCGCCCTGCGATAACGAGGGCGGGACAGGAGAAGCCCATGCAGGACAAGGTCAAAGCGGCGCCCAAGAACCTCATTGCCGGCGCCACCGGCGACTGGGAGGTCATCGTCGGGCTCGAGGTGCACGCCCAGGTCGCCTCGAAGTCGAAGCTGTTCTCCGGCGCCTCCACCGCGTTCGGCGCCGAGCCCAACAGCCACGTATCGCTCGTCGACGCGGCGATGCCCGGCATGCTCCCCGTCATCAATGCCGAATGCATCGCGCAGGCGGTGCGCACCGGGCTCGGCCTCAAGGCGAAGATCAACTTGCGCTCGGTCTTCGACCGCAAGAACTACTTCTATCCTGACCTGCCGCAGGGCTATCAGATCAGCCAGTACAAGCAGCCGATCGTCGGCGAGGGCGAGGTCGAGATCGACGTCGACGGCGAGAGCCTGCACGTCGGCATCGAGCGCCTGCATCTGGAGCAGGACGCCGGCAAGTCGATCCACGACCAGCACCCCGACTATACCTACGTCGATCTCAATCGCTCGGGCGTGGCGCTGATGGAGATCGTGTCGAAGCCCGACATGCGCTCGGCCAAGCAGGCGCAGGCGTACGTGGGCAAGCTGCGCACCATCCTGCGCTACCTCGGCACGTCGGATGCCGACATGGAGAAGGGCAACCTGCGCGCCGACGTCAACGTGTCGGTCAGGAAGCCCGGCGACAAGCTCGGCACGCGCTGCGAGATCAAGAACGTCAACTCCATCCGCTTCATCGGCCAGGCGATCGAGGCGGAGGCGCGGCGCCAGATCGACATCATCGAGGACGGCGGCGCGATCGACCAGGAGACGCGCCTCTTCGATGCCGCCAAGGGCGAGACGCGCTCGATGCGGTCGAAGGAGGAGGCGCACGACTACCGCTACTTCCCCGATCCGGATTTGCTGCCGCTCGAATTGACCATGGAGTACGTCGGCGAGCTCGAGAAGGCGCTGCCGGAGCTGCCCGACGAGAAGAAGCACCGCTTCATGCGCGCGTATCGCCCTCTCCGACTACGACGCCGACGTGCTCGTCGCCGAGCGCGCCTCGGCCGACTACTTCGAGGCGGTGGCCAAGGGGCGCGACGGCAAGCTCGCGGCGAACTGGGTGATCAACGAGCTGTTCGGGCGCCTCAACAAGGAGGGGCTCGCGATCGAGGCCTCGCCCGTGTCGGCGGCACAACTCGGGGGCATCGTCGATCTCATCGCGTCGGCCACCATCTCCGGCAAGATCGCCAAGGACCTGTTCGAGATCGTGTGGGCCGAGGGCGGCGACCCGGCAAAGATCGTCGAGCAGCGCGGCCTGAAGCAGGTCACGGATACCGGCGCGATCGAGAAGGCGGTCGACGCCATCATCGCGGCCAACCCCGACAAGGTGGAGCAGGCTGAAGGCGAAGCCGTCGATGCTCGGCTGGTTCGTCGGCCAGGTGATGAAGGCCTCGGGCGGCAAGGCCAACCCGCAGGCCGTCAACGCGATCCTGAAGGCGAAGCTGGGGATCTGAGCGCAAGGCGCTGCTTACGCTTGCGCGGGCGGATGGGGCAGGCGGACGCTCGCGCCGGCACCGAAACGCCTGACTACTTCCACGCATCGATCAGGTGGGGCTCTCAGCCTTCACCTTCCTTCGCGCCCGCCGGTCCTCGATTTCATGGTTTGGCGGTCGGCGGTCGGCTACGGGCCAGGAGCGAACTACAGGTGTAGGCGAGAGTCATGATGCCGATGCAATCAAGCGCAAGATTTCAGGACTTCCCTCTTATTTCCATGCCGCTAAAAATATAGTACGCTTCATCCCGTTTGATGATTGTCTCTGTATGTTCTCCGGCGCAACGAGGAGATCAACATGGCGTTTCGCAAACTTATTTTGTTTAGCCCTATTGCCTTGTATGCGACAGGAGCCTGGGGGCAAGACTGCGTCCCAAGCACAAAGCCAATCGTTGCTATTTGCAGCTCAAGCTGTTCAGCGGCCTATTGTGGCTATCAGCTACCTCTTGCCGGCAAAAAGTTTCGAGGAAATTTTATTGCCTACTACGGTCGAGGCGACAACAAGCCGATCACAATACCAAATGGAGCCAACGAAGCCGTGAACTTGATGCGCATATATGTTCCAAGCGATCGTGTGTCTTTGCACTTCTATATTGACAAATCTCCAGATTTCTCAATAGCCGTACAGGAGAAGCGAGAGGATAATACCGGCGAGCCTTACGAGTCCATTGGAAATGCGAACGAGGACTTCACTTTAGATGATCTCAAGCCGGGCTACTACATAATCCGCATCATCAAAAAACGTGGTACGCCGGGAGGCAATTCTGCAAACTACGTACCGACCGTTTATTTGCTTCCAACGCTGAGGCAGAATTCAGCGGGTGCCGGACCGGACAACGCAAAGATGATCGGTACAATCGCGGCCGGGCCGCCGATTGTAGTGGATGAAAATCTCCAAACACTCTGGAAACGCGATAACACCGGGCAGCTCAACGGCGACATGTACATTGACAACCGTGAAGATTGGTTTCGATTTACGGCGCCGAGTAGGGGTATTCTCAAAGCTGCACTGAGTTTCAATTCCACTCTTGAACCCATTGCCGAAAAGCCGACCGTCGGTTACTATGCTGGAGGCGTTCAGCAAACGCCCAGCGATATTCCGCACGCTGGCTTGCTCATCCAGGCTGGCAATTCAAATTATATTGTTGTGAAGGTTCCAACTGGCCCGATCGGGAACTACGAATTCAGTTATCGGTATCATTTAGAATTATCATTCACTCCCCAATAATCCGACGCTTCGGTCTGAGTTCCAAGTGAGAGCGAGGCCTAAACGCGGCGCGAGACCTGTGTCAGCCAGCCCTTGCCAAGTCTGCAATGGGTCAGACGCGCTGTTTACTACAGCAAAAAGGGTGGCTGGATCTCCCCTAACAGCCGGAAGTTCGCGCGTATTCCCCTCGCTCGCCGCATGCCTCCCCTCGATGTCATCCCGCTGAAGAGCGGGACCCACGCAAGTCTCCGGGTAGGCGAAGCCGTCGATGCTTGGCTGGTTCGTCGGGCAGGTGATGCACCTTCGCCGACATCTTGGGCGGGCTTTTGGCCATTGCGTTCATTCCAACATGGCGATTGGCGATATAATCGCCGCATGGCAAGCAATTCACAGCCCTTCGTGCCGTTCTCCCAGCGTACCGGCCTTGAGCCGATCCCGCCGCAGCTCAAGCTGGGCGAGGCATCCGCTGAGCTGCGTCGTCTCCTCTATTATTACATCAGCCTCGAAATCGACCGCGAATCCTACGCGACGTATTCCTCTGCGGTGTTCAACAAAGAATGGAGGCGGGTCGCGATGGACCTGCACGTTCTCTTCTTCAAGCTGCCGGCCGAACAAATTCGACTATGGTGCATACGAGAACGAGAAGCGCCTTAACGACTTCATCCAGCGCGCCAACATTGGTGGGCTGTTCAATCTGGTCGAATTTTTCGTCCGGCATCCTGGATGCAGCGGCGAGCTGAAGGGCGAGCTTGCGGACGCGTTCGTCACGGCGCGCGCCGCGTATCGCGTCTTCGACAACAAATACATCGCCGCCATCGGCACGGAGGAGCAGGCGGCGGCCTTCGAGCGCGCCATAGCGGACGCCGAGGCCAAAAATGCCACCGCCGCCCGCAAGCAGCTGATCGCGGCGGGCGTGGCGCTTCGCAATTCGGATTGGCCAGGTAGCGTGCGCGAGAGCATCCACGCCGTCGAGGCGATAGCGGTGCGCCTCGCGCCGGGCACCGACACCCTGGGCGCGGCGCTCAAGGTTCTAGAGCAGCGTGGCCACTTGCACGGCAGCCTCAAGGCGGCATTCGGCTCGCTCTACGGGTACTCAAGCGACGAGGAAGGTGTGCGCCATGCTCTCGTATTCGGCGACGAGGCCCAGGTGGACGAGGCCGATGCACTGTTCATGCTGGGAGCGTGCGCGTCGTTCGTGTCGTATCTGCTGGCGCGCGGCACGTAGCCGCCTTGGTGAACTGCACTCCCGGCGCGTCATGCCGAAATAGCTCCGCCCAAAACTAATCCTCGGCACGTCCCCCCATGCCACACTCCGCCCATCCCGCCCCATCGAAGGGGTCGATCTCGAGCGTCCTGGTCGAGGGCGGGCTGCAGGCCGGGTACTCTAGCCGTGACGCGCGGCGGACTGCCTGGGGCTCGCCGCACCCACCCGGTGAAATCCCGGGAGCGAGAACCGCTGAAAAGCTGCGGGTAGGCCAAAAATCCTGCGCGGGGCGGCAGACGCGCCGCTCTTGTTACCAAACTTCTGCGGCGTGCTCCGCCCCGCAGCCCCTCGATTTTTCAAACCTCGGGATGTCGCGCGGTGCCGGCCCCGCGAGGCGAGCCGGCGCATTGTCCGGCGCGTCGTCCCGACCCCTGGAGCCACCAGCCCGTCATGAGCAGAGACAACTTAGCCAAGGTGCGCGCCAAACTTGCGCTCACCTACGCGCGCGCCACGCTGTTGAAGACGCAGGAGTTCTTGCAAATGGCGCGCAAAGTCCGCTCGCAAGAGCAAAAGCAAACCCGCGCCTATCGGCTGCACAAGGAGCTCCGCCTGTTGAAATCCATCCTGCTCGCCGACCCTGATTGCCCCGTGCCTGGCCACTCGAGCCGCCCACTGTGGAGAAGCGTCCGCCCCGCGGCGGCGAACGGCCGCCGCGCGCCGGGGCAAGACCCTGAGGTCTCCCCGTCAAGTGAGGCCGATCCGGTACCCCGCTGAAGCCCCCGGTGTTGCGGATTTCCCGGCCCCAGGCCTCCGTCCAATATTGCGGAATTGTGAAGCCCAGGCCATGGTGGGCGCCCGATTGCGGCTCCCACTTCCTGGACGACGTTTGCCCGATGGCGACCCCGTGGACTCTCGAGAAAGAGCTGTGCGGCCTCATCGACGCCGCCTCCGCCAGCGAGGCGCTGTGGCGCCTCGGCATCCTCAAGGAGCCCTCGCCCGCGCCGATCCTGGAGGAGGTGCATGGCTGGATGCGCGGCGGGGCGGAAACCTTCATCTACCGCTTTCGCGTGCTGGGCCCGGGCGTCGCGCATGACGTGCTCCTGAAGGCGATCGTCGCGTTCTCCACCGCGCGCACTTTAGCCGAGCTCGGCGCGGAATGGGTGGCGCGGCGCCGGCTCCTCGAGAGCGAAGGCGTGCGTACCCCGCGCCTCTATCACGCCGGCCGCGCGCTCGTGGTCGAGGAGTTCATACCCGAGGCGCTGTCCAGCGACCTGCGCCGGCGGGCCGGAAATGCACCGCACCTGATCGACCAGGTTATTCGCTATGCGGCGACCTTGGAGAAGCACGGGTTCTGCCCGCTGGCGCCGTTCCACAGCCTGCGCACCAACGGGCGTGATGTCTTTGCGGTCGACTTCGGCCAGGACCTGGGGCCTGCGGGCGTGACCTCGCGACGCGGGCGGCGGCTGTTGCGCGACGCCATCAAATGGCTCAACAGCACCGCCAGGGAGCCGATCGACGAGGACCGCGCGGCGGCGGTCTATGCGTTTCACGCGGGGAAGACCAAAAACGAGGGCATCCGATGGTCTTGACGACGAAGATTATCCGGGCCGTTACCGAGCTATCCCATGCGGCGGGGCCGGCTGAGCGGTGGATCAGCCCCGTCGGGGAGGCGCCCAAGGACGCACCCAAGGGGCGCAACCACTTCGTGCTGTTCATGAAGCCGGAGGTTCTCGCCGTCGACGATGGCGTCGAGGTCGGGGCCATTCTCGAGCTCGTGCTGCAGGCCTTGCGTGCGCACGCCGTGAAGACGGGGGCGATCCGCGTCTTGAATGGCCACTACCTCGGCCGCTACCACCTCATGGAGGAGCACTACGGCGTCATCAATCGCGCCTCCCGGCTCGGCGAGGCCGCGCTCTCTGCAGCGACGCGCAAGAAGCTGATGGCCGAGTGCCCCAAGGTCGACCGCATCCTCGGCGGTCATGAGTTCCTGGAGAAATATCCCGAGGTGTCGGCCTTCGCGCTCAACATCATCTCCGATACGCTCGGAACCAAGAAGATCGCCAGCGGGAAATACTACGCCGTGCTCAACGTCGCCGGCGAGCGCGTCGTCGTGTTGAACCCGTTCCACCCCCAGCAGGTGCTGCACTACACGATGCCCGGGCGCACGATCGTCGTCTTCGAGTGCGCGTCCGACACCGACTGGCGCGTCTTGCGCGAGGAGATGACCGGGTCGACCGACCCGACCAAGGCGGCCGAGGGGTCCATTCGCAGGATGCTGCTTGAGAAGAAGGCGAAGCTCGGCCTGCACGACGTCGCCACCGCGACCAACGGCGTGCACTGCTCCGCCGGCCCGCTCGAGGCCATGCTCGAGTTCAGCCGCTTCTTCTCCGATCACGCCAAGAAGAAGCTGATCAAGCTCTCCGAGACGCCGTTTGGCGAGCAGCTTGCCCGCGCCGGCATCGGCAAGAAGGAGATCGCGGCGCTCGCCAAGAACCCGCTGCTCGGCAAGGAGAGCGCGGCCGCCTACGCCTTCAACTTGACCGAGGAGAAGAACTCCGACGTTGCCGCCGACCTCCTCGCCGAGACGGCGGGCGCGACGGCGTCCTGACCTCTGACCAGCCCCTGTCGGGGGCCCTTGAAGGCCCGCGCGCCGGTGTCGAGGGCTGGCCAAGACGGGCCTCGGGCCGCCAAGTGCGCCCACCCCTGACCAGTGAGATGACGGGCCGACGCCCCGCGCGCGTCCCGATTGCGCACCGCGGCGCGACGAGCGCTCAAGGCGTGGACCACAGCTTGGCGGATCACGGCGTTCTCGACAAATCCTCCGTAATCGATCCAGCCCATACGGATACGGACGATTCGAATTCTGTCGGGAGGGGGCCATGCGGCGGCAACTGCTTTGCATCGTTCTTGCTGCGTCTCTTGTTTCCGCGGCGGGATATGCTCGCGCAGCACGCTACAGCCCGCTACAGCCGAGCCGGCGAGGGCTGCAAGTCACCGATTGGACCGGCTTCTACGCCAATGCCGGTGTCGGCTACGGTTTCTGGGATGCCGATACGACAACGGTGAGCGCCACCACCGGCGCTTGCGTGCTCTGCACCAAGCAGCGTCAGGGCGGCGATGGCTGGCTTGGCGAGATCGGCCTGGGCTATGACTATCAATTCTCGAGCCGGATCGTCGGCGGCGCGTTCTTCGACTACGATTTTTCCAGCTTGCGCGGCACCATCCAAGATCAAGGCCCGTTCCTGGCCGGCACGATCAAGCAGAACTCGAGCTGGTATGTCGGTGCGCGTGCGGGTTGGCTGATGACGCCGGAAATCCTCAATTACTTCAGCGTCGGATATACCCATGCCCACTTTGATGGGGCGGCGATGGGCGGCACCGGCGGCGTTGTTATGCCGGCGGTGGTCCCTGGGTATTCCACGTCGGACTACAGCGGCGGAGGCTGGTTCATCGGCAGCGGTCTGGAAGTGGCCGTCGCCCCGGGCTGGTTCTGGCGCAGCGAATACCGCTATGCCGAGTACAGCAACCAAACCCTCACCGATACCAATCCAGCTGCCGTGGAGCTTACCAGCATAACCTTCAAGCCGGTCGAGCAGACCGCCACGACCGAGATCGTCTACAAGTTCGACTGGGGTCATTGATCCGCCGCGCTGATCGCCGGCTGCATGGTGAGCCTTGGCCCTGAACGCCCGCCCTTGACCCTGGGCCGACGCGCGTCATCGGCTTGCTGCGTCCCTCCTAGCGCCCGCGGCGCGAGGCCGCCTTGTGCGCGGCGCCGATAGCGCCTAAGTGGGCGCTTGAGGGTTGGCCCAGCCCAAAACGCAAGGCCCAAATCATCAAGCACAATAAGAAGGGTGATGAAAAAGACCCACGCGAAAAATCTGCCCGTGATTGCCGTTGCCATTCTGCTCATGGCCGGTATGAGCACCATAGTGATCTACTCGCCGACCTTGTACCGGTTGTTCTGCGCCGTGACCGGAATTGACGGGACGGTGCGCCGCGTGAGCCTCGCCAAAGCGGCGACGCTTGCCGCCAGCGACAAAACCATCACCGTGTCCTTCGACGCCAATGTCGCCGCGGAGCTGCCGTGGGAATTCAAGCCCCTCCAGCGGAAGGTCACGACCCACTTCGGCGAGCCCACGAAAGTCTATTACTACGCCAAGAACAACTCCGATAAGACGCTCGTCGCCAGGGCCGTCTTCAATGTCACGCCGTATTCGGCCGCGCCTTACTTCTTCAAAATCGAATGCTTCTGCTTCACCAACGAGAAGCTGAAACCCGGCGAGAGCGCGCGCATGCCGCTGGTCTTCTACGTCGACGAGCAGATGCTGAAGGATTCCGACGCCAAGATGCTGAGCGAGATCACGTTGTCGTACACGTTCTACAAGCAACCCGACCCTTCGCCCGAGGCGCTGCAATCCGTGCGCGACTTGAAGAAGGGGTCGGAGGAGAAAGATGCCGGATTGCAGCGGACGCAATCGGCCAAGTTCGACAACGACGCCCCCAAACGATGATGCAAGCCCCCGTCCCGAGAGCCTGGTCCGCCTTCGCCGCCTCCAGCGCGATGGTCGTCGTCATGGCGATTGGCGCTCTTGCGGTGATCCCGGGCGGCGCTGAGGCACACAGCTACAAGTTGGGCGACATTGCCGTCGGGCACATCTGGGCGAAGCCGCCCGAGAAGGGTTCGGACGGCGTCGCGGTCTATGCGCCTTTTCTCAACAGCGGGACGGCGCCGGTAGAGCTCGTGGGCGCCTCGAGCCCCATCGCGGACAAGGTCCGCTTCCGCACGGTCGCCAAGGACGGCACCGTGCAGTGGCCCGGGGCGCCCATCGAGCTTCAGCCGGGCAAGCCGTTCGCGCTCGCCGCCTGGCGCCAGCACATCTGGCTCTCCGGTCTGCACCAGCCGCTCAAGGACGGAGACTGGTTCGACCTCACCTTGGATTTCGGCGACAAAGGCAAGCTGCCGGTCAAGGTGCACGTGGAGACGACGCCGGGGCATTGACGTCAATTGCTAAGGAGCCTTCGGCGCCCCCTCGCTCCGGCAGACCTAGCGAAAAGCGCGTGTGACAAAAGCGAGAATGATCAGCGTCACGACCGCAACAATGGCGCCCATGGCCGCGGTCATCAGCCCTGCGCTCATGAAGTAGAAAATCAGAGCGGCGACAACGGCAAAGGTGCCGGCGGCGGCGAGGACCACCCATTTTGACGAAGGTGCGCGCTCGGTCGAGGCAGCCAAAGTGCTGGGACGCGCGGTCGAAGTGTGGATATTCAGCAAAACCGCTGCGGCGATGGTTCCAAAGAACGCGCCGGCCATTGTGATGAGAAATTGCAGCATGAGTGTCTCCACGTTGCCTATTGGTAGTGTTTGCCCAGAAGCTCTTGCCAAAGGGACCGGTGATTGCGGGTTGCCATGATTGCAAGCGACAAGGGGCGTGCACTATTCCTCGCGGAACACCTGCGGCGCCTCATCCGGCCGCGGCGCCGTCCATGCAAGGCATGGATTCTCCAATGATGTGCCTTGACCGTGCGGTCGCCACGCCCGACAAATCGCCCATGACATCAGACGCCCGCCAGTATGCGCCGTCGACGGCGCGCAACCGCGATCCGATCTGGTCGGTGCTGGGCCCACACCTCCCCGCGACCGGCCTGGTGCTCGAGGTCGCGAGCGGCTCGGGCGAGCACGCGGTGCACTTTGCGCAAAGCTGCGGACCGCGCATCGTCTTTCAGCCGAGCGACGCCGACGCGCAGGCCCGCGCCAGCATCGACGCCTGGGTCGCCGCCAGCGGGCTTTGCAATATCCGTCCCGCGCTCGCGCTCGACGCTGCGGCCGAAACCTGGCCGATCGCCGGCGCCGACGTCGTCTTGTGCTGCAACATGATCCACATATCGCCCTGGGCGGCCGCCGTCGGATTGGTGCGGGGGGCAGCGCGCATACTTCCCGAAGGCGGCTTCCTCTTTCTCTACGGCCCCTTCAAGCGCGAAGGGCGGCACACCGCGCCGAGCAACGAGGCCTTCGATCGCGACTTCCTCAAAGCGCGCAACCCCGCCTGGGGCGTGCGCGACCTCGAGGCGGTCGCACGGCTCGCCGCCGACGCCGCTTTCGGAGCGCCCGAAATCGCGGAGATGCCGGCCAACAACCTTTCGGTGCTGTTCCGGCGGCAGCGCTAACCATGTGGCTGGCGTGCGCTGCGCACCTGCGATAATGCTCGTTGACCAAGATCAATACTGTCGCTGCGGGTCCAGCTAGCCTGTGCCGGCGACCCTGATGGCAGGAGAGGCCGACATGCGCCGTTTGCACCGCACTGCTCTGGCGAGCTTGCTCGCGCTTTCGGGCCCCGCATTCGCCGCCGAGCTCGGCGATGTGAAGACGGGCCACGAGTACGCAAAGAAGGTCTGTGCCGAGTGCCACGAGGTCGAGGGCGTCGACGCGTTCTCGCCCAACCCCGACGCACCGAGCTTCAAGGCGGTCGCCAATACACCGGGCATGACCGCGCGCGCTCTCTCCGTTTGGCTGCACACCTCGCACCCGACCATGCCCGACTTCATCATCAAGCCAGACGACATAGATAACGTCGTCGCCTACATCCTGAGCTTGCGCACGACGAAGCAGGGCCTCTAGCGCCTTGCGCCGGCGCCCGGAAATGGTCGGGCCCGCAACGCTATGATGGGGCCTCGGGGGAGAGCCCAGTTCGCAAGCGAGGACGCATGCAGCTGCGCGCCCCGTCGGTCCATCTGATCCTCACCGCTGCGTTGCTCGCGCTGGCGGTGGTCTTGCGCATCGCCGATCCCGATCCGATCGCCCGGCTGCGGCTCTCCGTCTTCGACACCTACCTCGACCTGGCGCCGCGTCCGCTCGACCCGTCGCTGCCCGTGCGTATCGTCGACATCGACGAGGCCTCGCTGCAGCGCGTCGGGCAATGGCCGTGGCCGAGGACGCATCTGGCCCGCATCATCGATCGGCTGCAAGAGGACGGCGCGCGCACCATCACGCTCGACCTCATCCTGGCCGAGCCGGATCGGCTCTCGCCGGCCGAGTTCGCCAAGCTGTTCGCCGATACCCCGCAGCTCACGCCGCTCATCGGCGAGGCGTCCAAGCTCGCTTCGAACGATGAGCGCCTTGCAGCTGCCATTGCCAAAGCGCCCGTCGTTCTCGGGCTGGCGGGAGCAGCGGCGAGCGGCAAGCCACCGCCGCCGCCGCGTGCGCGCTTTGCTTTCGCCGGCGATGACCCGCAAAAGTTCGTGCCGCATTTTGCGGGCGGCATCGGCAGCCTCGCAATTCTGACTGAGCACGCTGCGGGGATCGGGGCCGTCAACTGGATCCCGTTCCGCGATCAGGTGATCCGCCGCGTGCCGTTGCTCGTATCGGTCGCTGGCACGCTCTATCCGTCGTTGCCGCTGGAGGCGCTGAGGCTTGCACGCGGTGAGACGACTATCTTCGTGCGCTCCTCGGGCGGCAGTGGCCTGCCGGCGTTCGGGCAGAAGACCGGAGTCGAGAGCGTGCGCGTCGGCACAAGCGTGATCCCCACCGACGCCGACGGCGAGTTGTGGCTGCGCGTGGCGCGCCCCGACGCGCGCCGCTACATTTCCGCCTACACCATCCTCGACGGCAGCTATGACGCGAAGGCGATCGCCGGCCGCGACGTGCTGATCGGCACCAGTGCCGTCGGCCTGCTGGATCTGCGGGCGACGCCGCTCGATGCCGCGGTGCCGGGCGTCGAGATCCACGCGCAGGCACTCGAGCAGATGCTCTCGGGCGACCACCTGAGCCGGCCGGCGTACGCGACCGGCGCCGAGCTCGTCTTTCTCGTGATCATCGGCGCCGTCGTCGCCTGGCTGATCTACCGCCTAGGCGCGGTCGCCGCCGCCGCGGTCGGCACGCTGGCGATCCTCGCCGTCTTCGCGGCGTCCTGGCTTGCCTATGCGCGCTCGGGCCTCCTGTTCGATCCGGTCTACCCCGCGCTCGCGATCCTTACGCTCTATCTAGCCACCTCGCTCAACAGCTACATCAAGACCGAGGCCGACCGTAATCGCGTGCGTTCGGCGTTTGGCCACTACGTCGCGGCGCCGCTCGTCGAGGAGCTTGCCCGCAACCACGACAAGCTCAAGCTCGGCGGGGAGACGCGCGAGGTCTCGGTGCTGTTTGCCGACGTGCGCGGCTTCACCAAGATCTCCGAAGGGCTCTCCGCGGAGGCTCTGATCCGCTTCTTGAACCGGCTGTTTACGCCGCTCTGCGACGTCATCCTCGCCGAGCGGGGAACGATCGACAAATTCATGGGCGATGCGGTCATGGCCTTCTGGAATGCGCCGCTGATGGATGCGGGGCACGCGCGCAACGCCTCGATCGCGGCGCTGCGCATGCTTCAAGAGCTGGAGCGGCTCAACGCGGCGTGGGCGGTGGAGGCGGCTCAACGCGGGGAGACGGCGAGCCCGGTGCGCATCGGCATCGGCCTCAACACGGGCGAGTGCTGCGTCGGCAATGTCGGATCGCCGCAGCGCTTCGACTACTCGATCCTCGGCGACGTCGTGAATGTCGCCTCGCGCCTGGAGGAAATGACGAAGTCCTATCGCGTTCCGATCATCACCGGCGAGCGCACGGCCGCATCAGCGCCGGGCCTGGCGTTTCTCGAGATCGATGCCGTGGCGATCCGCGGCAAGGAGCGGCCTGAGCGAATCTTCGCGCTTCTGGGGGATGAGACAGTGGCCGGATCGGCGCGGTTTCGGCGGCTCGAGGAGACCTACGCGCAAGCGAGGGCGGCGCTGCGCGCGCGCGACGTCAAGGTGGCAGCCGCGGCGCTCGAGACCTGCCGCTCGATCGGATGGGTCGAGCTCGACCCCTTCCTCGACGCGCAAGCGCGCCGCCTCGGTGCCTAGGCTCATCTGCCCTTGCCGCCGCCACCATAATCGCCGCCGTGGTGGTGGTGGCCGAACCCGCCGATGCCAATGCCGATTCCGATCGGGAAGCTGGGCTTGTTGCTGCTGGCTTCGTCCTCGTGGTGCCGGCGTCTGCGTCTGTGTCGGACCACGCGGTGGCGGCGCTCGTGCGTATCGGCCTTGCGCCGCGGCTTGTCCTCGTAGTCCTTCTTGCCCTTATCGTCATTGGAGTCGGCCTTGTCGCCGTCCGCCTTGCCCGGCCGCCCCGGGAAAGTGCCGAGCACGATCTCGTCGCGCGTGAAATGGTGCTCGTGATCGATCTCGGGCTCGGTGACGATGAAGGGAAAGGCGGTGTCGAAGCTGACGTCGTTCTTCTGCGGCAGGGACGCCCATTTGACCGGCTTGTCGACCTCGTCCGAGCCGATGCGGATGAGCTTGCCCGGCTCGTCGTCGACAATGCACTTGCCGTCCTCGGCGCAGACTTGAACCGCGCCTTCGATCAGGAGCAGCCAGGCAACGCCGCTTTGCTGCACGTAGACGTCGAAGATGGTCCCGCGCACGGTGATCGACGCGGTTGGCGTGCGGATCACGTAGGCGGGTTTGGCGGCGACGCCGGTGATGAAGCGGAACGCGCCCCGCACCAAGTCCATCACGATGGCGCCGCCGCTGATGTCTGGATTGTAGACGAACTGGTCGAGCAGAAGCCGCGAGCCCGGACCGAGCGCCAGCTTGGTATCGTCACGGAGCATAAGATCGCCGCGGCCGTCGGCCGCCACCTCGATCAGCTCCTGTTGGTGCACGTCGTCGCCGGAGGCGAGCTTGCGCTGGTCGTTGTTGATCTGCGCCGTGACGAGATTGACGATCGTGACCGCCGATCCGATCGTGTCGCCGGGCGCTGCTAGCGCCCCGGCGCTGCCGATCAGCAGCGCTGGAAGGCAAAAGATCAGTCTGCGCAATCGCATGGCCACTCGCCTTCTGCAGCCCAGACGCCGCGCCGCAAGCGCAGCAACGTGCGCAAGAGCCGCCGAGCTCAGCTCAACCGCACATTAGCACGAGCGGCTGCAAGCATGAACTTCTGTCATCGCCGATGCAGCCAGTCTGTTCCCTAGGGAACAGACTGGCGCCGGCCTTGTGCGACACTTGAGGGCGGATTGTGGCGGCTTCGGCACGGGAACGACCGGCTGTGGCGGCCCTTAGGTTGACGCTGGCGGCCTGCGACCTACATCACAAGGACAACCGGCCCATTGCGACGTGAGGGGGACTAGGGCTCTCAATGCTGATCGGGGATACGAAAGCCGGCTACGGGCTGGTGAGCCGCTGGACGCACTGGATCATGGCGGTGGCAATCGTCGCCATGTTTGCGCTGGGGCTGTGGATGGTGACGCTCACCTACTACAGCCCTTATTACAGCCTCGCCCCCGACATTCACCGCAGCGTCGGCATGCTTCTGCTGGTCGGGCTGGTGCTGCGCTTTAGCTGGCGCCTCGCAAATCCCAAGCCCGACGACAACGAGCTCGCGCCCTTCGAGCGCAAAGCCGCATGGGCCGTGCACTGGGGCTTCTACCCGCTACTGTTTGCGCTGATGGCGAGCGGCTATTTCATCTCCACGGCGGATGGCCGACCGATCGAGGTGTTCGACTGGTTCAGCGTTCCCGCCCTCGTGCACAAGCATGGGCTCGAGGAGAGCGCCGGGGAGGTTCACGAGATTCTCGCCTACGTGACGATTGCCCTCGTCGCTGCCCACGCCGCCGCGTCCTTAAAGCACCACTTCATCGACCGCAGCCGCATCCTGCAGCGCATGTGGTCGGGTCCACCCGCCCCCAAAGACATGTGAATGCAAATGGAGCCCATCGCATGAAGAGCGCACACTACGTGTTGGCCGTGCTCGCCGCGGCGCTGACGTTGGCGGGCCCCGCCATGGCCGCCGACTACGTGATCGATACCGCGCGCGGGCATGCGTCGATCAACTTCCGCATAAAGCATCTGGGCTTCAGCTGGCTCACCGGCCGCTTCGATGATTTTTCCGGAACCTTCTCGTTCGATGAGGCCAAGCCAGAGGCCTCGAAGGTGAGGGTCGAGATCAACACGGACAGCGTTAACTCCAACCACGCCGAGCGCGACAAGCACCTGCGCAGCAAGGAATTCCTCGATACCGCCGACTATCCCAAGGCGACCTTCGAGAGCACCTCAGTCAAGCTCAACGGCGATAAGGCGACGATCATCGGCAACCTGACCTTGCGCGGCGTGACCAAGCAGATCGAGATTGAGGCCGAGCGCGTCGGCGGCGGCGCCGATCCTTGGGGCGGCTTCCGCGAAGGCTTCACCGGCACCACGCGGCTTCCGCTCAAGGACTACGGCATCAATTTCGACCTCGGCCCTGCCGCCAAGGAGGTTGAGCTCACACTCAACATCGAGGGCGTCCGCCAATAGCACGCAAAAATTGTCCTTATTTCATATTGACTATCTGTGATTGCAGGCACTTATCCTTTAAAAAGGGGATAAGTAACACCCTGCATGGCAACGTGGCGCGCGCTGCAAGGTCTCGAGCAGTGCTTCGAGACCGGGCTCCTGGAGGCGCTCGGCTTCGACATCGCAACGAACGGGCATTCAAGGGGCCCGAGGGAGCGACCGTTGCCAGGCCTGATCACGCATTGGACGAAATTCTTTCGCGCGGCAGGATCTGACCGAAACGCTCTCGGTCCGACCTCGATCCGGCTCGAAGAGAACCTGCGCGATTACGACGTCAAAGGCGAGAAGGCGATCGCGCTCGGTCAAGCCGCGATCTCCTGCTTCATTTTGGTTCTGCACATTGCAGCCCGTCTCCAGGGGGGGATGAGCGTCATCCACTCCTGGGTCCTCCTGGCGTTGCTGCTGCTCATCGCCAGCTCCGCGGCGCGATGGTGGCTGGCAAGCTTTAAGACGCTGCCCGAGCGTGAGCTGGACGTCCTCAACGTCGTCGATATCGGCATCTTTCTGTCGCTGATCTGGAGCTACCAGTACGCCTACGGTCTCCCGGCCGGCGCTTGCTTGAAAGCACCATCTTTCGTCCTGTTGCTGGCGCTGATCGCCTTGCGGGCGCTGCGCTTTCACCCGCGTCCCATACTGATCGCGGGGATTGCCGCGGTCGTTGGGTGGAGTCTTCTCGTGTGTGGCGCCGTCTGGAAGGACGGCATTGCGGCGATCACACATGACTACCGCGTCTATCTAGCCTCCTACCAGATCCTGATCGGGGCCGAAGTGCTGAAGATCACTGCGCTGGCTTCCCTCGTGCTCTTTCTGGCAATTGCCACCTATAGCGCGCGCCAGCTTCTGGGACGGGCGGCACACGCCGGCGATTACGCCGATGCGTTGCAGGCGGCCGAGCGCCATCTCGATGAGGCGAGGCGGGCCAAGGAGAACGCGGAGGCGGCCCTCGTCGATCTCGACCGCAACAAGGCCGAGCTCACGGAGCAGAACAGGCGCTTCAACGCGGCGCTGGCGCACATGTCGCAAGGCCTGTGCATGTTCGATTCCGATCAGCGCCTTCTCGTCTGCAACGACCGCTACCTCGACATGTACGGACTGCCGAAGGAGCTGGCGGCGCCAGGCACGCCGTTTCGCACGATCATCGAGGCGCGAATGGCGCGGGGCCTTTACGTCGGCGAGGATCCCAACGCCTATCTCGAGGAGCGCCTCGCCGCCGCGCTCGAGATGAAGCCCAACACCAAGGTTCTCGAAATGACCGATGGGCGCTCGATCGCCATCATGCACGAGCCGATGCCGCACGGCGGGTGGGTCGCCACGCACGAGGACATCACCCAGCTCCGGCAGATCGAGGCGCGCATGAACCACATGGCCCTCCACGATGCGCTGACGGACCTTCCCAATCGCGTGCTCTTGCGCGCGCGAATTGAGCAATTGTTGGACCGCATCGGCGCGGAGAGACGCTCTCTCGTCGTGATCCTGCTCGACATAGATCGCTTCAAGGAGGTCAACGACACGCTCGGGCCGTCGATCGGCGACGGGCTTCTGCAAGGCATCGCTCAGCGTCTGCGCCGGCGCCTCAAGAGCGTGGAAATGGTGGCGCGCATCGGCGGCGACGAGTTCGTCGTTTTGCAGGTGGCGGAGAAGCCGGCGACGGCCGCGGCCGCCCTCGTCAAGAAGATCCAGAGCACGCTCGGAACCTCCTTCGATATCGACGATCATCAGATCATCGTCGGCACCTGCATCGGCATAGCGATCGGGCCGGGCGACGGCAGCGGCTGCGATCAGCTGCTCAAGAGTGCGGATCTTGCGCTCAACCGCGCCAAGAGTGACGGCCCCGGCACCTCGCGCTTCTTCGAGCGCGAGATGGACCAGCGCATGCAGGCGCGCCACACGCTCGAGCGCGATTTGCGCGTGGCGCTGCACGCCGGCGAGTTCGAGCTCTACTACCAGCCGCAGCTCAACCTGGAGCGGGGTGAGATTACGGGCTTCGAGGCGCTTCTGCGCTGGAATCATCCGGCGCGCGGCCTGATCTCTCCAGCCGATTTCATTCCGCTCGCGGAGGAGACGGGCCTCATCGTGTCGATCGGCGAGTGGACGCTGCGGCAAGCCTGCTTGGATGCCGAAAAATTGCCGAAGGGATTGAAAGTCGCGGTCAATCTTTCCGCTGCCCAGTTCCACTTCGGCAACGTCCGCCAGGCAGTCATCAGCGCGCTCGGAGCCTCGCGCCTTGCGCCGCGGGCGCTCGAGCTCGAGGTCACCGAGTCCGTATTGCTGCAAGACAGCGACGGTGTCGCCCAGACGCTCGATCTCTTGCACGACATGGGCGTCGGGCTCGCGCTCGACGACTTCGGCACGGGCTACTCGTCGCTGAGCTATCTCAGCCGCTTTCACTTCGACAAGATCAAGATCGACCAGATCTTCATCAAGGAGCTGGACCGCCCCAACAGCTCGCTGGCCATCCTGCGCTCGATCATCGCGCTGGGAAAGAGCCTTGGCATCGCGACGACGGCGGAGGGCATCGAGACCGAGGATCAGCTCGAGCGCATGCGCAAGGAGGGGTGCACGGAGGTGCAGGGCTATTACATCAGCACGCCGCGGCCCGCGCGCGATGTGCCGGAGATGCTGGCGGAGGCCAAGCGGTGGTCGGGACGGGCAGCGCGCCGCGCGGGCTGATCAGCGTGGTCGGCTAATTGCCCTGTGGATTGCCGGGAGAGGGCTCGCCGCTCGGCTGCGGTGCGAAAATGTCGGGCTGGCCGAGCGCGGCCATTAACAAAGCCTGGTGCAGATCAATGGCACTTGTTCGGTCGCCTTGCGGTTGCGAGCCCGCTGTCGCGAGCCCATCTGTCGCGGGGATCAGTCTCAACGCCACCACACTCTACATGCGGGGTTTTCTCCGCGGATGGGGCGCGACCGTTAACAGAGAGCTGGATGCAGAAGAAAGTCGCATCGTCATCATCGTCCTGGAAGCGACGGCTGCGTGCCGAGGCGCCGCTGGTCCTTGGGATGCTGACGCTTGCGGCGTTCATCGCCTATGGAGGCGCATGGCTCGCCGATCCGACACGCCTCATCGTACGCGGCCTGCTGTTCATATGGCTGCTCGCGAGCATATCGCTGTGCATCTTCGGCGTCGTGCGTCACGCCGATGCCTTGGCCGAGCTCCTCGGCGAGCCGCTCGGGACGCTCGTGCTCACGATCTCGGTGATCGTCATCGAGGTGTCGCTGATCGTTTCGATCATGATCGAAGGCGTGAGCGACCCCACGCTCGCGCGCGACACGATGTTCGCCGTCATCATGATCATGATGAACGGCATGGTCGGACTGAGCCTGCTCGCGGGCGGGCTGCGCCACGTGCAGCAGGAGTACAACCTGGAGGGCGCGCGTGCCTACCTCGCCGTGCTCATGCCGCTGTCGGCCGTGGTCCTTATCCTGCCGAACCTCACGCGTTCAAGCAACGACGGGAGCCTCAGCTTCTGGCAGGCCGCGTTCTTCTCGACGGCGGCGATCCTGCTCTACGCGATCTTCTTAGGCCTGCAGACCATGCGCCATCGCGGCTTCTTCATGGAGCCGGGCGTGGAGGCGACCGACACCGATGCGCACGCCCCGGAGATGGACGCAAGGCCACGCCAGCGTAGCATAGCGATGCACGCCGTCCTGCTGTTCTTGACCATGGTGCCGATCGTCGGGCTGGCGCAATATCTGGCGGTCCTGGCGGAGCACGGCATTCACACCCTCGGCGTTCCCACGGCCGTGGGGGGTATCATCATTGCCGCTTTGATCCTGGCGCCTGAGAGCATCAGCGCGTTGGAGGCGGCCGTCGCCAACAAGCTTCAGCGCTCGATCAACCTGTGCCTGGGTTCGGCTTTGTCGACCGTCGCGCTGACCGTGCCCTTGGTCTTGATCATTGGGATGGCGACCGGTCAAAGTGTCACATTGGGCCTGCAGGAGGACAACACGGCCGTGCTCATTCTGACGCTTCTCGTGAGCATGCTCACCTTCAGCGGGGCCCGGACCAACGTGCTGCAGGGTGCGGTGCACCTGTTGTTGTTCTTCACTTACATTGTGCTCATCTTTAATCCGTAAGTCGGAGCGGGCCTCAAAGCGCTATTTACCCAGGTCGACTTAGGTTGCGGACGCGAGGCGGACGACTATAAGGGACGACGCTCCGGCGGCTGAGTGAGGGTCATGGTCAACGTTCAACGGGAGCCGGCAGCGGCCGTGCGCGACGAGAAGGCGGTGGAGATCTTCCGCCATCAGTGGGAGATCTATCGCAAGTTCCTCGACTACAATTACCTTTCGAACGCCGGCGCCTATGCGCAACTGCATCGCTTCCTGAGCGATGACGTCGCGCGCCCCTTCAATTTTATCGATCTCGCCTGCGGCGATGCCAGCGGCATCGTGCACGCACTCGCAGGCACGAGGATTGCGCGCTATCGTGGCATCGATCTCGCCGCACCCGCGCTCGCGCTTGCCGAGACAAACCTCAAAGCGCTGGCCTGCGAGGTGGAGCTCGAACAGGCCGACTTCGCTACCGCCATGCGCCGTCGCAGCGAGCCTGCCGACATCGTCTGGATCAGCCTGTCGCTGCACCACCTCGACACGCCCGACAAGCGCACGCTCATGCGCGAGATCTGCGCCGGCATAATCCCCGCAGGGGCCCTGCTGATCTACGAGCCGACGCGGGGCAACGGCGAGAGCCGCCCCGCCTACCTCGATCGCGCCGAGGAGGTCGGTCGCCGCGATTGGACCGCCTTGAGCGCTGACGAGTTCAGGGAGGCCATGCACCACGTGCGCACCTGCGACCTGCCTGAGACCGTCTCGGAGTGGGAGGCGCTCGGCCGCGAGGCGGGCTTTACGAGGATCGCCGAGCTCTACCGGTCGCCCGACGATCTCTTCCGGCTGTTCAGTTATCGCGCCTAGGCCGTCTTGCTTTTGCCGCCGAAGCGCGCCATATACCCCTGGCCGGTGCGATCCGAGGTGGACCGCGCCCTCAACGTTTTTGGATTAGACAGCGCGCCACCGGCCGTTTGCCCATAACCCAATGACTGAGAACCCGGATGGTGGCGTGCCGTCCGGCGATTGGCTTCCAAGATCACGCCAGTTGGAAAAGACAGCTTATGGATCGCATTAAAGGCACCGTGAAATTCTTCAATTTCACCAAAGGCTTTGGCTTCGTGCAGCCGGAGGACGGCTCCAAGGACGTGTTCATTCACGTGAGCGCGCTGGAGCGCGCTGGCATTCACGGGCTCAACGAGGGCGACAAGATCACCTTCGTGCTCGAGGACGACCGCAAGGGCCGCGGCAAGCAGGCCGCCCAGGTCGAGCTCGCCTAACGCCTCGCTGCGTTTGAGATGACGATGCCGCCGGTTCACGCCGGCGGCATTCATTTATTCCGCCTCATGATCGGCGCGCGCGGCGGCAAACAGCGCCCCCGTCTCCGCATCGGAAAGCCGCGTCCTGAGCGCAAGCCAGAACGCGGCGAGCGAGAGCACGGTGACGAGCGCCATGTCGGTCCCGTGACGCAATAGCCCGAGGCCGTGGCCGTAGTTGCCTGTGTAGGAGACGAGGGCCAGTCCCCCCACGAACCACCAGAACCACGCGGACTGGCGCGCGTTGAGCCGGCCGAAGTCGCCGCGGCGCACGTGCAGGAAGCTCATGAGCAGGGCACCAGCGAGAGCGAGCGCGAACACCTTCCAGTTGGTGTCCCATCCGGTCCAATACACCACGTATCCGACCAGCACGAAGGCGATCGCAGAGACGGTCATGCCGGCATAGAGCTTGAAGGGCCGCGCGATGGCGGGCTGCTGGTGGCGGAGCGCCGCGAGCGAGACGGGCCCGAAGGCAAGCGAGAGCACCGCCGCCGAGCTGATGAAACCGACGAGGTCGGACCAGCCGGGAAAGGGCAGGAATAGCAGGAAGCCGATGACGAAGTTGAAGAGGAGCGCCCACACGGGCACGTGAGCGCGGTTGAGCTTGAGAAAGAGCCGAGGAAACTGCTGATTTTCCGCAAGCGCGTAGTTGATCCGCGCCGTCGCTCCGACATAGGCGAGCGCGGTTCCCGAGGGCGAGAGAACGGCGTCGAAGTAAAGCGCGGCCGCGAGCCACTGCATTCCGAGGATGGTCGCGAAGGCGGCGAACGGCCCGCCCGCCAAGTTCTCCGACAAATTCGTCCATCCATGCGCGAGATGGGCCTCCGGCACGGTGCCGATGAAGGCCACCTGCAGCAGGATGTAGATCGCGAGGCTGATGACGACGGCGCCTATTATCGCCAGCGGCACGGCAAATTGCGGGTTTCTGGTCTCACCCGCCATGTCGATCGCGGTGCGGAAGCCGAAGAGCGAGAACATGACGCCGCCGGCCGACACCGCCGCGAACACCCCGCGGGCGCCGGTCGGGGCAAACCCGCCGTGCGCGGTAAAGTTGGCGCTGGTAAAGCCGGCGACGATCAGCGCGACCGCTGCCAGGAGCGGGATGGCGAGCTTCCACACCGTGATCGCCGTATTTGCCCGCGCGAGCCATCGCACGCCGGCGAGGTTGACGAAAAGGACGAGTGCCAGCAGCACCGCGGCGACGACCAGCCCAAGCGGCGTCAGCACGCGGCCGCTCGCCTCGGTCGTGGTGAGCGAAGGGAGGTAGTTCGAGGCATACTGCAGGATCGCGGTGACCTCGATCGGCGCGGTGGCGACATAGGCGATCCAGCAGAGCCAGCCGGCCATGAAGCCGCTCATGCCCCCGTGTGAGAAGAAGGGAATCCGTGCGATGGCGCCGGCAAGCGGCAGCATGCCGCCGAGCTCGGCATAGACGAGCGCAAGCACGATGGCGACCACGCCGCCGATGCACCAGGAGAGGATGGCGGCGGGCCCGGCGAGCTGGGCCGCGTAGAGCGAGGCAAAGAGCCAGCCTGAGCCTATGATGCCAGTGATACCGGTGAACAAGAGTCCGGTCGCACTGATCTGCCGCTTGAGGCCGCGCGCCGCGTCGGCATTCTGTGGCAATGATCCCCCCATGCGCGGTCAAGCTTTCGCGCTCCGTGGACTGCCTATAGGCGATTTGCGGGCGGGAAAGAAGCGGCCGCCTCAGCGCACCTCAGTGCCCGCGCCGCGCAATGATGGCGGCGCTCTCCACGATCTCCGGGAAGCGGCCGTCGGGCTCGAGCGCCATCATCTTCTCACGGACGGCCGTCTCGTAGGCAGCGCGTCCCTCCTCCCCCAGCGAGGATGGCGAGTTGGCCGAGAAGGAGAAGGCGCGCGCCACGATCTCATCGAGGCTCGCCACGTGCGGCTCGAATACTGAGATGCGCTCGACCTCGCCGAACGGGCTGCGCATCAGCACGCTCACGTGCTCCTCCCAGGCTGCGCTCTTGCGCCAGTGGTAGAAGGCATCAAAGCGGCCGTAGGCCTTGCGCAGCTCCTCGAATGCGGAGAGCCACGTGCCGGTACCGCTCGCGTGCAGCTCGGTGTTGACGAGGACCACCGCGCCGCGGGGCCGCACAAGCTCATCGAGGCGGGCAAGCGTCGCCTCGCGATCCATCCAATGGAAGGCGCGCGCAATTGCGACGAGATCGAGCGGCGCCAAGTCGGGCCCGAGATCGAAGGAGGAGCCGACGCGCCAGCCGATCGCCAGCCCGGCTGCTTCTGCCGCCTCGCGGCCCGCCGCGATCATGGCCGCATCCGGGTCGATGCCGATGGTGGTCGCGGCGAAGCGCGAGAGCGGCAGCGTGAGCGAGCCCGGTCCGCAGCCGAGGTCGAGCACGCGCGAGCGCTCATTGAGGCCGATCTCGCGCGCGAGCAGCGCGATGAGACGCTCCGAGTAGGCGGGGCGCCCGGCCGCGTAGTGGGGGATCGCGGAGGTGAAGCGATTGGGGTCGTAGGGGGCGATGCGGGTCATCGGCTCAATCGCGGCGACGAGTTTCGGTGACTATAGCTGGTCGCTGCGAACGGGTCAGGCCTCTTGGGTTTGCGGCCGTCTATTGCACTCGTCTGGTGACGATGTACCTGGCGCGCGGTGGCGGCGACGCAGAAGCGATCTTCTCTAAGATCGCCTTGTCGGCATCTGCGTAGCTGGCGCAATCGGGCTTGGGCGCCGAGCTTGTCGCCGCAAATCTCAGCCCTTGGCTGCCTTGGTTGGCTTGGCTGCCTCGGCCGCTTTGGCGACCCGGGTGAGGCCCGCCTGCTTCTTGAGGCGCCGGCGCACGCCCGCGGTGTTACCCTGAATCCGCGTCACTTTGGCCCGAGGGATGGTGCGGCGCTTCTTCTTCTTCTGGGTCTCGACGTTGCGGAGGCTGCGTTTCGTCATGAAATTAACCACGGTTGAGAGCGGCGCACGGGAAGGCGCCATGGGCGGTCCGGCCGGTGGCCTCGTCTAGGTGATCCGGGGTCGCAATGCAAGGCCTTCCCGGTGTGGGCGAGAGCTGACATAAAACCGCAACAAGAGTTGATTAGCCGAGCCCGTTGGAGCGCGGCACCAACAATAACGAACGGGGGAGGAATGGCCTCAACTCAGGACGCCATCGCCGCAGAGGATGCAACCCTTCGCCGCCGCCGCAATCGGCGCCTGCGCCAGGCCGTGCATCGCCACAAGCCGGCGACGCGGCAGGGCATTCAGGAGCGCCTGTTCACGCTGGCCTTCAGCGGGCTCGTCTATCCCCAGATCTGGGAGGACCCGGTCGTGGACCTCGAGGCGCTGCGCCTGCAGTCGGGGGAACGGCTCATCGCCATCGCGTCGGGCGGCTGCAACGTCTTGAGCTATCTCGCCACTGCTCCGGTGACGATCACTGCGGTCGATCTCAATCCTGCGCATGTCGCCCTCAACAAGCTGAAGCTCGCAGCGCTCGCGCACCTGCCGCACTACGGCGCCTTCTGCCGCTTCTTCGCGGAGGCCGATGGGCGCCACAACATCGATGCCTACCTGACCTATTTGCGTCCGCACCTCGATGCGGCGACGCGCAAGTATTGGGACTCGCGCGATCGCCTCGGACGGCGCCGCATCAACTACTTCGGCTCCAACATCTATCGCCACGGGCTGCTCGGCGGCTTCATCGGCGCAGGCCACCTGCTTGCGCGCATGCACGGTGCCAATCCGCGCCGGCTGCTTTCGGCCAAATGCCGGGGCGAGCAGCGCCGCATCTTCGAGCGCGAGCTCGCGCCGCTGTTCAAGAAGCGCCACATCCGCTGGCTGCTCGACCGGCCGTCGGCGCTTTTCGGCCTCGGCATCCCACCCTCGCAGTTCACCGCGCTCAAAGGCAGCGAGGCCAGCATGGCCGACGTGCTGCACGCGCGGCTCGAACGGCTCGCCTGCGACTTCGACCTCGCCGACAACTACTTCGCGTGGCAGGCCTTCGGGCGCCGCTATGCGAGCGGCGGCAGCGGGCCGCTGCCGCTCTACCTTCAGCGCGAGAACTTCGAGGTCTTGCGCCAGCGCGCCGACAGCGTCGGGGTGGTTCACGCATCACTCACCGAGCATCTGAGCCAGCAGCCCGCCGCCTCGCTCGATGCTTATGTGCTGCTCGACGCCCAGGACTGGATGACGGATCAGCAACTCAACGCCCTGTGGAGCGAGATCGTACGCACAGCCAAGCCGGGCGCGCGCGTCATCTTCCGTACTGCCGGCGAGGAGACGATCCTGCCGGGCCGCATTGCGGACGCCATCCTGTCGCGCTTCGACTACGACCGCGAGGCCTGCCGGCAATGGACCGCGCAGGACCGCTCGTCGATCTACGGCGGGTTCCATCGCTACGTGCTGCGCGGCTAAAGGAGCGCGTCGTGGTCCAGAGTGTTCCCGCCGCAGAGCACATGGATGCGATCTACCGCTATCAGCGCTACATCTACGATGCCTCGCGCAAGTACTACCTCTTGGGTCGCGACCGCCTGCTCGATGAGCTCGACGCGCCACCTGGTGGTGCGGTGCTGGAGGTCGCGTGCGGGACGGGGCGCAACCTGATCAAGGCCTCGCGCCGCTACCCGCAAGCGCGCTTTTTTGGCTTCGACATCTCGAGCGCCATGCTCGACACCGCGCAAACCTCGATCGCGCGTGCCGGGCTCTCTCATCGCATTAGCGTCGCGGCCGGAGATGCGACGGATTTTTCCGGCGAGCGCCTGTTCGGCGTTCCGGCCTTCGACCGCGTCTTCATCTCCTACGCCTTGTCGATGATCCCGCCCTGGCAGCAGGCGCTGCGCCAGGCGCTCGGCGCCGTGGCGCCGGGCGGCCGGCTCTATATCGTCGACTTCGGCGAGCAGGCGGGATTGCCGCGCTGGTTCAAGACGGGGCTTCGGGCCTGGCTCGCCAAATTCTCGGTTGAGCCGAGGGACGCCCTCGTTGGCGATCTACAAGAGGCGGCGGCCGATCCGGCCCTGAGCGTCGGCTGCGATGAGCTCTATGGCGGCTACGCCATCTATGCCGTCATCGCCAAGGGCGCCGCCGGCGTCAGTGCGTCAGCCATTTGAGCCCATAGAAGCTCGGCGCGATCACGCCTCCCGCCCAGAGGAAGGCGGAGGAGAAGTTGGCGATCTGAAACGGTAATTGTCGCATCGACGCCATGCCGGCGATGACTGGGATCACGGCGCGGATCGGTCCGAAGAAGTGACCGAGGAAGACGCCGAAGACGCCATACTTCTCGAAGAACTCGCGCCCCCGCTGCATCATGGCCGGGTAGGCCCTGAACGGCCAGTAGCTGTTGATCGAGTTCTTTGAAGTAGAGCCCGATCCAATAGGAGGCCGCATAGCCCAGGGCGCCGCCGAAACCCGCCGAGATGACGACCGGCCATACATCGATGTCGCTCGCGCCGAGCAGTCCGCCGATGGCCACGAGGATCACCGTCGCCGGCAAGATCAGCGAGATGAAAGCCAGGCTCTCGCCGAACGCGAGCAAGAACGCGACGGGCACGGCCCAGGCCTGGTTGGCCTGCACGAAGGTAACGATGGCGTGGGCATACTCTTGCATGGCGGTCTGTCGTTTTCTTCTATTGGGAACTGGTGATGGTGGCCTTTGCCGGCGGTGCTGGGAAGAGAATTGTTGATATAGGTGGCCGGCCTACGGGCTGCAGGGCCGCGATGGCTCAGGACTTGTGGCAGCGCCGCCGCATCTCCGCGGCGAGTTCGTGCGAGACCTCGGCGGCGAGCATGACGCCGCGCGAGACCTGCGCCCGCGTGAGGTTGGCGCCCGAGGGGCCGCGCAGGATTGCCGGGGCCCCGTCGGCCTCGTTGCGGGCATAGGCCAGCTCCTCGCACGACAGCTCCTTCTTCTTGCTTTTCAATGCGAAGAGTTGCACGCCGGACGCGTAGGCCTCGGCTGGGGGGCGGGCCTTGATCCAAGCGCGATCCTGATCCTCAATGAGGTAGCGCAGCGTCTTCTGGCGCCGAGCGACGCACTCTTCGCTGTCGTCGACGCAGGTCAGGCCGGAGCTGGGGCCCGAAACGTCGTTCCCGCTGCACCCGGTGAGCTCGATTGGAGCGATGAGCAAGAGCAAGGCCGGCAGCCTGCGCAGCCCGCGGCGGTCGAATTTCATCATCGCTCCCTTGTCGGCGCGCGGTGACAGCCCCTAGAAGGCCAGCATGGCGGCGTCAAGACCAAAACATGGTGGGCGTCCTGGCAGAGAGGAATGGCGATGGCGCACGCAATCCGCATTCACGCGACCGGCGGTCCGCAAGTCCTCAAGTGGGACGAGGTCGCGGTGGGTGATCCGAGCCCCGGCGAGGTGCTGCTGCGCCAACGAGCGGTCGGGCTCAACTACATCGATACCTATCACCGCTCAGGGCTTTACAAGCTGCCGCAGCTGCCGGCGGTGATCGGCATGGAGGGAGCGGGAACCGTGGAGGTGGTCGGGGCGGGCGTCACCGATCTCAAGGTCGGCGACCGCGTCGCTTACGCCGGCGTGCTCGGCGGGTATGCCGAGGAACGACTGATCGCCGCCGATCGCCTCGTCAAGCTGCCCGACGGCATCGACGACACGACGGCTGCTGCCATGATGCTGCAGGGGATGACGGTGCGCTACCTGTTGCGTGAGACCTACCGCTGCACGCCTGAGACCGTTCTCCTGTTCCACGCGGCGGCGGGGGGCGTCGGTCTGATTGCCTGCCAGTGGGCAAAGGCCATCGGCGCAACGATGATCGGGACGGTCGGCTCGCCCGAGAAGGCCCAGCTCGCCAAGGAGCACGGCTGCACGCATGTCATCAATTATCGCACCGAGGACTTCGTCGCCCGCGTCAAGGAGATCACCGGCGGCAAGGGCTGCGACGTGGTCTACGATTTCGTCGGCAAGGACACATTTCCCTCTTCCCTCGATTGCCTGAAGCCGAAGGGCCTGTGGGTCAGCTTCGGCAGCTCGTCGGGTCCGGTTCCCCCATTCGATCTGGCACTGCTGTCGGCCAAAGGCTCGCTCTACGCCACCCGACCTACGCTCATGACCTATATCGCGCACCGCGCCGATCTGCTCGCCAATGCCGGCGAGCTGTTCGAGATGGTCGGCAAGGGGGCGGTCAGGATCGCCATCGGCCGCACCTACCCATTGCGCGAGGCCGAAGCCGCGCACCGCGATCTGGAGGCGCGCAAGACGACGGGATCGATCGTGCTGCTGCCCTGATTGCTCTCCCGTTGGGACTCTCGAGACATGGTTAGCCTGCAGTAACCATGACTGTGAAGGCGCCCTTGCGCTTTGCGCTGAAGCGGACCGATTGCGCCAGTTTGATGCGTTTCTTCGACGCGATCTTCATCCTTGTCGCATTCGCTGACTGCAACGACGCCGTTGCGGTTTACCAGTTTTCATCGGCTCGCTGACATCCTCGACTGCAAGGGTCGCGCGAACGGGGCGCGGCAACAAGAGGGGCGGCAGCTGGCACCACTGACCAACGCCTCCAACGCAACCAAGGTGCACATATGGGAAGCGTTATGGCACGGCTTGACTTCAATTCGCATGGGCTCGAGCAGGGCGCGGCTCTCGCCGGGACTTCGGATGCTCTCTTCCAGCTCGGCCTCATGTACTGCGTCGGTCGCGACGTCGACGTGGATATGATCGAGGCCCACAAGTGGTTCAACCTCGCCGCGCAGCGCGGCAACGAGGAGGCCAAGCGCTATCGGCTGGAGATCTCGCGCGATATGTCGAAGATGGACATCGCGCGCGCGCAGCGGCTGGCACGCGAGTGGATCGCCACGCATTGAGAGGCCGAGTGGGACGCCCTCTCGCCTTCAGCAGTCGCCGAAGAACGAGCTCAGGCACGTCCACGTCTTCTTGACGGCGCCTCCGACTGCGCTGCCCGTCTTCTTGACGGCGGTTCCGACCGCGTTGCCGGCCGATTGCGCGGTATCGGTCACGGCCTTGCCTGCCTTCTTCAGGCCCTCGCCCGAGGCCTGCACCGACTTCTTGGCGAGCTCCTCCACGGTCTTCGGCGGTCCCGGCTGGGGTGCTTGCGGCTCGTTGGGAACGCCGGCGGAAGCCCCGGGAGCGGTCTCTGCGGCGGAGGGGCCTGACGCCGGGGGTGCCGCTATGATCGGCGGGGCAGCTGGCTCGGGCGTGTTCGGAAACATCACAGTGCGCACGTCGCCCTCGCACGGGCCCGAGGTGGCCGCTCCCACGCTGCAGCTCAGGTGGCCGCCGCTCTTTGCGAGCTTGGTAATGCAGAGCAGCTGCCCGCGCTCGGTGTGTGGAGTTGGGCTCGGCGCCCCGCCAACGATGCAGCGATACTTGGCGGCGGGCTCTGTGCACGTGACGCAGTACTCCTCGGCCGACGCATCCGAGGCGAGCCCGTAAAGTGCGACCGTCAACAAGGCTGCGCTGAGCGAAGCGTGCATGCGACAGCGGTCCGTTTCGTATAGGTCTTGGCCCTGCACCGGGCTATGGGCGGACGATGCGGCCGACACCTCCACGCGTCAAGGGTGAGGTTGTCCCGGGTTTCGCCGCGCTGGCAAGCCGCTTCAGCGGCTTGCAATCGCCAACCCCCCCATTTATGAGGGGGCTCCGCTAGGAGGAGACGTGGCCGAGAGGCTGAAGGCGGCGGTTTGCTAAACCGTTATACGCTTTTAAAGGCGTATCGAGGGTTCGAATCCCTCCGTCTCCGCCAGCCGTTTCGTAGTCCCGCAAAATCAGGGGCGCGAACGTGTGCGCGCCTAACCCGATCTCTCGAGTTTCCGCCTAGGAGTTCGCGAAAATCGCAACGGTCGCCTGAGCGTAGCTCGCGTCAGGGGCTAACCGGTTTGCTGTTATTCTGACCGAGGAGAATGGCGGCAAGAGCACCGGCGCCAACCACGACGCCGCCCACGAGGCACAAGGTGCCCCAATGGGTAGAGCCGTCGCCACTTTCAGAGCTCGTCTGGATGGGGTGAGACACCACCGGTGCTGGCTCTTCGCTGCTGGTCTTTTTCTCCTCGCCGCTGACTTTAGGGGCAAAGCCATAGGTGTCACCTGCGGCATCACCTGGGGTCACCGCCATTTCCTCGAAGCCGAAATGGGAGGGCGGAGGAAACTTGCGGCAAGGGGGCTCGGTTTGGATGACGCTTAGGCCGAACGGTTTGACCGGGACGACGCAATCTTGCGCGTAGGCGATGGTCGCAGAGCCACCAGGGCTCACCATTACCTGGCCCCCAGCCGCGACCACGGTCGGTGCGGCGATCTTCTGGAAGCCTTGGCCTGTGCTTACACGCACCTCCCCACTCAGGGGCGATACGACGGCCGCAGTTGCAACCGCAGGAAGCAAGACGCCGAAGGCGAACAGCGACGCAACGAGACGCAACACCACGAAGCAACTCTCCACGAAACGCCGGGCCAAAAATACCGCAACAGCACCCTCTTTCCTGGGGCGCTTATCGTGCTGGCTGCCAATGCCCCGGAGCAAAGCACAGGATCGCGAAAGGAGGAAGCGCGATAGCTGTTCAGTCCAGGCGCCGTGGCAAGACTGCAACACCTGACTTGACTTGACGGAGATAGAGCCATTGCGGCGCAGGCGAGGTCCGTGGCGTCAAACCCGCCTGGCTGCGCGCACTGGCGCCGCAACCCTCGGTAGGCGCTGCCGGTGTGGGCCGGGCTAGGCCCGACCCGGCCTACGAGGCCCGTTTTTGCCGTCGGCGCTGCCTCGCTCTCGTCAGACGTCGAGCGTGTGCTCGCGCTCCCACTGCGTGAAGTGGGAGGCATAAGAGTTCCAATCGTCGGTCTTGAGCTTGACGTAGGCTTGAGCGAGCTCCGCTCCGAGCGCCGCCTTCAGCGCCTCGTCCTTGTCGAAAGAGCGCAGCGCGTCCAGGAGGTTGAGCGGCAGCTTGGGCGCGTCCTTCACGGTATGGCCGAACTGGTACATGTCGATGTCGAGGCGCGGCCCGGGATGCATCTTGCCGGCGATCCCGTCGAGGCCGGCGGCAATGACGGCCGCCTGCAAGAGGTAGGGGTTGGCCGCGCCGTCGGCCAGCCGCAGCTCGAAGCGGCCCTTGGCCGGCACGCGCACCATGTGCGTGCGGTTGTTGCCGGTCCAGGTGACCGTATTAGGCGACCACGTCGCGCCCGAGAGCGTGCGCGGCGCGTTGATGCGCTTATACGAGTTCACGGTTGGGTTGGTGATCGCGGCCAGCGCTGTGGCGTGCTGCATGATGCCGCCGAGGAAATTGTAGGCCTGTTGGGAGAGCCCCATCTCGTCGGTGTTGTCGGAAAAGAGATTGGAGGCGCCCGCGGGATCCCAAAGCGAGACGTGCACGTGACAGCCGTTGCCGGTGAGGCCGGCGAAAGGCTTGGGCATGAACGTCGCCCTGAGCCCGTGCTTCTCGGCGATGGACTTGACCATGAACTTGAAGAACGAGTGCCGATCGGCGGTGACGAGGGCGTCGTCGAAGTTCCAGTTCATCTCGAACTGGCCGTTGGCGTCCTCGTGATCGTTCTGGTAGGGCCCCCAGCCGAGCTCCAGCATGTAGTCGCAGATCTCGGAGATGACGTCGTAGCGTCGCATGAGGGCCTGCTGGTCGTAGCAGGGCTTCTCGGCATTGTCCTTGTCGTCGGAGATGGCGGTCGCGTCGGGGTTGATGAGGAAGTATTCGCACTCCACCCCCGTCTTGGGGCGATAGCCCTGCGCGGCGGCCTGCGCGATGACGTTCTTCAACACGGTGCGCGGCGCCTGCTCGACCTTCTTCTCGTCCATGACGCAGTCGGCCGCGACCCAGGCGACCTCCTTCTTCCACGGCAGCTGAATGAGCGAGAGCGCATCGGGCATCGCGAAGAGGTCGGGGTGAGCCGGCGTCATGTCGAGCCAGGTCGCGAACCCGGCAAAGCCCGCGCCGTCCTTCTGCATGTCCGCGATCGCCGCGGCAGGCACGAGCTTGGCGCGCTGTCCCCCGAAGAGATCGGTGTAGGAGATCATGAAGTAGCGGATACCGCGGTCCTTCGCGACCTGAGCGAGGTCCTCATTCATCGGTGACTCCCCGGGTTTAAGCGTTTGCGACGTCCCGCGTTCTTGTGATCGCTGCCAAAATGCCATCGGTCAAATGCCGTGCTGTCCCGGCACCCAGCTGGTGCCGGCGAGCGGTACGCGCGCCATGGCCGCGGCCTCGATCGTGAGCGCGCACAGATCCTCGGGCTCGAGGTTGTGCACGTGATTGTGCCCGGCTGCCCGCGCGATCGTCTGCAGCTCGAGCGTCATCACTTTCAGGTAGTTGGCGAGACGGCGCCCGGCCAAGCACCGGATCGAGGCGCTTGGCGAGCTCGGGGTCCTGCGTGGTGATGCCGGCCGGATCGCGCCCCTCGTGCCAGTCGTCGTAGGCGCCAGCCGTCGTATGGAGCTTCTGGTACTCGCTCTCGAGGGCGGGATCGTTGTCGCCGAGCGCCACGAGCGCTGCGGTGCCGATGGAGACGGCATCGGCGCCGAGCGCCAAGGCCTTGGCGACGTCGGCGCCGCTGCGGATGCCGCCCGAGACGATGAGCTGCACCTTGCGATGCATGCCGAGGTCCTGCAGCGCCTGCACGGCGGGGCGGATGCAGGCGAGCGTCGGCAGGCCGACGTGCTCGATGAAGACCTCCTGCGTCGCCGCGGTGCCGCCCTGCATGCCGTCGAGCACGACGACGTCGGCGCCCGACTTCACTGCGAGCGCGACGTCGTAATAGGGCCTCGCGCCGCCGACCTTGATGTAGATCGGCTTCTCCCAATCCGTGATTTCGCGCAGCTCGATGATCTTGATCTCGAGATCGTCGGGACCGGTCCAGTCCGGATGCCGGCAGGCGGAGCGCTGATCGATGCCCTTGGGCAAGGTGCGCATCTCGGCGACGCGGTCGGAGATCTTCTGGCCCAGCAGCATGCCGCCGCCGCCTGGCTTGGCGCCCTGGCCGACGACCACCTCGATCGCGTCCGCCTTGCGCAGATCGTCGGGGTTCATGCCGTAGCGCGAGGGCAGGTACTGGTAGACGAGGGTCTTGGACTGGCCCCGCTCCTCCGGCGTCATGCCGCCGTCGCCGGTGGTGGTCGAGGTGCCGGCAATTGTGGCGCCGCGCCCCAACGCCTCCTTGGCGTTGGCGGAGAGCGAGCCGAAGCTCATGCCGGCGATCGTGATGGGAATCTTGAGCTCGATCGGCTTCTTGGCGTGACGCGTGCCGAGCACGACGCCCGTTGCGCACTTCTCGCGATACCCCTCGAGCGGATAGCGCGACATGGAGGCCCCGAGAAACAAGAGGTCGTCGAAGTTGGGCACCTTGCGCTTGGCGCCGCCGCCGCGGATGTCATAGATGCCGGTGGTGGCGGCGCGGCGGATCTCCGACAGCGTATAGTCGTCGAAGGTTGCCGATTTGCGCGGTGTCGTCGGCGGGTTATGGTAGGTCATCAGTAGGCGTCCGCATTGTCGATGTTGAAGTTATAGAGCTTGCGGGCCGATCCGTAGCGCTTGAACTCGTCCGTCTTGACGTCGGCTATTCCGGCCTCGCGCAGGAGTGCGGCGAGCGCGGAGTGGTGCTCTGCGCGCATCTCCTTCTCGATGCAGTCGGCGCCCAAGCTTTTCACCTTGCCGCGGACGAAGAGCCTCGCCTCGTAGATCGAATCCCCGAGCGCGTCGCCGGCGTCGCCCAGAACTACGAGGTTTCCCGTCTGCGCCATGAAGGCCGACATGTGGCCGATGTCGCCCTTGACGATGATGTCGATGCCTTTCATGGAGATGCCGCAGCGCGATGAGGCGTTGCCCTCGACGACCAAGAGACCGCCCTTTCCGGTCGCCCCGGCATACTGGCTGACGTCGCCTTTGACGACGACCTTGCCCGACATCATGTTCTCGGCCGCGCCGGGGCCGGCGGAGCCGTGCACGATGATCGTCGCCTGCTTGTTCATGCCCGCGCAGTAATAGCCGACGGGGCCTTTGATCTCGATCATGATCGGCGCGTCGACGCCGACGGCGAGGGCATGGTGACCCTTGGGATTGAGCACCTCCCACTGCGTCTCGTTGGTGCCGGCGGACTGGCCATGCAATTCTTCATTGAGCTCCCGCACCGAGGACGTGGCGAGATCGATCGTTCTCATTACCGCTCCCAGACATAGACCGTCGCGGGTTCTGGCTCCCACACCTTTGCCTGATCAATTCCGGGCAGACCTGACAAAGCCCGATACTCCGAGCCGAAGGCAACGTAGCCGTCGGTTTCCGCCATAACCGCGGGCTTGCAGGCAATCGGATCGCGCAGCACGGCAAAGCCGTTCTTGGTGCCGACGACGAAAGTGAAGAAGCCGTCGAGGTCGTCGAGGCTCTTCTGCATCGCCTCGCCGAGCTTCATCCCTTGGCGCATGCGCCAGGTGAGGTAGGCGGCGGCGACCTCGGTGTCATTGGCGGTCTCGAAGCGCATGCCGTCGTGGACGAGCTCGCGGCGAAGATTGTTGTGGTTGGAAAGCGAGCCGTTGTGGACCAGGCACTGATCGTCGCCGGTGGAGAACGGATGCGCGCCGAGCGTCGTCACGGCCGATTCCGTTGCCATGCGTGTATGGCCGATGGCATGCGAGCCGACCATCTGCTCGAGGCCAAAGCGCTGCGAGACGCTGATCGGGTAGCCGACCTCCTTGTAGATCTCGATCGCCTCGCCCGCGCTCATGACGCGGATCGTCGGATACTGCTGGCGCAGGAGCGCGCGCGCTGTCCCGGCTTTTTCCGGCGGCACGCTCAGGACGGCGTGGCTGGATTTCACAGCGACGCCGACCTCCGAGCCGAGCGCCTTAGCGAGCTCAGCTGACAGGTTGCAAAAATCCTTGTCGGGATCGGGCGACTGCAGCGTGATCTTGAAGCGGCCGCTCTTGGCCGCGCCGAAGACGGCGAAGCCCGCCAAATCCGGGCCCCGATCGCACATTGTGGCGAGCATCTCGCTCGTCATCGCCCCGAGCCGCGGCTCGAGCGATTGGTCTTTGAGGAACAAGCCGACGATCCCGCACATTGCCCGGATCTCCGTATGATGAAGGCGTCACAAAGCTAGCATGGGCGTGGGGAGCAGTTCAAATGGTATGAAACAAACTTTCTTGCTATTCAACCCGGGAGACAAAAATGGGGCTGCACGTTCCCGCGCAGCCCCCACTGTCGCGGCCGTCAATAGCGGTCGATCGCAGCCTTTGCTTTCGCCGGATCGAGGCTCTTGCTCTGAGTGTTCAACTCCGTGGTCTCGTGGCTGATCTGCCAGATGTGCCACCCAATCCAGGCGGCGACCGCAACGATCGTCATCGTCATTTCCCATCCCTGGAAGGGATAGATCGCGCCGACGTTCTTCAGGTCTACGGCCCAGTTCTCAAGTCCAATGGTCGACATTGTTTCCACCTTCCTGCTAGCGAGTGGGTAGTGCCGCGAGTGCACCGCGCTCGGCTTCTTGGACCTCGGCGACGGACGCCTCGTAGGCCTCCTCGCCGACGATATCGAGGCCGAGGAGCTCAGCCCCGAGTGGGACGCGCAGTTGCCCGATCAGCTTCAAGAAGAGCGATATGATCAGGACGGGGAAGAAACCGAGCACCCAGAAGCAGATGATCGCGCCGATGGTGTTCCCCCACGGCGAGATTGTCGCATAGCCCGCGTACGGCGAGCTCGGCGCGCCCCACAAGATGAAGCCGGCCACGACGAGGCCCAAGAATCCGCAGTAGCCATGCACGGCGACCGCTCCCACGGCATCGTCGATCTTGAAGGTTCGCTCGACCCAGTAGTGCATCTTGTAGGCGATGATCGGCACGCAGGCGCCGACGAACATGGCTTGGATCGGGTGGTAGAGATCATTGCCGGCGGAGGCGGCGATGACGCCGGCGAGACCACACGAGTAGGTCCAATAGGCGTCGCCCTTCGAGATGAAATAGCCCGCCATCAGTCCGCCGGACAACGACATCAGGAAGTTGAAGGTTATCGCCGACAACGTCGTTGGAGCGAGGTAGATGTTCGTTGCCGTCCAGGTGTCGCCAGTGATCTGCCCGCCGATCGTTGCCGGGCTTATGATGGGAATGTTGCAAGCGGCATAGAAGCCCCAGAAGCCGGTGTAGATGCAGAAGAGCCCGATCGTGACCAGCCAGGGATAGTGCGGCGGGATATCACGCGGAGTTCCATCCGGCCGGAATTTGCCGATCCTCGGTCCCAGCACGATCAGGACGGCGAGAGCCGAGCCGCCGGCGACCGCGTGCACGACGCCTGACGCATAAGCGTCGTGATAGCCGAGCAGCTTGACCATCCACCCGGTTGCGCTCCAGCCCCAGGCCGCGGCGAGGATCCAGGAGACCGATCCGACGAATATGCCGATGATCCAGAACGCACCCGATCGCACACGCTCGATGATCGAGCCGGAGATGATCGACGCGGTGGTGACGGAGAAGAGGACGAACGCGCCCCAGAAGACGCCGTTCAAGTGCGCCCAGGTTGCAGCCCCGGATGCTCCATCGGCTGTGATCCCGTGCAACTTGTCCGCCACCCCGCTTGCACCGGTCATGTGTGTCGCCATCAACGGGCTCCACGGCGCTGCGACCGCGTTCGGGTCGTAAGCGAGCGGATCGTTGACGAAATTGTAGAACCCTAGCCCATTGGGAAAGTAGAAATAGATCCACCAGCCGAAGAAGTAGAACGTGATGGTGACCAGCGGGATCGCCATCGTGTTCTTCAGAAGCGTCGCGATGTGATTGCGCCGTCGGCTGACTCCCACCTCGTACACGCAGAAGCCGACGTGGATCAGAAACATGAAGACGATCGTCACCCAGTAGTAGAACTCGGTGAAAATTGTCGTCAACGCATTGAGATTGCCTTCCATAACTTCTCCCCCAACCCCTGTTGTCAGTTGCCTGACAGGCAAGTCCCTTTGATCAGGTGAAAAATTTGCGTCGTGTTGCCGCAACTTGTCAAGGCGGGATTCGTGGCCAAAAAACAGGCAGTAGATGAAATAAACAGCGTTGAGAGCCCATTAGGGGCTGTTTGAACCACCGGAAAACTTATTGCACTCTCCGCGCCGACCTCCGAGGATGCCTCACACAAAGAGCGGCCCCACCACCATGCCCTTCGCCCTGCTCAAGTACGCCCTGCGGGCCGAGCACCCCGACGATCCGCATTTTCGCTGGAAGAGCGACCTCAAGCCCTCCTACGACGTCGTCATCATCGGCGCGGGTGGCCACGGCCTTGCGGTCGCCTACTATCTCGCCAAGCGCCACGGCATCCGCGACGTGTGCGTCATCGACAAGGGCTGGCTCGCCGGCGGGAATACGGCGCGCAACACCACCATCATCCGCGCCAACTATCTGACGCCGGAGGGCGTGGCGTTCTACAAGGAATCGGTCGAGCTGTTCCGCGGGCTCTCCAACGAGCTCGACATCAACGTCATGTACTCGGAGCGCGGGCATTTCACGCTTGCCCATACGGATGCGGCGCTGCGCACCGCGCGCTGGCGCGCGGAGGTCAACAAGCATCTGGGCGTCGACTCCGAGGTCATCGGCCGCGACGAGATCAAGCGCATCTGCCCGGTGATGAGCTTGTCCGAGGAGGCGCGCTACCCGGTGCTCGGTGCGCTCTACCATCCGCCCGGCGCCATCGCGCGCCACGACGCCGTCGCCTGGGGCTACGCCAAGGAGGCCATGAAGCTGGGCGTCGAGGTGCACACCGAGACCGCGGCCGAGGAGATCCTCATCGACAAGGGGCGCGCGATCGGCCTCAAGACGAGCCGCGGCACGATCCACGCAGGCATGGTGCTGCAGGCGGTGGCGGGCGCATCGAGCCGGGTGGCGCGGCTTGCCGGCCTCAAGCTGCCGATCCGCACCATTCCGTTGCAAGCGTGCGTCTCCGAACCGGTCAAGCCGATCCTCGACCAGATCGTCGTGTCGGGCTCGCTGCACGTCTACATCTCGCAGTCGGCGCGCGGCGAGATGGTGATGGGTGGGGCCACCGATCCCTATGGGCTCTATGCGACGCGATCGACGCTCGATTTCAAGGAAAGCCTGATGGGACACATGCTTGAGCTCTTTCCGTTCATGAGCGAGTTGAAGGTCCTGCGCCAGTGGGCGCGGCATGGCGGACATGACGCCCGACTTCTCGCCCGTCATGGGGCTTACGCCGATCGAGAACTACTACATCGACGCGGGCTGGGGCACCTGGGGCTTCAAGGCGACGCCAGTGTGCGGCGTGCGCATGGCGGAATGCCTGGCGACGGGCCGCCAGCCCGCGCTCCTCGCTCCGTTTGCGCTCGATCGCTTCAACACGTTCGACCTCGTCGGCGAGAAGGGCGCGGCCTCCGTCGGGCATTGAGACCATGAAGATCATGAACTGCCCGCTCAACGGGCCGCGCAACATATCCGAGTTCGTGTGGGGCGGCGAGGTCAAGGCCATGCCCGACCCCGCGCGCGCCTCGGACGCGGAGTGGACCGAGTATCTATTTCTCGAGCCCAACGTCGCCGGAGAGATCTACGAATGGTGGCTGCACGCGCCGACGAACTTCTGGTTCATCGCGCGCCGCAACACGCTCACCGACACGATCCTCGAGACGATGACGGTCGATGATTTCTTTGCGCGCGCCAGCGGGAGCAGCGCATGAGCGGGGAGCCTGCATTGGGACGATTGGACGGCGCGGAGTGGGGGCTCCTCATCGACCGGGAGTCGCCCCTGACGTTCACGTTCGACGGCCGAGTGCACACCGGCTTCAAAGGGGACGTCGTCGCCTCGGCGCTCTATGCCGGGGGGCGCGCTCTAATCTCGCGCTCGTTCAAGTATCACCGGCCGCGCGGCGTGCTCACCATGGCTGGCCATGACGCCAACGCGTTTCTGCAAATCGCAGATGAGCCGAACGTGCGCGCCGATCGGCAGCCGATCACGCAGGGCCTCGCCGTGCAATCGATCAACCGGCTGGGCTCGCTCGATTGGGACGGCCTGGCTGCGCTCGATAAGCTCGGGCGCTTCTTGCCGGTCGGCTTCTACTACAAGACGTTTTTCCGTCCGCGCGGGGCTTGGCCGCATTTCGAGCGCCCGATCCGGGCGCTCGCCGGCCTCGGCCGGCTCAATGCGGACGCGCGCCACAGGCACACCGACAAGGCCTACCTTTTTGCCGACGTCGTGGTGGTGGGGGCGGGGCCGGCGGGGCTCAGCGCGGCGATCGCGGCCGCGGAGGCGGGCGCGGAGACCCTGCTCATCGACGAATGGCCCGAGCCTGGCGGGTCGCTGCTCTACGGCCGCGGCGCAGAGGGGCGCGCGCAATCTCTGGCGCTACGCGACGATCTCTTGCGCAATGCCAGCGGGCAGGGGCGCCTGCGCCAGCTCACGGGCACGACCGTGACCGGTCTTTTCGCCGACAACTGGCTCTCCGCCGTGACCGCGGGTCGCCTCTATAAGATACGCGCCAAGGAGACGATCGTCGCGGCCGGCGCCTTCGACCAGCCGCTCGTCTTTGCCAACAATGACCGTCCGGGAATCATGTTCGCGGACGCCGCGCAGCGTCTTATGCGGCTTTACGGCGTGCGCCCGGGCACGCGCGCGGTGGTAGCGACCGCCAACCGGTTCGGCTACGAGGCGGCGCTCGACCTTCTGGACGCCGGTGTCGAGGTCGCGGCCATCGTCGATTTGCGCACCGACCCCGACCATGCCAGCGTTTCAGCCGCACGCGCACGCGGCGTGCAGATCGTTCCGGCGGCAACGCTTGTCGATGCCGAAGGGACCCGGCGCGTCGAAGGCGTGGCGGTCGCAGACATAATGGGAGACGGGAAGGCAGGGGCGATCCGCGGGTGGGCCGATTGCGACCTCGTCCTGATGAGCGTCGGCTATGCGCCGGCGATTAACCTCGCGAGCTATGCGGGTGCGCGCATCGTCTATGACCCCGCGACCAGCATGCATCGGGCCATCGATCTCCCGCCGGGCCTCTCGCTTGCAGGGAGCGCGGCGGGCATTTGGGAGGACGCGGCAGTGCTCGCGCAGGCGCACGCTGTCGGGGCGCTGGCGGGGCTACGTGCCCTTGGCAAAGAGACTGGCGACGCGCGAGACGCGCTGTCGGTCGAGGACCCTGAAGCGGCACGCATCACCCATCCCTATCCGATCTTCACGTCCAAGCGCGGCAAGGACTTCGTCGATTTCGACGAGGATCTGCAAGTCAAGGACATCGTCAACACTGTCAAGGACGGCTACGACGACATCCAGCTTGTCAAGCGTTACTCGACGGAGGGCTTCGGCCCGAGCCAGGGCCGCCACGCCAACCTCAACACCATCCGCATCGTCGCGCGCGTCACCGGCAAATCGCTCGAGAGCATCGGCACGACGACGTTCCGGCCGCCGCTCGTTGCGGAGAAGTTCTCTCTCCTCGCCGGACGCGCGTTCGAGCCCGTGCGCTTGAGCGCCATGCATCATCGCCACGTGGAGCTCGGCGCGCAGATGATGGTGGCCGGCGTCTGGCTGCGGCCGGCGTTCTACGGGGCGAAGGGCGAGGCCCAGCAGGCCGTCGCACGCGAGGTTGCGGCCGTGCGCGAGCGCGTCGGCATGATCGACGTGTCGACGCTCGGCGGTCTCGACATCCGCGGGCCCGACGCCGCGGCCTTCATCGATCGCATGTACACGTGGGCTTACGAGAAGCAGGTGGTGGGCCGTGCCCGCTACGCGCTCATGACGGACCAGACCGGCGTCATCATCGACGACGGCGTCGCCGCCCGGCTGCACGAGCGCCACTTCTACGTGACGGCGACGACCGGCGCCGTCGATCAGGTCTACCGGCAGATGACCTGGTTCAACACGCAGTGGAAGCTCGACGTCGACGTGGCGAACGTCACGGCGGCCTATGCAGGCGTGAACCTCGCTGGCCCCGACGCGCGCAAGGTGATCGAGCGCCTCGACAGCGACATCGATTTCTCCAAGGACGCATTCCCCTACATGGGCGTGCGCACGGGCCGGATGGCGGGCACGCCAGTGCGCATCCTGCGCGTTGGCTTCGTCGGCGAGCTCGGCTACGAGATCCACTGCCCGGCGGGCCTCGGCGAGGCGCTCTGGGACCGGCTCTTGGAGGCCGGAAAACCGTTTGGGATCGCGCCCTTCGGCGTCGAGGCGCAGCGCGTGCTGCGCTTGGAGAAGGGGCACATCATCGTCGGGCAGGACACCGATGGCCTCACCCATCCTGCCGAGGCCGGGATGGAGTGGGCGCTCGCCAAGAAAAAAACATTCTACGTCGGCAAGCGCGCAATCGAGATGCAAATGGCGAAGGGGCTCAAGCGCAAGCTCGCTGGCTTCACGCTGATTGATCCAGATGCGCCCGCGCCCAAGGAATGCCACCTCGTCATCCGCGACGGCGCCATTGCCGGCCGCGTCACCTCGTGCGTTCGCTCGCCCAGCTTGGGCAAGGTCGTCGGGCTCGCCTACCTGCCGCCCGACCTCGCCGGCGTAGGTCAGCGCTTTGCCATTCGCGGCGATGGCGGTCGCATGCTCGAGGCGGAGACTATCGCCACGCCGTTCTATGACCCCGCCAACGCGCGCCAGGAGACGTGAGGAGGATGTGAGCATGATCGATCCGCTCGCATATGCGCGCCGCACGCCTCTGCGCCGTCTGCTTCAGGACAAGGGCGCAAGCTGGCGCGCGCTGGGCGATGCCGCGGTGGCCGACACGGTGGGCAGCGCTGGCCCCGTGGACGCACTCTCGATCGCCGACCTGTCTCCGCTGCCCCGTCTCGGCTTCAAGGGCCGGGGCACCATTGCGGCAGCCGAGAAGAACGGCATCGCGCTCGAGGCCACGCCGAACCGTGCCTTCCGCCAGCCCGACGGAGGCCTCTGCCTCGTTCTATCGCCGGGCGAGATCATCCTTCTGTCCAATCTGCGCGGCGAGGGCGACGGGCTCGCCCGGCTCGAGAGCGGGTGGCGCATCGAGGACGCGGAGCAAACCTATCCCATGCCGCGCCGCGACAGCCACGCTTGGCTCGCCGTCATCGGGGGCGCCGCCCCGGCCATGTTTGCCAAGCTTTGCGCCGTCGATTTGCGCCTTGATCATTTCGCCGACCTTGACATCGCGCAGACATCGATTGCCAAGATGTCGGCCATCGTCGCGCGCGCCGATATCGGCGTTACGCCGACCTTCCACTTGCTTGCGGACAGCGCGGCCGCCTTGTACTTCTGCAGCTGTCTCTGTGATGCGGCCGAGGAGTTCGGTGGCCGGATCGTCGGCTTGAGCGCGTTGCACAACTTGGAAAGACCATGACGAAAAAGCCCGGCCGGAAAAAATCGGGAAATGCGCGGGTCGCCGAGGCGCGGCTCGATGTGGCGACCGACCATGCCCTGCGCAAAGCGCCGGGACCTGCCGACAAATCCTCCCCTGGTCGCATCTCGCGCCACGTATCCGCGCGCAAGGTTGACAGTGAGCAGGATCCGCACGCGCTGCAGGGCGCGCGCGACAACATGCTTGAGGTGGCCATCGGCCGCGAGGTGCGCGCGTTCCGCAGCAAGCTCGGCATCACCGCCTCGGATCTGGCACGCGCCGCCGACCTGTCGCTGGGAATGCTCTCGAAGATCGAGAACGGTGTCACGTCGGCGTCGCTCACGACGCTACAGCGTCTGTCGAAGGCGTTGGCCGTGCCGGTGACCGCCTTGTTCCGGCGCTTCGAGGAGCGGCGCGACGCCGTGTTCGTCTCGGCCGGCCAGGGGCTGCTCATCGAGCGCCGCGGCACGCGGGCCGGACACCAGTACCAGCTCCTCGGCCACACGGGCGGCCTGTCGGGCGCCGTCGTCGTCGAGCCCTACCTCATCACGCTGACGGAGGAGTCCGACGTGTTCCCGCTGTTTCAGCACGGCGGGCACGAGCTGATCTACATGCTCGAGGGCGAGGTGGTGTACCGCCACGCCGACAAGCTCTACCCGATGAAGCCGGGCGACAGCCTGTTTTTCGACGCCGACGCCCCGCACGGGCCGGAGGAGCTCGTCAAGCTGCCCATTCGCTTTCTTTCGGTCATCAGCTACGCGCGCGAGCTGCCCTGAGCCCTGCTGCGGCTGACGGATAGCCGCGCACGCTGCCTAGATAATAATCACAAGAGGAAACTTGTTATCGTGGCAGTGAAGCCGCTACACTCGCTCGGCGCCGCCGAATGCGGTGCTCGATAGTCTTGTGCGCAAGGGGGAATTCGGCCGATGGACATCGATACGTTCGTGAGCGCTCCGGGCCGCGCCGACGGCGTGAAAGAGGTGCGCGCGCTCATCGACAAGCTCGGCATCGAGTACCTCTATTTGCAGTTCATCTCCGTCACGGGGCGCATCGTCGGCAAGGGCATTCCCGCCGATCACTGGGAGAGCGTGGCCGAGCGCGGCTTCCAGCTCGTCTACGGCGCCACCGTCAACCTCTTCGTCAACCGCCACCACGAGTACCTCGGCTACGGTCCGGAGGCGGCCGAGCTCGTCGGCATCCCCGAGCCTGAGACGTTCGTGCAGCTGCCGTGGGACAAGCGCGTCGGGCGGCTCTGGTGCACGCTCTTCCGCAATCGCGAGGAGCGCGAGGAGCCCGGCGCGTTCCTGACCGCCGACTGCCGCGGCAATTTGCGCCGCATCCACGATACCTTCAAAGCCGAGCATGGCGGCCTGCACCTGCGCCACGGCACCGAGCCGGAGATGATGTGGCTCAAGAAGGACGAGACCGGCGCGCCTTCAGGCGGCTTCTCCAATCCCTACTGCTATCACATCGATCAGTTCGAGAGCCTGCGCCCCGTCTACATGCGCGTCATCGAGTACGCGCGCGCCATGGGCCTCGACATGATCCAGGGCGACCACGAGGACGCGCCGGGCCAGCTCGAGCTCAACTTCACCTACGACGATGCGCTGCGCACCGCCGACCGCCTGTCGACCTACCGCCAGATCTGCGCGCAAGTCGCGCGCGAGCACAACCTCATCGCCTGCTTCATGTCGAAGCCCTTCATGGGCGTCTCGGCCTCGGGCTGCCACCACAACATCTCGTTTTGGCGCGGCGGCGAGGAGGTGGTGAAGCCGCTCGGCTTCTACCCGCCGGCGTTCCCTGGCATGGCGCAGAACTTCACCTATCTGAAGGGCGGCGAGAACACTTTCATGCCCGACACCGCCGACCAGCGGTTGCCGGGCAAAACCGGTCTCAACGTGATCGCCGGCATCGTCGAGCACCTCTTTGCGTTGACCGCGATTGGCTGCTCGACCGTGAACTCCTACCGCCGCCTGTGGGACACGGGCTTCTGGGCGCCGGTGTTCGCCGACTGGGGGTTCCAGAACCGCACCACGGGCCTGCGCATCTCCGCCCCCGGCCGCTTCGAGTACCGCGCGGTCAACTCGATGGTGAACCCCTACCTGATGGCGGCCGGAATCCTCAAAGCGGCCGACGACGGCATCAAGCGCAATCTGGATCCGGGCCAGCCCGAGGAGCGCAACATCTACGTCGCCATGGAGCAGGGTAAGCAGGTGCGCCGCCTGCCGATGACACTCGGCGACGCGCTTGCGGCGCTCGCCAAGGACGAGGTCATCAAGTCGGCGATGCCGGGCGAGATGTACCGTCTTTACGACGAGTACAAGCGCGACGAATGGGAGAAGTTCCTTTCAACCGTCACCGATTGGGACGTGAAGACCTATCTCGATTGTCTGCCCTGATGCGAGCGGTGTTAAGCGCAGAGGAGGCCATGCGATGACCGTTGCGGTGTCATCCGAAGCAGGCGAGGTGCCGTTCCTCGACCTCGCCGATCCGGCCTTCTCGCTGCGGTCTGCGGCGGTGCGCGCGGCGCGCGAGAAGAGCTGGTATGCACGCACGCCCTACGGGCTCGCCGTGCTGCGCCACAACGAGATGGGGCGCATGCTCAACCATCCGAGCCTGCGCCAGGGTAGCCACAATTGGCCCGCTCTCAACGGCATCACGTCCGGCCTTTTCTCGGAATGGTGGATGACGACGATCCTCGTCACCGAGGGCCAGGATCATCGCCGGCTGCGCAAAGCGGTCACCCCGACCTTCTCCGGCCGCACCGTGCAAAGGCTCGAACCGGAGTTCCGCAAGCTTGCCGAGGAGCTGATCGACACGTTCATCGATGCCGGCCGTTGCGACTTCATGCATGCATTCGCCAACATCTATGCGGCGCGCGTGCTCACGCTCCTGCTCGGGCTGCCCCCGAGCGATGGACCGCGCATCTTCCAGCTCGCCTCCGAGATGGGGCTCGCGCTCGGCGTCACCTTCGCCCAAGAGATCGATCGCATCGAGCGCGCGACCGCCGAGCTCTACGAGTTCTGCGATGCTGTGATCGCCGAGCGCAAGAAGAACCCCGGTGACGACTTCATGAGCCAGATCGTCGCCACGACAAAGGTCGAGGACGGCCTCAGCGACGAGGAGCTGCGCAATCTGACGTTGATGCTGGCGTTCGCAGGAGTTGATACAACCCGCAACCAGCTCGGACTCGGCATGTCGGTCTTCATGCAGCATCCCGACCAATGGCAGCTCTTGGGCGATCGCCCCGAGCTTGCGCCGCGTGCGACCGAGGAGGTGATGCGCGTGCGTCCGACCATCACCTGGGTCACGCGCGAGGCGATCGAGGATTTTGTATTCGACGGTGTGCCGATCGCGAAGGGCACGACCATCCATCTCCTGTCCGAATCGGCCGGCACCGATCCCAGGATCTTTGCCGACACTTCATTCGATATCGCGGCGACGCGCGAGCGCCACTACGGCTTCGGCGGCGGCGTGCACCACTGCCTCGGTCATTTCGTCGCGAGAAGCGACATGACGATCGCGTTCGGTGCTTTGACACAGGCCCTCAAATGCCCCGAGCCCGACGGAACCGCCGAGTGGCTTCCCGACAGCGGCAACACCGGGCCAATCCGCCTGCCGATCCGCTTCGAGCGGCGCAGTTAGCTCAGCTTTCCTGGATCAGCGCCGCAGCGCGCTCCGCGATCATGATGACAGGTCCGTTGGTGTTGCCGCCGACAAGCGTCGGCATGATCGAGGCGTCGACGACGCGCAGACCGGAAATGCCGTTGACGCGCATGGTCATCGGATCGACGACGGCGCCCGCGTCGGTTCCCATGCGGGCTGTGCCGACGGGATGGTAGATCGAATCGGCGGTCTGTCGCACGAGCCGGTCGAGATCATCGTCGCTCACGCAGCCCGGTCCGGGGCGCAATTCCTCGCCCATATACGGCGCCAGCGCCTGCTGCCGGCAGATTTCGCGCAGCACCTTCAAGCCCTCGCGCATCATGCGCCGATCCCTGTCCGTCGCCAGATAGTTGGGATCGATCAGCGGGTGATCGGCCGGATCGGCGGAGCGCAGCCGGATCGCGCCGCGAGCCTCGGGGTAAAGCTGTGTCGTGTCGATCGCAAAGCCGTGCCCGCGGTCGGCCGCCGTTGCTCCGTCGAAGGCGAGTGCATTGATGAAATGCAATTGCGTGTCGGGGGCGGAGGACCCTGGGTCGATGCGGATGAAGGCGCCCGCCTCCAATCCCTGCTGGCGGCCGACACCGCGCCGGAGGGCAAGATACTGCAGCCCGGTCCATAGATAGTTCGGGAACTTGGCGTGCCGCCACAAGGTGACGGGCAGCGGGCAGCGATGCTTGACCTTGACCTCGAGGTGATCTTGCAGATTGCGCCCGATCTCGCCCTGGTCGGCGACGACGGCGATGCCGTGGGCACGCAGATGCTCGGCCGGCCCGATGCCGGACAGCATCAGGAGCTGCGGTGTGTTCACGCTCCCGCACGATAGGATGACCTCGCCGGCCGAGATCGTCTCCTCGCCGCGCCCGCCGTGCGCGCAACGCACGCCCGTGCAGCGCGCGCCATCGAAGCGCAAGCCCGTCACGAAAGTGTTCGCGCGGATCTTAAGATTGGGGCGGCAGCGCGCGGGGCCGAGGTAAGCGCGCGCCGCGCTCCAGCGCTCGCCGTCCTTGATGTTGAGGTCGAATAAGCCGAAGCCCTCGCCGCTCTCGCCGCTGAAGTCGTCGGTCAGCGGATAGCCCGCCGCGTGCCCCGCCGCGATGAAGGCTGAAAAGATCGGGTTGCCGGATTCGGGCTCCGAGACCGGCAGCGGGCCGTCGGCGCCACGCAGAGGCGACGCGCCACGCGTGCTCGTCTCCATCTGGCGGAAGAAGGGCAGCACGTCGGACCACCCCCACCCGGGACAGCCGGCCTCGTGCCATCGGTCGTAATCGGAGGGGTGGCCGCGCACGAGGACGAGCGCGTTGATCGACGAGGAGCCGCCGAGCACGCGTCCGCGCGGCCAATAGATGCGCCGACCGTCCATGTGCGCCTGCGGCTCGGTCCGATAGTGCCAGTTGAAGCGGGGCGACGCGATCGCCTTGGCGACCGCGGCCGGCATGCGGATCAGGATGCTGTCGTCCGGTGGCCCGGCCTCGAGAAGGAGCACGCGGCGGGAGGGGTCCTCGGACAGGCGCGCAGCCAGCACGCATCCGGCGCTGCCGGCTCCCACGATGACGGTATCGAAGCTCGTAGCCATCAGATGTGGGTGCGCGGCTCGTGCGCGAGGAGCGTGCTCATTGCGCGAGCAGCTCCTTCAGCGCTGTGTCGATGAAGTCCGTGTCGGCCGCGTTGCGCCCGCCTCCGGCATAGTGCCCCCAAACCGACTCGATCACCCGCAGCTCGGCGTTCGGCATGAGCGCGACCTCGGCGGCATTGTCCTCCGGCGGGAAATAGAAGTCGGTGCGGCAGGGCATGATGATCGCGCGCGCTCTAATCGCGCGCAGCGCGGCCTCGCGGTCTCCCTTGATACACGGGGTTGTTGCCGAGGTCGCACGCCTGCCAGGTGTGGATCATGGAGACGAGATCGTTGCCGTCGCGGCGGTAGTAGATCGGATCCCAGACCTTGGTCAGATAGTCGTTGAGGCTCTCGAAGCCCATGGTGCGCCAAAGCTCGCGCCGGTACCACTCTTGCGACAAGGCCCAGCCCGCCCACACGCGCGCCTTGGCGGTGAGACCGCGGTAGGGGGGCGTCTTATAGTCCCCCTCATGCCAGTCGTCGGCGGAGATAAGCGCGTATTTCGGCCCGTCGAGAAAGACGAACGTGTGCGGCGCCGTCGTTGCCTGTCCGCAGATGCACGCCATGCTCTTGACGCGATCGGGAAAGAGCGACGCCCACTGGTAGGCCTGCTGTCCGCCCATCGACCAGCCCACGGCAAGCGCGATGCGCTCGATGCCGAATACCTCGCGCAGCATCCGCTCCTGCAGGACGACATTGTCGTAGTGCGTGACGAGCGGAAATCGTGGGCCGTCGAGCGGGCGGGCTTGGTTGCTCGGCGAGGAGGAGAGCCCGTTGCCCAGCATGTTGGGCATGACGATGAAGTATCTTTCCGGGTCGAGTGCCTTGCGCGGCCCGACGAGATACATGTTCTCGGTGTGCGTGCCGGCGTAGCGCGTGGGGTAGACGACGACGTTGTCCTTGGCGGCATTCAACGTCCCCTGCGTGACATAAGCGAGCTTGCAGCCGGGGAGATGAGTGCCGCATTGCAGAACCGTGTCCCCGGCCTCGAAGATCGAATAGTCCACCGGTTCCTCCGCGGGTGCTCTTCAGCGATACTAGAACGTGCGCTTGCGTGTAAGTCAAACTCAGGAATATCTTCTTCCTCGAGGGAAAATTCGGCTCTATCGTTCCCGGCGCACGTGCGACTGAGCCCGTAGCGGGCAAGCAGTCAGGGCATGGCGAGCGAGCACATGATCCAAAGCATGATCGTCCGCAACGTCATCTGGAGTGTGCTGACGGGAGCGCTGCTTTTCGCCTCCGCCGGCACGCTCGACTGGCCCGCGGCCTGGGTGTTCCTCGCCGAGTTCGCCGTCCTCGGCCTCATCTCCGGCACAATAATTGGCCGCAGCGACCCGCAGCTGCTGCGCGAGCGCATGGCCTCGCCGATCCAGCGCGAGCAGAAGAGGTGGGACAAAGCCTTTATCGTCGTCCTATTCGCGCTGTGGCTGAGCCAGTACGTCGTCGCCGGGCTCGACGCGGTGCGCTTCCATGCCTCCGACGTACCTTTGTGGCTCAAGGCGGCGGGGGCCCTCGCCATCGCCGTAGGTTTTTGGGTCTTCCACGTGGTGATGCGCGCCAACACCTTTGCCGCGCCCGTCGTCAAAATCCAGGCCGAGCGCCAGCACCAGGTGGTCACGACCGGGCCTTACGCGTACGTGCGCCACCCCATGTACGCGGGCGCCATCCCCATGATCGTCGGCACGCCGCTGCTGCTAGGCTCCTACTACGCGCTCTTGTGGTCGCTCGCCATCGTCGTGCTGCTCGCGACCCGCGCCGTGCTGGAGGAGAAGGTGCTCACCTCCGAGCTCGAGGGCTACGCGACCTACGCCGCGCGCGTGCGCTACCGGCTCGTGCCGGGCGTTTGGTGAGGCGTCCAATAGCCGTCGCCCGGCGCGACTGTCACAAACCCTTCATTCAAACTTGCTGAGGATGTTCCGCGGTTCGAGGAGGACGGCGATGATCACCTATTTTGCGCGCATCATGGATGCCGAGACCGGCAGCGAGGCCGGCTATAAGTTCGACGGCCCACCCGACCTCATGAGCCGCACGGCCGATGAGATCGTAGGAGCGTTCTTCGACGAGCTCGACCGCGAGGTGCTGCACGACCATCTCGACTGGGAGCTCAACGCGGTGATGAACAATCGCGACCGCCGCGTCGTCACGGCGATCGGATCGCTCATCCCCGAGAAGAACGACCCGCCGATCCCCTTTCTTTTGATGATCTCCGATCACCAGGCGAGCGATATTGACAGACCCCCCATGGTGCACGGTGACTGAGCAGCGATTCGTATGAGCGTCGAGAGGCTGGCGGTGAGAGCGAGCGAGCGCAGCGATACGCCGCTGACGCCGCGGGTGGAGGTGCGCCATCTCGACTTCTTCTACGGAGGCTCGCAGGCCCTCAAGGACGTCAACGTTCCGCTCTATGATCGCCGCGTCACGGCGTTCATCGGGCCGTCGGGCTGCGGGAAGTCGACGCTGCTGCGCGTCTTGAATCGCATGTATGATCTCTACCCCGAGCAGCAGGCAAAGGGCGAGGTCCTCTTCGACGGCGCCAATATTCTTTCCCCGCACCAGGATCTCAATCTGCTGCGCGCCCGCGTCGGCATGGTGTTCCAGAAGCCGACGCCGTTCCCAATGACCATCTACCAGAACATCGCGTTCGGCATTCAGCTCTACGAGCGCCTGCCCAGGAAGGTGCTCGACGAGCGCGTGGAAACATGCCTGAAGCGCACCGGGCTGTGGGACGAGGTGAAGGACAGCCTCGCCATCAGCGGCCTCAGCCTGTCGGGCGGGCAGCAGCAGCGGCTGTGCATCGCCCGCACCATCGCCGTGAAGCCCGATATCATCCTGCTTGATGAGCCCTGCTCGGCGCTCGACCCGATCTCGACGGGCAAGATCGAGGACCTGATCGACGAGCTTAAGAGCGACTATACGATCGCCATCGTGACGCATAACATGCAGCAGGCCGCGCGCGTGTCGCAGTTCACCGGGTTCATGTACCTGGGCGAGCTTTTGGAGTTCGGCACGACGTCGCAGATCTTCACGGCCCCGCGCGACAAGCGGACCGAAAGATACGTCACCGGCCGCTTCGGCTGAGTGGACCGGCTTCCTCGCGCCTGCTTCCCGTCGTCACACGACGATTGACTCCCCTCGGCAATGGCGGCAAGTGACCGGCCGCGGTCGCCCGACCGCTGCGGATCAATCGAGCTTGAGTGAAAAAGCCCGTGCCAGACCTCGCCAGCGTCGTGAGTGAGATTGCCGAGGAGATGCGGCAGCGGCCGGACCGGGGCGAGGTTGCGACCTACATCCCGGAGCTCGCGCGCGTCGATCCGCGCGCCTTCGGTCTCGTCGTCATCGATACGGACGGCACGATCGCGGCCGCCGGCGACAGCGATGTTCCCTTCTCGATCCAAAGCATCTCCAAGGTTTTCACGCTGACGCTCGCGCTCGGCAAGGTCGGCGACCGGCTGTGGTACCGCGTCGGGCGCGAGCCGTCGGGCAGCCCCTTCAACTCCGTCGTCCAGCTCGAGTACGAGCGCGGCATCCCGCGCAATCCCTTCATCAATGCCGGCGCCATCGCCGTCACCGACCTCATCTTATCCGGGCACCAGCCGCGCGAGGCGCTGGGCGAGATCTTGAGGTTCATGCGCTTCCTCGCCGACGATCCGTCGATCACGATCGACGGGCGGGTCGCCGCCTCCGAGCAGCGCACCGGCTATCGCAACGCCGCGCTCGCCAACTACATGAAGTCGTTCGGCGTGCTGGAAAATCCCGTGGACTTCACGCTCGGCGTCTACTTCCACCACTGCGCCATCGCCATGTCGTGCCGGCAGCTCGCGATGGCCGGTCGCTTTCTTGCCGAGTTCGGCCGCAATCCCGCGACCGGGTTGCCGGTCGTTCCGCCCGAGCGCGCGCGCCGCATCAACGCGATCATGCTGACCTGCGGCCACTACGACGGCTCCGGCGAGTTCGCCTACCGAGTGGGCCTGCCGGGAAAGAGCGGCGTCGGCGGCGGCATTCTGGCGATCGCGCCCGGCAAAGCCTCCATCGCCGTTTGGGCGCCGGGGCTCGACGCCATGGGCAACTCGCATCTGGGCCGCATCGCGCTCGAGGCGCTGACCAAGAGACTGGGTTGGTCGATTTTCGGAGCTTAAGGCGCAGGGCAAAAATGGCCGCGTTTCTGCGGCCGCGGCGCTAGCGCGCAGCGACTGGGCAAAAGACCCCCAGCGGCGCGCGGACCCGTTGGCTTGCAAGCCCAACGATCTCCGCGCGATCATCCAAACAAAACGCGATACCGAAATCAAAACGACGCATGGCAATCAGTGCTCACGGCAATCAGAGCTATTGGAGGTATCGCTCGCAGGCCTCCTCGGCCTCCTCGATGGCTTCGTCGTGATACCAGCAGTTGTTGCACGCGGCGGTTGGGACCTGCGCCGCCTGCTGCTGGGCCAGCTTGGGGGTCTGGCGTCGGCTATCCGAAGTCGCACGCGGCCGCGCCGGGAACTGATAGATCTTGGCCGTCGCTTGCTGGTGCTGCTTGCTCATTGCGCATCTCGCTTTCTCTTTCCTTCATTTGACTTACCCCGAAAGGATAAAACGGGGCCGCGTTTATTGCATGTTTCGCACCTCAGACCCATGCCTAATTTCGAGACAGAAACTGCCCACAATATGGGCATGCTGGGATTTGCATAATTCGCTAGCATCGCCACCGATGGCGACTTCGTTCAGCCCACACCGGTCCTGTCACAACGTCCTCATCCTCGCATTGGTTCGGCGCCGATCGACGGGGATTAGAACGACGCGTTCGGTGTCTGCCTCGAACGTCATCACACGCGCGCCACTGCCGGGAAATGACGCAACGCAACGTCGGCGTCCGGCGCCGCCAGCAACGGGCGGCCGCGCATCCCTTGTTGAACACACGCAGATAGCATCGTCATCAACGTAGGAGAGACGCGCCTATGACAAAGTTTAAGCTCGAGTACATCTGGCTCGACGGCTACACGCCCGTGCCGAACTTGCGCGGCAAGACGCAGATCAAGGAGTACAGCTCGTTTCCCGATCTCGAGCAGCTTCCGCTCTGGGGCTTCGACGGAAGCTCGACGATGCAGGCCGAGGGCAAGAGCTCCGATTGCGTCTTGAAGCCCGTCGCGGTCTACCCCGACGGCGCGCGCACCAACGGCGTGCTCGTCATGTGCGAGGTCATGATGCCGGACGGCAGCCCGCACGTCTCCAACAAGCGCGCGACCATTCTCGACGATCCCGGCGCCTGGTTCGGCTACGAGCAGGAGTACTTCTTCTACAAGAATGGCCGCCCGCTCGGCTTCCCCGACACCGGCTATCCGGCGCCGCAGGGACCCTACTACACCGGCGTAGGCTTCAAGAACGTCGGCGACATCGCGCGCAAGATGGTCGATGAGCACCTCGACCTCTGCCTCTACGCCGGCATCAATCACGAAGGCATCAACGCCGAGGTGGCGAAGGGCCAGTGGGAGTTCCAGATCTTCGGCAAGGGCTCCAAGAAGGCCGCCGACGAGATGTGGATGGCTCGCTATCTGATGCTACGGCTCACCGAGGCCTACGGCGTGGACATCGAGTTCCACTGCAAGCCGCTCGGCGCTACCGACTGGAACGGCTCAGGCATGCACGCCAACTTCTCGACCGCCTACATGCGCGAGGTCGGCGGCAAGGACTACTTCGAGAAGCTGATGAAGGCGTTCGAGGAGGCGCGCGCGGAGCACATCGCCGTCTACGGCCCCGACAACCACATGCGCTTGACCGGCCTGCACGAAACGGCCTCGATCGATAGCTTCAGCTACGGTGTCGCTGATCGCGGCGCCTCGATCCGCGTGCCGCACTCGTTCGTCAACAATGGCTACAAGGGCTATCTCGAGGATCGCCGTCCCAACTCGCAGGGCGACCCCTACCAGATCGCTTCGCAGATCCTGAAGACGATCGCCTCTGTGCCGGTCGCCGCCAAGGCAGCGGCCTAAGAACGAACCTTAAGGGCGTCGACGTGATCGCGTCGGCGCCCTTGGTGTGTCTGATGTGCTGGGCCTCTGCCCGGCTTCGTGCCCCGATATTTTCCCGTGAGGCGATGCTCTCCCGCCGGCGACACCGGGCCAACACTAGATTGCGCCACTACTTCAAATCAGACTTTCGGGGGGATCCATTTCCCGCCTGGATCGCCTCATATAGCCAATTGGGTTCGTTTCGTAGCTCCGCTTCAAAATAAGTCGTATATACAATATATTCTTTGCCTATACACCAAATAGCCGTCTTTGAGTGGAATGCCCTAAATGCTCCGTGTGTGGGAGGGTCAAGGTTCGAGGAAGTTCCGGCGTCGGGGTGTCTGACAAGAAGTCTTTGATTGCCATTTCTAACCGAACGTTGTCAGATTCGTTTTCGACGCGGGAGCAGAAACACTGAAGGTTCTTGATGACGAGCACCAAGCAGATAAAGGCGAACCGCAGAAACGCAAAGAAGAGCACCGGCCCGAAGACGCCCGAAGGCAAATCTGTTAGCCGTACAAATGCGATCTGCCATGGGCTGACGGCCGCTCAGGTTGTGATAGCGGGCGAGGATCCTGAGGATTTTCAACGGTTGCTTGAAAGTTTTAGGGAAGAGCTTTGCCCCGAAGACGCCATCCAGTCTCAAATTGTGAACAATTTGGCCCAACTGATGTGGCGCTTGCGCCGAATACCGCTATTTGAGGCTGCCCTTCTAACTTGGTTGCAGCGAATTGAGCTTCGTAAAGACGAGCGAGCTCAGGCAATACGTCGGATTGGTCCTTTAGTTACACGGCTGCCTCTTAAAACCAATACCAGCGGGAACGAGAATAACGCCGCTAAGCGGTTGCAGCCAGATGCCCAATTCCATAACCTCAATGCTCTGGGCCGGACCATTCAAGCGATGCTGGCGAAACAGGATTACTTCAACAAGCTCAGCCGATATCAATCTGCCCTTGCGCGTGATTTTGAACGTAACCTGAACTTGCTTCGGCGCTTAAAGGGTGATGGGCGAAGGCATTCTGTGGTTGGGCAGGTGGGCGAATCTTCAGTTTCAACTAGCCCACCAGCCAGGATCAGCCAAGACACTCAGGTACTGCGCGGGCGGAGTCGTTCCGCTTCTCTGTCGGGCATGAAGCAAACGAACGGAACAGCTCCCAACTCCGGGCAGTAAGTAAATTCAAGGTAGGCAGCAAGCCCGGCACTGTCTGAGCTTGAAAACTGTGGGGGAGCCAGCCGGTGGATGGCGAAGATTGCTATTCCGCAGCGCTTCTGTACGTTTTCGCCGTCCCGACTTGGGCGCGCGAGCGCGCCGTGAACTAAATGCTCAAACGAGCCGCCAAAAGCGCAGGTATTACGAGTGACGTCTCTCCCCATTGGCTGCGGCACGCCCACGGGAGCCACGCGCTGGACCGCGGAGCGACACTGGCCCGGGTGCAGAGCACGTTGGGCCACTCCGACGTGGCTACAACGTCAAACTACCTGCACGCGCGGCCCGATACCTCCAGCGGACTCAAGCTCGATCAGGGCATTTTCAAATAGGCTCTGCGGGGGCCTGCAACCGCCGACATCGCGTCTTGCCAACTCGTATCCCGTTCAGGCTCGCCGGATGAAACCGTCGGCGGGCTCGTCATGTTCCAACCACCGTGGCCTCGGCATTGGGTGACCTTGCGAGGGCTGCAAGCGACCGCTACCTCTGGCCACTACCACCGACCTGGGCTGACTTGCCAGGGGTCGGCAGCGGCTCTTGCCACCCACTGCCACGGCAAGCAGGAGCCCCTTGGTTGGCACGGCCAGCGTCAGCCATAAGCGGGCGCGGGCAGCCCCGCGGGTCTTGTGGGGGCAACGATCTGCTCGGCCTGAGTGTTGGTGTCGCAAATACGGCGAAGTTTCCTGCTGAGTTCTGAGTTGGGGGGAGAAAAGGGGGAGAAATGCGAGCGTTTGGTGGACTTGCCTTCGCGGGCGTCGCAATCGTCCTCACGGCCTCCGGCGCCAGCGCGCACGACCGAGTGGAACACGCTGCTGTGGGAGCCGTCGCCGGAGCCGTCGTTGCCGGACCCGTCGGCTTTGTCGGGGGTGGGTTGATCGGCTATGTCGCTGGCCCACGCATCGGCTGTGATCTCGGACTCGAGCGCTGCCACCGTTACCGCCGGGTGCGCTATCGCCGGTCGAATCACGTGGCGGCGCCAAGGCGCGACGACCGCCACGAACACTTTCGCGGCCCGGGCGACCTCGGGAGCCGCGAGGATCGCGGCAACTACTAAGGCCAGCCGGCCACGAACCCGTCAAAGGAACGACGGAAACTCCCGGAGGAGGCAACCTCGGGAACGAGCTGATGGCCACCAACTCAAGCAGCGCCGCCCTTCATGCCAAGTGGCATCGAGGTTGGGCATTAATGCGCGCTGGCCAGACTAGCGAGGGCTATGACCTACTGGCGGAAGTAACGCTGAGTGACCTTGCGGCTGTCGGCGATGCTGAGCGCCCCGAAGCCACCGTCAACCGCGTGCGGTCGATCATCGAGCGTCACCCCAGCGTCGATGCCGGCTGCGACGCCACAGTGATGGGCGCACTGATCCGCGCGGCCAAGCGGGGCGACCACGACGCGGCCAATCTGCTGATTTTCGGCGATCTTGAGGGCGATGATGATCATCCGCTCTCGTAGTAGCTTGTCCAGATGTCTGATTCCCCTCGCACCAAGAAGCTACAGCCCTGACCTAGAAATTTTCGAGCAGGCGTATCAACAGGCTTGCCGCAGGTTGGGGCTTGACCCCTCGCCTGCAGAGGACCCCGCCTATCGACGCCTTCGCGATGACTTAGCGACGGCAATCATGAGTGGAGCCCGTCTCGCTCCGTTCACGCTTGGCGCCTAGCACCAGAGGCAATCTAGGGTGCCGGCCGCCCGGCGCTCTTTCGGCGCACTGCTTGGGTCAATGTTGACCGCCCTTGAGGGAGAAGCTGACGGCCTTGACATGAAGCAGGATGACTGCTCCTGACCAATCTCGCCCGTTCGCTGCGGCGCACTTGCCCATGCAGGCGACGCTGCTCAGCGCGTTTACCGCTGCCGACCGCACCGATGCGATAAGTTGGCGCTCTGGGCCTGATGCTGACGATGAGCAAACGAGGACCCTTGTGAGGGATGAGAAAGCGGCCCGGACGGCGGTTGGGCACCTATCGTCCGGGCCAGAGGGTGCTGATCCATCATGGCGTGATTAATCAGCCTGCACAGACTAGAGGCAATCTGCTCAGCTTGGCATCATCATCATTCTTCTCGATGCGGAAAACCTGAGCAAGTGCCCCTGAGGCAACAGATCTTACCCAAGATTTTGATTTGGCTTAGAGGCATTTGCTCATATTTTAGGCGTCGCCCGAAAGCCGTTTCGGGCCGCTTTTGTTCATCGGGGGTCTGAATGCAACATGGGGCAGACGTATTTTTTCTCCTGATGGGGGCGATTCTCGTTTTCGCGATGCACGGGGGCTTTGCATTCCTGGAGACGGGTACGGTTCGCCATAAGAACCAAGTCAATGCGCTGGTGAAGATTTTGGTCGATTTTGCTGTTTCGACCATCGCCTACTTCCTCGTCGGCTACAGCATCGCCTATGGCGTCAGCTTCTATTCGAGCGCGGCGGCGATCTCAGGTGGTGCGGCTGGCTTCGAAGGCCAGGGCTACACCCTCGTGCGCTTCTTCTTTCTTTGCACCTTTGCTGCAGCCGTCCCTGCGATCGTGTCAGGGGGCATCGCAGAGCGTGCCAAGTTCGCACCGCAGGCACTCGCTACGGCGACTCTGGTTGCCGTCTGTTACCCCTTCCTGGAAGGCCTCTATTGGAACAACAATCTAGGACTGCAGGAGTTCTTCTTCAAAGACATGCTCGGCGCCGAGTTCAAGGACTTTGCTGGATCGATCGTCGTCCACGCGTTCGGCGGTTGGGTAGCGCTCGGCGCTGTCTTATGCCTGGGGCCTCGGCTCGGGCGTTATGACGAACGGGGTGCGGCTACGCCGCCGTCGTCAATCCCTTGGCTGGCGCTGGGGTCGTGGCTGCTGTGCATCGGTTGGTTTGGCTTCAATGTGATGAGTGCGCAGAGGCTCGAGGCAGTGTCTGGTCTCGTCGCCGTCAACTCGCTAATGGCCATGTGCGGCGGTATCGTGGTTGCGCTGATCGTGGGTGATAACGATCCAGGTTTCGTGCATAACGGAGCGCTCGCGGGATTGGTCGCGGTATGCGCTGGTTCCAACGTGATGCATCCTCTGGGCGCGCTCGTAGTCGGCGGCGTTGCTGGCGCCATCTTTGTCCAGATGTTCCAGATCTCGACCAACAAATGGAAACTCGACGACGTGCTTGGCGTGTGGGCGCTCCATGGACTGTGTGGACTATGGGGAGGGATTGCGTGCGGGATCTTTGGGCTAAAGGTGTTGGGTGGCCTGGGCGGAGTGACGTTCGCAGCGCAGCTCGTCGGCTCCTTACTGGGTGCTGCCTTTGGCTTCGCGGTGGGCATCGTTGTTTACGGCACGCTCAGTCTTACCCTAGGCATTCGGCTTACGCCGGACCAGGAGCGTCGCGGTGCAGATCTTTCTATTCACAATATCGGCGCCAATCCGGAGGCGGAGCTTCGCGCTTGAGCGCCCCATGCGCCAGCGTCTTCTCGTGGCCCGACGCCGAAGTCGAAGTGGCGTTGTTCCGCGACTGCTCCTGAGGGGAGAGCTGACTCGCTCTGTCCGCACCTATTAGGGGCGCACATGACCCCATGTATGGACCGGCTGCTGATCGCAAGTGAGTTCGGCGCAGGCTTCGGAAGTCGCTGATATGTATCCGGCCTGTGGATCGGCTCGCGGGCTGTGGCCTCGATGGGAATACGCGCGCGCCTTTGGTCTCATTAGCGGATCGGTCGCCAGGCGACCATTTGGGTCATCAGACTCTGAGCGCGCTCATTCATCCGTTCCATGCTGATTGAGGCGGTGAGCCCTTCAGGCTAACCCGCCGTTCCGGGGAAGCGGCCGGTCCATCCCATTAGCGGGCATTCGACGACGCCCGTGGGCAAATCAGCTAAGCCACGATCGCCGCCGATGACGGTCAGGCTCCAACATCTCCAATGCTGAGCAGGTCGCACGCGTCGCCAAGTTGGCGCCTGCAAACGGGCCGGCTGACTTCTGCGTGGCGGCGGTATAAATCGTCTCAGACGAGGTATGGTAGAGATGCAACATAGCAAGCAGAAAGCGCCAAAACGAGCATGTGACCTGTTGATAACCATGTCGATACCATGCCCATAATTTCGCTGGAGATGTTCCGCGTAGGGAGGCGGGCCGTGCGTACCGCAGTTAGTCGCAAAGAAAAGCGCTCGGTATCTCCAGAACTTTGGGTCGCGCTGTTTTGGGTTGTTCTCCTCGGTGCGACTTTGTCTTCGGCAATTATTCTGGACGGCGTCCTCCCTAGAGCATTCTAGGAGATCTAGTGCGTAACGGGTAAGTCATGTTTCGCCACGGGGGGAAGCTCGGCGCGAGCATTTTTTGGGGCGCGCCGCTGATTGCAGCATCGTTCATCACGGACGTTTGGGCGCAACCGATTGATCAAGCGTGTGCGTACGCGCCCTCTTCAAATCTCGTCGTGAATGTTAAAGACGTCGGCGCCAAAGGTGATGGCTTGGCCGATGATACGGCCGCAATTCAGTCTGCCATCGATAAGATCGGGGGAACTGGAGGGGACGTATTCGTGCCTGCCGGCACGTACCTCATCGATGCTGTTCGTAGCCTTCGCTTGAGGAGCAACATGTCCCTGAGCTTTTCACCAGGTGCCACTCTCAGGGCGATCCCCAACAAGACAGCCAGCTACGCGATGCTCATGATCTCAGGCATATCCAACGCAACAGTCGCCGGCGGAAGCTTGGAAGGTGATCGCGAGAAGCACGTCGGCAAGACTGGCGAATGGGGTATGGGCATTCGCATCGACGGTGGCTCCGAGCACATTAACGTCAACGGAGTGACATCGAGGGACATGTGGGGAGACGGCTTCTACGTTGAACACGCGAAGGATGTCTCATTCTGCTCCGTCACCGCTGATCACAACCGCCGGCAAGGCTTGTCCGTCATCGAAGCAAACGGGTTGCTGGTAACCCAGTCGATCTTCAAAAATACAGACGGGACACGCCCCAGTTCTGGCATTGACCTCGAGCCGGACCGAGCATCCCAATTGATAAGAAACGTTCGGATACGCCAATCGCAATTTCTTGACAACACTGGCGCGGGTCTCCTGATCGATGCGGGAAAGGGACCGATTTCAGACATAGAAATTGACCGCAATGTGTTCGACGGTAACCCGCGCGCGATCAAGCTCAAGCATGCTCCGGAGATTTCGATGAAATGTGGAAATCAAATCGCAAACTCGGGTGTATGGTCCGATTTTTTTGGCTTCGTAGAGACGGTTGAATTCAAGATCAGCTCAAACAGCTGCAAAAATTCAATTCTAGAGGTGAAGGCTGACCCGAGTTCCGAGGCGCCAATTCAGCAGGCCAGTGAGCCCTAGCACCACACCGGGAGGCTGATCGCGATGTCGGCTCTTGGCCCTCTGCGACATCGGCCGCACGCGGCGTCATGGCCGCTTTAGGAGCAGAAGCTTAAGCTCATCGGTCTGTCGGCTTGGCCCCTCGGCTAACGTCACTATCTTCTCCGCATGTGACGCAAACGTCTCCGGCGAACCAGCTGGGGCTGAAAATCGTCTCATCACCACGCTTTCAACGTCCTCGCGCAGATTTGCTGCCGCTTGGCCTTGGTAATGTGCGTCGCCGTGTCCCACGCCGCCATGCGCTCCGACATCCGATATGTGAGCGACGGAAGCTCGTTTGTTCTCTCGTTCAAAACCGGGTGTCGCCATCGTTTGGCACCCCGCAGGGAACCGCAGCGCCGAGCACATGGGCTGCAAGCACAGCTGGAAGTGGGCGAAGGAAGAGCACTTCAAGTGGCGTGAGCACAAGGGTCACGACTATTGGAAGGGCGGCGTCTGGATAAAACTGTAAGCGCTAGGGAGCGAGGAGACCACCTCACGTTTTGGCCTCTTGCCCCGCGGCTCGCCGCGCAGGAGGCCGACTCGCGTTAGTATGCTGCGGCTCCCGGTCGCGCAGAACCGCACAGCAAATCCGCTATGGGGCCTTTGGCATTCGGTCGCGAAGGAAAGGTTGCAAACACGATGCGAAAGACGGGCGTTGCATTCGGAACCTTCCTGTTCGCTGTCGTCCTTGCTGCTCTCCCGACCGCGCTAAACGCGCCTCCCGCTCGCTCGGCGACTTTAAAAAGATCACAGCTCTACCGTGATCTCGATCTCTTTGGAGATGTGCTCCAGCATGTGCGCTCCGATTACGTCGACAAGCCGGACGATGCGAAACTGATCCAATCGGCCATCGACGGCATGCTGGCAGCGCTCGATCCCCACTCTTCGTATCTGACGCCCCAAGACTATCGCGAGATGCAGGCCGAAACCCACGGCGAGTTCGGCGGTCTGGGCATCGAGGTCGGCATGGAGGAGGGTGCCATAAAAGTCATCAGCGTTATGGAGGCTAGTCCCGCGGCCAAAGCCGGCCTCCAGGCCGACGATCTCATCACGCAAATCGATAAGCAGCAGGTAACGGGCCTAACGCTGGAGCAGGCGGTCGAGAAGATGCGCGGGCCCATCAATACGCGGGTCACGCTCAGCGTGATGCGCAAAGGCGCAACAAAGCCACTTGACCTCAAGCTCGTGCGCGGCACCATCCATCTCGACCCGATCAAGGAGCGAGAGGAAGGAGATGTCGCATACATCAAGATTAGCAGTTTCAGCGAGCAGACGCAGGCCGGGCTGACCGGGGCGATCAAAAACGCCAGACGGTCGATAGGACCCAAACTGAAGGGCTATATCATCGACCTTCGAAACAATCCCGGCGGCCTGCTCGATCAGGCGATCGATGTTTCCGACGACTTCTTGGACGATGGCACCATCGTGCTGACCAAGGGGCGCGACCTAGAGGATACTCAGGTGGCGATCGCTCATCCCGGCGACCTGACCAAGGGCAAGAAGATCGTGGTATTGATCAATGGCGGCTCGGCATCCGCCTCCGAGATCGTTGCGGGCGCGTTGCAGGACCAAAGGCGCGCCACCATCATCGGCACGCGCTCGTTCGGCAAGGGGTCGGTGCAGACCATCATCCCGCTCGGCGCCAACGGTGCGCTGCGGCTGACCACGGCGCGCTATTACACGCCCTCGAACCGATCGATCCAGGCCAAGGGGATCAAGCCCGACATTCGCATCGAGGAAGAGCTGCCCAAGGATCTGAAAGACAAGGCTGCGACCATGGAGACCGTCAGCGAGGCAAGCTTGCCTGGGCACCTCAAGAACCCTGACGACATGTTAACGCAAGCGGGAAAAGACCCCAAAGAGGCCTCGGGTTCCCCCGCCTTCGTGCCCAAGGATCCAGAGAAGGACGCGCAGTTGCAATACGCGCTTTCGTTCCTGCGGGGAACTGCGAGGGGGCCCCAAACGGCAGCCAATCCAGTTAGAGCGCCGTCGACGGCCAAGAAATCTACCGCGGGTATCGAGTGAGGCTTGGACACTGTCTCAGCTTGAAATTTACATAGCCTGCAGCAGTCTTGACAGGCTGGGCGACGCGGCTCACGTCTGAGCCGTGCTTAGCGCAAAGCATGGGGGCGCTTCGTGTCTGACGCCGACGAGATCGAGTATTGGAAGCAGGAGCGCACCGAGCTGCAAGAGCAGCTAGAGAAGCTAGAACGGGGCGTGCTGGAGAACGCCACGCTCCCATTCATCAGGTATCTGAAGACGCGGATTGAGGAATTAGACCGGTACATCGCAAAACTTGAGAGGCGATAGAACTGGTCACTAATGATCCGGCGATGCCCGCTTCGGCGGAAGGCACTGTTCTAGGCCCACGGCGGCCTTGTTCTTGCTTTCTTGGCCACCTCCTCGGTGGTCTCACCGTGGCGATCTTGGCGACCTTGATGGACGCTCCGATCAACGTCGGCAGGGCGCTTCTGACCTTTGGGGCCTTTGGGCATAGCTCTGGGGTGCGATCCCAGCGTGAGACAGCCAGAGGGAAGCGAGCTGCTTCAGCTGCTTTTGCGGAGGCCTCGTCGCTCACACGAGCCGGCATGAACCGGCAGTGAAAACGCTGCGCCGTCAAAGTTGAGCCGCAAGACATCGTCGCCGCGTACCTCACTCGCCGCGAAGGCGGGTCTGACGAAAAGCGACAAAATCACGACCGCAATCCCCATGTATGCCCCACGGTGAGAAGGTTAGGCGGGATCAGTCGGCCCTTTGATTTAGGCCTGAAAATGGAGGGTGGGCTCCAAACGTAGAAATCTCAAACGGAGCCCAAACACGCCCCTCGAAGCGGTCACCGTTTCCAGAGACTATTGGCGCTGAGGCGGACCCCGCGTGGAGGGAAACGCGGACGCGGCCGAGGGCCAGCGCTGCACCTCTCCCCGGTGCTGGCCCTCAATCCGCGCTGCTGTTCAGTCAGAGGCGGCGTTCAGTCCAAGTTCAGGTTGTCGAACCGTAGATTGGACCGCTAAGCAACCGCTGCTTAGCGAGCTGGACATCACTTGCTGAGGTTCTGCTCGAACATGGCACTTGAACGGGAGATTTTTCATGAAGAAGCTTCCGGCTACGCTACTCGGATTCGTCATTGTTTCTGCCGCTCTTCATCTGCGGTTACGCCAGCGTTCGCGTTGGGTGGATGTGGTCCGAACCGCCATCGGAGCAGTGTGACGGGCCGATGCATATGGGGCGGCCAACATCAAGCTTGGTGTCTGAAACATACGGGCCACGCAGCCGTTCCTGGCCCCCATGGGACGTGGGTCTGCATCAGGTGAAGCACTAGCGTCCGTTGGATGGGATGCCGCTCGAATTGTTGAAAAGCTCATCGCTCACCTCGCGAGCCTCGTAGGTTCCGGACGTCAAGGTCACCCTTGGTATCCTGAACATCATCGGCATCAAGCCGCTGATCGCCGCTGTCAGGTCATGAGGCTATCGATCGGGGCGCGCAATGCGCCTGCCCCGATCAATATCTCTGCGAACGTTCTCTACGACCAAGAGTACGGTCTACCAAGCGCTCGCCATGAGTTCATAGGTCCTCCGGGGGTAGAGCCGACCCGCGCGGCCTCTCGGTGAGATGCGCGTTCACCTCGGCACTCAACGAAAGGCACTAAATCCCTTCGTGGAGATCTGCTACATTACGTACAGGTTCGCTTGGCGACTACGGCGTCATGGAAGACCCAAGCTCAAGGCATCTGTGGTTTGAGGCCATTGGCGGTTTAGCGATTATCGCCGCCATCGCGAGCCTTTTCGTGATTGCCGTCGTGAGGGCTGAGAGGAAGCCTGTGCCCCATCCCAAAGAAGCATCCCCGCTGACCGTGACCGACGACTGAGATTCAGCGGGCCTGAAGGCGCTTCGGATTACCCGGGACCGCCGGCGAAACCGCAGGCATTCGGTTCGCGTCAGGAGTATGTATTCATGCGAACCAAGTTCGTCACGAACGCCGCACCGCGTGGTCATGCCACATGGATTGGCCGTGGCGCTTGCCGTGCGGACGTTCGGAACCGGGTGAGTTCTGCACGAGGACGCGCGCGCGGCGATAGTGCGCGATGGCAACACCAAAGGACCAGCCGACGATCACCGCAATGGCCGCCGGTTCGATCGCACGTTGCAGGGTCGCCCCATAAATCACGGCATCAAAGGTGGCGGCAGTGGCGGTGACTATCAGGCTCACAAGCAAGCCACCGATATAGCGGCGCAAATTGCCGATCGGACGAATTATGGCATAGGCGCTTGCCATCGCTATCACGAAGGCAACCAGTGAAATCACGATGGAGTGGGCATGAGATGCTCCTCGTTACGCCCAGTCTGACTTAGGACTCGGCGCGCGCTAACAGGAATGCTAGAATTTGATTGGCTCAACGCACGCGGTGCGACACATGACGCTCGCTGACAGGCTAGCTCAACCCAGATACGCCAAGACTGCGCATCCGGAGGAGTGGCTTAGCATTCTGGTGTGCTTGCTCGGTGCGACTGCCGCCACTGCCTTCATCTGGTCGGCGCCAGGATTTGAGCCGGCGAGCGGTCCAGTATGGACAATTCCCGTCTGGCTCGCCCTCGCCTACCTCCTCGTTCAACTGGTTTTTCTTCTCGTGTCCGCCACGCAGATCCGCGCCCTCGGAGTGCTCAACTCAATCATTGCTATCGTTCCAGTTGTTGCTGGCGCCGTGACCACCGTCGAGTGGATTTTGGGACATCTCCACCTTTCGTCCTTCGAGATCATCGCGCTCGCCGCGCTACTGATTGCGGGCGTGGCCGAATTCCTTCTGACCATCTGGATCCGTTTCGTGCTCAACCGCCGCACCTTTGCGATTGATACAGGAACGACCTGACGGCCGTTCGAATGCCTCAAGTCTCTGACGTTGGGCCATATTCAGTGCCACAGGTATGTCGCGGCCAGGTAGCCGACGTAGAGGGCAAGCAGCAGAAAGCCCCTCGTCGTGGCAATGAGCCCCGAGCGCGGCGGCCACACGCAGACAACGGATAGCGCTCCGAACACAAGAGCGGGAGCTACCTCGGTGAGCTTGGCGTGAATGGGCGTAATGTTCGATGCGATGCCGACGATAAAGAGTGTGTTGAATATGTTGCTGCCGAGGATCGTCCCCAAGCCGACTTCGGTATGCCCTCGGATCTGCGCGATGATGGTGGTCGCCAACTCAGGCACGGATGTTCCGAGCGCAACGATGGTCGCTCCGATGATGAAGGGAGCAATTCCATAGGACTCCGCAATGGTCGTTGCGCTTTCGACAATGAGCCGGCCCGCCACGATAAGCACGACCAGCCCTGCGACGACCTCGAATGTCGCCCGCAACGGATTGTATCCGCTCGCCACCTTCACACCACGCTGCCTGGCCGCCTCGCGTGCTATTGAAATGAACCAGACGGCAAACAGAGTCAGAAGCAATAGGCCGTCGAGCCGCGAGATGACACCGTCGCGCACCAGGACCGCCATGAGCAATGGCACCGCGATCGCCTGGGGAAAATCTCGGCGTATGATGTCGCGCGGGGCGGGAATTGGGGCGATGAGCAGGCCCAAGCCGAGTATCAACGCCACATTGACGACGTTGCTGCCGAGCACGTCGCCAAGCCCGATTTGCGGCGTTCCATTGAGCGCAGCGGTAACCGAGACCGTGAGCTCCGGGGTCGAGGTGGCGAAAGCGGCGACCGTCGCAGCAATGATGGCAGGCGAAATTCTTGTGGCGCCGGCTATGCCGACCGTGCCGGCCACGAACAGCTCCCCGCCGATGCCGGCGCACACGAAGCCGAGCAGCAGCGTCACATAATCGTTCATATGCCATCAACATGAGACCTTAGGGGCGTGGCTGCTTCAGCCGCCTTCTACCGCAGAATTGTTCAGAGCCACCCGCGCCATTTGAACCACAGGATCGGCACGATGGTGCTGAGCGCAATCAGCCCAAGTCCCCACTGGTATCCATACATCCAAGTAAGCTCCGGCATGTTCTTGAAGTTCATGCCGTAGATGCTCGCGACGAGTGTTGGCGGGATGCCGACCACAGACACCACAGTGAGAACGGTGAAAATATCGTTCTGTTTCGTGTTGATGAGGCCCAGGACCGCGTCCAGCAGGAACTGCACCTTGTTTGCTAGGTGCAGCTCGTAATCGGTCAGCGAGACAATATCGGTGCCCACCGTCCTCAAGTGCTCCTGTGTCTGCTGGGAGATCCAATCCCGCTGGGGGCCCCCGACAAACGGTACAATACGCTGCAGGCCGAGCAGCATGTCGCGCGCACGCGATGCGCGCTCGCCGATGTGTCCTACATCGAGCAAAACGCCGCGCAGTGCCTCGTTGGATTGCGAGACTTGGCGCTGCCGCTTGTCGGGCTTGGGGAAGATCGATCTGGAAATGGCATCGAGCTCGCTGCCGACTGTCTCCAGCGCATCGGCACAAACGTCGACCATCTCGTCAGCCAATGCAGTGAAGGTCTCAACGCTCGTTCGCGGCGCGCCCGGCGCTGAAAACTTGGTGGCTACGGCCTCAAAGGATCGTAGTGGCGTATAGCGCACGGTGACGAGGTGGTTCTTCGAGAGCACGAAACCGAGCGGCGTCGGCGGCTCGTCGACCCCAGCCGCAGTCGAGACAATCGGCATGCTCAAGTAAAGGATGCCGTCGTCTTCCGAAATGCGGCTCGACGTTTCAATCGAGCTCAATTCCTGCCGTGAGGGAATGGTGAAGCGGCATATTCGTTCCGCAGCCGCCTTTTCCTCGTCCGTCGGGTTCGCCAGGTCCAGCCACCAGGTCTCCTGGAGATTGATTCCCTCTGCCAGTCTTCCCGCCTGGATAGCTTGTCAGCATTCCGGTTCTCCCAAACGGCGGCACCAATCACCGAGCGGGCCAGGCAGGGCTCGCTCCGCTTCCACTTCCAGCGCCGCCTCGTTTCGTGACAAGTAGACAAACCCCCACACGACTGCGATCGCGGCAAGCACAAAGACCGCCAGCGACAGTGGGCCGACGATATGAGCGAATTGCCTGCCGAAGAAGTATGCGCCCGAGCCGATGGCCGTCGCCCAGACCACAGCACCCGCAGCATTCGCCACAAGAAACCGTGACCACGGCAGCAGATTGACGCCCGCCAAGACTGCTGCCAGGCAACGCAAGAGCGCGACGAACCGTCCGAAAAAGACAACCTTCGCACCCTGCCTCATGAAGAGGTACTGCCCGAGCTTGATGCGGGCGTCTGTGAAGCCAAGGTACCGCCCAAAACGCAGTAGCAAGGGAAATCCAAGCTGACGTCCGACGAAGTAGCCGATGTTGTCGCCGATGATTGCGCCCGCCGTGGCGGCCATGATCACCGGCCCTATGCTGTCGCCTCGATTGCCGGCGTGAAGCGAGGCCACGACCAAGACGGTCTCGCCGGGAAGGGGAAACCCCATGCTCTCCAACCCGATCAAAAGGGCCAGCGCCCAGTATCCGTATTCGCCGAGAAAGTGGTGGAGGTCGTGGAGCAATTTTGCCGCCCTTGGACGCGCCTATCTCGCTCAGCCTAATCCAATTCGCTAAGCCCTTCTCATAACGCGGCATAGCACGAACTGGCGGCTTGAGCCGTCGCTCGCCGTATCGACGAAACTCGTGAGTATCGACGGTCAGCCCTTCAGACGCTTGTTGCACTCGCTATAGTAGCCACCCCCCTTCATGATCCACTTCAGGGCGCCGTTGCTGTTCGTTGCCTTGTTGGCATGGTACTGGTCCAGGCACGTATGCCGGCGGGCCACACCCGGCGACTCTTTCGCGTACTTCGGCGACACCGAGGTTGGAAACACGGCATTTGATGGCGCCTTCGTTTCCTGCTTGGCGGGAGTGGCCTCTTTCGTGGGCTTGCCGGCGCCTTCGGTCGCAGCGGCCGCAGCGCCGGCAGCACATTCCGTCTTGCGAAACTCGTTCCACGTCTTGCCGCCGAGTGTGCCAGCAGACTTCGCAGCTTGGTATTTCGCGCTACATTCCTTTGTGGTCAAAGCGGCCGCCGGCGTAACGCCGACCGATCCCATCACCAGGGCCCAAAAAATCGCCACTGGCACTTTGGCTTTGATCATGACGCGTCCTCCACTTGTTCGCCTAGGGCAATAACTATCGCTACCACCGGCCGACCCAGAATGCCACGCAGGTACCGCTATGCAGTCTATCTTTGTTGAGTGTTCGCCTTGGCGGGAGGCGTCTGCGCCGTGGCAGATGTTGATGCCGGCGGAAGCGGCGTCGGGCCCTGAGTGGCCGGCGACGTGTCAATTGGACCCGGCGGCATTGGGGGAACCGGCGACTGATAGCCCTGTGCCGCGGCAGAGGCGATGCAAACCAACAGGAGCGTAACGGCCATGGCGGTACGCATTGTGATCCTCACTTCTTTGTGGGACGAGCGCCTGGAAAGTCCGCTGTTTACATTGGTGCGCTGACATTAGGCTTCGACGGCTGCAAGGCCTGCCCTGACGTCTTCGATGTTCATCGCCGGCGTCATGTCGATCGCCGCATGGAGCTTCATGAAGAACGGCTCGGCGATGGACGGGATGTCTGATGGCTGCTTGAGGTCGAAGAAGAAGTAGGCGGTTCGCTCTCCCCCTTCTGCGATGAAGTAGGCAGCCTCAGGTTTCGCCGCATCCATGAACTGCTGCATGGCCTGGGCAAGTGAGCCGTCCTTGATGGCTGCGTTACCCGCTTCGACCGGAATGCAGACCCGCATCATCATGCGCATTGGAGTCTCCTCACATCCTCTTTGCCATTGCCTTGCCCTTCTGCGGGCACCCGCTGGGCCGTGTTTGAGCTCACATCAATAAACTCGACGCTGGCAAGTTCAAGGCCGTGGTCAGTCCCACATTTATCTGAGCCGGTGAGTTTGAAGATGCTTGCGTCACTCGCGCGAGCCAAGGATGAGCTTTAGAGCGCCCTTCATGGCGGATGCCCATTTACTCGCGGCATGCAAGGTCGGGTGCCTGCTGCGATGACACGGGACCGAGGCGTAGCGGTGATACGCGGCCTGCCAATCCGTGGCGATGGAGGTCTGCGCCTCTTTGAGGCTCACCTGGCCTGAGCACACCAGGCACTGCAGTTTTACCTCGATACGGTCCTTGCGCTTGGCTTCGGGCCACGGTTGGAGCTGAAGATTGTCAAGCGCGCGCGGATCTCCGCCAAGCGCGAGCGGCACGATGTGATCAAGCTCATACTCACCGACGGCGGATGGATCCTCGCCGGACGCATGCAACAGCTTCAGCTTCACCGCATGAGTGTAGAACGTGGCCGGCCGGATGAGGGCTGTGTAGCCTGATACGCAGATCGTATCGGCGATCGTCTGAGGCGTGACCTCGGGGTTTAAGGATTGCGCGGCACTCGCGGCGCAACCGCCGAAGAGCCACAGCACCGCAACAGAAGCTCGGAGCAACGACCGCAACATGGACCACCGGACCAACTCAAATCGAGATCAGAGGTAGTCCTTCGCCGCGGCTGCAGAGTGGCGGTTGCGGAGTACAAGCAACCCAGTTGTGAGGAGGCGGTGCCGGGGGCCTCATCCCGCACTGGGTCAAAGATCCGACCGGCGGACGCAAGCCGATCAACGCCAAGGCAGAGACCAAACCCTGCAGGAGCTCGAGCTGCTCGGGCGGGATTCTATGAAAGGCATGCAGGAATTAGCCGACGAAGCGTTTCGCGACATCCTCAAAAAGCACGGGCGTCCGATCAGCCTCAAGGAATGCGCTGAAGAAGAGCACGGTATCAGACAAACAACATCGGCGCCGAAGCTGAACTCGCGCTCATCAGGCGCTGTCACGGTCGCGGCACCTCAACCCTTATCGGGCGCCAACGTTTTCCGTCCTTGATCGTCTATGCCTTCCACCGCTGGCATAACGTTAACGTTTGAAAATGGGGCTATCAAAAGCGCAAATCGCAGATGCTTTCTCCTGCCGTATCGGCCGAGCCATTACGTGATTGAGGTAAGCAATGCGGAGACCGAGCGCCAATTCCGGATCGCCCGTAGTGACCCAAGGCAGTTGCCCGGCGGCGCGATCAGAAGGTGAGCAGAACCCGTCTACTCGGTTCACCCCCGATGTGCGCAACTCCGGCTCCGAGACATCGCAGGATCCTATCACCATCATCGGCACTCACTCCTTTATCCGTGAATGTCTCGGCTGTTTCCTGAGCGCAGAGTGCAACGTCCAGGTTAAGACGTTCTCGACTCTCGACGAATGGCAGGCGGCTGACCAGCCGGAACGCACTTCGCTGGTAGTGCTATGCCAATGCGGAGGATCCCAGGCAGACTTGCTCAAGGAAGTCGACCAGCTCTCTCAAATCTTGGATCGGACCGAATGGTGCCCGGCGGCTATCTTCTCGGCGAACGAGGATCCCGATCTCATCGTGCAAATGCTCGGAAGAAACGTGCGCGGTTACGTGCCGACGAACCTGTCCATCGACGTAGCCATCCAGGCGATAAAGCTTGTGCGCGCGGGCGGCGTCTTCGTGCCGGCGAGCGGTCTGATAGCCGCCCATCGCGGCACCAACGGCGCTTCGACGCCCCCGCAGCAAGACAACGGCCTAACAGGGCGCCAGATGGCCGTCCTCGACGCCTTGCGGCGCGGCAAGCCCAACAAGATCATCGCATATGAGCTGAATATGCGCGAGAGCACCGTCAAGGTGCATGTGCGCAACATCATGAAGAAGCTGCACGCGACCAACCGGACCGAGGCAGCCTACCTTGCCGGCCGTCTATCGAGTGGCGATGGTTCTTGAACGAAAAGTCGTGGGAGCACGTTGGCGCGTATCGCTGTCGAGCCAGAGCTCCGGCTTCAGATCCGTGATCGCACCGCGCTGTATCCCCTGCCATGGCCGACGGTGGCGCATGCCCTCGGGCAGGTCATAGAAGCCACCGTCGCGGCAGACCACGAAGACGTGGTTGTCAGATCGGAGGGTCTGGTACCCCTCGGGCTCTCCGCTGCTCACCCAATCACCGCCGAGATGATTGGTCCCCAAATGAATCTCGTCAGGCCTGCGATGTAGCTCAGCCCGGCGACGCATAGCAATGTGACGCCGGCAATCTCCATCGGTCGGGCCAGAAAGTAGAGACGACCCGTGATGCCCTCTGCCGACATAAGGAGTGTGAAGCCAACGGCCGCTAACAGGACCTCGAGCAAGTGACGCAGGTCTATATGGCATCGAGCAAACCGACCGTCGCGAGCCACATGACGGCGCTCCTCCTTCACCGGGTCCCGCAGCATCTTGACATCATTCATAAGCCCTATGCGACGCCCAATTGTTGCGCGTGCCCCCGCACTTTTTCTCAGCCTCAACTTTCTCGATCGCCTTGACCTCACCCTCCTGCTGGGAAATCTCCCTCCTGCGCTCGGCTTCGGATTTCGACGAAAAAAGCGGAGGATGGTTGAGATCATTGAGCGCAGTCACGCGCCGATTTTGCTCTCGCTGCAGGTCGTGGCAGCTCATGTCGACGAAGTTCTCGCGACCGACCAAGGCCGGTGGGAGAGGTGTGGAAGGGGTAGAACAGGCGCTAATGCCCATCAGGAGTGGAGCGGCGACAGCCAGCCTGAACCAACGCGGGAAACGGACTTGCAGCATGCCGCAAGTCTGGCCCGGTCGCGCGGGCAAATTGCGGCGGCTAGATTACGCCCAACGGCCCGCCCAGGATCGCTCCCGGACGGTCCTTTTTATTCGGACGCAGTAACCGATTTAAGCGATCGGCCCGGCGCATGATGTGCCCGTTAACTGGACCGTGCGTGGGCTGAGGAATAGTCTAGCTCCGCGCCACACTCCCCCGTCCCTCGAGGGAGCCCGTTCCACCCCCGTTGCGGGCAAGTGGCGTAGTTCGGCGTCGGCTCTCTCCCCCGGGAGCCGGCGCTTTTGCTTGCCAGGATGAAACCCCGATGAACAGACCATTCAGAGCTGGTTCCACCACAGGTGCAGATGCTTGAGCAGAACCTAGCAATCTCCGTGATGGAGAACTCAGATGCTTATTCGACCGCCCCTGCGCGTTCTTGTTGCCCTCGCGCTATTCGGCTTGGCTGTATTCCCGCGCAAGCGCGGGGAGACTCTAAGCTCTCGATTGGCAAATCCAATCCCGGCACGATCGATATAAACAGGACGATCGATCCGGAGGCTATGCTGTCACCAGCCAGCACTGCCGTCACCCCGCCAACGGCCTCACAACGCCCAAGTGGCAGTGTTGTGGTTGGCTCACCGCTTCAGCCCAACGCGGGCGCCGCCGGCCTTCCGCTCACGGCAACGAACTCAGGAGCAATCCCGGCGAGCATCGGAGGCACTGCGGTTCTCGGCGCCACTGGCCGAGATATGGCCGAATGCATGGCTGCGTGGGACGGTCAGACGCACATCTCCAGACCGCGCTGGCGCGAGATATGTAAGAGCACGCTTGCCGAGGCCGATATGTGAGGAGGCCGTCAGGCCCCGCGTGCAAGGCACCCCTGTAGCCGCGAGACCTCTAACGTGACCGCGACCACCTGGACGCAGTGCGCCTCAAAGCATGAGCGATCTTATCGCACGTTGCCAGCATCAATCGGATTACCGCAGTTTCTGAGACCGGCTGTCAAACAATCGAGGAGTGCAACTCTTCGCCCCAAAGCTAGGAAGAGCAGCGCGCCGCCAACCACAAGCACCAGTAAGAAAATAAGGGCGGCTACATTTTGCCTGGTGCGTTGATCCGGATCGCCGTTGTCCATCTAAATGCACCTTAAGCGCAGCTGCGTCGCCGAAGTCCTACCCGCGGCGACCCGGCTCCTACGAGACTAGGCATCGGCGAAAACAGGCGACCTTCTCCACACCAACGAGCAGACGCACGCCTGTGCCTCGAGTGGCACCCCGAACGGGGGGGACGGGGTGCCACGGGAATAGCCCGCGCCGGGGAGGAACAGAGGCGCGGGACCCCCAATGAACGCTCCACCCCATTACTTTCCGTTGTCGTGACAATCCGAAACAAGGTTTGACCGGATTGATAGGGCGATGGCCGCACGTCGGACAGGTTGCTGCGGTGCAGTAGGCTTCACGAGGCCGGCCTTTGATCGTTCCGAGGGAGCTGGTCTAGGTCGAGGGCCAATCCTCGGGGGAGGGTTGGCCCTCACTTGACCAGAAAATTTGGTAGGCTGGCCGCCATGTCCGCCGTTCACAAACTGCTTACCTGTGCGGCCTAAGCTGCGAGGATGCGCGGCTTCTTTATTGCGGCCGCTCTTCTGGCGCTGATCGCCTGGGATTCACTTGAAAATGGCGGCAGCTTGCTTTCAGGCGTCAACGCCGATGTCGGCCGCTACATCGACGACACCTTACGACAGGCTGGCCTGAACTAGGATCGGTCTCGGTCAACTCGCGCTGACCTGTGCCAGCGCTGCCCGTCCAACTCTGCTTTATCCGCCTGTTCTCAGGCAGATCATCTGCCAGCCCAAAGCCTACGGACCCATTCGATCATCGCTCTGATGTCCCCCATCAGGTCGTCTTCGTCTGGTTCAGGACGGTAGGGTTCGTAGGCGCCGATCGCCAGCTCGCTCGACCTCACGCGCTCGCAATAGAGCTCGATCTCTTCCTCCAGGCACCGCATGTCGTAGCTAGCCCTCGCTCAGCCTCAAAGCCTATGGAAAACCTGAGGTGCTTCGGCCGCAGCCGTCAAGCGCGGTTACCCATTTGGGCTGCAGCTACAAATCTCGAACTGCTACAGTGTCTCTTTCGAGGCAAGGCGGGGATAGATGCTTGGGGCGTGGCCCGCCCATGATGAAGCCGTTAACTGGACCGTGCGTGGGCTGAGGGATAATCTAGCTCCGCGCCACAAACTCCCCGTCCCTCGAGAAGGTGCCCGCTAAATCTCAGCGAGCTGGTGGCGCAGTTAGGCGTCGGCTCTCACCCCCGGGAGCCGGCGCTTTTTGCTTGGCCGGTTCGCCAACGCTCCGAATTAACGCCCTGCTAACCGAGTCAACTCAGCGTTCAACGCCGATATAATCGGCGGAGGCCAACTTGGAACACGGTGACACATCCGGCCCGCGGGTAGCTCTACTAGCCTCTCAGGGGCTCGCTGATCCCGCGTCGTTGTCGCTTCATGACGTACGAGCGGTCTGCGCAATGGCGTTAGCGCGAGTGCCGGACCATCGCCAAGTCGAGATTATGCGGGACCGTCCCTACCACGAGCAAATCGACATGGCCTTGGCGCTGGCCAGGTACGAAGATCTGCCAGACGCTGCCGGTCCACGGTGCTAGCTTGCCTGGGCGACCCATTTGACTGCCTTGTGGCTGCGCCAGGACCGCTCGCGCGCCTCGGCTCCGCCTGGGTTTCCGACCATGCCCCGATATTTCTTTAACGTCCATTTGGGTGACACGATCGAACAAGATACGGTCGGTGTTGAGCTTCCATCACTGGAAGAGGCCATTGCCGACGCCTGGCGGGCGCGCGCAGAGATCATGACCGAGGATGAGCTCGACGAGCTCTGGCTTGAGATCATGGACGAAGCCGGAAGCGTCGTCGCTACGGTTCGCGCGGCCCAGTAGGCAACTGG
>CAVRWL010000001.1:0-276319 GCA_963724945.1 uncultured Alphaproteobacteria bacterium | reverse complement strand
CCGCTTAAACGTGAACAGCGCAAACACGAACGACGCCACGGCAAAAAGAAAACTGCGTCGAATAACAAAGAAGAGCGTCAGTGCCCCATAGACGATACTGGTAGTGCTGGCGCCCCGGATTTCATTGGGGTTGTAAGTCAACTGAACATCCAAGGTCGTGCCGATGATGTTGACAAAGAAGACGACAGCGAACACGCACGCCATTGCGTAGAAAATAATTGTATCATTGGCAGGTAGGCGGACGAAAAGCGCGGATAAAATTACGGTATATATAACCGCATCGCGGAGGACGTAGTAAGCTTGCAGGCGGTCCATATTGAAGATTAGGGAGAACAGGAATATTGCGATAAAGGTCAGGGCAACGATGCTCGGAATTGACTTGCGAACGGTGCCAAAATGAATAGAGGCGAGCAATGCAATTGGAGAAATGGCGTAGGCCGACCACCTTATGGGGTTTGATTTATCGAGTGTTTCGGCAGCGGCGATCGAAAGAGCAAGTAAGGCAAATATTGCTGAGCCCGTTCTTTTAGCTCGTAGTAGCCGTAGGCCGGTGTTTGCCAGGGCCGTGCGCTTCGCGCCGACCCAGCGAGCGGTGAGTGGGGCTGCGCTTTGCGTATGTGCGCGTTTGAAGTGCACTATATGGCCCTCGCTTTGGTGTGGCTAAGCCGTTTCGCGGGGGCGATTTTGATGATGTGGGACAGTGTTGCAACAAGCTTGTTTTGGAACAGAGGAAGCGAGTGCGTTTTGCTGTAGCGGTCGTATGCATGCTTGCCGAGCAGGTCGCGATACTCTCGATCCTTAATGAGCCTTTCGATCGCCGCAGAAAGTGCACCGGCGTCACGCTGCGCCACGAGGAGAGCGCTCACCCCGTCCTCCAGCATCTCGCTGAGGCTTCCCTCTCTCGTGGTGACGATGGCCTTGCCCCGCGCCATGGCCTCGATCACCACCAGCGGTTGGCAATCCTCGTTGGTTGGCAACGCGAAGATATCCGCCTCGGCCCACAAGGTCGCGAGCTTCGCCGGGTCATAGACGCCATCGAGCCACGTCACGTGCTCCAACGCGTTCGCCGCAGCGGCGATCTCCCTGGTCACCTCCGCCTCGGACCCCGATCCGGCGAAGACGAGGCGGTGGCGCACGCCGGTCTCCATCAATCGGCGCGATGCCGCGAGCAGCTCGAGGGGACCTTTCGTCCGCATGAGATTGGAAAGGAAGAATATCGTCGGCACATCTTTCACGGCATGCGGGGTCGCATCCTCGGGTGGGGGCATGCCATTCTCGACGACGTGGAAGCGTTCGGGTGGACAGAACGCCGCTACATCCTGATAGAAGATCGGTGACAGATGGATGACGTGAGCACCGTCGAACATGCGCCGCGCTGCGCGCCGGTATAAAGGGCTCTCCGCGCTCTTTGCCGCCACGCCTTTGGCGTGCATGTGCAGGACGCGCGTCAGCCCGCGCCGCCTCAAGGCTTCACAGATCAGGAAATCTCGCCAGAAGGCAAAGCCGCGGACCGCCGGCATCACGTACGCCAGATCGGCACGGCTTACCGATGGCGTCAGCAGCAGTCGACCGATAAGGGCCGCAGCCCCGCCTAGTTTGCTCAGGGCAAATTTGCCTATCGTGCGGACGCTGGCGTTCTGCTGTAGCGGGAAGATGGTCAAGTCAAAATGCGGCTTCAGCGCCGCGAGCACGCGCTCGGCCATGACGGATGAGCCGTGGACTGGCGGCGGCAGCGGGCAGACGCAGACCACGCCTGGACGCAAAGCGCGCGCACCGTTGTCGTGCCTGATCACGCCAACCGCCCGTCGCCGGCCGGCGGCTCGCGACGCAAAAGTTGCGTCAACGCGGCAACCACGAACACGCTGTTGGCGACGAGATAGCGCCGCCACAGCCGGCGCGGCTCGTGTGCGAGGCGGTAGACCCACTCGAGGCCTCTCTTCTGCATCCAACGGGGCGCGCGCCGCAACGTCCCCGCGTGGTAGTCGAAGGCCGCGCCGACGCCCACCATGACGGCCTGGATGCGTCCGCGGTGGGCCTGCATCCAGCGCTCCTGCTTGGGGCAGCCGAGGCCGACCCAGACGACGCCGGCGCCGGAGGCGTTGATCTGGCGCACGATCTCCTCGTCCTCCTCGGCGCTGAGCGCGCGGAAGGGCGGCGCGTAGGTGCCCGCCACATCGAGCCCCGGGAACTGCGCTTTCAGCCGCGCGCACAGCTGCTCCAGCACCTTGGGTTGACCGCCGTAGAAGAACACCCTCTCCCCTGAGCGATCGGCCCTCTCGCAGAACTTCCACATCAGATCCGGACCGTTGATGCGCTCCTGTGCGGCATGCCCGCTCCGGCGCAGCATGAAGGCCACGGGAGCTCCGTCCGGTGTCGCCATGTCGGCTGCGCGCACGATGTCACCGAAGCTTTGGTCCTGGCGGGCGGTGACGACGCTGTGCACGCTGCAGATGCACACGACGCGGCTTTCATGTGCTCCCCCCCATCGCGACAGGCGCGCGAGCGCCTCGTCCCAGGAGACCACGTCGATCGGAACGCCGATGACGCAGTCGCGCACGCGAGGAGGTGGGGCCTGTGCGTTCATGATGCGGCCGCCGGATTTGTGGTGGCGCTCTGTCCGGCTCCGGAGCGGCGGGAGAAGGGGGCACCACCCGTGTCTGCGCTAATAGGCATTCGGGTCGTTGGCGATGCGGCTCAGCGTCATGAAGATGATTTTGGCATCGAGCAGCATGGACCAGCGCTCGATGTACTCGCGATCATATTGAACGCGGAGAGTTAATTTCTCGATGGAGCGGATCTCCCCGCGCAACCCGTGGATCTGCGCCCAGCCCGTGATCCCCGGCTTGACGCGGTGGCGCGAGGCGTAGTTGTCGATCGCTTCGGCCAGCATCTTTCCTTCCGCCGTCGTTTGCAGGGCATGCGGCCGCGGCCCGACGATCGACATCCGCCCCTGCAGCACGTTGATCAATTGCGGAAGCTCATCGAGGCTCGTACGCCGCAGGAGCCGGCCGACGCGGGTCACACGCCGATCGTTCTTGGATGTCTGAACCCTGGCATCGGCGTCGGCTTGCTCGGAATACATCGAGCGAAACTTCCAGAGCTCGAATGTCTGCCCGTTAAATCCCATTCGCCTCTGTCGGAAAAAGATCGGACCGCGGCTTTCGAGCCTGATTGCAGCGGCGATCAAGACCAGAATTGGGGCGAGCAGGAAGAGCGCCACGACGGCAACCGTGATGTCCTGTGCGCGCTTGAGCCAATAGTTCCATCCGTCGATGGGCCGATCGATGATCTGCAGCGACACGTTTCCGGCAAGCTGCTGGACGCCGACCACATCGTGGGAAATTCGCGCCGCTTCAGGGACAAGAAAGACGTCAGCCGACAGGTTCCTCAGGCCCCCTATCGACGCCCCGATCTCCGGAGAAAGGTGCCAGGGAGATTTTATGTAGACCTTGTCGATGCCGAGGTGGCTGACGAGCGCGGGCAATGTGCTGAGCTCGGCGATCGACTGTAGGCGCAGCGGTGCATCCGCCCGTACGAGGCCTTTAGAGGCGGCGTTGATGGCCTCGGCGGCCAAGGGCTCGCAGTCGATGCCCACGGAAAGCGCCCGGTGCACGAAAGAGCCCTTGCGCAGCGAGCTGCCGGCCCATCGCAGTGCCAGGATGCGAAATGCCGGCAAAAGCACGATGCTCGTGCTCATCCACGTGAAAAACCACAGACGCGAGTAGATGTGCGTCGTCTTGGTCGCGGCTCCCAATACCATCAGGAAGGCGAAGGTCATCAGCAGCACGACCAGCGCTCTTTGCAAAGAGTAGCGGGGCTCCAGGATGCGGCTCGTCCGATAAAGCCGCACGAGCCGCGCGGAGAGCCAGAACGTGCAAAGTGCGATGGCGATGGCCTCGATTTGACCGTCGAAGGCGGGTTTGGAAATAAGGCGGGGCTGCAACGCGTGGCCGAGCCAAGTCGGCGCGATCGCGAGCCCTGCGAGCAGAACGGCATCGGCGGCGGCGAACCAGACCACCCAGCTTTGCAGCGAGATCCGCTTTGCGCGCAGCAGATGGTCGCCGCCGATAGCCGAAGATGCCTGGCCCGAACCGGAGGGCGGCGCCGTGTGCCAGGACGCTGGCGACGCAACTTTGGGAATATGCACCGTCATACGAACTACGCGCTAACTCTCGCCAACTCAGAGAGCTGTCATCCTAACCCTAGAGAGATGGCTCCCCCTCGTCGACGCAGCCGCTCGGATTGCGAGGACGTGTGATCGTGTAGCAACTTATGGCCGAATTTCGGGCAGATAGACACTTGGTGTGCCGTGCAAATCGCGATTGATCGCGAAGAAGGCTCCATTGCGGGAACGCCGCGCCGCACGATACGCTGTGCCCCCGGGGCTGGAATCCTTCAACCATTCAAACTATTTATGAACATTGGGGCGGTTCTTCGCCGGCCCGAAGTGGCTGATGTTTAGGCTATTCTAACGTCGCTGGACCTATATTGGCCGGTGTGGCGTTGGATTCCGAGGTCGAGTAGCGTTAACGTCGGCTCTTTGCCGAATTTGGCTATGATGGAGAAAGTTCTTACCGCGATCCTCTCCCGGCTTGTCAGCCGCGGCGCGCTGACGGTCGTGATGGCAAATGGCACCGAGCTCGTTTTCGGCGATGGCACGGGCGAGGAGGTGCGGGTTCGCTTCGCGGACAAAGGAGCCGAGCGCCTCCTTTTCCTCAATCCCGAGCTGCGCGTGGGCGAGCTGTTCATGGACGGCCGCCTGATCGTCGAGCGCGGCACGATCTATGATCTCCTGGCGGTTGTTTTGCACGGAACGTCCGCGATGCCGCGGCCTCTGCCGGTCCGCATCCTCGATCAGATCCGCTTTCTGAAGCGCAGGTCGATCAGCGACAACAAGCCTTGGCGCTCGCGCCGCAACGTCGCGCACCACTACGATCTCGACCATCGCCTCTATGAGCTCTTTCTCGACCCGGACCTGCAGTACAGCTGCGCCTATTTCGAGCATGCGGGTCAAAGCCTCGAGGAGGCGCAGCTCGCCAAGAAGCGGCTCATCACCGCAAAGCTGCTGGTCGAGCCGGAGAGCCGTATTCTCGACATCGGCTCCGGTTGGGGCGGCCTTGGCCTCTACATGAGGCAGATGGGCGGTGCAGCCGACGTGCTGGGCGTCACGCTGTCGACAGAGCAGCTCAGCATCGCGCGCGGGCGCGCGCGCGCCCAGGGGCTCGAGAACTCCGTGCGCTTCGCCTTGCAGGATTACCGCAACGTCGACGGCGCCTTCGACCGCATCGTGTCGGTCGGCATGTTCGAGCATGTGGGCCCGCGCTACTACGCCACCTACTTCCGCAAATGCCGCGAGCTGTTGAAGCCCGACGGCGTTATGGTGATGCATACGATCGGGCTTCTCGAAGGACCGTGGTTTCCCAATCCGTGGCTCGACAAGTACATCTTCCCGGGCGGCCAGCTGCCGGCGCTGTCCGAGATCATCCCGGCGATCGAGCGCGCAGGGCTCGTCGTCACGGACGTGGAGTGTTTGCGTCTGCACTATGCCGAGACGCTCGCCGAGTGGCGCCGCAGGTTCATGGCGCGCCGCGACGAGGCGCTCGCGCTATACGACGAGCGTTTCTGCCGCATGTGGGAGTTCTATCTCGCCGCGTGCGAGGCGGCATTCCGCTTCCAGAACGTCGCCGTGTTCCAGGTCCAGTGCGCGCGCAGCCAGGAGGCCGTGCCGCTCACCCGCGACTACATCCAGGAGCGCATCCACGATCTGCGGATGCGGGAAGCGGAAAATACCTTGGCAGACTCGACCGTTGAGCCCTTGCCGCTGCGCAAGCAGCGCCACTGAGCTTTTCGCGACGGCTCCTGCATCTCTCCTGCGCGTCTCCCACCTTGGAAAGCCCCAGGCCTTTGACTATAGTCGGGCACCCAGGTGGGGTGGCTTGGGATCAATCGATCGCTGACGCCCGGGGTCGGTGCCACGAAGGTGGCGCGTGAGCGGTTGAGCACGATTTGTCGGCAGTGCTGCGTTGCTGCGCCGGATTTGGGGGCACGGTCCGCATGAGATGCCATCCGGAACGGTGGATCTGGGGGCTCATTCCAATCGCGATGCTGAGCTGGATCGCCGTTCATGTCGAAGCGGACCGCATCGAGCGCGACCTCGAGCAACGTGCGCGCAGCACGCTCGACGCGGCCGGATTCGAGTGGGCCTCGGTCGCCTTTTCCGGGCGCGATGGCATTCTGGTCGGTAGGCCTGAGCACCTGAGCGAGCAATCCGCGGCTCTGGCGCTCCTGCGCAACCTGTGGGGCGTGCACACCATTATCGCGCACACGAGGTCCGTTGCGGAGCGAACCCTTGCAGCTCCGGAGGCGGAGCGGCAACCGTGGACCGATCCGGATACGACGCTCAAATCTGCCGATGTCGTGCTGATGCCGGAGATGCGCCCCACCTCGGCTGCGACCGCTAAAGCGCCGTTGGATCGCGCGCGCGCCCATCGCGCCCATGATGAGGGCTCTTCCCCTGATGCGCAAAAGACACAAGACCGGCGGATCGCCGTTGTCGCCACGGCCGCGCTCCCGCCGACGATCAGCATCCCGGACGCGATCTGCGGCGCGGCCGTGCGCGCGGCGAGCTTGTCCACTCCGGTTCGATTTGCACGCGGGGCGGCGCGCCTCGATCGCCGCAGCCGGGCCATGTTGGACCGGTTGGCGGCTGCGGCCAACGCCTGCCCGAGCGCCAAGCTTACGATTGCGGGCTATGCCGATGCCCGCGGCCCGGCACGACGAAACCTGTCGCTGTCGCAGCGCCGTGCCCGCATTGTGGTCAGCTATTTGATAACCAGGGGCATTGACGCGGGGCGGCTTGAGGCCGTTGGGTATGGCGAAACGCGACCGGTGGCGCCCAACGACACCGCAAAGAACAGGGCCAAGAACCGCCGCATCGAGGTCGAGGTCACGGGATTTCGTTTCGATCAGGGCGGCGCGGCCGCGAGCGCAGGGCAAGGAGCAGGTAATGGACTATCTGATCGCTAATCTCGGCTGGTATGTGGCTGCGGCCTTCGCCGCGGGATTTGTCGTCGCGTGGATTGCCTGCGCAAGGGTGGAGGACTGACACGCTGGTTCGTGCGTGGGGTGTGGCTGGGGAGTTCTGACGTATGACGGAGCTGCTTTGGCAGACGACATTTCTTTTGGCGGTGGCGTTCTTCTGCGGCGCGGTGTTGGCCTGCGGTCTCAAGCGGCGGTTCTACTATGGAACGCGGCAAAAGGGCGCCGGCACGGCGGCTTCGGGTGCGCCTGTCGCAGCGCCGGCCGCGGACCCCTCCCAACCCAAGATTGAGGTCGCCGCGCGGGCGGCTCCCGAAGGCCAGCGCTTCGAGCGGGCCTTGAGCGGGACGGCCGAAGCGTCAGCTGCGCCGGCCGCGCGCAGCTCGACTGCCGCCCCGGCAGCCGCGCCCCCGCGAGCAGAGGCGCCGGCGCAACTCGTTGTGCCGCCCACGAGCGTCCGGGTAGAGCCGGTCAAAGCTCCGTCTCCCGCTCCATCTCCCGCGCCGGTCCAGCCCGAGGTGAAGCCCGGAATTCCGCGCGTTTCCGTCGCGACGGGATCCGGCGCTCCGGCGAAGACGGAAGAGGGCGGCGCCGGGCCGAGCGACGATCTGACCCGCATCCGCGGTATCGACCCGATTCTGCAGGGGCGCCTCAAAGAGCTCGGCATCCGCCGCTTCAAGGATCTTGCCGGTCTCACTGCTCGCGACGTCAAAGGCTTGAGCGAAACCTTGGGTCTTGATGCGCGCGTCAGCTTGGAGAACTGGGTCGGGCAGGCGCAGATCCTCGCCGCGGGCGGCGAGACCTATTACTCGCGCCGCGTCGACCAGGGCGTCCCGGTGCCGGAGGTGGCCGAGCCCACCGCTCCGACACCCGCTCCCGCTCCTGCGGCGCCTGCGGCTGCTCCCGCCGCGGAACCTGCGCTTGTAGCGGCTCCCGCTACGCCGGAGCCCGCACCGTCGTCCATTGCGTCCGCACCGACCGCGGCCGCACCCGAGGCAACCCCAGCTTCTGCCGCCGCAAAGGCCGAGGCCGCGCCCGCGGCCGACGTCGCGCATCTGCGCTCGGTCCGCTCCGAAGCGCTCATCGGAGAGGAGGCCGCCCGCGCGACGTCCGTGCGTTCCTTGAGCGACGTCGACGATCTGAAACGGATCCGCGGCATCGGGGTGCTGATCGAGAAGAAGCTCAACTCGCTCGGCATCACCAACTACGAGCAGGTCGCCAACTGGACGGGTGCGGACATAGAGCGTATCAGCCGCATCCTCGACTTCAAGGGCCGCATCGAGCGCGAGAGCTGGATCGAGCAGGCGCGCATCCTGGCGACCGGCGGACAGACGGAGTTCTCGCGCCGCGGCGGGTGAGCGAGCCCGGTTGTCGCCGCTCGGGCAATGTCAGGGTGAGCCTTGCGGCCGCCCGAGAGCTGCAGCGAGCGAGAGCCATCTCATGTCGACCCCCGCCGCGCCGCCAATAGACGAGGAGGAGCGCGCGGTCGTCGCATTGATGCGCAGTCCCGACACGTACGGTCCGTCGATTGAGCGCGTCGACGTCATCGAGACCCACATCGCGCGCGTATTCCTGGCAGGCAGCGAGGCCTACAAGGTCAGGAAGCGCGTGCACCTGCGTTTTGTGGATTTCTCGACGCTGCTCGCACGCCACTCCGCCGCCGTCCGCGAGATGGAGCTCAATCGACCGCACGCGCCCGGCCTCTATCTCGATCTAGTGCCCATCGTGCTCACGCCCGAAGGGCGCTTGCAGCTTGGCGGAAATGGGGAGCCGATCGAATGGGCCGTGCACATGCGCCGCTTCCCGCAGGAGGCGCTGCTCAGTCATCGGGAGGAGCAAGGCCCGCTCTCCGACGAGCTCGCCAAGGCTCTGGCCGACATGGTCGCGCGCTACCACCAGGACAGCCCCATTCGCGACGGAAGCGACGGCGCGCACATCCTCGCGCCCGTCATTCAGCAATTGTCGGGGGCGCTCTCCTACGGCCATGCCCACGTCGCCGAGGGACTTGTCAACGCATTCGAGCGCGTCTCGCAATTGCTCACCGAGCGCAGCAAGGCGGGCTGCGTGCGCCGTTGTCACGGCGATCTCCACCTCGGCAACATCGTCCTCATCGACGACGTTCCCGTTCCCTTCGATGCGCTTGAGTTCAGCGAGGCGCTGGCCACAACCGACGTCTTGTACGATCTCGCCTTTCTGCTCATGGACCTCGATGCCCGCAACGACCGACAGGCGGCGAATACCGTTTTCAACGCCTACGTCGCCTTCGAGCCCGTTGGCGGCGAGATTGAGGGCCTTGCCTGCCTACCGTTGTTTCTTGCCTGCCGCGCCGCGGTACGTTCCGTCGTGGCGATGGCGCGCTCCGAGCAGCTCGTCGCCGAGGAGCAGGCCGAGATGTTCAAAGAAGTTCACCGCAACGCGGCGCTCGCTGGCGCCTATCTCGCGCCCGCGCCGCCGCTCCTCATCGCCGTGGGCGGGCTTTCAGGCACGGGTAAATCGACGCTTGCTGCCCGGCTCGCGCCGCTCATCGGTGCGGCGCCGGGCGCCCTGCATCTGCGCAGCGACGTTGAGCGCAAGCGGCTTTTCGGCGTGCCCGAGACGCAGCGCCTCGAGCGTCAGCACTACCGCATCGGTACGGCGCAGCGCGTCTACTCCATCCTCGAGGACAAGGCGAAGCGCGCGCTGGCGGCGCGGCACACTGTCATCGTCGATGCGGTCTTCGCCCAGCCCGACGAGCGGGCGGCGATCGAGGCGGTCGCGCGCGAAGCGGGCTGCGATTTCATTGGGCTGTGGCTGACGGCGCCCGCCGAGCTGCTCATCGAGCGCGTCGAGCGGCGGCAGGGGGATGCCTCCGATGCCGACCGTCGCGTCGTAAACGAGCAGCTTCGCTACGATCTCGGGCGATATCGGCTGGACCATGATCGAAGCCGCAGGGACGCCGCAACAGAGCCTCGCCGCTGCCGAGCAGGCGCTGCGCGCGGCCGGCATCAGCCTGGCGGGATGAGCACCGCCGCACCGGTGAGCTTGCCCGCACGCAGACGTTCGATCGCTGCATTGGCGTCGGTGAGGTCGAATGTCGTCACGTGCGGCCGAATGGGAATGCGCGGAGCAATCTGGAGAAAATCGAGCGCATCCTGGCGCGTGAGGTTGGCGACGGAGCGGATGACACGCTCGCCCCACAAAAGCGAATAGGGCATCGCCGGGATCTCGGTCATGTGGATGCCGCCGAGGACGAGCGTGCCGCCTTTCTTGAGTGCCGCCAGCGCGAGCGGTACGAGCGGCCCTACGGCCGCGAAGATGATGGCACCGTCGAGCAGCTTCGGCGGCATCTCCTCGGATGCGCCCGCCCACGTGGCGCCGAGATCGCGCGCGAGCTTCTGGGCGGCCTTGTCACCCTTGCGCGTGAATGCGTAGACCTCCTGGCCATGGAAGACGGCGAGCTGCGCGACGATGTGGGCCGCGGCGCCGAAGCCGTAGATGCCGAGCCGGCGCGCCTCGCGCACGAGCTTCCAAGATCGGTAGCCGATGAGCCCGGCACACATCAGAGGCGCCGCCTCTGCGTCGGAATACTCGGGCGGAATAGGAAAGGCGTAGGCGGCGTCGGCGGTCGCATACTCGGCGTAGCCGCCGTCGATCGTATAGCCCGTGAAGCCGGGGGTATCGCACAGGTTCTCGCGCCCCTCGCGGCAGTAGGGGCAGTGGCCGCAGGTTGCACCGAGCCACGGCACCCCGACGCGGTCGCCGATCTTGAAGCCGCTGACGCCGGGGCCGAGCGCCACCACCCGCCCGATGATCTCGTGGCCGGGGATGACGTGCGGCTTGGGGTGGGAGAGATCGCCGTCGATAACGTGCAAGTCGGTGCGGCAGATGCCGCATGCCGCGACGCGGATGAGAATGTGCCCGCGCTTGGGGGCGTGCACGGGCCGCTCTACGCGCAGGAGCGGTGCGCCGACGCCATCGAACGCCATGGCGAGCATGCGCGAGGGAAACGCCCCCTCACCACTGCCCGAAGGCTCGGACTTCTTGCGCTTTGTTGCTTTAGCCGACGTCGTCAATCGCTTCGTCCGTACCGACGAGGGGGAGTCGGCGCGAGGAGCGCGCCGATCCCGCCTTTGATCGCTCAGCCCTTGCCGATCGCGATCTTGCGCTCGGCCTTCTGCGCTTCGGGACGCTTGGGCGCGGTGACCTTCAAGACGCCCTTGTCGAACTTCGCCTCGATCTTGCTGTCGTCGAGCGTGTCGGGCAAGCGCAACGAGCGCTCGAACGAGCCGAAGCTGCGCTCGGCGAGGTAGTAGTTGTCCTTCTTCTCCTCGCGCTCGGCCTTCTTCTCGCCCTTGATGGTGAGGTAGCCGTTGTTGAACGTCACAGTGACGTCCTTCTCATCGACGCCGGGGAGCTCGACCTCGATTGTGACAGCCTTGTCATTCTCGCGCACGTCGAGGTCGGGGACCATAAGGGCGGCTGGCCAGCGGGCGGCCGGCAGCGTCCAGCTGGGCAGTCCGCTCTCGAAGCGCTCGAACACCCGGTTCATCTCGTCACGAAACTCCTCAAACAGCCCGCGCGAGCGCGGCGCCGGCTGACGCTGCGATTTGGAAACCTCGATGTTGGTCATGAGCCATCTCCTTGAAAGAAGTGGGCTAGGGATGAGGAAAGGGAGGGAACCACCCCACGGTTAAGGCCGTGTGCTGGATCCGTCGCATCGTGTATCAATATGTTCATGGCGCCCGCCCTTTTCAGGAGGGGGCCCGAGATCCTTGGATTCTGGCGGAATGACCGGCGAGATCAGGCCCAAGACAGAACTCGAAGGGGACTTTCGCGCAGCGCAGGCCGAGCAGGAGCTGCGCCCGGACTGAGTCCCAGATTGCGGCGATCCTGGCCATCGCCGCCGACGCCATCATCGGGCTCGACGGCGCCTTGCGCATCACCCAATTCAACCACGGCGCCGAGGCGATCTTCGGCTACGCGAAGGACGAGGTCCGCGGGAAAAGCCTCGACATGCTCATCCCTCAGCGATTCCGTGCCGCGCATGCCGGACACGTGCAAGCGTTTGCCAATTCCGGGATCGCGGCGACGCCGCATGGGCGAGCGACAGGAGATCTTCGCGCTGCGCAAGGACGGCAGCGAGTTCCCCGCCGAGGCTTCGATTGCCCAGCTGGGCGTTGGGGACGAGCGCATCTTCATGGTCCTGCTTCGCGACGTGACCGAGCGCAAGCGCACGGAGGCCCTGCTCGCGCGCAGCAATGTCGAGCTCGAGCAGCGCGTGGCGGAGCGCACGAAGGCCCTGGAGGAGGAGATCCGTCGCCGCGAGGAGGCGCAGGCTGCGCTCATCCAGGCGCAGCGCATGGAGGCCTTCGGCCAGTTGACCGGTGGGATTGCGCACGATTTCAATAACCTGCTTGACCATCGTCACTGGCAACCTGGAGCTTCTCAATTCGCAACTCGCGTCCGACCATGAGCGCGAGCTGCTGCGCCGCGCGGCTGACGCTGCCCAGATGGGGGCGCAGACTCACGTCGCGCCTGCTGACATTCGCGCGACGGCGGCGGCTCGCGCCCACCATTTTGAATGTCAACGATTTGATGCTCGGCATCGCCGAGCTGCTGAAACGCTCGCTCGGCGAGCAGATTTCGCTCACGACGGTTCTCGCCCGGGCGGTGTGGCCCACGCGCGCAGACCCGAGCGAGCTGGAGAATGCGGTCTTGAACCTTGCCCTCAATGCACGCGACGCGATGCCCAAGGGCGGCAAGCTTGTGATCGAGACCGGAAATGTCACGGTCGATGGCGCCGCCGACAGGCCTGCGACGAGCCTGCGCAAGGGCGACTACGTGCGCATCTCCGTGACGGACACTGGGGTTGGCATGAGCCCGGAGACGCTCGCGCGCGCATTCGAGCCTTTCTTCACCACCAAGGAGGATCGCGGCACGGGGCTGGGGCTGAGCACGATCTATGGGTTCGCGCAGCAATCGGAAGGCCACGTCACGATTGAGAGCGAGTTGGGCGTGGGTACGATGGTGACCCTCTATCTGCCGCGCGAGGCAGGAGCGGATGTGGCGGTCCGCAGCGAGAGCTCGCCGAGCGTGCCGCTGTCGGAGAACTGTGAGGTCGTGCTGGTCGTCGAGGACGAGCCGAAGGTGCGCGAGGTCACGCTCCAGCGCGTGGAAGGTCTGGGCTATGTCGTGCTCGAGGCGGAGAACGCCGCCGCGGCTTGCGGCATCCTGGAGCGGGAGCCGGAGATCGCGCTCGTTTTCAGCGACATCGGTCTCGGTCGCGGCATGTCGGGCATCGAGCTGGGGCGCTGGGTGCGCGAGCACAAGCCGGGCGTCAAGGTTCTGTTGACCACGGGCTATGAGTCCGATCCAGCGGGGGCCGAGCAGTACAAGAACGAGTTCGAGATCCTGCACAAGCCTTACAGCCGGCTGGATCTCGCCACTGCCCTGCGGGCGGCACTGGGCAGCGAGAGCGCCTAGAGCCGGCGGACCTGCCCGGCGAAGACGTAGCCTACGCCGCGCACGGTCTTCACGAGTTGCGGCGTCTCGTTGCTGTGCTCGATCTTCTTGCGCAGCCTCGCTACGAGCCCGTCGATGGAGCGGTCGAGCGGCGTCCAGTTGTGACCCTTCAAAAGGTCCATGAGCTCGTCGCGCGACAGCACGCGCCCGGGGCGCTCGATGAGAACGGTGAGCAAGTTGAACTCCGCCGTCGTAAGCTCGCAGGGCGCGCCGTCCGGGCTCTTGAGCTCGCGCCGGCCCATGTCGAGCGTCCAGCCCTCGAAGGCATAGCGCTGGCTTGCCTCCGGCGGCTGTCCAGCGTGCGCCGGCTCGCCCGCGAGGGGTGCATAGCGCCGTAGCACCGCCCGGATGCGGGCCAGCACCTCGCGCATGTGAAACGGCTTGGCGATGTAGTCGTCGGCGCCGAGCTCCAGTCCCACGACGCGATCGATCATGTCGCCCTTGCCGCTGATCATCACGATCGGAATGTTGTGCTTGGCGCGAACCTCCCGCGCCAGCGTAAATCCGTCCTCGCCTGCGAGCCGGACGTCGAGCGTTATGAGATCGACGGGCCGCTTCTCGAGGTGCGCCATAAGGCTTGCGCCGTCCGTCGCCTCGGAGACATCGAAACCTTCCGGCTCCAACCCGGAGCGCAGCAGCGCGCGCACCTCGGGCTCATCGTCGACGATGAGGATATGAACGGGGGACGAGCCTGCCATCTGCGGTTTCTAATCCGTCTTCGCCGGCCTTTACACGGGGCACGGGCGGGGCGTTCCGCCCGCTGCCAAGTCACCCGATACAGTCCCGCACAAATTCTCACAAGAGCAACACACGCCCGTGGCTTCCGGCTGCTTTCTTTTCGCCACGCAGGCTCTTATCGAAGGAAGCGACCATGCTGGCCATGACCCTCCCGGCGGACCCCGAAACGAAGCACTCGCCTCTCGTTCCAGCTGCCGGCTACATGGGCGGCGAGCGCCAGCTCGACAAGAGGTTTGGAGCCGCGGCGCCGCGGGTGCTGCAGGCGCGCGAGCACATCTTCTTCGAGGGCGATACCAAGGACCACGTTTATCAGGTCGAGAAGGGGACGGTATGCCTCTACAAGACGTTGCCCGACGGCCGCCGCCAGATCGTCGACTTCGCCTATCCGGGCGACTTCATCGGTTTGGGCGCACCGGGCGATCACGTCTTCAGCGCGCAAGCGATTACCCTGACGCGGTTGCGCTGTCTGCCCGCCGGGCTGCTGCACGAGGTGGCGCGTCACGATCCCGAGATCGGCTTGCAGCTGTACCGCGCCCTGTCGGATCAGCTGCTTGCAGCCCGCGATTTGCTGCTCACCGTTGGTCAGCGCAGCGCCACGGAGCGACTCGCAGCGTTGCTCTTTGCGCTGTCGCGCCGCAACGAGCGGAATGACGCGGATCCCGAGCGCATCGCGCTGCCGATGACACGCGCCGACATTGCCGATTTCCTCAGCCTGACAATTGAGACGGTGAGCAGAACATTCACCAAGTTGCGCCAGAACGGGATCATCGATCTGCTGCAGAGCTCGCTCGTCATCGTTCGCGATCGCCACGCATTGGAGCGTCTCGCGGCCGGAGAGATGCAGACGCTGAAATGAACCATATCGGCGAAGCCGCCGCGGCTCGCGAAAGCATCACAGAGTTCATATCTCCGCAGGATCGCGAACGTGAAGGCATGGCAATTTCGAAGATGCGAAGAGACGGCAGGGGACGAGACGAGATGGCCGACCTTGACAGGTATTGGTTCGTCGCCGCGGTCTTTCGCGCGGTGCGCGATCTTGTGGCAACCGTTCACCAGCTGCGAGCGGAAAGGTTCGCCGCCGGACAGTTGATCGTGCTCGCCAATCGACCAGGCCGAGGCCGCCGGCCGGGCTCTGGCCGGCGGTGGTGACGAGAAGGTGCGGGTGTTTCCCGTGCAGGCCGGCGGCGGCATCAAGGTCATCGAGGGGGAGGAGATTCCTGCCGGGCTCAACGCGATTATCAAGGCGATGGACATGCCCCCAGCGGCAAGCGACGGCGGCGATGGCGCAGCCGCCGAGCATCTTTCGCAGGTCTATGCGCAGCTGCACCGGGACGTGGCGGACGGGGCACTGGTGCTGATTGCGAGCGTTGCCGATCCCGAAGAGCAGCTTCTCGGGGCCCGTATCATGCTGCGCGGGAGCTGCGAGTGCGTTCTGACGCACGAGCTCACGGCCAATTCCGCCTAAGGGGCGCGGCTTCTCCACTTGAGAAGGTGCGGCTTTTTCGACCTGGTCGTAAGACTGTCGCAACCAAGTCCCTACCTATCATTGGAGTCAATCGGAGCGCTGCCCCCCGGCACGCGCATCTCTCGCGCGAGGCATGATCCAGCCATGACCATTCGCAATCTCGACAAGCTTTTTTCACCGAAATCCCTGGCCGTCATCGGCGCGAGCCCCGGGCCGGCGAGCGTCGGCGCCTTCGTGACAGCAAACCTCGTCGGGGGCGGGTTCAGCGGGCCCGTGTGGCTCGTCAATCCGCATCACAAGAGCATCGGCGACAGGCCCTGCTATGCCACGCCGGCCGATCTTCCCGGCGTCCCCGATCTTGCCGTGATCGCCACGCCGCCCGCCACGGTTCCCGCACTCATCTCCGAGCTCGGCGCCAAAGGGACGCGCGCCGCCGTCGTCATCACCGCGGGCATCAGCGGCGATTTGCGCCGCCAGATGCTCAAGGCGGCGCGGCCCTATTGTCTGCGCATCCAGGGTCCCAATTGCCTCGGGCTCATCTTGCCGCGCATTGGGCTCAACGCCAGCTTTGGCCAGACCATGCCGGTCAAGGGCGACTTGGCCTTCCTGTCGCAATCGGGGGCGCTCGTCACGGCGATCATCGACTGGGCCTCGACGCGCGACATCGGCTTCTCCCAGGTCGTCTCCATGGGCGACATGGCGGACGTCGATTTCGGCGACTGCCTCGACTATCTCGCCGGCGACGCGGCGAGCCGGGCGATTCTGCTCTACATGGAGCAGCTGACGCAGGCTCCGAAGTTCCTTTCGGCCGCGCGCAGGGCCGCGCGCACCAAGCCGGTGATCGTCTTGAAGGCCGGGCGCAACAAGACGGCGGCCAAGGCGGCCATGTCGCACACCGGCGCGCTCGCGGGCTCGGACGCCGCCTACAACGCCATCTTCCGCCGCGCCGGACTGTTGCGCGTCAAGGAGCTGGGAGAGCTGTTCGAAGCGGCCGAGATCCTCTCACCGCCGCCGCACTTGTCGGGTGAGCGCCTGACGATCCTCACCAACGGCGGCGGTGCGGGCGTGCTCGCGGCCGACAGTCTCGCCGATGAGAGTGGTGTCCTCGCCGAGCTGTCGCCGGCGACCAAGGAGACGCTCAACGGCGTGCTGCCGCCGACGTGGTCGAAAGGAAACCCCGTCGATATCATCGGCGACGCAGGCCCGGACCGCTACACGAACGCGCTTCAAGCCATCTTCGAGGACGAGACGACCGACGCCATCCTGGTCATGAATTGCCCCACGGCGCTTGCCTCCAGCGAGGAGGCGGCCGGCGTCGTAATCGCCGCCACCGCCAAGCGCAATGAGGAGCACCGGGCGCCAAAGCCCGTTTTGACGAACTGGCTGGGCGATGGGTCGGCTGCGCGCAGCCGCGCGCTCTTTGCCGCCGCCGGCATTCCCACGTTCGAGACACCCGACGCCGCTATCGACGGGTTCATGCAACTCGTGCGTTACCGGCGCGCGCAAGATGAGCTCATGCAGACGCCGCCCTCGCTTCCGGGCGGCATGCATTTCGACAGCGAGCGCGCCCAGCAGATCATCAGCGGCGCGCTGCGCGCCAAGCGCAGCGTCCTGTCCGAGGTCGAGGCGAAAGAGTTGCTCGCAAGCTACGGCGTGCCGGTGGTGCGGACGCAGACGGCGAAGGACCCCGAAGGGGTGGAGGCGATTGCCGCCGACATCCTCAAGACCGACAAGGCGTGCGTGGTCAAGATCCTTTCCGACGACATCTCGCACAAGTCCGACGTCGGCGGCGTTCGCCTCGCGATCAAGACGCCGCAGGAGGCGCGTGCGGCGGCCGCGGCCATGCTCGAGAAGGTGCACGACCTGAAGCCGGAGGCGCGCCTCAAGGGCTTCACGGTGCAGCCGATGGTCGACCGGCCGCACGCGCAGGAGCTGATCGTCGGCATGAGCGAGGACGCCACCGTCGGGCCGCTGATGATGTTCGGCGCCGGCGGCACGGCCGTGGAGGTGATCGCCGACACGGCCCACGCGTTGCCTCCGCTCGATTTGAAGCTCGCGCGCAGGCTGATCCAGGAGACGCGTATCTACCGGCTGCTGGAAGGCTACCGCGACCGGCCACGGGTCGATATTGGCGCCGTCGCGCTGGCTCTTGTGCGCGTCAGCTATCTCGTCGCTGCGCACGAGGAGATCCGCGAGCTCGATATCAATCCGTTGCTCGCCGACGAGCAGGGGTGCATTGCGCTCGATGCGCGCGTGCGCGTCGTCGATCCGGCGGTGAGCCCGCGCAAGCCGATGGCGGTCAGGCCCTACCCGGTCGAATGGGAGGCCGAGGACGATATCGCTGGCATTGGCCGCGTGATTCTGCGCCCCATCCGCCCGGAGGACGAGCTGCTCTATGCGTCCTTCTTCTCGCGGCTGACGCCCGACGATGTGCGCATGCGTTTCTTCACGGCAAAGCCCGATCTGTCCTACAAGTTCCTGGCGCGTCTGACGCAGATCGACTACGCCCGCGAGATGGCGTTCGTGGCGATCGCGGCTGACAGCGGCGAGCTCTTGGGCGTTGCGCGCCTCATCGCCGATCCCGACTATACGCGGGCGGAGTACGGCATCCTGGTGCGCTCCGACCTCAAGGCCAAGGGGCTCGGCTGGCGCCTGATGCAGCATCTGATCGCGTACGCGCGCTCAGAGAAGCTCGATGAGCTCTACGGCGAAGTGCTTGCCACCAACACGACCATGCTGAAGATGTGCTCCGAGATGGGGTTTCACATCGAGCCGGATCCGGGCGACGTGGGGCTGCGCAACGTGGAGCTCAAGCTCGGCGAGGCAACAAAGGCCCCCTCCCGCGCGCAAACGGGCACGTGAGGACGGCGCGCATATTGACCGGGATCAACGCACCCCGAGCAGGGGGAGCTGAAATGACAGAATGGATGCATCGAATTGGGGGCACGCGCATATGCGTGGGCGACAACCGGGTCTGGGATGGTGTCGCTGGGTTATCGGCTTGGCGACCGCGGCGGGTGTCGTCGCCTTTGCCTTCAGCGCCACCGCCCTGGAGCCCTGGGAGCAGGTGCTGTCGCAACAGCTCGGCTCGGAGCAGAAATGCATTCTGACGTCGACCTACAACGTGCAGAGATGGCACCTCGGCGAGGAGATGGTGCTCTCGGGCAAGGCGCGCTGCTATGACGGGCGCGAGTTCAACTTCTCGCAGAAGAAGAGCCACCTGAAGTTCGACCTGAGATTCTGCGAGCCGACCGTGTGCTGACGGCACGCGCGGCTAGCGCTTCACTCCGGCGGCCGCTCGTTAAGCGTCTCCTCATCCGCGTCTCGGTCCGAATCTGGCCGCTCGCTGTCCTGGATGGCGCGCCAGCTCGCACCCTCGAGATCCTCGAACTGACCGGACTTCAGCGCCCACAAAAACGCCGCCAGTCCCAACAGACCTAGAAATAGCGCCGCCGGGATGAGCCAGGCGAGCGCCGTCACGGCCGGGGTTCCTTGTGCACAGGTGCGAGGCCTAAGCGCATGGTGCGCAAGCGCAGCGCGTTGCCCGTTACGGCGATGGAGGAGGCCGACATGGCGAGCGCGGCGATGAGCGGGGTCACGTAGCCCGCCATGGCGAGCGGCACGAAGCAGGCGTTGTAGAGAAGCGCGATTGCAAAATTCTGCAGCGACATGGCGCGGGCTTTGCGCGCGACCACGATCGTCTCCAGGATGGGCGTGAGCCGTTCGCCCTGGAAGATGGCGTCGGCCGCCGTCTGGCTGATGTCGGCGGCGCTCGATGGCGACAGCGAAGCGTGCCCGGCGGCGAGCGCAGGCGCGTCGTTGAGCCCGTCCCCGATCATCAGGACCTTGTGACCGGCGGCACTCAGCTCACGCAGCCGTGCGATCTTGCCGTCGGGGCGCACGCCGCCGGCCCAAGCGGCGATGCCGGCTGCGGCCGCGGCGGCCGCGACGGCTTGCGGGCGGTCGCCGGAGACGATCTCGATCGAATAGCCGGCCCCGCGCAACGCCGTCACCACCTCGCGGGCATCGGGTCTGAGCGCGTCCTCGAAACGAAACGGCACCGGCGCGGCTTGCCCCTTGCGGTACCAGAGCGTCGCAGCTTGCGTCGCATCGCTGTTGGCGCCGACCCATGCCGCCGATCCGAGGCGCTCCTCGCCCGCCGATGTCTCGGCGATGAGCCCGCTGCCGGGGATCTCGCGCACCGAGCTGCGCGGTGACGGCACGAGGCCGCGCGCCTGCGCGCATCTGACGATGGCCTTGGAGTAGGGGTGGCGGCTGTGCGCCGCCAGTGAGGCCGCTTGCGCCAGCACGGCCGTGTCGATGGTTTCGGGATCGAGGAGACGCGGCTCGCCAAACGTCAGCGTGCCGGTTTTGTCGAGGACGATCGCGTCGGTCTCGGCGAGGCGCTCGAGCGCGTCGGGGGCCTTGACGATCACACCCTTCGCGAAGAGGCGTCCGGTTGCCGCAACGTGCACTGCCGGGACGGCCAGCGCCAGCGCGCACGGGCAGGTGATGATGAGCACGGCGATGGCATAGGTGAGCGCCTGCTCCCAGCCGGCGCCGGCGAGCATCCAGCCGATGAATGTGACGGCTCCGAGAATGTGCACGCCCGGCGCATAAATGCGCGCGGCGCGATCGGCGAGGCGGACGTAGCGACCGCGGCCCTGCTCGGCCGCCTGCATGAGACGGGCGATCTCGGCGATCAGCGTGCCTTCGTCGGTGGCCGTGGCCTCAACCTCGATCGGGGTCGAGATGTTGACCGTGCCGGCATGCACCGTTGCGGTCTCGTGCACGAGGCGCGGCAGCGTCTCGCCGGTGATCAGGCTCTCCTCGATCTCGCTTACGCCCGACGTGACGCGGCCGTCGACGGGGATGCGCTCGCCGGCGGCGACGAGGATGCGCATGCCGGGTTGAAGCGCGCGCGCGGGCATCCGCCGCGGCTTGCCGTCGCTGCCGATCACGGTCGCGGCCAGCGCCTTGAGGCCTATGAGGTTCTCGGCCGCGCCCTTGGCCTTGACGCGCACGCTCTCGTCGAGATAGCGGCCGATGAGCAGGAGGAACGTCAGCGTGATGGCGGCGTCGAAGTAGACTTGATCGCCGCCCTGCATGGTCTGGAACAGGCTCATGGCGGAGGCGAGGATGATGCCGAGCGATATCGGCACGTCCATGTTGAGGCGCTTGGCCCGCAGCGCACCCATCGCGGAGCGGAAGAACGGCTGGCCGGCGTAGACGATCGCCGGCAGCGCGATGAGCGCCGACAGCCAGTGGAACAGCGCCGCGGAAGAGTGGTCCATGTCGCTGGCGAGCCCGGCCCACACGGACACCGAGAGCAGCATCACGTTGGCGGCGGCGAAGCCGGCGACGCCCAGTCGGCGCAGGAGGTCGGAGGCTTGCGCGTTGGCGGTCTCGGTGGGGGCGTATGTGGCTTCCGCCGCGCGGAAGCCGGCGCGGTCGAGGGCGGCGGTCAGCTGCTCGACATCCGTGCTTTGTGCGTCATAGCGGACGGCGACGCGCTTTGCCGAAAGATTGACGCGCGCGCTTTGCACGCCCGTAGCCGCCAGCAACGCCTTTTCGACAGCCACCATGCAGCTGCCGCAGCGCATGTTCTCAACGATCAGGGTGACGTCTTGCGGCGCCGGCGGGGTAACGGCGGGGACGGGGCTCCACGCGTGTCCGCCTACGACCTTCAGCTGCGGCTTCAGGGCTTGATCCATAGCCGTCGCCTCGCCTGGTAAAGCGCCGCGTCATCCTCGCCGTTGCGGGCCCACAGGGTGACCGTCCAGGTCCCCGGCTCGAGCCCCGACACGTCGGCCTCGTAGATCCCCGACCCCATTTGTTTGAGCGAGAGCTTCTGGTCGAAGCGGCTGGTCGCGGGGCGCTCCAGCTCGGCAGTGACGGTGAGGCCCGAGACGGCGCCCCCGGCTTTGTCGGTGAGCGTGACGCGCAGGCGCCGCGTCGCGGGCACGTAGTCGGTCCGGTCGCGCCAGCCGAGCCGGCTCTGCGCGGCCGGGCGGCCGCGATGCGCTCGTTGTAGTCCAGGCCCTTGCGATAGGGATCGTTGGTGTCCAGTCCGGCGAACGTCGATTCTGCTTTGTAGGCCATGAAGCCATTGACCGCGAACACGACAAGGAAGAAGCCGACGAGGATCAAGAGGACATGGCGTCCGTTCAAGGTGCCGGTGCGGGGCGAGCTACTCATGATTGGGTCCCATGAACGCCGCGTCGTGGAAGATCTGGCTGCCGTCGGTCTCGTCCGTCACCACGAACTGGAACGGCGTGGAGACGCCGTGAAGCTCCTCGAGCTCGTCCTTGGGCACCGTGACGTGGACCTTGAGCGCGCGCAGGTTGTCGGTGACGACGTCGATCTTGGGGTCGCCCCCTTCCAAGCCGACGATCGACAGCGTCGCGTCCTCGAGGCCTCTCGTCGAAAGGTGGAGGGTGCGCTTCTCGTGCAGCTTGTTGAGGAGCTTGACGGTATAGCCGTTGCGCAGGGAGCCGTCGGTAAGCTGCACGTAGAGCGGCTGGCGGTCGTGCAGCACGTCAACCTCGAGCGTCGTGCGGTGCAGCCAGGCCCACAGCATGATGGCGGCGACGAGCGCCATCACGCTCGAATAAAGAATGGTGCGCGGCCGCACGAGGTGGAGCGGAGCCCGGTCGTGGTGCGAGGCGGCATCGAGGTTCTTGAACGTGTCGTAGGCGATGAGGCCGCGGGGCCGCTCGACGCGGTCCATGATCTCGTCGCACGCATCGATGCACAGTGCGCACTGGATGCATTCGAGCTGCACGCCGTCGCGGATGTCGATGCCCATCGGGCAGACGGCGACGCAGGCCTTGCAGTCGATGCAGTCGCCGCGGCCCACCCAGGTCTGGCCCTTCTTGTGGGGTCCCCGCGGCTCGCCGCGATAGCCGCGATAGGAGATCAGCAGCGAATCCTTGTCGAACATCGCGGCCTGGATGCGCGGCCAGGGGCACATGTAGATGCAAACCTGTTCGCGCGCGATGCCGCCCAGAAGATAGGTGGTCACGCTAAAGAGGCCGAGGAAGATGTAGGCGATAGTCGGCGCATCGCCATGCAGGAGCTCGGCGGCGAGCGTGGGCGCGTCGCGGAAGTAGAACACTAAGGCGCCGCCGGTCGCGAGCGCGACAAGCAGCCAGGAGACGTGCGTTCCGACCTTCTTCCAGACTTTCTCGAAAGTCCATGGCCCGGCGTCGAGGCGGATGCGTGCGTTGCGATCGCCCTGCCAGAAGCGCTCGACGACGACCATGAGATCGGTCCAAACCGTCTGCGGGCAGGTATAGCCGCACCACATGCGGCCGGCGACCGAGGTGACGAGGAAGAGCCCGAGCGCGGAGAGGATCAAGAGCCCGGTGATGTAGTAGAGCTCCTGCGCCCAGATCTCGATGGGGCCGAAGAACAGCCGCTGGTTGGCAAAGTCGAGGAGGAAGGCTTGGTTGGGAAGGCTCGGTCCGCGGTCCCAACGGATCCATGGCAGCAGGTAGTAGATGCCGAGCGTGACGGCCATCACTGCCCATTTGACCTTGCGGAACGTGCCGTGCGCCAGCTTGGGGTAGATTTTCTGGCGCACCGCGTAAGCCTGGCGCGCTGCTTTCGACGCCACCGCCGTGACGTCGATCTTGGCGATGCCGGGCGCAGCCTCTGCCGCCCCGGAGTGCGGCACGATATCGGCGGCGGGTTTGATCATATTCATGTCCGGCTCCGGCGGGCGTGTCCGGTGCCCGTCCTCAACTCTTGCAGCGAGCGGCAAACAGCCCGTTAGCCTACTTGCCGCCGCCCAGCGAGTGCACGTAAACGGTCAACATCTTGATGGTGACGGGATCGAGGCGCCCCGTCCAGAAGGGCATTACGCCGCCGCGCCCGGTCTCGATCGTCTTCTCGATGTCGGATGCCTTGCCACCGTAAAGCCAGATGTTGTCAGTCAGGTTGGGGGCGCCAACCTCCTGATTTCCCTTGCCATCGGCGCCGTGGCAGGGCGAGCAGTTGTCGGCGAATATCTTGGAGCCGCGCTCGGCGGCCTGCGCATTGGTCGCGTGACCCGAGAGCGAAAGGACGTATTGCGCCGTATCCTTGATCTGGTCGGGCTGCAGAATGCCGTCGAGGCCGAAGCGCGGCATCTGCATCTGGCGCGTCTCTGGGTCGCTTGAGCGGATGCCGTGTGTGATCGTCTGCTGGATGGCCTCAGGAGTGCCGCCCCACAGCCAATCGTCGTCATTGAGGTTGGGAAAGCCCGGGCCGCCCTGCGCACCTTTGCCGTGGCACGGCGCACAGTTGTCGCCGAATACTGCGGCGCCGCCAGCCGAGACGAACGGCATCAGCTCCTGGTTCTTCTCGATGTCGGCGAGCGGCGTGGCGGCGATCTGGGCGAAGTACTTGGCCTGGTCGGCCTTGGCGGCAGCAACCTCTTTGGCGACCTCGCCGCGCTGGCTGTAGCCGAGGATGCCCTTGGTGTAGCCGGACATCGTCGGCCACGCCGGATACACGATCCAGTAGCCGATCGCCCAGACGATGCACGCATAGAACGTATAGAGCCACCACTTGGGCAGCGGCTTGTTGAGCTCTTTGAGGTCGCCGTCCCATACGTGGCCGGTGGTCTCGACGCCGGTGACAGAATCGATCTCTTTGTGGCTCATGACCGATCGTCCTCCGGTTTGTCGTCCTTCTCGTCCTCGAGCGGCAGCCTCGCGGCCTCGTCGAATTTCTTCCTATTGCCGGGCCAGAAAACGTAAACGATGACGCCGACAAACAACACGACGAAGAAGATCAACGCAACGATCTGCGAGATTTGGGTTACCGAGTCGTGTGTCATCGCTGCGTCCGCCTTTAACGGAGATTAGGACCCTCTGCGTCGAAGTCGGCAAAGTCAACGAGCGTGCCGAGCATCTGCAGATAGGCGATGAGCGCGTCGAGCTCGGTCGGCTGCGGGCCCTGTCCGCCGTCGAACTTGCGCACTTGCGCCTTGGGGTAGCGCGCGACGAGCTCTTTCGCCTCCTTGGTGTCGGGCGAGATTTGCGCCACGACGTCGGCCTTGGCCTTCTGTATCATCTCGTCCGTGTAGGGAACGCCCACGATCCGCAAAGCCTTCATGCGCTGGGCGATGTCGCGGTAGTCGAGTGTCCGTTGCCCCAGGAACGGATAGCCCGGCATCACCGATTCAGGCACGACCGAGCGCGGGTCCGTCATGTGCTGCACGTGCCAGGCGTCCGAGTACTTGCCGCCGACGCGGGCGAGGTCGGGCCCGGTGCGCTTCGAGCCCCACTGAAAGGGATGGTCGTACATGCTCTCGGCGGCGAGGCTGTAGTGGCCGTAGCGCTCGACCTCGTCGCGCAAGCTACGGATCATCTGGCTGTGGCAATTGTAGCAGCCCTCGCGGATGTAGATATCGCGCCCCGCGAGCTCGAGCGGCGCGTAGGGACGCATGCCCTTCACCTTCTCGATCGTCGAGTTCAACAGGAACAGCGGCGCGATCTCGACGAGGCCGCCGATCGAGACGACGATCAGGATGGCGATCAGCAGCACCATCGAGTTCTTTTCGAAAAATCCATGGTTCATGGCCGCCCCCTCATTCCGCCGGTACGGCGGCCGCGCCGGGCCGCAGCTCGGGCGCCGCCGCCGAGCTGGGCTGCTCTGCCAGGTCCACGGAGGCATCGCCGCGGATGGTGCGCCACACGTTGATCGCCATGAGGATGCCGCCCAGCAGGAACAGCACGCCACCGGTGGCGCGGATAACGTAGGGCCAGTGCATGGCCTCCACCGTTTCCACGAACGTGTACTTGAGGAAGCCGAGCTTGTCGTAGGCGCGCCACATCAAGCCTTGCGTGATCCCCGACACCCACATGGAGGAGACGTAGAGGACGAGACCGATGGTTGCGACCCAGAAGTGCCACTCGACCATGCGGATCGAGTAGAGCCCGCGCCGCTTCCACAGCCACGGCACCAGGCAGTAGATGGCGCCGAAGGAGACCATGCCGACCCAGCCGAGCGCGCCCGAATGCACGTGCCCGATGGTCCAGTCGGTGTAGTGCGACAGCGAGTTGACGGATTTGATCGACATCAGCGGGCCTTCGAACGTCGACATGCCGTAAAACGCGACGGAGACGACGAGCAGGCGCACGACGGGGTCGGTGCGCAGCCGGTCCCACGCGCCCGACAGCGTCATCAGGCCGTTGATCATGCCGCCCCACGACGGCATCCACAGCATGATCGAGAACGTCATGCCGAGCGTCTGCGCCCAGTCGGGCAGCGCGGTGTAGTGCAGGTGGTGGGGACCGGCCCAGATATAGAGGAAGATCAGCGACCAGAAGTGCACGATCGACAGCCGGTAGGAGTAGATCGGCCGCTCGACGCGCTTCGGGATGAAGTAGTACATGATGCCGAGGAAGCCGGCGGTGAGGAAGAAGCCGACCGCGTTATGGCCGTACCACCATTGCGTCATGGCGTCCTGCACGCCCGAGAAGAGCGAGTAGCTCTTGGTGCCGAGGAAGGAGACGGGCACGCTCAGATTGTTGACGATGTGCAGCATGGCAATCGTCACGATGAAGGCGAGGAAGAACCAGTTCGCCACATAGATATGCGGCTCCTTGCGCTTCCACAGCGTGCCGAGGAAGACGAGCAGGTAAACGACCCAAACGATCGTCAGCCAGATGTCGACGTACCACTCGGGCTCCGCATACTCCCGCGCCTCCGTTACGCCGAGCACGTAGCCCGATGCCGCCAGCACGATGAAGAGCTGATAGCCCCACACGACGAACCAGGGCGCCCAGTAGCCGGCAAGGCGTGCTCTCGAGGTGCGCTGCACGACATAGAGCGAGGTGGCGAGCAGCACGTTGCCGCCGAAGGCGAAGATCACCGCCGAGGTGTGCACCGGGCGCAGGCGCCCGAAGTTGGTCCAAGGCAGATTGAGGTTGAGCGCAGGGTAGGCGAGCTGCCAGGCGATGATGTCGCCGATGAGGAACCCGACGACGCCCCACATCACGGCCGCGACGGTCGCGACCTTGATGGGGCCGTCCATGTAGCTGTCCTGCTCGGCCGGACCGCCCACGCGCCGATGCGTGGCGACGTAATAGCCGCAAACGGCGCAGAAGAGCACGAACAGGGCCCCGTGGAAGATCATCACCGGATCGGCGGCGCCGAACGTGATCACCAAGCCAAGTCCCGTGCCGGCGACCGCTGTGATCAGGGCCATCGCACGCGAATAGGCAACCACCTCCGTTTTCGGCGGCATCATGGCCCCCCTTCATCCTTCTGGTTAGCAACAGCCCCAAAATTGTACGCTCACTTTCTCCGTCACGGCGGATTTTTCGCTTTGACGCAGATCAAAGTGCGACAATGAGGCGGTCGCTGAGCGGACGTCGGTGGGGCGGGGAGGCAAGCGCAAAAATGCGCAGGAGCGCGCTTCGAACGCACATGGTCGGCGCGCCTTCGACCTAAGGAGGAGGGTGAGGCCTGCTTTGTCGCAGGCGCCGCTCAGAAGCTCCCGCTCACGATCGCGCCGAGGCTCGGCACGGTGTTGTACTTGGTGACGTGGGCTCTGCGGCTGTAGCGGCGCTTGTGGTGAGTGGTGGGTTGCGCCGCCGGCTCCTCGGTCGTCACGGGTGCGGTCGCCGTCACAGGTGCGGTTGCCGTCGCGGGCGTGCCGCCGACGTGCGTACGCTCGCGCGGCTCGGGCGCGAGCTCCGTCACGGCGGGCTCGCTGTTTGCCGCTTCGAGCGTCGAGGGCGCGATGGAGGTAAAGGCCGGCACGGGCTTCGGCTTGCCGCCTCCCTTTGCTTCGGCTTTGGCGCGCTTGGCCTCGAGCTCGGCGGTGAGCGCCGGGAGCGGGGTGTACGTGCTCTTGGGGCGCAGCATCACGATCTTGTAGCCGCCCTTCTTCAAGTCGGCGAGGATGGTCGGCAACGCCTTGGCGGTCGACGCCTTGATGTCATGGAACAGCACGATGCCGCCGTTCTGGTGCGCGATCTGCGCCATCGTGCGCTGGATGAGCCGTTGCGGGCTTCCGATGTAGCTGTCGTTGGAGATGACATCGACGGTGAAGGCGGCGATGCCACGCTGCTGCAGGTAGGCCAGCATCGGGCCGGAATCGCTTAAGCCCGGGAAGCGGAAGAAGGGTGCGACGGGCTGGCCCGCGGCGAGCGTGACGGCGGCAAATCCGCGTTCGATCTGATCCTCGGCCTTAGCGAGGCTCTCATGGCGCAGATTCATGGGGTGCGACCAGGTGTGAGCGCCCACGGTATGGCCGCGCGCGATGACCTCTTTGACCATGTTCGGATATGCCATCGCCATCTCGCCGACGTTGAAGAACGTCGCCTTGGTGCAGAACTGATCGAGCGCATCGAGGATCGGCTTGGTGTGGCGCGGCAGCGGCCCATCGTCGAAGGTCAGCACCACCTCCTTGGGGCCGAGAAAGCGCGGCTCCTTCTCGTACTTGGTGAACTGGCCGAACAGCGGCCCCGACTTGGTGTCGATCTCGATGATGCGCGATACGCCGAGCGCCTTGTCGGGATGGGCGCACGTCTCCGCTCCCAAGGCGGGGCTTATGGCCGCGGCGGACAGCAATATGGACGCGAGCGCAACGATCGGGCGTGTCACGTGATCACCTCGGCGGCTTGTCAAAGCGCTATTGGGCGCGACGCTTCTATCAATTCGTTGATTCTTGTTTTGCTCAAGGCTGCAGCCACTGCATGTACCATGGCATACCTGCCTCTTTGCGCAAAGAAGCGCTTGTCTTCGTCGCCGGCAGCTTGGCGGCGGTGGGGTGCGCCCACGGCAGCACCTCCTTGGCGCCCTTCCCGGTCTCCGACCGCGGCCACACGAGGGAGCGCGGGGCGAGGGGCTCTTTCGCCGCCGCCAGCTTGCGCCCTGCAAGATGGCTGTCGACCTGTGCGTCGTAGGCGGCAAGCGTGGCGATGGGCGCCTTCGGCACGAGATGCACGACCTTGTAGCCGCGCGCCTTCAGGGCAGCGAGGATCTCGGGCAGCGCCTTGGCGGTCGAGGGCTGGATGTCGTGAAACAGCAGGATGCCCTTGTGCCGCTTTGCGAGTTGGGCGAGCACGGTTTCCTTTACGGTCTCGCCGTCGCGCGTCTTGAAGTCGCGCGAATCGATGTCGATGCCGAAGTCGGCGACGTGGCGCTCCTTCAGGTAGTCCAAAGTGACGGTGGAGGGCCGCAGGTAGGGGAAGCGGAAGAACGGCGCGACGGGGGCGCCGTTCAAAGCGCGTGAAACGGCGCTGAATCCAAGCTCGATCTCGTCCTTGGCCTTGTCGAGGGGAAGCGTCTGCAGCTTCGCGTGCGACCAGGTGTGCGTGCCGATCGTGTGGCCGCGCTTAGCCACTTCGCGCACCATCGCCGGGTCGGCGGCCGCCATGCGCCCGACCATGAAGAAGGTCGCCTTGGTGCACTGGGCGTCGAGCGCCTTCAATACGGCCATGGTGTGGGCGCGCGAGGGCCCGTCGTCGAACGTCAAGACGATCTCGCCGTTATGCAGAAAGTCGTACTCGCCGGAGCGAGTGTGCCCGAACATCGGGCCGTTTGTCGTGTCGACCTCGACGATGCGCGATAGGCCCAACACGTCTGCGCGGGTCGCACACGCCGGGACCGCTGCAGGTTCCGCCTGGGCCGAGCTCCCGCCATACGCAAGCAGGCAAGCCACCCCTACAACTAACGCGTTCCGCCGCATTGGCTGACTTCCCTCTGCGCGAGACCAAACTCAACGCTGAACATGGCCCGCTACGCCGCTGCCAAATTAGCGCCTAAGCGACTAACATTTCCTGTAAACGGTCGTTTGTGCAACAAATCATATGATGGGCTGACGCTCCCAGCCTGTTGCATTCCCGCACCAGACTGCCATGGCGGTCAGGACGTGCTAAGCGCAGGGCCATCTTCCAGGTATCGCGCTTCAGCACCGGCCGGACCCCAAGTTTTCGGCGTGCACCCTAGGAATGTGCTCTTCGATGACAGAAGCTCCGCAGGAAATCGCCACACACGAGCGGGGGAAAATGCCCTCCGCCGAATTCGTGCGCGCCGTGGCCGACGCGTTGCAGGCCGATGACAAGACCAACGTACGCGCGCTCGTTGCCGACGTGCACGGGCCCGACCTTGCGGATCTGATCGAGCTGCTCGATCCGGAGGAGCGCGTCGGCTTGATCCAGGCGCTGGGGTCCGACTTCGACTTCGAGGTGCTCACCGAGGTCGACGAGAAGGTGCGCGACCAGATCTCGGAGGCGTTGCCCAACGATGTCCTGGCCAAGGCTGTCACCGATCTCGACAGCGACGATGCAGCCTACATCATCGAAGGGCTCGACAAGAGCGACCAGAAGGAGATCCTCGACCAGCTCCCGCAAGGCGACCGCGCGGCGGTTGCGCGCAACCTGCTCTACCCGGAGGAGACCGCCGGCCGCCTGATGCAGGCCGACTTCGTGGCGGTGCCGCCGTTCTGGACGGTCGGTCAGGTCGTCGACTTCGCGCGCGAGACGGAGGATCTGCCCGACACGTTCTCGGAGATCTTCGTCGTCGATCCGGGCTTTCACCTTCTGGGCAGCGTCGACATCTCCCGTCTGTTGCGCTCAAAGCGCGAGATCCCGGTTGAGACCATCATGGACAAGGACCGCCACCAGGTGCTGGCGACCGCCGACCAGGAGGCGGTGGCGCGCCAGTTCGAGCGCTACGGCCTGATGGCGGCCCCCGTCGTCGACCGCAACGATCGGCTCGTCGGCGTCGTCACCGTCGACGACGTCGTGGAGGTCATCGAGCAGGAGGCGGACGAGGACGCCAAGCTATTGGCCGGCGTCGGTGATGAGCGCCTCTCCGACAGCGTGCGCCAGATCACGCCGCCGCGCTTCTCCTGGCTGTTCGTCAACCTCTTGACGGCGATCCTCGCCTCGGCCGTGATCAGCCTGTTCGACGCCACCATCGAGAGCATGGTCGCGCTCGCCGTGCTGATGCCGATCGTCGCCTCCATGGGCGGCAACGCCGGCACGCAGACCATGACAGTCGCCGTGCGCGCGCTCGCCATGAAGGAGCTGACCTCGGTCAACATGGTGCGCGTCGTCTTCCGCGAGACGGCGGTGGGGCTCATCAACGGCGTCGCCTTCGCGCTGATCATGGCGCTGATCGCGGTTGCCTGGTTCGGCACGGGGAAGCTCGGGCTGGTGATCGGGACGGCCATGATCATCAATCTGCTGGCGGCCGCGCTCGCCGGCATCTTCATCCCGCTGACGCTCAACCGCATGGGGTTCGACCCTGCCGTCGCCTCGACCGTGTTCGTGACGACGGTGACCGACGTGGTCGGCTTCTTCGCCTTTCTCGGGCTCGCGTCGCTGTGGTTGGGGTGAGGGCACGCGCCTTCGGCCTCGCGGGGCATGGCGGAGTGCGCAGGGATGCCGTAGCGTGTTTCACGCAGAGGCCCGTGTGGGCAGAGTTTCATGGAGCAATCTATGCGGATCGTTGTAGCGGGTTTCGCCGGAGCGGTGCTGCTGGTGATGATGGCGTCCAGCGCTGCCCATGCGGAAGTCGCCATGACCGGGACTTTCACCGCGACGCAGGCGTGTCCGGCCTATCAATCCTTTCGCAAGACCACCAATCCCGGCGACGTCAAAGTCGAGCAAGACAAGACCTACGCCCTGATCGCCAAGAACAAGGCGGACGCCACGCACTATCGCATCGTGGTGGAGGGGGCGCAGCCGAAAGAACGGTGGGTCAGCGTATCGTGCGGGCGCGTCGGGGCGACAGACCAATCGGCGGGTGTGGGGGGCGAGAAGTCGGGCGCACGCGCGACGCACGTGCTCGCCATGAGCTGGGAGCCGGCGTTCTGCGAAGATCATCGCGACAAGAAAGAATGCCGCGAGCTCACCCCGACCAGTTTTGCCGCCACGCACGTGAGCTTGCACGGCCTGTGGGTGCAGCCGCGCGGCACGCAGTATTGCAACGTGGCCCCAAATCTCAAGCAAATCGACCGCAATCATAACTGGAACGGTCTGCCGGAACCCGACGTGAGTGCACCGACGCTCAATCGGCTGGCGGCCGTGATGCCGGGCGTGCAATCGAAGCTGGAGCGGCACGAATGGATCGTGCACGGCACATGCTTCGGCGGCAGCGCAGAAAACTATTTCGCCCGCGCAGCTGCGTTGGCCGAGGCCGTCGATGCCTCCAAGATCTCGCAGCTGTTCGCCGACAACGTCGGGCGAAGCTTGACGGCCGAGGCCATCCGCGCCGCGTTCGAAGATGCCTTTGGCGCCGGGGCGGGCGCGCGCGTGCTCGTTTCCTGCCATGGCCGGGGACAAGACCGTAAGATCACGGAGCTGAAGATAAATCTCGCCGGCGACGTCGCGGGGCGTGCGCCGCTCGGCGATCTGATGCGTGCCGCCGAGCCGGTTCCGCCCGGGTGCCCGAGCGGAGTGGTGGAACGCGTGCCGTTTTGATGACGCCGGTTTCCGGCCTCGATGCGCAAGAAAAAAGCCGGCGCCAACCCATCTTCTAGCGAGACGGTTGGCGGCCGGCAGATCGATGACGCGGAGGCCGCGCCCCGGTCAGCTGACCGGGAACGCGACGAGGCGATTGCCCTGCGCCGTCTTGAGACGCATCAGGACCGCGTGGTGACCTTCCTTGCTGGCATTTTTGAGCGCGGACGTGACGTCCTGCGGCGCCGACACGGACTTGCCGCTGACATCGAGGATGATGTCGCCGCGCTGGACGCCTTTATCGGCGGCTGCCCCATTGGGATCGACGTTGGTGATGACGACGCCGCGCGAGCCGGCTCCCGCAACCTCGCCGGCCGGAGCCAGTGTGAGACCGAGGCTTGGCTCGCCCTGGCCCGAGGCATTGTCGTCGGTGCTCTTATCGTCCGGGTAGCGGGCCAGCGTCACGTCGATCGTACGCTCAGCACCGCCACGCATGACCGCCAGCTTGACGGTGGACCCGGGCGCATCGGCGGCAATCTTGCGCGCAAAGTCGCGCGCGTCCCTGACCGGATTGCCATTGACGGCGACGACGACGTCCTCGGACTGAAGGCCGGCCTTGGCCGCCGGGCTGTCAACCTGCGGCTCGTCGATCACCGCGCCCTTGGCGTCCTTGAGACCGAGGCTGTCCGCGATGTCGTGTGTCACCGGCTGGATCGTGACGCCAATCCACCCGCGCGTGACGGAACCCTTGGATTTCAGCTGATCGGCGATGGACTGCGCCGTTTGCGAGGGGATGTCGAAGGCGATGCCGACCGAGCCGCCGGACGGCGAGTAGATCGCCGTATTGACGCCGATAACCTCGCCCTTGATGTTGAAGGTGGGGCCGCCGGAATTGCCTTTGTTCACCGGGGCGTCAATCTGGATGAAGTCGTCGTAAGGCCCCGAGCCGATATCGCGGCCGCGCGCCGAGACGATGCCGGCGGTCACGGTGCCGCCGAGACCGAACGGGTTGCCCATCGCCAGCACCCAGTCGCCGATGCGCGGCGCCTGGCTCGCGAATTTGACGAACGGGAACTTGTCACTTCCTTTGACTTTCAAGAGCGCAAGATCGGTCTTGGGGTCGACGCCGACGATCTTGGCTTTGTAGCTCTTGCCGTCGATGGTCTTGATGTCCACGGTCTTGGCGTGATCGACGACGTGGTTGTTGGTGATGAGGTAGCCGTCATCGGAGATGAAGAAGCCCGAGCCCTGGGCATGCACGATGGGCGGGGAGCCCTTGAAATTGAATTCCCTGACCGTTGGGCTGAGGAATGCCGAACTGGTGGAAGAAGAACTCGAACGGCGAGCCCGGCGGAAACGGGTTCTGGCCCTTGCCCCCCTCCTCTCATTCGACACGAGGCCTTCGTTTCCATCCGTCTTGACGAAGACCGATACGACAGCGGGTTTAACCTTGTCGACGAGGTCGGCAAAGCTCGGCAGTTGCGGCACGGGGGCCTGGGCGTGAGGCGCGGCTGGGGATGAATATTCGGCCGCGTTGAGCGGGGCCGTGGGCCCGAGCACGGCTGCAGCGCTGATGACGGCGATGACCGCTGCCGCGGCCGTGCCGGCCGTCAGCGCGGCGCGATGCTTCGCGAACACGCGGTACGAGCGCTCGGATGGTCTCTCAGGGTGTGACGAGGTCTCTTCTGCCATGGTCTTCTCCGAGCCTTCCTCTTTTCCGGTCCGGGTTCGCTCTGAGCTGCACTCTTTGGGCACTCGGTGCGGCCGCCATGCTAGCGGCCGCTAGATGTCCGGCAGCTGTCCGTCCAATTAAAAGATCGAAAGGCTTGGCACCCGGCGCGCACGCGAGGCCTCGATCGCCGTGCGAACACGTACGTAATTCTGCGGAGGCAAGCCTGATGATCCGCGATACCTTGCGACGCCTTGTAGGCCGCCGCTGCTTGTTTGGCAGCTCTCCGCCGCCTTACGGATTTGTATGGAAAGGCGACAGCGCTTGGCGCTCCCGCGGCGGCGTCCCACATGTCCAAGTATCGAATCTGGCCGCACATCGAAGCGCGCATTTCAGCGCTCCCCTGACGCAGCTCAAGGCTCGCGTCGTCACCAAGGATGTGCCCGCAGAAGTCCTTGTCGGCTGCCTTGCGGCGGGTTCCTTCTCGCAACCTCAAATCGAGAGGAGACCGTCATGTTCAAATCAACAGCATCTCGGAATGCGCTGACCGCAAGCGCCATCGCGTGTGTAACGCTGCTGGCGGCTGGCACGGCGATGGCCGCCGCGGGCACTCCCCCGTCCGTCTTGGCCTTGAACCAAAAGGAGAAGGCGCAGCGCGTATCGATCACCTACGCATATCTCCCCAAAAAGGGGACCTTGGCGATCTATGGCAGCGATGCGCGCGGGCGCATGGGGAGGAGCGCTTTGGGCCAGGTGGCCATCGACGCCGGCGACCATCGCAACGTCAAGGTCGCGCTGAGCCCGGCGCCCCGGTCGGGGACCGAGCTTTGGGCGGTGATCGAGAATAAGAGCGGAGCGCCGTTTACGGATCACGGCAAGCCGGCCGAGCAGAGCTTCAAGGTGCTCTGACGCACAATGCCCGGTGTCAGACCCTCCGGGTCTGACACCGCGTCGGCCTCTCACTCATCAGCGGACAGGAGTGTGGATTTGGTGCGCGTCCGAGCCGGGCCATGAGCGGAACTCGTGTCTGGTCATTAATCAAGCCGCCTTAGTTACTGGCCCTCTCACCCCCCGGGGGGCGCCGCGGCTTACCGGCCCTGGCGGCGCCATGTGCCGATTTGGTGCATGGAAAGTCGGAAAGTTCATTTCGGTTCAAGCGAACCAATCAAATCGAGCATCAGCACCCGCCCAATGCGCCCGCCTCACTGGCAGGGGAGTTGCAAGGAGGGGTCGATGCGGGCCCAGTCCTTGCTGGATGTCCATGCCTGCAGCCTCCACGCAATCGGCCGCTCATGGTGGTCCACGATGAACACGTTTGCTCGCTCCGCAATTTGGAGCCGCGTCGAGCCTAAAACACGAGGCCCCGCGGGGCCTCGCTTCTACGTCGAGATCCTGACCTGCATGGAGGCGGCCGCGCCGATCTGGCTCGAGCTGGAGCGCGGCTCCGCGGTGTCGAGTCCCTTTCAGCGCCACAGGTGGGCCTCGAGCTGGCAAGGGACTGTCGGCCGCGCGGAAGGCACCACGCCCTTTATCATCGTCGGCCGCGACCACGCGGGGAGTGCTTCGTTCCTATGGCCGCTCTGTCGCGCCAGGCTGGGGCCGCTTGCCATCGCGCGCTACTTCGGCGGCAAGCACTCCAACGCAAACTTTCCTCTCTGGCGTCCGGAAATCGCTACCACGCTGACCGCGGCGGACCTTGGTGCCATCCTCGCCGATATCGCCCGCGTCGATTGCGGGGTGGATATGCTGGTTCTGCTCAACCAGCCCAAGAGCTGGAGCTTCGTGGCAAACCCATTGGCACTTGTGCCGCACGAGGAGTCGCCGAGCAAAGTCTGCTATGGCTCACTCTCCGCCGATTTCGAGGCTCTATACCGCGATCGGGTCGGCGCCAGCACGCGTAAGAAGATGCGCCAGAAGGAGCGCGCGCTCGCGAGGCACGGCGCAATACGCTATTGGCGTGTGCGCTCTGCCGAGGAAACGTCGCGTGTGCTCGACGCCTTCTTCGCGCAAAAGGCTGAGCGCATGCGTCAGCTCGGCATCACCAATCCGTTCGCCGAGCCAGGGGTGCGCGCGTTCATCGAGGCCGCTGCAACCTGCTCCGATCCCCGCACGGGCGAGCCGCCGATCGAGCTCTACGCGGCATCCGTCGGCGATCAGATCGCTGCGACGTTCGCCGGCGCCGTCTCCGACCGGAGGTTCTGCGGCATGTTCAATTCCATGATCATGAATGAATTGGCCAACGAGAGCCCGGGAGAGCTGCTGCTCGCCAATGTCGTGCGTATGGCGTGCGAGCGCGGGCTTCTCACCTTCGACCTCGGTATCGGCGAGGCGGGATACAAGCGCGCCTTCTGCAATGAGACCGATACGCTGTTTGACACGGTGGTCCCACTGACCCTGCGCGGCAAGTTCGCGGCGCCGTTGTGGCGGGCGCAGCTCAACGTGAAGCGCAGGATCAAGCACTCGCCCTATGCCTGGCAGACGGTCGAGGCTGTTCGCCGTCATCTTGTGGGTGAGCGCCGGGCTACCACCGCGCATTCGAGCGGAGAACGTCATGAAACACTGTGATGTCGGTATTGTCGGCGCCGGTCTCGCGGGGGCAACCGCGGCGGCCATGCTGGGAAAAGCCGGCTACAGCGTCGCCCTTATCGACCCGCACAAGCGCTATCCACCAGAGTTCCGCTGCGAGAAGCTCGACGCCTCGCAGGTCGAGCTTCTGCGCAAAACCGGCCTGGCCGAGCCCGTGCTGCGCGAGGGCATACTCGATGGCGTCGTCACGATCGTTCGCTACGGGCATGTCGTGGGGACTAAGAGCAGTGCCCGCTATGGCATTATCTACGACACACTGGTCAACAGCATCCGCGCGCAAATCCCCCAGAGCGTGAGCCAGGTTCGCGCCAAGATTACCGGCATCACCAACAGCGCGGACCGGCAGACGCTTACACTGAGCGACGGCGGCGAGCTGTCGTCGCGGCTCGTTGTTCTGGCCAACGGGCTGCACCCGGGGCTCGCGCAGTCGCTCGGCATCAAGCGCCGCGTGATCAGCCCGGCCCACACCATGGCCATCGGTTTTGATTTGCGGCCTGCCGGGCGCTCGAGCTTTGGCTTCAAGGCGCTGACGTACTACCCCGAGCAAGCCTCCGATGGTGTCGCCTACATGGCGATCTTTGCCGCGGGCGGCAGCACTAGGGTCAACATGTTCACCTATTGGAAGGCGCGCGATCCTCGCCTCGAGAGCATGCGCGACGCGCCAGCAGAGACGCTGCGCCGGCTGTGGCCGAGGCTCGAGAGAATATTGGGAAGCTTCGTTGCCGAGAATGTGCGCATCCGGCCGATCGACCTCTACGTCACCGAGGGCTACGGACAACCGGGGATCGTGCTTGTCGGCGACGCCTTCGCCACGGCTTGTCCGGCGGTGGGTGTGGGGGCGAACAAGGTCCTGACCGATGTCGAGCGCCTGTGCAACGCGCACATCCCCCATTGGCTCGCGTCGCCGGGGATGGGCGTCGAGAAGCTCGCGAGCTTCTACGCCGATCCGGTCAAGCGCGCGTGCGACGAGAACTCCGCCGCCCGCGCGTTCCGCCTGCGCTCACTTTCGACGGACGAGGGGCTCGCCTGGCGCGCACGGCGGTGGACGCGGTTCGGCGGCCAAATTGGGTTGTCCGCGCTGGGGCGTGCGCGGGCGACGTGCGCCGCTCTCGTGCGGGATCAGAGGTTGCGCAGAACTGCCGCCACCGGATAGGCGACACAAAATATAACCCACACCGAGATGCGGACTTGGTGCTCGTCCGCTGAGGGCAGTGGCCCTCTACCCCCATGATCGGGGGCATGCATTGCTGATTTAAAATTTAGCGGCAAAACCCTGGAGCTTATTCACGCTAATCTTCCACATTGCGCTGCCACGCTGGGAACAGGAGATTGAAAGCCGCCCGACAGAAAAGCAGCGCACGAAGCGATCGGCGGTCGCCTGACTGATTTGCTCTGCCCGCCGTGAGGAGCGGTCGTAGCGGGCGTCAGCTCGAGGGCTGATCGAGCTTGCGCGTCAGGTTCTCGAACTCGCGCCTGAGCTCCTCGTTCTTGAAGATCTGATCGAAACTCGGCGCCTCCAGCTTCTGGATCGCCTCGAATGAGGCCGCGCTGTCGCGCATCAAGGTTTTGAGCTGGAAGCTCGCCTCCACCGTCTCGTAGGTATTGTCGGCGATCCTGAGATCGTGGGTTGCGCGCGTGCGCGCCTTGGCGATCTGCTCGCGCTGCTCAGTCAGATAGCGGCGGTAGGCGTGGGCGGCCTGCGAGGCCACCGCTTGCGCATCGCGGTTGGCTTGCAGCGCGCGCAATTGATCGGGACGGTTCTCTGCCTGCAGGAGCTTGTTGGTCTTGGCCTGCGCCGCCACGATGTCCTTTAGAATAGCGTCGAGCTTCGGCATGTAGCTCTGATCGATCTTGGCGATGGTCTCGTCCTGTGCGTGCACGAGCATGGCGAACAGCGCTGCGTGCATCGCGAAGTACTTGCGCGCCGCGCTGATGTTGTCTCCGGCGGCCGTCAAGAGCTTGCCGAGCTGCCCGTCGATGACCTTGGCGGCGTTGAACGCGGCGACGAGGCGCACGAGGTCGCTCGACAGCACGCTGTCGAGCAGCAGGTCGACCTGATCGGGAGCGAGCGCGACGCCGGACTTCGCCAGAGCCGCGGCAATGTCCGCTTTCGTCTTGGCGATCTCGTCCTTGTTCTTGGTGATGCGCTTCTCGGCCTCGGCGATGTCGCTCGCGAGGCTGTCGACGGTGTCGGTCAGCATGCCGGGGAGCACGCCGTCTTTCGGCGCCGTGACCTGCTTCTCCTTCATCGTGGCGATCTCGGCCTCGATGTCGCGGATGTTGGCGCGGTAGCCCTCCACCTTCTTCTGCATGTCGACGACGGGCACGTCGGTGACGATCGCGAGTGCGGAGTCGAGGAGTGAGCGCACGCGCTTCTCGCGGTCCTCGCGCGTCTCGGTCCATATTGGCGTCAGGATGAACTCGTCGCGGCCGGGCAGCTTCTGCGCCTCGTCGCGCTGCTGGGCGGCATCCTTCAGGACGGAGTCGATTGCGCGCATGAGCTGGCGCGCCTGCTCGTAGGCCGCATCGCCCTCGCGCGGATCCTTGGGAGCCGGCGCCGCCGGCGCCGCCGCCGCGGGCGGTTGCGCAGCCGGAGCCGGCGCAGTGGGGCTTGCCGTGTCGGCGATCTCGACGCTCGGCTTGGCGCCGCTCGCGCTCTTAGAGATCAAGTCGGCGATGCCGTCGCGTTGTGCCGTCTGCGCCGACGGCGCGGTGGGGTAGAAGCCCGCGGCGAGCGCCAATACGATGGCAAGCGCCGAGACGGGCGCGGCGGCGGGCCCACGGACATCGGCAACCATGATTGGACCTCCAAACCTCGCGTGCGAGGAAGCGGCCAAATTCCGGCTATTCGATGGTTCCGGCCGCGCGTCAGCCGTTCACGTTCGCGGCAGCGCGCGCCACGAGGTCGAGCAAGCGGCGATCGACCTGGCGCGCATCCGTCAGCACCACCATGTGGGTGAGCGTGTCCGCCTTGCCAAGGCCGCCGCCCGGCACGCCCTTTTTGACGACGTCGTCGAAGTCGTGCGCACCGAGCGCCAGGTGCAGGCGCAGCTCTTTGGAGCCGATCCCCAGGTGCGCAAAGGCCTGCGGGTCGGCGACGGCGACGAAGGTGTCGCGTGCGAGGAAGCGAGCGTCCGGGCGCACGGTCCTGATCTGCGCGATCAGTGCCAGCGCGAGCGGCCGGTAGGCTTTGGCCTTGGCGAGCAGCGGCTCCAGTTGATCAGGCGGCAGCGGCGAAGGCGGGGGTGCGGCTGCAGCTTTGGCGGCGGGCGGGGGCTCACTCTGGAGGGCGGCGGGGACCGCTTGCGGTGGGCGGGCCTCCTCGCGGCGCGCACGGCGCACGCGCGGGGCGGCGCTGTCGGCGTAGATCGGCTTGCCGCCGTTGTGGTGGATGCGTTCCAGCCAGGACGCCTTGGAGAAGGTGAAGCCCTGCTGCCGCATCCAGTCGATGATGTCGTTGCGGTCGGGCAGCTCTTGCGCGGAAATGAGCGCCATCCATTCGCCAAGGTCGCGGCCCGTCGCCTCCTTGAGGCCGTCGATGAAGGCGCGTTCCTTCTCTCCGTAGTCGGTGGCCATGGCGCTTTCCTACAGCCACCGGCGCGTCTTCGCCTTGTAGTCGAGGTAGGCCTCGCCAAAGCGGCTTTCGAGGTGGCGCTCCTCGGGCACGATCGCAAGCCAAGTGACGAGCAGCGCGAAGGCGACCGAGGCCGCCACGAACCAGACGTTCTTGGTGACCTCGGCGAGGCCGAGGAGGATGAGGCAGTCGGCAAGGTAGATCGGGTTGCGCAAGCGGCGATAGGGGCCGCTCGTGACGAGCACGCTGGCGCTCGCGTCGGGGCGTACGGTAGTGGCGTGGCGGCGAAGCGTGAGGATCGCCACGATCATGAGCACGATGCCCGCCGCGCCGAGGCCGAGGCCCACCGCGCGCGCTGGCGCGTCATCGAGGCCCGGCCACGGCAGCGGCGCAACGCGGCCGAGGATGATCGCGCCCGCAACGGCGCCGATCAGCAGAATCGGCGGCCAGGGGAGGCGGCTCGGCGGGGCAGCAATGTCGTGGTCGATCGTCGGCATCGACTTAAGGGACCCGTTGAAATCGGTCCCGACGTTTACACCAGAATGTCGCCGCTGCGGCAATGAAGGAGAGGTTGTCCGCTACGGGAGCGCGCTGACGCTAGCGCACCGCTGGCTTCTTGCCGATGGGCTCGGGCATCTCGTCAGGTTTGGTGCTCTGCAGCTCAGCGGCGAGATTGAACGTCTTGCACTTCTTGGCCGCGAGCTGCGCGTTGTAAGCCTCGAGCATGGCGCGGTCCTTGCGGTATTGGCCGTCGGGGTCCATGCCCGCCGTCGTTCCGCCCCAGATCGGCGTAGCCACCGTCTGCATGCTGCGCGCGAGTGCCGACGTCTTCTTGCTCGAGTCGTAGTCGCGGATCTGCAGGATGCGCACTTGCATGGTGCCGGTGAGCTTCTTGCAGTCGTATTTCAGCTCCTGCTCGGAGAGCTGATAGGAGGATGCGGAGGCCGGGTTGGCGGGTGGCGGATTGCCGAACTGATCGGCGACGAGCGAGGGCGGATGATCGCCCGGTGCGCCGGCGCAGCCGCACGCCGCCGCCGCCGTCAGCATCAGACCGAATGTGCTGAGCCGGACCATCGTCTTGCAATCTTCCATACCAAGCGTTTCGAGCCGCCAATCGGGGCGGATTGAAGGCGCTTAGCGACGCTGCGCCGCGGCAATGGGGACCGGCCGCGGTTGCGCGGCGGGAACGCCCAAGGTTCAATGCGCAGCGATGAGCCCGAAAGGGCAAACAGCGCCGGCTACAACACGGGGGCTAGACTATGCGAAAGAGTTTGGGCTTGTGCCTTTGCTCGGCGCTGACGGCTCTTGCGCTGGCTGACGCGGCGCACGCTGACGCTGCGCCCAAGGCCTTCGTCTGCACCTTCACCAAGGGCATTTCCTGGAGCTACGACAAGGGCGTCTTCAAGAGCAAGGCGCCCGAGCCGCTCACGTTCGAGATCACCAACATCGACCTCGATCGCCAGTCGGCGCGCCTGGTGACCGACGGCCTTGAGAGCCCCGGCACGCTCAAGATCGTGCGCGCCATCAACGCCAATCATTTCATCGAGGTGGTCAACGAGGGCTTCCTCAACCTGACGACCATCTACGACAAGGATCCGGCGACGGGCATGCACCCGGCCGTCCACTCCCGCCACTTCGGCCTATTCGGCCAGCCGGTGTTTGCTCAATACGCCGGGGAGTGCACGGAGAAGTAGCGCGGCCTAGCCAACGTCCTTGTGGATGAGCGCCGATTGCGCTCGCCGTGCGGGCAGAGAAGCTGAAATGCTCACCCGCGGCAGCATGGGAACGAAGAGATGACGCTGCATCTCGTCAAGCTGTGCGTCGGGGCCGCCTCCATCGAGGAGCTCGACGCCTGGCAGAAGGGACGCCTGGCCGCGCAGAGGAAGGCCGGCGAGCGCCCGCGCATCTTCCACACCACCTTCCAGACGCCCAAGCGCGTGCCTGAGCTCCTCGACGGCGGCTCGCTCTATTGGGTGATCAAGGGCATGATCCAAGTGCGCCAGCGTCTCGTCGGCTTCGATGAGGGGACGAAGTCCGACGGCTCGCGCTGCTGCCTGTTGTTGCTCGACGCGGCGCTCGTTCCGGTGCGCCCCGTTCCGCGCCGCGCCTTCCAGGGCTGGCGCTACCTTGCGCCGGGCGACGCGCCCGCCGATCTGGGGCGGGCAGAGAAAGACCTCGCGGCATTGCCCGCCAAGATGCGGCGCGAGCTCGCCGAGCTCGGGCTTTTGTAGCCCGGTCGGTCGAAACGCTCTTCCAGAATTTTCAACTCGTTAAGCCGGGCTCGCCAAGATGCCTGCGGCCGCTCCCCGAAAGGCTCAACTGCGAGGCAATAGACCCATGTCCAACGCGCTCCTCGACTATTCGTCCTGGTCGTTCCAGCTGATCGTCGTGCTGGCCATCCTCTATCTCGTCGTCGGCCTCATCAAGCCGGCCTGGGTCATGGCGCGGAGGCGCGGCACCATCATCGCCGTATCGGTCGTCGTGCTGCTGCTCGCCTCGACCGCGTTCTACATTGCGGTGCGGCCGTTCAATTCCATGCCCGACGGGGCGAGCACACAGAATGCGCAAGGCGAGACGCCGCCCCCGCAGCCCTGACGGGTCATTGAGCCGCAGGCAGCCCACGCGCTCACAGCCAAATCGCGGCGTGCCTTCTAGGACGTTGTCGCCTATATCCTTTCCTGGCCGGAAGGGACAACGGCAACTGGGAGGAAGGAACTCATGCGCGGAACATTTGGGATCGTAACCGGCGTTGTCGTCATCGCCATCGGCCTCACAGGCCTCGGCGCAGCGCTGGCGCAGATGATGACGCACGCCAATCCGAACGGCACTCTCATCTCGCTCGGCGGCCTCGGCGTGTTTGCCGCCTGCCTCGTCGTCATGCTGGCCCTGTCGCGCTAGGCCGGACGGCTCAAGGCCAGCGGCGCAAGGCGCCCTCGGGAAACGTCCACTCCGGTGTGACGAGCGGGCCTGTGAACGCCGCCGGGTACCAGGGCGAGCCGTCGGGTGACGCCGGGTTCTTCAGGACATGCATCTCTTGGGCCGGCATGTAGCTCTGGATCAGGAGAAAGCGCTTCTCGCCTGTTGCGGGGTTCTCGACCATGTCGGCGACGAGAACCGCGTGGCCGGGAAAGCCGCCCTTGATGAACACGTTGCCGATCGCGATGGCGGCAAGCGGCTCGGGCTTGAGCTCGCGCTCGAGCGAGTAGGTGCCGGCGTACGCGAACACCAGATTCATGTACTTGCGGAACGAGGCGTAGTCGGCGCGGTGGCTCGACCAGAACGCATGGCGCTTGCCGTCATAGGTGAAGCCGATCTCGCTCTTGCGCCCCGCCGCAAATAGCCATTCGCCGCGCAGGCGCATGATGGCGTCTGCGCACTGCTGCAGGTCTCTCGTGCCGACGTCGATGTCGATCACCGCGACGTGCACGTCCTGGCGCCATTTCGGAGCGCCCGTATAGAGCAGCACGGGCGCGCCGGCCGGCTTCAATGGCAGCCCGCGCAGCCAGGCGGCCCAGCTGTCGGCGGCGACGTCGACGCGCTTGAAGCCCGCAGGAGGTGCGATGCGCGTCTGCAAACTGTCCGCGCCTTGCGCCGCCCGCCAGGCATAGCCGGGAGCCGCATCGCCAGCCGAGGGCAATGCAACGCAGAGGAGGAGGGCGGCGAGGGCGGCAGCGAGGCCGCGCGCGGACGACGATCTCATGCTGCAAGAGTAGGCATGCGATGTGTCGCGCCCAAGGCGAAGCGCCGCCGCGACGGCGCGTTATCGGGAATAGGAGAACGCCTTGCTCTGCCAGGGCGTCACGTACATTTGCTGCGCCCAGCGGGGCGCGCGCGGGACCGTCATCGCGCCGCCGGCGCTCGCGCTGTCCGCCTTTGCGCGATGACGCGCCGCGAAGTGGCGCGCGCGCCGATAATGCCGTCGCTGCGATTTGTGCTCGCTGTGCTCGGGCTTGGCGTCGGTTGCGAGGATGTCGAGCAGCGGCGGGGTTGGCACCACTTGCGGGAGTGCCTCCGGAGGGTCGTCGGAGAGCGACGCGGAGGCAAGCCGCAGTGGCGGCGGTCCGGCGTCGGCGATGGTCTCGAGCTTGGGAGGCAGGCCGTCGGCGATTGTGAGCGAAGAGCCGCGCCTCGCCACGGCCGGCAAGGTTGCGATCGCCGCCGTTGACATCGCAGACGCGTCCTTGGCCGCTGCCGGCTCGACGAGCATCGCAGCAAGGATCGCCGGAGCGCTGCTCTCAGGCACGAGAACGGCCTCCTTGGCGTACGCGAAGCGGGCAAGTCCCGCCGTCTCACCGCCGGCAGGGGCGCAGGGGCAGCTCGCGGGGCCGGCGAGGGCGGCAGCGCCGAGGGCTGCGGCGAGCAGCACGGAGAGAAGGCGCCCGACGGCGAACGTTGAAACCCCGCGCCCGCGCACAGTGGGAGCGGCGACGGCGCTGGGGCGCAGGATGCGGTATCCACCGAGGGCTGGGTCGCCGCTGCCCGCCTGCAGCGCCGCGAACGCGTCCGTGACCCGCAACGCGGCTTGCGCGGGCCCCAACGGCTCGGACTTCCAGTCGACAACGCCCATTGCTGCAAACTCATGCGAAGGCAAACACACACCGCTTTGAAACAAGGTCCAATTCGGCGCTCAAAGTTGACGGTGCCATCGCATGGTGAATTTTCTACGAATGCGTGCGCCATGCGTTCGAGGAGCGCGCATGGTTAACGAGTTGTTGAGAGGGGCCGGCTAGCCTCCAGGCCGATTGGCTTTCGTGAAGGTGTGCGATGCGGGCTGTCCTCAGCTTCTTCTCGATGCTGGCGCTCGGGCTGATGATCACGGCGATCGTCATCATCGGGGCCACGGGCGGCGCGAACGGCCCGACCCGGCTGCCCATGTCCGGACCGTACCTCGACTACGTGTCCGTCGTGATCGGCCTCGGCGTCGGGCTCGTCATCGCCGTGCTCGGGCAGATTTCCTGGTCGGAGTTACCCCACCGCGCGGTTCAGTGGGTTCTGGCCCATGGCCGCCGGTTGCGGCTCCTCGGCTGGGCTGCCCTGTTCGTTGCGGTCCTGCTCTACTTCTGAAGCGACAAACGCAAACGGCCCGGGAGCGCTCCCGGGCCGCTTTTGGGTTGCTTGCCGCAGCCCCGCGTCTAGACCGAGTAGTACATGTCGAACTCGATCGGGTGCGGCGCCATCTCGTAGCGCATGTTCTCCGCCATCTTGAGCTCGATGTAGGCGTCGATCATGTCGTCGGTCATCACGCCGCCCATCTTGAGGAAGGCGCGATCCTTGTCGAGGCTGTCGAGCGCCTCGCGCAGGGACCCGCAGACGGTCGGGATCTTCTCGAGCTCGGCCGGCGGCAGATCGTAGAGGTTCTTGTCGACCGCGTCGCCCGGGTTGAGCTTGGAGGCGATGCCGTCGAGGCCGGCCATCAGCATGGCGGTGAAGCCGAGATAGGGGTTCGCCGACGGATCGGGGAAACGCACCTCGACGCGCTTGGCCTTGGGATTGGTGGCGTGCGGAATGCGGCACGAGGCGGAGCGGTTGCGCGCCGAGTAGGCGAGCAGCACGGGAGCCTCGTAGCCCGGCACCAGGCGCTTGTAGGAGTTGGTGGTCGGGTTGGTGAAGGCGTTGATCGCCTTGGCGTGCTTGAGGATGCCGGCGATGTAGCTGAGGCAGGTCTCGGACAGGTCGGCATATTTGTTGCCTGCGAACACCGGCGTCGAGCCGTTCCAGATCGACTGGTGCACGTGCATGCCCGAGCCGTTGTCGCCGAAGATGGGTTTCGGCATGAAGCAGGCGGTCTTGCCGTAGGCCTGCGACACCATCTGGACCACGTACTTGTAGATCTGCATGTGGTCCGCAATCGTCACCATGGGCGCGAACTTGATGCCGAGCTCGTGCTGGGCGGCGGCCACCTCGTGGTGATGCTTCTCGACCTCGACGCCCATCTCGGTCATCACCGAGAGCATCTCGGAGCGGATGTCCTGACAGCTGTCGACCGGCGGCACCGGGAAGTAGCCGCCCTTGGTGCGCGGACGATGACCGAGGTTGCCCATCTCGTACTCGGTGCCGGTGTTCGACGGGAACTCGGCGGAGTCGATCTTGAAGCCGCAGTTGGTGGGCTCGATGGTGAAGCGCACGTCGTCGAAGATGAAGAACTCAGCCTCGGGCCCGAAGAAGACCTTGTCGCCGACGCCGGTCGACTTCATGTAGGCCTCGGCCTTCTTGGCGATGCCGCGCGGGTCGCGCTCGTAGTACTGGCCCGTCGTCGGCTCGCGCACATCGCAGAACAGCGCGACCGTCGACTGCGCGAAGAAGGGATCGAGGTGGGCGGACTCGGCGTCCGGCATCAGCAGCATGTCGGAGGCTTCGATGCCCTTCCAGCCGGCGATCGAGGAGCCGTCGAAGGCGTAGCCGTCTGCGAAGGTCCCTTCATCCACACAGCTCGCCTGTGCGGTCACGTGCTGCATCTTGCCCTTGGTATCCGTGAACCTGAAGTCCACGAACTTGACGTCCTTGTCCTTGATCATCTTGAGGACATCGCTAGCGTTCTTCATGAGACTCCCCTGTTACGTACTAGCCCACCACGCTCGGGCTTCCCCGAAGTGCGGGCGTCTGCATCCCTGTGAATGCCACCCTAGATGGCGTTCGCACCCGTCTCGCCGGTGCGAATACGAATCGCATCGTCAATGGCCGAAATGAAGATCTTCCCGTCGCCGATGCGGCCGGTTTTTGCGGCCTTCTGAATGGCATCGACGGCCTTATCGAGCATTTCGTCGGCCAGCACCACCTCGATCTTCACTTTTGGTAGAAAATCAACGACGTACTCGGCGCCGCGGTAGAGCTCCGTATGGCCCTTCTGACGGCCGAAACCCTTCGCCTCGAGGACGGTGATCCCTTGCAGTCCGATTTCCTGCAGGGCTTCCTTCACCTCGTCGAGTTTGAATGGCTTGATGATGGCCTCGATCTTCTTCATGACCCCTTGGGTCCTCCGCGTTTCTCTTGTTTGTGCAAGGGTGGCTTGACGGGCAGAGGGTTAGCATGGCGCATGCCAACTGCCGGAGCGAAATAAACGGTCGTGAATCCAACACCTTGCCGAATGGTTGGGTATGGAAGGCGCCTATTTTGGTCAACCGAGTGCCCAATTTTTGCACGTTCTGCTTAGAGAATGGGCATTAGCTTGATTATGACGCACTTCTAGGCGATCGGCCCGGTCGTACCACAACAAGGAAGCCACGTGTCCGGAGCTGAGCTGCTCACCACCAAAGAGATGGCGCGGGCCGACCAGCTGGCCGTTAAGGCCGGGGTGGAAAGCCTCACGCTGATGGAGAACGCCGGGCGCGCCGTGGCAGCGGAGGCGGCCCGCATGGCCGACCGCGGCGCCCGCGTCGCGGTCTTGTGCGGCCCCGGCAACAACGGCGGCGACGGCTTCGTGGCGGCCCGCCACCTGGTCGAGGCCGGCTACGAGACGAGCGTGGCGCTGCTGGGTCCGCGCGATGCCCTGAAGGGGGACGCCGCCGCCATGTCCCGGCGCTGGACCGGCCGGGTCGAGCCGCTCGCATTTGCCTCCCTCGACGGCGCGCGACTGGTCGTCGATGCTCTGTTCGGCGCCGGCCTGTCGCGCCCGCTCGACGGCGCCGCCGCCGCGATCGTCGAGGCAGTTGGCAATTCGAGCGCCCGTGTTCTCTCCATCGACGTTCCGAGTGGGCTCGACGGCACGACGGGCGCCGCCACAGGCCCCGTCGTCCACGCCGATCGCACGGTGACGTTCTTTCGCCGCAAGCCTGGGCACCTCTTGTTGCCGGGTCGCGAGCTGTGCGGCAGCGTCCTCGTGGCTCAGATCGGCATTCCCAACACGGTGCTGGCGGAGATCAAGCCGCAGACGTGGGCGAACGGGCCCGCGTTGTGGCTGTCGCACTTTCCCCGGCCGCGGCGCGACGGGCACAAGTACGACCGCGGCCACGCCCTCGTCGTGTCCGGCGCGGAGGCCCACACCGGCGCGGCGCGCATGGGTGCACGCGGCGCGCTGCGCATCGGGGCGGGGCTCGTCACGGTGGCAACCCCGCCTGACGCGCTCGCCGTCAACGCCGCCCACCTCACGGCCATCATGCTGCTGCCCTTCGAAGGCGCTTCGGGCCTCAAAGCGATTCTGGCAGACCGGCGCAAGAATGCGGTTCTGCTCGGGCCCGCGCTGGGCGTCGGCGAGCAGACGTGTGCGCTCGTCACCGCCGCGCTCGCCTCGGGCGCGGCGACCGTGATCGACGCCGATGCCATCACGTCGTTTGCGGGAGACGCTGCCGTCCTCGCCGGCATGATCGTCGCGATGGATGAGCGCTCGGTCGTGATGACGCCGCACGAGGGCGAGTTCCATCGGATCTTTCCGGATTTGACGCAAGGCTCCAAGCTCGAGCGCGCGCGCGCGGCCGCCCAGCTCAGTAGCGCCGTCATCGTGCTCAAGGGCGCCGACACGGTCATCGCCGCTCCCGACGGGCGCGCGGCGATCAACGAGAACGCGCCGCCCTGGCTCGCCACCGCCGGCGCGGGCGACGTGCTCGGCGGCTTCATTGCCGGTCTGCTGGCGCAGGGGATGCCGGCCTTCGAGGCCGCATGCGCCGCTGTGTGGCTGCACGGGGAGACGGCAGGCGCCTTCGGGCCGGGGCTCATCGCGGAGGATCTGCCCGAGCACTTGCCGGAGGTGTTGCGGCGCCTGCAGCGCGGCACGGATTTAAAGTCGATTTAGGGGCACAATCGCCGGCAAATATCCTATGCTGGAATCGGAGCGCCGGCAGGTCTCGATGAGGGCCAACTCCATGAGGGGCAAGGCGCAATCTTTGAACGGGACGGCGATGGCGCGACGGATTGCTCTCATTGCAGTGCTGATGACGGTTGCGGCGGGCGGTGCGGCTGCGGTCACGGACGTGACCTCCACCCTCAAGCAGCAGGATGGCGCTGCCGCGCTGGTGCGCGGCGATGCGGCCGGCGCCGTCGTCGACTACTCGGAGGCCTTGAAGGATACCGCGCTCACCAACGATCGCCGCGCCACCATCCTCAACGATCGCGCCGTCGCCTACGCGCGCATCGGCCAGACCAAGCTCGCCCTCGACGATTTCAACCATGCCGCCCAGCTCTTCCCCGAGTACGCCGCGATCTACAACAATCGCGGCAGCCTGCTCTTGGCACTCAACTATCCCGAGGAGGCCCTCAAGGACTTCAATCGGGCGATCGTGCTGGCGCCGGGCTATGCCGCCGCGCTCGCCAACCGCGCCGGCGCCTATGCGCAGGTCGGCCACAACGATCAGGCGATCCGCGACTACACGCGTGCCGTGCGCCTCATGCCGCAGACGGCGGCGCCGCTGGCGGGGCGCGGGCGCGTTCACCTCGCCGTGGGCCACCCATACGCGGCCATCCGCGACTTCACGCGCGCGGTCAATGCCGACCCGCGCTTTGCCGCCGCCTACCGCAGCCGCGCGGAGGCCGAGCTCGACATCGGCCGCCAACAGGATGCGATCGAGGACCTGTCGCGGGCCATCGCCTTCGACGTCGCCAACGCCGAGCTCTACCTGCTGCGGGGCCGCGCCTATCTCGCCACCAACAACGCGGCCGCGGCGATCAAGGACTTCTCGCACGCCATCGAGCTCGATCCCAAATCGGCCCGCGCCTATGCGGCGCGCGGCCTCGCCGGCGGTCTCACGCAATCCTTCGACCAGGCGTTCGCCGATCTCAACCGCGCCATCGAGCTCGATCCGCGCTCCAGCGTCGGCTTCGCCAACCGCGCCGTCGTCTACAAGCTGAGCGGGCAGTCCGACGTCGGTCTCAAGGACGTTGAGACCGCGCTGAAGCTCGAGCCGGAGGGCGCCGAGGCGCTGTGGGCCAAGGGCGAGATCGAGGAGGCGCAGGGCCGCAGCGAGCAGGCGGTCGCCGATCTGAAGCGTGCGCTTGCGCTGAAGCCGAGCCTGAAGCTTGCAGCCGACGGCCTGCAGCGGCTGGGCGCCGATCTCGGCGACGCGGAGGACCACGAGGTTCCCGGCGTCGGCATCGACAAGTGGCGTGTCGTCGAGCGCGACCATCGCTACTACGCGATCAACGACCAGTATAAGCGCCTGCGCGTGCCGCTGGAGATGGCGGGCGAGGGCCAGCCCCGCCTGCTCGAATGGGAGGTGAGGCCGCCGCCATTGGCTAATATCGGCACGCTGCGCTTCTACGGCGGCGTAGTCGCCGGGCGTGTGGGGCCCGAGGAGGTCGAGCAAGTCGCGATCCTCGACCTCGACTCCAACACCGTCATCGCCATCGAGCCGCAGCGGCAGGGCAAGAAGGTCGCGAACTGGACCTGGCAGGACGACCGCGTCGTGGTGGCGAGCGTCGACGGCGCGACCGACGAGTTCGTTTTGCGCACGGGCCGTCCGCGTGACGTGGCGCGGCGCGACACGGGGCAGGGAAGCTCCGCGTGGTCGCCGTGGGGGCAGCTCAATTCGGAGCAGTACGACCGCCGCTCGCGGCATCGAGCACCGCGGTCGATCTTCCAGCTGCTGTTTGGCAACTAGCTCGTGGCATCCGGATTTATCGGGATGTCGCCGTCCCTCGGCGACGCTCCGCCGTTGTCGTCCGCGCCCTTGCGTCCAACCTCTGAGACTGCGTGCTGACGCGGCGTGCTGCAATCGGGCGACACGCGCCAATGGAAATGCGCGCGCGTGTTGCAGGGGCGCCATCGCCATGGGAAGCTTCAGTGAGCGGTGTGCGGAGGAAATGGCCTCCACGTTAAGCTTTCGGCATCGGTCGTCAGCGTAAGGTGCGGCACTGCAAGATGTGATTGTCGCTTTGCAACGGATCGCATTGCAATCGCGTTGATTAGGAGTGGAGTTCGAGAAGGATGGTTTTTGGACGTCTCGCGTGTGCGGCTGCCGTTGTCGGTTTTCTCGTTTCCTCGGCCGCGGCCGAGCCCCGCGCCGTGCTCGCGGCAACCGAGACGGAAAGCGCGGCCGTGGTGGCGCCCGCTGTAAGCGACAGTGCGCTGCCCCGAGGGCACCAAGCCTCCGATGCCGCGCTTGAGGCGGCCATAGCGGAGCCGGCTTCCAATGGGGAGGCTAAGGCCGAGCCGCTTGCCCCGCCCGAGCCGACGCTCTTTGCCGACATCGATTTGGCGAACCAGGTGATGACGGTCTCCGACGCCTCGGGCGAGCTCGGCAGATGGAAGATCTCGTCTGCGCGCGGCGGCTACGTGACGCCCACGGGAACCTTCCGGGTGAACTTTACGGCGCGCATGCACTATTCCAAGCAGTACCATTGGTCGCCGATGCCGTACTCGGTCTTCTTCACGCGCGGCGTTGCCGTGCACGGCACCCATGCAGTCGGCCGCTTGGGGCACCCCGCCTCGCACGGCTGCGTGCGCCTGCACACCAAGGATGCGAAAATCTTCTACAACCTCGTGCAGAAGCACGGCGAGAAGCTCACGCAGATCGTGGTGCACGGCAAGCCGCCCTACACGCCGGCCGTGGCCGAGCGCTCGCGCCCGCGCTATCGCGAGCCGGCCTTCCAGCCCTTTGGCTTCTTCGCCTACGAGGCGCCGTCCTACAATCCCGGCAAGCGGCGCTACCGGCGCCAGCGCTACGGTGGCAGCTACGACTCCTGGTGAGCGCCGGTGTGAGCGCCGGTGCGGCTAGAACGGGTTCCAGGTCGGCCGCGGCGTAAAGCGGATGTAGCCCAAGTTCGCGCCGAGCCGGAACCCGAGGCCTGAGCGGATCGGCGCCATGAGGACGGGCCCGCCCTTCAAGAACGTGATCCCGACGCCGCCGACGAAATAAGCAGAGCCGTCGATGCCGGTGAACCCGCGCATGAGCTCGGAAGGCTCCTTGAGGTTATAGATCAGGAACATCGTGCGCGAGCCCGCGGCGCCGAAATCGGTTCCGATCGAGGGACCGTGCCAGTAGACTTTTTCGGTGCCGCCTGAGCGCAGAAACAGCGTGCCGCTGCCGTAGCGCACGCCTGCGAGAAAGGCGCCGCCGCCTTCCTGGCCGAGCACGTAGCCGTCGGGCCGGCCCGAAGTGCTGAACGCGTACTCGAGCACGCTGGCAAGGCTCGTCGAGATCGTGCCGAAGAAGCCGCGCGTGATCTCGCGGATCTCGTCGATGGTGTAGCCCTTCTGCGCGGCTTCCGCCGGCGGCGGCGGCAGAACCGCCGCTGGCGGCTGGGGCTGTGCCCGTGTCCTTGTGCTCCACGGTGTCGGCGCGGATTTGCGCGATGGTTGGGGTGGAGCGGGCGGCGCCGCCGGCAGCGCGACCTTCGGCTCGGCTTGCGGCTTGCCCGCCGGCGTCTGGCTCTGCGCGATCTTCTTGTCGAGCTTTGCGAGCGTGTAGTCGGACTTCGCCTTCATGACGGCGAGCAGCTCGAGCCCCGCCGCGTCGAGCTCGGCGAGTTTGGCGCAATCGGGCGGCCGGTTGGAGGCCGGGCGACCGAGCGTGTCGATCTTTGTGATGAGATCTTCCGCGTCCGCATCGAGCTCAGCGCTATGCGCATCTCGGACCTCGCCGAGGCCGCGCTCCTCGTAGTCTAGATCGCCCCAGCCCGTTTTTTCCTTGAGCTCTTTCAGCTTGTCCCTGAGCTTGGGCATCGCCTTGGCGTTGAAAGCGCGCAAGGCCACACCGGACCGGTCGACGGCCGCGGCGAAATCCTCCGCCGTGCAGCTCGCAGCGCCGGCGGCGGTCGCCGCGTTGGGGCCGAGAAGCGCTACAAGCAGACCGAGCCAAAAGGTCCGACGCATGGGCGCCGCTTTACGCATCTGCAGATTAAGCAATCCTGCGCGTTCGCCGCCGAGGGTATGCCGGCTCGGCGGCGAAGCCGCTTTCTCTCATTCTCCGCTGATCGTGCGCACGACGCTGGTCATGGGCCGGTCCGACAGCGCTGTCGGCATGCCCGCCACCTCCTTGGCGGCCTCCGCGTCGTACTCGGGCAGCGTCTGCACCGGCGCCTTCGGCACCAGCTGCACGACCTTGTAGCCGTTCTTCTTGAGCTCCTTCAAGAGCTCCGGCAGCGCGGCGGCGGTATGCGGCTGGATGTCGTGCATCAGGATGATGCCCTTACCGCGCTTGTCCAACAGCTTCATGATGTGCACCACGAGTGGGTGGGGCTTCCAGTGCTTGAAATCGAAGCTGTCGATGTCGGTGGAGAACACCGCAACGTTGCGGCTCGCGAGGTACTTCAGGGTTTCCGGCGAATCGCGCAGGAACGGAAAGCGGAAGAACGGCGCCGTGGGACCGTCGACGGCGCGATGGATGATGCTGAATGACTTCTCGATCTCGTCCTTGGCCTCTTGGATCGGCATCTTGGAGAGATCCTTGTGCAGCACGGTGTGGGCGCCGATCGTATGCCCGTCTTTGGCCTCTTGGCGCAGGATCTCAGGGTACCCGGCGGCAACCTTGCCGACGGAGAAGAACGTGGCCTTGGTGCACTCGGCCTTGAGTGCGGCGAGGATCTTCGTGGTGCGGTTGGGCAGCGGACCGTCGTCGAAGGTCAGCACCACCTCTTTGGGCTGGAGGAAGTCGTAGAGCTTGTAGTTCTGGAAACCGAACCCGGGGCCGCCGGTGGTGTCGATCTCGACCACGCGTGAGACGCCGAGCGGATCGGGATTGCCCGGGCACTCTTTCTTCTCCTCTGGCGGAGACGCAGGGCCCATCGATTCCGCCTGCTGCGGCGTCGGCTCTGGCGTCGGCTGCGCCTGCTGCTGCTGCGGTGTCGGCTCCGGCGTGGGCTGAGCGGCGTAAAGCGCTTGCGGACTGCAGCACAGCGCAGCGGCGACCAAAATCGTTGCCTGGAATGCGCGCATCAATGAACCTCCCAGAGGCTGCCTGGTTCGGGCTTATTGCTCGATTCTCCGCCATTGTGCTGAGATTTGCGGGTCATGCGCAAGGGGAAAGGATCGACGGCCCGAATTTAGCCGACCCGCGAGGATTGCGGGAGGCTCTGCCTGTCAGCGGCCCGCGGCTTTCGCGGTCAACTTGGCGCGGAACCGGTCGCTATCGACGATGACACGCACGTGGCGGCCCTTGCCGATGAGCTCGCGCGCATCGTGCGCCTCCACGTCGAAGACGAGCGCGCGGCGGTCGATCTCCTTGAGCTCGGCGCGCGCGGTGACGCGCATGCCGAGGGGCGTCGCCGCGATATGCTCCACCTCGACGCGCACGCCGAGGCTCTCCTGTCCCTCGGGCAAGAGCCGCTCGACGCAATCGACGGCGGCGGCCTCCATGAGGGCGACCACCATGGGCGTGGCGAGCACGGGCTCGCGCCCGCTGCTCGAGGCGCGCAGCGGTATGCTCCTCGCCGACCTCAATCGTCGCCGTGCCGACGAGACCGGGCTTCAACTGCATGGGAAACGCGACACTTATTCGCTGCCGTCGGCCAGGGCCTCGAGCGACTCGAGGTCGAGGAGACGCAAGCCCTTGTCGCACGGCTCGATGAGCCCGCGTGCCTCGAGCTCCGTGAGGTGGACGGCGAGCTGATCGACGCTCATGCCGAGATAGCCCGAGACGACGCCGCAGGTGAGCGAGTCGGTGATGAGGCTCGGGGTGCGGCCCTCATAGACGTTGTAGCGCGAGAGCGTGACGAACAGGGCCGCAACGCGCCGCAGCGGGCTCGGACGCCCCATCTCGACGAGCGATTGCTTGAGGAAGGCGACCTCGCGCTCGATGGCGGCGGTGAGGCGGCCGCGCGAGCGCGGGCTCCGCTCGAGCGCGGGATCGAGCCCGGCGCGCGGCAGGCAGCTCAGCGACGTCTCCATCGTGGCTTGCGCGCTCGATACATGGCTGTCGAGAAAGCCGAGACCGACGTGATCACCGGGAAAGGCGAACTCGAGAATGTCCTGGGAGCCGTCGGGCAGGCTCTTATAGATGCACAGCGCGCCGCTCTCGATGCGGAAGACGTGGCTGCGCGGCTCGCCCTCGCGAAAGAGAATCTCGCCCGGCGCCAGCGTGCGCAGCTCGCCATTGACCGCAACACGCGCGGGCGTGCCCGCAGACGCGACGGACTCACGGAGGGAGCTTGCGCTCAGAGACTCTACGAGAGTGAGCACTGGAAACACTCGATACTTAGAGGTGTCCGGTCAGAATATGTGGCGACATTGCAACAATCAAGTGATTTTTTGTGGGTTATACCACTTTGCACTGGACAAACCGAAAGTCGCCTTGATTGCCACTTCGCCAACCACGGGTCGGATGAGAGATTACGCACGTAAACTTGAACGCGCGCTGAATGCGGCGGCAGACAACGTTTCGGCTGCGAACGAGACGGCGTGGAGACCCGCGCGCCCCGGATGAGATTGGCGCGGGGGCGCGGTGCGCAAGCAGGCGCGGGCACTGGCACATGAACCGGTGCCGCGCTGCGAGAAACGGCGAGGCTATAGGGTCTTTTTACAGGTCGAGCCCGCGGCGCAGGCTCCCCGGCTCGCCAAGATAGCCGCGCCAGCCGCCAACCAGCCGGTGCCGCCCTCGCCGTGGAAGTCGCCGCGCATCAGAATCGCGCCTTAAGCGTCTCGAACGCCTTGCAGATATGCGCTCGCGCCGGTGCTCGGCCCTGTCTGCTTTGCCTCATGTCTTGCTCGGCCCTGCGTCTAGTGGGGGAGCTTGCAAGCGTACGACTTGGCTTGGCATTCGTTCCCGAAGGTTCCGGCGTGTACGCACTTCAACAGCTTGGCATCGCCTTTCACGGTCCAGCCCCGGTTCTCGGCGAGATTGATTGCGCCCTGCTTCGCCATAAGCGTGGCAATGCCTTGAGTGATGCCGCTGCCGACCGCTACGAAAAGCCCGGCACTCGGCCGCTTGGGAAATGGACGGTATCAGGGCAGCCAGGCCGGCGGCCGCGGCGATTAGGGCGCAGGAGCGCACCAACTTCGACATCTCAAACCTCCTGATGGGGTGTGCTTGGGTTAATAGCTTGCAAGGCTGCTCCCGCCCGGCGCCGCCTACAAGACGGTGCGGAAGCGCAGCTGCGGATTGGAGCGCGAGTGTGTCCGTCAGGTTTCGGGGGCGATGAATCCGGCCCCGTTACGGGCTAGGCAGCGCCCACAAGCTGGCTTATTCGTACATCATCTTGGCTTGGGTTCGTTCGGAAATGGGGCAAGGCTGTGGGCGATAGTTCTCGCGTGCTCGTCATCGGCGAAGACACCTTCCTGAAAGGGGAGGTGCGCAACGGCGGCCGTATCGAGGTCTACGGGTACATCGAGGGCGGTGTCGCGGGCGACCACCTCGTGGTGAAGCCCGGCGGGCGCTGCTTCGGTACCGTCCAGGTGGAGGACGCCGATGTCCACGGCACGCTCCAGGGCGAGGTCTTCGTCAATCAGCTGATCACCATCCGCTCGAGCGGCTCGGTGGCAGGCAATGTCCAGTATGGTCGCCTCGCCATGGAGCTCGGCGCGAACTTGAGCGCGCAGGTGCGCAACGTGCCGCCGACGATCTCGGGCGACCTCGACCTGACGGTCGCCAAGGGTCAGTCCGTTCGCATCACGTCGGAGGATCTCACGGCGTTCGACCCCGACAACACGGCGAGCGAGCTGACGTTCACGGTATCGAAGGCCAGGAACGGGTTCGTGACGCTGTCGAGCGATCCGGCGCGGCCGGTTGAGACCTTCACCCAGGCCGACCTCGAGCAGGGCATCGTGCTCTTCCGCCACGACGGCACCAGCACGACGAAGGCGAGCTTCGACGTGGTGGTCGTCGACGCCGCCGGCGCGAGCTCGGGCGCCGCGCAGACGGTGAACGTTTCCATAACGTAGAGGCGAGACTAAGCGCCGGCGGTGCTCAGTTGTCGGCTCTGCCGAAACGCCGGCGCAGGGCCACCTTCGTCTTCTCCAGCGCCTCGCGCTCCTTGGCCGACAGATTGCGGCCCGCGCGGTTCATGTAGAAATCCAGCATCGACATCGCCGAGCGGTAGGGATCCTCGCTCCCGCGCGCCTTGTCTTGCGCGGAGTGCGCAAGCGCGGCGGCGATTGTCTCGGGATCTCCCGACTTGAACACGCCGGGCGGGAGCGCGAAGGGGTGATCGTGCTCGGTGACGGACTTCGACCAGAGCTTCTCGGACTTCTCAGTCATGAGCGCACCTCGCCAGTTGGGGGGAGGCGCATGCAAGCAGGCCGGCGGCAAATGGCGGGTAAGCGCAAACCCCGGCATTTACGGCAAATGCCGCGGGCTCGGGGGTGCTGCCTCTGGGCTTACGCGCGTGCGGCGCCGAACAGGCGCAGGAAGATTGCCGTGCCCAGGCCCCAGGCGGCGTTGACCGTGCCGGCGACGCCGGCGCGCGGCCAGAAGTCCGGGAAGGCAAGCCCCTTGATCGCCGGCACCACGTAGATCGCGACGAGCGACGGCGCGATGGCACCGACGACGATCCAAGCGATCCAGTAGGCCGCGCCCTCGATGCGCGCCATGAGCAGTGCGAGGCCAGCGCCCCACAGCCCGCCCCAGAACATCTTGGAGACGAGATAAGGCACGCCGAGCGGCGGGATCGCATTCATCGGCCACGCCGGCCGGTCGGGCGGGATGATGCCGGCCTGGTTCAAGAGGTACCACGCGCTCTGGTGGAAGAGCGCCGTCGCCAGCGCGCCTGCGACGAAACCGAGGAGCAGAAGCTTCAAAGAGGACATGCGAGAACTCCGTTTGGACATGACGCGCTCACCCGCTTGGGCGCACAAGCGGCTTTCGCGCGCGCTCGTCAAGACATTACGTCTGGCCGTTGCGGCATGGCGCCTCACGCCGTCCGCCGGTGCGTCATATGCGTTCCGCGCACTTCGACGCTAATCCATTGCTCGGGCGCAAGAGGCGCATAACCGCGATTGGGGCGCCGCGTTGACGCCTTCAACGCGGCTCCTAGGGTCCGCTGCGACATCTCAACCTGACGAGAGGAGCGGCCGATGACCCACGTAGAGACGAGCAAGGCGAAGGTGGCGAAAGGCAAGACGAACGGCGGCAGCTCGGCCTGTAAGCACAGCGCCGTCGTTGCCTCCGCCAAGCTGCCGCGCATCAAGGTTCGCGGCGCCGACGACGCCACGATCAGCTGGGACGCGGCGTTCGCGACCTACGGCGGCCACGGCGCCGACCAGTCCTCGACCATCGTCTACGAGATCGCGCCCGGCGGGCATCTGGGCTGGCACACCGACGCCACCGAGGAGACGCAGTACATCATCTCCGGCGCCGGCGAGCTGCACACCGAGGAAGGCAGCTTCCCGGTGGGGCCGGGCAGCGTGTTCGTGCTGCCGACCAACCTGCGGCATGATCTTGCCAACACCGGCAAGGATCCCTTGCGCGCCGTCGCCTTCTTCGCAGCGGCGATGTTCACGCAGGATTTCGACGCCGTCATGCTGCCGCCGAAGTCGCACATCCTCGGCACGCCCAACCGCGAAGGTTGACGCGCTAGGCCTTGGCGAGGCGCTCAATCAGCGCTTCGGCCGCGGCGGGCGCGCGCAGCTTCCCCTCGTGGATGAAATAGACGAACACATCGCGCGCCTTGCCGAGTGTGGCGCGCGGCGCGGGGCCGATGCTTGCCAGGTCGCTCGGCGCGCCGCCCGCCGCCCAGGTTTGAGCGTGCGTCGCCCAGGCATCGAGCGCCTTGGGTGGATAGCCGGTCTTGACCGAGTCCTTGCCCTTCTGCAGCCGCGCATAGACGAAGTCGCCGACGAGGTCGGGAATCGCGGGATAGGTCGCGTGCTCGGCATAGACGACCGGGATCGAGAAGCCGCGCAACAGTTTGATGAAGGCCGGCGTGGAGAACGAGGCGTGGCGCACCTCGACGACGTGCCGCAATTTTCGCCCATCGAAAGTTGGCGGCAATAGCTCGAGGAAGGCGCCGAAGTCGGCCTCGTCGAATTTCTTGGTCGGCGCGAACTGCCAAAGCAGAGGCCCGAGCCGGTCGCCGAGCGCGAGCGGACCGGAGTCGAGGAAGCGCGCGATGGAGTTGCCCGCCTCGGCGAGCACGCGGCGGTTGACGGCGTAGCGCGGGCCCTTGAGCGAGAAGACGAAGCCGTCCGGCGTTTCGCGCGCCCACTTGGCGAAGGTCGATGGCGTTTGCGTGCGGTAGAACGTGCCGTTGACCTCGATCGAGGTGAGATGCCGGCTGGCGTAGGAAAGCTCCTGCGTGTGCGGCAGGCCCTTGGGGTAGAACACGCCGCGCCAGGGCGCGTAGGTCCAGCCGCCGATACCCACCCTGATGGTTCCAGCTCTCGCCACGGTGCAGCCTCGCTACCTCGTTTGCACTGTTGCGGCGGAGCGCCACGTGCTCCCGTCGATCGCCTCGAGGACGAGATCATAGCCCGCCGCGGCAACGAGGCTCGCGTTGGCCGGCGCGGGCAGCATGATGGTTGCGCGCGCGCCGGTCTGGCCGCTGAAGCCGATCGTCTCGGTCTTGAAGCGCGACGCCCAAGCGTACGGATAGGCGTTGGCGATGGCGGATTTCGGCAAATGCGCCAGCGTCGCGCCGTCCCAAGTCGCGATGGTGGCACCCGTCTTGTCGACGAGGCGGGCGGCGATGATATAGGCCGCGCCCGTGTCGGGGCCTGCGTCGACATAGGCGTTGAACCGCACCGCGCCGTCGGATGTCACCGTGACGGAGCTGAGCGCAACGTCGTGGCGGTGAAAATTGGTCCGCGAGTGCAGCGGTGTGACGACGGCGCCGAACAGGATCTGATAGCTGAGCAGCGTGAACACCGCGCACACGCCGGCGAGCCAGAGCGCGAGCTTGGCGAACGTCCCCTCGGGCAGCGGGCCGCTGGTGAGCCAGTTGAGCCAGCCGTTCCTTTGCGCCCACGCGGTTTGGCCGAGCGGCTGATCGAGCGACCATTCCCCGCCGCCGGCAAGGAACACGGCACTCGACATCGCCACCCCCGACACCGCCATGGTCCACTCGTCGAGACAGGTCGAGCCCATCCAGCCGAAAATCAGCATGAGCGTGACGTTGAGCCAAAAGCTCGCGGCCGCGGCGAGCCGCGTCATGAGGCCGAACATCAGCCCGATGCCGACGGCGAGCTCGGCGATCGTCCACAGCCACACCGAGGCGAGGATGAGATCGGGATGGGCGAGCGTCCACTCGATCGGCCCTTGCACCCACAGCGCGCCCGGCAGCGCGTGCGTGAGCTTGGCCGCGACGAAGCCAGGAGCATTAAAGTCGAGCTTCAAGGCGAGATCGACGCCGTCGACGTCATGAAAGTCGTAGACGAGCCGCCGGCTCGCCCCGCCCCAGAAGATGAAGCCCTGGACGAAGCGCGTGCCGAGCAGCGCCAGCGCGAGCAGGGAGGCGTTGGCGGCTGGTGCCGCGCCGTTACGGTCGATTGCGTGCGCCATGAGCAGCTCCAAAGCGGCGTGGCAACATTGCCCGCAGCAGCGGGCCACGGTCCTGCAAAGCTACTATCGATGCGCTAAAACCCGCTTACCGCACCGCGGCGGAGGCGGGCGGCACCCACATGTAGGATTCCGTTCAGATCCAGCTTGCAAGCTCGTGCAAATAAGGAGACGCCTATGACCGATCAACGCACCAGCGGCCGTTTCGATATTGCCGAGGTCGCATCCTCGCTGCCCAAGACCGCCACGACGCTGCTCGTCGACCGCTACCTGACGGACAGGGAGGCGGCGAGCGCGCGCGTGTTCCGCGTCTACAAGCCGACGCCGCCGCACTACCACGCAATGTGCGACGAGTACCTCTACGTGTTCTCCGGACGCGGCACCTTCTGGATGGAGGACGCAGCCAACAAGGCCGAGTTCGGGCCGGGCGAGCTGTTGTTCTTCAAGCGGAATACCGTGCACGCGCTCCCGGACATCCTGGAGGAGCCGCTCGTCTTCCTGTCGATCGACACCCCGCGGCGCGATCCCAAGGACGTCATCTTCGTCAACGCGGCGGACGGCACGCCGGAAAGCTTCATTCAGGAGAGCCGCGGCGGCTCGTATTGATCGCTGGGGGTCAAGCTCCGGCTTGCGCCGAAAGCGTGCGGTAGGCGTGCGTGATGGCGAGCCAGGTGACGGGAATCGTCACCAGGAGCCCGACGACGAGCGCCAGCATACCCAACAAGTTGATGCCGAGGAGCGCCAGGCCGAATAGGAAGAGCCGTCCCTTGTTGCCCTTGGTGATGCGCCAGCTCTCCTTCAAGGCATCGGTCGGGCCCGCTGCGCGGTCGATGACGACGTAGGGCACGAAGCCGAGCCCCAGCGACGCGATGATGCCCGGCACAATGAGAAGGATGAAACCGACGATGATGATGATCGTGGCGAGGATCTCCGCGCCGAGGAAGCGCCAGAACGGCTGCGGGTTCCACAGGTCGGCGAGCTTCACGCTCATGACGTCGTCATGTGCGCGCAGGGCGAACGTGGTCGCCCCCATCGTGATGAATACCCCGAGGACGATGCTTGCCAGCGTCGCGACGAGTTGCGCGGTCGTGGGGGGCGGCAGCGGCGCACCAGGCGTCACCACCGGATGCGGCACCAGCATGCCGGGGACCGAGGGAATGATCATCGCCAGGAGGAAAGCGCCGATGAGAATGCCGGGCCGCCTCTTGAACGTCTCCCACCCGAACCGAATGCAGTCGCCGATCGACAAGGCAGGCATGGAGCCCCCCTCTGAGCCTCTAGAGACCGCGATCATGTACCGTCGGTGCTTAACAAACCGCCCTCACGGCTGGAAAACATAAATGAAATGTGCGCCCGCGCGGGCAGCATTGGGCGATTGATTTAAAGCTCCTGTAGTCCAATCTATGTTGAGTAGTCGCGTGCGGCGCCGCGTAGCGATAGGGCCGGAGGTAGTACGATGTATCGGGTGATAGTAGCGGTGTTTGGGTTCTGCGTGCTCTTGGCCTTGGGCCCGGCCGCGGCCCGCGCCGACAACATCTGGGATGTCGAGAACGCGCGCGCCAACGCGCGCGCCGGCGGTCCGATCAGCGCCTATGACGCGGAGCTTTTGGAGCATTGGGGTTGCCTTAGTGGGACGCGCAACGCCTTTTGCCAGCGCATCAAGCATGGTGCCAACCCAGGCGACTATCGTGCGTACCGGCGCCGCGCCTACCGGTGACGGCAAGAGAAAACGAGAGGGAAACCCATGGCCGATCCCGAAGAACTCTTAGACCTTGACCAGCGGATCGCCCTGATCCGTGACAACCTGCGCGAGCTGGTGGAGCAGGCGGCGGCCTATTCGGGTGCGGCTGATGAATCGCGCACCGCCGACCGCATCGCCCAGCAGGAGGCGAGGCTGGCCGCTCTCCTCAAGGAGCGCGAGGCGCTGGCGAAATAGCCCGTCCGAAATGCTCGCCTCGCGTGGCGCTCAGTTGGTGGGCACGGCGCTTTGTGCGACCGGGGCATCGAGCGCGGCGAGCAGCTGCTCGATGTCTCCTTTCCCGATCGTGATCGTCGCGTCGCCGCCCTCGCGGGCAAAGACCTTGAGCTGATAGCCATCCACCGGCGCGCTGCGCAGCTGGGCTTGCGGGATCTCGACGGTGAATCGCTCCTCGTACACGCAGGTGCCCTTTTCGCACGCGCGATGCCGGGAGGTCTTGGCAAAGGTCAGCGCCTCGGCGCGGGCATCACGCGCACTGTCGTACCTGCGCATGCGGCTCGCCCAATAGGTGAAGTCGGCGCTGAGCAGCGTCGTGGTTGCTCCCGTCTTGCGATCGACGCGGGCGATGAGCTCGGTGGCAAGCGTGTTGGGATAGGCGCGCACGACGCGCTGCCCCGTGGTGTACTCGCGGTAGGGGCGGAAGGCGTCGTCACGCAAGGCGATCTCGGGGGCAGACGCTCCGCCAGCGCAGGCGGCGAGGCCCAGGAGTGCAATCGACGCAGCGAAGCGCTTTGCGCAGCCCCGCATGAACAAATCCCCCGACATTATGCCGGGGAGGCTAGCACAGGCAGCGCGTGGGCGACAGAGCGTGGCGCCGGCGGACCGGCCCGATCAGCGCGCGCGGCCAGCCTTGTCGAGCTCGGCGAAGTCGGCATCCGACAGCTTGATGCCGGCGGCGGCGGCGTTCTCCTCCAGATGCGCGACCTTCGAGGTCCCGGGGATCGGCAGCATGACGGGGCTGCGCTTCAACAGCCAGGCGAGCGCGATCTGCCCCGGTGTCGCCTTGTGGCGCTGGGCGACGCTCGCCAGCACCGACTGCGATTTGGCGAGGTTGCCGGCGCCGAGCGGGAACCACGGGATGAAGCCGATGCCGTGGCGCTCGCAGTAGTCGAGCACGTCCTCGCTCTCGCGGTCGACGAGATTGTAGCGGTTCTGCACGCTCGCGACCTTGAACACCTTCGATGCCGCCTCGATGTCGGCGACCGACACCTCGCTCAAGCCGGCGAGGCGGATGATCTTGTCGTCGAGGAGCTGCTTGATGGCAGCGAACTGCGCCTCGCGCGGCACCTTCGGGTCGATGCGGTGGAGCTGCCACAGGTCGATCTGCTTCACGCCGAGGTTGACTAAGCTCTTCTTCGCCTCGCCGATCAGGTAGTCGGGATCGCCGCGCGGCACCCAGTGGTCGGGCCCGGGACGCGTGAGCCCGCCCTTGGTAGCGATGACGAGGCCCTTGTAGGGATGGAGCGCCTCGCGGATGAGCTTCTCGGACACGTCGGGTCCGTAGCTGTCGGCGGTGTCGATGAAGTTGATGCCGAGCTCAGGCACGCGTTTGAGCGTGCGCAGCGCCTCGGCGCGGTCGGCGGGCTCGCCCCAGACGCCCGGGCCGGTGACGCGCATGGCGCCGAAGCCGAGCCGGTTGACGCTGAGCTCTCCCCCTAATCTGAAGGTGCCGGATTGGGTTGCGTCGGGGGCTTGCGCGTGCATCACGTCGCTGGCCATGGCGGGGCTCCTTAGCTGGAGGGTGGCGCGGAGGGGCGAATGTTTCGGCTACTATGTAGGCGGGCAGGGCCCGACTCCAAGAGCGATACACTCCAAGAGCGACAATCGGCGCATGCTCGAGGCGGCGCACAATGTCGCCGTCGCGTCTACCTCTGTATGCTTTCCAGATACCGCTTCAGCGCGATCACCGCCCGGCGCGAGTAGAAGGCGCCGCCTTTTCCGCCCCCGCCTTCGACGCTGAAGATCTTGCCCCACACTGGCATCGTCCCCGAGCCGTGCGCGGCAATCTTGCCACCATACGTGATGATCTCCATGACGCGCGCTGCGGGGAACGTGCCGCCGGCGCGCTCTGTGATCCGCGTGAGGTCCGACGGCGGCGTGCTGGTGAGGGCGGCGGCGGGGCCGTTGCCGGTCGCGTCCGATCCGTGACAGGAGGCGCAATGCTCCACATAGATGTCCCGGCCCGAGTCAACGCTCTTGGTGACCGTGTCGTCCGCGAGCGCGCGCGCCGACAGCAGCAGGCAGGCCGCGAGGACCGCCCCGAGGCGCCGGATCGCGAGGTTTGCGTCGCGCGTGGTCATGGCTGCCAGCAAGGCTAGGCCAGCAGGTCATAACGTATGTTGAAAAGCGCAGGTGGCATTCGCGCATGGGAATTCAGGGAATAGGGCGCCGGTCCGCCCCCTGCAGGACGGGCGCGGCAGCGCGCCGCTAAAATCGCCGCTGCGCCGACGGCGTTCCCTTGCTAGATAGCGGGCTGTCCACCTCAGCCCGTGCAGGAGCTCTCCCCATGCCTCAATCGCAAGACGTCAATGAAGCCCTCGAGCGCCTCACGCACGAGAACGCCGAGCTGCGCGGCCTGGCGCTCGCCACGGGCGTCATCCTCACCCAGCTGTTGCAGTCGATGACCTTGCGCGAGCTCAACCCGCAGAACGCCGCCACCAAGATCATCACCAACGCGGAGCAGGCGATCGCGGGCTTCAAGCCGGACGAATCCGAGCCGCTCGATGCCGTCATGAAGGAGCGCGCGCTGCAGGCGGTGAAGCAGTACGAGAAGCAGCTCCGCTCCGTGCTGCCGGTCTGATGGACGGCGGCCTCTATCTGGAGGACCTGCACGTCGGCCAGCGCTTTGCGAGCGCGAAGCGCGTCGTGACGGCCGACGAGATCAAGGCGTTCGCGGCCCAGTTCGACCCGCAGCCGTTCCACCTCGACGAGAAGGCCGCCGAAGCGACGATGCTCGGCGGGCTCGCGGCGAGCGGATGGCATACGGCGGCGCTGACCATGCGGCTCTTGGTCAACAGCAGCGCGCCGATGTCCGGTGGCGTCGTCGGCGCGGGCGTGGAGATCGCGTGGCCGCGCCCCGTCCGCCCCGGCGACGAGCTGCAGGTGCTGAGCGAGATCGCCGAGATCACGCCGTCGCGCTCCAAGCCCGACCGCGGCATCGTCATCCTGAAGAGCGAGACCCGTAACCAGCGCGGCGAGGCCGTGCAGATGCTCACCTCGAAGCTGATCGTTCCGCGCAGGCCGGGCGCTTCCGCCGCAACGTGAGGCCTACTCCGCGATGTGCACCTCAAACGTGCGCGCCGCCGTCTCGCCGCTTGCCAGCCTGGCCGAGACCGAGAAGCGGTCCGTGCCGGCCTGCCCCGCCCGCGCCGTGTAGTAGACGCCCGTGCCCTTCGCCGTCTGGCCGATGCAGGTGCCCTTCGCTGAGGTCTTGATCGTTGTCTCCTGGCCCGGCACGAACGTTACATCGCCCTTTGCGGGGCTCTCGGTGACGGTGACGCGCGGCGGCGCCAGCTCTTCGCACTTGTCGCCGAAGCCGGCGAAGATGAAGACGCGCGCGGGCCGGCCGGGGACGACCGGGGTGGAGCGCACGGCGGCGTCGGCGGTCGGGGCTTCGGCGATTGAGCCGGCCGATGGCGCGCTTCCGCCCTGCGATGACAGCCCCGAGCAGCCCGCCACGCCCACGAGCGCCGACGCGAGGACGGCGGCGGAAAGGGGGCGTGAAGTTCGCCTGAGGCTCATGCGGTCCTGTCGATCGCTGTGGCAAGGAGAGCATGTCTACCACAACAGCGCGGCGGTCCTTACGCACGATGACCGGCGGATCCGGACACGATCTCATCGAGTGTGGGGCCCATGTCCCGAGGGCTCATGTCCAGGGACTGAAAGCCGGGCCTACCGGGTGCGGCCACGGTATCGATCTCCATGAGCTCCACCTGATTGCGCGCCAGAGGCGGTCTTGGCAGCTGCTCGGCGACGCGCGCAAGCGCGCGCCATACCGGGAATGGCAGGGGCAGCAGGACGGGCCGCTTGTTGAGGCGCTCTGCGATCGTCTGCAGCAACTCCTTGTAGGTCACCACGCGCGGGCCCCCCAACTCGTAGACGTCGTCGCGGCGAGTGTCGTCGCGTTCGAGCAACCGCGCCACGGCCTCGCCGACATCCTCGACGGAGGCCGGCTGCAGCCGTGTGTCGCCGCGTCCGAACATGGGATAGATCGGCAGGGCGCGCATCAGACCCACGATCGTGTTCAGGAAAGCGTCATCGGGCCCGAACATCACGGCAGAGCGCAGGATGATGGCCTCCGGCAGTGCGGACTTCACGGCCTCCTCGCCTTCGCCGCGCTTGGCGATATAGAGCGAGTTCGATTTGCTATCCGCGCCGATCCCGGACACGTGCACAAGCTGCGCGACGCCGGCGCGCTCCGCCAGTCTGGCCACGCGTGCGGCCCCCACAACATGCACGGCGTGGAACGTCTCGCGCCCCTGCTCGGCGTAGAGGCTGACGGCATTGACCGCGCCTTGCACGTCCCTCAGCACGACGCGAAGCGACTCCTCGTCGTGGATGTTGCCATAGACGTGGGCAAGCATGGGGGCCAGCATTGGGAATCGTGCACTCGCTCGGGGTGTCGCGACACCGAACGCACGGCAAACCCGCGCGCCAACAGCGCCGCGACGACGCGTCGCCCGAGAAAGCCCGTTCCGCCAAGAACTGTGAAGCTCGCCACGGGCATGTGGTTCTCCAAACGCCCGGATGCTTGCCAGACACTCTGTCAGCAACCGCCAGGGTTTGCCAGCGCAGCCCGCGGGTGTTCCGCTGTTTATTTGCGCTACCGGGGCGCGGAACGGCCATCGCCGTCCCGGCGTTTACCGGGAAGGCTAAGGGCGCACGCGAAACGAAGGAGGCAGCAATGAAGTGGACAGGTGCGATCGCCGCCGCGGCGATGGCTGCAATGCTCGCGCCAACGATGGCGCTGGCGGATTCCTCGATCGGCTCCGTCGAAGGCGCACGCGCCAAGGAGCGCCAGGGCGCCTACCTGAGCCCGCAGGATCGGGAAAGTCTGCGCCGCTACGGCGGCAACGACGACTATGGCCCGCGCTACGGCGACGCGCCGTATTACGGCGGCGCCTACTACGGCGGCGACTATGACGAGGGCTACAGCTACGGGCCGGGCGTCAGCATCTACCTCGGGTACTGACGTCTCTGCCCGGGGCTTGGCTCAGACCTCGGAGAGATACTCGACCTTGCCGGTCTCGAGGTCGTACATCGCGGCGAGAATTTGCAGCTTGCCGGCGGCGACCAGCCCGGCCAGCGTCGCGCTGTTGGCGGCGAGGCGTCGCGACGTGCGCAGCGCGCTCTCGCGCGCGCAGTTGTCGACGAAATCGCCGGGCCGGCCGCGCACGGCCAGCGCCGCGGGAACGATCGGATCGATCATCGGCCCGATGGAGCCGGGGAAGGTCGCGTTGTCGGTCACGATCTCGCACGCGGCTCTGACCGCGCCGCAATGCGTGTGACCCAGCACGACGATGAGCGGCGAGCCGAGCACGGCGGCGCCGTACTCGAGCGTGCCGACGGTGGCGGTGTCGGCGAGGTTGCCGGCGTTGCGGGCGATAAACAACTCGCCCAGACCCCGCCCGCCGAACACCAGCTCAGGCGGAACGCGGCTGTCGGCACAGCTGAGGATCGACGCCCACGGCGCCTGTCCGCCGGTGGTCTGGGCGCGCTGCCGGGCGAGATCCGTCTCGCACAGCTGCGGCTGCGACATGAAGCGCTCGTTGCCGTTGCGCAAATCTTCAAGCGACTGCAGCGGCGATCTCGCCGCGCCGCCCGGAGCGGGGGCCTCGGCCCGTGCCGTCCCCGCCATCGCCATAGCGATCGAGCTTGCGCCCGCTGCAAGCAGGCTGCGCCGGTCGATTGCGCATATGTGCGGTTTGCATGCCATCGCTCTTACTCTGGGCCATGGCGCCAAAATGGCAAGCGTTCGCGCCTCTGTTGCTTAGCATCGCGTGAATGGGCGTCGCGCGTCGTCGTCGCGCCGTCGTCGCTTCCTAGATGCAAGTATGAACGCAAGTATGAATGGAAGTATGATGCGCGTATCAAGACAGGTACTGATCCTCGCTGACCTGCTCCAGCCACGTGACCGCTTTTCCGTCGAGCATCTCCTGCACGGCGATGTGCGTCATGAAGCTGGTGGCGGTGGCGCCGTGCCAGTGCCTCTCGCCCGGCGCAAACCAGACGACATCGCCGGGGCGGATCTCCTCTTTCGGGCCGCCCTCGCGCTGCGCCCAGCCGAGGCCTTCGGTCACGATCAGCGTCTGCCCGAGCGGATGGGTATGCCAGGCGGTGCGCGCGCCCGGCTCGAACGTCACGGAGGCGGCGGCGACGCGCGCCGGCGCGTCGGCCTGGATCAGGCGCTCGATGCGCACCGTGCCGGTGAAATACTCCGCCGGTCCCTGATCGATCCGGTGCGTGCCCGCGCGCTTGATGTCCATGTGCTCCTCCATTGCAGCCTGCGCATTGGTGCATAGCATTTTGTGCGAGCTGCGCGTGCGCCATCGGCCTCGCGGCGCTGCCGCCCGAGGGTTTGCGGGAAACAAGGGAGCGCGGGCGCCGAAGCGCTGCGATCCTGTCGCGACACAGGGCAGCCTTGCGGCGCCCGCGCCGGTTGCTATGCCGTGCCGAGGGTGCGGTCACATCGTCAGCGGGCTCATCGGTCCGGCCCGGGGCGCTTCGCCCGAGCCTCTCGCGTCCAGGACCTAGAGCTGCTGCGCCCCAAGAAGGAAGCGCCGCTGCGCGACGGGCGTCCGTGCAGTCTGTTGCCAGCCTGCACAGCCTCGATCCGCGGCCCCGGAATCTGCGGCGAGCTAAGCCGCGCGTCAGACGCCCACGACGGTGTAGACGCCAGCCTCAACCGGGCACCGCCCCCGCCCCGCGTCGGCCGCTCAGCTGATGCGTCCCATGACGGACAGGGGTGCGAGCAATGTAGGGGCGCGCGGGAGCGCGGGGATAAGATTTTTGAGCGCAACGCTCGGCCCCCACCCCGTCATCCCGGCGCAGGCCGGGACCCACGCCAGCTTCAGCAATCGCTTTTGCCGGCCGAATTTTTGAAACGCAGCAGCAGCGGCCGATTGCGGAACGAGAAGCGCCGGCGTTGTGCGCGTGGAGACTTGCGTGGGTCCCGCTCTACAGCGGGATGACGTAAGAGAGGAGGCACGCGAGGCGCGCCTCGCTGCATCCGGCCAGCTCCGGCCGTCGCTCCCAGCAGACTTGTTGTCTTGCGTCTTCGATTGTTGTTTATCCGAAGACGATCAGCCGCCCGGAAGTCGACTGCAAGCAATCTCACGCCGCGGTGTCATGCATGGCGCTTCATGAGTTCGGACCTCGCCTCTATGTGGCCGACGGGCCCACCGTCTCGTTCTTCGGCTTCCCGTACCCGACGCGTATGGCGGTCGCGAAGCTGGCGGACGACAGCGCGTGGGTGTGGTCCCCGGTGGCGCTTTCGCCAGAGCTTGCCCGTGCCGTCGACGCCATAGGACCGGTCCGCCACATCGTTTCGCCGAACAAGATCCATCACCTCTTTCTCAGCGAGTGGGCCGAGCGGTGGCCCGAGGCGCGCCTCTATGCACCGCCCGGTCTCGCCCGCAAGAGGCCCGATCTGCACTTTTATGCCGAGCTCGCCGACGAGCCCGATCCGGCGTGGGCGGCGGACATCGACCAGGCGATCTTCAGCGGGTCGTTTGCCATGGACGAGGTGGCCTTCTTCCACCGGCCGTCGCGCACGGCGATCATCGGCGACCTTGTTCAGCGCTTTCCCGAGGCGGAGATGACGGGTTGGAAGGGACTGGTGATGCGGCTCGACGGCTTGGTCGGCGAGCACGGAAGCGCGCCGCGCGAGTGGCGGGCGAGCTTCCTGCGGCGGGGCCCCGCGCGTCGCGCACGCGACAAGGTGCTTGCATGGAAGGCCGAGCGGCTGCTGATCGCCCACGGCGATTGCGCTCAGAGCGATGCGAGCGCGATTCTCGCGGACGCGCTGAGCTGGATCTGAGGCGCGGAGCCAGGGCCTTAGCAAACGCGCGTCGGCGTGGTGCGCGTGGCAGCGTCAAGGCCGGCGGCTAGCCGGAAAGCCCGCGCTTCAGGTGGTCGAGGCCCTCGCGGCGGCGTTGCCCCGCTCGACGGAGAATGTCAGCATCAGTCTCATGGCGGGCCTCGGTTTCTGGTTTGCGGGAGGACAGTGCCACATGCGGCCGGGAGGGTCGATCCGGTCAGGGCACCTGCACAGTCACCGCCGGGGAGGGGGAACGCGTCGGCGTGGCGCCCCTGTCGTTGTCGACCCAGCCCTTATATGAAGCGCGGTCGATGGCAGCGAACCTTGTGCACGGTTTCTTTTGGCATCGCCCCGACCGGCAGCGCATGTTGGAGGAGAAAACTAATCTGTGAGCTTCTTAAGCGCCTCCTCCAAACTCCCAGTGTTCGTCTTTTTCTTTATTTGCTGTTCGTACGCAGAGGTCACAGGCGTAACAATTCCGTTCTGCTTTGCCGCAATCAGATAGCTGATGCCATCCTTGCCTATCTCCAGCTCACCGCGACTGACTGCTTCAGCACTACCAATAGCGAGGTCCGCAAGCTTCTCTGGGGACGGCTCATCGATGTTTGCGCCGATCCGCGTGTAGTAGACAAGCCCCAATCCGTGGAAATGCTCTAACTGCTCGATGATAACGTCATTCGGTCCTGGTTTTTCAGTGGCATGGTAGCTGCCCTTGTGGCCAGTCTCGCGCCGCCAGAGTCGGTCCCGCGCCTCTTTCTCGGAGACCCCATCACTGAGAACGAAGATCTGCGCCTGTACGGGGGCGCCACCGGCATTAACTGGCACCAGTGTTGGTGCGCCCTTGCGCGTCTTTTCGCTCGTTCGAGCGTACTCGACGGCAAATGGCGTGGTGATACCCATCGTCGAAGTTCTTGACGGTGGCGTCTTTGATCTCGGCGCGAGGATCACTGACGAGCGATCCGTACGCCAAGATGCCAAGTGTACGTTTCACTTGTAGCGTGGGAAGCTCTCGTCGCAGCGCTTCGAGAAAGGCGGCGCCGTCCTTGGAGGGTATCGCGCGTCCGATGAACTCTTCGAGTTCCTTCCGCCCCTTCAATCCAAGGATTCGGCTGGCTTCGGAAAGGAGCCCCTTGTTGTCATAAAGCCGAAGAATCTTAGGATAGTCCTCGGACGCAAGGGCCCCATCGAACTCCTTCCGCAGCTCTGCATAGATCACCGCGGGATCGAATGTGGCAATCGCTGCCGCAAACTCTTTAGCAAATTTCGGTGCTGGACCTTGCCGTCAACCCAATTGCCTTGGTAGCGTAGTCTATGCGTCGGCGCGTAGCATCAATGATGCAGCGATCGACATCGGCGCTTGCTTGCTTGAACATGCGGGCGGTGAGTTCTTTAAGCTTTTTCTTCGCGGCCGCTTCGTCGAACTTCAAGAGTTTGGCCAGCTCTACAAAGGGTTTGGGCAGCACAAGCGTATTCTCTACCTCTGAAACCGGAAGCACGTGCACGTTCATTGCCGCCAAGGCTGCAGTCTGGGAATCGTGTCGACCGTCAGCATCTATGAGGCCTGCACAGCCAAGGCGATGAAAGGGGCGATGCCTTTCCCAAAGCTTGCGACAGAGTGGATGACGTTCTCACAGGGGCCCACCGGAATGGTGGTGAATTCCGAATATACGCGCCGGTAAAGTGCAGCATCGAGGCTGCCCCCGTCGCCTTCGATGAAAAGGACCCGCGAGTCGGGCTTCCGACAATCCTCGTGATCACGTCCTCGGGAATGCCAGTGTCTGCCGGTATCGATTTCGATCTCCCATTGCTCGCCGGTGCGGGATTTCGTGTAGGAGTTGAGCGCGAACTTGGTCGCACTTCGCCGCGTAACCGCAAATTCAATGTCATGAGTAAGATAGATGAACGCGCAGTCCCTACGTGCGCTTTCTAGGTCGTCCCAGAGCTTCGCCAGGATTGCCCGATTTACGTGAAGCTCAGGCTCGTCAACAATGATCAAGCTATTGGGGCGTGTCAGCAAGACTTGGCCGATCAGATAGAAAATGACACGCTCTCCATCGCTCAGCTGCGAGGCGTCGTATTGATCGCCAAGGACACCCCAAGGCTTCACACGTATATCGGCGTCCAAAACAATTAGTCGCCGGTGCGGAAGGAGCCTATGCCAGATTTCCTTGAGACCATCGAGCTTAGTGGCGGGCGGCTTGGCATCCGGGTTGGCCAGATGCGCTTGGCGGTGAAGTACGGAGGTTCGGTTCTCATCCGCATAGAGTGCAGCGACCAGGTACTCGAAATCGGAGAGGAGCGCTGGTTGCTGGTTCGCTGTGACCAGCGGTGCCCCACGCGATGGCCATGCTCGCCCTTCTCGTGCCCGAACAAAAGGCGCCGCTCGGCCACGTCGTAGCTGGGAGGCTGGACCTTTGTGTTAAACACAAGAGAGCGGTGCGCACCGATGCGGTGCACGTTCATTTTCTCCCCCCAACTCGTTCTCGATCCTGACACCGAGCCGAGTTCTGCCAGCGCCGTTGGCTCCAAGAAGGATCAGCGAACTGCCGGGATCAACGATGACCTTTACGGACTGAAGTAGATGTCGGGACAATGAATTCCGCCATGGTTGAATTCCCGCAAGGTGATCAATGGTGACAATGCAAATCGATGACAACGTATCGAGCGTGGCCATACCAAAAAAGCAGCGGTCCAAACGTCAGTAACTAAATCACCACTTTGGGTCAAAAGCAGTCCTACTCCGCCGCCTGCTTCCTGCGCGAGGCCGCGCGCCTCCCTGAGCAGGTCGCGCGGGATACGCGCCCTGGCGTAGCTCTCCTTCACCTTGGCCACGTACATGTTTGGCGCTGCCAATTAAGAGGTCTTCAATTCCCTCGGACAGGTTGCTTGCTCGCCTTCGGCCAGACCGGAGCGTGGGCGTGCCGGCCGCAATCACGCGCCCGCCGCCGCTGCCTCGCTTAGGCCTGACGATCGCGGCGGTCGAACTCGGCGCGGACGACCTTCGCCAGTGCGCGCGGCAGCTCGTCGATTGCGTGCTCGACGTGTTGGAGGCGTGTCTCGACGCGGTCAAAGCGCGCATCGACGCCGTCAAAAAACGCATCGACGCGATCGAAGCGGCCGTTCGTCTCCTCCTGAAAGCTGAGCAGGGAGCGGTGCACCTCGCGCACCTGCCCGGTGAGGAAGCCGAACGATCCTCCAGCTCGCCTACGCGGCGCTTCAGCTCGCGGATCTCGAATACGACGTCCATTAAACCGCCACCTCGCATGGTGCGAACATTACGTGAACGCGGGGCGAGACTCAGATGGCTCACTGCGCCGCCCGCGTAGCACTCACCGCATCAGCACGCTGGCGGGATCGATGCGCGGCCCCATGGTGACGGCGATGCTGGCGGAGACGAGGCCGATCGGCAGCGCAGCGACCAGCATGGCGACGAAGAGCAGCGGCGGCACCACCATCGGCAAGGCCGTCGCCTGGCTCAAGCGATCGACGAGGACGACCCCGAGCGCGCCCAGGACGAAGCCCGCGAACGAGATGATCGAGGCCTGCGCCAGGATCACGCGATAGACGTAGCCGGCGGAAGAGGCCGAGCATGCGCAGCACGGCAAACTCCTTGATATGATCAAACGTGGCCGAATTAAGGGTCTGCGCCTCGATCACCACCCCGATCACGATGCCCAGCACGGTGCCGAGGATCAGCACCACACCGACGCCCGTCCCGGTGGCAACCCCCGCCTCGTGCTGCGGTCGCCGAAATCGGCGGGGGTCGGCGCCTCGACCTAATAGAGCCGGGCAGCGATCTGCTTTTGCACGCGCTTGAGGTCGGTCCCGGGAGCGGTATCGACCAAGAGAAACGTGCTGTTGCCCTGCGGCACCCCGAAAAACTTGCGCGCGCGCTCCGCCGTCGTGAAGACGTAGGGCGCCTGCGTGAACGAGCGGATGCCGTCGGTGAGCGCCTTGACCCGCAGCGAATGCGATTGCAGCCCGAAGTCGATCCCGGCATGCGACCCAACACCAGCGATCCAGCGCCCGGCGAGGTATGTCCGATGAGACAGGCCGACGGCCACTTCTCACCCTTGATGTCGGTCCACGTGCCCTCGCGCAGGTTCCACGGTGCGAGGCCCCCGTCCTCCGGGTCGGTTCCGACGACGACGACGTGCGTGAGGCCGCCGTCCGGACGACGCGGATTCCGCGAACGAGATGACCAGCGGAACGACGCGCTTAACCCCCGGCGTCGCCAGCGCCTCGTGGCGTACGGTGTCGCTCAGGGTGGGGACGCATCCTCGATGCTCTGCGCGCCGAAGGGAACGATCCAAAGCTGCGCGTGCGCATGGTCGACCATGGCGGTGACGATCTTGCGGACGCCGAGGTAGAGGCCGACCTGCACGCCGACCAGGATGACGGCAAAGGTGAGGCCGGAGAGCGTGGCCGCGAGCCGCGCCTTGTCGTGCACGAGATTGCCTAATGCGAGGATGAAGGGCATGCGATGCGGCCCAGTGTGGTTTGTTCGCGCCAGACGCTGAAGCGATATGGTTGAGAAATGCCAATAGCGCTGCCGGCGGAGAAAAGGGAAATCGTCTCAAGGCATGAGCAGCGGCTTATCAGCTTGCGTACTGAGCGTCACTGACCTGCTCCAGCCAGTCGACGGCCTTGCCGTCGAGTGCCTCCTGCACGGCGATATGCGTCATGAAGCTGGTGGCGGTGGCCCCGTGCCAGTGCCTCTCGCCCGGCGCGAACCAGACGACGTCGCCGGGGCGGATCTCCTCTTTAGGGCCGCCCTCGCGCTGCGCCCAGCCGAGGCCTTCGGTGACGATCAGCGTCTCCCCGAGCGGATGGGTATGCCAGGCGGTGCGCGCACCCGGCTCGAACGTCACGGACGCGGCGGCGACGCGCGCGGGCGCTTCGGCCTGGATCAGGCGCTCGATGCGCACCGCGCCGGTGAAATACTCCGCCGGTCCCTGATCGATCCGGTGCGTGCCCGCGCGCTTGATGTCCATGTGGGTCTCCCTCGTAGGCCGCGCTGCAGATTGTACCGGTTCCGGCGCCTGACCCGCCAGCCCGGCGCTTCAGGTCGTCGAGGGTGAGCACCGGGACGACCTCGACGGGTCGTCGAGCGCGTCGAGAAACGGCTCGAGAATGCGCGGCAGGATCGCCGGATCGGTCGCATCGAAAATCATGAAGCCGCCGCGCTGCCCGTCGATCAGCGTGCAGTAGGCCGCTTCCGCCTTGGTCGCGTTGACCAGGTCCCCGATCGTCTTGCCGATCGTTCCGTCTTTGGCGGCCGCGTTACCCCGCTCGACGGGGATGGTGAAGGTCAGCATCAGTCTCATGGCGGGCCTCGCTTATGTTTTTGCGGGGGGACTGTGCCACATGCGGTGCGGAGGGTCGATTACGGAGTTGATAGCTGCAAACGCCACTATTTGTCCAAAAACGTCCGCTACGTGGCGAGAATTGTCGTGGTCAGCCAACACGATGCAACATCCCAGGCCGACAGAGGCTCTGAAACCCGTCACGCGATGCCACACATGCCAGCGATGCCGAGCACCCCACTAGAAATCATGCAAGCCGACCTGCCGAATATGCCGGCTGAAATAATCGATATCTGGCTGTTGACGCACTACAAACGTTTCGGATGGCCCCCTCGCGTCGACAACGATTGGCGTTATATCCTCGGTTCTGGCAATGACCTCAGCTTCTTGCAGCGGCACTCTTGGCAGCGGCCGGAAATCCGGCTGTCGCCCGAGCGGCTTGCGCCGACAAGCCAGGAGATGACCGTAGATTTGTTCCGCACCTACGTGCTCGGACACACCACGTTTTATACTGTCATTGGTGATGGACCAGACAATTCCGCAGTTGCTGCGACTATGTAAAGGCCCATAGAATGTTCCCGCGGCCTATCGTGCTGATGCAAACTCCAACTGGATATAGTGTTCTCGACGGCCATCATCGGCTGACAGCCTTCTTCTATATTTACGGTTGGTTTGACGTTGAGGATGATGAAACGCTAGATCCCGATCTCTCGGATGTGCAGAGTGCGTGGATTGGCACTCATGTTTCAGCCCCGGCGCCTTAATTATTGTTGATCGCTTTCGGCTTTGTCTTCGAGGCTACTTATGTTTGACATGCCTATTGATTTGGACGCCATACATGCCTTGCCTGACGGTGCGACAGAGTTCTTTCTGATCTTCACGCGCTGTGAGTTCGCGCTGAAGGACTGCAAATACTATGTATGGAAGGATCGCAGGCTCAGCACGACTGGGACGCATTTGCCGACGAACTTGGCGCTGAATTCTTGGAGTACGTGCGTAAATCGGGAGAAGCATCGGAGCTGTTGGCACGCCCACCAAAAAAGCAGATCGTCGAGAATGAGTCATTGACCTTTGAGACAGTCGCTCCTGTGAGAACCGTTAGAGAGCTTTTCCGTGCAGTGAAAAGCGCGAGGAACAACCTCGTCCATGGTGGCAAATCAGGACATCCCGATGAGGAGGTGGGTCACCAGGAACGAGGGACTATTCTTATCGGTGAGGCGCGCTGGGTGTTGCTCGAAGCCGTGGGACGCAACCCGAATATCCGCTTTTCGTTCGAAGGAAAGTATTGAACCGTCGTCCGACCCCGGCTTTCACCTTCATCATTCCGGCGTCTCGGCCGCACGGTTCGCAGGCCGTCGCCGCCCTTGGGACCGAAGCCGAAGATTTAGTCGGCGGTCTTGATCACCTTCAAATTGGCTCGATGACTACGATCGTGTTGGCGCATCTGTTGATTCTACCTTGGGAATCTAGCTCCGCGGGGGCGAATCAAATACCGTTGGAGCGCTCGGTTGGTGAGGCAACGATGCAGCTGGGTTTGGGCCTTCCTGATTGCGTGAACGCGATCCTGGTGGATGCGCGTGCTGTGGATGCGTTGCTCGCGCAACTCGCGACCGGGTACGAGGAAAACGATGCACGTGATCTTTATGATCTGCTGGCACAAGTTGTCTTGCGGAGACCGCCTTTGGCTCCTTCCCACGCGTGCCGACCTAGCGTCTATGAGCCTCATGGAGCCCTGGCTCTCGAATGGGGCTGCGTTGTGGTTGCCAAAAAGGCGGAGGCAATTGCAGAAGTCGCTGACGGTATTGGCTTGTCGGGAACGAATGTTCCCTTCAGGAGCGCAGAGTACCGACAAATGTCGCGATTTGTCCAAACAGCCAATGCCCACGGACTGCCCTGCTACGTGACGGGCGATCCGACCCGGACTTATGAAGTCGTCGGGGCGCCCCGGTATGAGAACGCACTTTGCGATGCGCTGGGGCAATATAGCACCGTGGAGCAGCGTGTGCGCGTTGGCATGCTTCGGCGTGGGGCGTCTTACGCCCACTTTGTCAATCTGCGTATACCACCGCTTCCGTTCGAGATTATTCGGCGAAGCAGGTCTTTAGAGGACGTGATCTGGCACACGCTCGACGTTCGGCACGACTACTCCAAGATTAGACGGGACTTGGCTGAGTCTCGGCTCGCTTGGCTGATTTGACCATCAGCCCCGCGAGCAAGCTTCGAGATTTATTGTCGTTGGAAAGAAGTTGGAAAGCCGTACATCGACTGGCTGACGGTGCGATCGACGTGCCGCACGCTAAGACCACTGGCTACATGAGCCAACTCTTGGCTTCAGGTGCCCAGTTCGGCTTTGGATTAGGAGTTTTTGATCCGAGCTCCATCCTCAGCGGGACCATTGGTTTGGGCTATTCAGCTGCCAAGATTGCTGCGCCTCGTGTCGACTTCAATCGAGCCGTATGGAGGCTTCAACCGCTCGGTCGCTCGGTAAGGTGCTGCTGGGAGACCAGCGACCAGCATATGATTGCCCACTTGCAGCGGGTTTTCGGCGGCCGCCGCTAGCGAATCAGGCGTCACTCCGCCGCCCGATTGCGCGAGGTTCCTTTGCGCTGCCGATTCATGTCCTCGGTTCCTCGTCTCGATCCTTGCGCGCCTTCGGCAAGACCGGAGCGTGGGCGTGCCGGCGGATCACAAATCCTCCGGCCGGAGCCCCGCTCGCTTGGCGATGCGCGACAGCATGACCGGACCGACCTCCACGTCGTCGTGAAAGGCGAACACCACATCGGGCCAGCCCTCGCGTGCCAGGGTGCGATGAGAGCCGGATTGCCTTTTGACCGTCCAACCGATGCGCAAGAGCGCCGCCAGAACGCGGCGTGCCTTCGACGCGCAAATCCGCTCATTCGGCGGCGACGGAGATCGACAGCCCGACCGCGCGCGCCTCGCCATGCTCGAGCTGCTCGGCAACGACGCGAAGGGCCAGCACCTCGGCCCGGGCCATCGCCTCATCGCGGGTTGCGCCGTAGGCGAGCACACCCGCAAGCTCGGGCACCTCGGCGATCCAGCGGCCGTCCACTTCCTGCTCGGTTTCGAGGGTCAATTTCATGATGCTAGAATAGCATCGTCGCGGGCGTTGGGAAATGAGGCTTATCTACTCCGCCGCCTGCTTGCGCGCCTTCGCGCGGCGGCCCACAACTCCCTTAAATACGCCCCCGTGTAGCTCTCCTTCAACTTCGCCACGTCCTCCGGCGTCCCGGCCGCAATAATGCGCCCGCCAGCATCGCCTATTCGGCCGCGGCGATGGGCTTCAGCTCGTAGACTCGCGCGAGCTTAGATGCGGCAGCGAGATCGCCGTTGCGCAGCGCCAGCCGAACAGCATCCAACTTGCGTGTATCAGCGGCTGAAATATACGGCGACCATTCGTGGTCCGTTTCGATTAGCGTCACGTCCACCTCGGCGATGTAGGTCTTTGCGAACGAGTTCCTGGGTCCGATGTTCGCTCATGATTTGCGGGTCCGATTGTCGTCGTGCCATCGACGAGATTCAGGGCGGTAGGCTGTGATAATCACGGCCGGTCGATCCGTTCCGCGCTCCAATCCCCAGAGGCTGTGGACGGCACCATTCCTGTCCTGCTGAAGCACCAGCACACTAGGGCCGGCATGGTAGCCCGGATAGTCCTCGATGACTTGGGCGCTCTCAATGCCATCTGCCAAATCGAAGCAATGATAGCATGCTCAGTCAATCGTCGCAGGGCGTGATACGAGGTTCGCCAATCCTCGGCTTCGACCAGAGCACAAATCTTGGCAAACGTCGCGCTCAAGCGCCCCTACTCCGCCGCCTGCTTCCTGCGTGAGGCGGCGCGCCTTCCCAAAAGCTCCCGCAGATACGCGCCCGTGTAGCTCTCCTTGACCTTGGCCACGTCCTCAGGCGTGCCGGCCGCGATGATGCGCCCGCCGCCGTCGCCGCCTTCGGGGCCCAGGTCGATCACCCAGTCGGCGGTCTTGATCACCTCCAGATTGTGCTCGATGACGACCACCGTATTGCCGGCGTCGACCAGCTCGTGCAGCACCTCGAGCAGCTTGGCGCACGTCGTGGAAGTGCAGGCCGGTCGTCGGCTCGTCGAGGATGTAGAGCGTGCGCCCGGTGGCGCGGCGTGACAGTTCCTTCGCCAGCTTGATGCGCTGCGCCTCGCCGCCCGAGAGCGTCGTCGCCTGCTGGCCGATGTGGATGTAGCCGAGGCCGACGTGGGCCAGCGTCTCCAGCTTGTCGCGGATCGCCGGCACCGCCTTGAAGAAGCTCGCGCCCTCCTCGACCGTCATGTCGAGCACGTCGGCGATCGACTTGTCCTTGTATTTGACCTCGAGCGTCTCGCGGTTGTAGCGCTTGCCCTTGCACTCGTCGCACGTCACGTAGACGTCGGGCAGGAAGTGCATCTCGATCTTGATGACGCCGTCGCCCTGGCACGCCTCGCAGCGCCCGCCCTTCACGTTGAAGGAGAAGCGGCCGGGCGCGTAGCCGCGCTGCTTGGCCTCGGGCAGGCCGGCGAAGCACTCGCGGATGGGCGTGAAGGCGCCGGTGTAGGTCGCGGGATTCGAGCGCGGCGTGCGGCCGATGGGCGATTGGTCGATGTTGATGACCTTGTCGAGGTCTTCCAGGCCGGTGATGCGGTCGAACGCGCCCGGGTGCTGCCGCGCGTTGTTGAGCTTGCGCGCGGCGGCGGCTTGTAGAGCGTGTCGATGACGAGCGTCGACTTGCCCGAGCCCGACACGCCGGTGATGCAGGTGAGGAGCGCCGAGCGGGATCTCGACCGTCACGTCTTTGAGGTTGTTCTCGGACGCGCCGATGATTTTCAGCGCCTTGCCCTTTTGCGGCGGCGCGGCGCTTGGCCGGCAGCGGGATCTGGCGCGCGCCCGACAGATATTGTCCGGTGAGGCTTTCCGGCGTCGCCATGATGTCGTCGGGCGTGCCCTGCGCGATGATCTCGCCGCCGTGGATGCCGGCGCCGGGGCCGATGTCGACCACGTGGTCGGCGGTCAAATCGCGTCCTCGTCGTGCTCGACGACGATGACGGTGTTGCCGATGTCGCGCAAATGCTTGAGCGTGCCGAGCAAGCGCGCGTTGTCGCGCTGATGCAACCCGATCGAGGGCTCGTCCAAGACGTAGAGCACGCCGGTGAGGCCGGAGCCGATCTGGCTGGCGAGGCGGATGCGCTGGGATTCGCCGCCCGACAGCGTGCCCGACGCGCGCGAGAGTGTCAGGTACTCGAGGCCGACGTTGTTCAAGAACTGCAAGCGCTCGCGGATCTCCTTCAAGATGCGCGTCGCGATCTCGTTCTGCTTCTTGGTGAAGGTCTTGGGCAGCTCGGCGAACCAGATGTTCGCGGCCTTGATCGACAGGTCGGTGACCTCGCCGATGTGCTTGCCCCCGACCTTGACGGCGAGCGCCTGCGGTTTCAGCCGGTAGCCGCCACACGCCTCGCACGGGTGCGAGCCCTGGTAGCGCGATAATTCCTCGCGCACCCAGTCCGAGTCGGTCTCGCGCCAGCGCCGCTCGATGTTGCCGATCACGCCCTCGAAGGCTTTGATGGTCTTGTAGCGCCGCAAGCCGTCCTCGTAGACGAAGGTGATCTCGTCGGCGTCGGAGCCATAGAGGAGCGCGAGCTGCACGTGCTTGGGTAGCTTCTCCCACGGCGTATTGATCGAGACTTTGTAATGCTTGGCGAGCGCTTGCAGCGTCTGCTCGTAGTAGGGCGAGGAGGCGCCGGTGCGCGCCCACGGGTAGATCGCGCCCTCGGCGAGGCTGAGCTCGGGTTGCGGGATGACGAGCTCGGGCTCGAACTGCAATTCGGTGCCGAGGCCGTCGCAGGTGGGACAGGCGCCGGCGGGGGCATTGAACGAGAAGAGGCGCGGCTCGATCTCGTCGATCGTAAAGCCCGACACGGGGCAGGCGAAGCGCGCGGAGAAGATGACGCGCTCGTGCGTCTCGTTTTTGTTGCGCAACACGCCGCCAGACCCCCTCTCCCCATCCTTCATGGGGAGAGGGTTGGGGTGAGGGGCAGCCGCTTGCGCCGAGCCCAGTTTCTGCCCCTCACCCTGACCCTCTCCCCGCTTGCGGGGAGAGGGAAAAGTGAGCGGCTTGTCGGCGAGCTCGGCCACCGCGATGCCGTCGGCGAGCGCCAGCGCCGTCTCGAACGAATCCGCGAGCCTCGTCGTGATGTCGCCGCGAACGACCAGGCGGTCCACGACCACGTCGATGTCGTGCTTGAACTTCTTGTCGAGCTTGGGGGCGTCGGCGATCTCGTAGAAGGTGCCGTCGATCTTGACGCGCTGGAAGCCTTTTTTCTGAAAGTCGGCGAGCTCCTTGCGGAACTCGCCTTTGCGGCCGCGCGCGATGGGGGCGAGCAGATAGATGCGCGTGCCCTCCGGCAGGCCGAGCACGCGGTCGACCATCTGCGACACGGTCTGGCTCTCGATCGGCAGCCCCGTCGCCGGCGAGTAGGGCACGCCGACGCGCGCGAACAGCAGGCGCAGGTAGTCGTAGATCTCGGTGACGGTGCCGACGGTCGAGCGCGGGTTCTTGGACGTCGTCTTCTGCTCGATGGAGATGGCGGGCGACAGGCCGTCGATGTGGTCGACGTCCGGCTTCTGCATCATCTCGAGAAACTGCCGCGCGTAGGCCGACAGGCTCTCCACGTAGCGGCGCTGGCCCTCGGCATAGATCGTGTCGAAAGCGAGGGAGGATTTCCCCGAGCCTGACAATCCCGTGAACACCACGAGGGCGTCGCGCGGGATCTCGAGGTCCATGTTCTTCAGGTTGTGCTCGCGCGCCCCGCGGACGTGTATGGTCTTGTGCACCTCGGCCAAAGTCGGGGTCCTGGCGGGCGTCGGGGCCCCCCGGGGCTTGCGTGTGGGCTTCTGCATGGGCGTTAGGTAGCGAAGGCCGCCCTTCGCGGCAATGGCGCCTCTCGCAAACCGGGGCGCCGCGTCCCGGATCTATGGCTTTTACAACCCGTCCTGATCAGGCCGAAGCCGCCGTTTGGGCCGCAAAGTCCGGGAAATACCGCGCCATCAGGCGGTCGCGGTAGGCCACCAGATTGGGGCGCTGCTCGGCGCACGTCCGGATTGCCGTTTCGAAGAGCGGGCAGAGCGCGTGGGCCATGAAAGGGAAAACAGTGGCATCCGCGCCGCACGGGGCCTCACCCATGAGATACGGCTTGTCAGCCACGTATTCAGCGATTGCGCCGATGTCGCGGGCTGCAAGCTGATCCATCTCGGCGGTCGTGTGCCGGCCCATCCCGTGCCCCCACAGATTGCGCCGGACCTGACGCCTCACCATGGTCACGATGAGCGGGCGCAAGGGGGCCGGTGCGCTGTCGAAAAACCTGCGCGGGCCCTTGTCGAAATTCGCATCGACCATCCAGCGCGCATGCAGCCCCGCCCAATAGAGGTGGTTCTCGCACATCTTCTCGAAGGCCCAGGCGATGGCGCGATTCTGCGGCGAAAGGCCGGCGTCGAAGTCGAAGCCGTACTTCTTCTCGATGTGCAGGCGGATGAAGGTGGAGTTGGCGATGATCTCGCCGTCGTCGGTGATGTAGGGAAGCTTGCCCTTGGGCGCCTTGTTGAAACCGCCGGTGTCGGTCTCAAAAGGCAGGTCCGCCATCTTGAGCAGAACCTCCGCCTTCATCACGAAGGGGCTCGGATCGGGCAGGCCAAAATACGGGCCGAAGGTGTAGAGGGTGATCATCGGAGTCTCTTCACTATGGAGCAGGGATCGTAACGGCCCACTTGAAAGATTGCGTTTCACCTCACGTGGCCTCCGCCAAAGAAAGGCCGCAAGAGACCGGGTGCCCCGCGGCCCGCGGACGCAAGATCGTCCATAAGAACTCTGGCAAGTATGAGATACTATAACATTGCTAATTGGGCCCGGCGATGGCGGACGCGGCGTCTGCCTACATTTGCCCCGGTGCGTCTCACGATTGCTTAGGGCGCGCCCTTTAGCCTTGGGCCGAACAGCCTTGGGCCCGACAGCCTTGGGCTGGAACCAGCCGCCGCCGGGAGCCTTGCGCGATGGACTCGTTGATCGCTTTCGTCATGGGCAATTTCACCTTGACGTTCCTCATCCTCGGCTTCCTCGCCGCAGGCGTCGCCATAATGCTCAAGCCGGACGGCTTCACGTTCGCGGGCGTCGCCGAGGCGCTGCTCGCCTATTTCATCCTGTTCTCGGTCAGCGTGAGCTCCTTCTACAACTTCGTCTTTCACGTTTTCTTCGGTGACCTCGCCGCCAGCTTCATCGGCTGGGCCGACAGCCCCTTCCAGGCCGAGGTGGGCTACGCGAGCCTCGGCTTTGCCGCCGTTGGACTGCTCGCGTTCAAGGGCGGCTGGCAGGTTCGCCTCGCGTCCATCCTCGGCCCTGCGCTCTTTCAGTGGGGCGCCGCGGTCGGTCACATCAACCAGATGGTGACCGCAGGAAATTTTGCTCCGGGCAATGCCGGCGTGATGCTCTATTCCGACATTTTGTTGCCCGTCATCGGCTTTGCGCTCCTGTGGTTCAAGTGGAGGACGGGCGCCGAGCCTTCCCGGCACGCAGCGTTTGCGCGTACGGTCCGCACTTAGCTCAACGATCCCAACGAAGCGGAGTTTAACGCGATGACGGTCCTGAAGTGGGTCTTGGTCATCTTCGGTGTGCTCTTCCTCGCCTTCATCGCCGTCGTTGTCGGCGGATACTACTGGGCGAGCACGGTCCCGAGCGTGAAGCTCGACGCCGCCGACCTCAAGGTCGGGGGCGCCTACCCCGCCGATGAGCGCCAAGCATTGCTCGACGCTTGCCGCAAGAACATGAAGACGCCTGCCGGCGACAAGGACGCCTGCACGTGCATCGCCGACCGGGCGGGCACCGAGTTCTCGCGCTTCGAGCGGCTGGTGCTGACCGCGGGCTTCGAGCACAGTCCGACGAAGATCGTGGCGCTGACCAAGGGGCTGATGGCCAGCGGCGTTGCGCAGTCCGACGCCGACGCCATGCGCGCCGATTCGAACAAGCGTATCAACACTCTGATGCAATCCTGCGGTCTGGAGAAGAAATGACAGGCTCCGACAGACAATCGGCAAAGACCGTCACCACCACCTGCTGCGTCGTGGGCGGCGGCCCGGCCGGCATGATGCTCGGCTACCTCTTGGCGCGGGCGGGCATCGACGTCACCGTTCTGGAGAAGCACGCCGACTTCCTGCGCGACTTCCGCGGCGACACCATCCACCCTTCCACGTTGTGCGTGATGGAGGAGCTCGGCCTGCTAGACGAGCTCCTCAAGCTTCCTCACAACCCGGTACGTGAGCTCCAGGTTCAGATTAGCGACACGACGATCAACCTTGCGAATTTCTCCTTCCTGCCGCCGAAGCGCGCCTTCATCGCCATGATGCCGCAATGGCACTTCCTCAACTTTCTCGCCGAGAAGGCGCGCCGCTACCCGAGCTTCCATCTGCACATGCAGGCTGACGTGACCGACCTCCTCGAGGCGGACGGGCGCGTCACCGGCGTGCATGCCGAGACGCCCGGCGGCCCGCTCGAGGTCAAGGCCGATCTGGTCGTCGGCTGTGACGGGCGCCATTCGACGGTGCGCGCGCGCGCCGGTTTCGAGATCGAGGACATCGGCGCGCCGATCGACGTGCTGTGGATGCGCGTCTCGCGCCGCGACGGTGAGCCAGGGACCGGTGGGCGCCTCAATAGGGGCAGCTTTCTCGTCATGCTCGACCGCGGCGATTACTGGCAGCTCGCCTACGTGATCCCCAAAGGGGGCGCTGAGCGCGTCAAGGCCGAGGGCCTGCCGGCTTTCCGCGCCATGATCGCCAAGGCCGCGCCGTTCCTGGCGCCGCGCGTCGGCGAGATCGCAAGCTGGGACGACGTCAAGTTGTTGACCGTCGCCATCGACCGGCTGCGCACCTGGTACGAGCCGGGCCTGTTGTGCATCGGCGACGCCGCGCACGCCATGTCGCCCATCGGCGGTGTGGGGATCAATCTCGCAATCCAGGATGCGGTCGCGACCGCCAACCTCTTGTGGCAGCCCTTGAAGGACGGCACGGTCAGCGTCGACGACTTGGCACGCGTGCAGAAGCGGCGCGAGTTCCCCATGAGGGTGACGCAGCGCCTGCAGGTGCTGGCGCAGAACAACGTCGTGAAACCGGTGCTCGCAAGCACGGCGCCTCTGAGGCCGCCGTGGCTCTTGTGGCTCATCGACCGTTGGCCGTGGCTGCAGCAATTCCCCGCCCGCCTCGTCGGCTTGGGCGTGCGCCCCGAGCACGTTCATTCGCCCGCCGCCCCGCCCGCGCGCACCGGCGCCAACGCCACGATTGCCGCGCGGTAAGCGAATTGCTTAGATCACGTCCGTCGGGACAGCGGACGGATCAAAGCCATGGCGGGGACGGCAGCGGCACGGCCGGCGAAGAAGCCCTTTTATAAGCTGCTCTACGTGCAGGTGCTGGCCGCGATTGTGCTCGGCTTCCTCCTGGGCTGGCTCGCGCCCGACGTTGCCAAGAGCCCCTGGGTCAAGGCGCTGGGCGATGGCTTCATCAAGCTCATCAAGATGGTCATTGCGCCGATCATCTTCTGCACGCTGACGTCGGGCATCGCGCATATGGATGACGCGCGCAAGGTGGGGCGCGTCGGCCTCAAGGCGCTGGTCTATTTCGAGATCCTCTCCACCGCCGCGCTCGCGCTCGGCCTCATCGTCGGCAACGTCGTGCGTCCCGGCGCGGGGTTCAGCGGTGCAACGGACGCCGGGGCCGTCACCGATTACGCAGTCCGCGCCTCGCACCAGAGCGCCGTGGAATTCATCCTGCAGATCATTCCAGACAGCGTGGTCGGCGCGTTTGCGCGCGGCGACATCCTGCAGGTGCTGCTGGTCTCGGTGCTGTTCGGCTTCGCGTTGATGGTGCTGGGCGAGCGCGGGCGCGTGGTGCGCTCGCTGATCGACGACGTGGGGCACGCCTTCTTCGGCGTCATCGCCGTCATCATGAAGGCGGCTCCCATCGGCGCGTTCGGCGCCATGGCCTACACGATCGGCAGGTATGGGCCGGAGGCTCTCGGCAACCTCGCGGGCCTCATCGTCACCTTCTATGCGACGGCGGCGCTGTTCGTCTTCGGCGTGCTCGGGCTCGTCGCCTGGGGTGCGGGCTTCCGCATCTGGCGCTTCCTCGGCTACATCCGCGACGAGATCCTCATCGTGCTCGCCACCAGCTCGTCCGAGAGCGCACTGCCGCAGCTGATGGAGAAGCTGGAGCGGCTCGGCTGCTCCAAGTCCGTCGTTGGCCTCGTGGTGCCGACCGGCTACTCGTTCAACCTCGACGGCACCAACATCTACCTGACGCTGGCGACGCTGTTCATCGCGCAGGCCTTGGGCGTCGCGCTGTCGTTGCCAGAGCAGCTCGCCATCCTCGGCGTCGCGATGCTCACCTCCAAGGGGGCCAGCGGCGTGACGGGAGCGGGCTTCGTGACGCTCGCGGCCACGCTCGCCGTCGTGCGCCCCGAGCTGGTGCCCGGCATGGCGATCGTGCTCGGCGTCGACAAGTTCATGAGCGAGTGCCGGGCGATCACAAACTTCATCGGCAACGGCGTGGCCTCAATCGTGGTGTCGGCCTGGGAGGGCGAGCTCGACCGGGCAGCCCTCGCCGCTGGGCTGGCGCGCCGCGTCGAGGCGTCCGACGTCGAGACGGCTGTGACCACGGGCTAGATGTTTCCCCCTCTCCCCATGAAGGTTGGGGAGAGGGGATAAGATCAATCCTCGTGATTGGTGAGCGCGACGAACTCGTCGTCCTCCTGCGCGCGCCGCTCGAAGCTCAGGAAATCGTAGTACCCGCAGCGCCCGGTGCCGGGGAACGAGCGGCACACCGCGGGGCGCGCCTTGTACACGGTGCAGCGGCGCTTCTCGGTGTCGAAGAAGCGGCAGATGCGCCCGAAGTGCTTGTCCTTCTTGCGCCGCATCGCGTATTTGCGCCCGTGTGCCTCCTTCGTGAACTTGAGCTTGGCCTGGGCAAACGACATCCCGTGGTGCTTGGCGAGCCGCTCCACGTCGCGCTTGTCGAGGGGGATCAAGGGATAGGAGCAGCAATAGCCGGGGCATTTCTCGCATTTGTATTGCGGCGTGCTCACGTCGTGACGCTCTCCATCAGGGGGTTCGGCCGCCGGTTTTAAGGCTTGTGGCGAAAGAGGGCCGACTAGCGCTTGACTCTTGCAATGGTCCGAGGGGAAAGAGCAAGGGGGACGGGCCGCGGCAAGGAGGCCTTGCGTGTGCGCAGGGTCACACTTTCTCCGTTAAGGTCTGCCCCAAGTCTGCTCCAGCGTGGATTTGTGGGGGTTCGGCATGGCGGATATGGGTCGAGTTGCTCCGGAGCCGGAGACGCCGGTCAACCCCTACAGCCTGCTCGAGGCTGTCAACAACTCCAGCGACAATGCGAACACGGGTTGGCTCATCTTCCTCGCGATCATGACCTATCTCATGATCGCGGTGGCCGGCGTCACGCACGAGGAGCTGCTCTTGCAGACGCCGGTGCAGCTGCCGATCCTGCAGGTCAAGATCCAGCTCAAGGAGTTCTTCCAGTTCGCGCCCGTCGTGCTGGTTCTGTTCCATCTCGGTATTCTCGCCCAGCTCGTGCTGCTCGCGCGCAAGACGCTGGAGTTCGATCACGCCATCCGCATGCTGGAGACGAGCGACAAGCGCACGCATCCGCTGCGGCTCGAATTGCACAACTTTTTCTTCGTGCAGGCGATCGCCGGACCGCAGCGCTCGTTCGTCATGAGCGGGTTTTTGTACATCATGACGTGGCTGACGATCGTGATCCTGCCCGTCGTCCTGCTGCTCTACATGCAGATCTCGTTCCTGCCCTACCACGACGTGACGACGACCTGGATCAACCGCATCGCGCTCTCCTTCGACATCGCGCTGCTGCTCTTGATCGGGGTGTTCCTGATGCGGGCGGAAACCTCGTTCTTTCAGGCCTTCTGGCGCTCCACCGCCGCCCACCCTTTGAGCTCGTTCGCGACCACCGCCGTCCTGGCGCTCGTCGCCTATCTTGCCTTCTTCGCCGCGACTGTGCCGGGCGAGACGCTCGACCGCATGAGCCGCAACTTGCACGCGTGGACCCAGGGCACGGAGGAGGCGCGCGTGCAGCAGAGCGGCTTCATCCTACCGTTTCTGGCGCCTCGCGCCGATGGAACGCTGTTCGGGGTGTTTCGCCGCAACCTCCTCGTCACCGACTCCGACTTGACCTCGGGCAGTCGCAGAGGCGGTGACAAGACGCTCAACTTGCGCGGTCGCGACATGCGCTATGCCAAGCTCGATCGCACCGATCTGCAGGGCGCCGATATGACCGACGCCCGCCTTGACGGAGCGAGCTTCGTCGGCGCCAACCTGCAGAACGCGTGGCTCAACTGCGCCGAGATCGACCGGCTGCTGTTGAGCGATGATCGCGTTGCGGCCAAGTGCCCATCCGCGCGCAACGCCGACTTTTCGCGCGCCCAGCTCACCGGCGCGCACATGGCGGGCATCGATCTGACCGGCGCCAAGCTCGATGAGGCGCACCTGGAGGGGGCCGAGCTCGCCAACGCTATTCTGTCGGGCGCGAGCTTATCCAATGCTCACCTCGACAAGGCCGACCTGACGGGCGGGGTGCAGGCGCAGGGCGCCAATTTCCTCAACGCCTCGCTGCAGGGGGCCGATCTGACGGGCGCGCAGCTGCAGTTCGCCGACCTCTCGAGCGCGGCCATGCAAGGCGCGGTGCTCAATTTCGCGCAATTGCAGGGCGCCGTCCTGCGCGATGCGGACCTCGAGGCGGCGAGCCTGCAGCGCGTCAAGCTGCAGGGCACCGACATGAGCGGCATGAAGATGGCCGGCGCCGACCTGCGCGGGGCGGTCATCTGGATGACCGTGCCGCCGGAATGGGATACGAGCGGCCTCGCCGATCTGTCGGAGCTGGCGATCCGACCACTCGACGCGACCGAGCAGGCGACGCTGAAGGCCGCCGCCGAGCGCGTCCCCGATGCGGACGCGCGCCAACGCTCGCGCGAGATGCTGGCACCGCTCGCGGCCTCGGCCAAAAGCTGGGTCGGCAGCGCCGATCAGCTGCGCTGGCAGAGCTGGTCGGGGGCTTCGCCGCCGCCGCCAGCCGCAACCTACAAGTATGACCTCACCAGCTACCTGACGAAGCTCATGTGCTCGGCGCGTTGGACCGACGGCGCGATTGCGACGGGGATCGCTCGCCGCGCCGTCGCGCAGCAGTTCCGTGGCGACGTGGTCGCCGTCTACGACGGGTTGAGGAGCAGCTCCTGCCCGGCCGGCAAGCAGACGCCGCCCAAGGTGATGCGGGAGCTCTCGGCCTCCGCCGAGCAGGCGCGCGCGCTGGCGCCGGCCCCCCCGCCTGTCGCCACGACCTCGACCACCCTCTCGCCTTCAGTCTCTTCGACCTCGCCGTCGCCGGCGCTCTCGCCTTCGCCATCGCCGGCGCTCTCGCCGTCGCCGTCGCCTTAAGGCGGCGTGCCCCTTGCCAAAGCCTCAGGCCTGTCCTAATTGTAGAACATAAGCGGAACATCGAGCCGCGCCGAAAGGCGTGGACAACTCGAGCCGACCGGGACGCCGCCAGCGGTGCGCGGCCGTTGCCGGACTAGGGTTGAGGCGACGATTCGGGGTGTGCCGCGTCTGCCGCCGTCTGGCGGCGGTGCGCTCCGTTTTTAGGGTTTCACGAGGTCCCGCCGGCGTGCCAGGCGCGGGGCCGACAGATTGAGGAGTGCAAGGCTATGGCTGGTTCCGTCAACAAGGTGATCTTGATCGGCAACCTCGGCAAGGATCCCGAGATCCGCCGCACCCAGGACGGGCGTCCGATCGCGAATTTGCGCATCGCCACCAGCGACACCTGGCGCGACAAGGCGACGGGCGAGCGGCGCGAGAAGACGGAGTGGCACTCCGTCGTGATCTTCAACGAGAACCTGTGCAAGATCGCCGAGCAGTACCTGAAGAAGGGCTCCAAGGTGTTCATCGAGGGCTCGCTGCAGACGCGCAAGTGGCAGGGCCAGGACGGCCAGGACCGCTACTCCACCGAGGTGGTGCTGCAGGGCTTCAACGGCAACCTGACGATGCTCGACGGGCGCTCGGGCGGGACTGGCGCCGGGGCCGGGATGCAGGAGAACGGCCAGGCCGACTATGGCGGCTCCGACAACGGCTACGGCGATGCCCCGCGCGGCGGCAAGAGCTCAGCCACGAAGGGCGGCTTCGACAAGCAGCTCGACGACGAGATCCCGTTCTAGGACCGTCAGCTCTCGGCGCGACTCGCCTTCACCAAGAGCGATTGCTGAAGCTGGCGTGGGTCCCGACCTTCGTCGGGATGACGGTGGAGAGAAGGCATTCGGCGCGCCCACCCAGGCACGTCATCCCGCTGTAGAGCGGGACCCACGCAAGTCTCCGTGAAAAATTCAGAGGAAATTGAGTTGAGTGGGTGAGGTGGGCAGCGCGCTTTGACTAGCTCTTCTGTTTCTTGGCGCGCTTCTTGGCCTTGCGGCTCAGCGGCGGCGCGGCATCGGAGGCCGTGCCCGTCGCTTTCGCGCCGCCCGTCTCCGCCGCCTTGTGGCCCGCGACCGACTGCGTCTCGATGAAGAGGCGGCGCACCTCGGGGTATCTCGCCTTGATCGCGCGCTCCAGCTGCGAGGTGACCCGCTCCACCTCCGCGGCCGGGATCGCGTCCATCGCATCGACGCTCGCCGCCACGAGCACGTCGTCGGGTCCGAGATGCATGGTGCGGATCTCGTTGATGGCGATAAGCGGCCCGCGCGGGCCCACCTCGCTGCGCAAAATAGCCTCGATGCCGGCCAGCACCTTCGGATTGGCCGCCTCGCCGACGAGCAGGCTCTTGATCTCGATGCTCATGAAGGCGGCGACGGCGGCGAGCAGCAGCCCGATGAGGATGGAGGCGACCGCGTCGGCCTGCTGCCAACCCAGAAACTGCACGCAAAGAAGCGCCGCGAGCGCGATCAGCAGACCGGTGACGGCCGCGACGTCCTCGAGCAGCACGGTGAAGAGAGCGGCATCCTTGGTGGCGCGTAGCGCCGCGAGCAAGCCGCGCGGGCCGCGCCGGAACTTAAAGGCCGATAGCGCCTTCATCGCGGAGACGCTCTCGAGCGCGAGGGCGATCGCGAGCACCGCGTAGTTCACCCAGAAATCGCCGATCGGGTGCGGGTGGCGCAGCTTCTCGATGCCTTCATAGATCGACACCCCGGCGCCCAACGAGAACAACAGCACGGCGACGACGAAGCTCCAGAAATAGATCTCCTTGGAGTGGCCGAAGGGATGGCGCGCATCGGCCGGGCGCCGGGCGCGGTAGAGCCCATAGAGCAGCAGCGCCTGGTTGGAGGTGTCGACGAGGGAATGGATCGCCTCCGACAGCATAGCCGACGAGCGCGTCCAGACGGCCGCGGCGAACTTCGCGAGCGCGATGCCGAGATTGGCCGCCAGCGCGACGAGGACGACCGTTCTGGAGCTGCCCGAAGCCACGTTTCCTTTACCTGCCTGCCGCATGGCAGCATCGCTGCCGAGGCCCGACGCCGACACGGACGTTGCGCTGCGGTATCACAATTTGGTCTCCGGCAGTGGGCAGATTGATCTTGTACGGCGGCACGAGTTCGCCGGCTACGGAGGAGAGCGTAATGCTGTTGAAATCGATCTTGGCATCTTCAATGACTTTATTGATTGCGATGCCGCTTCTCGCGGGTGCGGCCGCAGCCGAGCCGCGAGACCACGACCGCGGCGGCGATCGCGGATTTGACCGCGGACCACCCGATCGCGGGCCGACAGACCGCGGCGGTGATTGGGAGCTGCTCGGGGAGCAGAAAGTCGGCTTCGGTGTCGATCACGACACGATTCGCGTGGGACGGCAGGAGGGGCGCTACTCGAAGATCGCGCTGGAGGTGCGCGACAGCGACGTGGAGATGCTGTCTCTCAAGGTCTTCTTCGTGCACGGGCCGCCGCAGGACGTGGCCGTGCGCGAGTTCATCCGCAAAGGCCAACGCACGCGGCCGCTCGATCTCATCGGCGACGCCCGCGGGATCGACCGCATCGAGCTCGTCTACAAGTCGCGACCGAGCTTTCACGGGCGCGCGACCGTCGCTGTCTACGGCGAGAAGGCGGTGCAGGAGAACTGGGAGCTACTGGGCGAGAAGAAGGTGGATCGCCGCGTCGACCGCGATGTCATTCCGGTGGGCCGCAAGGAAGGGCGCTTCAACAAGATCCGGCTCGAGGTCAAGGACAACGATGTGGAGATCCAAGACCTCAAGGTCTTCTTCCACCGCGGGGCGCCGCAGGACGTGGCCGTGCGCGAGCGCATCCGTGAAGGCGGACGTACGCGCGCCATCGACCTGATAGGCGACGACCGCGTCATCGATCGCATCGAGCTTGTGTATCGCACGCGCGGGCGCGGCGAGCGCGCGACGGTGGCGGTCTACGGCCTGCAGAGCGGCGGCGCCCCAGATCATAGGGATGGCGATCATAGGGATGGCGATCATGCCGGTCCCGGCGACCACTGGGAGGAGCTCGGCTGTCAGAAGGTCGGCTTCGGCGCCGACCACGACGTGATCAACGTGGGGCGCCGCGAAGGCCGCTTCAGCGCCATTCGCCTGCGCGTCGAGCGCTCCGATGTGCTGATCCTCAGCCTCAAGGTCGAGTACGAGCACGGGCCGGTCGACGCTTTCGACGTGAAGTCGCACATCCGCGCCGGCAGCGAGACGCGGCCGCTCGATTTGCGCGGGGAGCGGCGCGCGATCAAGCAGGTCGATCTGGTCTACAGCTCGATCCCAAGTTTCAAGGGCGCCGCGCGGCTGTGCGTCGACGGGCGCCAGTAGCTCGCATCTGCGCTCTGCGACCAATGAAAGAGCCCCGCCTTGGCGCGGGGCTCTTTTGCGTTCGTGTGTTAGGGCTGCGTCGCAGGCGCCTCAGGTGCCGGCTCGCCTGATGGAGCGGGCGTCGCGGGCGGTGAAGCTGGCGGCTCGGTCGCGGGCTTATCGAGCGCATTCTTGGCACCATCGTAGGCGCCCTTCGCCACCTCGCCCGCCTTCTCCAGCGCAGGCGCGGCCTTCTCCTTGGCTTCCTCGAGAGCGCTCTTGGCCGTCTCCTTCGCTTTCTCGAGCGCAGGGCCGGCCTCCTTCTTGGCCTTCTTATAGGCGTCCTCCGCCGTGACGCTGCTCTTGTCGGTGAGCTCCTTGGCCCGCTCGATCGCACGGTCGAGCAGCGACTTCGGCGGCTTTGCGCGCTTGAAGGGGGGAAGTGCGTCGAGCACCTCCTTCGTCGCCTGCGGCAGCGATACCGTGATCGTGCCGTCCTCGTTCTTGATCTGCAGCGCGTTCAAGCGAACGGCGATGCGCTTCTCGCCGAACCCGGCGAAGCCGCCTGTTCCCATGACGATGCCCACGACCTGATTGTCGCTGTTGAGGATGAGGTCCTCGACGTCGCCGATAATGCGACCCTCAGCGTTGTGCACCTTGGCGAAGAGTATGAGATCTCTCGCCAGATACTGGCCCTCGCCTTGCGTCGGGATAAACACGTCCGCCGGCACCTGCGCCGGGTCGGCGAGCGCCGGCAGCGCGCACAGCGCCGCGATGGCCGCCAAGGTCAGCACGCCTCTCTTCATCGAACTCTCCCTTTGATCGCGGGCGCGGGTCCCCGTGCCCGTCCTAGTGTCCCGATCGCGAAGTTCGCCCCGTGTTTGATGCCAGGTCCCCCAGGCGAACTTCGCAATCAAAAGGGACACTAGTTTCATAGAGTTGCTAGTGTGATTCAGATCGAGAAATTCGCTCACAAGCGTGCCGCGAGCGGCGGCGAATTTCTCGATCATCACACTAGACGCCGCTGGCGTTAACCACGTTCCGGCGCGCCGCTGCTCTAGCGGTTCCTTGTGTCGCGGACAAGACGCCGCGAACGCTTTGTGACGGCATCGGCAACTCTTCGCAAGGCATTGGTATAACACGATAAATTCTGCACACGTGGGCCCCGGATCGGCGACCGGCTCGCGTTGCTTTACGGGTGCGTTTTAGGCTATTCTTGCAGGCAAACTCGCCCCTTGCGACGCACGCCCGACGGCGTGCGTCGCCGTTCGCCTCAGAGACCTCGCCAGCAGACTTCGCCAGCAGACTTCGCCAGCAGACTTGGCGCCAGCCCCCAGCGGACAACCTCAAAGTGGCCGACAGCACCGACGACGAAAGACCCGGCGGCAAGGAGCCGAGCGACATCCGCCCCGTCTCCATCTCCGACGAGATGAAGCGCTCCTACCTCGAGTACGCGATGAGCGTGATCATCTCGCGTGCGCTGCCGGACATACGCGACGGGTTGAAGCCCGTGCACCGGCGCATCCTCTACGCGATGAGCGAGCTGGGGCTCGAGCCCAACAAGAAGCACGTCAAATCGGCGCGCGTGGTCGGCGAGGTGATGGGCAAATACCACCCGCACGGCAACCTCGCCATCTACGACGCGCTCGTGCGCCTGGCCCAGGACTTCTCCGTGCGCTTGCCGCTCATCGACGGCCAGGGCAACTTCGGCTCCGTCGACGGCGATCCGCCCGCGGCCGAGCGTTACACCGAGTGTCGGCTCGCCAAGGTGGCGATGGCGCTGCTCGACGATCTCGACAAGGACACCGTCGAGTTCCGCGAGAACTACGACGGCACGCTAAGTGAGCCGAGCGTGCTCCCGGCCAAGTTCCCCAACCTTTTGGTCAACGGCGCCGGCGGCATCGCCGTCGGCATGGCGACCAACATCCCTCCGCACAACTTGGGCGAGGTGATCGATGCGTGCCTGGCCCACCTCGACAATCCCGAGATCTCCATCGACGAGCTGTGCCAGATCATTCCCGGGCCTGATTTCCCCACGGGCGGCCTGATCCTCGGCCGCAGCGGCATCCTCTCCGCCTACCATAAGGGCCGCGGCTCCATCATCATGCGCGCGCGCGTCGAGGTGGAGGAGATCCGCAAGGACCGCGATGCGCTCATCGTCACTGCCATCCCTTACCAGGTGAACAAGAAGACGCTGATCGAGAAGATCGCCGACGCCGTGCGCGACAAGCGCATCGAGGGCATCGCCGACATCTGGGACGAGAGTAACCGCGAGGGCATGCGCGTCGTCATCGAGCTGAAGCGCGACGCCGTGGCCGACGTCGTCTTGAACCAGCTCTGGCGCTACTCGGACCTGCAAACGACCTTCGGCGCCAACATGCTGGCGATCAACGGCGGCCGGCCCGAGATGCTCAACCTCAAGGACATGATCGAGGCGTTCACGGTCTTCCGCGAGGAGGTCGTGAGCCGGCGCACCAAGCATTTGCTGTCGAAGGCGCGCGAGCGCGCGCACGTGCTCGTCGGCCTCGCCATCGCGGTCGCCAACATCGACGAGGTGATCAAGCTCATCCGCCACGCGCCAAGTCCGGCGGAGGCGCGCGAGCAATTGATGGAGCGCAATTGGCCGGCGCGCGACATCGCTCCGCTCGTGGAGCTCATCGCCGACCCGCGCCACAAGGTCTCGACCGAGGGGACCTATCGGCTGTCGGAGGAGCAGGCCAAGGCCATCCTCGAGTTGCGCCTTGCCCGCCTGACCGCGCTCGGGCGCGATGAGATCGCCGACGAGCTCAACAAGATCGGCGGGGAGATCAAGGAGTACCTGGCGATCCTCGCCTCGCGCCTGCGCGTCGTCGAGATCGTCAAGAAGGAGCTGGGCGACCTCAAGGCCGAGTTCTCGACCCCGCGCAAGACCGAGATCGTCGACATCGAGGGCGAGGTCGAGGACGAGGATCTGATCCAGCGCGAGGACTGCGTCGTCACCGTGTCGCTCAAAGGCTACGTCAAGCGCGTGCCGCTCGCGACCTATCGCGCCCAGCGGCGCGGCGGCAAGGGGCGCTCCGGCATGTCGACGCGCGAGGAGGACGTCGTCACCAAGCTGTTCATCGCCTCCACGCACACGCCGGTCTTGTTCTTCTCCTCGCGCGGCATGTGCTACCGCATGAAGGTGTGGCGCCTGCCGGCGGCAACACCGCAGGCGATCGGCAAGGCGCTCGTCAATCTGCTGCCGCTCGCGCAAGGCGAGGTGATCACCTCGATCCTGCCGCTGCCGGAGGATCCCGAGACGTGGGCGGCGCTGCAGCTCGCCTTCGCCACGCGTTCCGGCAAGGTGCGGCGCAACGCGCTCGCCGACTTCGAGAACATCAACCGCAACGGCAAGATCGCCATGAAGCTCGACGAGGGCGATCAGATCGTCGCGGTGGAAATCTGCACGCCCGAGAACGACGTGCTGCTGACCACGGCGCAGGGCCGCTGCATCCGCTTCCTGCTGCAGGACGAGGTGCGCCTGTTCAAGGGCCGCGATTCCGACGGCGTGCGCGGTATCAAACTCGACGACGACGATCACATTATCTCCATGACCGTGCTGACCCACGTCGATACAGAAGCGTCCGAGCGCGCGCAGTATCTGAAGCAGGCCAACATGCTGCGCCGGGCGCAAGGCGAGGAGGTGGCGGAGGACGCCGTCGCCGAGGGTGACGAGGAGGAGGTCGTCGAAGGCGAGGGCGAGCTGACGTCGGAGCGCTATGCCGAGCTCGGCGCCAAGGAGCAGTTCGTGCTGACCGTCTCGCAAAATGGGTTCGGCAAGCGGACCTCGTCCTACGAGTACCGGACCTCGGGCCGCGGCGGCAAAGGCATCGTCGCCATGGTGGTCAACGAGCGCAACGGGCCGCTCGTCGCCTCGTTGCCGGTGGCGCAGAGCGATCAGATCATGCTGGTGACGGACGGCGGCCAGCTCATCCGCTGCCCTGTGGACGACGTGCGCATCGCCGGGCGCAACACGCAAGGCGTGCGCGTCTTCAAGACGGATGCGGAGGAGCATGTCGTCTCCGTCGAGCACATCCCCGACGAGGGCGATGAGGAGCCGGAGAATGGTTCCGAGACCGGCGAGGGCGAAGACGACCAGGCCGCCGATTGACCTTCCAACTCGTAAGCGGGCGCGCAATGGCCAAAACCGTCAAAGCTTCATCGACCCGGGCGCCGGCACATGGCTGAAGATCGACGTCTTGCCGGGCGTCGAGCTCATGCCGCTCGCTGAGCCGGTACCCGACGGGTCCATTCACCGCGCGCGCCTTGCGGCGGGCACGACCATCCCAGTCCACACCCACCCGGCCGACGAATACGTGCTCGTGCTCTCTGGCACCGTCGAAACCGGTGGCCGTCGCTGCGAGGCCGGCACGTTCTGGATGACGCCGGCCGGCACGCGCCAAGGGCCGCACGTCGCCATCACTCAAGTCGAGCTGCTCACGGTGCGGCTCGGAGCGATGGGCGCATTTGGCGAGGACGTGTGACGGCGCGGCTCGGCGTGTTGGCGGCAGACCAGGGGCTAGAACGTCGCCGCTTTGCCTGCGGAATTGCCGTGCAGCGCGACGATGGCGTCCGCGATCGGGGTCTGGTCGCACAGTCGCTCCCAGTCGGGGATGACGGCGCGCCCGCGCCCGGTCTGCGCGACGAGCCCGCGGCTCTTCAGACGCGACATGATGCGGCTGAGGGTGTCGGCGTTGAGCGCCAGATAGTCGGCGATGTCGGTGCGCGCCAAAGGAACCTCAAAGGAGGTCCCGTTGGCGCCGGGGGCGCCTAAGCGCAAGGCCAGCTCGATCAGGAACGAGGCGACCCTCTCCTCGCCGGTCAAGCTTCCGAGCATGGCGATGTGCAGCATGGCGCGCGCATGCTGGTCGGCGAGCTGGCGGTTCAGATGCTGGGCGAGGACGGCGTTGGTGCCGAGCACCGCCTCGAAGGTGCGTGCGGGCAGACGCCAAAGCTCCGCCGCGGTCGCTGCGCCGAGCGCGGCCCCACGGAACGACGGACCGTATGCGGCGCGGAACATGTCGCCTGGATAGAGAAGCGACAAGAGCTGGCGATGCTTGCCCGGCGGCTGCGCCTGCAGAAGCAGCAGGCCGGAGTGCACCACGTAGATGGTTTCGGTTTGCCCCGATCCGAGGGATAGCTGCTGGCGTCGGCGCACGCGCACGAGCGTGGCGCGCTGGCGCAATGCGCCGAGCGGATCGGCTGCCACGGGGATCGGCGGCGCCGGAGCAGGCTTTACGAGCCGCGGTGGCGATCGTCGAGGGGCCCGGTGCGTGATCACGATGGTGCGTTTCTCGGCTCGAGGCTGCGCAGACGGCAGCACTCGATAGTCGAGGCGCGTCCCGTTTCTTGCCTTGATCCATGTCAAACGGCTCGCACGCGCGACGAAGGACGCGGCGTTCTGACGGTTTGATCTGCATCAAGAAATCGCGTGTCGCCTCGGCCACTCCCACGATCGGATGTGTGAGTCGCTGACCTGTGTCAGGGGCAAGTCCAAGCAATCTCTCGGAATTTGCGACGATTCCGAGAACAGTAACCTCTGTTGAAATCGAGTCGCGCAGGTGTGTCCTGCAGCGGCTGGTGGGGAACGGGGCGAGGATCATGCGCAAAGCGAGACTATGGATTGGGGCCGTCGCACTTTTGGTCGGCGCTGCGGGGGCGGTGCCGGCCTACGCCGGCGACAGCAACGGCGACTTCCAGGTGAAGCTCGGGGCTACAGGGGTCTTGACGCAAGACAGCACGAACTCGCTGACCGTCAATGGCGCCGAGACCTATCCTGGCAACTGGGCGACGACCAACGACACCATTATTCCGTCGCTCACCCTCACTTACTACTTCACCCACAACGTCGCCGTTGAGCTCTTCTGCTGTTTCGACAGGGTCAAGGTCACGGCGAATGGCACGCTCCCCGTCGGCGGCTTGGGCGATATCGCCTCGACCTGGATCTTCCCTCCGATCCTGACGCTGCAGTACCACTTCGACGGCTTCGGCCCGTTGAAGCCCTACCTCGGCGTTGGCGCCGAGTGGATCCACTATTTCAACTCCAAGTCGCAGATCGCAGGCGACACGGTCTCGTTCAACGACAGCTTCGGCTTCGCGCTGCAGGGGGGTGTGGATTACGATCTGGGCCAGGGCTGGTCGCTCGGCCTCGACGTGAAGAAGGTCTGGGAGGACACTACGATCACCTGGACCGGCGGCACTGCGGTCGTCGCCAAGCATGACCTCGATCCGTTGTTCGTGACGGCGAATCTCGGCTACCGCTTCAACCTCGAGGATCTGCTGGGGCGTCGCACGGCGTATGCCCCCTTGAAGTGAGTTCGAGGATCAGCAATGAACGGGGCCCGGTCTTTGCCGGGCCCTTTTTTGTTTACGCCGATGCGATAGGACGTTGTGCGCACGCCGGCCCCCACGATAAGAGGGGAGCTGGCAGCAACGCGCGGACGCCATGAAACGCATCGGCTTTTACTCGGGCTCCTTCGACCCCGTCACGCTCGGCCACACCGACGTGATCGAGCGGGCCTGCTGCCTCGTCGACAAGCTCGTCATCGGCATCGGCGTACATCCGGAAAAGTCGCCGCTCTTTAGCGCCAAGGAGCGGATCGAGATGCTCAATGCAGAGACGAAGGGGATCGCCAAGGCGACCGGGACCGTCATCGAGATCGTCACGTTCGACAACCTCGTGGTCGAGGCGGCGAGATCGCACGAGGCGCGTGTCATCTTTCGCGGTTTGCGCGACGGTGCCGATTTCGACTACGAGATGCAGATGGCGGGTATGAATGGGGCGATGGCGCCGTCGATACAGACGGTGTTCGTGGCTGCCTCCCCGCGCGTGAGGCACATCGCCGCCAATCTCGTGCGGCAGATAGCGCTGATGGGCGGCGACGTATCGGCCTTCGTGTCGAAGCCGGTTGCGGCGCGCCTGGAGAAGAAGGCGAAAGCGCGCAGATAACTTTCGTTGCAACGCAAACCGCTCCGAAGTTGCAGGTCGCGGCCCAAGGCGCGATAAAGGGGGCGCGATAAAGGTGCCCGATCAAGGCGCTGCCGGCGGCGGCCGGCGCCGACAAGACGTTTGGGGAAGGACGCACCATGCGATTGCTCACAGGTCTCGCCCTGGCGGTTTGCCTCGCCCTGGCATCGGGCTGCTCCAACCACAGCGCGTCCAGCGACAAGGACAACATTCTTGTCTTGCAGCTGAAGAGCGGCAAGGTGCTCATCAAGTTGCGGCCCGACCTTGCGCCCAAGCACGTGGAGCGCGTCAAAAAGCTCGCCCGGGAGGGCTTCTACGACGGCATCAAGTTCCACCGCGTCATCCCCGGCTTCATGGCGCAGACGGGCGATCCGACGGGGACGGGCAACGGCGGCTCCAACTATCCCGACCTGCCCGCCGAGTTCTCGCAGGAGCCCTACAAGCGCGGCACCGTCGGCGCGGCGCGCACCGCCGATCCCAACAGCGCCAACAGCCAGTTCTTCATCTGCTTCGACGACACCGGGTGCTCGAGCCTCACCGGCCAGTACACCGTGTGGGGCCAGGTTATCAAAGGCATGGAGTACGTCGACAAGATCGCGCCCGGCGAGCCGCCGCCGATCCCCGACGTGATGCAGAAAGTCTATCTGCAGTCCGACGCCAAGTAGCCAATGAGGCCTTCGGGCGCGTAAGACGCGCGTACCGATCATGACTTGACAGGCAGGCGCCCAGGCGCGAAGTGCGCTCGGGCCCCGGCCCCTGCTCGAGCGCCCGCTCAATCTCCCCTCAGCAAACGGAGCTCTTCATGTCCGCAGCCAACGATCCCGAGAACACGCTCATCATCGAGACCACCAAGGGCCCCGTCGTCATCGCGCTCAGGCCCGACCTCGCGCCCATGCACGTGGAGCGCATCAAGACGCTCGCCCGAGAAGGCTTCTATAACGGCATCCCCTTCCACCGCGTCATCGAGGGCTTCATGGCGCAGACGGGCTGCCCCAACGGCACCGGCACCGGCGGCTCGAGCTACCCCAACTTGAAGGCCGAGTTCAACGCCGAGCCGCACGTGCGCGGCGTCTGCTCCATGGCGCGCGCGCAGAGCCCGGACAGCGCCAACAGCCAGTTCTTCATCGTTTTCGACGACGCGACCTTCCTCGACAAGAAGTACACGGTGTGGGGCAAGGTGGTCGAGGGCATGGAGAACGTCGACAAGATCAAGCGCGGGGAGCCGGTGCAGAACCCCGACAAGATGCTCTCGGTGAAGGTGGCGGCCGACGCCGCGTAACCGCACGAACTGATGGAGTTAGGGGCGATGGACACAATGCAGGCTGCAGCCGCTCTCATCGTTTACGCCGGGCTCGCGGGCGCCGCCGGCGTGGCGCTCGCGGCCGCCGGCGCGCACGGCACGGCGCTCTCCGCGCTCACGCCGCCTGCGTACTTCCTCTTGATGCACGCGGCGGCCGCAACCGCCATTGTGGCGGTCGCGACACGCGCCGTGCATCCCAGCGGCCTTCCTCCTCGCCGCGCTGATCCTCTTGGTGGGCGTCTCGCTGTTCAGCGGCGACATCGCCATGCGCACGTTCTGGGGCCACCGCCTGTTTCCCATGGCGGCGCCCACGGGCGGCTCGACCATGATCCTCGGTTGGCTGGTGCTGGCGGGGGCCGGGATCTGGGAAGTCGTCGGCAACCGCGGCTGAGCTTGGTCACCTGCAGAAAGGTATCGCGATGATGGGGCTCGTCTGGTCGCTGCTCGGCATTGTGTCCGGCACGCTCATTGGCATTCAGGCACCGGTCAACGCTGAGCTCGGCCGTGTTCTTGGATCGCCGGTCGCGGCTGCGGCGGCATCCTTCGTTGCCGGCTCGGTGGCGCTCCTCGGAATTGCGTTGGCAGTCTGTCAGTTGCAAGGCGTCTCTGTCGACTGGCGCGCACCGCCGTTTTGGATATTGGTGGGCGGCGGCCTTCTTGGCGCCGCCTATGTCACCAGCGTGATTATTATCAACCCGAAGCTCGGAACGGCGGCCACCATGGCCTTCGTCGTCTCGGGTCAATTGCTCGCAGGCATGCTCCTCGACCACGTGGGCGCCTTCAACATGGCGGTGCGCGAAATCTCGTTCGGAAGGGTGACCGGGGCTGTCCTGCTACTTGTCGGGGCGCTCCTGATCCGCATCTCCTGATGCGCACGGACCTCTTCGATTTCGCACTGCCGGAGGAGCGCATCGCGCTGCATCCCGCGAGCCCGCGCGATGCCGCTCGCCTGCTCGTGGTGCGGCCGGGAATGCCGTTCGAGGACCGGATCGTGCGCGAGCTGCCCGGGCTTCTGCGCCCGGGCGATGCGCTCGTCTTCAACGATACGCGCGTCATTCCCGCCGCTCTCGATGGCATCCGCCGCCGCGGCGAGCTGGAGGCGCACGTTGCCGTCACGCTGATCGAGCGCTGCGGTGAGAGCCGCTGGCGGGCGTTGGCGCGGCCGGCCAAGCGCCTGCAAGAGGGCGACCGTCTGCACTTCGGTCACGCGAGCGAGGTTTGTCTCGCCGGCGCGCTCGACGCCACCGTCGTTGCGAAGGGGGACGAAGGTGAGGTGGAGCTCAGCTTCGACCTCGCGGGTCCTGACCTCGACGCGGCGATCTCCAGTGTGGGGCAGATGCCGCTGCCGCCTTACATCGCGGGCCGTCGCCCGGCGGAGGAGAGCGACAGGCGCGACTATCAGACGATCTACGCCGCGCAAGACGGCGCTGTGGCGGCTCCCACGGCGGGGCTGCACTTCACGCCCGAGCTGATGGCGGCGCTCGATGACCGCGGCATTGGGCGCCACTTCGTGACGCTGCACGTCGGCGCCGGCACGTTCCTCCCCGTCAAGGCAGAGGATACCGACGCGCACAAGATGCATGCCGAGTGGGGCGAGGTGTCGGCGGAGACCGCGGCCGCCCTCAACGCGGTGCGGGCAACGGGCGGCCGCATTGTCGCCGTCGGGACGACCTCGCTGCGGCTCCTGGAAACGGCGGCGAACGGCGGTGCATTAAGGTCGTTCCGCGGGCCGACCGACATCTTCATCACGCCGGGCTACCGTTTCCGCGCCGTCGACATCTTGATGACCAACTTCCATCTGCCGCGCTCCACGCTCTTCATGCTGGTCGCGGCCTTCTCCGGGCTCGAGGTGATGAAGGAGGCCTATGCGCACGCCCTCGCCTCGGGCTATCGCTTCTATTCTTACGGCGACGCCTGCCTGCTCTTCCCGCAAGCAGGCACCCACGGAGGTTAGACATTCGTGCAGGAGATGACGCCTCGGTTTGGCTTTCGGCTCATGGCCAAGGACGGCGACGCACGGCTCGGCGAGATCGCGACGCCGCGCGGGCGCGTGCGCACGCCCGCTTTCATGCCCGTTGGCACGGCTGCGACCGTCAAGGCGCTCTACCCCGAGCAGGTGAAGGCTGCCGGCGCCGACATCGTTCTCGCCAACACCTACCACCTGATGCTGCGCCCGGGCGCGGAGCGCATCGCCCGCCTCGGCGGCGTGCACGCCTTCATGCGTTGGGACGGGCCGATCCTCACCGATAGCGGCGGCTTCCAAGTCATGTCGCTCGGCAAGCTCAGAGAGGTGAGCGAGGAGGGCGTGCGCTTCCAGTCGCACCTCGACGGCGCCGTGCACATGCTGTCTCCGGAGCGCGCAATCGAGATCCAGTGTCTGCTCGGCGCCGACATCCAGATGCAGCTCGACGAGTGCATCGAGCTGCCGGCCGAGCGCGCCGACGCCGAGCGCGCCATGGAGCTGTCGCTGCGCTGGGCGGAGCGCTCGCGTGCCGCTTTCGCGCGGCTCGCGGGCCCGGGGCAGGCGCTGTTTGCGATTGTGCAGGGGGCGACCGACGCCCTGCTGCGGCGGCGCTCGGCGGAAGCACTCATCGCCATGGACTTTCCCGGCTATGCGGTCGGCGGGCTCGCCGTCGGCGAGGGCCACGAGGTGATGCTGCGCACGCTCGAGGGTGTGGTGCCGCTGCTGCCGGCGGAGAAGCCGCGCTACCTCATGGGTGTCGGCACGCCCTTGGACCTCATCCAATCGGTCGCGCGCGGCATCGACATGTTCGACTGCGTGCTGCCGACGCGCAACGGGCGCCACGGGCTCGCCTACACGTGGAGCGGACGCATCAACCTCAAGAACGCCTGCCACGCCGAGGACCCCGCGCCGCTCGATCCGGCGAGCACCTGCCCGGCGGCGCGTGATTACTCGCGCGCCTACCTGCACCACCTCGTCAAGTCGGGGGAGCTGCTGGGCTCGATGCTGCTGTCGTGGGCCAACACGGCCTTCTATCAGGAGCTGATGGCGGCGATGCGGAGGGCGATCGCGGAAGCGGCGCTTTGCGGCGTGGGCCGAGGCGACGCAGCGCCAGCTCGCATCCGCGCATGAGGATTAGATCGGCTCGACGACCTCGATCGGCGTGTGCGTCACCCGCTCGCGGTGAATGAGATACACGCCCGAGCCGATGATCACAGCGGAACCCACAAGCGTCCAGACGTCGGGAACGTCGCCGAACACCGCATATCCGAAGCTCACCATGCTCATAAGCTGCAGATAGAGAAAGGGTGCCACGGAAGAGGCCGGAGCCAGGCGGTAGGCATGAATGAAGAAATAGTGCCCGGTGCCGCCGAGCATGCCGAGCGCGGGCAGCAAGAGCCACTGCAGCAGGGTCGCCGGCCACACCCATTGCCATAGCGCGAACGGCGCCAGCGCGAAGGCGCCGAGCAGCACCGAATAGAACAGCATCACGAGCGGGGTGTCGTGCGCTGCAAGGTAGCGCGTCAGCAGCATGAAGAGCGCGTAGGCGAGCATCGCGCCGAACGCGAGCAGGAAGGCCGGATGCAGCCCGCCGAAGCCCGGCCGCACCACGATGAGGATGCCGAGGAAGCCGACGAAGATCGCGATCCCCCGGCGCCAGCCGACCCACTCGCCGAGCAGCGGACCCGCGAGCGCGGCGACCACCAGCGGCGCCAGGAACACCACCGTCACCGTCTGATCGAGGCGCAGGTATTGCAGCGCCAGGAAGTTGCACGCCGTCGTCGACACCATGAGGAGCGAGCGCACGAGCTCGAGCTTGAGCTTGCGCGTGCCAATGAGCGCGCGCACGGGCAGCGCGCCGAGGATCGTCAACATGAGCAGGAATTGGCCGGCAAAGCGCGCCCAGACGATCTGCACCACGGGCAGCCCGGCATGCGTCTCAAGGTACTTCGCCGAGGTGTCGAGGGCGGAGAACAGCGTGATGGCGATGCACATGAGGCCGACCGCCTTCAGACGGTCGGCGGCGTGCGCGCTCACGCCTGCGCGCGTGGGCGCGGTCGTTCTCTCTCGTGCGGGCTTATCCATGGCGCGCCGTCATAGCGCACCGGGCTCTCCGCGCCGAGGCGGCATTTCGCACGCCGGGTTATCGCGACGCGCATGGGAATCGGTCCGCGGACGCTGGCGCCGTTGCCTTGACCACCCCTCACGCGCCGCCTACAAGCACCGCTCGTGGGGCCCGTAGCTCAGTGGTAGAGCACTTGACTTTTAATCAAGGTGTCGATGGTTCGATCCCATCCGGGCTCACCACACCCCGCGACTGTGTGCGCGACCCTGGGCGGGTTGCCGCGCTCGCGGCAGCGCAAGGCAGGCTTGGCGCCGGCGCACAGCTGGAAGGGCGCCTTCTGGGAAGCACCATGCTCGATGCAACGGCAGTCGGCCTGCTCGCGGCCACTTTGACGACGGTCGCTTTCGTTCCGCAGGTGGTCAAGACGTGGCGCACGCGCTCGACCGCGGACATCTCGCTCGGGATGTTCCTGATCCTCACCGCCGGGATCGCCGCCTGGCTGATCTACGGAGCCATCATCGGCGATTTGCCGCTCATCCTGGCCAATGCCATCACGCTGGTCCTCGCCGGCACAATTCTGGTCCTCAAAATAAAGAACGGTTAGCCCAAAACAGCGGGCCGCACGCCAATTGTTGCGTATTCTTTACGGGATTTTGAAACAGTATTGCTACGGACTTGGGTGGAATCGCTCTCGGAGTTTCCGGTGGATGCCCCGCCCATTGCCTTTGCCATGCAACCTGACGCGCGCCTGATTGCGCTGGCGTTGGCGCTTGCCGTTGGGGCGAGCGTTGTCTCCCTCAGTCTCTTTGGACACGCAGCGCGCGGGAGCGCTGGGCGGCGCATGGGCTGGCTGGTCCTCGCCGCGGTCTGCGGCGCCTTCGGCATCTGGGCGGCGCACTTCATCGCCCTGCTGTCTCACAAATTCGCTCGCGATGGGGAGCTTGCGCTGCCGCTGCTGGTGGCCTCGCTGCTGTGCCTCGGCCTCATCACCTACGCCGGGTTCACGGTCGCCGCGCGCAACGGCCGATGGCAGGCGCCCGTGGGCGGCGCCATCAACGGCACCGGCATGGGCCTCATGCACTATGCCGGCCTTTATGCCGTCGCCGTTCCCGGCGCGCTGGAATGGGACCTGCCGCTCGTCATCGTCTCGATCGGTCTCGGTGTGGGCTTCAATTCCGCGGCGTTGACGACGTATCGCCGGCTCAAAGGCCCTTGGGCGTTCTGGGGCGCAGCAGGTCTGTTGACGGTAGCGTTCTTCAGTCTGCACTTCACCGCCATGAAGGCGGTGCACGGGCCTTCGATCTCCGCGGTCGAGAATGTCGTCCCGCAGCATCACTGGATGCTCGCTGTCGTGGTCGTGGGGGCGGCGGTCGTCGTGCTGCTCTTGGGCTTCGTAGCGACGCTAATCGACCGGCTGACGGTGCACGACAATGTGGAGCTGATGCAGCAGCTCGTCGACGCGGCGATCGAAGGCATCGTCGTCGTCAGGAACGGACGCATTGTGAGCACGAACCGTCGCATCGCCGAGCTGTGCGGCGTCGCACCGCGCGCCTTGGTCGGCAAGAACGTTGCCGAAGCGCTCCTGAGCGGGACCATTGCGGAGGGTGCGAGCGGGGACGCCTTGCTGCGGACGGCTGCGGGCGCTTTCCTTCCCGTCAATGTGGCGCACGAGCGTCTGAGGTCGGGCGATGAGGTCTACGCCGTCCACGACTTGAGCGAGCGGCGCGCCGTCGAGGCGGAATTGCAGAGCCGGAACAGGATCTTGCAAGAGCGCGAGGAAGAGCTCAAATCCCGCAACCTGCAGCTCGATACGGCCCTGCGGCACATGTCCCAGGGTCTGTGCATGTACGACAAGGACGAGCGGGTCATCCTGTGCAACGAGCGCTATGCCACCATCTACGGGCTGTCGTCCGCCGTGGTGAAGCCTGGCATGCCCCGCCGCGAGATCATCGAGATGCGCATCGCCAGCGGCATTTGGGCCGGAGCTTCGGCCGAGGCCTACCTCTACGAGCGCACCCAGCCGATCACGACGGCCGGCTGCATCATCCAAGAGATGAGCGACGGCCGCTGCATCGCCCTGACGCACGTACCGATGCCGGGCGGCGGCTGGGTGTGCACGCACGAGGACATCACTGCACAGCGGCAGGCGCAGGCGCAGATCGAGCATCTGGCCCGCTACGACGGCCTCACCGACCTGCCCAATCGCGTGCTCTTGCGCGAGCGGCTCAGCGAGGCGCTGTCGCGTCTGCGCCCCGGCGACGGCGTCGCCGTCCATTGCCTCGATCTCGATCGCTTCAAGGAGGTCAACGACGCGCTCGGGCACCCGATCGGGGACGAGCTGCTGCAGGAGTTTGCCGCGCGTTTGCGCCACGCCGTCCGCGAGACCGATACGCTTGCACGCGTGGGCGGCGACGAGTTTATCATCGTGCAGACCGATGCCGCAACGCCGCGCGATGCCATCGATCTCGCCGCCGAGATCATCGCCGCCATGAACGAGCCGTTCGTTTTGGGCGAGCACTTTCAAGTTGTGCTCGGCGCCTCGATCGGCATTGCCATGGCGCCCGGCGATGGAACGGACGCCGATCAGCTCCTGAAGCACGCCAACCTGGCGCTGTCGCGCGCCAAGGAGGAGGAGCGCGGCACGTACCGCTTCTTCGAGACGGCGATGGACGCGCGCATGCGCGCGCGCCACGAGCTTGAGCGCAATTTGCGCAGCGCGCTGACGAACGGCGAGCTCGACCTCGCCTATCAGCCGCTGCTCAACTTGAAGCGCAACGAGATTTCCTGTTTCGAAGCGTTGTTGCGCTGGCGCACGCCGGCCGGCGTCGTCATTGAGCCGAGCGAGTTCGTGCCGCTCGCGGAGGAAACCGGCCTGATCCTGCCGCTGGGCGAATGGGCGCTGCGCCAGGCGCTGGCGGAGGCAGCCAAGTGGCCGCGGCATATCAGGGTGGCGGTCAATCTTTCGGCGGTGCAGTTCAACTCCAGGAACCTGGCGCAGCTCGTCATGAGCGCGCTCGCGGCGTCCGGCGTCGAGGCGAGCCGGCTGGAGTTGGAGATCACCGAGTCGCTTCTGCTGCAGCACCGCGAGACGACGCTCGCGACCTTGCATCAATTGCGCGACCTCGGCGTTCGCGTGGCGCTCGACGATTTCGGCACGGGCTTCTCCTCACTCAACTATCTGCGTGCCTTTCCCTTCGACAAGCTCAAGATCGACCGCTGTTTCATCGCCGGGCTCGCGGAGGGCAACGAGGAATCACTCGCAATCGTGCGCGCCGTTGCGCGGCTGGGCCGCAGCCTCGGCATCGCGACGACCGCGGAAGGCGTCGAGACGCGAGAGCAGATGGAGATTGCGCGCAAAGAGGGGTTCACCGAGATCCAAGGCTTCTGGCTCAGCGTGCCCAAGAACGCCGCGACGATCGCGGAGGAGTACGACCTCTATCGGCGCACGCGCAAACCGCGGCGTGCATCCGCCATGGCCACAACCGTCATGGCCGAGAAGGTCAAGCTGGTGCCGGGCATCGCGGCGGGCGCCAACGGCAAGGGCAGCGAGCGAGCGCGGAAGACCCGGCGCGTCAAGCCGGCGCGCTCGGCTTAGCGGGCTTTCGGCCCTGGCGCGGATGCGACCTTCGTCCCCGTGCAACGTCAGGCGGGCGGCCCCGTCTCGATCGGCAGCCCGTTGTCGGCGCCCCATTCGGCCCAGCTGCCGTCATAGACGGCGGCGTTGGTCTGGCCCAGCACCGCCAGCGCGAAGGACAGGATTGAGGCTGTGACACCCGATCCGCAGGTGGTGATCACCGGGAGCGCGGGATCGATGCCGGCGTCGGCAAAAATCCTCTGCAGCTCGGCCGCCGGCTTCAAGGTCCCGTCGGCGTTGAGCAGCGCCTGCGAGGGAACGTTGCGGGAGCCGGGCAAATGTCCGCAGCGCAGGCCGGGGCGCGGCTCGGGCTCGCTGCCGGCAAAGCGCCCGGCGGGTCGGGCGTCGACGATCTGCGCCGACTTCTTGGCGAGGATGTGCTTGATGTCGTCCATGTCGCGCACGAGGGAAGCATTCATCAGCGGCGTGAAGTGGCACTCGGGCCGTTTGCGCGGCATGCCGTCCTCGATCGCGCGTCCTTCCGCCTTCCACTTCTTGAGACCGCCGTTGAGCACGGCGACGTCCTCGTGCCCCATGGCGCGGAAGGTCCACCAGACGCGCGCCGCGGAGAACAGCCCTTCGCTGTCGTAGACGACGACGCGCATGCCGTCGCCGACGCCCATCTTCTTCATGCGCGAGGCGAACTTGACTGTGGACGGCAGCATGTGCGGCAGCGGCGACTTCTCGTCCGAAAGATCGTCGATGTCGAAGAAGAGTGCGTCGGGAATGTGTGCGGCGAGGTACTCCGACTTTGCGTTGCGCCCCGTCGTCGGCAGGTGCCAGCTGCCGTCAAAGACGAGAAGGTCGGGTGCGTTGAGATGCTCTGCGAGCCAATCCGTCTCGACGATCCACTGCTTGGCGGTGTTGAGCACTTTCCTCTCCGTTCCTCGATTATTCCGGTCGCCGGGGCCTAAAGGCCTCGTTTGCCAGCCGACATAGGCAAAAGTTTTGCGGCCTGCAAGGATCACCGACCTCGCCGTGCCGGCTCACCCGGCGGTTCGCTCGGCGAACACGGACGGTAGCGGGCGCGGCTTCTCGGCAAGCCAGGGGGGTACGGGAAGCGACTTCGACGTCAAGAAGCTCGGATTGAAAAGCCGGGACTGATAGCGCGTGCCAGGGTCGCAAAGGATCGTCACGACCGTATGACCGGGCCCGAGCTCCTTGGCGAGGCGCACGGCACCCGCCACGTTAACCCCGCTCGAGGCGCCCACGCAGAGGCCTTCCTCGGCCACGAGATTGAAGATGATGCGCAGCGCCTCCTCGTCGGGAATGAGGTAGGCGCGATCGATCGGCGCGCCTTCCAGGTTCTTGGTGATGCGACCTTGGCCGATGCCCTCGCTGACCGAGGAGCCTTCCGCCTTCAGCACGCCGGTGGTGTAGTAGGCATAGAGCGCCGATCCCGGCGGGTCGGCGAGCGCGATCAGAATCGCGTTGCGCTTGGCCTTCAAGGCGCGTGAGACGCCGCCGAGCGTTCCGCCCGAGCCGACCGCTGCAACGAACCCGTCGATCTGACCGCCCGTGTCGGCCCAGATCTCCTCAGCCGTCGTCGTCATGTGGATGTCGCGGTTTGCGGTGTTGTCGAACTGGTTCGCCCACACCGCGCCCGCCTCCTCGCACTCATTTAGCGCAGCGGCGAGGCGCGCAGAGTACTTCACGTAGTTGTTGGGGTTGCGGTAGGGGACGGCCGGAACCTCGACCAGCTCGGCGCCCAAGAGCCGCAAGGTGTCCTTCTTCTCCTTCGCTTGCGTCTCGGGGATGACGATGACGGTGCGAAAGCCGAGCGCGTTGCCGAGCACCGTGAGGCCGATGCCGGTGTTGCCGGCGGTACCCTCGACGATCGTGCCGCCGGGCTTCAGCTGCCCGCGCGCCACCGCGTCCGTGATGATCCCCAGTGCGGCGCGGTCCTTGACCGATTGGCCCGGGTTCATGAATTCCGCCTTGCCCAGGATCGTGCAGCCCGTCTCCTCGGAGGCCCGGCGAAGACGGATGAGGGGCGTGCGCCCGACCGCAGCTGCAACGCTTGAGCTCGGTGGCACGTCGCGACTCCTGAAGATGGGGGAGAACCAGCCTAGCGACGCCATGGGGGGCCCGCAACCGGCCCGATCCGGCCAGCCCCTATTGCAACGCTTGGCCCCCTCAGGCAGTGCCTTTCGCTCGGCGGATGCCCGCTCCGGCGAGGAGAGCGGCCGGGGCGGCGCGAATGACGTTGATTTTGGGCCGCCGCGCCAGATATATCTTCGGCCGACCGTTCCCTTTAGCCAGGCGAGACCGCCAAGCGAAAGCGAGACTCTGAGGCTAGGCCAAAAGCCGTGCCCGAGGCAGGGGCGGCGCGCGGGCGTGGTGGAATTGGTAGACACGCCAGATTTAGGTTCTGGTGGCCTTGGCCGTGGGGGTTCAAGTCCCTCCGCCCGCACCAAGATGCTATCAGGGCCGCGGACCGGCCTCGGGATCAGGTTGGAGAGCAATGGAAATTACGGAAACCAACAACGAGGGACTGAAGCGCACGCTCAAGGTCGTGGTCGGCGCCGATGAGCTCGGCCGGCGCTTTTCCGAGCGTCTGGGCGAGATAAAGGACCGCGTCCAGCTCAAGGGTTTCCGCAAGGGCAAGGTCCCCGTTCCGCACCTGAAGAAGGTGTTCGGCCGCACTCTGATGGCGGAGGTGCTGGAGGAGACCGTCAAGGAGACGAGCTCGAGAGCGCTCGCCGACCGCAACGAGCGTCCCGCCATGCAGCCGAGCGTGAGCCTGCCCGAGGACCAGGCCGAGATCGAGCGCGTCCTCGCTGGCGAGGCCGACCTCGCCTACTCCATGACCTTCGAGGTGCTGCCCAAGTTCGAGCTCGCCGACTTCACAGGGCTGAAGCTTGAGCGCCTCACCGCCGACGTCGCGCCCGAGGCGATCGACAAGGCGATCGACGATCTTGCCGGACGCGCCACGACGTGGGCCCCGGATGCGGACCGCGCTGCGGCCTCCGGCGACCGCGTGACGGTCGATTTCGTCGGCACGATCGGCGGGGAGGCCTTCGAGGGCGGAAGCACCGACGACGCCCAGATCGTGCTGGGCCAGGGCGGCTTTATCCCCGGTTTCGAGGAGGGGCTCACCGGCGCCAAGGCGGGCGAGGAGCGCACCATTCCCGCGACCTTCCCCGCCGATTATCCCGTTGAGACGCTGGCCGGCAAGGAGGCATCGTTCGCGGTGAAGGTCAAAGAGGTCGCGGCCCCCGTGCGGCCCGTGATCGACGACGCCTTCGCCAAGACGTTCGGGGCCGAGAGCTTAGAGAAGTTGAAGGAGCTCGTCGGCGCCCAGATCGCGCGCGAGTACGAGACTGCGTCGCGCTTGAAGCTCAAGCGGGAGCTGCTCGACCAGCTTGAGAAGATCCACAGCTTCGAGCTTCCCCCGTCGCTGGTCGAGAGCGAGTACGAGGCCATCTGGCGCCAGTTCAACGAGAATCTGCACCAGTCGGGTCGGACCTTGCAGGAGGCCTTGCAAAGCGAGGGCAAGACCGAGGAGGAGGCGCGCGCCGAATACCGACAGATTGCGGAACGCCGGGTTCGGCTCGGCCTGGTCGTTGGTGAGATCGGCGAGAGGAACGCCATCAAGATCACCCAGGACGAGATGCGCCGGGCGCTGATCGAGCAGGCGCGCCGCTTCCCGGGCCACGAGAAGTCGGTCTACGAGTATTATGAGAAGACGCCGGGGGCGCTCGCGGATTTGCGCGCGCCTATCTTCGAGGACAAGGTCGTGGACCTCGTTCTGGAGAAGGTCCAGCCGCCAGAGAAAAAGGTGGCGCGCGAGGAGCTTTTCCGGATGGTGGAGGCCGCAACCGGGGCTTAAGGACGCCGAGCGAGTGTATTTTGCGACGGGCGCGCCTTGCGCTAGCGGCGCCCGCCACCCACAAACACAGGACGGCCCCGCGCGATTCCACACGCGGGCTCATTGCCACCCAGAGGAACGAAAGCCATGCGCGATCCGGTCGACACCTACACCAATACGTTCTGGCCGATGGTCGTCGAGCAGACGAACCGCGGCGAGCGCGGCTACGATCTGCCCTCGCGGCTCCTAAAGGAGCGCATCATCTTCGTCACGGGCCCGATCGAGGACCATATGGCGGCCTCGGTCTGCATGCAGTTGTTGTTCCTGGAGGCCGAGAACCCCAAGAAAGAGATCTCCATGTACATCAACTCGCCGGGCGGCGTCGTCACGGCGGGGTTCGCCATCTACGACACGCTGCAGTTCGTGCGCCCACCCGTCGCGACGCTATGCGTCGGGCAGGCGGCGTCCATGGGCTCGCTGTTGCTGTGCTCGGGCACCAAGGGCATGCGCTATGCGCTCCCCAACGCGCGCGTCATGGTGCACCAGCCCTCCGGCGGGTTCTCGGGCCAGGCCTCCGACATCGAGCGCCACGCCGAGGACATCATCAAGATGAAGCGGCGCTTGAACGAGATCTATGTCAAGCACACCGGGCAGAGCTACGAGACCATTGAACGGACGCTTGACCGTGACTACTTCATGACCGCCGAGCAGGCGCGCGAGTTCGGCATTATCGACAAGGTGCTGACGCGTCGCGAGGAGGCCGAGCTTGGCGCCGCCGAGGCCAAAGTCGCAAGCTGATCATCTGAGCACGGCCGCACCGCAACGCGGCCCGCGGACGGCCGGTTGTGGACCGGGTTCTGGCCCCGGTCCTGGGCCCGGTTCTGGGCCCGGCTCTGGGCTTTGTCCGGGGTACGCGGGCATAAGCCGCGGCCCAATCCGGCACACGCTTTAGGCGGACACAAAACTGTGGCAATCGGGCCGCTTTGACGCCGTGCGCGGCTCCAGTCATTAATCCAATCTTGATCTTGAGAACGCTAGCGTGCTCAGATCGCGTTAGTTGGACTTGGAGACCCAAACGGGCGGGGTTGGCGGTAGGCCCGCATGGTGTAAGGTCGCGGGAGATTTTGAAGGACCGGTGCGCCGGTCACGTGACCCCAAGGAGGGGTGAGACATCAGCTAATGGCTCAAGAGAAAAACACCCTCTATTGCTCGTTTTGCGGCAAGAGCCAGCATGAGGTGCGCAAGCTGATTGCCGGTCCGACCGTGTTCATCTGCGATGAATGCGTCGAGCTGTGCATGGACATCATCCGGGAGGAGAACAAGAACACCCTGGTGAAGTCGCGCGACGGCGTGCCGACACCGCTGGAGATCTGCACGGTCCTCGATTCCTATGTGATCGGCCAAGACCACGCCAAGCGCGTCTTGTCGGTCGCCGTCCACAACCATTACAAGCGGCTCAACCACGCCTCGAAGAACAACGACGTGGAGCTCGCCAAGTCGAACATCCTGCTCGTCGGCCCCACGGGTTGCGGCAAGACGCTGCTCGCGCAGACGCTCGCGCGCATCCTCGATGTGCCCTTCACGATGGCGGATGCGACCACGCTCACGGAAGCGGGCTACGTCGGTGAGGATGTCGAGAACATCATCCTGAAGCTGTTGCAGAACGCCGACTACAACGTCGAGCGGGCGCAGCGCGGCATCGTCTACATCGACGAGGTCGACAAGATTTCCCGCAAGTCGGACAACCCCTCGATCACGCGCGACGTGTCGGGCGAGGGCGTGCAGCAGGCGCTTTTGAAGATCATGGAGGGCACGGTCGCCTCCGTGCCCCCGCAGGGCGGGCGCAAGCATCCGCAGCAGGAGTTCCTGCAGGTCGATACGACCAACATCCTGTTCATCTGCGGCGGCGCCTTCGCAGGGCTGGAGAAGATCATCTCGCGGCGCGGCAAGGGCACCTCGATCGGCTTTTCCGCCAAGGTCATCGGTGCGGACGAGCGCCGCACGGGCGAGGTGTTGCGCGACGTGGAGCCGGAGGATCTGTTGAAGTTCGGGCTGATCCCGGAGTTCATCGGCCGCCTGCCCGTCATCGCCACTCTGGAGGACCTCGACGAGATCGCGCTCGTGCAGATCCTGACCGAGCCCAAGAACGCGCTCGTCAAGCAGTATCAGCGTCTCTTCGAGATGGAGGACGTGAAGCTGACGATCACCACCGAGGCCTTGAAGGCCATCTCCAGGAAAGCCATCGAGCGCAAGACCGGCGCACGCGGACTTCGTTCGATCATGGAGGCCAACCTCTTGGAAACGATGTTCGAGCTCCCCACGCTGAAGGGCGTCGAGGAGGTCGTGATCGGCCCGGAGGTTGTCGAGGGGAGCGCACGTCCCTTGCGCATCTATTCAGACCGCGCCGAGGAAAAGGGCTCGAGCGCCTCTTGATCATTGGAGCCGCTGCCGGGGAAAAGCGGTTCAATCCGAGATTTGCAAGGCGCCGCGGGCGGCACGCTGCGCGACAAACCTTGATCCGGCGGCAGTTCGCCCCATCTCATTTGGGGCGCCGTCCTGGCAAACTTGCGCCGACGGGGCTGGCACTGCACGGTGCCCCGCAGCGGCCGGACTTCAAAAGGGCCGGCGAATTGAGGTTGCGAGTTGAGTGCCGGATCGTCGACCGGCGGCCATACGCGGATAGGTAGCGACATGGGCGAAGAGAAACAGATGAAAGAAAAGGCTGCCGGCAAGGGGACGTACCCCGTCCTCCCGCTGCGCGACATCGTGGTCTTTCCCTACATGATCGTTCCGCTGTTCGTCGGGCGCGACAAGTCGATCAACGCGCTCGAGGAGGTGATGCGCGCGGATAAGCACATCCTGCTCGCCGCGCAGAAGAACGCCGGCGACGACGATCCGGCGACCGACGCCATCTATCCGGTGGGCACGCTCGCCTCTGTGCTGCAGCTCCTGAAGCTGCCCGACGGCACCGTGAAGGTGCTGGTCGAGGGCACCTCGCGCGCGAAGATCGTGCGCTACACCGACAACGCTAACTATTTCGAGGCCGAGGTGGAGCAGGTGCCCGAGGAGATCGGCGCCAAGGACGAGATCGAGGCGCTGGCGCGCTCGGCCGTCACCCAGTTCGAGAGCTACGTGAAGCTCAACAAGAAGATCTCGCCTGAGGTCTTGGGCAACGTCGCGCAGATCGAGGACTACTCCAAGCTCGCCGACACGATCGCCTCCCACCTCGCCATCAAGATCGCCGACAAGCAGGAGATCTTGGAGACCTCCACGATCTCCGAGCGGCTCGAGCGCGTCTACACGCTCATGGAGAGCGAGATCTCGGTTCTGCAGGTCGAGCGCAAGATCCGCTCCCGGGTCAAGCGCCAGATGGAGAAGACGCAGCGCGAGTACTACTTGAACGAGCAGATGAAGGCGATCCAGAAGGAGCTCGGCGATTCCGACGAGCGCGACGACATCGCCGAGTTCGAGGAGAAGATCGAGAACACCAAGCTGTCGAAGGAGGCCCGCGACAAGGCGCTCGCCGAGCTGAAGAAGCTCAAGCAGATGAGCCCCATGTCGGCGGAAGCGACGGTTGTGCGCAACTACCTCGACTGGCTCTTGTCGATCCCGTGGGGCATCAAGGGCAAGATCAAGAAGGACCTCGACGAGGCTCAGACGATCCTCGATGCGGAGCACTATGGGCTCGACAAGGTCAAGGAGCGCATCGTCGAGTACCTCGCCGTGCAGGCGCGTACCAACAAGCTCAAAGGACCGATCCTGTGCCTCGTCGGACCGCCTGGCGTAGGCAAGACCTCGCTCGGCAAGTCGATGGCGAACGCAACGGGGCGCGAGTTCGTGCGCATGAGCCTCGGTGGCGTGCGCGACGAGGCGGAGATCCGCGGGCACCGGCGCACCTACATCGGATCGATGCCGGGCAAAGTCATCCAGTCGATGCGCAAGGCCAAGCGCGTCAACCCGCTGTTCCTCTTGGACGAGATCGACAAAATGGGCTCCGACTTCCGCGGCGATCCCGCGGCGGCGCTGCTCGAGGTGCTCGATCCGGAGCAGAACGCCACCTTCAACGACCATTACCTCGAGGTCGACTACGACCTGTCGAACGTGATGTTCGTGACGACGGCCAACACGCTCAACATACCGCCGGCCCTCATGGACCGCATGGAGATCATCCGGCTCGCCGGCTATACCGAGGACGAGAAGCTCGAGATCGCCAAGCGCCATTTGATCCCCAACCAGCGCCAGGCGCACGGGCTCGAGGCCGAGGAGTGGACGATCGACGAGGCGGCGTTGTTGGAGATCGTGCGTCGCTACACGCGCGAGGCGGGCGTGCGCTCGCTCGAGCGCGAGATCGCCAAGCTCGCGCGCAAGGCGGTCAAGGAGATCCTGACCTCGGAGAACAAGACCATCGCGGTGACGGCGGCAAACCTCGAATCCTATCTCGGGGTGACGAAGTACCGCTACGGCGAGGCCGAGCTCGAGGACCAGGTCGGCATCGTCACCGGGCTCGCCTGGACCGAGGCCGGCGGCGAGCTCTTGACCATCGAAGGCGTCATGATGCCCGGCAAGGGCAAGATGACGGTCACCGGCAACCTGCGCGACGTGATGAAGGAATCGATCCAGGCCGCGAACGCCTACGTGCGCTCGCGCTCGATCGACTTCGGCATCCCGCCGCCGATGTTCGAGAAGAGGGACATCCACGTGCACGTGCCGGAAGGCGCGACCCCCAAGGACGGACCTTCAGCCGGCGTCGCCATGGTGACGGCGATCATCTCGGTCCTGACGGGCATCCCCGTGCGCAAGGACGTGGCCATGACCGGCGAGATCACGCTGCGCGGTCGCGTCCTGCCGATCGGCGGCTTGAAGGAGAAGCTGCTCGCGGCGCTGCGCGGCGGCATCAAAACCGTGATTATTCCTGAAGAGAACGTAAAGGACCTCTCCGAGATCTCCGCCGAGATCAAGAACAAGATCGACATCGTCCCTGCGGCCCGGGTCGACGACGTCTTGAAGGCGGCGCTGGTCAAGGTGCCCGAGCGTATGAGCTGGGACGAGGCGAGCGAAGCCCAGGCCGTGCAAAGCGAGGACGGCAAGACGACGCCGCGGGTCACCGCTCACTGATCTCACGGTGTAAGCGCAACTTTGCGCGCGCTTGACGACGGCAGGACTGGCTTTGGATCTCAGCCCCCGTGCTCTCCAAGCGCGGGGGCTTTTCTGTTCTCGCTCCGTGCGCGCACGCCCCCGGTTTTCCCTGGTTTTTCGGGAAAATTCGCGCGATTTCCCCCTTGACGAGGGCGGTCATTGGGCGCTTCTGTGCAGCACTATTGCTGCTTTTGCGGCACCCGGACGGGGCTTTTCGGCGCCCCGGACCCCCCCGACACCCATTCCGAACGCAGAGGACGGATACGAGATGAGCAAGAAAGATTTGATCGACGCCGTCGCCAAGGAAGCCGAGCTGACGAAGGAAAAGGCGAGCGTTGCGGTCGATGCCGCGCTGGAGCACATCCGCGGCGCCCTGAGGAAGGGCGAGGAGGTGCGCATTCCCGACTTCGGCACGTTCAAGGTGGCCAAGCGCAAGGCGCGCGAAGGGCGCAATCCGGCGACCGGCGCTACGATCAACATCCCGGCCTCGCGGGTGGCCAAGTTCAGCCCGTCCAAGGGCCTCAAAGACCTGCTCAACTAGCCGATCCTCTCCCGCCATCGGCGGTTGTTTGGGGCGCGTCGCGGCAAGGGCGGCGCGCCTTTGGCGTTTGATCGCTCACGCGCGCTATTCGGTCGCCGCCGGCGACCGGCGCGCTCCGCGTGGGCGCGGCTTCTCGGCGCCCCTTGGGCGCTTGCCCCTTCGGAGCAAAACGGCGATAGGAGCGCGGGGGCGGTTAGCTCAGTGGTAGAGCGCCTCGTTTACACCGAGGATGTCGGGAGTTCGACCCTCTCACCGCCCACCATCTTTCCGCTGCCACAAGCTGAGAGAGGCTTCGAACAACGAGCGTGGTGCTCTGTGGAGCACCGGCGCTCGCGCCGGGTGCGCAGTCGCGCCCCGCGGCCAGGGCTGCAAGGCGGCCCCGGCCGAACAGGCCGCCTCGCGGAGGGCGCCCGCGCGCAGGGCGGATCAGCGCCCGTGAGCGATGTTGTGGTGCTCTGCTGAGGACCGGCGCTCGCGTCCATGCGAAGCATGGCTCCGCCATGCCGGGCGTCCTTGACGCCTGGGCCCAGCGGCCCGGTTGTCGCGGCGCCTTGCGAGAGAGATTCCACACGCCATATGCCGAGCGGGAACAGAGAGGGGACCATCATGACGATTTCGATGTATCAGGCATTGGTGCCGGGCGTGCAGCGGGCACTGACCGCGCTCGACGCCATCCTCGACAAGGCGGCGGCCTATGCCGAGGAGCGCAAGATCGATCCGGCCGTGCTGACATCGGCGCGGCTTGCTCCCGACATGTATCCCTTGAGCCGGCAGGTACAGCTGTTGAGCGATACCGCCAAGGGTGCCTGCGCCCGTCTGGCCGGCCTGGCCGTGCCGAGCTTTGCCGACAGCGAGACGACGTTGCCCGAGCTCAAGGCGCGGATCGCCAAGACGCTCGACTTCATCGCCAGCGTCCGCCCCGACCAGATCGATGGATCGGAAGCCCGCGACATCATCTTGAAGGCCGGCTCCCAAGAGCTGTTGTTCAAGGGGCAGGATTATCTGGTGTTTTTCGTGCTCCCGAACTTCTACTTCCACGTCACGGTCGCCTACGCGATCCTGCGCCACAACGGCGTTCCCATCGGCAAGCTCGATTACCTCGGGGGCGCGTGAGCGGGCCCTGTTCTTGACTTCGAGGGGGCGCCCACGTAAGTCATCGGCTCGTGGCAGCGCGTCCCTTTAGGGGCGCGCGTTTTCGCTTGCGGGAGTAGCTCAGTTGGTTAGAGCGCCGGCCTGTCACGCCGGAGGTCGCGGGTTCAAGTCCCGTCTCTCGCGCCACTCGTTGGTCCCCTGACACAAGCTGAGGGAAGCTTCATCCAACGGGCCTAGTGCTCCGTGGACGGCCACGACTTGTCGCGGGCCGCCTTGCGGCCAGGGCCCTGCGGGCCGGTCATATTCTTCCTGACACAAGCTGCGAGACGCGTCGCTCCTTTGAGCGTTCTGCTCTGTGGAGCACCGGCGCTCGCGTCCATGCGAAGCATGGCTCCGCCATGACGGGGGTGCAGGCGCGCCCTGCGGCCACAAGACATCGCCGCCATTCGCTATTCTGCAACATTTCGTGCTATGTTGCGGGATGGATAACATAAAAAGCCCCCCGACACCCCCGCAGAGCGACGACCTGAACATCCCCCTCGCGCAGCGAAAGACGGTCAAGACGCTTCTGCCCGACGACTGTCGCTGGCCCATCGGCGACCCTTTGGACCGGGATTTCCACTTCTGCGGTAAGCGCAAGGTTGACGGGCGCTCGTATTGCGACGTCCACATGCGACGCAGCTTCCAGCCCGCGCGCGCTCGCCCGGTCTATTACCGGCCACGAGATGCGGCCTAGCTCGCGTTTCGCCAGTCGTTGACGCCGACTTGGTTGCGGACCTCTCGGTGCGCTCGAGCGTTCGCTACGCGACGGAAATTTCCCGGGCACAAGCGGAAGAAAGCCGGGCCTGCGCTTTGGCGCGGATGAGTGCCGTTGAGGGCAAAAGCCGGGTTGCGCGGTAGGGTGGCCTGCGTTAACACCGAGGCTGATGTTGCGCCGCAATAGCAGCGCCGCCCGGGAGTTGAGGCCACCATGGACCAGCTCTTCCTCTCCTACCTGCCGATCGCGATCTTCATCGCGGTGGCGCTCGCCATCGCCCTCATCCTGACGACGGTGCCCTTCCTGATCGCGGTCAGGAACCCCGATCCGGAGAAGGTGTCCGCCTACGAGTGCGGCTTCACTGCCTTCGACGACGCGCGCATGAAGTTCGACATCCGCTACTACCTCGTGGCGATCCTCTTCATCATCTTCGACCTCGAGGTGGCGTTCCTCTTTCCCTGGGCGGTCGCCTTCAAGGAGGTCGGCGTCTTCGGCTTCTGGTCGATGATCATCTTCCTTGTCGTTCTGACGGTCGGCTTCGTCTACGAGTGGCGGAAAGGGGCGCTCGAATGGGATTGATCACGCGGCCCGAGCCGGAGAGCGGCGTTCTGGTGAAGCCGGGCGAGGAAGGCTTCACCCAGATCTCCAACAAGCTCGCCGACAAGGGCTTTCTCGTCACCACCACCGACGACCTCATCAACTGGGCGCGCACCGGCTCGCTCATGTGGATGACGTTCGGGCTCGCCTGCTGCGCGGTCGAGATGATGCAGGCCTCCATGCCGCGCTACGACCTGGAGCGCTTCGGCTTCGCTCCACGCGGCAGCCCGCGCCAGTCGGACGTGATGATCGTCGCCGGCACGCTGACCAACAAGATGGCGCCCGCTTTGCGCAAGGTCTACGACCAGATGCCGGAGCCGCGCTACGTGATCTCGATGGGATCGTGCGCCAACGGCGGCGGCTACTACCACTACTCCTACGCCGTGGTGCGCGGCTGCGACCGCATCGTGCCCGTCGACGTCTACGTGCCCGGCTGCCCGCCGACGGCCGAGGCGCTCGTCTATGGCGTGCTGCTTCTGCAGCGCAAGATCCGCCGCACGGGAACAATCGAGAGATAGGCAGCTTGGGCAGTCGGCAATAGGCAATCGGCAGTAGGAATGTTCCGCAACTCGACTGCCCACTGCCCCACGAAATGAGAACTACCGATGGCTCTTCAACTGAGCGAACTGGCAGACCACATTGCGGCGGCCTTGCATCCGCGGTCCTCTCCAAGACCATCGCCCACGATGAGCTCACCCTCGACGTCGCGCGCGACAAAATCGTCGAGGTGCTCACCTTCCTGCGCGACGACCCCGAGTGCCGCTTCGAGGTGCTGATCGACGTCTGCGGCGTCGATTGGCCGGCGCGCGAAGCTCGCTTCGATGTCGTCTATCATCTGCTCTCCCCGCGCTTGAACCAGCGCATCCGCGTGAAGCTCAAGACCGACGAGGAGACCCCTGTGGCGAGCGTGGTCGGCGTCTTCCCGGTCGCCAACTGGTTCGAGCGCGAGGCCTACGACATGTACGGCATCCTGTTCTCGGGCCACCCGGACCTGCGCCGGCTCCTCACCGACTACGGCTTCCAGGGGCATCCCTTGCGCAAGGATTTCCCGCTCACGGGCTACGTCGAGGTGCGCTACGACGATGAGCTCAAGCGCGTCGTCTACGAGCCCGTTGAGCTGACGCAGGAGTTCCGCACCTTCGACTTCGAGTGGCCTTGGGAAGGCACCCAGTACGTGCTGCCGGGCGACGAGAAGGCCAGCAAGGCGTGAGGCGATGAAGGACACGTTGCAGCCCGGTGCGTCGGCCCGCTTCTCCTACCGGGTGCCCGCGGAGAAGACCGTGCCGTTCCTCTACCCGGAAGCGCCCGAGTTCAAGGAGATGCCGACGGTGTTCGCCACGGGCTTCATGGTGGGCCTCATGGAATGGACGTGCCTCAAGATCCTGCAGCCGCACCTCGATCCCGGCGAGGGCAGCCTCGGCGTGCACATCGACGTCTCGCACACGGCGGCGACGGTGCCGGGGCAGACGGTGACGGTCGACGCCGAATGCACCAAGGTCGCGGGCCGGCGCGCCTGGTTTCATGTGAAGGCGCACGACGGCATCGACGTCATCGGCGAAGGGCGGCATGAGCGCATGATCGTGCCCTGGGCCCGCTTCGTCGCCCGCGTCAACGAGAAGGCGAAGCTTGCCCGCGTCGCCCCCATAGAATTGCTGGAAGGACAGAGCTGATGGGCGAGACCGACATCCGCCAGTTCAACATCAACTTCGGCCCGCAGCACCCGGCCGCGCACGGCGTCCTGCGCCTCGTGCTCGAGCTCGATGGCGAGGTGGTGGAGCGCGTCGATCCCCACATCGGGCTTCTCCATCGCGGCACCGAGAAGCTCATCGAGCACAAGACGTATCTGCAGGCGATCGGCTACTTCGACCGGCTCGACTACGTCGCGCCCATGAACCAGGAGCACGCCTTCTGCCTCGCGGCGGAGAAGCTGTTGGGCCTCGAGGTGCCCAAGCGCGGGCAATTGATCCGCGTGCTCTTTTGCGAGATCGGGCGGCTCCTGTCGCACCTGTTGAACGTCACGACGCAGGCCATGGACGTCGGCGCGCTCACCCCGCCGTTGTGGGGCTTTGAGGAGCGCGAGAAGCTGATGGTCTTCTACGAGCGCGCCTCGGGCAGCCGCATGCACGCCAAGTATTTCCGCATCGGCGGCGTGCACATGGACCTGCCGCCGCAATTGATCGACGACATCGACGCTTTCGCCGAGGCCCACCCCAAGATCCTCGACGACATCGAGGGGCTCCTGACCAACAACCGCATCTTCAAGCAGAGGAACGTCGACATCGGCGTGGTCAGTCTCGACGACTGCTTCAAGTGGGGCTTCTCCGGCGTCATGGTGCGCGGCTCGGGCGCGGTGTGGGACCTGCGCAAGGCGCAGCCCTACGAGTGCTATCCCGAGCTCGATTTCGACATCCCCATCGGCAAGCACGGTGACTGCTACGACCGCTATCTCGTGCGCATGGCGGAGATGCGCCAGTCTCTGCGCATCATGCGCCAGGTGTGCGCGAAGCTGCGCTCGCCCGAGGGCCAAGGCCCGTTCGTGGCCGACGACCGCAAGGTGGTGCCGCCGCGGCGCGCCGACATGAAGCGCTCCATGGAGGCGCTGATCCACCATTTCAAGCTCTACACCGAGGGCTTCCACGTGCCCGCAGGCGAGGTCTACGCCGCGGTCGAGGCGCCCAAGGGCGAGTTCGGCGTCTATCTCGTCGCCGACGGCTCCAACCGGCCTTATCGCTGCAAAATCCGCGCCCCGGGCTTCCCGCACCTGCAGGCGATGGATTTCCTAACGCGCAAGCATATGCTGGCGGACGTCTCCGCGATCCTCGGCTCCATCGACGTCGTCTTCGGCGAGATCGATCGGTGAGGGTGTATGGTCGACCACCTGTTCCTCCTCGCCATCGGTGCGCTCGGCTGGGGCCTGTCGCTCGCGACCTATCGCGCGCTCGCTGAGCGCAACGGCTGGCCCATGGGCGTCCTGCAGTCTGAGGCACCTACCGTCACGATGCTGCTCGGACTTCTCTCGTTCGGCGGCCGGTCTCGCCTACGCCGCCGCGCGCGGGGGCATGCACGGGGGCTGGGTGATCCTCGTGTTCGGTCTGGCGCTCGGCCTCTTCTGGAGCGGGTTTCTGCGCGTAGGCGCCCAGAGCGCCCTGCTGCTGGCGCCGCTCGCGGCTGTCATCCTGCTGCTGAGCTGGCTGGCGGGGGCGGCGGGCTAGACCCTATGCGCAAGATCGCCGCATGGGCGACAGGTCGGGTCGTACATACGTTGTGAAGCATCGGGCGCGCCTGCGCGCCCGGCGGCGTCAAGTGCTTGCGTTGAAGCGCGGATAGACGTAGTGGAACAGGGGAATTGTGCGCTGCGTCAAGATCAGCGACGACTTGGGTCCCAAGCCACGAGCGTCGTCCCGCCGCGAGTTCACGCCGCGATCGTAAAGACCCGATCCGAAGAGGTGTCAGCCTTGGCCGTTCGCCGCCTCTACCCCGAGCAGCCCTCAAGCTTCGCGTTCACGGCCGATAACCTCGCGTGGGCCAAGCGGGAGATCGCCAAGTACCCGGCCGGCAAGGAGGCCTCCGCCGTGCTGGCCCTTCTGTGGCGCGCGCAAGCGCAGGAGGGCTGGTGCACCGAGCCCGCCATCCGCGCCGTCGCCGATATGCTGGGCATGGCCTACATCCGCGTCCTGGAGATCGCCACCTTCTACACGATGTTCCAGCTCGCCCCGGTGGGGTCGACGGCGCATCTGTGGGTGTGCGGGACGACACCGTGCATGCTGCGCGGCTCCGAGGCGCTGATCGAGATCTGCAAGGAGCAGATCGCCGAGAACCCGCATGAGCTTTCGCGCGACGGATGCTTCTCCTGGGAGGAGGTCGAGTGCCTCGGCTGCTGCGCCAACGCTCCCGTCGTGCAGATCGGCAAGAACACCTACGAGGACCTCGATCCGGAGCTGTTCGAGAAGCTGCTCTACGGATTGAAGGAAGGAAAGCCGCCCAAGCCCGGCTCGCAGATCGGGCGTCAGGCATCGTGTCCGCAAGGCGGACCCACGACGCTTGTCGGCGCGGACAAGAAGGATGCGAGGGTCTGAGGGTCTGAAGACGAGAGAGGCCGAAGGCGTATGCTCGAGGACAAAGACCGCATCTTCCGCAACCTCTATGGTTTCGAGGACTGGCGCCTCGCCGGGGCGCGTGCGCGCGGCGCCTGGAGCGATACCAAGGCGCTGATCGAGAAAGGGCACGACTGGATCATCGGCGAGGTGAAGACGTCGGGCCTGCGCGGCCGCGGCGGCGCCGGCTTCCCCACGGGCCTCAAGTGGTCGTTCATGCCCAAGAGCGATTCCAGGCCCTCCTATCTCGTCGTCAACGCCGACGAAAGCGAGCCCGGGTCCTGCAAGGACCGCGAGATCATGCGCCACGACCCCCACCTCCTGATCGAGGGGTCGCTGCTCGCCGGCTTCGCCATGCGCGCGCACACGGCCTACATCTACGTGCGCGGCGAGTTCATGCAGGAAATCGACCGCCTGCAGACCGCGGTCGACGAGGCCTACGCGGCCAAGCTCATCGGCAAGGCCAACAACAACGGCTGGGACTTCGACATCATCGTCCACCACGGCGCCGGCGCCTACATCTGCGGCGAGGAGACGGCGCTGCTCGAGAGCATCGAGGGCAAGAAGGGGATGCCGCGCTTGAAGCCGCCGTTCCCGGCCAACGTCGGCCTCTACGGCGCGCCCACGACCGTCAACAACGTCGAGAGCATTGCGGTGGTGCCCGACATTCTGCGTCGGGGCGGGGCCTGGTTTGCGTCCCTCGGGCTACCCAATAACACCGGCACCAAGCTCTACCAAATCTCCGGTCACGTAAATCGCCCCTGCGTCGTGGAGGAGGAGATGGGCATTCCCGTGAAGGAGCTGATCAACAAGCACGCTGGCGGCGTACGCGGAGGTTGGGACAACCTGCTCGCCATCATTCCCGGCGGCGCCTCGATGCCGCTCATTCCCGCCGTTCAGTGCGAGGATTTGCCTATGGACTTCGATGCGCTCGCCAAGCTCAAGTCGGGGCTTGGCACCGGGGCCGTCATCGTCATGGACAAGTCCACCGACCCCATCAAGGCCATCGCGCGCATCGCCTACTTCTTCAAGCACGAGTTCTGCGGCCAGTGCACGCCGTGCCGCGAGGGCACCGGCTGGATGTTCCGCGTGCTCGAGCGCATGCAGCGCGGCGAGGCGGAGAAGAGCGAGATCGATCTTCTCTACAACGTGACGAAGCAGGTCGAAGGCCATACCATCTGCGCGCTCGGTGATGCGGCAGCCTGGCCCGTGCAGGGTCTCATCCGCACCTTCCGCCACGTCATTGAGGAGCGCATTGACGCCCACCGCGCAGCCGCGAAAGAGGCGGCGGAGTAGATGCAAGCCTTGAGAGGACGGACCCTTGGATTTTCTCGCCCTGATAATCGCTTCTTTCACGCTTCCGGCAATCGCCGGCGCGGCGGCGGGCGCAGCTCTGGGCTTTCTCCTGTGGGGTTGGATCGGGGCGGTGCTGGGCGTCGTGATCGGCTACGGCGCCGGTGTCTGGTACGCGGCGCGCTTTGCCGGCGTTCCGCTGTCTCCGAATGCAAAAGGGTGGCTGTCGCTCATCTTGTTTCTCGGCGGCCTCACCGTTCTGGCGATTGTAACGCGGTGACACTTTGATCGAGTAGGATCGATGTCGAAGCCAATCATCATCGACGGCAAGCTGATCGAGGTGGAGCCCGGCACCACGCTGTTGCAGGCGTGCGAGCAGGCCGGCGCCGAGATCCCGCGCTTCTGCTACCACGAGCGTCTGTCGATCGCCGGCAACTGCCGCATGTGCCTCGTCGAGGTCGTCGGCATTGGCAAGCCGACCGCCTCGTGCGCCATGGGCGTGGCCGACCTGCCGCCCAACAAGGACGGAAGCCCGCGCGAGGTGCGCACCAACAGCCCCATGGTCAAGGCGGCGCGCGAAGGCGTGATGGAGTTCCTGCTCATCAACCATCCGCTCGACTGCCCGATCTGCGACCAGGGCGGGGAATGCGATCTGCAGGACCAGGCCATGGCCTTTGGGCCCGGCGGCTCGCGCTTCGCCGAGAACAAGCGCGCGGTCGAGGAGAAGTACATCGGGCCGCTGATCAAGACCTTCATGAACCGCTGCATCCACTGCACGCGTTGCGTGCGCTTCATGACGGAGGTTGCGGGCGTCGACGAGCTCGGCGCCATCGGCCGCGGCGAGGACATGGAGATCACCACCTATCTCGACCGCGGGATACTTTCCGAGCTCTCCGCCAACGTGAACGATCTCTGCCCGGTCGGCGCGCTGACGCACCGGCCCTGGTCCTACATCGCGCGCCCCTGGGAATTGGAGAAGACCGAATCCTTCGACGTCATGGATGCGGTCGGCTCGGCGATCCGCGTCGACACGCGCGGGCGCGAGGTCATGCGCGTGCTGCCGCGCATCAACGACGACGTCAACGAGGAATGGATCTCTGACAAGACGCGCTTTGCCTGCGACGGCCTGCGCACGCAGCGGCTCGACCACCCTTACATCCGCAAGGACGGCAAGCTGCAAGAAGCGAGCTGGAGCGAGGCGCTCGGCCTCGTTGCCGAAAAGCTGAAAGGCGCCAAGCCCGCCCGCGTTGGCGCCATCGCCGGCGACCTCGCCGCCGCCGAGGAGATGTTCGCGCTCAAAGACCTGCTGACGCGTCTCGAGGTGAAGAGCCTTGATTGCCGTCAGGACGGGGCCAAGCTCAATCCCGCGCAGGGGCGCGCGAGCTACCTGTTCAACGCCACCATCGCCGGCATCGACAAGGCGGACGCGATCCTGCTCGTCGGCACCAACCCGCGCATGGAGGCGGCCGTGCTCAACGGGCGCATCCACAAGCGCTGGCGCCAAGGTGGTTCGGTGGGTGCCCTCAAGGTCGGGCTCATCGGCGAGCAGGCTGCGCTCACCTATCCTTACGAGTACCTCGGCGCCGGGCCGCAGACGCTCGCCGACCTATCCGAGGGGCAGCACTCCTTCGCAAAGGTCCTGAAAGAAGCGCAGCGGCCGATGGTGATCGTCGGAGCGGGTGCGGCCGCGCGCGCCGACGGCGCCGCCGTTCTCGGCCTTTCTGCGCGCATCGCGCTCGCCGCCATGGAGGGCAAGGAGGCGAGCTGGAACGCGTTCAACGTGCTGCACACGGCGGCCTCGCGCGTTGCCGGGCTCGATCTCGGGTTCGTGCCGGACAAGGGCGCTCTCGATGCTCCCGACCTCGTCGCCGCGGTGGGCAAGGACAAGCTCGACGTGCTCTTTCTGTTGGGCGCCGACGAGATCGAGCTGCCGGAGACGGGATCGACGTTCATCGTCTACCAGGGCAGCCACGGGGACAGAAGCGCGCACCGCGCCGACGTGATCCTGCCGGGCGCCGCCTACACCGAGAAGAGCGCGACCTACGTCAACACCGAAGGACGCCCGCAGATGACCGAGCGTGCCGCCTTTCCGCCGGGCGAGGCGAAGGAGGATTGGGCCATCATCCGCGCCCTTTCCGCAGCTGTTGGGCAAACGCTGCCCTACGACACGCTTTCCGCCCTGCGCACCGCCATGTATGCCGCCGTGCCGAGCTTAGCGCGCCTCGACGCGGTCGAGGCGGCGCCCCGTGACGGCGTCGAGGCGCTCGCCAAGAAGGGCTCGCCGCTCGCCAAGGAGCCGTTTGCCCTGCCGATCCGCGACTTCTACCTCACCAATCCGATTGCGCGCGCCTCTACCGTCATGGCGGAGATGAGCGCGCTGAAGAAGAGCACGGGCGCCGAGCGCCTCAAGGCAGCCGAGTGAGGCGGGTCCGCGCATGAGCACCGGCACGTTAGAGACCTGGTTGGACTACGGGCTGTGGTTCGTGATCATGGTGGGCTGGAGCCTGTTCACGCTCGTCGCGCTCTTGGTGTGCGTCGCCTTCCTTCTGCTCATGGACCGCAAGGTGTGGGCGGCCGTGCAGATGCGGCGCGGGCCCAACGTCGTCGGGGCCTTCGGGCTGCTGCAGTCCTTCGCCGACCTCTTCAAGTTCGTGTTCAAGGAGCCGATCATCCCGGCGGGTGCCAACAAGGGCGTGTTCCTTTTGGCGCCGATCGCCACCGCGACCTTCGCGCTCGCGGCCTGGGCGGTCATCCCCGTCAACGAGAACGGGCTCGGCAAGTGGGTGATCTCCGATCTGAACGTCGGCGTCCTCTACTTGTTGGCGCTGTCCTCGCTCTCCGTCTACGGCATCATCATGGGCGGCTGGGCGTCGAACTCGAAGTACCCGTTCATGGGCTCTCTGCGCTCCGCCGCGCAGATGGTCTCCTACGAGGTGTCCATCGGCTTCGTCATCATCACCGTGATCCTGTGCGTCGGCTCGCTCAACCTGACCGACATCGTCCATGCGCAGACGACGGGGCTCGGCACGCGCCACGGGCTGCCGAACTCCGTCCTCGACTGGTACTGGCTGCCACTTCTGCCGATGTTCGTCGTCTTCTTCGTCTCCGCGCTCGCGGAGACCAACCGGCCGCCCTTCGACCTGGTGGAGGCTGAATCCGAGCTCGTCGCCGGCTTCATGGTCGAGTACTCGTCCACGCCCTACCTTCTGTTCATGCTCGGCGAGTACGTGGCGATCGTCACCATGTGCGCGCTTACGACGATCCTGTTCTTGGGCGGCTGGCTTCCCCCCATCGCGGTGGAGCCTTTGACCTGGGTGCCGGGCATCTTCTGGTTCGCGGGAAAATGCATCTTCGTCTTCTTCCTGTTCGCCATGGTGAAGGCGATGGTGCCCCGCTACCGCTACGACCAGCTGATGCGGCTCGGCTGGAAGGTGTTCCTGCCGCTGTCGTTGGCCATGGTCGTGATCGTCGCGGGCGTGCTGCAGTACGGGGTCCCGTGGATGACAGCTGGACGATGAACGTGCCGATGAGGACCGAAGCGATATGAGCATCGCACAATCGTTGAGAGCGCCGTTTTTGTGGGAGTTCGTCTCCGCCTTCGGCCTCGCCACGCGCTACTTCTTCTCCAAGAAGAAGACGCTCGACTATCCCTTCGAGCGCGGCCCCTTGTCGCCGCGCTTCCGCGGCGAGCATGCGCTGCGGCGCTATCCCAACGGCGAGGAGCGCTGCATCGCCTGCAAGCTGTGCGAGGCGATCTGCCCGGCGCAGGCGATCACCATCGAGGCAGGCCCCCGGCGCAACGATGGAACGCGGCGGGCGACGCGCTACGACATCGACATGGTGAAGTGCATCTACTGCGGGCTGTGCCAGGAGGCCTGCCCTGTTGACGCCATCGTCGAGGGCCCGAATTTCGAGTTTGCGGCCGAGACGCGCGAGGAGCTCTACTACAACAAGGAGAAACTGCTGGATAATGGCGACAGGTGGGAGCGGGAGATCGCGAGGAATCTCGCTATGGACGCGCCCTATCGCTGAGCGCCCAAGCGGCACCCGGCCCGAGCTCTTTGCACAAGGAGACCTCTCGGCACTTGGATTGTAAGGGCGCATAGGGTACTCACCCTAGCGCTGAGAAATGCGGGACAGTGCGCCGCTTCGTTGGCGGTGCGTTTTGCGAGGCGCGCTGAGGCGGCGGGACGAGAGAGGGCGCTGGAACTCTACCGATGGCACTGACAGCGGGGTTCTTCTATCTGTTCGCTATCCTCTCGGTCGTCGCCGGGGTGATGGTCATCGTGGCGAAGAACCCCGTGCATGCGGTGTTGTATCTGATCCTCGCGTTCTTCAACGCGGCCGGCCTCTTCATACTCCTCGGCGCCGAGTTCCTCGCGATGATCCTCGTCATCGTCTACGTGGGCGCGGTCGCCGTGTTGTTTCTCTTCGTCGTCATGATGCTCGACGTCGACTTCGCCGAGCTGAAAGCCGGCTTCATCAAGAACGCGCCGGTCGGCCTCCTGGTCGGCGGCATCGTGCTCGCCGAGCTCGTCCTCTTGTTCGTTGGCCGCGGCTTCGGCCTCGGCGTGGGGCACGCGCCGGGCGCGAGCGCGGCCAAGGCGGCGGCGCAAGTCTCCAACACGCAGGCGCTCGGGCTCGTCCTCTACACGCGCTACGTCTACTTCTTCGAGGTCGCCGGCCTCGTCCTGCTCGTGGCGATGATCGGCGCCATCGTGCTGACGCTGCAACACAAGGTCGGCGTCAGGCGCCAATCGATCGCCAAGCAGGTTGCGCGCTCGCCGAAGACGGGCCTCGAGGTCGTCAAGGTCGCCTCTGGCGAGGCGATCATCCCGGCGGGCGACGGACGCGGCTAGGCAAGGGAGGGGGGCGCATGACCATCGGCATCGGGCATTATCTGACGGTCGCGGCCTGCCTCTTCACGCTGGGCATGCTCGGCATCTTCTTGAACCGCAAGAATGTCATCATCATCCTGATGTCGATCGAGCTGATGCTGCTCGCGGTCAACATCAACTTCGTGGCGTTCTCCTACTACCTCGGCGATATCGTCGGCCAGGTGTTCACCCTGTTCAACCTCACCGTTGCCGCCGCAGAGGCCGCGATCGGCTTGGCGATCGTCGTCGCCTACTACCGCAACCGCGGCTCGATCGCTGTCGAAGACATCAACATGATGAAGGGCTGAGGGGGCGGGAGCGCATGATCTACTCGGCCATCGTGTTCCTTCCGGGCTTGGGGGGGCTCTTCGTCGGCCTTTTCGGGCGCGCACTGGGCGTGCGCCCCTCGGAGCTGATCACCACGGGGCTTCTGCTCATCTCCTGCGTTCTGTCCTGGATCGTGTTCTGGAACGTCGGCTTCGGACACGAGACGGCGCACGTTGCAGTCGAGCGCTGGATCACGTCGGGCGAGCTCGATGTCGCCTGGGCCTTCAAGATCGACACGCTGACGGCGGTGATGTTCGTCGTCGTGACGACGGTCTCGGGCCTCGTCCACGTCTATTCGATCGGCTACATGAATGAGGATCCCTCGCGCCCTCGCTTCTTCTCCTACCTGTCCGGCTTCACCTTCGCCATGCTGATGCTGGTGACGTCCGACAATCTCGTGCAGCTCTTCTTCGGCTGGGAGGGCGTCGGCCTCTTCTCCTACCTCCTGATCGGGTTCTGGTATCAGAAGCCCTCAGCGAACGCCGCCGCCATCAAGGCGTTCGTCGTCAACCGGGTCGGCGACTTCGGCTTCGCGCTCGGGATCTTCGGCGTGTTCACCATCTTCCGCACCGTGAGCCTGCAGCAGATCTTCGATGCTGCCCCTGGCGTCGCCGGGCAGACGTTCCTCTTCCTCGGCTATCATCCCGACATCCTGACGACGCTCTGTCTCCTGTTGTTCATGGGTGCCATGGGCAAGTCGGCGCAGTTTTTGCTGCACACTTGGCTGCCCGACGCCATGGAGGGCCCGACGCCGGTCTCCGCGCTGATCCACGCCGCGACCATGGTGACGGCCGGCGTGTTCATGGTCGCGCGGCTGTCGCCGCTGTTCGACCTTGCGCCCGTCGCCTTGCAGTTCGTGACGCTGATCGGCTCGTTCACGGCCTTCTTCGCCGCCACGATCGCCGTCGTCCAGAACGACATAAAGCGGGTGATCGCTTATTCCACATGCTCGCAGCTCGGCTACATGTTCGCCGCCTGCGGCATCGGCGCCTTCTCCATGGGCATCTTCCATCTCTTCTGCCACGCCTTCTTCAAGTCGCTCCTGTTCCTGTGTGCTGGCTCGGTGAAGCACGCGCTGCACGAGGAGCAGGACATGCGCAAGATGGGCGGCCTTGCGCCCAAGATGCGTATCACCTGGCTGATGATGATCGCCGGCGGACTTGCGCTGTCGGGTTTCGGCATCCCCCAGATCGGCGGCTTCGCCGGCTTCTACTCCAAGGACGCCATCATCGTCGCCTCCTACGCGGCCGGGACGCCGGGCCAGTACGCGTTCTGGTTCCTGCTCATCGGCGCGTTCCTGACGGCGACCTACACCTGGCGCCTCATCCTCATGACGTTCCATGGCAAGCCGCGCATGAGCGAGGAGGCCTACGCGCACGTGCACGAGAGCCCGGCGGTCATGACCGTGCCGCTGCTGTGCCTGGGGCTCGGCGCCGCCTTCGCCGGCGCGCTCGGCATCCACACCTTCATCGGGGGAGGGGCCGACGCGTTCTGGAGCAAGGCCGTCGTCCAGGCGAGGGAGACGGCGCTTTATCACGACATGGAAGGGCTGCCCGAATGGGTGCACTGGTCGACGTTCACGGCCATGGCGATCGGAACGTTCCTGCCGTTCCTCTACTACAAGCTCGTGCCCTCGCTGCCCAATATCACGGTGCGCATCTTCTACCCCGTCTACGCGTTCCTCCTGAACAAGTGGTACTTCGACGAGCTCTATGACCTCATCTTCGTGCGCCCCACCTTCTGGATCGCCAACTTCCTGTGGAAGGTCGGCGACATCGGCATCATCAACGGGTTGATCGACGGCACGGCGGCCGGCGTCTACCGCGTCACCGGGCGCGCCGTGCGGCTGCAGACCGGCTACATCTACACCTATGCGTTTGCGATGCTCATTGGGCTCGCGCTGCTCCTGACCTACTTCATGTTCATGGGCGGGGTGCGCTAAATGGACCTCTCCTCCGCTCCGCTTCTGTCGATCGTCATGTTCCTGCCGCTGGTCGGCGCCGGGATCATCGCCTGCCTCAACCCGGAAGCGAAGGGCAACGCGCGCTGGGTGGCGCTGTGGACGACCATCATTACCTTCGCCGTCTCGCTCATCATTTGGTTCAACTTCGACTCCTCGACCGCGGCCTTCCAGTTCGTGGAGACGCGCACCTGGCTCGACCTCTTCAAATTCAAGCTCGGCGTCGACGGCATCTCGGTGCTGTTCGTCCTGCTGACGACATTCCTATTGCCCTTGTGCGTGCTGCAGAGCTGGGTGTGCATCCAGGACCGCGTCAAAGAGTACATGATCGCTTTCCTCGTGCTCGAGACGCTCATGATCGGCGTCTTCTGTGCGCTCGATCTCGTGCTGTTCTACGTCTTCTTCGAGGGCGGCCTCATCCCGATGTTCTTGATCATCGGCGTCTGGGGCGGCAAGAACCGGGTCTACGCCACCTTCAAGTTCTTCCTCTATACGCTGCTCGGCTCGGTGCTGATGCTGCTCGCCATCATGGCGATGTACTGGCACACCGGCACGACCGACATCCCCACGCTGATGACGACCAAGTTCCCGGCCGACATGCAGTGGTACTTGTGGTTCGCCTTCTTCGCCTCGTTCGCCGTGAAGCTGCCGATGTGGCCGGTGCACACATGGTTGCCGGACGCGCACGTCGAGGCCCCGACCGCAGGCTCGGTGATCCTGGCGGCAATCCTGTTGAAGATGGGCGCCTACGGTTTCCTGCGCTTCTCGGTGCCGATGTTCCCCATCGCCTGCCAGGAGCTCACGGGCTTCATGTTCTTCCTCTCGGTCGTCGCCATCGTCTACACCTCGCTCGTGGCGCTGGCGCAGACCGACATGAAGAAGCTCATCGCCTACTCCTCGGTCGCGCACATGGGCTTCGTGACGATGGGCATCTTCACCTTCACCACCCAAGGGCCTCGAAGGCGCCATCTTCCAGATGGTCTCGCACGGCATCGTGTCGGCCGGGCTCTTCCTCTGCGTCGGCGTGCTCTACGACCGCATGCACACGCACGAGATCTCGGTGTTCGGTGGCCTCGTCAATCGCATGCCGATCTACGCCGCGTTCTTCATGGTGTTCACCATGGCCAACGTGGGTCTGCCCGGCACCTCGGGCTTCATCGGCGAGTTCCTCACGCTTCTCGCTGCCTTCAAGGTCAACACCTGGGTCGCGCTCATTGCGACCTCCGGCGTGATTTGGTCGGCATGCTACGCGCTATGGCTCTACCGGCGCGTGATCTTCGGCGAGCTCGTCAAGCCCACGCTCAAGGCCATGCAGGATTTGAGCTACCGCGAGATCGGCATCATGGCACCGCTGATCGTGCTGACGATCCTGCTCGGCGTCTATCCCGCGCCCGTGCTCGACGTTGCTGCGGTGCCGGTTAAGAAGCTCGTCGCGGCCTACGAGGCCTCTGTCCACCCGGCCGGCGCAGCCGTCGTGCCGTAGTCAGGAGCCCTGATGCAAGAGTTCGCGAAGTACGCGCCGATGTTGCCAGAGATCGTCCTTGCCGTGGGCGCCATGGTGCTCCTCATGTTCGGGGCCTTCCGCCGCGCCACCGAGGGCCGCGATTTCGCCGCGCATGTGATCGCGATCCTCGTCGTGCTCGCCGCCGCGGGCCTGCTCGCGACCGCCGCCCCGGAGCGCGCGAGCCTGTTTGACGGCGCCTTCATCGCCGATCCCTTCGCCCGCTTCATGAAGCTCCTGGTGCTCGCTGGCGCGGCCCTGGTGCTCATCATGTCATTCGGCGATCTCGCCCGCGCCAAGCTGTTGAGCTTCGAATACGCGGTCCTCCTTCTGCTCGCCACCCTCGGCATGATGCTGATGATCTCGGCCGGCGACCTCATCGCGCTCTTTCTCGGCATCGAGCTGCAGAGCCTGGCGCTTTATGTCGTCGCTGCCATCCACCGCGACAACGTCCGCTCCAGCGAGGCCGGCCTCAAGTATTTCGTGCTGGGATCGCTGTCGACCGGCATGCTGCTCTACGGCTGCTCGCTCATCTACGGCTTCACCGGCTCGGTCGACTTTTCCGTGATCGCCGACGTCGCCAAGGCGCACCCGATGGCCGAGAACGTCGGCCTCACTGTCGGTCTCGTGTTCCTCCTCGTCGGCATCGCCTTCAAGATCGCGGCAGTGCCCTTCCACATGTGGACGCCCGACGTCTACGAGGGCGCACCGACTCCGGTCACCGCCTTCTTCGCCGCGGCGCCGAAGATTGCGGCGTTCGCGCTGCTGATGCGCGTCTTGCTCAGCGCGTTCCCCGACGTCGCGCCGCAATGGCAGCAGATCGTCGTTTTCCTCTCAATCGCCTCGATGCTGCTCGGCGCCTTCGCCGCCATCGGGCAATCGAACATCAAGCGGCTGATGGCCTATTCCTCGATCGGCCACGTCGGCTACGCACTGATCGGGCTCGCCGCCGACAGCGAGGCCGGCACGCAGGCCGTCATCGTCTACCTCACGATCTATCTGTTCATGACCGTCGGCGCCTTCGCCTGCATCCTCTCCATGCGGGGCAAGCTCGGCATGGTCGAGGAGATCGACGCGCTCTCAGGGTTAGCCAAGACCAACCTGCCCATGGCGTTCGTCCTCGCCATGATCCTGTTCTCCATGGCGGGCGTGCCGCCGCTCGCCGGGTTCTTCGCCAAGTTCTACGTCTTTGCCGCGGCGATTAAGTCGGGGCTCTATGCACTTGCTGTCATCGGCGTCTTGGCGAGTGTGATTGCCGCCTACTACTACCTGCGCGTCGTCAAGATCATGTTCTTCGATGACGCGCGCGAGCCGTTTCTGCCGGTGGAGCGCGGACCTGGCCTCGTGATGACGGTCTCTGCGCTCTTCGTGCTGCTGTTCATTGTCGTGCCGGCGCCGCTCGTCGATGCCGCGCTTACGGCAGCACAGTCGCTGCAAATTACGTCCGGCCCATGAGGCCAACGGCTCCCGAGCTGCCCTCACGCTATCGGCTGGCCCACCTCGCCGAGACCGACTCCACGAACGCAGAAGCGATGCGCCGCGCGCTCGCCGGCGAGATGGGGCCGATGTGGGTGCTCACCGACCGGCAGAACGCCGGGCGCGGGCGCTCAGGTCGCGCGTGGGCGTCTCTCCCCGGCAACCTGCATGCGAGCCTCATTCTCTCGCCGTCATGCCCCATGGCGCGCGCGCCCCAGCTCGCGCTCGTGGCGGGTGTTGCGGCGATCGACGCCATCCGCAAGGCCGGATCGCTTGCGGCGCCCGCCGGGCTCCGCCTCAAGTGGCCGAACGACATCCTCATCGGGTCCGCCAAGACCGGGGGCATCCTGGTCGAGAGCACGACGCGGGCGCCGGGTGCCGGATTGGCGACGGTCGTGGGTGTGGGCCTCAATCTCGCCGCCGCGCCGGCCGAGCTGGGGCCGGCCGCGACATATCTCGCAGCGCACGGGTTGCCCCTTTCGCCGCGCGAGGCGTTGTGCTTCCTGGCCGAGGCCATGGAGGCCTGGCTCGCGGTCTGGGACGAAGGGGCCGGGTTTGCACGCGTGCGGGCGGCCTGGCTCGAGCGGGGCGGCGCGCCGGGCGAGCCGCTCGCCGTCAACGGCACCGAGGGCCGCATCGAGGGTCGGTTCGTCGGCCTGGACGACGAGGGGGCGCTGCTGATCGCGGGCGCCGACGGGCGCGAGCGGCGCTTCGCGTTCGGAGACGTGAGCCTTGCACATGTGCCGCCCGGCGACGAGGCACAGGGAGACGACGAAGTCCGATGAGCGCAAAAGGGTCCGGGGCGGGCCGGGGCAAAGGCGGTGACGAGCTCGTGTTCGTGGCGCTCGGCGGTCTCGGCGAGATCGGCATGAACGCCTACCTCTACGGGCTCGGACCGGCGGACGCGCGCCGCTGGCTGATGGTCGATTGCGGCATCACGTTTCCCGAGGGCGAGTTCGATCCCGGCATCGACGTGATCCTGCCCGACGTGCGCTTCATCGAGGAGCGGCGCGGCGATCTTGCCGGCATCGTGCTGACGCACGCGCACGAGGATCACATCGGAGCGTTGATCGAGCTGTGGCCGCGCCTCAAGGCGCCGATCTACGCCACGCCGTTCACCGCTGGCATGCTGCGCGCGAAGCTTGCCGAGTACGGAGCCGACCTGAAGCTCCCGATCAATGTCGTGGCGCTCGATAGCCAGTTCAAAGTCGGTCCTTTCGAGGTCGAGCTCGTGTCGCTCGCGCACTCGATCCCGGAAATGAGCGCGCTTTTGATCCGCACGCCGCCGGCGACCGTCTTTCATACCGGCGACTGGAAGCTCGATCCCACGCCGCTCGTCGGTGCGCCGCTCGACGAGAGCCGCCTTCAGCGGCTCGCTGACAGCGGCATCGATGTCCTCGTCATCGATTCGACCAACGCCTTCCGCGAGGGCTCCTCGCCCTCGGAGCGCGACGTTGCAAGCTCGCTCGCCAAGATCGTGGCGGGCGCCAAGGGCCGCGTGGCGCTCACAACCTTCTCCTCCAACGTGGCGCGCATCAAGGCGGTGGCGGATGCCGCCCGCGCCGCCGGACGCGAGCTCGTCGTGGCCGGCCGCGCGCTCCACCGCGTCATCGAGGTCGCGATCGACACGGGCTATCTGCCGCAGGGCTTCAAGCGTCTCGACCAGGATCAGTTCACCTACCTGAACCGCGACGACGTCGTTCTCCTGTGCACCGGTAGCCAGGGCGAGCAGCGCGCGGCGCTGGCGCGTATCGCCGAGGAAGAGCACCCCGAGATTTCGCTCGATAAAGGCGACCTCGTCATCTTCTCCTCGCGCACGATCCCCGGCAACGAGAAGGCCGTCGGGCGCATCCAGAACAACCTTTCGCGCATCGGCTGCGATCTCTTGACCGACAGCGACGCGCTGGTGCACGTGTCGGGCCATCCCCGGCGCGACGAGTTGCGCCGCATGTACCGCTGGGTTAAGCCGCGCGTCGTCGTGCCGATGCACGGGGAGGCGCGCCATCTGCGGGCCCAAGCGGCGTTGGCGCGCGAGATGGGCGCGCAAACGGTGCTCTCTGTGCTCGACGGCGAGATCGCACGGCTCGCGCCCGATCCCGCCGTCATCGACGATGCCCCCGTCGGGCGCCTCTTCCGCGACGGCCGACTGCTCGTCGCGGAGGCCGAAGGCCCGGTGCGGGCGCGCCGCAAGCTCGCCGTTGCCGGCATGGTGGTCGTGGCGCTTGCTCTCTCGCGCCGCGGCGAGCTCATGGCCGAGCCGCAGGCCGCCCTCGACGGGGTTCCCGCCGAGACCGCCGGTGGCGATGCCATGCTCGATCTCGTGCTCGACACGATTGACGGCACGCTGCGGAGCATCCCGCCCAAGGCGCGCAAGGGGCCCGACGTCGTCGCTGAGGCGGTTCGCCGCGCCGTCCGCGCCGCCGTCAACGAGGCTTGGGGCAAGAAGCCCATTTGCAAGGTGCTCGTGAACGTGATCGATAATAGAGGCTGAGGCCTCCCGCTCCCGTCGGACGAGCGAAGAGGAGATGGGCTCGAGCTGAGAGGAGAGAATGATCGGCCGCTTGAACCATGTCGCCATCGCGGTGAAGGATCTCGCCGCCGCGACCGCCCTCTATCGCGATGCGCTTGGCGCTCAGGTCACTGAGCCGCTGCCGCAGCCCGAGCACGGCGTGACGGTCGTCTTCATCACGTTGCCCAACACCAAGATCGAGCTCTTGGAGCCGTTGGGCGAGGGCTCCCCCATCGCCAAGTTCCTGGAGAAGAGCCCGGAGGGCGGCATCCATCACGTCTGCTACGAGGTTGACGACATCCTCGCCGCGCGCGACAGGCTCAAGGCGCAAGGTGCTCGCGTGCTGGGCGACGGGCAGCCAAAGATCGGCGCGCACGGCAAGCCGGTCTTGTTCCTGCATCCCAAGGATTTCTGCGGCACGCTCGTCGAGTTGGAACAGGCCTGACGAACAATGGACCTTCTTGAATCGATCGCGGTCTACGTCTTCATCTGGTGGATCACGCTGTTCGTCGTGCTGCCGTTCGGCGTGCGCACCCAGCACGAGGACGGCAACGTGGTGCCGGGCACGCCGGAGAGCGCACCAGCCAATCAGCGGATGGCGCGCATCTTCCTGATCAACTCGCTGGTCGCGACGATCGTCTTCGCCATCATCTACGTGGTGATCGCCGACCAGCTGATCACGTCCGAAACGCTTCTCTTCCCGTGAGCGCTGGCCGCAAAATGCGAAAGAGCAAGGTCCCAAGGAACCTTGCTCTTGCGCGAGCTGCATTTCTTTTCGTGGAGCTCTGCTGCGAAACGGGCGCCGCACGCTCTACACAAAGGCACCGCCTCGACCACCCCACTGGGTAGTCCGCGAGCGCCAGCTTTCTCCCTAGACTCGGGCTGCCCGCCGCTTCTGTGCGCGGCTTTGACCCACCCTCATGGCGTGTACGTTTAGCCGACGCGCGGCCATCTGTCACGGCCAATTGCGCTCCGGATCGAAAAAATTCGCACGCCCTGAAGTCGTTGCGACTTCACCGTGTGGAGGTCCGTTTGCGCACCCCGCTCGGGTGATGCCCTGCAAGCGGCGCCGGGCAGGCCCTATTTCTCGTGGGGACGGCGGCGCGCGGGCTCCGCTGCGGGATTGCCACCCGACCCATTCCGGGCTACCAGCCCAAAAATCAGGCTCGCAGCGGCGTGCGGCGACTGGTTAACACGCGCCCGGGCCAGCACGCGACCCGCGCCCATTGTCGGCAGATCGGCCTTCCATGCTCCTGTTCCGCTACTTCCTGCCGGTGCTCCGGGGTATGCCCAGGCAAGCCATCTGGCCTCGGGCACGATGACGTTAGGGGCCGGCCAATGAGCAAGCGCGCGCTTTCCGTCACTCGGGAGCAGGATTTCCCGGAGTGGTACCAGGCCGCCGTGCGCGACGGCGACATGGCCGAGACGAGCCCGGTGCGCGGCTGCATGATCATCAAGCCGTGGGGTTGGGGCGTATGGGAGCGCATTCAGGCCGAGCTTGACGCCCGCATCAAGGATACCGGCCACGAGAACTGCTATTTCCCGCTCTTCATCCCGATGAGCTTCATCGCCAAGGAGGCCGAGCACGTCGAAGGCTTCGCCAAGGAGATGGCGGTCGTTACGCACCACCGCTTGAAGAACGAAGGCGGCAAGCTGGTGGTCGATCCGGAAGCCAAGCTCGAGGAGCCGCTCATCGTGCGGCCGACGTCGGAGATGATCATCGGAGATGCGTTCCAGCGCTGGATCAAAAGCTATCGGGATCTCCCGTTGCTGATCAACCAGTGGGCGAACGTCGTCAGATGGGAGATGCGCACGCGTCTCTTCCTGCGGACCGCCGAATTTCTCTGGCAGGAAGGCCATACCGCGCACGCGGGCCGCGACGACGCGATGGCCGAAACGATGAGGATGCTGGAGGTGTATCGTGAGTTCGCGGAAAGCGTGCTCGCGATGCCCGTCATCGCCGGCGAGAAGCCCTCCAACGAGCGCTTCCCCGGCGCCGACAATACCTATTCGATCGAGGCCATGATGCAGGACGGGAAGGCGCTGCAAGCCGGTACGTCGCACTATCTCGGAACCCACTTCGCCGAAGCGCAGAACATTCGCTTCCAGAACCCTCAAGGCCAACTCGAGCTGTGCCATACGACGAGCTGGGGAGTTTCAACGCGCCTGATCGGCGCCGTGATCATGACGCACGGCGACGATGATGGCCTGAGGCTGCCGCCAAAAATCGCGCCGCGCCAGATCGTCATCGTGCCCATGCTGCGCGACAAGCCCGAGGACAAGGAGCTCATCGACTACTGTGCTTCGCTCGAGAAGGAGCTGAAGGCCGCCGGCATCCGCGTGCTCGTCGACGTGAAGCCGGTGAAGTCGGCGGAGAAGCGCTGGAATTGGGTGCGCCGTGGCGCGCCGGTGATCGTCGAGATCGGCGGGCGCGATGCGGCCGGGGACAAGGTCACGTACATGCGCCGCGATGCGCTGCGCGACGGCGAAAGGATTGTCTCGCATACGCTGGCGCGCGCGGAGTTCGTGGCCGGGGCGCAAACGCTTCTGGATGACATTCAGGCGCGGCTTTTTGCTGAAGCCAAGGCGCGCCTCGACGACAACATCCTTACCGGCATCAGGACGTTCGATGAGCTCAGCGAGTACTTCGGCGCGGCCGAAGCCGAGGACGAAGGCGGCGCCTTCAAGGGCTGGGCCAAAGTCGCTTGGTCGAAGCCCGAAGGAGCCAAGCTGGAGGCAATTGCGGAGCGGCTAAAAGCGCTTAAGCTCACGATCCGTAACGCGCCGCTTGAGCAACAGCCGGTCGGGGGAGCCTGTCTGTTCACGGGGGATCTTGCAAAGGAATATGTGCTGATCGGGCGCGCCTACTAGGGCGGCGGATGCAAGGCGCCCGGCGTTGGAGGCGGGCCTGAAAAGCCCTACCTCGCGCAACGCAATCTGGCCTGATTGGGGCGGTAGCTCTGCTCGCCGGGCACGAGGAGCGGTAGGAGTTTCGCGGGAATGACAGCGGCCATTGTTAACACAAGACCGTTTGCGCCATTCGAATGGATGCTGGCGCTGCGCTATCTGCGCGCGCGCCGCAAGGAAGGCTTCATCTCCGTCATCGCCGGCTTCTCCTTCACCGGCATCATGCTCGGCGTTGCCACGCTCATCATCGTCATGGCGGTGATGAACGGCTTCCGCAACGAGCTCTTCGCCAAGATCCTGGGGCTCAACGGCCACATCATCGTCAACAAGATCGGCGGCGAGTTCGACGACTATAACGAGGTCGCCAAGCGCGCCGCGCGCGTGCCCGGCGTCAAGGCGGCGATGCCCCTGATCGAGGGCCAGGTCATGGTCTCCTCGCCCGCGCAGGCGACGGGTGCGCTCGTGCGCGGGATGACGGAGGAGAGCCTGAAGGCGTTGCCGCTCATTGCCAACAACATCCGTTACGGCTCGCTCAACGGCTTCGGGAGCGGCCGCGGAATCGTGATCGGAACGCGGCTCGCCAACTCGCTGCGCGTCAATGTCGGCGACACCATCACGCTCATCTCGGCGCGCGGCGCGCAGACGCCGTTCGGCACCGCGCCGCGCAGCAAGCCCTACAAGATCACGGCCCTGTTCGAGATGGGCATGGCCCAGTACGACAGCACCATGGTTTTCATGCCGCTTCTGGAGGCGCAGCGCTATTTCTCGCGCGGGCCCGATGTCGACGCGCTCGAGATCGTGGTCAATGATCCCGGCCAGCTCGATGAGCTCGTCGACGCGGTCAGGCAGGCCGCAGGTCCCACGATGCACGTCGCCGACTGGCGCCAGCGCAACGAGACGTTCTTCACCGTGCTCGAGGTGGAGCGCAACGTGATGTTCATCATCCTGTCGCTGATCGTGCTGGTCGCCGCGCTCAACATCATCTCCGGCCTCATGATGCTGGTGAAGGACAAGGGCCGCGACGTCGCGATTCTGCGGACGATGGGGGCGACGCGCGGAGCCGTGATGCGCGTCTTTCTCATAACCGGGGCCTCCATCGGTGTCGTCGGCACTCTTGCGGGCCTCGCGCTCGGGGTCGTGTTCTGCCTCAATATCGAATCGATCCGCGAGCTGATGTCGTGGATGACGGACACCACACTGTTCGACCCCAACGTCTACTACCTGACGCGGCTCCCTGCCGACATGAACGTACACGAGACCGCCTCGATCGTCGGTATGGCGCTTGCGCTTTCGGTCCTGGCGACGCTCTATCCGTCCTGGCGGGCCTCGACGCTCGATCCGGTCGAAGCCCTGCGCTACGAATGAGCGATCGTTCCATGAACGCCTTGCTCGAGGAGTTCAGACCCGTGCGAGACCCTGCCAGGCAAACCGTGCTGAGACTGGATCAGCTCGTTCGCACCTATCGCCAGGGTCCGCGCTGCATCGAGGTGCTGGTGGGGGCCTCCGCCGACATCCACCCGGGCGAAGCGGTCGCCCTGGTAGGCCCGTCGGGCGCCGGCAAGTCGACGATTCTGCACATCGCCGGCCTGCTGGAGACGGCCGACAGTGGCCACGTCATCGTCAATGGACGCGACTGCTCCGGCATGGGTGATACCGAGCGCACGCGCGTGCGGCGCGTGGAGATGGGCTTCATCTATCAGTTCCACCAGCTCCTGCCCGAGTTCTCCGCGCTGGAGAACGTCGTGATCCCGCAGATGATCGCCGGGCGCGGACGCAGGAAGGCTGCTGCGCATGCGCACGAGCTGCTCGCCTCGCTGGGGCTTGCCGAGCGCGTCGATCATCGCCCTGCGGAGCTCTCGGGCGGCGAGCAGCAGCGCACGGCGATCGCGCGTGCGCTCGCCAACCATCCCCGTCTCATTCTCGCCGACGAGCCGACCGGCAACCTCGATCCGCACACCGCTGAGCACGTCTTCGAGTCCCTCATGCATCTCATCCGCTCAACCGGCGTTGCCGCGCTCATTGCGACCCACAACCTCGAGCTGGCACGCCGCATGGACCGCATGCTGCAGCTCACCGACGGCTTCTTGATCGAGGTCACGCCAGCGATGGTGCGCTGAGCGCCTGCTCGCGGGCGGGGATGGGGTGGTGAAGGCACTTGGGGCCATGGCGCGCGTGGTCTAGATAAGGGCCATGACCAGCCCGAATCGAACGCTAGGCCCCGGCACCTCGACCGCTCCAGCGCGGGTGCCGTTCGTGCATCTCAAGGTGCACTCGGCCTATTCCCTGCTCGAGGGCGCCCTACCGATCGCCAAGCTCGCCAAGCTCGCCGCCGCTTACGGCTATCCGGCGCTGGGGCTCACCGACACCAACAATCTCTTCGGCGCGCTGGAGTTCTCCGACAAGCTCGCCGAGGCCGGCATCCAGCCCATCATCGGTGTTGCGCTCAATGTCGATTTCGAGGAGCACAAGCCCGATCCGATCGAGCGTGCGGCGCCGGTTCCGCGCAAAGCGGGCGAGGGCCCGATCGCGCTCCTCGCCATGAACGAGGCCGGTTACGCCAATCTGATGAAGCTCGTGAGCCGCGCCCATCTCCAGTCTGCCGACACCGAGGGCGTGCACACCACCATCTCCGCGCTCAAGGCGCACGCGGGCGGCCTGATCGTGCTCACCGGCGGCCCCGATGGCCCCATCGACCGGCCCTTGCGCGAGGGTCAGCAGGCGCTGGCGGAGGCGCGCCTCTTCCAGTTGCAGAGCGCTTTCGGCGACCGGCTCTACGTCGAGATCCAGCGCCACGGCCTCAGGAGCGAGCACGACGTGGAGCCGCAGCTCTTGCGCCTTGCCTACGCGCACGAGATCCCGATCGTCGCCAGCAACGAGGCCTACTTCGCGACGCCTGACGATTACGAGGCGCACGATGCGCTTTTATGCATCGCGGAAGGCCGCTACGTGGTGGAGGACAACCGGCGCCGGGTGACGCGCGAGCACGACTTTAAGGGCCCCGAGGTGATGGCGGAGGTGTTCGCCGATCTGCCGGAGGCGCTCGAGAACACGATCGAGATCGCCAAGCGCTGCGTCTTCCGCCCCAAGGGGCGCAAGCCTATTCTACCGCGCTTCGTTGCCGGCGACGACACGATCAGCGAGACCGAGCAGTCGCGGCTGGAAGCCGCCGAGCTGCGCCGCCAGGCCGAGCAGGGCTTGCGCGAGCGGCTGGCGCTAAGCCCTGCGGCGGCGGGCTTCACGGCCGCCGACTACGAGGCACGGCTCGCCTACGAGCTCGACGTCATCGCCCGCATGAAGTTTCCCGGCTACTTCCTCATCGTCGCCGACTTCATCAAGTGGGCGAAGGCGCACGGCATTCCCGTAGGGCCGGGACGCGGCTCGGGCGCGGGCTCGGTCGTCGCCTGGTCGCTGACCATCACCGACCTCGACCCCTTGCGCTTCGGGCTGCTTTTCGAGCGCTTCCTGAACCCCGAGCGCGTGTCGATGCCCGACTTCGACATCGACTTCTGCCAGGACCGGCGCGACGAGGTGATCCGCTACGTGGCCGACAAGTACGGGCACGACCGCGTGGCGCAGATCATCACACACGGAAAATTGCAGGCGCGCGCGGTTCTGCGCGACGTCGGGCGCGTCCTGCAGATGCCCTACGGCCAGGTCGACCGCCTGTGCAAGCTCGTGCCCAACAACCCGGCCAATCCCGTCACGCTCGCCGAGGCGGTCGCCGGCGAGCCCAAGCTGCAGGAGGCGCAGGCGTCCGAGCCCATGGTCGCGCGCCTCTTGGAGATCGCCCAGAAGCTCGAGGGCCTCTACCGCCACGCCTCCACGCACGCCGCCGGCATGGTGATCGCCGACCGGCCGCTCGAGGAGCTCGTGCCGCTGACGCGCGATCCCAAGTCCAACACGCCCGTCACCCAGTACAACTGGAAGATGGTCGAGGCGGCGGGTCTCGTGAAGTTCGACTTTTTGGGCCTGAAGACGCTCACGGTCCTCAAGAAGGCCGTCGATCTCGTCAAGCGCGGGCGTGGGATCGACGTCGATCTCGCCAAGGTGACGCTCGACGACCGCAAGACGTTCGACTTGCTGGCGAGGGCCGATACGGTCGGCGTGTTCCAGCTGGAAAGCACTGGGATGCGCGAGAGCTTGAAGCGGCTGCGCCCCGATCGCCTAGAAGACATCATCGCCATGGTGGCGCTCTATCGCCCCGGCCCCATGGACAACATCCCGAGCTACATCAACCGCAAGCACGGCGAGGAGCCGGTCGACTACCTCAATGCGCTGCTCGAGCCGATCCTGAAAGAAACGTACGGCGTTATCATCTACCAGGAGCAGGTGATCCAGATCGCGCAGGTGATGGGCGGCTACACGCTCGGCCAAGCCGACATGCTCCGCCGCGCCATGGGCAAGAAGGACAGGGCCGAGATGGCGCGCCACGAGGCGCGCTTCGTCAAAGGCGCGATGGAGCGTGGCGTCGGCGAGACGGACGCCAAGTACATCTTCGAGCTCGTCAACAAGTTCGCCGGCTACGGCTTCAACAAGAGCCATGCCGCCGCCTATGCGCTGGTCAGCTACCACACGGCCTACATGAAGGCGAACTACCGCGAGGAGTTTCTCGCCGCCTCCATGACGCTCGACATGGGCAACACCGACAAGCTCGCGCTGTTCGCGGCCGAGGCGAGAAAGAGCGGCATCGAGGTCAAGCCGCCGTGCGTCAACGCTTCCGACGTCGACTTCCTGGCGGAGGCGTCTCGGAACACCGATACGCCGGGCGCCATCCGCTATTCGCTCGCCGCCCTGAAGAACATCGGCGCCACCGCCGTCGCGACCATCGTCGCCGCGCGCGAGAGCCAGGGACGCTTCAAGAGCCTCGCCGACTTCGCCTCGCGCTTGAACCCCAAGGCCTTGAACAAGCGCGCGCTGGAGACGCTGGCCGCCGCCGGCGCCTTCGACGCGCTCGAAGCCAACCGCGCCCTCGTTGCCGCCAACGTCGAGGGCATGCTGGCGCTCGCGCAGCGGCGCGAGGCCAACACGGCGTCTGGCACCGACGACCTCTTCGGTCTCGGCGAGGCCTCCCCGCAGCTCGACCTGCGTTCGGCCCAGGCGTGGACGCCGATGGAGCGGCTCTCCCACGAGTTCGAGGCGGTCGGCTTCTATCTCTCCGGCCATCCGCTCGACAGCTACGAGCGCGTGCTGCAGAAGCTCGGCGTCAAGCGCTATTCGGAGTTCGAAGCGCTGACCGAGCGCGGCTCTTGCGAGGGCCGTCTCGCCGGCATCGTCATCTCGGCGCGCGAGCGGAAATCGCAGAAGGGCAACAAGTTCGCCTTCGCGCTCTTTTCCGACACGACCGGGCAGTTCGAGGCGGTCATCTTCTCCGACACGCTGTCGCAATGCCGCGAGCTCTTGGAGCCCGGCACGCCGGTGCTGCTCGCGGTCTCCGCCGAGCGCGACGGCGATACGGTCAAGATGCGGGTGGAAGGCCTCGAGGCGCTCGATCATGCGGCGGCGGGAGTGCAGCGCGGCTTGAAGGTCGTGCTCGACCGCCGCGTCATCCAGGGCAACGCCCGGCACATCGCCGCGCTCAAGTCGCATCTGAAGCACGGCGGCAAGGGCGAGATCCGCCTCGTGTTGCCGCTCGATGACCGCGGACGCGAGATCGAGCTCATCATCCCGGGGCGCTACGACGTCTCGCCGGCGCGCGCCGGCATTATTTCGACCACGCCGGGAGTAGCGGAGGTTCTGGAGATTTGATAGCGCACCAGCAATGGAAGCTTTAGCCCTTTGAACTAGCCTGCCGACGGCTTTCGGCATAGGGCAAATTGCTTCAAATGCGATACACCGCGCTCCCCGTTGTGTTCGTTGCCGCGCTTGCGCTTTCGTCCTCACAATCGGCATGGGCTGCCGGCGAGCCAGGGTCCGCACCTGCTGCCATGCCGTCCGCCGCCCCGGCGAGGCAACCTGAGGTATTGCCGCCGTGGCAAGGCAGCTACTGCCCGCGTCCGATCCACCGTGCAACGCGGCTCATGCTCGTCACCGTTGCTTCGATGGACGACCCCCAGGCGGAGCTACACACATTCGAACGCGCCTCGCCGGCGGAACGCTGGAAGCCGCACAGCGAGCCGGAGCCGGCCGTCGTCGGCGCGCACGGCATCGGCTGGGGTCATCCTTATCTAGCGTTCCGGCGTGGTAGCGAGGCGGTGAAGGAGGAGGGCGACGAGCGCACGCCCGCCGGCATATACCGCATCGGCTCGATGTTCGGTTTCGCCGAGGACAAGCGGCCGAACTATATCCGGCTGACTCTCGGCCGCCAGTTCTGCGTCGAGGATACGGGCTCGCCCTACTATGGGCAGATCGTTTCCCAATCGAGCGTGAGCGAGAACACGCTCGGGCAGAAGATGGCGTCGGAGCAGCAATTCCGCCGCGGCCTCTTCATCGACTATCCGCCACGGCCTGCGTTCAAGGCCGGCTCCTGCATCTTTGTGCAGGTCTGGCGCGGGGAGGGTATCGCGACCTCGGCGAACGTCGGTCTGCCGGAGAAGAGCATTCTGCGCCTGCAGGACTGGGCCGCCGGCCACTTCATGGCGATCGCCATCGTGGACAAGGATGCGCTGCCGCGTTTTCGCCGCTGCCTGCCCGGCCTCGACGGGTCGCTGCAGAGCGGGCCGGCGGCGCCTCCGCTCCCCGATCCGCGCCGACGTGCGGCAGGCAATGAGCGCTAGTCGCTACCGTCGGAAGATTTCGTAGAGGCTCAAGCCGATCTCCAGGCCGATCAGCGCGATGATGTACCACTCGAGGCGGTGGCTCGTGCGCGTGGCCATCAAGTCGGTGAGGGTGTCGGCTGTTCCGCGGATGACATCGAGCTTGCGTGCGATCGCGCGGCCGCGCTGAGGCAGGTCGTACTCGTCGACGAGGCGCGCCCAGAAGCGCTCGAGCTCGGGATGGTCCCACAGCACGTCCGGCTTCTCGTCGAGGTCGACGCGGCCGGCGAGCCTTTGTTGCAGCGCGAGCGCCTGGCCGATCTGCTCTAGAAGCGTTCCTTGCGGGCTGCGCGGCAACTGTCCTTCTTTCAAGGCCTGGGTGATCGCGTCGATGCGCTCGAAGGCGGAGGCGATGCGCCGCTCGTCGTAGGCGAGCACGACGCTCATGGCGAGCGCCTCGGCGACGAGCAAGAGCCGGTCGGTGTCGGCCGACTTGATCTGCAAGGCCCCCGAGGTGGAGAGCAGCTCGTCCTCGTTGGGCTTCACCACGAGGCGCGCGGTCTCCGTCTCGCGCTCCGTGAGGGGGGCGAGGACGCGCGGCGCGAGGCTGCGGATCAGGCCCTCCTCCTCGACGGGCGTCATGTTGATGAAGACGGCGGCGCCCGACTTGAAGAGGACCGCCATGCCGTCGCCGCTTGTGCGGAAGGCAAGGGGGACGCTCGCGAACGCGTCCTCGCGCTCGAGCCCCTTGGTTTCGATGCGCTCGCCGAGCTGCAGGGCGCGGACGGGGATTTCCTTGGCGTTCATGGGCTTCCTCTCAGCCCGCGACCAAGGCGGGGCGGCGTGGGCTTGTCAACCTGGGGTGTACACTCTATAAGCCCAGCCATCTCACACGCGGGACCATGCGCTTGGCGGACCGAAAGCCCCGTTAAGCGCTCCGGTGGACACTTCCCTTAGTTCAAGGGAGAGGTCTTCTTCAGGGCCCGCGGAGGACCAACCGGAAAAGGACGACCCATGACGCTTCCTGCGTTCAACATGCGTCAGCTTTTGGAAGCTGGCGTGCACTTCGGCCACCAGTCGCACCGCTGGAACCCCAAGATGGCGCCGTTCATCTACGGCGCCCGCAACAACATCCATATCATCGACCTGACGCAGACGACGCCGATGCTGCATCAGGCGCTCGTCAAGATCTCCGACACCGTCGCCGGCGGCGGTCGTGTCTTGTTCGTGGCGACGAAGCGGCAGGCCTCCGACTCGATCGCGGACTTCGGCCAAGCGCTCGGCGCAGTACTTCATCAATCATCGCTGGCTCGGCGGCACGCTGACCAACTGGAAAACCATCTCCCAGTCGATCCGCCGCCTGCGCCAGCTCGACGACATCCTCGCCGATCCGCAGGGGCGCACCAAGAAAGAGATTCTCAACATCACGCGCGAGCGCGAGAAGCTCAACCAGGCGCTGGGCGGCATCAAGGACATGGGCGGCACGCCCGACTTGCTGTTCGTCATCGACACCAACAAGGAGAGCATCGCCATCAAGGAGGCGAAGAAGCTCAACATCCCCATCATTGCGATCGTCGACACCAACTGCGATCCCGACGGCATCGACTTTCCCGTTCCGGGCAATGACGACGCCGGACGCGCGATCACGCTCTATTGCGACTTGATCGCGCGCGCCGCACTCGATGGCTTGGAGCGCAGCCAGACGTCGGCCGGCGTCGACGTTGGTGCCGCCGAGAAGCCGCCCGAGGCGGATCTCGGCCCGGCCGAGAAGGCGAAGCCTGTGGGATTCCGCGGCATCGACGCGCCGCGCGGGGAGCCCGACGATCTGAAGCGGATCACAGTGATCACGCCCAAGCTCGAGCAGCGTCTGAACGACGCTGGCGTGTTTCATTTCTGGCAGATCGCCGATCTCGATCCCGAGCAGATGGTGGCGCTCGACCGTCAGTTGCGCCTCAAGGGCCAGATCGAGAAGGAAGATTGGATCGGCCAGGCCAAGAAGCTGGTCGAAGCCACGGCGGCGTGATCTTGGCGCGGCGCGCAAATCCGCGCCCCCGCCATCACTGTCCTGTCAACCCGTGGGCGTAGCGTGAAATCGCCTGCCAAACGAAGAGCTCAGCCATGACGATCTCCGCCAGCCAGGTGAAGGAACTGCGCGACAAGACCGGCGCTGGAATGATGGACTGCAAGTCGGCTCTGACCGAGACCAAGGGCGACATCGAGGCCGCCGTCGACTGGCTGCGCAAGAAGGGCTTGTCGAAAGCTGCCAAGAAGGCGGGGCGCGTCGCTGCAGAAGGGCTCGTGGGCATCGACGCGTCGGGTAAGACGGGCTCGATCGTCGAGGTCAACTCGGAGACCGACTTCGTTGCCCGCAACGAGCAGTTCCAGGACATGGTTTTGAAGATCGCTTCGCTCGCGGGCAAGGCGAAGGGCGACGTTGCCAAGCTGCTCGCCATGACGTTTCCCGGCAAGAAGATCACCGTCGAGGAGCACGTCAAGGAGATGATCGCCACGATCGGTGAGAACATGAGCGTGCGGCGTACGGCGGCGCTTGCGGTCAAGGAAGGCGTGGTCGCCGATTACGTGCACAACAAGGTCGCTGACGGCCTGGGCAAGATTGGCGTCCTCGTCGCGCTCGAGAGCAAGGGTGACGCCGACGCGTTGATGACGCTCGGCCGTCAGCTCGCCATGCACATCGCCGCCGCGAACCCGCAGGTCGTCAATGTCGAGGACCTCTCCAAGGAGGCGATCGAGCACGAGCGCGCCATCTACGTCGAGCAAGCCAAGGCTGAGCCCAGGAACGCCGGCAAGTCGGACGAGATCCTCGCCAAGGCGAGCGAAGGTCGTCTGCAGAAGGAGTTCATCAATCAGGCCGTGCTCCTGAAGCAGGTGTTCGTCATCGACGGCAAGGCCACGGTGGCCGAGATCCTGAAGCGGGCCGAGAAGGACGTCGGCGCTCCCGTCAAGATCACGGGTTTCGTGCGCTACGCGCTCGGCGAGGGCATCGAGAAGAAGGACGACGACTTCGCCGCCGAGGTCGCCGCGGCCGCGGGCGGCTAGGCGCTTGGGGCGGGATCGCCGCGGCAATCGGGCCGCGCAGTCGAGGTTTTCCCCTCGGGCAGCGCCCGCTGCGGGCGGTTCCGGCGCGCCAGGCTAGGCGAATCCCGGCCTATTGCGGTAGGTAGGACGGCCGGTCGGCCTCAGGCCGTCCGGCGCTGCGCTTGGGGCAAGCGAGGAGGCGGCGGCCATGTCAGCAGGCGGGGTGTCAGCAGGCGGGGCGGCGGGCGCACCGGCGCGGGGAGCGGCAGGCGCGTCGCGCGTCAGCTACAAACGGCTGCTCCTGAAGCTCTCAGGCGAAGCCCTGATGGGCAAGAACGGCTACGGGATCGATGTGGGCGTCGTCGATCGGCTCGCCCGCGACATAGCCGAGGCGGTTGCCGGGGGATGCGAGATCGCCGTTGTGGTGGGCGGCGGCAATATCTTCCGCGGCCTCGCAGGGGCCGCCAAGGGCATGGACCGCGCCACCGCCGACTACATGGGCATGCTCGCCACCGTGATGAACGCTTTGGCGCTGCACAATGCGCTCGAGCGGGCGAAGACGCCGGCCCGCGTGCTGTCGGCCATTCCGATGCCGACCGTGTGCGAGAGCTACGTCCGGCCCAAGGCTTTGCACCACATCGAGCGCGGCCGCGTCGTCATCTTTGCCGCCGGAACCGGCAATCCGTTTTTCACCACCGACACCGCGGCGACGCTGAGGGCCATCGAGATGAACTGCGAGGTGGTCGCCAAGGCCACCCAGGTCGATGGCGTCTACGACGCCGACCCGCACAAGAACCCCAATGCCAAGCGCTTCGACCGCCTTAGCTATGCCGAGGTTTTGTCACGGGATCTCAAGGTGATGGACGGGGCGGCGATCGCCCTTGCTCGCGACAACCGACTTCCGGTAATTGTGTTCTCAATCGAGGAGGCGGGCAACCTGCTCAAGGTCTTGCGCGGAGCGGGGCGGGCAACCGTCATCGATTGATCGGGACGCAAGGCTGCGCGCGACGAGGGCGGACAATCAACGCCTCCTCCCTAAGGCAGCGCGGTCGCCGCCTTAAGACATATTGTCCTGGCGCAGCGAATGCGCCGAAGGAGAGGAAATGCTGACGGGCCCCTTTGACATCCACGATCTCGAGAAGCGCATGCGCGCGTCGCTGGACGCCCTGAAGCGCGAACTGTCGGGCTTGCGCACCGGACGGGCGAGCACGCACCTTCTCGATCCAGTGCAAGTGAGCGTCTACGGCTCCAAGATGCCGCTCAACCAGGTGGCGACCATCTCTGTTCCCGAGCCGCGCACCATCTCGGTGCAAGTCTGGGACAAGGGGAACGTGTCCGCGGTCGACAGAGCGATCCGCGAGGCGAACCTCGGATTGAACCCTGTGGTCGACGGCACGCTCATTCGCTTGCCGATCCCGACGCTCACCGCTGAGCGGCGCCAGGAGCTCGCCAAGCTCGCGCACAAATACGCCGAGCAATCGCGCGTCGCGGTTCGCAATGTGCGCCGCGAGGGCATGGAGCTGCTCAAAAAGCTGGAAAAGGACGCCAAGATGAGCCAGGACGACCACCACAAGGCCTCCGCGCGGGTGCAGGAGCTCACCGACAAGCTCATCAAGGAGGTCGACGAGACGCTCGCGGCCAAGGAAAGCGAGATCCACAAGGTCTAAGTTCTGGAGCTGGGCGGTCGCCGCCGCTATTGTCGTATCAACCGCTGCAACCGAGAGCCGGTTTGCCCGTGACGGAGATCAGTGAGAATCCCGAGTTCGTGCCGCCTCGCCACGTTGCCATCATCATGGACGGCAACGGGCGCTGGGCAGCTAAGCGCGGTCTGCCGCGCTCGGTCGGTCACCGAAAGGGGGTCGAGGCGGTGCGGCGCACCGTCCGCGCCGCGATCGACCTCGGCATTCCCTATCTCACGCTCTACAGCTTCTCCTCGGAGAACTGGTCGCGGCCGCCCGAGGAGATCGACGATCTCATGGGGCTCATGAAGCGGTTCATCCGCCGCGATTTGGCCGAGCTGCACCAAGCCGGAGTCAAGATCCGGGTGATCGGCGAGCGCGACCATGTCGATCCGGAGCTCCTCGCCCTCATCGACGAGGCGTGTGAGCTCACGCGGGAGAACCAGAGCCTGACGCTCGTCATCGCGTTCAACTACGGCGCGCGCGCCGAGATCGCCAAGGCCGCGCGCAGGCTCGGCGAGGCGGTCGCTGCCGGGCGGCTTGCCCCTGAGGGGATCACGGTCGAGGCGATCACCGGCGCGCTCGACACCGTGGGCCTTCCCGATCCGGATCTGCTGGTGCGGACCAGCGGTGAGATGCGGCTGTCGAACTTCCTGCTGTGGCAGAGCGCCTACACGGAGTTCGTGTTTCTCGACGCCTGCTGGCCGGAGTTCGGGCGCGAGCTGCTCGAGGAGGCGCTGACGCGGTTCGGCGTCCGTGAGCGCCGGTTTGGTGGCCGTATCAATCGCTCCACCGCGTGAGGGGAGCGCCATGTCCGACAACCTGGTCGTAAGCGAAGCGCACCGACGTGGCCGTCCGGCGCTGTCGGCAAACCTCAAGTCGCGCATCGTCTCCGGCGCGGTGCTGGCCGCCGTTGCGTTCGGCCTTGCCTACGCCGGCCCGAACTCGTTTGCGCTCCTCGTGCTGGTGGTCGCCCTGTTCGTCAGCTGGGAATGGGGGCGCATGGTGCGCGGCGTCGGCGCCGATCTCGCCTTCTTAATCCATGCGGTCGCCGTCGCGGCCGCGATCGGGCTCGCCGCGGCGGGCTATGCCGCGCTCGGCATCGCCGTTCTCGTGACGGCCGCCATCATCCTCATTCCGCTCGTGTTCGGCCACGGCGCGCGGCTGTCGGCGCTCGGCGTGTTCTACGTCGGGCTGCCGTCGGTGTCGCTGCTGTGGCTGCGCCAGAGCGAGCCTGACGGGCTCGCTGCCGTGCTCGCCGTCTTCGCCATCGTGTGGTCCTCCGATATCGCTGCCTACGCCGCCGGGCGATTGATCGGAGGCCCGAAGCTGGCGCCGAGAATCTCGCCCAACAAGACGTGGGCCGGACTGCTCGGAGCGCTTGCGGCCGGAGCCGGCGCGGGGGCGATCACGGCCCTCTTGCTGGGCAATGCGTCCGTGCCGCGGCTCACGCTCATCGGGCTCGGCCTCAGCCTCGTTGCGCAAGCCGGCGACCTCGCTGAGTTCGGCCTTGAAACGTCTGTTCGGCCTCAAGGATGCAAGCGACCTGATCCCGGGGCATGGCGGCTTCATGGACCGCATGGACAGCATCGTCGCCGTGGCGGTCGCCGCGGCGCTGTTCGCGCTCGTCGTCGGCGCTCATGCGCCGGCGCGTGCCCTACTGTATGGCGTATGATGTCGGGTAAGATGAAATTCGAAATCGGATCGGCGCGCCGAACTCTCGCGCTGGAAGAGGGCGTGGCCAGGCCGTCCGGCGAGGGGCGCAAGTCGATCACCATCCTCGGGGCGACGGGATCGATCGGCAAGAGCACGATCGACCTCATCGAGCGCAACCCCGACGCCTTCGAGATCGTGGCGCTCACCGCGCAGAGCAGCGTCACCGATCTCGCCGATGCGGCGGTGCGCACGCGCGCGCGGCTCGCCGTCATCGGCAGCGTGGAGCGCTACGGTGAGCTCAAAAGCCTCCTTTCGGGAACGGGCATCAGGGTCGCCGCCGGACATGCGGCGGTGATCGCGGCCGCCGCCGAGCCGGCGGACTGCGTCATGGCGGCGATCGTCGGCGCCGCCGGCATCGAGCCGACGTTCGAGGCTGCGCGCCACGGTGGCCGACTCGCGCTCGCCAACAAGGAATGCCTCGTCGCGGCCGGCGATGTATTCATGGCCGCACTCGAGCAGGCGGGTACCGAGCTCATCCCGGTCGACAGCGAGCACTCGGCCGCGTTCCAGGCGCTCGCAGGAACCGCGCCGGAGAGCATCGAGAGCATCGTGCTGACGGCGTCGGGCGGGCCCTTCCGCACCTGGGACGCCGACCGGATCGCGCGCGCGACGCCGGAGGAGGCGGTGCGTCACCCGAACTGGTCGATGGGCGCGAAGATCTCCGTTGATTCCGCGACCTTGATGAACAAGGGGCTTGAGCTGATCGAGGCCTATCACCTCTTTCCCGTCGAGCCGAACCAGTTGGGCGCCGTCGTGCATCCCCAGTCGATCATCCATTGCCTCGTCGCCTTCACCGACGGCTCGGTGATCGCACAGCTGTGCTGCCCCGACATGCGCACGCCGATCGCGCTCGCTTTGTCCTGGCCGCTGCGCATGCCGACGCCGACCGAGAAGCTCGATCTCGTGAAGGTTGGCAGCCTGAGCTTCGAGGCGCCCGATGAGGTGCGCTTTCCCGCCCTGCGCGTGGCGCGCGAGGCGCTTCAACACGGGGGCAGCGCGCCAGCCGTCCTCAACGCGGCCAACGAGGTCGCCGTCGAGGCCTTCCTTGCGCGGCGTATCGGCTTCACCGATATCGCGCGCATCGTTGCCGACTGCGTCGAAGCGGCACATGCCCGCGGGCTGACGCGGGCCGTGACAGCGCTTGGTGAAATATTAGAAGTCGACGCGGAGGCGCGCGGACTGGCACACTCTCTGCTTCATTCCCATGTGTCGTAGCGGCGCCACTACAACCTGCAGCATCTACAAGGAATGCGGGGCAGGAGCACAAATGGACGCAATTGCGCCCTATAGGGTGCACATCACGGGATGGCCCGCCGGTCGGGCGATCCGATCCGCTGAGGTGGGGCGCCTTGCCTGAAGCGGGCAAGAGCGAAGAAGAGAAGGAGAGCAATGTTAACCCTTTCCAACTTGGCCACCTCGACGTCTGGGGTCCTCGGCGCCGTCATCGCCTTTATGCTCGTGCTGAGCATCGTCGTATTCGTGCACGAGTTCGGGCACTTCCTCGTCGCGCGCTGGTGCGGCGTCGCCGTTAAGACGTTCTCGATCGGCTTCGGCAGGGAGATCTTCGGCTTCAACGATAAGAAAGGCACGCGCTGGCGCATCGCCTGGATCCCCTTGGGCGGATATGTGAAGTTTCTCGATGACGAGAACGCGGCGAGCCAGCCCTCGCACGAGGCGCTCGCGCGCATGAGCCCGGCCGAGCGGGAGGGCGCGTTCCAGACCAAGCCCTTATGGCAGCGCGCCGCCGTGGTTTGCGCCGGCCCCATGGCGAACTTTCTGCTCGCCATCGCCATCTACACCGCAGTCAATGTGACCGTCGGCGTGCGCACGATCACTCCGCGCGTCGGCGAGGTCATGGCCGACATGCCGGCCGCCGCCGCCGGATTCAAGCCCGGCGACATGATCAAGAGCGTCGACGGATGGGCGATCGACGGTTTCGAGGACGTCCAGCGCATCGTCAGCATCAACGGCGACCGCCCGCTCAAGTTCGTCGTGGACCGCAACGGTGAGAAGATCGTTTTGCAGGTCACGCCGGTCGTTCGCGAGCAGAAGGACACCTTCGGCGGCACCTTCCGCCGCGGCCTCATCGGCATCACGCCTTCGCGCGCGCCGGAGGCAATGGAGGTCAAGCAGGTCGGACCCATCGAGGCGCTGCGTCTCGGCGCGCGCGAGACCTATACCAACGTCGCCCAGACGCTGCAGGGCATCGGCGACATCATCATGCGACGGCAGACGGCAGACCAGATGGGCGGGCCCATTCTGATGGCCGAGGTGACGGCCAAGGTGGCCGAGCTCGGCATCGAGCCGATGCTGCTTTGGATCGCCTTCATATCGGCGAATATCGGCTTCCTGAACCTGCTGCCGATCCCGGTGCTGGATGGCGGACATCTCTTGTACTACGCGATCGAAGGGGTGCGCCGGCGCCCCTTAAGCCAGCGCATGCAGGAGATCGGCTTCCAGATCGGCATCGCGCTCGTCCTGATGTTGATGGTCTACGTCAACTTGAACGATCTGTTGCGCGTGTGGCGCAGGCTTACGGGTGCGGGATAAAATGGCGTTCAGTGACGTAATCTTGCCACTTCCGCACCCCTTTCTGAATCGTTAAGAACAGTACGTCGAGGGGGAGTGCGTCTACAGAATAATCAGGGCCTTAAGGGCCTTAAAGCGCGCAGAATTGAGCTGAGTGGTGCGGCGGTCCGAAGCCGACGGACGGCCGCAACCGTGGGGGAATTCGGCAGATAACGAGGGCATAGCCGCGAATGCCTGTGGTTCGGATCATGACGGTGAGAGTCCGCCTGCTGTTGTGTCTGGCGCTCGTCTCACCGGGGGTAGCGTGCGTCGGCACAGTGCTATTTGCGCAAGCGGCAGCTGCGCAAACGAATGCTATTCGCAACATCGGTGTCGAGGGCAACCGGCGCGTGGAGCCCGAGACGGTGCGCTCCTATCTGCAGTTCGCGCCCGGCGACGCCTACAATCCGGCCAAGGTCGACGCCTCGATCAAGGCGCTGTTCGCCACCGGGCTCTTCTCCGACGTTCGCATCGACCGGGTGGGCGCCGATGTCATCGTGAAGGTGGTCGAGAACCCGGTCATCAACCAGGTCGCATTCGAGGGCAACAGCGAGATCGACACCGAGACGCTGCGCAACGAGGTGCAATTGAAGCCGCGCGCTGTGTACACGCGCGCCCGCGTTCAAGCCGACGTGCAGCGCATCCTCGACGTCTACCGGCGTCAGGGCCGCTACGCCGCCAAGGTCGATCCGAAGATCATCGAGCTCGAGCAGGATCGTGTGAACCTCGTCTTCGAGATTTCCGAAGGCGCTGCCACCAAGGTCAAGGGTATCCACTTCGTCGGCAACCACGCCTTCTCCGATTCGCAGCTGCGCGACGTGGTCAGCACCACGGAGAAGGGCTGGTTCGACTTCCTGAAGGGCACTGCCGTCTACGATCCCGACCGCATGAATCTCGATCGCGAGCTGCTGCGCCAATACTATCTGAAGAACGGCTACGCCGACGTGCAGATCACCGCGGCCAACGCCGAGCTCGACCGCGACGGGTCGGGGTTCTTCATCACCTATGCGATCGACGAGGGCGAGCCCTATACCTTCGGCGCCGTCACGATCGAAAGCACCATGGCGGGGGTGAAGCCGGACGACTACCGCGGCGACCTCGCGACCAAGGACGGCGACACTTACAACGCCGCCCTCATCGATAAGACGACGGAGAATCTTACCGCGGCCATCTCGCAGAAGGGCTACGCCTTCGCGCGTGTGCGCCCCAAGGCGGATGCCGACCCCGTAACTCGCAAAATCGCGCTCGACTACGTGATCGAGGAAGGGCCGCGCGTCTACATCGATCGCATCAACATCAACGGCAACACCCGCACCAAGGATTACGTGATCCGCCGCGAGTTCAAGGTGGCCGAGGGCGACGCTTACAACCCGTTGATGGTCGACCAGGCCAAGAAGCGCGTGAAGAACCTCGGCATCTTCAAGAGCGTCGAGGTCAAGCGCCGGCCGGGGTCGTCACCGGACAGGGTGATCCTCGATGTGGATGTCGTCGAGCAATCGACCGGCGAGCTGTCGTTCGGCGCCGGTTATTCGACCTCTGAAGGCGTGATCGGCGACGTCAGCATCTCCGAGCGCAACCTGATGGGCAACGGCCAGTTCCTGCGCCTGGGGTTGTCGGGCTCGTTCACGCGCTTGCAGGTCGACTTGAGCTTCACCGAGCCGCGCTTCCTCGATCGAAATCTGGCGGCCGGATTCGATCTCTTTGCCAAACAGATCGACCTGACGACGCAATCCGGCTTCGTGAGCGACAGACGGGGGGTAGTTTGCGCCTCGGATACCCGATCAGCGAGAAGCTGTGGATGCAGACCAACTACACAATATCGCAAGATCAAATCAAAAACGTCGTACCGACGAGCATCGCTCGCGATCCGGGAGGCGGCGGGCACCAGCCTCACCTCGATTGCTGGGTCAAACTGTAACATACGATCTGCGCAACGATCCCAAGAACCCGACCAAGGGCTTCTGGTTCCAGGGCGGACTCGACTTCGCCGGACTCGGCGGCGACGTGCAATATATTTCAACGTCTGCGGAGGCGCGCGGCTACTTCCCGATCACCGACAGGATCACCTTCGTCACCCGCGCGATAGGCGGCAATATCCAGGGCTGGGGCGGTGAGGACGTGCGCCTCATCGACCTGTTCTTCAAGGGCGGCGAGACGATCCGTGGCTTCAATATCGCCGGCTACGGCCCGCGCGACCTCAACACCAACAGTGCGCTCGGCGGCACGACCTACTGGGCGACCACGGCCGAGATCCGCTTCCCGCTTCCGTTCCTCCCCGATGACCTCGGGATCTCGGGTGCGCCGTATTCGCCGACGCCGGCTCGCTGTTCGGCGCTGGCGCCGGCGCGCAAATTAATCCTGGCTGCGTGCCGAACAACGGTTGCGACCCAACGGCTCCTACAGCAAGATCTGTCTTGCCGACAGCTCGTCGATCCGCTCCTCGGTCGGCGCCAGCCTCATGTGGGCCTCCCCGGTGGGCCCCATCCGCATGGACTTCGCCAAGGTCCTGACCGCCGAAGTCCTACGACGTGAAGCAATTCTTCCGCTTCGGCGCAGCGACAAAGTTCTGACGTCTCCGCCTCCCGATGCTAAGAAGGGGCCCTGCGCAGGCCCAGAGCGGGTTTTGCTCGCTCGGGACGGTCTTTTGGAACGTCAATGTCGCTCCAAAAAAGCAATGCATGGGCAGGATTTACGGTCGATTAGGGCCTCTGCGCGATCTCCTCGTCTGATCCTGCCCGGGCGGGGCCAGTCTCGCCCGTTGACCAGACAATCTAGGGACGCCGCCGACGCGGCGGTTTTCTTCTATGGAGCATCCCGGTTTCTATGAGCGGGCCGGGCCCTTCTCGCTGGCCGACATTGCCAAGGCGACGCAAGCCGAGCTCGGGACGGGCGCCGATCCCGCCACGCTGATCGACGACGTCCGCACCCTCGCGGATGCGTCCGCGCGCCATCTCTCCTTCTTCGACAACCCCAAATACCTCGATCGGCTGAAGGACACCCACGCCGCCGCCTGCCTCGTGCTGCCGGCGCTCGCCGCACGCGTTCCGAAAACGACTTCGCCGCTTCTGACGCCCGAGCCCTACAGAGGCTTCGCGCTCGCCTTGCGGCTGTTCTATCCCGACGCGCTCCACCCGAAGGTGGCGAAAGCCGGATCCGAGGTGCCGATCGACGCGACCGCCGAGCTGGAGGAGGGTGTGCTGCTGGAGCCGGGCGCCGTCGTCGGACCGCACGCGCGCATCGGACGCGGCACCCGCGTTGCCGCCGGCGCCGTGGTCGGCTATCGGGTTACCATCGGGCGCGACGGCTACGTCGGTCCGCTGGCGACCATCGCGCACGCCTTGATCGGCGACCGGGTCATCATCCATTCAGGGGCGCGCATCGGACAGGACGGCTTCGGCTTCGCCATGAGCCCGCGCGGCCATCTGAAGGTGCCGCAGATTGGCCGCGTGGTGATCCAGGACGACGTGGAGATCGGCGCCAATACGACGATCGATCGCGGGGCGCTTAAGGATACGGTTATCGGCGAAGGGACGAAAATTGATAATCTGGTGCAAATCGGGCACAACGTCGTCGTTGGCCGCCACTGCGTGATCGTGGCCCAAACCGGCATCTCGGGCTCCACCGAGCTTGGAGATTTCGTCGTCATGGGAGGGCAATCGGGCACGGTTGGGCACATCAAGATCGGCAGTGGAGCTCAGGTGGCCGGCGCAGCCCATCCCGCCAAGGACGTGGCCGCGGGCGCGCGCATGGGCGGCACGCCGGCGCGTCCGTTGATCCAATGGGGGCGCGAGCTCGCCATACTGAGCCGAATGGCGCGGCGCGGCCAGCCCGAGCCCGGCGAGGGCTCGAGCGGCGAAGAGGTTTGAGCGCTGGCGCATTTCGACTGATTGTGAGGGCCGGCTGGTATATGAGGTCCACGGAGCATGAACGACATGGGTGAAGTCAAAGCCAATTCGACGCTGCAGACGGCGGACATCATCCGCGTCCTGAAGCTGCTGCCGCACCGCTATCCGTTTCTCATGCTCGACCGCATCTACGATATGGACGGAGATTCGAGCTGCATCGGCGTCAAGAACGTGACGATCAACGAGCCGTTCTTCCAAGGCCATTTCCCCCAGTACCCGGTGATGCCGGGCGTGCTCATCATCGAGGGGCTGGCGCAGACCGCGGGCGCCTTGTGCGTGCACAGCCTCGGGGAGAGCTACCGCGCCGAGCTCGTCTACTTCATGGCGATCGACCGCGCCAAATTCCGCAAGCCGGTGCTGCCGGGCGACCAGATCCACTACCACGTTAAGAAAATCCGCAATCGCGGCCGCGTCTGGCGCTTCTTCGGCGAGGCCAAGGTCGACGGCAAGACGGTGGCCGAGGCCGAGGTGTCGGCCATGCTCGCGGATACGGCGGAAGCAAAAGCCTTCGCGGCGGGCGCGGCAGGCAAGCATGGGTGAGATGCGCGCCCATCCCACGGCCGTCATCGAGGCCGGTGCCAAGCTCGGTCAGGGGGTGCGGATCGGGCCGTACTGCGTGGTCGGCGCCGAGGTGGCGCTCGACGATAACGTCGAGCTCGTGAGCCATGCTGTGGTCGCCGGGCGCACGCGGATCGGCGCGCGCACCCGCATCTTTCCTTTCGCCTCCATCGGCCACCAGCCGCAGGACCTGAAGTACAAGGGCGAGCCGTCGACGCTCGCAATCGGCGCCGACTGCATCATCCGCGAAGGGGTCACCATCAATCCCGGGACCGAAGGCGGCGGCATGCAGACGACCGTCGGGGATCGCTGCGCGTTTCTCGCCAACTCCCACGTCGGGCACGACTGCCACGTCGGCAACGACGTCGTCTTCTCCAACAACGTGATGCTCGCCGGCCATTGCGTAGTCGGCGACTTCGCCATTCTCGGCGGCGGCGCTGCCGTCATCCAGTATGCCCGGGTGGGCACGCATGCCTTCCTCGGCGGCATGTCGGGGCTCGAGAACGACCTCATCCCGTACGGGATGGCGCTCGGCAACCGTGCGCACCTGTCGGGCCTCAACATCGTCGGGCTGCAGCGGCGCGGTTTCGCCCGCGGCGACATCCATGACCTGCGCCGCGCCTATCGGCTCCTGTTCGCCGACGAGGGCACGCTCGTGGAGCGCATGGACGACGTGGCGGAGGAGTTCGCAAGCCATCCGATCGTGCAAGAGATCCTCGAGTTCATTCGCGCCGGCGGCAAGCGCAGCCTGTGCACGCCGAAAGACACGGCCGAGGCCTGAATAGGCCATGGCGAAGATTGAGCCCCGCGTTGTCGGCATCCTGGCGGGAGGCGGCAGCCTGCCGCGCGAGATCGCCGAGCATGTGGTGGGGCACGGCGATCGCGTGCACATCGTTGCACTCGCAGGCGAGGCCGACGGCGATTTCACGCCGTTTCCCACGACGGTGGTCGGCTGGGCGCAGATCGGCGCCATGGTAGAGGCGCTGAAAAGCGCCGGCTGCACTGAGCTCGTGATCGTCGGATCCGTGCGCCGTCCGGACCTCGCCGCGCTGCGGCCGGACTTGGGCTTTTTTCGCAGTCTGCCGGCGATCTTGCGCATCATCGCCGCCGGCGGCGATGACAGCGTGCTGACGCGCGTTCTCCGCTTCTTCGAGGAGAAGGGTTTTCGCGTCCTCGCGCCCGCCGCCATCGCGCCTGAGCTGCTCGTCGGCGACGGGCCGCTGGGACGCGTCGAGGCTCAGCCCGGCGCCGTGCGGGACGTCGCGCTCGGCTTCGACCTCGTGCGCCGCCTCGGGCCCTACGACGTGGGCCAAGCGGTCGTCGTCGCTGGCGGCCTCATCGAGGCGATCGAGGGCGCGGAGGGGACCGACGCCATGCTTGAGCGTGTCGCCCGACAACGGGGCGCATGCGCAGGCGCCCCGGCAGCACCCGGCGTTCTCGTCAAGCGGCCGAAGCCGGGCCAGGAGCTGCGTATCGACCTGCCGGCGATTGGGCCCGGCACGGTACGGCGTGCGGCCGAGGCGGGTCTTGCCGGTATCGCCGTCCTTGCCGGCGGGGCGCTCGCAGCCGAACGGCCGGCGCTCGTCAAAGATGCGGATGCCGTCGGCCTTTTCGTGCAGGGCTTTGCAGACGGCACGCGGGAGCAGGAAGGCCATTTTCTCCACCAGCCGCCGCCACTTGAGCGCATGGGGCGCCGTGCGCCCGGCAAAGGGCCGTGTGCCGATGCAACCAAAGCGGCTGAGCTCTTGGCCGCGATCGCGCCGCTGCTGGCGAGCCGCGGCGCCGTCATCGACCGCGGCCACGTGCTCGCAGTGGAGAGCGGCGAGGGCGTGGAGGCGCTCATTGCGCGCGCCAGCGCCCTGCGCCAGTGGGGGCGACGGCGGCCGTGGCGGCGATCGGCTGTGGCGGTCCTGAGTGCAGCCGGTGACGTGGTGACGGGTGTGCGCAGCGGCGCGGCAGCGGGGCTTGCCGGCGTGGCGCTCGTCGGCGAACCTCGGGTGGCCGAGGCTGTCCGTGATGGCGTCGCCGACGCCGATCGTCTCGGGCTGTTCCTGGCCCTGCTTCCGCCCTGCGCGAGGACGACATGAGCCTGACCGACAGACGCACACGCAATTGGGGGGGGCCCGGTGCCGACCGCGGGACGGTTGCGTCTGCTGCCCGCCATGACCTGCGCCTCTTCCTCGTCGCCGGCGAGCATTCGGGCGACGCGCTCGGCGCCAAGCTGATGGCCGCGCTCAACCGCCGCTGCAAGGGCCAGGTGCACTACCTCGGCGTCGGCGGCGAGGGAATGGAGCGGGAGGGGCTCGCATCGCAGTTTCCGCTGTCGGACGTTGCGGTGATGGGACTGATGTCGATCCTGCCGCGGCTCCCGCGCATCATCTCTCGCGTGCGGCGGACAGCCGATGCCGCCGTCGCCGCCGAGCCGGACGCCGTGGTGATCATCGATGCGCCCGAGTTCACGCACGCCATCGCCAAGCGCATCCGCAAGCGCGCACCCACCGTTCCCATCATCGACTACGTCTGCCCCAGCGTGTGGGCGTGGCGGCCGGGCCGCGCGCGCAAGATGCGCCGCTACGTCGATCACGTGCTGGCACTGCTGCCCTTCGAGCCGGCGGCGCTTAAGCGCCTCGGCGGCCCGCCGTCCACCTACGTCGGCCATCCCCTGATCGAGCGGCTCGACTGGCTGCGCGCCCTCGACCCGACGCCGCTCGCGCAGCGGCTGCGGCTCGAGCCCGGCCGGCCCGTGCTCGTCGTGCTGCCGGGCAGCCGCACGTCGGAGATTGCCCGTCTTATGCAGCCGTTCGGAGAGGCGCTCGACCAGCTTTACGAGCGCCGCGTCAGGCCGCACGTGATCATTCCGGTTCTGCCGCAGGTGCGCGCGTTCATCGAGGCGCGGCTCGGCACGTGGACGGTGCGGCCGCATCTCGTCGAGGGCGAGGAGGACAAGTTCTGCGCCTTCAAGCTCGCCGCCGCCGCGCTCGCGGCGTCCGGCACTGTGACGCTGGAGCTCGCGCTCGCCGGCACGCCGATGGTGGTCGCCTACCGCGTCGACCCGCTCGCAGTGCACCTGCGCTTCCTGATCAAGGTGCCCTCGATCGTTCTGGCCAACCTAGTGTTGGGCGCGAACGCCTTTCCCGAGTACATCCAGGAAGAGTGCACGCCGGAGCTCTTATCCTCAGCACTCGAGCTGCTCATCAAGAACACTGCTGAGCGGCGCGCACAGCTCAAGGCGCTGGCCGAGATACCCGAGCATATGCGGCCCGAGGGTGGAGCGCCGAGCGAGATCGCCGCCGAGGTCGTGCTCAACTTCGCCGGGCGCGGGCGCCAAATCGGCTAGGTGCGCTGGTCCATCGGCACGAAGTTGCGCTCGGTCGCACCCTGATAGAGCTGGCGCGGGCGCCCGATGCGCTGCTCGGGGTCCTCGATCATCTCCTTCCACTGCGCGATCCAGCCGACCGTGCGCGCAATCGCGAACAGCACGGTGAACAAGGAGACGGGGAAGCCGAGCGCGCGCAGCGTGATGCCCGAATAGAAGTCGATGTTTGGATAGAGCTTCTTCTCGATGAAGTACTCGTCCTGCAGCGCGATGCGCTCCAGCTCCATGGCGACCTTGAGCAGCGGCTCGTCGCGGACGCCGAGCGCATCGAGCACCTCGTGGCAGGTCTTCTGCATCACCTTGGCGCGCGGGTCGTAGTTCTTGTAGACGCGATGCCCGAAGCCCATCAGGCGGAAGCCCGAGTTCTTGTCCTTGGCCTTCTTGATGAACTCGGGGATGCGATCGACGCTGCCGATCTCGGTCAGCATGTTGAGGGCGGCCTCGTTGGCGCCGCCGTGCGCAGGCCCCCACAGACAGGCGATGCCGGCGGCGATGCAGGCGAACGGATTGGCGCCCGATGAGCCCGCGAGCCGCACCGTCGACGTCGAGGCGTTCTGCTCGTGGTCGGCGTGCAGGATGAAGATGCGGTCGAGCGCCTTCGTCAGCACCGGGTTTCCAACGTGGGGCTCGCAAGGGATCGCGAAGCACATCTGCAGGAAGTTCGCGGTGAAGTCGAGATCGTTGCGCGGATAGATGAAGGGCTGGCCGATCGAGTACTTGTAGGCCATCGCGGCGATCGTCGGCATCTTGGCGATCATGCGGTGGCTCGCCACGGCGCGCTGCTCGGGATCGTTGATGTCGGTTGAATCGTGATAGAAGGCCGATAGCGCGCCGACCGTGCCGACCATCACCGCCATCGGGTGTGCGTCGCGGCGGAACCCGGTGAAGAAACGCGTCATCTGCTCGTGCAGCATGGTGTGACGCGTTATGGTGCCGCGGAACCTGGCGTACTGCTCCTTGTTCGGCAGCTCGCCGTGCAGGAGCAGATAGCAAACCTCGAGGAAGCTCGACTGCTCGGCCAGCTGGTCGATGGGATAGCCACGATAGAGCAGCACGCCTTTGTCGCCGTCGATGTAGGTGATGCGCGACTGGCAGTTGGCGGTGGAGGTGAAGCCGGGGTCATAGGTGAAGCAGCCGGTGTCGCGGTAGAGCTTGCCGACGTCGATCACGTCGGGGCCCAGCGTGCCGCTGCGCACGGGCATCCTCGTCACCTTGCCGTCGAGCGTGAGCTCGGCCTCCGGCTCGACGACGGCAGCTGCGGCGGGTTTGTCCTGAACGTTCATGGCACGTCTCCCTGTGGCACTCCGAGCCTTCCCGGTGCGAGGTACAAGTAGCGTTCCCTATGAGCGTTTTTTGTTGTGATCCCGGGCGATTGGCCGCTCGGCGCTTGGCGCAACGCCGTCCCTTGTACACTATTTTCGCACCGCAACATAGATGCGTCTTGAGGGGCTCTGCAGGGAAGGCGCGAGCGCCATGGCGGCGAGATTAACGCCTCACGCCGCCTGGTCGCCGATGCGCGCCAAGGCTTCCTCGCGGCCGAGCACCGCCATCACGTCGAAGACCGGCGGGGACACCGTCTTGCCGGTCAGCGCCGCACGCAAAGGCTGGGCGACCTTGCCCAGCTTGGCTCCGGCAGCTTCCGCGTAGTCGCGCACCACCTGTTCCAGATCGTGCGCTTGCCAGGCGGTAACCGCCTTCAATTTGGGCAGAAGCGCGGTGAGCGTTGCGCGCGCGTCCTGGTCCAGGAGCTTCATCGCCTTTTCGTCGAGCGCGATAGGCCGATCGGCAAAGAGGAAGCTCGCGCCGTCGAGCAGCTCGGGCAGCGTCTTGGCGCGCTCCTTGAGGCCGGGCATGGCGAGCAACAGCTTGGCACGCATGTCGGCATCGAGCCGGGCAAGGATCTTAGGCCCGTCTGGCAGATACGGGAGCAGCTCCTCGAGCCGCTGCAACAGCTCCTGGTCGCTTGCAGTCCTGATGTAGTGGCCGTTCAAGTCCGCGAGCTTGGCGAAGTCGAAGCGTGCGGGCGAGCGGCCGATGGCGCTGAGATCGAACCAGTCGACCATCTGCGCCGTCGACATGATCTCGTCGTCGCCGTGGCTCCAGCCGAGGCGGACGAGATAATTGCGCAGCGCGGCCGGCAGGTAGCCCATCTCCTTGTAGGCCTCGACGCCGAGCGCGCCGTGGCGTTTCGACAGCTTGGCGCCGTCGGGGCCGTGAATGAGCGGCACGTGCGCGAAGACCGGCACCTGCCAGTCCATGGCCATATAGATCTGCATCTGGCGGGCTGCATTCGTCAGGTGGTCGACGCCGCGGATGACGTGGGTGATGCCCATATCGTGGTCGTCGACGACGACCGCCAGATTGTAGGTCGGCGTGCCGTCGCTTCTGACGATGATGAGGTCGTCGAGGTCCTTGTTGGGAAAGACGACGCGGCCCTGCACCTTGTCCTCGATCACGGTCTCGCCCTCGCGCGGCGCCTTCAGGCGAATGACAGGCGGCACGCCCTGGGGCGCCTCTTTCGGATCGCGGTCGCGCCAGGGGCTGCAGATCGTCAGCGCACGCTTCTCCTCTTGCGCGGCCTTGCGCATGGCGTCGAGCTCGGCTGAGGTCAGATAGCAGCGGTAGGCGTGGCCGCGAGCCAGGAGCTCGTCCGCCACTTGGGCGTGGCGCTTGGCAGCCGCGAACTGCGACACGGGCTCGCCCTGCCAGTCGAGCTCCAGCCATTTGAGGCCGTCGATGATCGCTGCGAGCGCCAACTCGTTCATGCGCTCGCGGTCGGTGTCCTCGATGCGCAGGAGGAACGTGCCGCCGCGGCCCTTGGCGAAGAGCCAGTTGAACAGCGCCGTTCGCGCCCCGCCGATGTGCAGATAGCCCGTCGGCGATGGGGCGAAACGCACGATCGGCGCGCCGGCGCTCCGTGTCTTGTCGGTCATTTGGCGATCGATTGCGGTTGGGATTTCAGGAGATAGGCGGCCGATGTAGCATATGCGGGCGGCAGGAGTAAGGGGCAGGTCGGTTGGTGGCGTGGCCCGGGGGACGCGATGCCCGCGTTGCAGGACGAGTCGCAAGAGAAGGGCTGGCTGCTCGCGCCGCTCCGGCGCCGGCTCGAGGCCGAGCAAGAGCGCTGGTTTTTGTGGCTGCCGGTGCTGTTGGGGATCGGCATCGGACTCTATTTCTCGCTCGCTGAAGAGCCGCATCTCCTCACCGCGCTCGCGCTTGTCGCCGCCGCCATCGTCTTGCGCGTGGCCGCGCCGCGCCGCACGCTGCTCGTCCTCGCAGCGAACGCGCTCCTCGCCGTGACGCTCGGCTTTGCGCTGGCGAAAGTGCGCGTGGAATGGGTGCGCGCGCCCGTGCTCGTAAAGCAGATGCGCGCGGTCGAGGTGCACGGCTTCGTCGAGCTCGTCGAGCCGCGCTCTCCACGCGGGGAGCGGCTCACCCTGCGGGTCACTGCGCTCGGCGATCTACCGGCCGACGCGCGGCCGCTGCGCGTGCGCATCACAACGCGGCAAGCGAAAGCCGAGCCAGCGGCGGGCGAGGCTGTAGCGTTGCGCGCAACGCTCATGCCTCCCTCGGGCCCGGCGCTGCCCGGCGGCTACGATTTCGGGCGACAGGCGTGGTTTCAGCGGCTCGGGGCCGTCGGCTACACGTGGTCGGCTGCGAGGCCCGATGCGGGCGCCGATCCTCCGCCGTGGGACATCCGTGTCTGGAGCGCGATCGCGCGGGCGCGGCACGCCATCGGGGCGCGCGTCACCGCGGTGCTGCCTGGACAGACGGGCGCCATTGCCAACGCGCTGATCACGGGCACGCGCGGCGGAATATCGGAGGCGACGAACTCCGCCTTCCGCGAACTCAGGGCTGATGCACATCCTGGCGATCTCCGGCCTGCACATGGCGATCATGGCGGGGTCGGTGTTCTACCTCGTCCGCCTCCTGCTCGCCGCCGTGCCTGTGCTCGCGCTGCTCTATCCCATCAAGAAATGGGCAGCCGCCGTCGCCATGCTCGGCGCGTTGGCCTACCTGCTCATCTCCGGCTCCTCGTTCGCCACCGTGCGTTCGGCAATCATGATCTCGATCATGTTCATCGCGGTTCTGCTGGACCGGCCGGCGCTCGCGTTGCGCAACGTGGTGCTTGCCGCGATTCTGATCCTCATCGCCTTCCCCGAGAGCCTTTTCGACGTCGGCTTTCAGATGTCGTTTGCCGCCGTTCTGGCGCTCATCTGCGTTTATGAGGAGGCGCGCAAAGCTCGCGTATGGTCGCTTCTGCCGGAGCGGCCCTCCGCCTGGCTTCTGCTCTTTGTCGCCGGCATTATCGCCACGACGCTGATTGCCAGCACCGCAGTCGCCCCCGTCGCGGCCTACCATTTCCACAAGAGCCAGCAGTACGCGGTGCTCGCCAATCTCGTCGCCATTCCCCTCTGCAACTTCATCGTCATGCCGGCGGCGCTCGCGAGCCTCATCGCCATGCCGCTGGGGCTCGAGGCCGCACCCCTGCACGTGATGGGCTGGGGGATCGATGCCATGCTGTGGACGGCTGAGCGCGTGGCGAGCCTGCCCGGAGCCGTCCTGCACATTCCGGCCATGCCGACGGCGGCGTTCCTGGCGATCGTCGGGGGCGGCTTGTGGCTGGCGCTGTGGCAGACCAGGTGGCGCGTCTTGGGGGTTGCGGCCATCGCGGTGGGCATCGCGCTCGCGCCGACGCTGCGGCTTCCCGACCTCCTCGTCGGCCGCGACGGCGCCCTCATCGCCGTGCGCGCTGCCGACGGCCGCCTCGCGGCGGTGGGCTCGGGCCGCGCCTTCGAGCTGCAACGCTGGCTCGAGTACGACGGCGACGGCAGGCCCCCGCAGGAGGCGGTCAAGAATGCCACGTTCACGTGCGACGGGGTCGGGTGCCGGGCCGAGGTCAAGGGGCTGACGGTGGCGGTCGCGCGCCACCCTGCAGCGTTCTCCGATGATTGCCGGCGCGCCTCCATCCTCGTCTCGGGCATCGTGAGCCCGCTCGGCTGCACACAGCCCAAGGCCGTCGTCGACTTTTTTGCTGCCCGCCGCGAGGGCACGCACGCGATCTATATCGAGGAGGGCGGAAAGGTGCGGATCGAGACGGTTGCCGAGGCACGCGGAGCGCGCCCGTGGTCGGTGCCACACCCGAAGTCCACTGCGACCCGTCATCCCGTGCGCGGTGCAGCGCGCTAGCGGTGCAACGCAGACACGGGATCTTGCGGCGGAGGACGGCGCAAGCAGCAAGATCCCGGATCGCCTTCGCTGCGCTTTGGCGTCCGGGATGACGGGTAGGGCGTCAATACCGGCGCAAGAGCCCGACGAGGCGTCCCTGGATGTCCACCTGGTCGGGCCCGAAGATGCGCGTCTTGAACTCGGGGTTGGCGGCCTCCAGAGCGATCGTCGTGCCCTTCTTGCGCAGGCGCTTCAAGGTCGCCTCCTCCGAATCGACCAGCGCCACGACGATGTCGCCGTTCTCCGCGGTGTCGCAGCGGCGCACGACGACGATGTCGCCGTCGAGGATGCCGGCCTCGATCATCGAATCGCCCTTCACCTCCAGGGCGAAATGCTCGCCGTTGGTCAGCAGGTCCGGCGGGCAGGCGATGTCGTGGGTGTGGTTCTGAATGGCGCTGATGGGGGTGCCCGCCGCAATGCGCCCCATCACCGGCACGGAGACGGTGCGGCTGTCGATGACGGTCGACGGCGGCGGCGCCAGATCGCGGCTGCGGCTGCCTTCGATGACGCTCGGCTGGAAGCCGCCGCGCCGCACCCCGCGCGCCTCGCCCGTATTCTCGGGCAGGCGGATGACCTCGATGGCGCGCGCGCGATGGGGCAGGCGGCGGATGAAGCCGCGCTCCACGAGCGCCGTGATGAGGCGGTGAATGCCGGACTTCGACTTGAGGTCGAGCGCGTCCTTCATCTCGTCGAACGAAGGGGGCACGCCCGAATCCTGCATGCGCGCGTGGATGAAGAGCAGAAGTTCTTTCTGTTTCTCCGTCAGCATTTGGCCTCCCGCGGAGCTTCTCTCGTCCGACGGCCAAGGCCGCCCTGGACAAAGCATGAACGTACACTAGCCGTTCGCGGAGCGTTCTGCAAGAGGGCCGTGAAATGGGGTTCAAAACTCGGCGGGGAGAACGGGAACGATTGTGCCGGCGGGTGCCGCCGGCGCGTCGGGTGCGCGCACAATCAGCACATCGGCGCCGACGAGGCCCGTGAGCCGCGCGCTGTCTTGCGCGGGCAGCGCCGTCACGCGCGCAACCCCCTTGGCGTCATACGCGATTTTGGCCGGCAGGTAGTGCTGGCGCGCGCCGTTAGCGGCAAGGTCGTGGGCGAGCACGGCGGCCGTCGTCTCGGTGCCCAAGATCGAGCTCCCGAGCAGGCGATAAAGCAGCGGAACGAGAAAGACGCGCGCGGCGATGAGGCAGGACAGGGGATTGCCCGGCAGCCCGAGGACGCGCGTTGCCCCGAGCGCGCCGAACAGCATGGGCTTGCCCGGGCGGATCGCGACCTTCCAGAAATCGAGCGTCATGCCGCCGTCCTCGAGCGCAGGGCGCACGACGTCGCGGTCTCCGACCGAGGCGCCGCCGATGGTGACCAATACGTCGGCGCCCGCCGCACCCTTGAGCTTCTCCGCAATCGCTTCGCGCGTATCGCCGGCGATGCCCAAGATCGCAGCGCTGCCGCCGGCGCGCTCGATCAGCGCGGCAAGCCCGTACGGGTTCGAGGACACGATCTGGTCGGGCCCCAGGCTCGTTCCGGGCTCCACGAGCTCATCGCCCGTTGCCAGGATGGCGACTGCCGGCTTGCGACGCACCGTGAGACGCGCGTGGCCGGCGGCGGCCGCGAGCGTGATGGCGGCGGCATCGAGGCGCACTCCGGCCGTTAGCAGCGTTTGCCCCTGGCGAAAGTCGCTTCCCGCGCGGCGCACATTGGCGCCGGCCTTCGGCGCCTCGCGCACGATGACATCGTCGCCGTCGCGCTCGACCGTCTCCTGGATGACGACGGTGTCGGCACCCTCGGGGAGCGGCGCGCCGGTGAGGATGCGCACGGTCTCGCTCGCGCCGAGCGTGCCATCGAAACCGCGACCGGCTTGTGATTCACCAATGACCTTGAAGGCTGAGGGCGTCTTGGCAAGCTCGCTCGCGCGCACCGCGTAGCCGTCCATGGCTGAGGAGTTGAACGGCGGCTGCGTCAGCTGCGCGACGACGTCCTCCGCCAGCACGCGCCCGGGCGCGCCCACGAGGCCGACGCTCTCGGGCGCGGTTGGCGCCGCGCCTGCAAGTACGCGGGCCAGCGCCTCCTCGACCGAGATGAGCGCCATCGCTAAGCGCCCTTCTTGCGCGCCGGCGCGGCCTTATAGTCGCCCGAGCGGCCGCCGGATTTCTCCAGAAGGCGGATGCCCTCGAAGCGCATGGCGCGGTCGACGGCTTTCAGCATGTCATAGAGCGTGAGGCACGCGACCGAGACCGCGGTCAACGCCTCCATCTCCACGCCTGTCGGCCCCGCCGTCTTGACCTCGGCGATGATGCGCACGCCGGGCGGGTCATCGCTCGGCTCCAGATGCACGGCGACCTTGGAGAGATTCAAAGGATGGCAGAGCGGGATCAGCTCGTGCGTGCGCTTGGCCGCCATGATGCCGGCGATGCGCGCGGTCGCCAGCACGTCGCCCTTGGGCGTATCGCCCTTCTGCAAGAGATCGCGCGTGCGCCGAGCCATCACCACGAAGCCTTCCGCGATTGCCGAGCGCGCCGTTACGGCCTTTCCCGAGACGTCGACCATGCGCGCCTCGCCCTTCTTGTCGATGTGGGACAGCTTGCTCAACGTCGCCTCGTCATCATGCAGCCTCTGGTGTCAAGAGCGCGCGCGTTGCCGCGGCGACGTCGGTCTGGCGCATCAGGCTCTCGCCGACGAGGAACGTCGCAACGCCGGCGCGGGCGAGCCGCGCGATGTCGGCGGGCGCGAAAATCCCACTCTCGCCGACGACGATGCGGTCCTTGGGCACGCGCGGGCTGAGCCGCTCGGTCGTCGCCAGCGTCGTCTCGAAGGTCTTGAGGTTGCGGTTGTTGATGCCGATCAGGCGGCAGTCGAGCTTTAGCGCGCGCGCGAGCTCGGCCTCGTCGTGCACCTCGGCGATGGCGTCCATCCCCCAGTCCTTGGCGGCCGATGCAAGCTCGTGTGCGGTCCTGTCGTCGACCTCGGCGAGGATGATCAAGATGCAGTCGGCGCCCCACGCGCGCGCCTCGGCGACTTGATAGGTGTCGATCATGAAGTCCTTGCGTAGCACCGGCAGCGCCGTCGCCGCCCGCGCCGCCGTCAAGTATTCCGGCGCGCCCTGGAACGAGGGGCCGTCGGTCAGGACGGACAAGCAGGCAGCCCCGCCGGCTTCGTAAGCCTTGGCGAGCGCCGGCGGATCGAAGTCGGCGCGGATGAGGCCTTTCGAGGGGCTCGCCTTCTTGACCTCGGCGATCAGCGCGGGCTTGCCGGCGCGATGCTTTGCTTCAATCGCGCCCGCGAAGGGGCGCACGCGGGGGGCTGAGCGCGCAAGCTCGGCGAGGACGTGGAGCGGGAGTGCCGCCTTGGCGCGGGCAATCTCGTCGAGCTTGTAGCGCGTGATCTTTTCGAGGATATCGGTCATGGGGAAAGATTACGCTTCGGGGCTGTCGCTTGCTACCGGCGGCTATCGCCATGGTCAAGCGGGGGTGAGGGCTAGGACCGCGCCTTCGCGTAGAACCACCACTTGGCCACCTCCGTGGCGAGCACGTAGACCGCGACGATGGCGAGCCCGACGAGCAGAAGGTTCAACGGCAACGGAACGAAGCCGAAGGTGCGCGCGGCGATGCCCATGTAGGGCAGGGCCAGCGCCAGCACGCCCACCAGGATCGTCGAGACGAGCAGGAGGCGGCTCGGACGGCTCTTCCAGCAGGGCAGGTGCGTTCGGAGCACGAGCATGACGGCAAGCTCGGTCAAAAGCGACACGAGGAACCACTCGCTGCGGAAGAGACCTTCGCCCGCGTTGAAGACCAGGAGCAGCACGGCGAAGGTGATGAGATCGAAGGCCGTGCTGATGAGGCCGAACAGGATCATGAACGAGCGGATGCTGCCGATATTCCATTGCTGCGAGCTCTCGGTCATCTCCGGATCGACGTTGTCGGTCGAGATGGCGATCGCCGGCAGATCGGAGAGAAAGTTGTTGAGCAGGATCTGCTTGGCGACGAGCGGCAGGAACGGCACGATGAGGGTGCCGATCGCCATTGAGATCATGTTGCCGAAGTTGGCACTCGTCGTGATGGCGATGTACTTGAAGGTGTTGGCGAACGTGCGCCGGCCGTCGATCACGCCGTCCCTGAGCACGTCGAGGTCGCGCTCCAAGAGCACGATATCGGCGGTCTCGCGCGCGACGTCGACCGCCTCCGCGACGGAGACGCCGACGTCGGCGACGTGCAGCGCCGCCGCGTCGTTGATGCCGTCGCCGAGGAAGGCCACGGCGTGCCCGCGCTCCTGCAGCGCGAGCACGATGCGCTCCTTCTGCTGGGGATCGACCTCGGCGAAGATGTCGGTGCGCTCGGCAAGATGCCAGAGCGCCTCGTCGCGCGTCTCGTTGAGCTCGCGGCCCGTGAGCAGGCTCGCGGGGTCGAGCCCCACCGCCTCGCCGACGTGGGCGGCCACGTAGCGGTTGTCGCCGGTGATGAGCTTGACGGCAATGCCGGTGCGCGCAAGCTCGAGGATGGTCGCCTCGATTGCCTCCTTCAGCGGATCGAGGAACAGGAGGAAGCCCTCGAACACCATTTGTGCCTCGTCGTCGCGGTCGTAGCGCGGCTTTGCCGGCGTGCGCTTCGTCGCGAGCCCGAGCACGCGGTAGCCCTCGGCGCCCTTGCCGCTGTAGTAGGCGCGCAGCTTCACTTGCAGCGCCGCATCTAGGGGCTGCGTGCCCTGCGGCCCCGATGCGCTCGTGCAGCAGGCGATGATCGTCTCGAAGGCGCCCTTGGTGATGATGAGGTGCTGGTCGCTGCCGTCCTCGGCGACGACGATGGTCAGCCGTTTGCGCACGAAATCGTAGGGGATCTCGTCGATCTTGCGTTCCCTGCCCGCTGCGAGGCCGCGCCGGTCGGCCTCCGCTACGAGCGCGGCGTCGAGCGGGTTCTCGATGCCGGTCTCCAGCCGCGAGTTCAAGGCCGCATAGCGGAAGACTTGGTCGGATGGCCCCCCGAGAGCATCGACGGTGGCGCTGAGCTCGACGACGCCTTTCGTCAGTGTTCCCGTCTTGTCGGTGCACAGGATGTCGACGCTGCCGAGATCCTCGATCGCCGCGAGACGGCGCACGATGACGCCGCGCTTGGCCATGCGCCGCGCGCCGGCCGAGAGCGTGACGCTGACGATGGCCGGCAGAAGCTCGGGCGTCAGCCCGACGGCAAGGGCCACGGCAAAGAGCAGCGATTCGATCAGCGGGCGATGCAGCAGAAGGTTGACGGCGAACACGAAGATGACGATCACCGTCATGATGCGGGTCAAGAGATAGCCGAACTTGCGCAAGCCCCGCTCGAATGCGGTCTCGGGGCTTGCCCCCACCAATTGCCCGGCGACGCGACCGAACTCCGTCGCCTCCCCCGTCCTGACCACGAGAGCCTTGGCCGTTCCGCTCCTGACCGAGGTGCCGAGAAAGACGGCGTTGGTGCGCTGGGGCAGGGGAGCGTCCGCGGGGCTGACACCCGGCGTCTTCTCCACGGGAAAGGACTTGCCCGTCAACGCCGCCTGCGAGACGAGAAAATCGCGCGCCTCGAGCACGACGCCGTCGGCCGGCACGAGGTTTCCGGCCGACAGCAGGATCACGTCACCTGGAACAATGAAGCGGGCGTTGATCGTCTGCGGGCTGCCATCGCGCAGAACGGAGACCCGCAGAGCCACCCTGTCGCGCAATCGTTTCACCGCCTCGGAGGCGCGGTATTCCTGGGCGAAGCCGAGAAGCGTGCTGCCGAGCACGATCGCGAGAATGATGATGGCGTCGGTCCACGAGCGGACCATCAGCGAGACGAGCGCGCCGAAGATGAGGATCAGCACGAGCGGGCTCTCGTACTGGCGCAACAAGAGGCGGAGGGGGCCGGCGCTCTCCTTGGCGGTGACGCGGTTCTCGCCGACGCGCTCGAGGCGCTCCTCGGCCTCGTCTTGCGCCAAGCCCGCCGCAGACGACTTGAGCGCCGTCAGCAGCTCGGCAGCCTGCTTGGACCAGTAAGCATTCATGGAGAGCGATCTGATGACGTTGACGAGGTTGGGAGCCTAGCGGCGGCGGAGACCATGCGATTTGACCGGGATCAGGTCGAGGACTTTGCTGCGATCAAATCCCAATTTCTTGAAGGTCTTATTTCGGCGCGATCCTGCTCACGCGCCGTCGTCGCTTGCCGGGATCGGAGGCAGCCTGCCGCCGAAGTAGCTATGGACTATGGAAGCGAAGGTGCCACTGCTCTCGAGCCAGGCTCCGATGGGGACGCCAAGCAGCGCCCCGTGCATGACCGTATGCGCCTGCGTGGCGTCGCAGTCGCGCGCGATTCCCACCTCGACGTTCTCGTAGAGGTGCTGGGCCTCGGGGTCCTGCTCGGTGCGGTACGCCGTAGGGGCCTGCAGCTCGACGAGGTTGGCGCTGATCAGCTGGCCCGATAGGCCTGAGGCGATCTTCACCTGCACGCCGTCGCTCTGCGAATAGAGGTTCAGAATGCGTCCGAAGCGCTGCGGCGCCAATTTGCAGGGCACCCGGTACCCGGCGGCCGCGTTCGGAGTGAAGAAATGCGGGCAGGCGAGGAAGGCCACGCTCTCGAAATAGATGTCCGGTGAGAGGCCGCGCGCGGCGCTCGCGAGCTTCACGACGTTGCAGCCGTGGCTGTGCGCGATGACGCGCAGCGGCTCCTGCGTCAGCGCACGGATCGCGTTGAGGTAGGCCACCAGCGCGTTGGCGGCGGCTTCACGCGCCACCCCCATGGCGGCGCCCGACCAGAGGAAATGCCCCATATGCTGGGAGAGCGAGCGCGGACGGAAGCTCAAGGTCCAGAACGTCTTGGTGGCGGTGAGCTCGCTCACCTGCGCGACCGGCACGCCGTTGATGCGCCATACGTCATGATGGCCTGAGATGCCTTGCATGCCCTTGGCGACGGCGTCGAGGAAGCCGCGCTCGTGCCAGGAGTTCCACCACCACGTGCCTTGTGCGGCGCTCCTGTGGGTCTGGGTGCCGTGAATGACGATCGTGGTCATGGACGTGCCACAAGGGTTCGGCAACAGAGCAAGCGGTCATCTGCGGATGGTCGGCGTTTACCTTACGTCTCCTCTGCTGCCCATGCTAGGCGTCCATGGCGTCGCGACGCTCACGCGACGCGCTGATATATTGGCGGCACGTCGGAGCGATCCGGGAGAGAGGGCATGGCCGTCAAGGCAAAGAAGGAAAAGCGCGCTTCCGTGCGCAAGGTGCCGGCCGGCAGGGCGGCGCCGCGCCTGCGCATCGCCATGGGCGAGGGGCTGATCTTGGGTCCTGGCAAGGTGGACCTCATCGAGGCGATCGAGCGCAGCGGGTCCATCTCGGCCGCCGCCCGCGAGATGGGCATGTCCTACCGGCGCGCGTGGCTGCTCGTCGATGCCTTGAACCACATGTTCAAGCGGCCGGTCGTCGAGGCCGCGCCGGGCGGCGCGCGCGGGGGCGGCGCGCTGATCACGGATTTCGGCAAAGGCATCGCGGCTGCCTACCGGCGCATCGAGGAGCGTACGCGCGCCGCCATCCGCGAGGAGCTGGCGCCATTCGACCCCGGCGTCGAACGCCGCTAGCGCAGCAAGCTGAAAGCGGCTCAGCCTGCGTTCGTTATGGCGATCAGCTTGTCGAGCGCGCGCGCCGCGGCCCCGCTGTCGATCGCGTTGCCGGCGCGTGCAACGCCGTCAGCGAGGTTTGCCGCCCTGCCGCCGACGACGAGCGCCGCGGCGGCATTCATCAGCACGATGTCGCGGTAGGGGCCGGGGTGGCCGGCGAGCACGGCGCGGATTGCGGCCGCGTTCACGCTGGCATCGCCGCCCTTGAGTTGATCGAGGGTCGCCGTCGGCAGGTCGGCGTCCTCCGGGGTCACGTCGAAGACGGCGACGTCGCCGTCCTTGAGCTCGGCGACGCGGGTGACGCCGGTCGTCGTCAGCTCATCGAGCCCATCGGCGCCGTGCACGACCCAGGCATGAACGGAGCCGAGGTTCTTCAAGACCTCGGCCAGCGGCTCGACCCAGCGGCCATCGAACACGCCGAGCACTTGGCGCTTGACGCTCGCCGGATTGCACAAAGGGCCCAGCAGATTGAAGATGGTGCGGATGCCGAGCTCGGCGCGCACGGACGCCCAGTGCTTCATCGCCGGATGGTGCATGGGCGCCCACATGAAGCCGACGCCGGCCTCGGCGATCGCGCGCGTGATCGTCATCGGCTCTACGTCGAGTTTGACGCCGAGGGTGGTGAGCACGTCGGAGGCGCCCGACAACGAGGACACCGAGCGGTTGCCGTGCTTGGCGATCGGCACCCCGGCGCCGGCTGCGACGAAGGCGGCGCAGGTGGAGACGTTGTAGGTTCCGTGCCCGTCGCCGCCGGTGCCGACGATATCGACGGCATCAGGGGGCGCCTCGACGGGCAGCATGTGACGACGCATCAGTCGGCACGCGCCGGTGATCTCATCGACCGTCTCCCCGCGCACGCGCATGGCCATCAGGAAGGCCGCCATCTGCACCGGGCTTGCCGCACCCGACGTCATCGCCTCGAGCGCAGCCTCCGTCTCCTCGTCGTCGAGAGAGGCGCCCGTCGCCAGTTTCTGCATCAGGCGCTTCAGCTCGGCGGCGGGCATAGCAAGGAGCCTTTAGGCCGCGTCGCGCGCTGCGGGCGCGTTGCGCCGGCGCGGGCTCATTCCGGCAAGCGACAGGAAGTTGGCTAAGAGCGCATGCCCATGCTCCGACGCAATGCTCTCGGGGTGGAACTGCACGCCGTGCACGGGATGCGTCTTGTGCTGCAGCCCCATGATGAGGCCGTCGTCGGTCTCAGCCGTGACCTCGAGCTCGGGCGGCAGGCTTTTCCTCTCGACGATGAGCGAGTGGTAGCGCGTCACCTGGAAGCGCTCGGGCAGGCCCTTGAACACACCCTTATTCGTGTGGCGGATGGTGGAGAGCTTGCCGTGCAGCGGCTCGGGCGCGCGGATCACCTTGCCGCCGTAGGCCTGGCCGATCGCCTGGTGGCCGAGGCAGACGCCCAAGAGCGGGATCTTGCCTTGGGCTTTCTCGATGAGCTCCAGACAGATGCCGGCCTCGTTGGGCGTGCAAGGGCCGGGCGACATGACGATCGCCTTCGGCTTTTTCTTGATGACGTCGGCAGCTGCGATCTTGTCGTTGCGGATGACCTCGCACGGCGCCCCGAGCTCGCCCAGGAAGTGCACGAGATTGTAGGTGAAGCTGTCGTAGTTATCGATGAGGATCAGCATTTTAGTTGGGTGTCCGCGGCGCCTTTGATTTGTGCTTGGCCCATGCTTGCGTACAAGGGTGTAGGGAGCGCCGCCGCAAGCGTCAAGTAAGGTGCTTCGGCGTCAGGAAGTGCTCGAGCCGGCCGGCGCCGGGCTCGATTGCGGCCCAGCTCTCGGCATTGAAGCCGATGACCGCGATGGCAGCGGTGGGGAACTTCGCCGCCATGCGGGCGCGGTCGTCGGCGGCGCCGCTGCCGACGAGCAGCAGCGCCAGCTCCTCGAGCCCCGGATTGTGGCCGACAAGCATGACGTGGCGCGGGGTGCCGCGCTCGAGCCCCGGCGCGATCATGTGCAGCCGGGTGAGCAAGGTCTCGGGCGCCGCCATGTAGACGGTGTCGTCGTAGACGACCTCGGGCGCCGGCGCTCCGAGCTTCTCCAGCACCAACTTCAGCGTCTGGCGCGCGCGCACGGCGCCCGAGCAGATGACGAGGTCGGGCCTGAGCCCCATCGCCGCGAGTGCTGCCCCGATGTCGGGCGCGACCTTCTGCCCGCGCTTGGCGAGCGGTCGGTCGTAGTCGTCGAGAGGCTCGTCCCAGCTCGACTTGGCGTGACGGAAGAGCGAAAGCGTGAGCATGCGCTGACGTTGACCGGCGCTGAGCGCCTGTCAAGCCGAACGCGGCTCGGGTCGGCCAAGCGGCTTGACGAAAAACATGCAACTCGACCTCGCGGCATCTCGGTCCGCTTAGGCGCTACTCGTGGCGCAGCGCCTCGATCGGGTCGAGGCGGGCGGCGCGCCGGGCGGGGAAGTAGCCAAACACCACGCCGACCAGCGCCGAGAAACCAAAGGCGAGAAGGATGATCGACGTGTTCGGCAGGAACGGCACCTGCAACCCGATTGCCGCCAGCCAGGCAAGCCCGAGGCCGAGCAGAATGCCGACGAAGCCGCCGAACAGCGAGAGCACGACGGCTTCGACCAAGAACTGCAGCAACACCTGCCCTTCGAGGGCGCCGATCGCCAGCCGGATGCCGATCTCGCGCGTGCGCTCGGTCACCGAGACCAGCATGATGTTCATGATACCGATGCCGCCGACGAGCAGGCTCACGCCGGCGACGGCGCCGAGAAGACCCGTGAGCAAAGCCGTCGTGCCGGTCTGCGTCTCCGCGATCTGCCGCATGTCGCGAACCGTGAAATCGTCCTCCTTCCCGCGCGTGACGCCGCGGCGCTCGCGCAACAGGCGCTCGATGTCGGCCTGCACCTTGGAGGTTTCGGCGTCGGCTTCGGCCGACACGAGGATCGAGGAAACGTCGGTGTTGCCGGCAAGGCGCCGCTGGAAAGCCCTGAGCGGCATAATGACGACGTCGTCCTGATCGGTGCCGAAGCCCGATTGTCCCTTGGGCTGCAGCAAGCCGATCACCTCGCAGGACACCTTGTTGACCCGCAGGCTGCGGCCGAGGAAGTCAGCGGGACCGAACAGCTCGTCGCGCACGGTCTTGCCGATGATGCAGACCGCGCGGCCTCCGCGCACCTCGCTATCGAGAAATAGGCGCCCGGCCGCGAGATCCCAGTCCTGCGTGACGAAGTAGGCGTTGTCCGTGCCATACGTGGGGCTCGTCCGGTTCTCGGTGCCGTAGACGACGGTCGTCGATTTCGCCGCGGAGGGTGCTACGGCGCGCACGCCGTTGAGCTCGGCCCGCAGCGCCTCCACGTCGCGCATGTTGAATGCTTTCGCCTCCGAGCTGGCGCGCCCCGGTCCGAACTGGCCGGGCCGGACGAACAAGAGGTTGGTGCCGAGCTTGGCAAGGTCGGCAGTCACCTTGGCCGTGGTCCCGTTGCCGATCGTCACCATGGCGATGACCGCGCCGACGCCGATGACGATGCCGAGCACGGTCAGGAACGAGCGCAGCGCGTTGCGCTCGATCGCCCGCAAGGCCAGCTTGAGCGTCTCGGCTAGCATCACGCGGCCTCTTGGTTGTGCTCGTCCGCGGCGATCCTGCCGTCGACGAAGCGTACGATGCGGCCGGCGTAGGCTGCCATGTCGGGCTCGTGCGTCACCATGACGACGGTGATGGCGCGCTCCCGATTGAGGAGCGTGAGGAGGTCCATGATCTCGCGGCTCGTCTTGCTGTCGAGGTTGCCGGTCGGCTCATCCGCCAGCAGCACGGCCGGCTCGGTTACGATGGCGCGCGCGATGGCGACGCGCTGCTGCTGGCCGCCCGAGAGCTCGCCCGAGGTGTGATGCCCGCGGCCCTGTAGTCCGACGCGCTCGAGCGCGTCAACGGCGAGCCGCCGGCGCTCGGCGTAAGGCGTTCCACGGTAGATGAGCGGCAGCTCGACGTTCTCGACCGCCGTCGTTCGTGGAAGCAGATTGAAGCCCTGGAAGACGAAGCCGAGGAAATGCCGCCGTAGCAGTGCCCGCCGGTTGCGGTCCAAGCCGCCGACGTCCACCCCCGCGAAAAGGTACTCGCCCGACGTCGGCGTATCGAGGCAGCCGATGATGTTCATCGCCGTCGATTTGCCGGAGCCCGACGGTCCCATGATGGCGACGAATTCGCCGGCCTCGATCTTAAGATCGACGCCAGCGAGGGCATGCACTGCGGCCTGCCCGGCCCCGTAGATCTTGCCGACGCGCCTAAGCTCGATAACAGGTGCAGTGGCGGCGCTCGTGCTGCTCAACGCTATCTACCTTCAGCGCTTGGTTGCCGTCGCGTCCACGATGATTGGCAAACCGGCCTCGATGTCGCCCTTCACGATCTGGGTGCGCTTGCCGTCGGTTGCCCCGATGACGACGTCCAACGAAACGGGCTTGCCGTTGCGCAGTGTCCACAAGGTGCGGTTGGGGCCGCTTTCCTCCTTGCTGCTGGCGGGGCGGAATTGGGGGCGCCCCGGCAGCAACTTGGCCAGCAGCCCGCCACTCTGGCTCGCGCTATCCTCCCGCGGCGGTGAGAAGCGCAACGCCGCATTGGGCACGAGCAGCGCATTGTCGATGTGCTCGACGGCGATCTCAGCGGTCGCGGTCATGCCCGGCCGGAGCAGCAGTTGCGAGTTGTCGGTGGTGAGGACGGCCTTGTAGGTGACAACGCCCTGCACGACCTCAGAGCCGAAGCGCAGCTGCCGGATCTCGGCTTCGAACTTCCGGTCCGGATAGGCATCGACGGTGAAGGTGGCCTTCTGACCTTCCTTGACCTTGCCCACGTCGGCCTCGTCGACGTCGACTTGAACTTCCATCTGCTTCAGGTCCTCGGCGATCGAGAACAGGACCGGCGCCTGGAACGACGACGCCACCGTCTGGCCCGGGTCGACGTTGCGGGCCAGCACGACGCCGCTGATCGGCGACTTTATGGAGGCCTTGGCGAGGTTGGTCTCGTCGAGCGTAAGATCGGCTTGGGCGACCCCGACGTCGGCGCGTGCGCTCTCCAGTGCAGCAACGGCTCGGCTATTGGCCGCTTTTGCCGCCTCGAAATCGAACACAGAGGTAATCTGCTTCTCGACGAGGCTGCTCTTGCGGTTGTAGTCGTTCTCCTTCTCGGCGACCGTGGCTTCGGCCTCCGTCACCTTGGCCTTGGCAGCGCTGAGTTTGGCGCGCGAGCTGTCGACGGTGGCCTTGAGCTTGTCCGTGTCGAGCTCGGCCAGCGCCTGCCCGATCTTAACCGGCGAGTTGTAGTCGACCAGCACGTTGCGCACGATGCCGGACAATTCGCTCGAGACGTCGACCTTGTTGGTCGGTTGCACGGAGCCCGTTGCCGTCACGATCACGCTCAGAGCCCCGCGCGTCACCGGCTCGGTAAGATATCTGGTGGATGTCCCGGATGGCCCGGCGGCAACAAACCAGAGCACACCGAGAAGAGCAATGACGGCGGCCGCAGCGATATACCAACGCTTGAACCTGCCCGCGCGCGAATTGCCCAACCGCAGTACGGCCTCGATATCCGACTGCTCGGTCGGCGATACGGGCTTATTCATCAACGCGTCTCCTGCCATCTATTTGGGTGATCGGCAGCGTGAAGGCTTTGATGCAGCTCAATCAAAGCTAAATGGCGTCGGTGTGGCTCCAACCGCGTCTGGTTGATGCAGGCGACCCGACATTGTGGCGTTCCGCTTGCCGTACAAGGAGCCGTTCGACAAGGCCTGCATGAACGCGGTATTCGAGCAAGGCTATCAGGTGGGTCTTGCCGGCCACGAGTGGCACGCGATCCCGTCCGGCTGTCAGGAATGAGCGAGGAAATATATAAGCTTATGCCAGATCTAATCCGTGGCGCAGGCCTGCTGGTGGCAGCCCTGCTGGCAGTCTCGGCTTGCGCCGGAGCGGCGAGAGCGCAAGCGCCGAAGCAGACGGCGCCGGCTGAGCCGACCGCGCCCCCCAATGCCGCGCAGGCGCCTCCGGGCTGGGCCGTCCGCTGCGACAATGGCGGAAAAGGCCTCGTCTGCAAGGCCGCACAGACCATCGTGCTCGCCAAGACGCGTCAGCTGTTGCTGTCCGTTGCCGTCAGCAAGCCTGCAGGGGGCCAGAACGCAGCTCTGCTGTTGCACCTTCCCCACGGCCTCTTCAACCCCGCGGGCGTCGTCGTGAGCATCGACAGTGCGACGCCCCAGGCCCTTCAGATCCAGACCTGCGACGCGAGGGGCTGCTATGCGGGGATGCCGATCAGGCCGGAGAATCTGGGTGCCATGCGCACGGGCACCAAGCTCAACGTGGTCTTCGAGGATTTGAAGAGGCAGAAGATCACCGTGCCCGTCCCGCTCAAGGGCTTTGCAGCGGCCTTCAGCAAGCTTTGAGCCTCAGAACCTGGCGCTGCCTTTGAGGGCGATGGTGTTGATCTGCGTGGTGTGTCCGAACTGGCCGTCGTAGGTGAGGTGCAGAACGGTGTCGTCGTTCGTGATCATGTCGAGGCCGGCGCCGACGGTGCCCATCACGTCGTCCATGCCGGTCATGGTGAGGAACGGCGTCACGCCCCGCAGGCGCGGAGACGAACGTGGAGTGGAGCCCGAAGTAGGTATTGGTGAACCAGGTGGCGCCGCCGCGCAGGTAGGGGCGGACGAGCGTGCCGTTCGACCACCACCACTCGGTGCCGATCTCGAGCGACGGCGCGATGGTGTAGACGGTCGGGGTCTCGCTGCTGACGGCGAGGTTGGCCGCGCCGCCGCCCGTCTCGGTGAGGCCGTGCAGGTCGATGCGTGTTACCGCGGCATCCATCACCGGCTTGGCGTAGAGCTCAGGCGAGCCGAACACGTAGGCCAATCGCACGCTGCCGTTGAGGGTGTCGATCCGGGCATCGCCCAATGCGGTGGCGGCAAAGTTGCCGAAGGCCATGGGCCGCTTGGTGTCGTACCAGGAGCGCCCGCCGCTGACGAGGCCGGCCAGCAGGAAGGGACCGGGATTGTATTTGAGCGCCACGCCGCCTTGGCCTGCCTGACCCTCGGCACTCGCGTTGGTCGCCGTCTCCAGCGTGCTCGACTGATAGCCCGCTCCGAAGCCCAGGCGCCAGACGGGATCGATGGCGACCTGGGCTCCGGCGGCAAAGCGCCCCGCGCTCTCGTTGAAGCCGAGCAGCTGGAAGGTGGAGCCGGTGTCGAGGAAGCCGGCGTTGGCCCCGGCCCACAGGCACTGGCCCTCATGGATGATGGAGGCGGTGTCGTTGCCGTTGACCTTGCAGCTCAGCAAGTTGCCGGCAAAGGCGAGGTGGGCAAAGAGCGAAGCGATCTGCTCGTCGGAGTAGATCTCCGGCAAGAGCTGATCGAGGGCGGCCCTGTAGGCGGCGAAATCGCCCGCATTGAGTAACCCCGTCATCACCGGGCTGAGGCCGCCGGTGCCGGCGATCCAAGCCCCGTTCAGGTAGCCGGCGAGCGCCCGCTCGTTGCGGTTGAGCCCGTCGATGAAGAAATTGACGCTGACGTTGAGCACGACGTCGTTGGCATTGGGATAGGTCAGGAACGCATTCAGAGCGGGGCTGGCGCTGAGGCCAAGCCCGTTGTCGGTCGTTCCCCCCGCCGCCGACAGGATGGTGAACTGGCTCGCCGTGGGCACGGCTGCGATATTGACGACGACAGTGCCGGCAAGACCGGCGGTTCCGGTGGCATTGACGCGGTCGGCGCTGACGCCGGCGATGTCGACGGTGAAGGTGCCGGTGCCGGTCTGCACGATGTTGCCGGTGAGCGCCGTGGTCTGCAGCGTGCCGATGCCGCCCGGCGACAGGTCGCCGGCGTTGGTGAGCGTGTTGCCGGCGCCGAGACTGATCGTCGTGCCCGAGTTGAAGGTGGCGCCTGCCTGGTTGTTGAAGGCGTTGGCGCCGGCGCCGAGATCGACGTTGCCGGTGACGATGCCGTAGTTGTAAACCTTGTCGTTGCCGGCGCCGCCGGAGACGGCACGTGTGCCACCCGAGAGCGAGGCAAAGTTCGTCAGCGTATTGGCCGCGCCGCTGTACAAGTTGACACCGTCGCGGGCGCCGTAGACCTTGCCAGCGCCCAGCGTGACGTTGCCGGTCGCTGTCGTCGCGTCGACGCGGACCGCGTCAACGCCGGAGGTCACGCTGCCGGTGCTTTCCACCGTGACGACGCCGCCTTGCGAGACGACAAAGATGCCGTAGCGCGTGGCACTGAGATTGCCGATGCTCGTCACCGAGGCCGCGCTCGCCCCATCCGTGCTCGCGAGGATGGCGCTGACGTTGGCGCCGATGACGGTGATGTCGCCGGTGCTGTTGACGGTCACGGTGCCGGCGCCGCCAATAGAAGCGGCACGGATGCCGGTCGAAGAGCTCGTGATGTTGCCGTTGTTCGTCACCGTGACGGCGCCGGCGCCGGCATTTGCGGCGTAGATGCCGCGCCCGGTTGCCGACGTCAGATCGCCGGTCGAGTTGACCGTCACGGCACCGGTATCGGATCGGGCGAAGATAGCATCCGAATAGGCGGCCACGTTGCCGTGGTTCGTCACCGAGACGGTACCAGTGCTGCCACTTCTAGCGTAGATGCCATAGAGGTTGTCCGCCGTGATGTTGCCCGTGTTGTTGACCGTCACGTCGTCATAGGCCGCGCGGGCGGAGATGCCAGTGATGCTTGCGAGGAGAGTTCCATTGCTCGTCACCGAGACGTTGCCGTAGCCGTCGTTGGCGGCATCGATGGCGGTGCCCGCCGTGATGTCGCCGGTGCTGTCGATCGTAATGGCGCCGGTGCTCTGACCCGAGTTGACGCTGATGCCCGCGAAGGTGGACGTGATGTTGCCGACGCTCGTTATGGAGACGTCCGTCGTGCCACCGTTGCGGAGCACGCTGATGCCGCCGCCGCCGTTCGCCGCGATGTCCCCGGTGCTGTCGATGGTGACCTGTCCGCCTTGGGTGTAGGCGTAAATGCCGTATGCATTCGTTGTGGAGATTCCGAACGTGCCGGTGTTTGAGTTGATCGCGATGTCGCCGGCAGCGCTGGAGGTGAACTCGATCCCGTAGACGCCGTCGGCCGGGGTGATGCTTGTCGTCAGGTTGTTGACGTTGAGCGTGGTGTAGGGACCGTTGCCATTGACGAGCGACACACCCGTCGAGACGTCGCCGGTGCAGGTGATGGTCGTCGCGTTGGTCGCCGGGCAGGTGGCATCGGGCGGGATGTGCTGCGCGTACGCCCGACGCGCGTAGCCGAAGAACAGCGCGCCCGCCGCTACGGTGCCGAGCAGCGCCCGCCGCCACGTCTCCGAGCCGGCGAATGTCTGCGATCCGCGACCCGCATCGCCCGTGTAATTGTGGATTGTCTTGAAGGCTTTGGTCGTCCGCGCGGTCGATGCAGGGGCGTGGGTGGCGCTGCCACGCGCCCGCATTTGATTCTGGTCAGCATTTGTCATCTTTTGGTCCTAATGCACTGATGAAGAACGAGTATTCCCGTCTTGACAGACGCAAAGGGACGCTCACTGACAAACTGAACATCAATCACGAATGGTGTTCACGCTGTGGCAGCAGGTAAGTCGCAACAAGCCAAAGGCGAGTGGTTTTGCGCGCTATTCCCAGGCGGAGACTGTGGATAGCGGGGACAACCTTGCGCGTGTTGGAAGGGGCCGCCTCACTTCGCGCGTGCGGCAAAGCGCACGGCTCAACACCACGATGTCGAGGTCAGCAGGGGACGAGATCCGTGTGGCCGAAGCCCTTGGCGTAGTCGAGCACCGAGATGACGGTCGGCGTCACGCGGAAGATGCAAACATCCTCAGGCTTCGGCATCGGCCCTGGCAGAGAGGCCTGCTCGGGATACTTCATTGGAAGCATGCGCAGGACCTTTTCCGCTTCGGCCCGATCGGTCACCGCGTGCGCGTGTGCCGCCATGGATAGGCCGGTGATCTCCATGATCTGCGGCGTATCGTGGTCGATCGTCAGCGAGACGCGATCGTCGCGCGCCAGATTGGCCGCCTTCTGGCTGTCGAGGCCGCAGAGGAAGTAGAGTGTGAGCCCCTCGTTCACATAACCGACGGTCGTCGCCTGCGGCCAGCCATCCGGTCTCAGTGTGGCGATCGTCATGATCCGGTGCTCGCCCAAGAGCGTCAGGATCTTTTTTCTGATCTCCTCATCCATCCGTCGTCTCCGTAGCCGGCGCCATGCAGCGAAGATGGGACGACCCTATCTTGGGCAGACCACTTGGCGTTGACACATCTCAATGCGGGCCACACCAAGCGCGGCCAATGGCGGAGCGGCTCTCGTGCGGCCGGCTGCGCTGGCGCTCATCGGGCTTCTTACGTCGGGGTCAACCTCGCCCTCCACCGCCTACTCCTTCCGGCTCTACGCTGGCGTCGTCGGATTTTCGGCGGCCTGCTCGGCCATTTTCTGCTACCTTCTGGCGAGAAAGTCGCTCGTCCGGGGGGATGGCGCCTGATCTCTGACAGCGACGTTTGGGCCGTTAGGCTTCCTTGAGGGTTATAGAGTAAGGTCGCAAGTTGATGGCGGAGCGCGGTCGGCGACGGCGCGGGTTGCAGGGGCGGAGAGTACGAACGTGAAGAGAGTATTGGCTCTTGTCGCGGTTTTGCTGCTGCCGGCCACAGGCTTGCGCGCCGAGGACGCTGCACCCGATTGCAAGGACAAGCTCGGCGTCTCCCGCGTCCTCGAGATCGACACCAAGGGCGGCGGCGCCTACGGGGACCAGTATCCGCCCGAGCATCTGTTGCAGAAGGGCGAAGTCGCCCTCACCTTCGATGATGGCCCGCACCCGACCTACACGAAACAGATCCTCGCCGCCCTGAAGGCGCAATGCACCAAGGCGACGTTCTTCAATGTCGGCGAGATGGTGAAGCAGTACCCGGATGTCGCGCGCGAGGTCCAAGCCGAAGGCCACACGATCGGAACGCACTCCTGGTCGCATCCCAACCTGGGAGCGATGTCGCTCGATCGCGCCAAGACGCAGATCGAGAGCACGATCGCGACCGAGAACGCCATTCTGCCGAACGGCGTGGCGCCGTTCTTCCGCTTTCCCTACTTGAGCGATCCCAAGCGCGTGCGCGAGTATCTGGCCGGCCGCAACATCGCCGTCTTCGGCATCGACGTCGATTCCTTCGATTACCGCATGCACAAACCGGGCAAGGTCGTCGACAACGTGCTGAAGGGCCTGATCAAGACCGGCGGCGGCATCATCCTCTTCCACGACATCCACGAGGTGACGGCCAAGGCGTTGCCGACCGTGCTGGCCGAGCTGAAGCGACATGGCTTCAAAGTGGTGCAGCTGGTGCCGAAGTCGAAGGTCGAGGTGCTCGCCAACGCCACTGCGACCCCGCCGGCGGCCGCGCCGCATCGGCACCGGACCCATTACCATTATCATCGCCATCGCCGCTACGCCCGGCGATAGCGCATTCGTGGCGGGTCGCGAAAGTGAGCGACCTGCTGCTCTCATGCATCACCGGCTTGAGCGGACCCTGCAGCGCAGGGCATGATAGGCGCTGCGCACGCCGCGCGCTTTGGGGGAGTAGCCGGTGAACCGAAGAGAGTTCTCCGCAGCGTTGGCCTCGGCTTTGCTCACGTGCAATTGCCGAACCGTGTCGGCCGCCGAGAAGCATCCCTTTACCGGCTGCCGCATGCTTGCCGCGGCGGCGCCCGGCATCGCGGGGCGCGAGCGGCAGTCCTGCGGCGACATGTTTCGGGATGCGGACTGCAGGGTCATGCACTCAGCCGTCGCCGAGGAAGCGCACGTCCGCACCGGTTTTTGCTTCTACGATGACAGCGACGGCGCCAACGCGCTGGCCTTCCCCGATCCGCTGCTTCCCGACGGGCCGGACGGCACCATCATGCTCGGCATCGGCCTCATGTCGCATGAGATGCCGCCGGCGGCTTATTCTTTCCAGCCGGTGATCGCTATTCTCATCGCGCACGAATGCGGCCACATCCTGCAGTACAAGTACGGAATGTCGCCGCGCGGCCCTTGGCAAATGGAGCCGCACGCCGATTTTCTCGGCGGCGTCATCCTCGGCAAGATCATGAAGCAGCGGGAGCCGTCGGCTCTGCCGGGGTTCGGTCTTTCCAGCACGAGCCTTTTCCAGGCGACCCAGGTGATGTTCCGCCACGGGGACGTGCTGTTCAACTCGACCCAACACCACGGCGAGCCGGAGTTCAGAGCCTCGATGGTGCGCGCCGGCCTCGAGGCGGCGGACCTCGACCTAAAGGCTGCTTTCGAGCAAGGAAAGCGGATCGTGGGGCTATTCTAATGCTGCGGGGAATGCGCCGGACGCCGATGAGCATAGGCAGGCGGGCCGAGCACGTCGCCATCGACTAGGCCGAGGGAGCGCGCTCGCAATAAAGCTGGGCTTGCCGACTAATCGCGCGGGGGGCGGCGGCGCTCGTGGAACCACGGCCGGTAGCCCGCCATCTTCGTGCGCTGGGCTGAGGGCGCGTGCCGCTTGCACGTCGCATTCTCCTTGCTCTTCTCCGGCGCGCCCCATCTGAGCTCGACGCAATCGTTGACGTTGTAGGCCATCTCGAGCTCGGTCATGCGGTCGATCACGTCCTTGAGCGTGAGCGGCCATTGCGAGCCGTCGCTGCGCGTATAGGAGAACTTGCGCGCCGCAATCTCCGAGGCGAGCAGGCTCTGCAAGTCGGCCTTCACGTCGGCAGGGCTCTTTCCCGCCGGCATCGCGTAGCGGTCGGGGCGCCGCGCGACGCGATCGGGAAAGGAGCGCACCACGTCGATTGCGATCAGGAGGCGCAGATCGCGCGCGGGCGTGGCGAAGTCCTCCCACGCGCCCGTCGTCTCGAAGATCGCGGCGCCGTCCGGTATCCCCACCTCAGCGCCCGCCTTTTGCCTGGTACTTGCGCCCGTTCTCGACCGAGTTCACGCGCGTCTTCACCTGCTCCTCGAGCGAGGTGATCGCCTCCTTCAGCGCGCGCGCCGGATCGAGCGGCGCCGGCGATATCACGTCGTCCATGCGGTCGTAGAAGTCCTCGATCCCGAGCTTCGATTGCTCGAGCGAGAAATCGGCGTACTCGGGATCCTTGGCGATCTGCTCATTGCTGAGGCGGCGCAGGCCGCCGCCCTTCTGGGCGACGATCGGGCGGAAGTGCTTGAACCCTGGGCCGCCGAGCGCGGGGTCCTGCGCAAAGAGGAAATTGCCGCGCCAGAAGCGCTTGCGCGCAACCGTTCCGTCAGGTTGCGCGTCGACGGCGAGGAGCACGCCCGCTGCGTCGGCCGTCTGCGGTATGCGCTTGGCGAGGACCAAGGTGTGCCCGTAGGGATCCGCGTACACGGTCCCCGGGCGCAGCGTCTCCTGTTTCAGCGGCACGGGATAATAGTCGGTGTTGTCGTCGTCCAAGGCCGTGCGCGCGGAGCCGGAATGGACGGCGTTGGCGACGGTCGTGCGCAGGTAGAAGCCGAAGCCCGGCACGAGGCCTGGCGGTCGAGTGGGACCGCGCGACGCCGGAGCCGCGCCCGGGGCGTCGAACACGCCGAAGAGGCCGCCGCCGTTCGATGCCGTCTTCTGTTCCGAGGGGGGAGGAGGCTCCTCCTTTTCTATGTTCCACCACTGCGGGCAGCGCGGCGCGTGGCCGCCGCCGCCGCGCGTGCACTTCGAGTAGCCGAACGGCAGCCCCATCTTGAACGCGAAGTAGGCACGCAGGAAGTAAGGAAGGTCGGCGCAGTCGGGCTGAATGATGAGCCCCTTCTCGTCCTCGCGCAGACCCAAATAGTTGAACAGGACGTTGCGCGACTTATCGCGCAGCACCTCGTGCAGCGCCTTCCACGACAGCTCCTGATCGAGCGGCGCGTCGAACAGCGTCTCGACCCAGGCCGAGTACAAGTTCTCCGTCCCGCGGTTCCACGTATCGCGTATGGGCCAGACGCTTCCCGACGTTTCACGTGGCCCCGCCGGCTGGCCCTTGCGCACGTTGATCGCGCGCGTGACTGCGCAGTCGGGCGCTGCGCCCGTGAGCTTGGCGTGCCACGTCCCGACGGCGGGCGAGGCAACCTCGGCGCGCCAGAAATAGGGCGGGCCGCCGTGGCGCTCAGCCGATTTGGCGGCGATGGTTCCATCGGGCGCGATGAGTGACAGCTCGCCTTGAAACGGCTTCTCAGCGGCGAAGACGACGCGCAAAGGCGCGCCCTTCCATGGCTGCAGCGGCGACGCGAGGACTGCGATCCCGGCCGCGCCCGCGCAAGCACTAGAGGGAGCCTTGGTCTCGGCGTGCGCGCTCGAGACGAAGCATGCACCGGCGATCAGCGGCAATGCCGTCACAGCAGCAGCAAACTGGCGTGTTGAAAGCAATCAAGCCCCCAGGCCACTCCCTCGACTTCGATAAATCATAGTGTGACAGCTTTGGCTGAACCATGGCAAACCTGGTGCTAAGCTTTATACGCACCGCGGCTGCAAACACGCGGCCGCACTTGATGAATTTCTCCCCTGAAAAAGCGATTGAGCGCCTTAATTGGGCGGGCAACGGCCTCGGGGATCATCAATCGGCAATTGAGGCGTCGGCTCGGAAGCGCGCGAGAGGACACGCAAGAGGCCTATACGAGCGCAGGTCGCAGACCCGGCGGCTGCGCTTCCATCAGCGCCTTGAAATCCGCAAGCCCCAGCGTCGCGACCGAGTTCATGCCGTTGTCGAGGATCTCATAGATCGGTCCTTCGACGTTGCGGTTGCTGAAAACGGCAATGACGTCCTGGTCGCCGCCGCCTTCCCGGTGCGGCTCGTCACTTGCCGGCTTTGACACATAGCTGCCGACGCCGCGGATCTCCTTGAGCGTCCCATCCGGCCTATAAAGCCGAAGCTCGCCTTGGATAACGAAGGTGCGATAGGCGGCCTTATGGCGGTGCATGACGATCTGGCTGTTGGCCGAGAACTTGAAGAGGATGTCTGACGATCCGGCTTCTCTCGTCGACCTCGAGCACGTAGTACCAGACGTCCGGGATGCCCTCGAGCGTCTGCCAAGGGATGTTGCGTTCATCGAACCCGATCATCATTCTTGATCTCCCTGTTGCTTAGGCCCGCGCGCCGCGCCGATCACGGTTTCGCGCTCGAGGCGAGCACGCGGTTCTTCATGAGCCAGGTGACGCCGCGCACCCAGGAGTAGTCGGCACCCATGCGCAGACCGGTCGAGTAGGTCTTGACGACATTGCCGTTGTGCACGTCGCGGATGCTGAGCGTCACTGTGTATTCCGTCATGCTGATTTTGGTGACGACGCCGAGCAGATCCTGCTCGGCCCCGAGCTTGGCCGCGATTGCGGCATCGCACCCATCGCAATTGCTCAAGCCCTTGCCTTGCGCGGCCGACAGATCGGCGCCGGCGGTATCGACGATCGCGTAGCGACCCGACGCGGTGAGCGCGCGCTTTGCCTCTTGCGTCGCCTGCGCCAGGTACTTGGTCTCGACGGGGCTCGTGCCCGCACCGTGGGCGGCGCTGAAATCCTCAAGCTCGAAATCGAAGACGGCGATCTTGATGGGAGCGGTCCCTTGCTGCGCACTGCTGTCGGCGGCACATGCTGCGCTGAGACTGAAGGCCAAAGCCGCTGCGCCCAGAATGGCAGCCCACGTGTGGCGTGCGGCGTTAGTTTTGAATGCTGGGAACATCTCACGTCTCCGATTTGCGATTGCCCGCCAGACTGAACGGATGCGCGGACGCCAGATACGGGGATTTGCCCGCAGCACTTTGGGCAATTTGCCCGCACCAGCGAGAACAACCACAGCGGCGATGCTCGGGCGTTTTGCCCAGGCCTGCTCGGGCAAGTAGCCGTGTCGGGCACGCCTCGGCTGGCCTAGCGTTGCCGCGAACTCTGGCTCGCAGCAAAGGGAGCTCTCTGCTTGGAAAGAGGACGCACCATCGCTCGCATCGTGCCTGCGCGAAGCTTCATCACAGCAGCGCTGCTCTTGGGTGCGGGCCTAGCCGTCGCTTTGGGTGCAGCAAGCATCGCCCGCGCCGAGGAGGGCGCGCCGCAGACGCTTGCGATCCTGCCCTTCGAGATCAATGACACCTCCGGAGAGGTCGGATCCCCCCACAGGCACGACGCCATGCTCGCAGCGCTTTCGCGGCTTGTCGGCGAGAAGATCGAGGGCGCCCAGCTTTACAGGGTCGTTCCGCAGGCCCTGGTCGACAAGGCGGTGGCTGCACAGAACTCAGGCACGTACCTGCGCGACTGCAACGGCTGCGAGCTCGCCATCGGACGCAGGGCCGGCGCGGATCAGGTGATGATCGGCTGGATTTTCAAGATGAGCTCGCTCGTTCTCACGCTTCACGTCGCCATCAAGGATGTCGCAACGGGCAAGCAGGTCTACGCCCGCGCCTTCGATTTCCGCGGAGACAACGAGAGAGCTTGGGAGCGCGCGGCGGAGTACATGGTCGGCGCGCTCGCCAAGAGCAGGGCCCAAGCGCAATCGCAGAGCCTCGGACAATAGGAGGCGCGAGAAAGGCGCGAGGCCTATGTCCCGTGCGCGCCATCTGCCGGCGGCAGGACGGGCGCAACGAGACCTTGCCGCAGGCCGAAATACAAAAGCTCGATATCGGAGCCTGCTGCGAGCTTGGCCTTGATGGCGTAGTGATAGTTGGCAGCCGTCTTGCGGCTGATGTGCAGCGCCGCGGCGATCTCGTCCGTCGACTTTGCGTCGAGGATCATGCGGAAGATCTCGAACTCGCGTGGCGACAAATCCTCAAGCCGCGCCTTTTCCTCGTGCACCTGGCTCAGCGCCAGAAGCTCGCTGATCTCCGGACAGATGGCGACGCGGCCGTCGGCAACATCGCGCACGGCGCTGACGAGCAGCTCCGGTGGGCTGCTCTTGGTCACGTAGCCGCGCGCCCCGGCGCGGAAAGCCTGCAGCGCATAGGCGGCGTGCGCATACATGGTGAAGACGAGCACGCGCGCTTGACCATCCCAGCGGCGGATATGCTCGATGGCATCGATGCCACCCCTGCCCGGCATCGAGATGTCCATGACGACGACGTGCGGCTGCAGCTCCTTGTAGGATTGATAGGCCGTCGCCGCGTCGCCTGCCTCGCCGACGACCTGCAACCCCTCGTGCTTTTCGAGCAGCGTTCGATACCCTTCGCGGACCACCGCGTGGTCATCGACGAGAAGAACGCGGGTCGCTCGCGTCACGAAAGGCTTCCTTGCTCGGCCGCAAACGGGATCCGCGTGTGCAGCTTGAAACCCCGCTGCGCGCCCGAGCCCGCCTCCAAGTGTCCGCCAAGCGCCATCACGCGCTCGCGCACGCCGACCAGCCCCAATCCGCTGCTCTCCTTGTGGTCGAGGGGTGCGCCGCGACCATTGTCCTCGATGACGAGGTCGAGCCACGGCCCCGCGTAGGGCTCCCGAAGAGCCGCCGCCTCGCCTTTGTCCGCACCGATGCCCAACGCCAGGCGCACCTGCGTCGCGCCCGCGTGCTTGGCGATATTGGTGAGACCCTCTTGCACAATGCGATAGACGTGCGATGCCGCTGTCGGCGATAGCGCTTGCAAGTCGCCGTCGATCTCGAGGGAGATTTTCAGTTCCCCGTCGGCGCGGCGCTCGTGCTCCATCGCCAGCGCCGACAAGCTTGCCGCCAGCCCCAGATCGTCGATCTCCGGCGGTCGCAGCGTGCGCAAGGTGGTGTGCAGCGACCGCATGATGGCCATCGAGGCGTCCGCGAGCTTGGTCGCCTCGGGCAGCAGCACGGCGCATTTGCTCGCCGCCGTTGCCTTGATCGAGGCGGCGATCGCGGTGATGGCACTGAGGTTTTGTGCGAGCTCGTCGTGAAGCTCGCGGGCGAGGTGGCGGCGCTCCTGCTCCTGATTGTCGACGAGCTTGGCAGCGAGCGCTGTTCTCTCGCGCGTCGTCTGCTCGAGGTTCTCGGCGAGCCTGTTGAACACCTCGGATATGCGCTGCAGCTCGACAAGCCGGAAGCTCGGAAGTCGACACGAGAGGTCGCCGCGGGCCAATTTATCGAGTCCGGAGAGAATCTCCTTCGTGGGACGCAGCGCACGGGCAATCGCCACGAACTGCAACAGACAGATCGCCCCGATCACCAGCGCGGTGAGACCAAGAAGCCCGGACACGTCTTTCCAGATCGCAGCGAGAACGACGGCTTTTTCCGTCGTCACGACGAGAGAGCCATGCGACTTGCCGCGGTAGGCCAGAGGGCGGGTCACGTCGGCAGGCGGGGCAACGAGCCAACCGCACAGGAATGAGAACCAAGCGGGCGGACTGCCGACATAGGAATTGTAGGCGATGCAGCGTGAGCGCCCGACGCTGCCGTCCGCTTTGACATAGCGGATGCATTGGCCCGCGATCTGCAGTTGTGAGGCGACCGGCTCCCAGTCGGGAAACCGCGCCGGCACGTCGAGGTTCGAATCGATGCGAAACAACTGAAGGTCGAGCTGCCTGGCGACGACGTCGGCGAGATTTTCGTTGGCGCGGCGAACGTCGCGATAGGTGCCGACCAAGGTAATGGCTGCCGCGATCACGAAGCATAAAAGCGCGACGGTCACGACCCGCAGCGTCAACGACCATTTCAAGTCGAGGGCGGGGGATGCGACGGCTTTTGCAGCCGAAGGACCTATTGGCGGCGCCATGGACGGTCTCGAATTTGGGCCCTTCTGGCATACGCGTTGGCTCGGCGGAAGGAAAGGAGGCGGGCTCTTATCGGGCAATTTGCCCAAACGCCGCACTGTCGCTGTGCAAGGCCGATCGGCGGTGAGCCCAACGCGTGTGAGCCCCAGGCGCGCAGCGATGGATCGCGTTAAGGACGATGTCTCTTTCGTTGCTGTCTCCGGCGGAATAGACCCGCGCGCATTGGAAATGCAATTCCGCTAGCGGCGACCCGGGCCCCTAGTGCACGCGGTAGGCGGCGTGGCAGGCGACGCACTGAGCGGTGACCTTGGATAAGGCGGCAAGCGCCGGGCGCAAATCGTCGGTGACGCCGGCGTTCTGCGCCTCGATCGCGAAGCGGCTGGCGGCGCGATGCATCTCGCCGCCGATGGCCTGCATCTCCTTGGGCATGTATTTGCCGAGCTCGGCCGCCCTGTGGGCTTTGAGCGAGGACAGGCCGAGCTGCCACTCGGCGACGTGCGCGGCCTTGTCCTCCTGCCCGCTGGCCAGCGCCGTCACGATCTCGTTGAGGGCGCTGACGTGGATGCGCATGTTGGCAAGCATGTGCTCGCGCAGCGGGGCAGGGAACTGCACCAGCACGCGCGCATCCTGCGCCGGCGCGCCGGGGTCGTGGTGATGGTCTGCGGAAGGAGATTCCTCGGCGATCGAGATGCTGGCCCACAGCGTGGTGAACGCCATGAGCATTAGGAGAAGCATGCTGCGCATGAAGAGCCGTCCATCGATTTGAGTGTTTGCTCGAGCGTGGCACGCCGACGAGAGCACGTACTCGAGCGTACCAGAGAAAGCCGCGTACCGATCCGGAAAGGCCCGCAAGTTCGCTATATCCACCGGGGAATGACGGCGCCGGTGCGGCATGGATCCCGATTGATGTCGCGGACGTAACGCCGGCCCTCGCGCGCCAGCCGGCGGCGGAATACTTATCCCCGACCTACGGATTACTGGTATAATTATTGGTTTTGCAGTATTAATGAGAATTATTGTAGAAAAAATCGTTGCAGTCTAAATATTTATTGTTGACAGCGTCGCGCTTGTTCAGTATGGTTTCTGTATAACGCGAAAGTTGCGCGAGTGGGCCGGGCCAAGCCGGCCCCGATACCTTCAAAAGCCCCCAAAATTCCCGACTACGCGACGGCATGGCGCTCGATCTGAAGCAGCCCTGGCGGAGATCAAGTGTCTCCATCAGGCCAACGAGCTGACGCTTGCCGAGATCGGCGTGCTGTTCGCGCATCTCCGCCTCGACGGTGTCGAACCTCGCGCGCGCCAACGGCTGGCCGTCGCGCACCGAGCTCATCGGACGAGTACCCCCCGCTCGTTTCGGCTGGTGACGGCGCAAGCCAAGGCGAAGCTCATACGCCGGCTCTACGACACGATCAGCATGATGCTCGAGCAGATGGAGGCGGACATGCGCAGCGGCCAGCTCAAGGCGCAGGACGTCGAGCGCGGAGGCAAATCGATGGCGGCGATGATCGGCAGCCTGACCAAGGCAGCGGCGACGGAGCCGGACGGTGACGCGAAGCAAAAGCCAGAGACCACCGAGCCTGCCGCCGCCGTCGCCGATGAAGTCGCGCGACTTCAGCGCGAGATTATCGAGCGCTTTGAGAGCATCCAGCGCCGGCGGGACGCTGAGGCGGGATCTCAGTGAGCTCGGCCCGGAGCACCTTGCGGAGATCCTGAAGTTCTGGCCGCTGTGGGCGCGCGCTGATCAGCTGCCGCCGGCCGCGACGCAAGCCGGCGCGCCGTGGCGCGTTTGGCTCTACATGGGCGGGCGCGGGGCGGGCAAGACGCGCGCCGGCGCGGAATGGGTGCGCGCCAAGGCGCTCAGCCTGTCTCCGCTCGGCGAGGTCGCCGCGCGGCGCATCGCGCTCGTCGGCGAGACGATGGCAGACGTGCGCCGCGTCATGATCGAAGGTGTGTCGGGCCTCTTGAGCGTCCACGCGGACGCCGAGCGGCCCCGCTTCGAGGCGTCGAAGGGCCAGCTCGTGTGGTCCTCGGGCGCGATCGCGCAGATGTTCTCGGCCGAGGTTCCCGACGGCCTGCGCGGGCCGCAGTTCGATGCCGCCTGGTGCGACGAGGTCGCCAAGTGGCGCCATCCGCAGAAAACATGGGACATGCTGCAGTTCGCTTTGCGGCTTGGGAGCTGCCCGCAGATGGTCGCGACGACCACGCCGCGGCCGATCCCGCTTCTGAAGAAGCTTCTCGCCGACGCCGGCACCGTGGTGAGCCGGGCAGCGACCGCCGACAACGCTGCGAACCTGGCGCCGACTTTCATCGAGGAGATGACGCGGCGCTACGCCGGCTCGGCGCTGGGACGGCAGGAATTATTGGGCGAGCTCGTCGATGATACCTCGGGCGCGCTGTGGCGGCGCGACTGGATCGAGGCGCATCGCGTGCGCAGGCGCCGGAACTGTCGGCGTCGTCGTCGCCGTCGACCCGCCGGTGACGGCGACGGCTCATCGGATGCTTGCGGCATTATCGTCGCCGGGATCGGGCCCGACGGGCGCGCCTACGTATCGACGACCGCACGCTGCAGGGGCGCGAGCCGAGGTGTGGGCGCGTGCGGTGGTCGCGGCCTACTCCGATACATGGCCGACCGCGTCGTCGCCGAGGTCAATCAGGGCGGCGACCTCGTCGTCACCATCCTGCGCCAGATCGATCCCAACGTCGCCGTGCGCCAGGTGCGCGCCACGCGGGGAAAATGGCTGCGCGCGGAGCCGATCGCGGCACTCTACGCGGAGGGCCGCGTCGCGCACGTCGGCACGTTCGGCGCGCTCGAGGACCAGATGTGCGCCTTCGGCGCCGACGGGATGTCGCGCGGGCGCAGTCCCGACCGCCTCGACGCGCTCGTGTGGGCGTTGACGGACTTGATGATCGGCGCGGCGGGGCGACCGGGAATTAGAAGGCTTTAGCTGGCCATCGGCATCCTACCATACGTCATGCCGGCGGAGGCCGGCAAACGCTTCGAAGAAAAACGACGGTGCAACGAATGTCCGCGATGCTTGGATAGGCGTGGCGCTTGCGCAAGATCGCGACTTGCGGGGTCCCGGCGTCGCTCATGCGAAGCATGGCTCCGCCATGACGCCGGGATGACGGTGAATTTGGGCGCGAGCGCACTTCGAAAAAGACACAAGGGAAACGCATGTCGCGCATCCTCGATGCGGTGAGCCGGCTGTTGCCCGGCCGCACCGCCGACACCAAGGTGAGCGCCGAGGCGAAAGCGAGTGCGGTGGGGCCGCTCATCGCCTGGGAGCCGCTGGGCCAGCCGGTGTGGGCCCCGCGCGACTACGCTGCCTTCGCGCGCGAAGGCTTCATGCAGAACGCCATCGTCTATCGCTCGGTCCGCATGATCGCGGAGGCTGCGGCCTCGGTGCCGCTGTCTGCTCTACGAGGGCGACGAGGAGATCGCCGACATCCGCTCCTCGATCTCATCGCGCATCCCTCGCCCGACCACACCACCGCCGACTTCCTTGAAAGCTGGTACGGGTTCCTGCTCGTTGCCGGCAACACCTATCGTGGAGGCGGTGGCTCTCGAGGGGCGCTTGCGCGAGCTGCACGTCTTGCGCCCCGACCGCATGAAGGTGATCCCCGGACCCGACGGCTGGCCCGAGGCGTTACGAATATTCCGCGGGCGGGCGCTCGTTCGCTTCGAGGCCGAGCCGGTGGCGGGCGTGCGCCCGATCCTGCACGTGCGCCTCTTTCATCCCGTCAACGACCACTACGGCATGAGCCCGATCGAGGCGGCGGCCAAAGCGATCGACATCCACAACGCGGCGGGCTCGTGGAACAAGGCGCTGCTCGACAATGCGGCGCGGCCGTCCGGCGCGCTCGTCTACGCGGCGAGAAGGCGGCAATCTGACGGGCGAGCAATTCGAGCGGCTGCAAGCTCGAGCTGGAGCAGGCTTCCAGGGCGCGAACAACGCCGGGCGGCCGCTGCTGCTGGAAGGCGGGCTCGACTGGAAGCCGTTGTCGCTCTCGCCCAAGGACATGGATTTCATCGAGGCCAAGAACGCATCCGCGCGCGAGATCGCGCTGGCCTTCGGCGTGCCGCCGATGCTGCTCGGCATCCCCGGCGACAACACCTATGCGAATTACCAGGAAGCCAACGCGCGTTCTGGCGGCGGACGGTGATGCCGCTCGTCGCGCGCATGACGAAAGCGTTCTCGCGCTGGCTGACGCCGGCTTTCGGCGAACGCTTCGAGCTGCGAAGTCGACCTCGACCAGGTCGAGGCGCTCGTCGGGCGAGCGCGAGGCGCTGTGGGCGCGGCGTGGACAAGGCGACGTTCCTGACGGCGAACGAGAAGCGCGAGGCGGTCGGGCTACGGCGCCGGTCGATGCCGGCGTCGCCGGCGACGTTGGCGTCAAATTCAGCCCCGACCAGCCGCGCGCGCCGGCGGGCGCGCCCGGCGGCGGGCAATGGACCGATGGCGGCGGCGGGAGCGCGTCGGGCGGCGTACGTGTCGCGCAGGCGGAAAGCTCGGGATTCAGTCCATCCAAGCCGGGTTGGCACGAATCATACAACCTCGGACGAGGGATGTTCAGCCGAACTTGAATGTCCGACCGGGGAAATTGCGGATCAAATGTCGCGTTTTGCGGTTCCGGGACAGGATCCGTCGCTGCCCGTGAAGATGGACGACCTCACTCGTCCGGGACCCGACCACTGACATTCCTGCCGGGTATGTCGACACCTTCGTAAGCGCTGATGGCCTCACGATCGTAAACAGAACGCAGCCACTCCACATATTCTATGATGGCACCGTCACTCGCACAGCAACGCGGAATAGTGATGGCTCGTGGACCATAACAACGCAAGGCGTTGGGAATAATGCGATCCCGGCCATGAACCTGCTGAACAAAGAGCTTGGGCCTGGTATCTTCAAGGACCTTGATCGACGGCTGCGCGAGAACATCGAGCGAAATCATGGCGTCCGTAAATCGCTCTCGGGTGTTGCTGGTCAGTGTTCTTGGCTTGCTGGCTCTCGGGGTGATTATTGGAGCGCGCTTGATGAGCAATGACAATGTCGCAATAGAGCGAACGATTTCGATTTCAGCGCCGAAAGAAAATCGGTTCACAATTTGCTGGTGACCGTACCCTCGCAGATGAGGGAGCCGTATCTGCGCAGCATGAAGGCGTTCGCCACTGAAAACGGGCTCAAGTTTCGAATTGGTCATTCGGCCAAGGACGTTCTCTTCTTGGATTTATGGCGCCCCGACGTGGCTCTGACGGGCGGCAACGTGTTTGAGCCTTCCGAGTTTCAATTCCACGAATACATCGATCCAGCGAAGGGAGGTAGCGAGGATATGGCGAGTGCGCTCGTGGATCGGATGAAGGAAGCGCTGGGGGCGTATTTTTTTTTTTTTTTTTTTTTTTTTTTTTTTTTTTTTTTAAAAAAAAAAAAAAAAAAAAAAAAAAAAAAAAAAAAAAAAAAAAAAAAAAAAAAAAAAAAAAAAAAAAAAAAAAAAAAAAAAAAAAAAAAAAAAAAAAAAAAAAAAAAAAAAAAAAAAAAAAAAAAAAAAAAAAAAAAAAAAAAAAAAAAAAAAAAAAAAAAAAAAAAAAAAAAAAAAAAAAAAAAAAAAAAAAAAAAAAAAAAAAAAAAAAAAAAAAAAAAAAAAAAAAAAAAAAAAAAAAAAAAAAAAAAAAAAAAAAAAAAAAAAAAAAAAAAAAAAAAAAAAAAAAAAAAAAAAAAAAAAAAAAAAAAAAAAAAAAAAAAAAAAAAAAAAAAAAAAAAAAAAAAAAAAAAAAAAAAAAAAAAAAAAAAAAAAAAAAAAAAAAAAAAAAAAAAAAAAAAAAAAAAAAAAAAAAAAAAAAAAAAAAAAAAAAAAAAAAAAAAAAAAAAAAAAAAAAAAAAAAAAAAAAAAAAAAAAAAAAAAAAAAAAAAAAAAAAAAAAAAAAAAAAAAAAAAAAAAAAAAAAAAAAAAAAAAAAAAAAAAAAAAAAAAAAAAAAAAAAAAAAAAAAAAAAAAAAAAAAAAAAAAAAAAAAAAAAAAAAAAAAAAAAAAAAAAAAAAAAAAAAAAAAAAAAAAAAAAAAAAAAAAAAAAAAAAAAAAAAAAAAAAAAAAAAAAAAAAAAAAAAAAAAAAAAAAAAAAAAAAAAAAAAAAAAAAAAAAAAAAAAAAAAAATCAGCACATCGCCGCCGAGCCCATCGGGGTGTGGGAGCGCGATCGCCGAAGACTCGCGCGGGTCTTTATGTCCGTGGGCGGATCGTTTCGGAGATCGAACGCGGCCGCGACGTGCTCGGCGCTGCTGCGCGAGGCGCGCTCGACGGCCTGTCGATCGGCTTTCGCACCCGCGCGCGGCGCGAGGCGGCGAGCGGCCTGCCAAGCTGCTGGAAGTGGAGCTGTGGGAGATCTCGGTTGGTGACATTCCCGATGCTCACCGGCAGCCACGTCACGGCCATTTTACGTGCAGCAAGACATGCATTCACGCAAACGCTGCGCCAGGCGGCGCAGGCGATGCGCACGGCAAACCACCTCCCCCTTGTGGATAAGTTTTTTGTCGGCCTAGCGCAGCGAGCCGGGTGGGGGGCGATGCGGAAGCTCCCGCTCCGATGCCCCCCCACCCCATGAGATTCGCGCTCCTGTCATCGACCTCCCCACAAGGGGGAGGTGGTTCCTCACACTCAACTGGAGAAACTCATGCAACTTGAAACCAAATCCCTCTTGAAACCAAGGACGCTGCGTCGATGCGCGAGATGAGGCCTTCGAGGACTTCATGCGCGCCTTCGAGGCCTTCAAGGAGACCAACGACGAGCGGCTCGGCGCGCTCGAACAGCGCGTCGGCGACCCGTGCTCGAGGAGAAGCTCGCCCGCATCAACCGCGCCCTCGACGCGCACAGGCGCCGATCGACGAGATCACGCTGAAGTCGGCGCGGCCGGCGCTCGGCGGCGCGGCCCGCGCGCACGCGGCGCAGCGCCTCGAGCACAAGGCGGCCTTCGAGCCTATGTGCGCGCCGGGCGAGCCGGGCTCCTTGCGCGAGCTCGAAGCCAAGGCGATGTCGATCGGCTCCAACCCCGACGGCGGCTATCTGGTGCCGCCGGAGATCGAGCAGGCGATCGGCCGGCGGCTGACCGCCATCTCGCCGATCCGCGGCATCGCCGGCGTCCGCCAGATCTCCAGCAACGTCTACAAGAAGCCGTTCATGACCGCCGGCGCCGGCGGTCGGCTGGGTCGGCGAGACCGACGCGCGCACGCAGACCAATACGCCGACGCTCGACGAGCTGTCGTTCCCGGCGATGGAGCTCTACGCCATGCCGGCGGCGACCGCGACGCTGCTCGAGGACTCCGCGGTCAACATCGACCAGTGGATCGCGCAGGAGGTCGAGCAGGTCTTCGCCGCGCAGGAAGGCACCGCCTTCGTCACCGGCGACGGCAACAACAAGCCGAAGGGCTTCCTCGCCTACACCACGGTCGCCGACGCCTCGTGGACCTGGGGCAATATCGGCTATCTCGCGACGCGGCGTCGCCGCCGCCTTCCCGGCGTCCAACCCGTCCGACGTGCTGGTCGATCTCATCTATGCGGTGAAGGCCGGCTACCGGCAGAACGGCGTGTTCGTGATGAACCGCAAGACGCAGTCCGCGATCCGCAAGTTCAAGGACACCGACGGCAACTATCTCTGGCAGCCGCCGGCGACGCCGGGCGGCAAGGCCTCGCTGATGACCTTCCCGGTGATCGAGGCCGAGGACATGCCGGACATCGCGGCGAATTCGCTGTCGATCGCCTTCGGCGATTTCAACCGCGGCTACCTGGTGGTCGACCGCGCCGGCGTCAGCGTGCTGCGCGATCCCTACACCGCCAAGCCCTACGTGCTGTTCTACACGACCAAGCGCGTGGGCGGCGGCGTGCAGGACTTCGACGCCATCAAGCTGATGAAGTTCGCAGCTAAATTAAAAAAAAAAAAAAATTTTTTTTTTTTTTTTTTTTTTTTTTTTTTTTTTTTTAAAAAAAAAAAAAAAAAAAAAAAAAAAAAAAAAAAAAAAAAAAAAAAAAAAAAAAAAAAAAAAAAAAAAAAAAAAAAAAAAAAAAAAAAAAAAAAAAAAAAAAAAAAAAAAAAAAAAAAAAAAAAAAAAAAAAAAAAAAAAAAAAAAAAAAAAAAAAAAAAAAAAAAAAAAAAAAAAAAAAAAAAAAAAAAAAAAAAAAAAAAAAAAAAAAAAAAAAAAAAAAAAAAAAAAAAAAAAAAAAAAAAAAAAAAAAAAAAAAAAAAAAAAAAAAAAAAAAAAAAAAAAAAAAAAAAAAAAAAAAAAAAAAAAAAAAAAAAAAAAAAAAAAAAAAAAAAAAAAAAAAAAAAAAAAAAAAAAAAAAAAAAAAAAAAAAAAAAAAAAAAAAAAAAAAAAAAAAAAAAAAAAAAAAAAAAAAAAAAAAAAAAAAAAAAAAAAAAAAAAAAAAAAAAAAAAAAAAAAAAAAAAAAAAAAAAAAAAAAAAAAAAAAAAAAAAAAAAAAAAAAAAAAAAAAAAAAAAAAAAAAAAAAAAAAAAAAAAAAAAAAAAAAAAAAAAAAAAAAAAAAAAAAAAAAAAAAAAAAAAAAAAAAAAAAAAAAAAAAAAAAAAAAAAAAAAAAAAAAAAAAAAAAAAAAAAAAAAAAAAAAAAAAAAAAAAAAAAAAAAAAAAAAAAAAAAAAAAAAAAAAAAAAAAAAAAAAAAAAAAAAAAAAAAAAAAAAAAAAAAAAAAAAAAAAAAAAAAAAAAAAAAAAAAAAAAAAAAAAAAAAAAAAAAAAAAAAAAAAAAAAAAAAAAAAAAAAAAAAAAAAAAAAAAAAAAAAAAAAAAAAAAAAAAAAAAAAAAAAAAAAAAAAAAAAAAAAAAAAAAAAAAAAAAAAAAAAAAAAAAAAAAAAAAAAAAAAAAAAAAAAAAAAAAAAAAAAAAAAAAAAAAAAAAAAAAAAAAAAAAAAAAAAAAAAAAAAAAAAAAAAAAAAAAAAAAAAAAAAAAAAAAAAAAAAAAAAAAAAAAAAAAAAAAAAAAAAAAAAAAAAAAAAAAAAAAAAAAAAAAAAAAAAAAAAAAAAAAAAAAAAAAAAAAAAAAAAAAAAAAAAAAAAAAAAAAAAAAAAAAAAAAAAAAAAAAAAAAAAAAAAAAAAAAAAAAAAAAAAAAAAAAAAAAAAAAAAAAAAAAAAAAAAAAAAAAAAAAAAAAAAAAAAAAAAAAAAAAAAAAAAAAAAAAAAAAAAAAAAAAAAAAAAAAAAAAAAAAAAAAAAAAAAAAAAAAAAAAAAAAAAAAAAAAAAAAAAAAAAAAAAAAAAAAAAAAAAAAAAAAAAAAAAAAAAAAAAAAAAAAAAAAAAAAAAAAAAAAAAAAAAAAAAAAAAAAAAAAAAAAAAAAAAAAAAAAAAAAAAAAAAAAAAAAAAAAAAAAAAAAAAAAAAAAAAAAAAAAAAAAAAAAAAAAAAAAAAAAAAAAAAAAAAAAAAAAAAAAAAAAAAAAAAAAAAAAAAAAAAAAAAAAAAAAAAAAAAAAAAAAAAAAAAAAAAAAAAAAAAAAAAAAAAAAAAAAAAAAAAAAAAAAAAAAAAAAAAAAAAAAAAAAAAAAAAAAAAAAAAAAAAAAAAAAAAAAAAAAAAAAAAAAAAAAAAAAAAAAAAAAAAAAAAAAAAAAAAAAAAAAAAAAAAAAAAAAAAAAAAAAAAAAAAAAAAAAAAAAAAAAAAAAAAAAAAAAAAAAAAAAAAAAAAAAAAAAAAAAAAAAAAAAAAAAAAAAAAAAAAAAAAAAAAAAAAAAAAAAAAAAAAAAAAAAAAAAAAAAAAAAAAAAAAAAAAAAAAAAAAAAAAAAAAAAAAAAAAAAAAAAAAAAAAAAAAAAAAAAAAAAAAAAAAAAAAAAAAAAAAAAAAAAAAAAAAAAAAAAAAAAAAAAAAAAAAAAAAAAAAAAAAAAAAAAAAAAAAAAAAAAAAAAAAAAAAAAAAAAAAAAAAAAAAAAAAAAAAAAAAAAAAAAAAAAAAAAAAAAAAAAAAAAAAAAAAAAAAAAAAAAAAAAAAAAAAAAAAAAAAAAAAAAAAAAAAAAAAAAAAAAAAAAAAAAAAAAAAAAAAAAAAAAAAAAAAAAAAAAAAAAAAAAAAAAAAAAAAAAAAAAAAAAAAAAAAAAAAAAAAAAAAAAAAAAAAAAAAAAAAAAAAAAAAAAAAAAAAAAAAAAAAAAAAAAAAAAAAAAAAAAAAAAAAAAAAAAAAAAAAAAAAAAAAAAAAAAAAAAAAAAAAAAAAAAAAAAAAAAAAAAAAAAAAAAAAAAAAAAAAAAAAAAAAAAAAAAAAAAAAAAAAAAAAAAAAAAAAAAAAAAAAAAAAAAAAAAAAAAAAAAAAAAAAAAAAAAAAAAAAAAAAAAAAAAAAAAAAAAAAAAAAAAAAAAAAAAAAAAAAAAAAAAAAAAAAAAAAAAAAAAAAAAAAAAAAAAAAAAAAAAAAAAAAAAAAAAAAAAAAAAAAAAAAAAAAAAAAAAAAAAAAAAAAAAAAAAAAAAAAAAAAAAAAAAAAAAAAAAAAAAAAAAAAAAAAAAAAAAAAAAAAAAAAAAAAAAAAAAAAAAAAAAAAAAAAAAAAAAAAAAAAAAAAAAAAAAAAAAAAAAAACACCGCGGCGAGATCGAGGCGGAGCTTGGCGGCGCGCGGCGCAAGCTGGTGCTGACGCTCGGCGCGCTTGCCGAGCTGGAAGACGCCTTCGGCGCCGAGGACCTGGTGGCGCTGGCCGAGCGTTTCGGCGCCGGACGGCTGAAGGCGCGGGATCTCGTGCGCATCATCGGCGCCGGTTTACGCGGCGCGGGCGAAGCGGCGAGCGACGACGACGTCGCGGCGATGGCAGTCGAGGGTGGCGCGCAAGGCTTATGCGCATCGTGCGCATCTGCTGCGCGCGACCTCGATGCGAGGAGACGACGTTCGGCGAGCGTCGGCCGACGAGGCCGCCGCTTTCCCTGGAAAGAAGCGATCGGCTTCGGGCTCGGCGTGCTGCGGCTGGCGCCCGCCCAGTTCTGGCGCATGACGCCGCGGAGCTGGCGTGCGACCGAGCGGGGACGCTCGGGCCGAGGCTCCGCGCCGCTTAGCCGCACGGACCTCGAAGCAATGATGGCGAGATATCCCGATGCCGCGGAAGCCAAGCTAGAGTCAATGAGCAGCGATAGCGTTTCAACGACCCGCGAGAGCACGACTCTGGCGCTGCTCGACACATCTGGGCGCAGCGCGGGCTCACCGACTTTAACAGCCTCGTCGTCAGTGCCAACGCCGCCTCGGCACGGCCTTCACGGCGACCGCCGGCGGCAAGCGGCTCGACAACGTGCTGCGGGCCTGGCGCTGCGCGTGTCCAGTCTGGTTGTGCAGGCGGCCTGGCGAGTGGCTGACCAACGCGCTCGTCGAGCGGGCTTCAGGGCTGTTCGGCGGAGGGTCGGTTTCGCCAGGGCGCTGTTTAAAGCGGCGGCCGGATGCCGTTCGCCTCTGGCGGCATCATCGGGAGCCCGACGCTTTTTCCTCTAGCGGCGGCGTCGGGTCTTGCCGGCGAAGCGGGGCCCCGAAGCGATCGTGCCGCTGTCGCGCGGCGCGCGACGGCCGGCTCGGCATCGCCATGAGCGGCGGCCGGGCAGCCGGCGCAACGTCACCGTGCAGATCGTCGACGCCCGATGCCGCACAGCTTCCGCCGCTCGGAGGCCTACTCACCGGGCAGATCGCGCGCGCGGTCGCGCGCGGGCAGCGGAGACTTGTGAGGCAGGATAGACAGATGTCTTTCCACGAAGTCCTGTTTCCGCTCGACATCGCGCTGAAGAGCGCGGGCGGGCCGCAGCGGCGCACCGACGTCGTCGCGCTCGGCTCCGGCGCCGAGGAGCGCAACGCGCGCTGGGCCAATTCGCGCCGCCGCTACGACGCCGGCTATGGCGTCAAGACTCTCGACGCGCTGTCGGAGGTGATCGCCTTCTTCGAGGAGCGGCGCGGGCGGCTCTACGGCTTCCGCTGGCGCGACCGGCTCGACTTAATTCCTCGCGCGCCGGGTGCCGCGGTCGCGCGCCACCGACCAGGCGATCGGCATCGGCGACGGCGCGACGGCGACGTTTCCAGCTGAGTCAAGACCTACGGCGCTGCGTATGCGCCCTAGCAGCGGCCGATCGCCAAGCCGGTCGCCGGCAGCGTGCGCGTCGCGGTCGCCGGCACGGAGCGGCGGAGGGCACGGCGTTCACCGTCGATGCCACGACCGGCCTCGTGACGTTCCTCGCCGGGCACATGCCGGCGCGGGGCGCGGCGGTGACCGCCGGCTTCCTGTTCGACGTGCCGGTGCGCTTCGACACCGATTATCTCGAGGTCGATCTGTCGGCGCTTCGCCGCCGGCGCGATCCCGAACATTCCGTTGGTGGAGATGAGGCTGTGAAGGAGCATATCCGCCGGCTGCAGGCCAAGCTCGACTCCGGCGCCACCACGCTGTGCTGGTGCTGGAGGCTCACGCGCCGCGACGGCGTCGTGCAGGGCTTCACCGATCACGACGACGATGTCATGCTTCGATGGCACCACGTTCGAGGCGGCGGCCGGGTTCACCGGCGACGGAGTGCGCGATCCAAGCTCGGTCTGGCGGTCGACGCCTCGAAATGTCGGGCGCGCTCGCGTCGAGCGCGCTCAACGAGGCCGATCTCGCCGCCGGCCGCTACGACGCCGCGGGCGTCGAGATCTGGCTGGTCAACTGGAGCGAGCCCGAGCTGCGCGTGCTGCTGCGCCAAGGGCTCGCTCGGCGAGGTCAGGCGCGCGGCCGGAGCGTTCACCGCCGAGGTGCGCGGCTTGCGCACTAGCTGCAGCAGCCCAAGGGGCGGCTCTATCAGTTCACCTGCGACGCCGATCTCGGCGACGCGCGCTGCACGGTCGATCTCGCCGCGGCCTCTATCGCGGCGCGGGCACGGTCGTCGCGCTCGTGAGCGACCGCAGCTTTACCGCGAGCGGGCTCGACATCTTCGCCGACGGCTGGTTCACCGCCGGGATCTGACCTTCACCGGCGGCGCCAACGCGGGCAGGGCAGGGAAGTGAAATCGCATGGCGAGGGCAGCCGGCACCGTGGTTCGAGCTGTGGGCAGGCGATGCGCGCGCCTCTTGCCGCGGGCGAGACCTTCGTCGTGACCGCCGGCTGCGACAAGCACTTTGCGACCTGCCGGCAAGTTCGCCAACACGTCGAACTTTCGCGGCTTTCCGCACATGCCGGGCAACGATTTCGTGACGACGCTTCGCGCGCAGTGGCGGCAGCGCGAGCTGATGGCGGCGGAGCCTGCAATTGGCAAATGACGCTGACGCGCCACAGCGCCGATGACGTCGTGCGGCAGCGCGCGACTGGGTCGGCACGCCCTACCAGCATCAGGCGAGCAAGCGCGGCGTCGGCTGCGACTGCCTCGGGCTGGTGCGCGGGGTTTGGCGCGGCTTGACGGGCGCGAGCCGGAAACCGCGCCGCCCTACACGCGCGACTGGGCGGAGGCGAGCGGGCGCGAGACGCATGCTGGAAGCGGCCGCGCGTCACTTGCGTGCAATCGCGCCGTCGGAAGCGCCGGCGCCGGGCGACGTGCTCGTGTTCCGCTGCGCCCTGGCACGGCCAAGCACGCGGCGATCGTGACCGGAGAGGCAACGATGGTGCACGCCATGGAGGGGGCGCCGGTCGCCGAAGTGGCGCTGGCGCCGTGGTGGCGCCGGCGCATCGCCGGCGCGTTCGCATTTCACGGGACACTTTAAGGGTCATCTCGATGGCAACGCTTGCCCTGGCCGTCGCCGGCTCCGTCATCGGCGGCGCAGCCTTTCCCGCCGGCGTGAGCGTGCTCGGCGCGACGCTCACCGGCGCCGGCATCGGCTCGCAGATCGGTGCCGTCGCCGGCTCTATCGTCGATCAGGCGCTGCTCGGCGGGCGCACGCGCAACGTGGAGGGCCCGCGCCTAACGGAGCTGCACATCACCGCCTCCACCGAGGGCGCGCCGATCCCGCGCATCTACGGCCGCGCGCGGCTCGGCGGCCAGGTGATCTGGGCGACGCCATTCGAGGAAGAGGTGGCGACGAGCTCGAGCGGCGGCGGCAAGGGATTGAGCGGCTCGGCGGCTCGGCGACGACGACGCAGTACCGCTACTATGCCAACTTCGCGGTCGCGCTCGCGCGAGGGCCAGATCAGCGGCATCGGGCGGCGTGTGGGCGGACGGGCAGCGGCTCGACCTGCTCGCAGATTGCGCACGCGCGTCTATGTCGGCAACGAGACGCAAGAGGCCGACCGCTGATCGTGGCGCGCGAGGGCGCGGACAACGCGCCGGCCTATCGCGGCCTCGCCTACGTCGTGTTCGAGCGCCTGCCGCTCGCCGATTTCGGCAACCGCATGCCGCAGCTGTCCTTCGAGGTCTTCCGCGCGGTCGACGCAGTTCGGCAACGAGATCCGCGCGCGTCGCGCTGATCCCCGGCGCGGGCGAGTTCGGCTACGCGCCGACGCCGGTCACCGCACGTCCTCGGCATCGCGCGGCTCGGAGCCCGAGAACGCGCACACGCGCCAAGGCGGCCCGACTGGACGGCTCGCTCGACGAGCTGCGGCGTGCTGCCCAACGTCGAGAGCCGTGTCGCTGGTGGTCGGCTGGTTCGGCACCGATCTGCGCGCGGGCGAATTGCGACGGTGAAGCCGCGGCGTCGAGAACGACAGCAAAGTCGACCTAGCCCGGTGACCTGGACGGTCGCCGGGCTCGACGCGCGACGCGCCTACGTCGTCAGCCAGCTCGATGGCCGCGCGGCCTATGGCGGCACGCCGTCCGACCAAAGCGTCGTCGAGGCGATCCGCGACCTGAAGGCGCGCGGGCTCAAGGTCATGTTCTATCCGTTCCTGTTCATGGATATTGCCGCCGGCAATGCGCTCGCCGATCCCTATACCGGCGCGCAGCGGCAGCCGGCCTATCCCTGGCGCGGGCGCATCACCTGCGATCCGGCGCCGGGCGTGTCCGGTTCGCCGGACAAGACGGCGCGGCCGCGACGCAGATCGCGACCTTCTTCGGCAGCGCAGCGCCGGCGATTTCACGCTTCAGGCGATGCGGTCGTCTACTCGGGCCCGGCCGAGTGGAGCTATCGCACGCATGGTGCTGCATTACGCCCATCTCGCGCGGCGCGGGCGGCGTCGATGCCTTCCTGATCGGCTCGGAACTGCGCGCGCTGACCCGCGTGCGCGACGGCGCCGCGACGCTATCCCGCCGTCGCGGCGCTGATCGCGCTTGCCGCCGACGTCGAAGCCATTCTGGCGCGAGCGCAAGGTCGACCTATGGCGCCGACTGGACGCGAATATAACGGGCACCAGCCGGCGATGGCGAGCGGCGAAGTGCTCTTTCAGTCTCGATCCGTTGTGGGCGTCGGCGGCGATCGATTCCGTCGGCATCGACTATTACTCGCCGCTCGCCGACTGGCGCGACGGCCGCAGCCATCTCGATTACCAAGCGGCGGTACCGACTCGACCTACGACTCGTCGCTATCTCGCGCGCCAACATCGCCGGCGGCGAGGGCTACGACTGGTACTATGCCGACGACGCCGCGCGCGACGCGCAAACGCGCACGCCCATCACCGACGGCCTCGGCAAGCCGTGGGTGTTCCGCCAGAAGGACATCTAGTCGCTGGTGGCGCAATGCGCATTACGACCGCCCCGGCGGCGCCGAGCCGCAACGCCGACCGCCTGGGTGCCGCAAGGCAAACCGATCTGGCTCACCGAGCTCGGCTGCCCGGCCGTCGACAAGGGCGCCAACCAGCCCAACGTTTTCTTCGATCCGAAATCGTCGGAGAGCGCGCTGCCCTATTATTCCAACGGCACGCGCGACGATCTCATCCAGCGCCGCTACCTGCGCGCCTTCATCGAGGGCTTCGACCCTGCCTCCGACGGCTATCTCACAGACGCCAACCCGCCATCGAGCGTCTACGGCGCGCCCATGGTCGATCTCGACCACGTGCACGTCTATACCTGGGATGCGCGGCCCTATCCGGCCTTCCCCTATAACCTCGACGTCTGGGGCGACGGCGACAACTGGCGGCTCGGGCACTGGCTCAACGGCCGCTTCGCCGGCGCTCCGCTCGCCGAGACCGTCGCGCCGGCTGCTCGACGACTACAGCTTTGCCGAGCACGAGACTGACGCGCTCACCGGCACCGTGCCGGGCTACGTTATCGACAGCGTAATGGCCGCGCGCGATGCGCTCGAGCCCTTGGAGCTCGCCTACTTTTTCGATTCGATCGAGAGCGGCGGCGCTATCCGCTTCCGGCCGCGCGGCGCCGATCCCGCCGTCGCGACGCTGCAAGCGGCCGATCTCGTCGAGAGCAAGCCGGGCGATGTGCTGCTGACGCTGACGCGAGGGCAGGAGACCGAGCTGCCGCGTCCGCGAAATCCGCTTTCTCTCCGCGACCGGCGACTATCAACAGGCGGTCGCCGAGGCGCGCCGCCTGATCGGCGCCTCGGGCCGCGTGAGCCAAGCCGACCTGCCGCTGGTGCTCGACGGCGACCTCGCCGAAGGAATCGCCGAGACCTGGCTGTTCGAGACGTGGGCCGAGCGCGAGCGGGCGAGCCTCAAACTGCCGCCGAGCCGGCTGGCGCTCGAGCCCGCCGACGTCGTCAGCATCGAGACCGATGGAGGAGCGCGCCTCTACCGCATCACCGAGGTCGGCGAGCACGGCGAGCGTGAGGTTAGCGCCCTGAGTGTCGACCTCGACGTCTACGGCGCCGTCGCGGTCAAAGAGCGTCCGACGCGGGGAAGCGCGCCGGTGCTGTCGGGCCAGCCGCTCGCGGAGTTCCTCGACCTGCCGCTTCTGCGCGGCGATGAGCCGCCCGAGGCCGGCTACGTCGCGGCGACGCAAACGCCATGGCCGGGCGGCGTCGCCGTCTATGGCTCGCCGGAGACAACCGGCTTTACGCTGAAAGGGCTTGCCTCGGCGCCGGCGACCGTCGGCACCACGCTCGATGATCTGCAGGAAGGGCCCGAGGGCCGTTTCGATTACGGCGCCCGCGTCCGCATCGCCATCGAAGGCGGCGAGCTTTCCTCGCAGACGGCGCTGCAGGTGTTCGCCGGCGGTAACGTCGCCGCCGTCAAGAACGCCGACGACGAATGGGAGGTGCTACAGTTTGCGAGCGCGGAGCTTATCGCGCCGGGCGTCTACTTAATCTCGCAGCTCCTGCGCGGACAGGGCGGCACCGAGCTTGCCATGCGGCCCGCCGTGGCGGCCGGCGCCCGCTTCGTCCTGATCAATGCGGCGCTCGCGCGCCTCGACCTGACGGCGGCCGAGATCAGGCTGCCGCTCAACTGGCGCATCGGGCCTTCGACGCGCGACATCGGCGACGCATCGTATCTCGCGGCCGTGCACACGTTTGCAGGTCTGGGCTTGAAGCCCTTGTCGCCCGTGCACGTGCGCGCCGATCGCACCAGCGGCGACGTGGCGATCACGTGGATCAGGCGCACGCGCATGGGTGGCGACAGCTGGGAGGCGCCCGAGGTGCCGTTAGCTGAGGACGCCGAGAGCTACGAGGTCGACATTCTGGATGGCGCGACCGTGAAGCGGACGCTCGCCAGTGCCACGCCGACCGTCACCTACTTGGCCGCGGACCAGGCCGCCGACTTCGGCGCTCCGCAGCCCGCTTATGCGATCAAGATCTATCAGATGAGTGCCTCGTACGGGCGCGGCACGCCGCGCGACGCCGTGGTGTAGGGGCGTCAGTCCGACAAGAGGCCGCCATGGATCAGCCGGAGTGGCTCGCGCGTGCTTGGGCCGAGCTCGGGCAGCGCGAGATCGGGGGCGCCGCCGATAACCCGCACATCCTCGCCTATTTTCGCGACGTTGGTGAAGGCGGCGGCCTCAGCGACGAGGTGCCTTGGTGCGCGGCGTTCGTGGGCGCGTGCCTGGAGCGGGCCGGGTATGCCAGCACGCGCTCGCTCATGGCGCGCTCCTATCTCGACTGGGGCAGCGCGCTCGAGGACGCCCGCTTCGGCGCGATCGCGGTTCTGAGCCGCGGCAGTGATCCCGCCGCCGGCCACGTCGGCTTTCTCGTCGGCGAGGCCGGAGCGCTCGTCTACCTGCTCGGCGGCAACCAGAGCGACGCCGTGACGGTGGCGGCGTTCTCCAAGGCCCGCGTTCTCGGCCTGCGCTGGCCACAGCAGAGTGCCACGCCGAGAGAGGAGCCCAACCCCAAGCCGAGCCCAAGGCCGAAGGCGACCTGTTCGAGCGGGCGCTCGCGCACGTCCTCGAGATGGAGGGCGGCTACAGCGACGATCCTTACGATCCCGGCGGCCCGACCAACCGCGGCATCACGCTGCGTGTCTACGCCGCGTGGAAGGGCGTTGCCGCCGATGACGCGCTCAAGCAAGAGCTGCAACACATTCCCGACGCTGCGGTGCGCGCGATCTACGTGCAACGCTACTGGACGCCGGCCGGCTGCGATGAGCTGCAACCTGCGCTCGCCTTTTTCCATTTCGACGCCGCCGTCAATCACGGCGTCACCGGCGCCATCCGGCTGTTGCAGGAGGCGGTGGGAACCGACGTCGACGGCGAGATCGGGCCGCTGACGCTCGCCGCCATCGCCGCCCGGCCGCTCAGCGAGGTGCTCGAAGATTATGCGGATGCGCGCCGCCGCCGCTACCGCGCGCTGCCGCACTTTTGGCGCTTCGGCCGCGGGTGGCTGAGGCGCGTCGATGTCGCGCTCGCGCGCGCGCAAGCGATCGCCGCGACGCAAGCCGCCGTTACCGCCTCAACCTCTCCCACACAGCAGAAAGGACCTACCGCCATGGCCGATACCGCAACCACGACATCAACCCCAACATCCAAATGGTGGGGCAGCTCCGTGACCATCTGGGGTGCGCTCATCACCGCGCTTTCAACCGTGCTGCCGGCGCTCGGGCCGCTGCTCGGCATCGACATCACCAGCGACCTCGTGCACGCGCTGGGGGACCAGATCGTCGTGGTGGCGCAGGCGGTGGGCGGTCTCATCGGCACGGTGCTGACCATCTACGGGCGCGTGCGCGCGAGCCAGCCGCTGGCGCAGCGCGCGATGTCGATCAAGTTTTGATCGGCGCTGCGCGCATTCATGGTGCAGTTCAGCCGGCGGCCTCTAGGCTTCTCTTAGTCGTTGCCGAGCGAGGCCCCATGTTGCGAATCATATTTGCCGCGATGCTCGTCGCGGGCGCGGCGCGCATCGACCGCGCGGCCGCCGCCGGCTGCTACGCTGACTGGTCGATTGCGGCCCCCATCGTGCGCAAGGAAGGCCTGACGACGGTGGAGGACTTGTCGAAGCTCGCCGCGGCGAAGATTTCCGGCGATATCGTCAAGACGACGCTGTGCGAGGAAAAAGGCGGCTTCGTCTATCGGCTCGTGATCCGCGACCTCAACGGACGCTTTAAGAGCCGCACGGTCGACGCGCGCAGCCCGTTCGCACCTTGATCTTTCCTTCGGCATCGGCGCTTCAATATGGTGCTGTGCCCACGGCGCCCACCTGCGGCGCCGACGGTGGCGCCATAAGGAGGTCGCGATGCGCTATGTGGAAGGCTTTGTCGTGCCTGTGCCGAAGAGGAAGCTTTCCGCCTACCGGCGCCTGGCGCAGAAATCCGGCAAGATTTGGCGCGAGTACGGTGCGCTCGAGGTTTGCGAATGTGTGGCCGACGACGTCAAGGTGGGGAAGCTCACGTCCTTCCCGCGCAGCGTCAAGCTGAAGCCGGGCGAGACGGTGGTCTTTGCTTGGATAGTCTTCAAGTCGCGGGCCGACCGAGATCGCATCAACGCCCAAGTGATAGCGGATCCGCGTCTGGCAAAAATGATGAAGGACCCCAAGGAGTGGCCGTTCGACCCCAAGCGCATGATCCATGGCGGCTTCGAGGTCCTGGTCACCGCGTGAGCGACGGCTTTCAAGCGAATCGTGCGTTGTTAAGGAGCGCCGGCTGGAGAGGCTAGGACGAGCCTGCCGGCCTCGCTATAGTCGCGCCAGCGAAGCGAAGGCGTGATATTGCGAGGGGAACGTGCGCGTTCTGGTCGTTGAGGATGACAAGGATCTGAACCGCCAGCTCGTGGCGGCGTTGTCCGATTCGGGCTATGCGGTCGATACCGCGTCCGACGGCGAGGAGGGCTACTTCCTCGGCGACACCGAGCCCTACGACGTCGTCATCCTCGATATCGGCCTGCCGAAGATGGACGGCATCTCCATCCTCGAGCAGTGGCGCCGCGCCGACCGCAAGATGCCGGTCATCATCCTCACCGCGCGCGATCGCTGGAGCGATAAGGTCGCCGGCATGGACGCGGGCGCCGACGACTACCTCGCCAAGCCCTTCCACATGGAGGAGCTTCTGGCCCGCGTACGCGCGCAGGTGCGGCGCGCCTCCGGCCACGCGAAGGCCGAGATCGAGTGCGGACCGTTGCGGCTCGACACCAAGAGCGCGCGCGTCACCTGCAATGGCCAGCAGGTCAAGCTCACCTCGCATGAGTACCGCCTGCTCGCCTACCTGATGCACCACAACGGCCGCGTCGTGTCGCGCACCGAGCTGGTCGAGCATCTCTACGAGCAGGACTTCGATCGCGATTTCGAACACGATCGAGGTGTTCATCGGCCGGCTGCGCAAGAAGATCCCCGTCGACATCATCCAGACCGTGCGCGGGCTGGGCTACCGCTTGAGCGAAGAGCCCGGCCCGGGCTAGCTAGTGCGATGATCGCGAAATTCGCCAGCGCTAGCGTCGAGGCATCGAGCGAATTTCTCGATCTGAATCGCACTAGCAAGATTTGCTTTCTAGTGTCCCTTATGATTCCGGAGTTCGCTTACCACTGCAGCCGCGAACTCTGGCGAACTTCGGAATCGGGACACTAGTGCGATGATCGCGAAATTCGCCAGAGCTAGCGTCGAGGCATCGAGCGAATTTCTCGATCTGAATCGCACTGGCAAGATTTGCTTTCTAGTGTCCCTTATGATTCCGAAGTTCGCTCGCCACTTGAGCCGCGAACTCTGGCGAACTTCGGAATCGGGACACTAGATGCGCTTCAACTCGCTCGCGTTTCGCCTCTTCACCACGGCCGCCGCCTGGACGCTCCTGGTGCTGCCGCTCGCCGGCATCATCATCTATCGTCTCTACCGTGACGACGTGCAGGCGAGCTTCGACGGGCAACTGCAGAAGCTCGTCAACGCCATCACCGTCGACAGCATGGGCAATGGCGACGCGCCGCCGACGCCGCCCGCCAACCTCTACGAGCCGCTGTTCGAGGTCACGCATTCGGGCTGGTACTGGCAGATCTCGCCGCTCGATGATCCCTCAGGCCGCCGGCTCGTCTCCTCCTCGCTCGCGACCGCGACGCTTCCCTCGCCTGCCGCCAAGCGCATCGCGCCGGACGCCTCCGGCGCCCGCTGGATGAACGCGAAGGGCCCCGCCGGCGAGCCCTTGCGTCTCGTCGAGGTGATCGACACGCTGGGTCACGAGCCGGACAAGCCGCGCTACTCCATCATCGTCGCCGGCCCGCAGGATTGGCTCGACCACCTCGTCGCCAATTTCCGCTACCGGCTGACGACGGCCTTGGCGCTCGCCGGCATCGGGCTCGTCGCGGTGACGCTGTTCCAAGTGCGGTTCGGTCTGTTGCCGCTGCGCCGGATCGAAGGCGGCCTTGCGGCGATCCGCTCCGGTGCTGCGAGCCGGCTCGAGGGCGAGCTTCCCGCCGAGATCGAGCCGCTGCAATCGGAGCTCAACGCGCTCATCCGCTCCAACCAGGACATCGTCGACCGGGCGCGCACGCAGGTCGGCAACCTCGCGCATGCCTTGAAGACGCCGCTCGCCGTTATCACCAACGAGGCGCGCGGCGACAAGACCGGGCTCGGATCGAAGGTCGCCGAGCAGGCGCAGATCATGAGCGAGTCCGTCAAGCACTACCTCGACCGCGCGCGCATGGCCGCGCGCGTCAACGTGATCGGCCGCGTGACGCCGGTGGCACCCGTGGTCGAGCCGTTCGTACGCACGCTCGAGCGCATCCACCAGGAGAGAGGCGTGAAGATCAGGGTCACCTGCCCGGCGGACGCGCGCTTCCAGGGCGAGCGGCAGGATTTGGAGGAGATGCTCGGCAACCTCCTCGACAACGCCTGCAAATGGGCGCGCCGCTCCGTCGCGCTCGACGTCGAGGTTTCGCCGGCGACCGGGCGCACGTTAAGCCGGCGCCTTGCGATCCGGGTGTCCGACGACGGGCCGGGGCTCAACGCCGAGCAGCGTACGCGCATCGGTAAGCGCGGGTTGCGCCTCGATGAGACCAAGCCCGGCTCTGGCCTCGGGCTCTCCATCGTCATGGAGCTGGCGCACTCCTATCGCGGGTCCTGCGAGCTGGCGCAAAGTCCAAAGGGGGGCCTCACGGCTATCCTCGACCTCCCCGCCGTGTGACAGTCGAAGCGCTTGCGACCCCTGGTCGGTTCGCCGCATTGAGGCCGGCATTCGGCCATTGGGAGTGCACATTGGCGGGCTACTGAGCTACACTGTGGCTTAGAGGCCCGCCTGCAGCGCGGCCTCTTAAGAACACTACAGAACACTAGCGGGGAGACACCTCATGCGCCACGCGCGCATTCCGGCCCTCGCGCTGATTCCAATCCTGCTCACCGCGTGTGGCCCCGAGGGACCGACCAAGGCCGACACGGGCCTGGTCGTCGGCGGTATCGCCGGCGGCATCCTTGGCAACCAGGTCGGCAAGGGCTCCGGCAACGTGCTGGCGACGGTGGCCGGCGCCATGATCGGCGGCATTGTCGGCAGCGAGATCGGCCGCTCGATGGATGAGCAGGACCGCAGGCTCGCGCAGCAGGCGGAGTACGCCGCGCTCGAGGAAGGCGAATCGGGTCGTCCGCGCCGCTGGCGCAATCCCGACAACGGCCGCTACGGCGACGTGACGCCGGGGCGCCCTTATAAGCGCGGGACCGCCGATTGCCGCGACTATACCCACACCGTCTATATCGACGGGCGTCCGCGCACCATGCACGGCACCGCCTGCCGCAACCCTGACGGCAGTTGGCACAATGTCGCCTGACGCTGACGGGGCGCAATGTCGCCTGACGGCGACGGGGCATAACGTCGCCTGACGCCGGCGGGACTCAAGGCCGCCGCGTCTCGCGCTGACGGGCCTTCAATCTTAATCTTCGCATCGCAAAAAGCCGCGGCAGAAGACCTCGCCAGGGCGGCAAGGCTTGTCAGTCGGCTCCATGCGCCCTATTCCAACCGCGGCGGGGTTTGGATGGCGCAATGGTGCTCTTTATTTGTTTTGCGGTTCTGGCGGCCGCCGTCACGTGGGCGGTCACCCGTCCACTATTGGCGCCCCGGACCGCCGCCGCGCCTGCAAATCAGGAGCTTGACGTCTACCGCGACCAGCTCGCCGAGCTCGAGGCCGAGCGCGCGGAAGGCCTGATCGCCGGCACGGACGCCGAGGCCGCCCGCGTCGAGGTGGCGCGCCGCCTCATCAGAAGCGCGGAGGAGAAGGCGCGGCTCGCGGCGCCGCCGCAAGCCACCGGCGCGCGCCGCGCTGTATTGTGGGCTGCCGCCGCGCTCCCCGTCGCCGCGCTCGCGATCTATCTCGCGGTCGGCACCCCGGGGCTTCCCGGCCGACCCTACGCCGCGCGCCTCAATGAGCCCGTGAATCAAGCGACGGCCAGCGATCTCGTCGCCAAGGTCGAAGCGCACCTGCGCGCCAATCCCGATGACGGCCGCGGTTGGGACGTGCTCGCGCCCGTCTACATGCGCATGGGCGAGTTCCGCGAGGCCGCCGATGCGTTCCAGCGCGCCATACGCTTGCTGGGTGAGTCGCCGCAGCGGCTCGCGGGCTTTGCGCGCGCGACCATCATGGTGCAGAACGGCATCGTCGACGAGCCGGCGCGCCGCGCCTACGAGAAGCTGCGTGCGCTCGACCCGAAGGCGGTCGAGCCGCAGGTTTGGCTCGCCATCGCCAAGGAGCAGGACGGCGATCTTGCCGGAGCCGCTGCCGAATACCGCACGCTGCTCGCCGCGCCGGACACGCAGGAGCCGTGGAGGAGCCTGCTGCAGGAGCGCGCAAAGAGCGTGGCGCAAAAGCTCGGGGAGCCGCCGCCGCCGACCGCCGCACCGGAAGGCAGCAAGGTCGCGCCGCCGTCCGCTGGCACCATGGCGAGGGTCCACTCGATGACGCCGGAGCAGCGCCAGGCATTCATCGAGAAGATGGTTGACGGCCTCGCCACGCGCTTAAAAGCGAACGGCAAGGACCTCGAGGGGTGGATGCAGCTCGTGCGCGCCTACGTCGTGCTGGGGCGTTCCGAGGAGGCTTCGACCGCGCTCGCGAGCGCGCGCCAGAACTTTGCCGGCGACGAAAAAGCGCTGGCGCAGCTGCAGGCGTTGGCGCAAGACCTGGGGCTACGCTCATGAGGAAGGCAGCGCAGCGACGATGACGAGAAAGCAAAGGCGAGGCGTGCTGATCGGCGTCTGCTTGTCGGTCCTGATGGTGGCTGTCGGGCTCGTGCTGTTCGCGTTGCGCGATTCGATCGTCTTCTTCCATACCCCGAGCGACATCACCGAGAAGCATATTGCCCCCGGCGAGAGGTTCCGCTTGGGCGGTCTCGTCGAGAAGGGCTCTGTGAAGCGGGGCGAGGGCGCCAAGGTCGACTTCGTCGTGACCGACACGCTGAAGCAGGTGCCAGTGACGTACGTGGGCGTTCTGCCTGATCTCTTCCGCGAGGGCCAAGGCGTCGTCGCGGAGGGCAAGCTCACGCCGTCGGGCGTCTTCGTCGCCGATACCGTTCTCGCCAAGCACGACGAGACCTATATGCCACCGGAGGTGGCCAAGGCCCTGCTGGCCAAGGGCGTGAAGCTCGGCAAGGGCGCGATGCAAAGCATGACGCATCCCGAAAACATGTCGAGCCAATGATGACACGCAACGAAGGCAAGTAATAAGGAGAGGAAGCGCCGGGTGATCGTCGAACTGGGGCATTTCGCGCTGATTTTGGCGCTTCTCGTCGCCGTCTTTCAGATGGTGGTGCCGGCGTGGGGCGCGCGCCAGCGCGACTATCGCCTGATGGCGGTGGCCGAGCCCGCCGCGCTCTGCCAGTTCGGCTTGATCCTCGTCGCGTTCTTGTCGCTCATGAACGCCTACGTGACGTCGGACTTCTCCGTCGCCAACGTGGTGGCGAACTCGCACTCGACCAAGCCGCTCCTCTACCGCATCTCCGGCGTGTGGGGGAACCACGAGGGCTCGATGGTCCTGTGGGTGCTGATCCTGTCGCTGTTCGGGGCCGCGGTCGCCGCATTCGGGCGCAACCTGCCTCCCACTCTCAAGGCCAACGTGCTGTCGGTGCAAGCCTCGATCGCGGTGGCGTTCTGCATCTTTATTCTTCTCACCTCCAATCCGTTCCTGCGCATCGATCCCCCACCCGCCGACGGCAACGGCCTCAATCCGATCTTGCAGGACCCCGCGCTCGCCTTCCACCCGCCGTTCCTCTACACCGGCTACGTCGGCTTCTCGATCGCCTACTCCTTCGCCATCGCCGCGCTGCTCGAGGGGCGCCTCGACGCCGCCTGGGCGCGCTGGGTGCGGCCGTGGACGCTCGCCGCCTGGATGTGCCTGACGATCGGCATCGCCATGGGCTCGTGGTGGGCCTACTACGAGCTCGGCTGGGGCGGCTTCTGGTTCTGGGACCCGGTCGAGAACGCGTCCCTTATGCCGTGGCTCGCGGGGACCGCGCTCCTGCACTCCGCGCTCGTGATGGAGAAGCGCGACGCGCTGAAGGTGTGGACGATCCTCCTGGCGATTCTCACCTTCTCGCTATCGCTGCTGGGCACGTTCCTCGTGCGCTCGGGCGTGCTCACCTCGGTGCACGCCTTCGCCGTCGATCCCCGCCGCGGCATCTTCATCCTCGCCATCATGACGCTGTTCACGGGCGGGGGACTTGCGCTCTTTGCCCTGCGCGCGCGCGAATTGCGCCAGGGCGGGCTCTTTGCCCCCATAAGCCGCGAGGGCGGCCTCGTCTTGAACAACATCCTCCTGACCACGGCCTGCGCCACCGTGCTCGTCGGCACGCTCTATCCGCTTCTGCTCGAGGCGTTCGACACCAAGATCTCGGTCGGGCCGCCCTACTTCAATCTGACCTTCGTGCCGTTGATGGTGCCACTTCTGATCGCGCTCCCGTTCGGTCCGTATCTCGCCTGGAAGCGCGGCGATCTCTTGGGCGCCGCCCAGCGGCTCCTGTTCGCCGCGCTGCTGGCCATTGTGGTGCTGGCGCTCGGCCTCGCCTTCCTCTATCGCGGACCGCTGCTGGCACCGTTCGGGATTGCGCTCGGTGTCTTCGTCATGGCGGGCGCGGTCTCCGAGCTCATCTCCCGCACGCGCCTTGGCTCGGTGGGAGCAGCCGAGGCGTGGCGCCGCTTGAAGAGCCAGCCACGCTCCGCCTTCGGCACGACGCTTGCTCATTTCGGAATCGGGATGCTCGTCGTCGGCATCGTGTCGACGAGCGCCTACCGCGAGGAGCGCATCCTCGTGATGAAGCCCGGCGCGGAGGTTTCGCTCGCCGGCTATACGCTGGCTTTCCGCGGCGTGGCGCCGGCAAGGGGCCCCAACTACCGCGAGGAGGTCGGGCTCTTCGACGTGACGCGCGGGGGTGAGCCGGTGACGAAGCTCGAGCCGTCCAAGCGCCTCTATGACGCGCCCCCGCAGCCGACTACGGAGGCCGGCATCCACGTCTCCTGGCGCGGCGATCTCTACGTGGTGCTGGGCGACGCGCAGAAGGACGGAGGCTACGCGGTGCGTCTCTATTTCAACCCGCTCGTGCGCTTCATCTGGCTTGGCGCGCTTATGATGTTCATCGGCGGGGGGGTGTCGCTCTCAGACCGGCGCCTGCGCGTGGGGGCTCCGGGGCGCTCGCGCCGCTTCGCTGCCGCACCGGCCGAGTGAGGCGGGCGATGGGCCGAAGTGCTCGCTTGGTCATGACGGCGCTGATGGGCGCCATCATTTCCGCGTACGCGCTCGCCACCCCGGCTCTCGCAGTGGAGCCCGACGAGATCCTTCCCGATCCGGCGCTTGAGGCGCGCGCGCGCCATATCTCGGCCGGCCTGCGCTGCCTCGTCTGCCAGAACCAGTCGATCGACGACAGCAACGCGCCGCTCGCCCGCGATCTGCGCCTGCTCGTGCGCGAGCGCCTGAAGGCGGGCGACACGGATGCTCAGGTCACAAAGTTCATCGAGGACCGCTACGGCGAGTTCGTGCTGCTGCGGCCGCCGTTCGACGCGCAGACGCTGCTCCTGTGGTTAGCGCCGCTGCTCGTGCTGCTCATCGCAATCGCCGCGGCCGCCAGGGCCGTGCGGCGGCGTCCGGCGCCGGCGGGAGCGGCATCCGCGCTCACGGACGCGGAGGAGGCACAAGCTGCGTACCCTTCTCGCCAAGCCCGATAAGCCCACGCGCGATTAGCGGCGCGGCGCTTCGGCATGCGCCTCCATCGGGATCCGTCCGGTCACGATGTCGCTCTCGCCGAGAAGGGCATGCATGAGCTCAGAGGTCGCAAGCCCCGTCACCGGGAGCGCGGCGGCGCGCTCGAAGCTCCGGATCGCGGCTTTCGTATCCGTGCCGAAGCGGCCGTTTTTGGCGCCGTGGTAAATCCCGCGCTCCGCCAACGCCGCTTGCAGGCGGCGGATGTCGGTTCGGCTCGCGAGCAGGTCGCCGCTCGTGAAGGCGTCGAAAGCGGCGGCGAACGCCTGCGAGTTGACGCCGGTGTTGGCGACGTCATCGGAGCGGAAGCGGTGCACCACCTCGCCGTTGAGCATGATAACCTTCGATTGCACGTAGGTTCCGACGTTGATACCGACCACTTCGGGCCCGTCGGGTCCGTCGGCGAGGAGCGGCGAGCCGGAGGAGGCCCCACCGGTATCGCAGGTATGCAGCAAGAGCTGCTGGGGATCGGCGAAATCGCGACGGATGGTCGGCCAGTCCACGTCCGGGAAGTTGCGTTGCACCTGGCAGTCGCGCCCGATCATCGGCTCCCATTTAGGCACGTCGCGGTGATAGGCGACGTTGTAGACGTCGCCCTCGCGCGCGAGCCGCATCACGTCCTCGACCGGACGACGGCTCAGTTTGAACGTCCCATTCTTGCACAATGGCTGCGCCAGCCGTATGAGCGCCCAGTCGCGCGTGGCGTCGATCGGCGGCTTGACGTTGAGCCGGGTCGATCCGGCGATCACATTCGTCTCGGCTGCGTCCTCGTTTGCGCCGGCCACGTGGCTCGTCAGTTGCCCTCCGTGCAGGCGCACGGTGACGTCGGTGAGGCGCAACGGCGTCGCATCGCCCGTGCGGTAGAGGCAGTGCGCGGCGGTCGCCACGACGTCGGGGGCCACGCAGAAGGCGGTGCACACGGTATGCGAGCGGGGATCGTGCAGCACCCCGATCCTGGCGCCGAGGCTCCAGTCGGAGCGGGTGAGCGGCGCGCGCTCGTCCTTGCCGAATACGGCAACGCGCTGCAGGAGGGAATTGCCCGATTGTGGCGGCGGCGGGGTGGGGGCGACTGCGGCGGCAGGGCCGGCAAGCGCGGCAGCAAGGGTTAGTGTAAGGGCGAGTTTAAGGCTTAAGAAAACCACGCCGGACGAAGGACTAACGGTGGCGGTGACGCTTCTTACTTGACGGTTCATTGGCTCTACTCGCTTACCCGACATGGTCAACAGGACCTTTATTACCAACTGTTAAGGCAATCGAAAGGCTGCCGTAATGCCGCCTTCGCTACGCCGGCTCTAACGACGGATCGTGTCGGCTTCGCAGAATGGAGGCTCTTGCGCATGCACTCTCACCCCAGGTTGCCCGAGGGCGTAGCAAAGACCGGGCCAGCCAAGTCCACGGGCCGCGATTGGCGGCGCCTGGCCGCAGTCAGCGTTCTCGGCGTCGGCCTGTTGGCGTTCGGCCTCGCCGACCGACCCGCTCCCGCCGTCGCTCAGCTCAAGGCCGGCGTGCCGGCGGAAACGCTCTCGTTTGCCAACATCGTGGAGCAGGTGAAGCCGGCAGTCGTCAGCATCCAGGCGACGAACGAGCTTCCGCGCGTGGCCGCAAACGGGAAGGACAACGGCACGCGCCCCTTCGAGGGTATCCCCGGGCTTCCCAAGGACCACCCGCTCAACGAGCTGTTCAAGAATCTCCCCAGGAATCTGCCGCAGCAGCAGCCGCGGCAAGCGGCGGGCTCCGGCTTCGTCGTTTCGCCCGACGGCTACATCGTGACGAACAGGCACGTCGTTGACGGTGCGACGAAGGTGCAAGTCAGCTTCGATGATCAGGAGGAGATCGACGCCAAGATCATCGGCACGGATGAGCGCACCGACATCGCGCTTCTGAAGATCGAGCCCAAGAAGCCGCTGACGGTGGTGAAGTTTGCCGAGAAGCAGCCGCGCGTCGGCGACTGGGTGCTGGCGGTCGGCAATCCGTTCGGCCTCGGCGGCACCGTGACGGCGGGCATCGTGTCCGCGCTCGCGCGCAACATCGGTGGCCCCTACGACTACATGCAGATCGACGCGGCCGTGAATCACGGCAACTCCGGCGGCCCGAGCTTCAATCTCGAAGGTGACGTCATCGGCGTGAACACCGCGATCTACAGCCCCACGGGCGGCAACGTCGGCATCGCGTTCGCCGTGCCCGCCGACACCGTGAAGAAGGTCGTCGATCAGCTGCAGAAGGGCGGTAGCGTGAGCCGCGGCTGGCTCGGCGTGCGCATCCAGGAGGTCGACAAGGATCTCGCCGACAGCCTGGGCTTGAAGGAGCCGCGCGGCGCCATCGTCAGCGAGGTGCTGGCCGACGGTCCGGCGGCGAGCGCCGGCCTCAAGGTGGCGGACGCCATCCTGCAGATCGACTCCAAGAAGATCCAGGATCCCCGCGACCTGCAGCGCACGATCGCCGACATGCCGGCCAAGAGCACGGTCGATATCAAGGTCTGGCGCGACAAGGCGGAGAAGACGATCCGCGTCAAGCTCGGCACCTACCAGAACAAGGAGGCTGCGGCCGATTCGGAGGCGGAGCCTGACGACAACGGAGACGACAACAGCGGCAACGTCGACTTAAAGCAGCTCGGGCTGACCTTGAAGCCGGCGGCCACCGACACGAAGGAAGGCGTGGTCATCGCCGATGTCGATCCCAACTCCGATGCCGCCCAGAAGGGGCTGAAGCAGGGCGACGTCATCCTAAAGGCCAGCAACGAGCCCGTTTCCTCGCCCCAGGACGTCGTTAAAGCCGTGAAGAAGTCGCAGGATGAGGGCCATTCCTCGGTGATGTTCCACATCAAGAAGGGCGATCAGACGGTTCTCGTGGCGATCCCGATCAAGAAGGGCTGAGACGCGACCAGCGCGCGTTGAGAAGAATGGCGGTCCGCTCCCTCGCAAACGGGGCGGGCCGCCTCGACGTTTTCGGATGCAGACGGCACAATGCGAATCGCTAACGAGGTCCGGCGTCGAGAACAGCGAAACGGTGACGAGATGCGCGTCTTGGTGGTCGAGGACGACAGGGAGACCGCCCACTTCCTGCAGAAGGCGCTGAAGGAGAGCGGCCACGCGGCCGATCTTGCCGAGGATGGCGAGACGGGGCTCGCGCTGGCCGAGGAGGGCGACTACGACATCCTCATCGTCGACCGCATGCTGCCGCGCCTGGATGGGCTCTCCATGATCAAAGGCCTGCGCGGCAAGGGTGTGCGCACGCCGGTGCTCATCCTGTCGGCCTTGGGCGAGGTCGACGACCGCGTCAAGGGACTGCGGGCAGGCGGCGACGACTACCTGACGAAGCCCTATGCCTACTCCGAGCTCCTCGCGCGCGTGGAGGCGCTCGCGCGCCGCGCTGTGCCTGAGGAGCAGGAGACGCGCTACGTCGTCGACGGGCTCGTGCTCGACCGCCTCTCGCACCGCGTCACGCGCGACGGCGAGCAGATTCAGCTGCAGCCGCGCGAGTACCGGCTGCTCGAGTACCTCATGAAGCACGCGGGCCAGGTGGTGACGCGCACGATGCTCCTGGAGCACGTCTGGGACTATCACTTCGACCCGCAGACGAACGTCATCGACGTGCACGTCTCGCGGCTCAGGGCCAAGATCGACAAAAACTTCGACAAGCCTCTTTTGCACACCGTGCGCGGGGCCGGCTACACGATCCGCGATGGCCCCGGCTAGCCTCCTGCGCCGCGCCATCTCGACGACCGCGTTCCGCGCTGCCGCGGTCGCGGTCGTCGCCTACCTTTGTTGCGCGGGCGTCGTCATCGGGCTGCTCTTGTGGCAGACGAATCGCATCCTGACGAACCAGGTGCTGGAGACGCTGCAGTCGGAAGCCGATCTGTTGCGGGCGGAAGCGCGCGGTGGCGATCAAACAGGCCTCATCCGCGCGGTCGATGCGCGCAGCAAGGCCGGCGGCCCCGGCCTCTATTATCTCGCCGACGCCAACGGCGAGAAGCTCGCCGGCAATTTGAGCCGTATGCCATCCGAGCTCGCCGAGGGCTCGGCAGGCGGTGTCTTCCGCTACACCGGCGGCGCGGGTGCGGACGAGCCAAGTCTCGGCGTCGCCATCCCCGTCGCCCTGCAAGACGGCATGCGCCTCATCGTGGGACGCGACATCGAGGAGCAGCGCCGCTTCGCCAGCGAGATGGGAAGCGTCTATCTCTTGGGGCTGGGGTTTCTCTCGCTCACCGGGTTGTTGGCGGGGCTCCTCATCAGCCGTGTCGTGCTGCGACGCATCGAGGCGATCAACCTCGCCACCCGCTCGATCATGGGCGGCGACCTGTCACGGCGCATCGCCATCGGCGGGACGGGCGACGAGTTCGATGTGCTGGCGGCGAACCTCAACGCCATGCTCGACCGCATCGAGGCCTTGATGAGCGGGCTGCGCGAGGTCTCCGACAACATCGCCCACGACCTGAAGACGCCGTTGACGCGCCTGCGCAACGTGGCGGAGGCAGCCCTCATGGATCCGCGCGGGCAGCACGCCTACCGCGAAGGGCTCGAGCACACCATCGAGCGCTCGGACGAGCTGATCAAGACTTTCAACGCGCTTTTGCTGGTCGCGCGGCTCGAGGCCGGTGTTCTCGAGGAGAACGCGGAGACATTCGACGCCGGCCGGCTCGTGCGCGACGTCGCCGAGCTCTACGAGCCGGTGGCGGAGGAGCGCGGCCTGGGGCTCGTCCTCGATGTCGCGAGCCACGTCGAGACGCGGGCCAACCGTCAATTGGTGGGTCAGGCCGTGGCCAATCTGATCGACAACGCGATCAAGTATTCCGTCAAGGGTGCCGAGGCGGGCACCGGCGCCACGACAATCGCGATCGGCGTCGCGGCGCATAAGGACGCAATCGAGATCACAGTGGCCGACAACGGTCCGGGCATCGCGCCGCAGGATCGCGAGCGCGTTTTGAAGCGCTTCGTGCGGCTGGAGAAGAGCCGCACCGAGCCCGGCACGGGGCTGGGCCTGAGCCTGGTGCAGGCGGTCGCGCGCCTGCATGGCGGCAATGTGCGCCTGGAGGACAACGCGCCGGGCCTGCGCGTGGTCTTGACGCTTCCGAAGCGGACGGAGGACCGCTAAGAGGGAGTGGTCGATCGACAAGCGGCGCGGGTCATGACGGCGAAAGAGGCAACAGGCGCCCTCGTCGAGCGCATCACGGGGGCGCCGAGGGCGCGCAGCGATCCGGTGGTGGGGGCAACGCTTGCCGCCTTGCGCGCGAGAGCGCGCTCCGAGTCAAGTCTCGCCGCTCTCGCTGCGGCGCTCGATCGCCCAACGGTCTCAGAGCTTCTCGCCGGCATCTTCAGCGGGTCGCCGTATCTCACAGGCCTCATCGAGCGCGATCTCGCGCGCCTGCAGCGGCTCTTGATGAGCGCGCCCGAGGTGCGCCTAGACGAGCTGCGCGCCGAGCTCGCGGTTGCGCTTCAGGCGGCGAGCGTGCGCGCGGACGCCATGCGCGCCTTGCGCGTCTTCAAGGCCGAGGTGGCGCTGCTGACCGCGCTCGCCGACCTTGCCGGCGCGTGGACGGTGCCGGACGTCACTGCGGCGCTGACCGAGTGCGCCGACTGCAGCGCTCGGCGGTGCGGTCCATTTCCTTTTTCGCGAGGCGGCCGCGCGCGGCCAGTGGTTGGCGCACGGGGACGGCCACGTCTCCGCGGCGGGCTACATCGTCATCGCCATGGGCAAGTACGGCGCGGGCGAGCTCAACTACTCGAGCGATATCGACCTCATCGTCTTCTACGACCCCGAGCGCACGCGGCTCGCACCGGAGGTGGAGCCGCAGAGCTTCTTCGTGCGCTTAACGCGCGATCTCGTGCAGCTCATGGAGGAGCGCACGGGCGACGGCTATGTGTTCCGCACCGATTTGCGCCTGCGCCCGGACCCCGGCGCCACCCAGCTCGCGCTGTCGCGGGAGGCGGCACTCATCTATTACGAGGGCGTCGGGCAGAACTGGGAGCGCGCGGCGCTGATCAAGGCGCGCGCCTGCGCCGGCGATCTCGAGGCCGGACGGAGGCTGTTGGAGGACCTTGCGCCCTTCATCTGGCGCAAGTACCTCGATTACGCGGCGATCGCCGACATCCACGCCATGAAACGGCAGATCCATGCGCATAAAGGCTTCGGCAGAATTGCGGTGGCGGGCCATAACATCAAGCTCGGGCGCGGGGGCATCCGCGAGATCGAGTTCTTCGTGCAAACGCAGCAGCTTATTGCCGGCGGACGCCAGCGCGACCTGCGCACGTCGCAGACGCTGGAAGCTCTCAAGCGGTTGGCGGCGCGCGGGTGGATCAAGGAGGCCGTCGGCGCCGAGCTCGCCGAGGCCTACCTCTTCCTGCGCGAGATTGAGCATCGGCTGCAGATGGTCGCCGACGAGCAGACTCAGGAGGTGCCCGACGATCCGCAGCGGCTCTTGAGCTTCGCGCTGTTCTGCGGTTTTGCCGACATGGAGGCATTCGCTGCCGCACTGCGGGCGCGGCTCGAGACGGTGCAGCGCCATTACGCGGCGCTGTTCGAGGACAGCCCTGAGCTGACGCCCGGCGGCGTCAACATGGTCTTTGCTGGCGAGGAGGACGATCCCGCTACTGTCGCCGCGCTCAAGGCGATGGGCTACTCGCAGCCCGGCCAGGTTCTCGCAACGATGCGCGGCTGGCACCACGGCCGCTACCCGGCTGTGCGCACGCCGCGCGCGCGAGAGATGCTCACTGAGGTGCAGCCGCTGCTCATCACGGCGCTCGCCGGCACCGCCGACCCCGACCGCGCGTTTGCGAGCTTCGACCGCTTTCTCTCCGAGCTGCCGGCCGGCGTGCAGCTCTTCTCGCTGTGGCGCGCCAATCCGAACCTCTTGCGGCTCCTGGCCGACATGCTGGGCACCGCGCCGCGGCTTGCGCGCATCCTGTCGCGCCGCCGGCGGCTGCTCGATGCGGTGCTCGATCCCGGCACGCTCGGCATGCTGCCAACGGCCGACGAGCTCGACCGCCTGATCGCGACCGAGATCGGCTCGGGCGAGCATGACATGCAATATGTGCTCGATCGCGCGCGCGTGACGGGGAGCGAGCAGCAGTTCCTGATCGGCATCCGCGTGCTCTCGGGCGCGATCAAGGCCAATCAGGCCGGCGGCGCCTACGCGCTGCTTGCCGAGCGTCTCATCGATCACCTCAAGGGCGCGACGGAGCGCGAGCTCGTGCGCACGCACGGGCGCGTGCCGGGCGGCGGCGCCGCCGTCATCGGCATGGGCAAGCTCGGCGGGCGCGAGATGACGGCCGCCTCCGACCTCGACCTCATCCTCGTCTACGACTTCGACCCCGCCGCCACGCAGTCGGCGGGGGCGCGCCCCCTGGCGCCGACGCACTACTACACGCGGCTGACGCAGCGGCTTATCACCGCGCTATCGTCGGCCACCGCGGAGGGTGCGCTTTACGAGGTCGATATGCGCTTGCGGCCGTCAGGGCAGCAGGGGCCCGTCGCCACCCAGCTTTCGAGCTTCATCGAGTATCAGGCCAAGGAGGCTTGGACGTGGGAGCACCTCGCTCTGACGCGCGCCCGTGTCGTCGCCGGTCCGCCCGAGCTTAAGGCCCGCGTCGAGGTGGCGATCCGTGCCGCCCTCACCAAGCCGCGCGACCGCGCCAAGGTCGCCGCCGACGTCCACGACATGCGCCAGCGCATCGCCAAGGAGAAGGGCAGCGAAAACATCTGGGAGCTAAAGCAGGTGCGCGGCGGTCTTATCGACCTGGAGTTCATGGCCCAGTATCTGCAACTCGTTAACGCTGCTGGGCACCCGGAGGTCCTCGATCAGAGCACGGTCGAAGCCTTTCGCCGGCTGCGGGAAGCCGGGTTGCTCGCCGCCGCGCATGCCGACATCCTGATCCCGGCGACACGGCTCGTGCACGACCTGACACAGATTCTACGCCTGTGCGTGGAGGGGCCTTTCGACCCTGCCGCGGCGCCGAAGGGGCTGGAGGCCCTATTGGCGCGGGCCGGCGATGCGGCAAGCTTTGCCGAGTTGGAGGGGCGGTTGCGGGCTGTCCTCAAGGACGTTGCCGGACTTTTCGACGCAATTGTCGCCTGAGAGGCGCGTTCAGGCGGCTCCAACAAGGCCTTGGCAGGGGCGACGGATTTGCGCCCGTCCCGCCGTTTCCCCCTACGAAATCGGCGCTGCATTACCTCCGCTGCACCGCTTCAGGGGTCGCGGAAAGGCCAGATCCGGCGCTAAAGTGGAAACGGACGTGATCGATGGCCATGCCGAGGCTCGCTGTGGCGGCAAAAAGGGTGGTGCCGGGTCCCCACGGGAGCACCGTGGCGGATACTGAGGCGAAGGTGGAGGCCACGCTGGTCGCGGCCGCCGCCGATGGCGATACCGCGGCGTTCCGCGCGCTCGTCGACCGGCATCTGTCCGGCGTGCTCGCCGTCGCTCGCCGCATGCTGCGCGACGATGCGGAAGCCGAGGACGTGGCGCAGGAGGCGCTGTTGCGGCTGTGGCGGAGCGCGGACGGGCTCGAGGTCGGGCCGCAAGGCCTGCGGCCCTGGTTGCGACGCGTCGTCTCGAATTTATGCGTCGACCGCATGCGCTCGGGGCGCCGCTTGAGCGTGGTGGAGGAGGTGCCCGAGCGCGCCGAGCCCGCGAGCCAGCTGGCGCACGTTGAGGCCAACGAGGTGAGCCAGCGCGTTGATGCGGCGCTGAAGGAGCTTCCCGACCGGCAGCGCATGGCGCTGACGCTGTTCCACTACGAGGGCCTCAGCCAGATCGAGGTGGGACGCATCATGGGCATATCGGACGAGGCGGTGGAATTGCTGCTTGCCCGCGCCCGAAGAAGCTTGAAGACGGCTCTGCGCGACGAGTGGCGCGATTTGCTCGCCGACGGCGAGCTGCAGTGAGGCGATGACCGGAACTTTTGGAAGAAGAGACGTGAGACGATGACGACGATGGACAGACGGGCCGAGGATAGACAAGCGCTCGAGCGCCTCCTGGAGGTCTACGGGGCCGAGAGGACGCGCTGGCCCGCGCGCGAGCGCTTGCGGTTTGCCGGTTTCATTGCCGAGGACGAGACGGCAAAGCGTCTCGTCAGCGAGGCATCGGCTCTCGATGCCCTGCTCGACCTCGCCCCGCGGGCGAGCGAGGCACACGAGCGCGCGCTGCAGGAGCGCATCGTTGCGGCGGCGCTGCGATCCTCCGAGACCAAGCTCGCGGTGGTGAGCGGCGGCGGCGCTGCACCGCGATTCCCGCTGCGTTCGCGGCTTTTCTCGCTCACCTCCGGTTTCGGCAAGGCGCCCGTGGACCGCAAGTGGGGCCGGGAATGGCCCGCAGCGGCGCTGCTTGCCGCCTCGCTCGCCCTCGGTGTGTTCCTGGGATCAGCCGGCACGTTCGATTCCACGGTGCAGCAGGTGGCCGATGTCGCCGGCTTGAGTGCCGGCACCGACAGCTCGCAGGTGGCGCTGGGCGACGAGATCGTCGCGTCCGCCGACGGTGACCTCCTATGACGGACGCCGTGCCGGCTAAACCCGCGGGGCGTGCTCTGCGCATCGCTCTTATGGTGTCGCTTGCCCTCAACGTCCTCATTATCGGCGGCGTGGCCAGCGCGCTCATCGTCTCGCACCTCCATCACTGGAAAGGGCACGGCCACAGGGGCTCGCTTCTTCTCAGCTTCGCTGAGACCTTGCCATCGGAGCAGGGTGACGCTATCCGCCAGAAGGTGCGGAGCGAGCGGACCGTGCTCGATCCCCTGCGCAAGGCGGAACGCGAGGCGCGCGATGCGGCCCGGACCGCCCTCATGGCCGAGCCATTCGATGCGCAGAAGTTCAAGGCAGCGCTCGATCAGATCGCCGACGCCGATGCCAAGGTCATGAGCGCTCGGATGACGATCTTTGCGGATACGGTTGCAACCTTCACGCCCGAGGAGCGCCGCCAACTGCACAACTGGTTCGAGGAGCGGCGCAAGCACGGCCGACACCACCGCGACGACGATCGCCCTCCGCCGCCGGCCCACTGAGGGCTAAGGGGGCGGCTCAGCCGAACTGCGGCGCCGTTCCCGCGTGTGTCATCCTCTCGGTCGTCTGGCGCGCAAGCGGCTCGCGGAAGAAGTCGGACTGCACGGCGCGGTCGAGAACGGTCACGGCGTGCCAGCCGGCGCTCATGCCGTCGAATTCCAAGAGCGAGGCTCCCTGCATCTCGAGCAGCGTTCGAGCAAGGCAGATCGCGAGCGCGCCGCCTTTGCGCGTCTGCCGCGGCCGCTCCTTCGAGACCGACAGCGTGATCTCGACGAGCTCCCCTTCGGTGACGGCGAACAGGATCACGCGCTCGGCGTGAGCGGCGCGCGCGATGCCTTCCGACAGAATGTTGATGAGAACCTGGCGCAAGGCGCGCGGCTCGCCCAGCACCTCCAGACCAGCGGGAATGTAGGCCTCGAGGCCGAGCGCGCGGCTGGCCGCCTTGCGCTCGAGGAACGTCCAGGCTTCGGCGGCGAGCTCGTCGAGGCTGCAGGCGCACTGCGGCTCGCGGCGGCTCGGGCTCGCCATGAGCGCGGTCAGCGCGAGCGTGTCCTCGGCGGATTTCAAAAGATCGGTGGCGCTGTCGCGGATGTGGTGGACATAGTCCTGGTAACGCTCATCGCCGAGTGGGCCGAAGAGCTCGAGCGCCATCAGCTCGGAGAATCCGATGACGGCGTTGAGCGGCGTGCGCAGGTCGTGGTTGACGCGGGCCATCAGGTCGGCCCAGCTCCTGTCCTTCAATTCCGCCACGATGCGGGCCCGTCGCGTCGGCGCGGGCGGGCGCTGGGCGGTGCTTGTGACGGCAACTTGTGAGCTCGCGCGTCGCGGGGTGCGATTGGGCGACAGCGCGTGTGCGCCGCGAGCACCGGTGCGGGTGGCGAAAAGTGTGAGGCCTGTTGCAGTGGCGAGCAGCAAGGTTGCGGTGAGGCTCGCCGGCAAGAGCGGCGTCAGGAACCCCAGAGCCGCGAGGGGAAGCGCGAAGGCAAAGCTCGGATGGCGGCGTGCCAGCGCGCGGCGCACGGTGGCTGAGAGGAATTGCGCCGCGCTCAGGCGGGCGGCGAGGTATTGCCAGGCGATAGGCCGCAGGCGCAGGCCGGCGGACGTTGTCCACGCCATCCTTCTCTCCTCGAATTGTGCTTGAATCCCACGCGGACCCGAGCGAGCCCGCCACCCCGAAATCACCTCAATTATTTCACACCATCGCGAATCGGCTGTCGAGGGAGAATAAGCCCCTCAGGTCAAATAATTTTCCGGCGTTATACCTCGAGCATCTTGGCGACGATCTCGTGCACGTCAGAGGATAGCTGTTTAGCCTTGGCGACGCGCTGCAGTGCTCTGCGGGCGTGCCCCCGGCGCCCCGTCTCGAGCGCACGCCAGCTGCGGAAGGCGCCGAGCAGGCGCGCGGCGATCTGCGGGTTCATGCGGTCGAGCGCCAGAACCTCCTCGATGACGAACGCGTAGCCGGCGCCGTCGGGGCGGTTGAACTGCACGGGGTTGGCCGCCGCGAAGGTGCCGACGAGCGCGCGCACCTTGTTGGGCGCGGTGCGCGAGAAGAGCGGATCGTGCGTCAACGTCTTGACCGTCTTCAGCGTGCCGGTGAGCGGCGACTGCGCCTGAGCCGCAAACCAGGTGTCGATGACGACGTTGTCGCCCTTCCAGCGCTCGTGGAAGTCGGCGAGGGCACGCTTCGCCTCCGGTCCGCCTTGCGCGGCGAGCAGGAAGAGAGCGTGCGCGCGTTCCGTCATGCTCGTCGCCTTGAAGAAGTGCTTGGCGAGGCGTGCGCTGTCCTGCGGTGTGCCCCGCGCCGAAAGCAGCGTAAGAGCGGCGTTGCGCAGCGCGCGCCGTCCCGCGCTCGCCGCATCGGGCGAGAAGGGGCCGTCCTCCGCCATCGCAGCATAAAGTTCCTCGAGCTGCAGCCCGAGCGTGCGCCCGATAAGGCGCGAAAGCCGAAGATGCGCGCGATGGATGAGCGCGGGGTCGACGTTCTTGCCGATGACGCGGGCGACGTCAGCCTGGGTCGGGAGCTTCAGGAGCTCGGCGCGGTAGGCCGGCTCCAGCTCATCGCTCCTGATCGCGGCGCCGAGCGCCTTGGCGTAGCGGCCCCCGCGCGCGCCCGACTTGCCTTGCGCGAGCAGGCGGGTGATCTCGACGAGGGTGCGCGTGGCGAAGGTGTTGGCGGCCTGCCAGCGGTTGAAGAGGTTGCTGTCGGCCGCCATCAGGAACTCGATGTCGTGCTCGGGCAGATCGATCGTGACGTTGACGGGCGCCGAGAAGTCGCGCAACAGCGACGGCACGGGTCGGGACGGCACGTCGGAGAAGCGGAAGGTCTGCTTGCGCTTCGTCAGCGAAAGGGTTCCGTCGACGAGCTCCTCGCCGCTCTCAAGCTTCAAGATCAGGTCATCGCCGTTGCCGCCCAGCAAGCCGAGGCGCAAGGGGATCTGCATCGGCTTCTTGTGGGGCTGTCCGGGCGTCGCCGGCAGCACCTGCTCAACCTCGAGCTCGGCGCGCTTCTTGGCCTTGTCGTAGCGCAGCGCGCATACGATCTCGGGGGTGCCGGCCTGCGAGTACCACAGCCGGAACTGGGTGAGATCGCGGCCCGAGGCATCCTCGAAGCATTTGACGAACTCTTCCACCGTCGCCGCTTGCCCGTCGTGGCGCGTGAAATAGAGGTCCATGCCCTTACGGAATTTCTCGCGCCCGAGCAGCGTCTGCAGCATGCGCACGACCTCGGCGCCCTTCTCGTAGACGGTGGAGGTATAGAAGTTGTTGATCTCGATGTAGCTCTCGGGCCGCACCGGATGCGCCAGCGGGCCTGCGTCCTCGGCGAACTGCTGCGACTTCAATTGGCGCACGTCGCTGATGCGCTGCACGGTTCTCGAGCGCTCGTCGCCGGAGAACTCCTGATCGCGGAAGACCGTCAACCCTTCCTTGAGGCAGAGCTGGAACCAGTCGCGGCAGGTGATGCGGTTTCCCGTCCAGTTGTGGAAGTACTCGTGCGCGACCACGCTCTCGATATGCTCGAAGATGGTATCGGTCGCGGTCTCGGGCGAGGCGAGGATCAGGCGATCGTTAAAGACGTTGAGGCCCTTGTTCTCCATCGCGCCCATATTAAAGTCGGAGACTGCGACGATGTTGAACACGTCGAGATCGTACTCGCGCCCGAAACGCTCCTCGTCCCAACGCATGGCGCGCTTCAGGCTGTCCATCGCCCAGGCCGCGCGCTCCTCCTTGCCGTGCTCCACGTAGATCCTGAGATCGACCTCGCGCCCCGACATGGTGCGGAAGGTGGAGGCGATCGACGACAGGTCGCCGCCGACGAGGGCGAACAAGTAGCAGGGCTTGGGGAACGGGTCGCGCCACACTGCGTAATGGCGTGTTCCGCTATCCAGCGTGCCGCGCTCCAAAAGATTGCCGTTCGATAGCAGCACGGGCGCTTCGCCCATGTCGGCCTCGATGCGCACCGTGTAGGTCGCGAGCACGTCGGGGCGGTCGAGGAAGTAGGTGATACGGCGGAAGCCTTCGGCCTCGCACTGGCTGCAGTAGACGCCATTGCTGCGGTAAAGGCCCTGCAGCGCCTTGTTGGCGTCAGGATTGATAGAGGTTGCGATCTCGAGCGTGAACGGCTCGAGCGGCGTACGCACAAGCGTCAGCATCGTGTCGGTGAGCTTAAAGTCTTTCTTGGTGAGCGGCTTGCCGTCGAGCTTGATCTCCTCAAGCTCGAGGTGCTCGCCGTCGAGACGCAAGGGCTCGCGGCGCCCCGATGCATGCGGGTTGGGGCGAACGCTCAGCCGAGCGCGCACGCGCGTTGCCGTCGGATCGAGCACGAAGGCGAGGTCGACCTTGTCGATCAGATACGCAGGCGGCCGGTAGTCCTTGAGCTGGATGGGGCGGGGCGTCTCGAGCTTCATGCGGGGCTACCCGGGGCGTCTGCGGCCTCATTCGACGCCCATGCAAGACGCCGGCCGCCAGCGGTCGTTCGCTCGATTGTTGGCGAAATACTACCAGAGGCTGCTTAGCACGGTATGACCGGCGAGCGCAAAAAGCGCGCCCAAAGGCCCTAATCCCTTAACCCTGAATTATGCACGCTCAGCGGCAGGCCGAGAGGATCGCCGAATACAGGCGGTCGGGTGCGACGGGCTTCGACAAGATGTTTTGACTTTTGTCGCGGCGCACGAGCACACGCGGATAGCCGGTGATAACGATGAAGGGGATGTCGCGCCGCTCCAGCGCCGTTTGCAGCGGATCGCTGGTCTGATCGGCGAGCGCGTAGTCGAGAACCGCCACGTCGACTTGGGTCGTGTCGACGCACTTCAAGGCCTGGGAGACCGAGGGGAAGGGGCCGATGATCTGGGCGCCCGCCTGGGCGAGACGCTCGCAGTAATCGATCGCGACCAGCATTTCGTCCTCGACGACGAGGATCTTGCGGCCGGCGAGCCCTTTTGAACGGTCTTTGGCGGTGTCTTTGGCGGTCATGGGGCGCCATCCAATTGAGACTGCGTTTGCTGACGACAACGCAGGCCTCGCAGACCTGTTCCACTGCAAGGGGATCGATCACCGGCATGCCCATTTGCCGAGGAAAATGAGCCCCCACCAAGGGTGCCGCACCGCTGCAATGGTCGGTCGGGGTCGTAATGCCGCGGCGCCTTCAGGCAGCAAGTGCCATCAGCTTTTCGGCGACTTTCGACATGTCGGGGTCAACGATTTCCGGGCGGGGCGCCAAGGGGTAGAGTTGGGCGCCCGGCCGAGACAAAAAAGCCGCGCGCCACCCTGCCCACAGGGCGCCGGCGATATCCCAGCCATGTGCGGCGATGAGCATGCACTCGTGTGCGTGCACGCCCAGCTTGTGAGCGGCGGAGCGGTAGACGAGCGTGTGCGGTTTGAACAGCAGCACATCCTCGACGCTCAGCTTCTGCTCGAAGAAGTCGGCGAGCCCGGCATTGGCGATCTGCGCATTTACGGCGGCTCGGGAAGAGTTGGTCAGCGCCACCATGCGGAACCCGGCCGCCTGCAGTGCCTTGAGGGCTGGGGCGACGTCATCGTGCGGCCGCAAGGAGCGAATGGGCTTGATGGCGCGTTGCGCGTCCTCCTCTGTGAGCGAGATGTCGTGGTTGCGCGCAATCATCATTAGCGCGGCCGCGCCGATCTCGCCGAAATCGTGGTAGCGGCCCGCGACGGTCTCCACCAGCGCGTGCTGCAGCATGGTGGTGAACCACAAGGGTAGCAGATCCGGCCGGCCGCCGAGCGCCTGGCCCACGCTCTCTCGCATGGCGCTCAAGTCGAGCAACGTCTCGTTGACGTCAAAGAACAGCACCTTGGGGCGAACGGCAGCGCCGGCCCCGGGGTTACGCTCTATTTCTGTCAAAGCACCAATCACGATCGACTCAAGAGCGAATTGTCGCCGCCGTCTGGCCGAACAAGATCGCCTTCGACTCCTCGGACACGACCGAGCTCTGGTTGATCTCGCGCGCGCGCTCGTAGGCGCGCTTCACGGCGCCCCGCGCGGCCATTGTCTCGAACCAGCGCTTCAGGTGGGGAAAGTCGCCGAGGTTCTGCTGCTGATTCTTGTACGGAACGATCCAGGGGTAGATCGCCATGTCGGCGATCGAGTAGGCGCCCGCCACATAGTCGCGATCGGCGAGACGGTTATCGAGCACACCGTAGAGCCGGTTGGTTTCCTTGACGTAGCGCTCGGTGGCGTAAGGGATGCGCTCGGGGGCGTACTGCGTGAAGTGGTGGTTCTGCCCTGCCATGGGGCCCAAGCCGGCCATCTGCCAGAACAACCATTGCATGACCTCGACACGGCCGCGCACGTCTTGGGGCAGAAACTTACCGGTCTTCTCGGCGAGATACTGCAGGATGGCGCCAGATTCGAAGACGCTGATCGGCGCGCCGCCGTCGGCCGGCGCGGTGTCGATGATCGCCGGGATGCGGTTGTTGGGGGAAATGCGCAGGAAGTCCGGCTTGAACTGCTTGCCCTTGCCGATGTTCACCGGAATGATGCGGTAGGGGACGCTGGCCTCTTCCAGAAAGATCGTGATCTTGTGGCCGTTGGGCGTCGTCCAATAATAGAGATCGATCATGGGGTGCGTTCCTCCGCCGGTGCTCACGCATAACATGCGAACGATGGGATCACTTTTCCATCCGCGCCGAGATCAAACGTCTTTGTGGCTCCTTCAACTCGGTGGTTGCGATCGAGGATGGTGAGGCTCGCGTGGTCGCTCAGGACCTCGATCAGCTCGAACTTGGACTACCGCGACCGGCAACGGCTGCGGGTCCTGGCCTGATGTCCGTTTTGTTCGCGTTCGTTCTGATCTCTCCGCAGCTTTTCTCACCTTCCGTGTGCACCTTACGAACCCAGCCACCGTTGTCGGAAAGGAGATCTGTACTTTATCTGCCCCATGGATTCTGTGTCGATCTGATGATGGATGGCAGAGACTGCCTCACAATGCGTTACGGTCGTCGCGCACAAAACGTGCACACGCGTACAAGGAAGTCCTGCGTAAAGAATAGCGCGTCAGCGTATGTTGAGATTGATGCCGAGTTTGGCGCCATCGGTGCATCCGAGCTCATGATCCGCAATGCACGGATATCAAGCATGTGCTAACAGGGCCAAGAGGATTGTTTTGACCCAAAAACAAGTCTCACGGACGGAGATAGTCGCTCTGGCCTTTATTTTTTCGGCTCTTGCAGGGGCATTTTATTGCGCTATGCCTTTGAGCACAATGCCGGATAGCAGCACTTATACATCGATCGCCGGCGAGCTCAGAAAAGCCTATGCAGCGGGAAACGGCATTCTTACGGTTCGCACCGAATTCCGCATGCTCGGTTATCCTGTGCTGCTGGCTGCGATTGCGGAATTCACTCCAGAAAAGACTTACGCCCCCCTCTACATAATCCAGATCGCCTTTGCCGTACTTTCTAGTTTGGTACTTTTTCTTACATTGCGGCGCCTCGGATTAAACGCGGTTTCTGGTGGCGTGCTGGCCCTCATTTTTCTGGCTGCCTATCCGTTGCCGCTGGCAAGTTTTGTGCTAACGGATGCTATCAACAATGCGCTTACCGCAATCGCCTTGTGTCTCCTCGTTCTGCTTTGCGTAGCTGCGCAGCCGCGGTCGATGGGGCTCATTGTGCTCCTTGGAGGCGCCGGAATGGCGACTGCGTTCCTGGTGCGTGAGTCAAACCAATATCTTTGGCTTACGTTCTTACCCTTGGTTGTTGCCGCCACCTGGAGCCGCACGTGGTCAGTGAGGGCGTGCTTCGCGAGCGTGCTATTGTTCGCGCTCCCAATTCTTCTGACCGTCGAGGGCTATAAGAGCTTTAATGCGGTCCGCTTGGGCGAGCGCAAAGTCACGACCGGCGGCAGAACGGCCATGATGCAGCCGGTCGTAGGCTTGGCGCGGGAACATCCAGAGATTTACGATGGCCCGACGCCGCTCGACCGTGCCTCGCGGGAGTCGCTGCGGACTTACGAGTTCTCGGACATCATTGCGATCAACAGCAAGTTGTTCGCTCTCGGGCTAGGGGAGAACGAAATTGATCATGCGGCGCGAACAAAGTTCGCCGAGGCTTGGCAACGCTACCCCATAAGCATGCTGACAGAGGCGCTGGTACGCGCCGCCTTTGCGAAGCAGGCCGTCGCCCTGCTAAACCCATTTGGGTCGTTGGATTGGGCCGTGCGCTGGAGGAACCCGAGCGCCATCCCTCTTTATCAACGTCTTGTGGGTGCTCTGCGCGCGGGGAGTGTGCAGACAGTTGTCGCGTCGTTGCTTTTTACTTTTGGCGCTCTTATTTCGGTTGTTGCTTTCCTCTTCTTTTTTGTAGGCGTTCCAATCGCAGCGTTCCGGGCCATCCGTCGTGGAGAAACGAGCGCGGCCGTGTTGTTGTTAGCGCTTCCCGTTTGTTATGCCGGCTACGCAATGATGTACGCCCTTATCAACATGGAAATGCGATATCTGGGCGGCATCGCCGTCCTTCCGATTCTGGCTCTGCCGCTTGCAATGCCATGGCTCTCCGGCCAGGATATGAGCGGCCGGGTATGAGTGCTTCTCCGGTCGGAGTTTTGAGTGCGCTGCGTCCAATCCTCGCAAGTGCGGGAGAGAGTGATGAACGCTACGTATAAGGGCTCCATCTCAGTTGTCCTCCCCATCTACAATGAGGCCAAGAGCATTGATGAGCTTTTTGGTAAGCTCTTCAGTGTCTTGAGGGACATGGATCGCCGCTTTGAGGTCGTCGCGGTGAACGACGGGAGCTCCGATGACAGTCAGGCGAGGCTCGCGGTGCTAGCTGCTGAGCACCCTGAGCTACAGGTGTTAGAGTTCCGGAGCAACCGCGGTCAGACTGCGGCGCTTCAGGCCGGTCTGGACCACGCGACGGGTAGCATCATCGTGTTCATGGACGCGGATTTGCAGAATGATCCTGAAGATATCCCACGCCTCGTTGCAAAGCTGGAAGAGGGATTTGACGTCGTTTCGGGTTGGAGAGCGGATCGCAAGGATGCGAGGGTCAAGCGCAACCTGGTAAGCCGGGTTGCCAACTCGCTGATCTCGAGAGTGTCGGGCGTCGCGCTGCGCGACTATGGCTGCACTCTTAAAGCCTACCGGCGCGAGGTCCTGGCTGGCTCCCACAGGCTGTATGGGGAGATGCACCGCTTCATACCAATCTACGCCTCCTGGTCGGGTGCTCGCATCGTCGAGGTCCCGGTCAGTCATCACCCGCGAAAGCACGGCCGCTCCAACTACGGCCTGGAACGCACCGCGAAAGTCCTTCTCGATCTCTTGAACGTTATGTTTATGCAGAGGTACTTCGATCATCCGCTCTATTTCTTTGGCGGCTTCGGCCTCGTTGCGATCCTGACCGGCTTGGTGCTCTTCGGCTACATGCTCTATCTGAAATTCGCGGAGGGCATCGCCATGATCCTAACGCCGTTGCCAGTGCTAGTGGCAATCTTTGTTCTCATCGGCGGGATCAGCATCTTGGCGGGTCTGCTCGCCGAGATCATGGTGCGCATCTATTACGAATTGCAAAATCGCCGCACCTATCGGATCAAGAGTCACCTCAACGGCCGCGCCGACGCAGAGGCCTGAACACGCGAAGGCGCGCCCAAATAAGCCAAATAAGCATGTGCGGAATTGCGGGATTTTACGGGCCGGGTGATTTGGCGGTCATCAGAGCGATGGCCGACCGGCTAAGGCATCGCGGACCCGACGGCGAGGGTTATTATCAAGACCCCGAGCGCCCGCTCTTTCTCGGACACCGCCGACTTGCCGTCATCGACATCGCAGACGGTGCCCAGCCGATGTGGGACGGCCCACGGCAGGTTGGCGTCGTCTTCAACGGTGAGATCTATAACCACGCGCAGATCCGCAGCGAGCTGGAAGCGCGCGGTCACGTCTTCGCCACGGACCACTCGGACACTGAAACCCTCATTTACGGATATCGGGAATGGGGCGAAGGGCTCGTTGACAGGCTCAACGGCATGTTTGCCTTCTGCATTGTCGACCGCCAGCGCTGGCGACTCTTGCTCGCGCGCGACCGCATGGGCGAAAAGCCCCTCTACCTCTATGAGGGCGAAGACCTCTTTGCATTCTCCAGCGAGCCTCACGCGCTGTTTGCGCATCCTCACATCGCTAAGCAATACGATCATCGCGGCGTGCAGAAATTCTTTGCGTATGGCTATGCACCGGGAAGCAGCACCGTCTTCCGCAATGTCGGCAAACTGCTGCCGGGCGAGTATATGCTGTATGACCTCACTGCAAATACGGCGCAGCGCAAGCGGTATTTCACTTTTCGCATTGAGCCGGACGACGCGCTTGCCAGCCGTAAGAGTGACTTACTCGCTGAAGAACTCGGCGCGCTCGTCGATGAAGCGGTAGGCCTGCGCCTGCAAGCCGATGTCCCCCTCGGCCTATTTCTTTCGGGCGGAATCGACTCAACTGCGGTGTTGTCGGCTGCCTGTAGGCACCGCAAGCCGCAGACGATCGATGCCTTTACGATTGGCTTTGAAGAGCCGAGTTTCGACGAGAGCACCTTTGCCCGCTCCGCCGCGAACTATTTCGGCTGCCGGCACCATCTGCGAATGACAACGTTGGAAACCGCCCGCAATTCAATTCATACGCTCTTTCGCCGTTTGGGCGAGCCGTTTGGCGATCCCTCGATTTTGCCCACGGCGCAGCTCGCAGCTTTCTCGCGGGAGAGTGTCACCGTCGCTCTTTCGGGTGACGGCGGCGATGAGCTCTTTGCCGGCTACGACCCGTTCCTGGCGTTGAGGCCGGCGCAAATCTATAGCGCTGCCATACCCAAACGCCTGCACTCGTTTTTCCGCAAGTGGTCTTTGCGTCTGCCGCAGTCTTCCGCCAACATGAGCCTCGATTATATGATCCGCCGCATGCTGTTGGGGCTCGGCCATCCTAAAAACATCCGCCTTCCCGTATGGATGTCGACCATCGAGCCTGATGAATTCCGCGAGTTCTTCGCAAGCCCCCTTGATGCGGAAGAGCTCTATTCTGAAGCCATTCAGGTATGGAACGACAATGTCACCGGCAGCGACATCGACCGTGCATTGGAGTTCTTCACAAGGCTCTATCTGCCTGACGATATCCTGTTCAAGACCGACCGCGCTTCGATGATGGTCGGTTTGGAGGCCCGCGCTGTATTCCTTGACAACAAGATCGTTGACTTCGCTGCCCGTCTGCCCTTCGGCCTCAAGCTGAAAGGGCGCGAGCGGAAATGGTTACTTAAGAAGGCATTTGAATGCCGCCTGCCGCCCATATTTGTGAACCGCAAGAAGAAAGGTTTCGGCATCCCCGTATCGTCGTGGCTGCGCGAACTGGAGCCACCGCAACCCCTGGCCGCCGCACCGATCAACAGTGAGGCTGTGTTGCAGCGCTGGCAGAGTCACCGGACAGGAAGTTCCGATGAACGGCTGTTACTATGGGCATGGCTCAGTCTAGAAATGTCCGACAAAACCGACTAAGAGCGCGCTGCGCGTGCGTGTCATAGGATTGCAAATGCGTATGCCGGATTTTGCCCCCCAGCTGCTGCCGCAAGCCTTGAGCCGGCGAACACGCGGCCAGTTCCTACGCTTTCTCGTTGTTGGTTCAATCAACACCGCACTCGGTTGCGCGCTTTATCTCCTCTTCGCGCTCAAGCTCAGCCACACGCTTGCGTATCTGCTAACCTTCATTATCGTCACAAGCCTGACGGGACTGTTGCACGCTCAAGTGACCTTTCTCGTTCCGCCGAAGAGGAGATCCTGGGCGCTCACTGTTCTTGCTTATTCTCTCGTCTATGTAGTGAACGCGACCGTTCTGGAGATCATCGTACGTGGGTATGGCGTCGATAAGTTCCTTGCGATTCTCGGTGTGGCGGCCACCAGCGTCCCCGTGACTTTCCTTGTCATGCGCCAGATCTTTGTTGGGCACCCCAACCATGGACATCGCAACCTTTGAAGCTGAGGCCGATGCCGAGGCCACCCATTGGTGGTTCGCCGGGCGCCGTACTCTGTTCGCGCGCGAACTGAAGCGTTTGGGCGTTTCACGGACCGATCGCATACTTGATGTTGGCACCAGCACGGGCACCAATCTGCGCATGCTGAAGGAGCGCAATTACCCCAATGTTGTCGGCTTGGATTTGAGCCCCGTGGCCATAGAGTACTGCGCGCGCAAGGGTTTGGGACAAGTTGAGCTCGGTGACGTCTGTGCCATTCCTCATGATGATGAGAGTTTCGACATGGTGCTTGCCACCGATGTCATCGAGCATGTGGATGACGATCGCAAGGCCGTGAGCGAAATCTTCCGGGTCACGGCACCGGGCGGCTATGCGCTCATCACTGTTCCTGCGTTCCATGCGCTATGGGGGCTGCAGGACAGGGTCGCTCACCATAAACGCCGCTATCTGCGCCGCCCATTGATTCAACTGATCGCCGCGAGCGGCTTCACCGTTGAGCACTCCTACTATTTCAACTATCTGCTGTTTGTTCCCATCTGGTTGGCGCGCAAGATCATTCGCGTTCTCCCTGTTGACCTCGAAAGCGAAAACCAGGTGAACAACCCGCTCATCAATGGGGTGCTCGGCGGCGTCTTCACCCTCGATATTGCCACAGCCCCGGTATTGCGCCCCCCATTCGGGGTATCGATCCTCGCGGTCGCAAAGAAGCCAATGCGCTAGCGTCACCAATGTAAGCGTGGGCCTCAGGAACGTGCCTTGATCATTCCTTGGGGCGTGCCAGGCGGTCCCGTGCCGTCACGCACGTCGACCCTGTGTCGTCGCACCGGTTGACCATGGTTGTTCAGCCTTGTAGGCGTTCCTTGCCGAGCAGTCGGCCCTGGCAGGCCAACAACAGCCCGATGAAGTAATGGACTCCGTGAAGATTGCCGTCGTGGGACTTGGCTATGTCGGCCTCCCGCTTGCCGTCGCGTTCGGTCGGAAGTTTCCCACGATAGGCTTCGACCTCTCGCGGGCAAAGATTGCCGCCTATCGCCAAGGCATCGATCCCTCAGAAGAGATCGGCCCGACCGAGCTGAAGGCGGCCGTCCATCTGACGTACACGAATGAGGCGGCTGATCTCGGCCAAGCGGACGTCATCATCGTTGCGGTGCCGACGCCCGTCGATGCCGCTCACAACCCCGACTTCAATGCGCTCATCACAAGCTCGGAGACGGTGGGCAAGCATATGAAGCGCGGCGCTATCGTCGTCTACGAGTCGACGGTTTATCCCGGCGCAACGGAAGAGATCTGCATCCCTGCGCTGGAGCGGGCGTCGGGCTTCAGGTGGAAGGAAGGCTTTTTCGTCGGCTATTCGCCCGAGCGCATCAATCCAGGCGATAAGGAGCGCACGCTCACCAAGATCACGAAGGTCGTGGCTGGCGACACACCTGTGACCCGAAAGCAGCTTGAGGAAGTCTACGGCGCGATCATCGATGCCGGCGTCTACCCCACGAGCAGCATCCAGGTCGCAGAGGCCGCAAAGGTCATCGAGAATACGCAGCGCGATCTCAACATCGCGCTGATGAACGAGCTCGCGTTCATTTTCAATCGAATGGGCATAGATACGCATGAGGTGCTGCGCGCGGCCGGAACGAAGTGGAACTTCCTTCCCTTTCGACCAGGGCTCGTCGGCGGCCACTGTATCGGCGTCGATCCCTACTACCTCACGCACAAGGCAGAGATGCTCGGCTATCACCCGCAAGTTATTCTCGCCGGTCGGCGCATCAACGACAGCATGGGCCAATTCGTTGCCGCGCAGACCGTCAAGCAGATGATCGCCCACGGGCTGCCGGTCAAAGGCGCCGACGTCAATGTGCTCGGCATGACCTTCAAGGAGAACTGCCGTGACATCCGCAACAGCAAGGTAATCGATGTCGTGCGTGAACTGCAGAGCTACGGCTGCCAAGTCCACATTCACGACCCCATTGCCGACACGGAGGAGTGCCAGCACGAGTATGGGCTGAGCTTGACGCCTTGGGACGAGCTTCCGAAGGCAAGCGCCATCATCGCTGCGGTAGCCCATAAGGAATATGCCGAGGAGCAGATCGAGAAGCTCTTGGAGAAGCTGATGGGCGGCGGGATTTTCGCCGACGTGAAGTCCGCCTTTGATTCCGATGCCATCTGCGCCGCCGGCGTGCGCCTGTGGCGCCTTTGACCCGGGCTCCAGCATCCATCCGGTCCGATCCACCTCGGGCAGGCCAAAGTAACCAAAAGCAATTCGAGATGGGGGCGCCCTTGCGCGGGAGGGGGGACCCAAGCTACCTAGAAGACCATTTCTATGGTCCGGCCAAGAGGACATATGTTGCCCCCTAAAAGATCCGACAGCCCCGTGCCCGCGTATGGCGGTTGCTCAAGCACGGATGTCCGCCATTGAACGCCAAGGTTGCCCTCATCACCGGCATCACAGGGCAGGACGGCGCGCTTCTGGCGCGCTTGCTACTGGACAAGGGCTACGTCGTCCACGGCATCAAGCGGCGTTCGTCATCGTTCAACACCGCCCGCGTCGACGATCTCTATCTCGATCCGCATGAGGCCAGCACGCGCTTCTTCATGCACTACGGCGACCTGACCGACGCCACCAATCTCATCCGCCTCATTCAGGAGCACCAACCGGACGAGATTTACAACCTGGCGGCGCAAAGTCACGTGCAGGTGAGCTTCGAGACGCCGGAATATACGGCAAATGCCGATGCGCTTGGCACGCTGCGCTTGCTCGAGGCCATCCGCATCTTAGGCATCGCAGACAAGGTTCGCTTCTATCAGGCCTCGACATCCGAGCTCTATGGCAAGGCGCAAGAGGTCCCGCAGCGCGAGACGACACCCTTCTATCCGCGCTCGCCGTACGGGGTCGCCAAGCTCTATGCGTACTGGATCACGGTCAACTACCGTGAGGCGTACGGCATGCACGCTTCTAATGGCATCCTCTTCAACCACGAGGGGCCGATGCGCGGCGAGACATTTGTCACCCGCAAGATTACGCGAGCCGTCGCGGCCATCGAACGTGGGCTTCAAGAGCGCCTCTACCTGGGCAATCTGAATGCCAAGCGCGACTGGGGTCACGCACGCGACTTTGTCGAAGGAATGTGGCTTATGCTGCAGCAGCCCGTGCCCGACGACTATGTGCTCGCTACCGGCAAGATGCACTCGGTGCGTGAGTTCGTCGAGCGTGCCTTCGCCTATGTTGGACGGACGATTTCCTGGCGCGGGCAAGGGGCCGATGAAGTGGGTGTCGATGCGAAGACCGGAAAGGATATCGTGCTCATCGATCCGCACTATTATCGACCGACAGAGGTCGATGCGTTGCTGGGAGACGCGTCTAAAGCACGGAGCCGACTTGGGTGGGCACCGAAGACAAGCTTCGATGAGTTGGTAGCTGAGATGGTCGAGTTGGATCTCAAGGCCATTGAACGGGAAACATGGCGAAAGGATTGGGCAGGCCGGTAAGCGTCCGAAAGGTCCGGAGGTGATGGAACAGGTATCCAAACCCGCTGACCTGTATCCGCTTCATGGAAAGCGTGTTTGGGTCGCAGGCCATCGGGGCATGGTCGGGGCCGCTATCGCTCGGCGATTGGCGGGGGAAGGCTGTGAGATCCTGACGGTCGATCGCAAGACCCTCGATCTGACGCGCCAGGCCGACGTCGAGCGCTGGATGAGCTCTGAGCGTCCACAGGCCGTTTTCGTCGCATCGGCAAAGGTGGGTGGGATCAAGGCGAACAATACCTACCCTGCAGAGTTTCTGCTGGCAAATCTTCTGATCGAGTCGAACGTCATCGAGTCTGCCTTCCGCTTCGGCGTCGAAAAGCTGCTTTTCCTGGGCTCCTCCTGCGTCTATCCGAAGCTTGCACCGCAACCGATCCCGGAGGACGCGCTGCTCACCGGCCCGCTCGAGCCGACAAACGAGTGGTATGCCATCGCCAAGATCGCGGGCATCAAGCTGTGCCAGGCCTATCGCAAGCAATATGGCTGCGACTTCATATCGGCGATGCCGACTAATCTCTATGGACCGGGCGACAATTACGATCTGGCTACCAGCCATGTGCTCCCGGCGCTCATTCGCAAGGCGCACGAGGCGAGGGTCGCAGGCGCACCGCAGATCACCATCTGGGGCACGGGGACGCCCAGACGGGAGCTTATGCATGTCGACGATTGCGCCGACGCGCTCGTCTTCCTCATGAGTTCGTATTCGGCATACGAGCACGTCAACGTGGGCTCCGGGCAGGAGCTTTCGGTCCTGGAGTTGGCCCGGCTCGTCTGCGAGATCGTCGGCTTCAACGGGGAGATTGTTTGCGACCACACAGCACCGGACGGAACGCCGCGCAAGCTCTTGAACAGTGGTCGGCTCCGCACACTCGGGTGGCGGCCGCGCGTTGAGCTGCGCGACGGCATAGCGCGCACCTATGAAGCCTACCTGAGCCCGGTTGCAGTTGGCCTAAGAGATTGAAAAGGCGAAACTTCCATGAACAGGATCGCAGGCCAGCCGGGTCCTTGGAAACCACAGCGAAAGCAGGGGATACCCGGACCAGCTTCTTGCCTCGGTCGGGCGCGTTCTATAGGGGCTTAGGGCACGCAGGACGACGCTCGGAAAAGGGGCTCTAGCTTTCGTTCATCCCATGAACGCTGCTTGACGTTCACGTCGTGAACATGGTAGTCGGAGCCTACAACGGCGAGGGGCGAGTTGGGGCAATGACCAGCAAAACCGGCCCGGTGACGCCAGCAGACGACGGCAGCGTCATGCTCAATCTGCTCGAGGCGGTCGACCGTCAGAACGAAATCACGCAGCGCTCGCTCGCCAACGAGCTGGGCGTCGCTGTGGGGCTGATCAATGCCTACGTGAAGCGCGGCGTGAAGCGGGGCCTCATTAAGGTCCAGCAGGTCCCCAAGCGGCGGTTCGCCTACTATCTCACCTCGCAGGGGTTCGCGGAGAAGTCCCGCCTGGCCGCCCTTTATCTCTCCTCCTCCTTCGAGTTCTTCCGCAAGGCTCGGCGCGACTGCGAGGCCGCGACGCAGGCAGCGTCCGATCGCGGCTGGAACCGGATCGTGCTCGTCGGCGCGAGCGATCTCGCGGAGATCGCCATCATCTGTGCCGCCGAGGCGAACGCAAAGATCGTCGGTGTGGCCGACGCGGGCGTGAGCCAGGAGCGCTTTCACGGCCTGCCGGTTTGGGCCCGCCTCGAGGATGCCCGCGCGAAGGCGGATGCCGCGATGGTCACGAGCCTGGAGGACGCCCGGCGCGCCTTCGTCGATGCCTCCGCGGTTTTCGGTGCCGAGCGCGTTCTCGTTCCCGCGCTGCTTGCGCCCACCGTCGCCGCGGCCACCAACGTCGATCGGGACAGCTTGGCATGACGGTGCAGCGGCCCTCCTGGTACGTGGTCTTCACGCATCCCCACGGCGAGGAGACCGCCTCGCGCCACCTCGAGCGCCAGGGGTTCGCCACCTATCTTCCGCGGCGCTGGACGCTGCGCCGACACGCGCGCCGGCAGGAGCGGGTGGCGCGGCCTCTCTTCCCGAGATACCTTTTCGTCGCCCTCGACGTCTGCACGCAGCGCTGGCGCTCCGTGCACTCGACGGTCGGGGTCTCGCGCCTCGTCTGTCGCGGGGACGCGCCCGCGCCGGTGCCCGAAGGCGTCGTCGAGCAGCTCATCGAGCAGCAGGACGAATCGGGGTGCATCCGCTTCGCGCCGAGGTTTCGGCGCGGCGACCGGGTACGGATACTCGATGGTGCGTTTGCTGACCTATTGGGCCTCTACGAAGAAATGACCGACACGCAGCGTGTAACGCTGCTTCTCGATCTTCTTGGGCGCCAGGTGCGCGTGATCGTGGCGCCGGAGAATCTCGAAGCTGCGGTCTGACGGTACTGATCGTCCGCGCCCTTGCCTTCAAAACGAGCCTCAGGGTGGAGTCACCCTGAGTGCGGTAGCGTGGCTGGTCCCCGAAAAAGATGGAAGCCTGGTCCGTGAAATCTCGTCAGTCGCAGCCAAGCTATGAATGATGCCGAGCGGCGATAGCCTTCCGCACAAAATCCTCGCATTGTGGCGCCGGCTTCCCGCACTGCGCCGCCGGCAGTTCATTCTGTTGGTCGGATTGATGGTTATTGCCTCGTTTGCCGAGGTGGCGAGCGTTGCAGCGTTGCTTCCGTTCCTGAGCGTCCTGACGGCGCCCGAGCGCGTGTTCAACTATCCAGCCGTTCAGCCGATTATCCAACTGCTCATGATCCGGGACCAGCAACAGCTGTTGCTAGCCGTGACCGTCGTCTTCTGCGCGGCGGTACTGTTGGCCGGCGGCATCAGACTTTTGTTGGTCTACGCGATGGTGCGCTACTCCTTCGCCGTCGGCGCCGACCTGAGCTTGGATGTCTACCGCCGCACACTCTATCAGCCCTATAAAGTGCACATCTCGCGCAACTCCAGCGAGATCATCGACGGTGTGCTCGGCAAGACGGCGACCGCGATCGGCTATGTGCTGGTGCCGATGTTGAAGCTGTTCAGCTCCATGATCCTACTCATCGGCATCGCATCGACGCTGCTGATCATCGATCCGGTTACGATGCTGCTGGCGAGCCTGGTGTTCGGCGGCATCTACTGGGCGATCTTGCGCGTGACGCGGCACAGCTTGCGCGCAAACAGCGAGCGCATTGCCGACAACAGCCGGCGGCTCGTGCGCTCCATGCAAGAGGGATTGGGCGGGATCCGCGACATTCTCATCGACGGCAGCCAGGAGGTGTTCTGCTGGACCTTCCAGCACGCCGATCGGTCGGTGCGCCTGGCACAGGGGTACAACAACTTCGTCAGCGAGAAGTCCCCGCTACGTTGCCGAGACGCTGGGCGTCCTTTTGATTGCCGGCATCGCTTATGCGATGAGCAATCGCGAGGGAGGACTGATTGCTGCAATTCCCGTCCTGGGCGCGCTCGCGCTCGGGGCGCAGCGGCTGCTCCCCATCATCCAGCAGTCCTACGCGGCGCTGGTGACGATCAGAGGCTCGGAGGCGTCCTTGCGCGACATGCTGGTGTTGATGGACCAGCCGCTGCCTGAGCAAACCGACCGGGTGGCGATCCGGCCCCTGCCGTTCGAGCGCGAGATCATATTGTGCGACGTCGGCTTCCGCTACTCCCCCGGGAGCGCGCAGATCTTGAGCGGGGTCAATCTGCGCCTCGAAAAAGGCAAGCGCGTCGGCTTCATTGGTAAGACCGGGAGCGGCAAGAGCACGCTGCTCGACATCGTGACGGGCTTGCTGTTGCCGACCGACGGCTTGCTCGCCGTCGACGGCTGCGCGATCACCGCCGGCAACCAGCATGGTTGGCAGAAGAATATCGCCCACGTGCCGCAGAACCTCTACCTCGCCGACGCCAGCATCGAGGACAACATCGCGTTCGGCGTTCCCGAGAGCGAGATCGATACGGCGCGCGTCCGGCACGCGGCGCAGCAGGCGCAGCTCGGCGAGCTGATCGAAAGCTGGCCCGAGACCTACAAGACGCACGTCGGCGAGCGCGGAATACGTCTTTCGGGCGGTCAGCGCCAGCGCGTCGGAATTGCGCGTGCGCTCTATAAGCGCGCCAGCGTCATTATCTTCGATGAGGCGACGAACGCGCTCGACAGCCAAACCGAGCGGGCGCTGATGCACGCGATCGACCACCTGAGCCGCGACTTGACCATATTCATCATCGCGCACCGGCTGAGCACGCTGACGGGTTGCGACTTCATCATTGAGCTCGCGAGCGGAGTAGTCAGGAACGTCATGTCGTCAAGAGAATTGCAGATTTCCGAGTAGGGTCGCGCGACATGATGAAGAACTCGACAATTCTGATCACCGGCGGCACCGGCTCGTTCGGGCGGCTATGTGTTCGAACATTGCTCAAGAGATACAACCCGAAAAAGATCATCGTCTTTTCGAGAGACGAGCTCAAACAATTCGAGATGCAGCAGGAATTCCCGCAAGACTGCATGCGATTTTTTATCGGCGACGTGCGCGATCGCGATCGGCTGATCATGGCCATGCGAGGCGTCGACTTCGTCATCCATGCCGCGGCGCTGAAGCAGGTTCCCGCCGCCGAGTACAACCCGATGGAGTGCATCAAGACCAACGTCATGGGCGCCGAGAACGTCATCAACGCGGCGCTCGCGACCGAGGTGAGCCGGGTGATGGCGCTGTCGACCGACAAGGCCGCCGAGCCCATCAACCTCTACGGCGCCACCAAGCTGTGCTCGGACAAGCTGTTCGTCGCCGCCAACAACTATCCGGGGAGCCACGACCCGTTCGCGGTCGTGCGCTACGGCAACGTCGTCGGCTCGCGCGGCTCGGTGTCCCGTTCTTCCTGCGCATGCGGCGAGGAGGGCGTCCTGCCCATCACCGACCCGCGCATGACCCGGTTCTGGATCTCGCTGCATCAGGGCGTCGAGTTCGTGCTGACGGCTTCGCAGCGTGATGCGCGGCGGCGAGGTGTTCGTGCCCAAGATCCCGTCCATCCACATCCGATCTGGCGCGAGGCCTGTGCGCCGGGCCTGCCACGCGCTCGTCGGCATTCGTCCCGGCGAGAAGCTGCACGAGGTCATGTGTCCGCTCGATAACTCGCACCTCACCGTGAGCTTCACGGACCACTACGTAATCAAGCCGACGATCACGTTCTGGGGCGGCGACGACCACGACTACACGACCAACAATCTGGGCGAGAGCGGCAAGCTTGTGGATCAGGGATTCGAGTACCAGTCGGGCTCCAACCCTGAGTTTCTTGACATAGCAGGCATCCGCAATTCCATCGGATCGCCCGAGATCGACGTCCCGGTACCGCTGGTATGACCGTAGCCGGGGCTGGCAAGATGGGGCTCGGAAGCGTCCAGTGGGGTAGCGCATATGGCGTTGCCAATGCGGCCGGCGTCGTTCCGAGCGCGACTGAAGTCGGGGGCATGTTGGGTGCCGCACACGAGGCCGGCATTACGCTCTTGGATACGGCTTGGAGCTACGGCAACGCCGAGTCTGTCATAGGTCAGCATGCCGCCGCCGTTCGCGGCTGGCAGATCATCACCAAGGCTCCCGATGCGGCCGAGTTGGGCTTGACGGAAGCCTTTGACCAATCGTTGCAGCGGATGCACCGCGAGAATGTACACGGGCTGCTCTTGCATGATGCCGATGGGCTTTTGACGCCGGATGGCCGTCGTCTCTGGTCGGCGCTGCAGGCGATCAGAGCGCGCGGGCTGGCGATGAAGATCGGCGTCTCGGTCTACGATCCCCATCAACTCGAGCGCATTCTCGACGCCTATCCGATCGACATCGTGCAGCTGCCGTTCAACCTCTTCGATCAGCGATTTCTCAGGGCGGGATTGTTGGACCGCCTGCGCTGCGACGGTATCGAGGTTCATACCCGGAGCGCCTTTCTGCAAGGCGTGCTGCTGATGCCGCTCGCGCGGCTGCCGCAAGGGCTGTCGGGCCTGCGCGGACATCACCAGAACCTCCAACGCGCGCTGGAGAAGAGCGGAGCGACGCCGCTTGCGGCCAGCCTGCGGTTCTGTCTGGAGCAGCCGCAAATAGACCGTGTCATCGTCGGCTGCGAGAGCCGCGACCAACTGGACGCAATTCTAAAAGTCGCAGCCATGCCGGACATGCGGCTCGCCGGGGCCGAGATGTTCGCGGTCGACGACGAGGCGCTGATCGATCCACGGCGCTGGGCCAGAACGTGAACGGCGCGCCGAATTCAGGACTTTGGCGATCGTGCAGGCGCGCCTCGGATCGACGCGGTTTCCCAACAAGGTGTTGCGGGCGGTGGCGGGCGCGCCGCTGATCAAGCCTTGCTGGAGCGTCTGGCCTCTGCAGCGCGTTGACCTGATCATCCTGGCGACCCCGGAGGTCGCCGGCAACGAGCCGCTGGCCGATTACGTTCGCAAGCTCGGCTATGAGGTCTATCAGGGCAGCGAAAACGACGTGCTCGACCGCTACTACCGGGCTGCGAGCCTGGTACAAACCTGGCGTGGTGATCCGGATTACCGGCGACTGCCCGCTCGTCGACCCGAGCTGGTCGACGCCCTGCTCGCCGACTTCGCCCGGGGCGGCGCCGACTATGTCAGCAACACACTCGTGCCGACATTCTCAGACGGGCTCGATGTCGAGGTATTCGGCTATCACAGGCGTTGGCGCGGGCCTGGCGCGAGGCGCAGACGTTCTAGCCGCGAACGTCACGCCCTACCTAAAGGCTTCCGGCAAGTTTAGCGTCGGCAACATCGCGCATTCCGAGGACTGCTCGGCCCTGCGCTGGACCGTCGACGAGGCGGAAGACTTCGACGTCGTCCGGCGCGTGTTTGAGCACTTTGCGCCGCGCCGCGATTTCGGCTGGCTCGAGATACTGGCTCTGCCGCGGCGCATCCGGACTGGTTCGCGGCCAACCGCCATCTGGTTCGCGACGAGGGTGCAGTATTGGGAACGGGGCAAAAATTGTGGAGGCGGGCAAAGGAGGTTATCCCCGGCGGAAATATGCTTTTGTCGAAGCGTGCCGAGATGTTTCTGCCCGGAAAATGGCCGGCCTATTTCAGCAAGGCCACGGGCTGCAGAGTCTGGGACCTCGACGGCCGCGAATTTATCGACATGACGATGATGGGGGTGGGCACGAACTCGCTCGGCTACGGCCATCCCGAAGTGGACGACGCGGTGCAGGCCGTCGAAAACGGGCAATATGTCGACGCTCAACTGCCCGGAAGAAGTGTATCTGGCCGAGCGCCTTATCGCACTCCACCCCTGGGCCGACATGGTGCGCGTCGCGCTCCGGCGGCGAGGCCAACGCGGTGGGGATTCGCATCGCGCGCGCCGCGGCGGGCAAGGAAAAGGTCGCCTTTTGCGGCTACCACGGCTGGCACGACTGGTATCTGGCGGCGAACCTCGGCAGTGTCAAATCTCGAAGGACATCTGCTGCCCGGGCTGCAGCCAACGGCGTGCCGGGGCAGCTGCGCGGCACCATCTACCCATTCAACTACAACCGGATGGGCGAGCTCGAGGAGCCTGCTTCGCGACCGCACGACATCGGCGTCATCATGATGGAGGTGTGGCGCAATCAGGAGTCCGCAGGGTGACTTTCTTCAGGAAGGTGAGGGAGCTCGCGAGCGCGCGCGGCATCGTGCTGGTGTTCGACGAATGCACCTCGGGCTTTCGCGAGACGCTGGGCGGCCTGCACAAGCGCTATGGCGTCGAGCCGGATATGGCGATGTTCGGCAAGGCGCTCGGCAACGGCTACGCCATCACCGCCACCATCGGCCGGCGCGAGGTGATGCAGGCGGCGCAGAGTTCGTTCATCAGCAGCACTTTCTGGACCGAACGCATCGGACCGACGGCGGGCCTCAAGACGCTCGAAGTGATGGAGCGGGTGCGATCCTACGATCAGATCACGCAGACCGGGCGACGTTATCAACGAGGGCTGGATTGCGCTGGCGCGCAAGCACGGGCTCGAGCGATCGAAGTCTCCGGACTGCCCTCGATGACCAGCTGGAGCCTAGCCGAGCAGCAACATGCTGGCCTACAAGACGCTGATCACCCAGGAAATGCTGGCCAAGGGATATCTCGCCAGCAATAGCATCTATGTCTGTACCGAACATTCGCCGCAGATCGTCAGGGATTACCTTCAGATCACTCAACCCGTTTTCGGGCTGATCCGCGAATGCGAGGACGGGCGCGACGTCGGTTCGCTTCTCAGGGGGCCGGTCTGCCGCCCCTTCCGGCTTCAAACGCCTCAACCCGCCCAGGCAGAGCAAGCACCCCATGAATGTAACAGGTCGTCAGACCTGCCGCCTTTGCGGTTCCAGAAGCCTCACCCCGATCGTCGATCTCGGCGCGCAGATGCTGGCCTCCGCTTTCGCCTCCGAAGCACAATCAGGACGTGCTGCCGACGCGCAAGGTGCCGCTCGAACTGGTGCGCTGCAATCCGACCCTGGATGAGAATGCCTGCGGGCTGGTGCAGCTGCGGCACACCTTCCCGGCCGACATCATGTACGCCGATTACTGGTACGCTTCCGGCGTGAACCAGACCATGCGCGACGCCTTGGCGGACATCACCCGGGCGAGCAGCCAAGCGGATGGTCAGACATCAGGAAGGGGGATGTCGCCCTCGATATCGGATGCAACGACGGCACGCTGCTTAAGATCCTACCAGGAAGCGGAGTCTCGATCGCTGGTAGACTACGACCGAGCGAAGAACTTCCTCGGCGTGGGCGACACGGACCCCGGCGCATCAACGACTATTTCGACAAGAGCGTCCTTGTTGTCCACCGCGCTGGGCGCGAAAAAGGCCAGGATTGTCACCAGCGCTCGCGATGTTCTACGACCTACGAGATCCCGTGAGCGTTCACCAAGGATGTGCACGACATGCTGGACGATGACGGCATCTGGATCCTGCAGATGGCCGACCTGCCGACCATGCTCAAGCACAATATGTTCGACAACATCTGCCACGAGCATCTGATCTACTATCATCTCGCTCCCATCGAGGATACCTGCTGCGGCGCCATGCGGGATGAAGCTGGTCGATGTCGAGCTGAACGCGGTGAACGGATCAGAGCTATGGCTTCTTCATCCGCAAGCTGGAAGGCGCGCCCGACCTTCGGCGGAGGCGGCCAAGCGCATCGCCAAGGTTCGCTTCGACGAATTCAACATGGCGCTTGATACCGACGCGCCCTATCAGAAGTTCAAGGAAAACATCGAGCGCAACCGCCAACGACCTCTTGTTCTTCAATCAAACCAGGAGCGTTCGAAGGGCAAGAAGGTGTTCGTCTATGGCGCCTCGACCAAGGGTAACGTCCTTCTCCAGTACTGCGGGTTGACGGAGCGGCTCATTCCGGTTGCCGCCGAGCGCAACCCGCGCGAATGGGGAGCGCGGACGCTCGGCTCGAATATTCCGATCGTCTCCGAGGAGGAGGCGCGCGCCATGAAGCCCGACTACTTCCTCGTTCTGCCGTACCACTTCCTCGACGAGATGATGGAGAGGGAGAAGGAGTTCATAGGCAGGGGCGGGCGATTTATCGTGCCGGTGCCCACCGTCAAAGTGGTGCCATGAAGCTCTCCGTCGTCGTCTGCGTGCGCAACGAGGAGGATCGCCTGCGCGACTGCCTCTTGAGCGTATTTCAGAACGAGCCCGACGAGGTGGTGCTCGTTGACGGCGGGTCGACAGACGGCACGCTGGCGGTTGCACGGGAGTTTCCGGGCGTCAAAATCATCGAGAGCTGGAATTCTTCGCTGACGCGCCGAACCGCCAGAAGGGGATCGACGCTTGCAGCAATCCGCTCGTCGCCATGATCGACGCGGACCATCGCCTGCGCCCCGGCGATCTTCAATCGCTGCTGCGGGACATGGAGGAGTTCAATTTCGATATCGTACAGAGCGGATTGACCGCTTACGAGATCAACGGATTCTGGGACGCCGCCGAAGACGCGTCCTGGAGTTTGACGCAAAACGTCCCCGGCCGCCGGAACATGGTGGGAACGGCCCCTGCGATATTTGATAAGCGTGTGTTCGCGTATGCCCGTTTTGACGACAATATCACGGGACAATCGACGATACGGACTTTGCCTATAGGTTATCGAAATTTCCCGAGCTGAGATTGGGTGTCGGGGGAGCGCGAGATCCGTCAGCTTCACTTCGCCGGGTTCAGCACATACGTCAAAAAGTTTCTTTGGTACGGCAAGGGCGATGGAGAGTTCTGTAGAAAGCATCCGGAACGAATGCCATCTATGATATTTCACTTATTGGTTTCGGTATCCGTTCCTGCACTCTTGGAAGGCCATCTGCGCCCGGCGAATTTCGTGCGGTTCCATTTTTTCGTGCTGCAGGGGGTATGCCGCTTCACCGGCCTGTCGCGTCAGCTCTTGCAAACAAGTCATTTGCGCAACCCCTTTTCGCCGGGGATGACAAGGACCGCAGTAGTATTACCGGGATTTCACAGGCAGGGCTATCTGCTGGCGCAACGTCTCCAATGTCCTTGAACTACAACGTGATCGGACTGGTTCGCCGGACGGTTCCCAACATCGTGGGCTTGGAGGCGGCGAATGTCGTTGAGGCTGACATTGCCGACCGCGCCATCGTACGCGATGTATTCCGGGTGTATCGCCCTACTCATTTGTTCCATTTGGCGGCCGAGCATCATTCGTCTGAGGAGGCGACTCGGAGTGACGCATTCATGCGAATGTGGCGCACAAACTACATTGCTACCGAGGTGCTGCTCGATGCGTTGCTTGAGTTGGCACCGGCGTGCCGCTTCCTCTACGCAGGCTCGGCGCAGTATGTATACGGCTGCAGGCGACATCACTGTCGTTGACGAGGATACTCCTCTTGCGCCGCAATCGCCCTACGGAGCGACCAAGGAAACGAGCGTTCGCTTAATCGATAAGCTTCGGCGGTCACGAATGCTGTGGGGAGAATGACGGCCAGTGTCTCTTCGAATCATGAATCAATCCGGCGCAGTGAGCGGTTCATCAGCAGAAAGGCCACGCGGGCTGCTGCAAGGAGTCGGGCGAGCATTGACAAAGGAGAGAACCCCACGAAGGCTACAGTGATAGACTTGACGGCCCGCGTGGATTGGTCGGCCGCACGCGATGTTGTCGAGGGAATGTCGCTGGCCGCTGAGGGCCAGAGGACCGCGGATGACGTGCTGAGCTCAGGGATGTTGCACACTGTGCGCCGATTGCTGCTGATTTGGCGTTCGGCGCGGTGGGCCTCGACTGGGAGGAGCACGTCGCGGCGGATGAACGACGCGTCCGATGCCGAGCCGGGACCGTGCCTCGAAGGGTAATCCCGAGCGGGCTCGCAGCCCTGCTAGGCTGGCGGGCCAAACGTACCGCTTCGACGTCAGCTCATTCGCGAAATGGCTCTGTGGGATTTGCATGAAGCGCATACCAACTTCATGGATCAATGGAATCTGAAAGAGGTTCTAGCCATGGCTCCCATCGAACAGCGCGTTGATGAGTGGAGCAAGATCGATGCAGCAGGGCGCCACTATCATCTGCGTCAGTGGGCAGGAAGTTAAGCGAAGCACGGTGCACTTTTCCGACTTCATAGCGCCGGTGTTGAAAGGCTCCGGGCCGATGAAGGTGATGGACATGGGCTGTGGTGCCGGTTCGTCCACCTATTATCTCGCTTCACGCAACCGGAACGTTGACTTTATGGGTCTCGATATTTCGGCCGAGCTCATCCAGATCGCGGGTGAGTTGTCGGCGGCGCAACAGACGGCGAACCTGTCAGTGCTGCCGACGACTGGTGAGCCCTGGGCCTCATCAGGGCTGTAAGGGGCGTGATCAGCTTGCAGACGCTGTAGTCATTTTAAGAAAATAAAAACTTTTCATACGGTAATATGAAAAGATTCTACAATTCAATACACTTGGAGCCTGTTTTATGAAGGCGATGTGTGTGAATTTGGAGTAGTGAGCACGCCGGGATGGACAAGAAAATATTTTACAACGTCTACGCCTGCCCGCCGTCGACCGGTTCGCGCAACAGCATGGCTATTGGCTAAGCGCATTCAAAGCATTCGAAATTGATATGGACATCGCAGAGTCGCGGTGAGCAAAGACGTCATGGGCACCTACACCTTGCAGGTTGGTTTGCGTGGACGACAGCTGCAGCTCAGCGGCCCGCTGTTGATGAACTGGTATTTCGTCATGCTGCAGCGGCGGCCCGCCTAGTGACGCGGGTGTTGGTGAGCGGGGCCAGCGGGCTGTCGGGACGGACGCTCGCGCCGATATCTGCGGGAGGCCGGGTGCGATGTGATCCGTCACAGCCATCGCGGCAGCGGCGACGTCGCCTGCGATCTGACCGACACGGATGCGAAACCTCAGTCCCAGTGCTCCGCGCCGTCGATCCAGAGGCGATCGATGCGAACCTGGTGGCGCTGACCGACGTCGATGAATGCGAGCGCGATCCGCACGCGGCCTACCTGCTCAATGCGCGCGTGGTGGAAAGCCTCGTCGCGGCGGTCGAGGGAGACGCCCCGGCGCCTGTCTGGTCCAGATTCTCGAACCGCTCCAAGTCTACGACTCGCCCGGTCCCCATATCGAGGAGGACGTGCGGCTGACGAACACCTACGCTCTGACGAAGTCTGCCGGCGAGATCGCGGCCAGGGCGATGCCCGGCGCCATTCTGCGCACCAATTTCTTCGGGCACGGCGGCCACGCGGGCCGCAGAGAGCTTCAGCGATTCGGTTACTCGAGCGGGCTGCGCGCGGGGACGCCGATCACCGGGTTTCCACCGACGTCGTCGTCGACCCGCTGTGCGATGCTCCCGACGTTGTGCGCAATGATCGCGCGCGTGCTGGAGCGGCGCGTGCCGGGGGTCTTCGACGTGGGGAGCCACGGGGCACTGTCCAAGGCGGACTTCATCCTGGAGCTTGGGCGCGCCTTTAGGACTGGCGGCCGCGAGCGTTGCGTCTCGGGCTCTCGACCGAAGGTGCGCTGCGCGGGCGTATCGTCCTAAGGACATGTCGATGAGGTTGCCGGCGTTTCGAGGACCGGATTAAACGTGACGCTGCCCCGCCTCGAGGACGAGATCGCCGCAGTGGGCGAGGACTTCCGCGATGCGACGGCCTAATCGAGAATTCACGATCGAAGGCAACGTCATCGGGCCCGGACAGCCCGCCTGCTGCGTCGCGGACATCGCTGCCTAATCACGACGGCGACCTGGCGCGGGGCGAAGGATCTCATCGTACCCTGGCGAAGGAGGCCGGCGCCAGCGCCGCCAAGTTTCAGCACTTCAAAGCGGAGACGATTGTCAGCGACTACGGGTGACAACGAGCTCGGTCGGATCTCGCACCAGGCCGCATGGAAAAAGCCTGTGCTCGAAATGCTGTCGAGGGGCCTCGGTCGAGGAGGAGATCTGGACTGGACGCCTGCGCTCAAGGAAACGTGCGACCAGGCTGGGATCACGTTCTTCACGACGCCTTATGCGTTCGATCTGGTTGACCATGTCGATCCGTATGTGTCGGCCTACAAGATCGGCTCCGGCGACATCACGTGGACGGCAATGATCGAGTATATCGCCGCGCGCAAGAAGCCCTGCCTGCTGGCGACCGGCGCCGCCACGCTCGATGACGTGACGCGAGCGGTGGCCGCGGCGCTCAGCGTGAACCCGGACGTTGCGCTGATGCAATGCAACACCAACTACACGGCGAGCCTGGAGAACTTCAACTACATCAACCTCAACGTGCTCGGAACCTACCGCGAGGTGTTTCCGAACATGATCCTCGGGCTCAGCGATCATACGCCGGGACATGCCACGGTTCTGGGCGCGGTCGCGCTCGGCGCCCTTGTGATCGAGAAGCATTTCACCGATGACAATGCGCGCGTGGGGCCAGATCACAAGTTCTCCATGAATCCGACAACGTGGCGCGACATGGTCGATCGCACGCGTGAGCTCGAGGCCTCGCTCGGCGCCGGCATCAAGAAGATCGAGGACAACGAGCTCGACACTGCGATCGTGCAACGGCGCTCGATGCGGCTCGCCAAGGATCTGGCCGCGGGCGCCGTCATCGGCGAGAAGGACGTCATCGCGCTGCGGCCTTGCCCCGCGGATGGCATCGCGCCTTCGCGTCTGAACGAGATCTTAGGTCGTACGCTGCGGCATCCCATGTCCGCCGGACAGCATTTGCGATGGACGGACCTCGCGTAGCAATCATCATCCCGGCACTCAATGAGGAAGGCTCAATCGCGGCGGTGGTGCGTGCATGCTGCGGGTACGGGATGCCGATCGTTGTGGATGACGGGTCTTCGGACGCAACCGCGGAGGTTGCGAGCCGCGAGGGTGTCGCGGTGGTCAGCCACGCGGTCAATCGCGGCTATGACAGCGCGATCGAAAGCGGCTTTCGGCGGGCGTCCGAGCTTGAATGTGCGTACGCGGTCACCGTCGATGCGGACGGCCAGCACGATCCGCACATTATCGGTGAGATCGTGATGCTGCTCGAGGCGGGCGCCGACGTCGTAATCGGGAACCGCGACAAGCGCCCGCGCGTGGCCGAGCACTGCTTTGCGCTGCTGACCCGGCTCATGTATGGCATCGCCGATCCGCTTTGCGGCATGAAGGGCTACCGCATGGCGGTCTATCACGACCTTGGACACTTCGACTCTTACGGCTCCATCGGAACGGAGCTTGCGCTCTTCGGCGCGCGTAACGGCTATCGGATCGCTCAGTTTCCATCGTCGTCAGAAGCCGAGAGGACACGCCGCGCTTCGGCGCAGCTTCAAGGCGAACATGCGAATTTTTCGCGCGATGGCGCTCTTCTTGAGGACGCTCATCTGAGCCATGTGCAAACCGGCAACGATCCGGCTTTCGCCGGCGGATGCAACGCTGTGACCATCGTGGCGACGATTGAGGCGCGCATGACCTCGTCGCGGCTGCCCGGCAAGGTGCTGCTGCCGGCGCTGGGAAAGCCGATGCTGCAGCATCTGATCTCCGCCTGCGCGCCGTGCCGTCGATCGAGAGGATTATCGTCGCGACAACCACGAATGCGACCGACGACATGTTCGCCGAGTTCGCGCAAAGCGAAGGCGTGGGCGTGCATCGCGGCAGCGAGGACGACGTCATGGCGCGCGTGATCGGTGCCGGAGAGGCGGCGGAGGCCGTTATTGTCGTCGAGATCACCGGCGACTGTCCGATAATCGATCCCGACATTGTCGAGCAGACGATCCGCATCTTCCTCGCTAACGACGCCGACTACGTGAGCAACGGCCATATCCGCAGCTATCCCGACGGCATGGATGCGCAGGTCTTCCGTTTGGACACTCTCAAGCGCTCGGCGGCCATGACCGATCGCCCACTCGACCGCGAGCACGTGACACTGCACATCCGCAACAATCCCGACTTGTTCTCCCATCTGCATGTGATTGCCCCGCCGTCGCTGCACTGGCCCGAGCTGGGCCTGACGCTCGACGAGCCAGCGGACTATGCGCTGCTGACGAGGATTATAGAGGCGCTGGCACCTGCCGACCCGCTCTTTGGCTGCCTCGACGTGCTGCGGTTGCTGAGGGCCAATCCAGGCTGGCTCGAGATCAACCGCGACGTGCAGCGCAAGGGCGACACGTGACCTTCGGTGTCGTCATCGTCGGGCTCGGTCAAATCGGCATGGGATATGATCTGCGCCATTCGCCCGACGCCGTCGCGCTCACGCATGCTCGCGCCTTCTCGCGCCATCCGGCATTCCATCTTGCCGGAGGCGTCGATCCCTCGCCCGAGAGCCGCGCGACTTTTGCGGAGCACTATGGTCGCCCGACGTTTGCCGATGCCACATCGGCGGTCGCGCAGTTGCAGCCCGACGTGGTCGTCGTGGCGGCGCCCACGATTTCGCATCACGCCTGCGTCGAGCAGGCGATACGCGCCCGGAACCCCACGGGCCATTCTCTGTGAGAAGCCCCTGGCCTTCGATCTGTCCGAGGCGCGCGATCTCGTGGCGCTGTGTGCCGGTTCGAATTGCCAGCTATTCGTCAATTACATGCGCATTGCCGACGCTGCTACGGCCGAGGTCAAGCGGCGCCTGGAGGACGGCACGATCGTGCGTCCGGAAAAAGCGGTCGTCTGGTACTCGAAGGGTCTCTTCAACAATGGCTCGCATTTGCTCAACCTGCTGCAATACTGGCTGGGCGACGTTACGGACTTCAAGGTGATCCGTGTGGGGCGGTTGTGGGAGGGGCGCGATCCTGAGCCAGATGTCGCGGTGAGCTTTGCGGACGGCGGTCTCGCCTATCTGTTGGCGGCGCGCGAGGAGAATTTCTCGCATTACACGATCGAGCTCGTCGCGCCGAACGGCCGGTTGTACTACGGCCGAGGCGGCGAGGATGTCCGCTGGCAGCGGACGATCCCCGACCCAACGTGCGATGGATACACCATCCTGAAATCCCGCCGCGGAGATCATTGCGAACGATCTCGTTCGTGCGCAATGGCACGTCGCCGATCAGCTAGCGGAAGCGCTCAATGGGCGCCCGGCACGGCTGTCGACGGGCAAGGACGCGCTTCGAACACTCGAGACACTCGCCGAAATCAGGGCTGGCTTATGACGAAAACCGCGGACAAGGAGCGCTTGGCCATTCATGGCGGCCAGAAGACGATCAGCGCACCTTTCCGGCGCTACAACTCCATCGGTAGCGAGGAATTTGCGGCGGCCGCGCGCGTGGTCGAAACCGGCGTGCTGTCGCAATTTCTCGGGTGCTGGGATCCCGACTTCTACGGCGGCCCCAACGTCCAGGAGTTCGAGCGCGCCAGCGCCGAATACTTCGGCGTCAAGCATGCGGTCACTGTCAACTCGCTGACCTCCGGCTTGATCGCTGCCGTCGGGGCGATCGGCATCGAGCCGGGCGATGAGGTCATCGTCAGCCCGTGGACGATGTGCGCCACCGCGACGGCCATCGTGCACTGGAACGCAATACCCGTCTTTGCCGACATCGAGACAGATACGTTCTGCCTCGATCCCGCCTCCGTCGAAGCAAACATCACGCCGCAAACGAAGGCGGTCATTGCCGTCGATATTTTCGGGCAATCCGCCGACCTCGACGCGCTACTGCCGATCGCACGCAAGCACGGCTTGAAGGTCATCTCGGACACGGCGCAAGCCATCGGGGCTCGCTACCACGATAGGTTTGCCGGTACGCTTGCCGACATCGGCGGGTTCAGCCTCAACTACCACAAGCACATCCATACCGGGGAGGGCGGCATCGCGGTAACGGATGACGACGACCTGGCGGAGCGTATGCGCCTGATCCGCAACCACGCGGAAGCTGTGGTCGGCGACAAGGAAGTCACCAATCTCGTCAATATGGTGGGGTATAACTTTCGCCTGGGCGAGATCGAGTGCGCGATTGGCATCGAGCAACTCAAGAAGTTGGATCGACTGGTGGCGCAGCGCCGGCGCATCGCCGACCGTCTGACGCGCGGCTTGGAGAAGCTCGGCGGCCTGCAAACGCCGAAAGTGCGGCCACACTGCACGCATGCGTACTACGTTTATCCAATTGTCCTCGATACGAGAGAGCTCGGAGCTTCCCGCGACCTCATCTGCCAGGCGCTCGAGGCGGAAGGCGTGGGAGGGGTCGCCAGGGGATACCAGAACCTGCATCTCCTGCCGATGTATCAAAAGAAGATTGCGTTCGGATCCAAGGGCTTTCCCTGGAGCGCGGACTTCTGCCGGCGCGATGTCGATTATCGCAAGGGCATATGTCCGGTGGCCGAGACCCTGCACGACGACAGCTTCATGGGCATAGAGATGTGCACCTACGACCTCGACGATGACGACGCGGATCTGATCGTTGCGGCATTTGAGAAGGTCTGGAACGGATTGGGCGCGCTTCGATGATCTACCGGCTTCCTGGGCGGTATTTCGTGAGGACGCTGCAATTGAGCGATCTTGCGGGGCCCTACATGTCCTGGTTCGATGACCAGGAGGTGTGCCGCTTCAACTCGCACGGCAAGTTCTTCAAGAATGCCGCCTATTTCGAGGCCTACGTGCAGGGATTGAACGGCGAGGATCAGGTCACATGGGCGATCTGCCATGAGGAGGATGGCCACGTCGGCAATATCAGCCTGCAGGTCATATCATTCATCAATCGACATGCCGACTTCACGCTCCTCATCGGCGACCGCAGACATTGGGGCAAAGGCGTCGGTTTTGAAGCGGGCAAGAGGCTGCTTCAACATGGCTTCAACAAGCTGAACCTTGAGCGCGTATGGTGTGCGGCGGCGGCGCCGAACTTGGCGATGCGCAGGCTCGCCGCCAAGCTCGGCATGGTGGAGGAAGGCTGTCGACGCGAGAACCTCTACATCGATGGGAAATGGGTGGACATGATCGAGTTCGGCATCCTCAAGCGGGAATGCACGTTCCTCGACATGGATAATTAGATGCTTTGCATCGTGTCGCACGACGCCGGCGGGGCCGAGATCTTGTCGAGCTATGTCCGCCGCGAGCGCCCGGCGTGCAATCTTGTCCTTGGCGGACCCGCGCAGAAGATCTTCGAACGCAAGCTCGGCCCAGTGGAATTGATGCCCTTAGAGGAAGCGGTCGAACGGTCGGAGAGCCTCCTGTGCGGAACCAGCTGGCAGTCGGACATTGAGTGGCAGGCGATCGATCTCGCCCGCAGGCTAGGCAAAAAGGCGGCGGCCTTCCTCGATCATTGGGTGAACTACTGGGAGCGCTTCGTGCGCAACGGTGAGACGCATCTGCCAGACGAAATCTGGGTCGGTGATCCGTTGGCCTCTGCCATGGCGACTGATTTGTTCCCGCAGCTGCGGATCGTGCTGGTCGACAACCCTTACTTCCAGGACCTGCGCGAAGAGGTGCGTGGGCACGTGCGCACTGATGGCACCGCGAGAGGCTCACTGCGAGTGCTCTACGTCTGTGAGCCATTGCGCGAGCACGCGCTGCGCGAGTTCGGCGACGAGCGTCATTGGGGCTACACGGAAGAGGACGCGCTGCGATACTTCTTGGCGAATCTGCAGGTGCTGGGGATGCCGGTGGAGCAGATCGTCCTGCGTCCGCATCCCTCCGAGTTGCCAGAAAAGTACGACTGGAGCGTCCGCGAATTTCGCTTGCCGATCGTTCGTGGGGGAGACAGGTCGCTGATCGAGGAAGTGGCGGCGGCCGACGTGGTGGTCGGTTGCGAAAGCATGGCGATGGTGGTCGGGCTCTTGGGTGGCCGGCGCGTCATCAGTTGCATCCCGCAGGGAGGACGGCCATGCAGTCTGCCGCAAAGCGAGATCTTGTCCCTGCAGGCGCTCGTCGCGCGCAGTGATTTGACGATGCGGTCATGAGCGCACGACAACCATCGTGAGATCGTCATTCCGAGTGCTGCGGGCTCTCGCGGACGCCGCCAAGCGATGGCGGCCGCCGCCCGCCGTGCGTCGCTTCATCGTCCACAATCGCCGCGTATTTCCCGCAGCCCGTGAGGCCGGCAAGCGCGGCCCGGTGGTCCTGTTCGAGATCAGCACGATGCAGTCGGCGCACATCGCCTACTCGTATCTTGCCAATGTCCTGGCCGCGCAATCGGGCGCGAGGATTGAGGCTTACATTCCGGCAACGCCGCGATCGTGGCTGCAAAAGCTCTCCGTGCGCATTAAGCCTGCGATAGGGTTCGATCCGTTCGGCGTATACAAATCGTTGGGCGCGACGGGCATTTTCGCCATCACGCCAACGCGCGCGCAGAAGGTCCGCGCGCGAGCAATCTACGAGGACGTCCGCAAGCGGCTGAGCACTAAGAAGGACATCGAGGATCTCACCTTAGACGGAGTATGGGTCGGCGATCTCATCTACGACACCTATCTCATGGGATGCCGAAAGCCGACGATCGATCTCGATGCCCCCGACTTCCAGAGTGTGCTGCTGCAATCTATCGAAGCGGTCGTGTTCTGGGACGACTATCTCTCGGCGAACGACGTTCGGGCCGTCAACGTCAGTCACTGCGTCTATAACGTTGCGCTGCCCTTGCGGCTCGCGGTGCGCCGCAATATCCCCGTGTATCAGATCACAGCAACGCACCTCTATCGACTGACGCAGGCCAATCTCTTTGCCTACAATGACTTCTTCTTTTTCCGCGAGCGCTTCGCGGCGCTGCCGCGCCAGGTGCAGGAGGCGGGAATTGCGGAGGCCAAGCGGCGCATCGAGCGGCGCTTTGCCGGCGAAGTCGGCGTCGACATGTCTTATTCTACCAAGTCGGCCTACGGGGCATCGCGCCATGTGCTGCTTCTTAAGCCTTCGCCGCGCAAGAAGATCCTGATCGCCACGCACTGCTTCTTCGACAGCCCGCACAGCTACGGTAACAATATCTTCCCGGACTTCTACGAGTGGCTCGATTTTCTCGGCAAGATGACCGAGATCACCGACTACGACTGGTACATCAAGACGCATCCGGATTATCTACCGGGCACCAAAGAAATCATTGATGCCTTCGTCGCCAAGTATACGAAGTTCACGCTGCTGCCCGCCGACGCATCGCACCATCAGATCATCGCCGAGGGTATCGATGTGGCGCTGACCGCTTACGGCACCATTGCGTTCGAATACGCGGCGCTCGGCATTCCCGTGATCAATGCCTCGCAGTGCAACCCGCACATCGACTACGACTTCAACCTGCACGCCAAGGACGTGGAGGATTATCGGCGGATGCTTGTCAACTCCGAATGGGAGCAGCTCAAGATCAATAAGACGAGTATCTACGAGTACTATTTCATGCGCTACATCTACAACACCGAGAATCTGTTCTTTCGCGACTATGAGCAGGCAATCAAGGATCTCGGCGGCTACTACGGTCAGTTCACGCCCGCAGTCTACGACCTCTGGCTGGCGGAGTGGACGCCCGAAAGGCATCGGTCGATCTTGGCCGGTCTCAAGCGGATGATCCGCTCGGAGGATTTCCGCATGGACTACACGCACTACGGCCGCGAATTCCACATCGAGCCGGCGGAGGCCGAAGCGTGATCGCGGTCATCCTCGCCGGCGGGCTCGGCACGCGCATCTCCGAGGAGACGCTACCTCAAGCCCAAGCCGATGATCGAGATCGGCGGCAAGCCCATCCTCTGGCACATCATGAAGATCTATTCCGCGCACGGCGTCAACGACTTCGTGATCTGCTGCGGCTACAAGGGCTACGTCATCAAGGAGTACTTCGCCAACTACTTCCTGCACATGTCGGACGTCACCTTCGACATGGCGGACAACAGCATGAGGTGCACCAGCAGCAAGGCCGAGCCCTGGCGCGTGACGCTGGTCGACACCGGCGAGGACACGCATGACCGGCGGGCGGCTCAAGCGCGTCGCGGACTACGTCGAAGACGAAGACGGCGTTCTGCTTCACCTACGGCGACGGCGTCAGCGATCTCGAACATTCGACGCGTCCATCGACGTTCCACCGCAGCCACGGCAAGCTCGCGACCGTCACGGCGGTGCAGCCGCCGGGACGCTACGGCGCCCTGGAGCGTCGAGGGCGACAGCGTGCACGGCCTTCGTCGAGAAGCCGCGCGGCGACGGCGGCCTGATCAACGGCGGCTTCTTCGTTCTTTCGCCGCAATGCCTCGAGCTCATCGAGGGCGACGACAGCCGCGTGGGAAGGCTGCGCCGATCATCCGGCTCGCGGCCATGGGCCAGCTGATGGCCTTCGAGCACCGCGGCTTCTGGCAGCCGATGGACACGCTGCGCGACAAGACCATGTTGGAGGAGCTCTGGGCATCCGGCAAGGCGCCGTGGAAGATCTGGCATTGAGTGCGCGCCACGACGCCGCGTTCTGGCGCGACAAGCGCGTGCTGCTCACGGGCCATACCGGCTTCAAGGGCTCCTGGCTGGCGCTCTGGCTGCACCGGCTCGGCGCCGAAGTGACGGGCATCGCCTGCCGCCGGCGACCGACGCCCAGCTTGTTCGATCGCGGCCAAGCGTCGACGCGCTGTGCGACAGCCACTTCTGCGATATTCGCGATGCGCGGCGCTTGGCCGCGCTCATCCAAGCGAGCGCGGCCCGGAGATCGTGTTCCATCTGGCGGCGCAGCCGCTGGTGCGCGCGAGCTACCGCGAGCCGCTCGCGACGTTCGCCACCAACGTGATGGGCACGGCCCACGTGCTGGAGGCGCCTGCGCGGGCTCGATAGCGCGCGCGTGGCCGTGATGGTCACGACCGACAAGGTCTACCGCAACCGCGAACGACGCGGCCCTACCGCGAAGACGATCCGCTGGGCGGCCATGATCCCTACAGCGCCAGCAAGGCCGCGTGCGAGATCGTGATCGCCAGCTATCGCGACTCGTTCCTGCCAAGCGCAGGGCGTTGCCGTGGCCAGCGCGCGCGCCGGCAATGTGATCGGCGGCGGCGACTGGTCGGACGATCGGCTGATCCCCGACGCGGTGCGCGCCTGGCAGGCCGGCGGCACGCTGCACGTCCGCCGCCCGCAGTCGACGCGTCCCTGGCAGCACGTGCTGGAGCCGCTGGCCGGCTATCTGATGCTTGGCGCGAGGCCTTGTGGGCCGATCCCGAGCTTGCCGGCGCCTATAACTTCGGGCCGGCGGTCGGCGAGGAGCTGCCCGTGCGGTTGGTCGTCGAGCTTGCGCGGGAGGCCTACGGCAACGGCGCTGTGGAATGGAGCGAGATGGTCGAAGGTCCGCACGAGGCGGGCTCGCTGGCGCTCGACACCACCAAGGCACGCACGGTGCTTCATGCCGAGCCGCGCTATGGAGCGGCGGATGCCGTGACGCGCACCATTGCGTGGTATCGCGCGCAACGCGGCGGCGCCAACGCCCGCGACCTGTGCGAGGCCGAGATCGCCGCCTATGAGGGCAGTGCGTGAGCCGGCTTAAGGCCATCGACCTGCCGTTGCCGGGCCTCAAATGCATCGTGCGGACGCATCTCGGCGATGCGCGCGGGTTTCTGTCGCGCCTCTTTTGTGCCGAGGAGCTTGGCGCTGCTGGCTGGACGCAGCCGGTCGCGCAGATCAACCAGACCATCACGGCGAACGCCGGCACCGTGCGCGGCATGCACTTCCAGCGTCCGCCGCACGCGGAGATGAAGCTGGTGAGCTGTCTGCGCGGCGCGGTCTGGGACGTCGCCGTGGACATCCGCGACGGCTCGGACACCTTTCTGCAGTGGCATGCGGAGGAATCTGTCGGCCGCAAATTGCCGCGCCATGCTCATCCCCGAGGGCTTTGCCCATGGCTTCCAGGCACTGTCGGAGGGCTGCGAGCTGCTTTACGTGCACTCGGCTCCTTATGTGGCGCAGGCGGATGGCGGCCTCAATCCGCGCGATCCCGGGCTCGCTATCGCCTGGCCGCTGCCGATCGCGGAGATCTCCGAGCGCGACGCGGGCCAGCCGGCGATCGATCCCGCCTTCAAGGGCCTCGCCCTATGAGATGCCGCCACTGCGGGGCACCGCTCGAGCACACGTTTCTCGATCTGGGCTTTGCACCTCCGTCGAACGCCTATCTGTCGCAGGAGGATTTGTCCGCGCCGGAGATCTTTTTCCCGCTGCGGCTCAACGTGTGCCACGAATGCTGGCTCGTTCAGACCGAGGACGTCGCGCGCGCCGACGAGCTGTTTAAGCGCCGACTACGCCTATTTCTCCAGCACCTCATCGAGCTGGCTTGCGCACGCCGCGCGCTACGCAGAGCAGATGATGCGGCAGCTCACGCTGTCCACCGACAGCCTCGTGATTGAGATCGCATGCAACGACGGCTACCTTTTGCGGAACTTCATTGAGCGCCGCATTCCGTGCCTCGGCATCGAGCCCACGGCCGGCACCGCAGCGGCCGCCGAAGCCCAGGGCATCCCTGTTCTGCGCGAGTTCTTTGGCGAGGATGTCGGCCGGCGGCTCATTGGCCGAGGGCAGGCAGGCCGACCTCATCGCCGGTAACAACGTCTACGCGCATGTGCCCGACATCAACGACTTTACGCGCGGGCTGGCGGCGCTGCTCAAGCCGGGCGGCACCATCACGCTCGAATTTCCGCACCTGATGCGGCTGATCGATCAGGTTCAGTTCGACACCGTCTATCATGAGCATTTCTCCTACCTGTCGCTCCACACCGTCGATGCGCATCTTCGCCGCGGCGGCCTTACGCGTCTACGACGTCGAGGAGCTCTCCACCCACGGGGCAGCCTCAGGGTCTACGGATGCCACGCCGACGATGCGCGTGCCGATAGCGCCGCCGTTGCCGAGCTGCTCGCCGAGGAGGAGCGCCACGGCCTGCGCCGGGCGGCGGCCTATAGCGGCTTTCAGGCGCGCGCCGACCGCGTCAAGGACGCCCTGCTCGCGTTCCTGCTGGAGACGAAGCGCGCCGGCAAGTGGTGGCCGGCTATGGCGCGGCGGCCAAGGGCAACACGCTCCTCAACTACGCCGGCGTGAAGCCCGATCTCTTGCCGTACGTTTGCGACGCGGCAGCTGCCAAGCAGGGAAAGTTTCTTCCCGGCAGCCACATCCCGATCCTGCCGCCGAGCGCGCTGCACGAGCGCCGCCCGGATTTCCTGCTGATCCTGCCGTGGAACATCGCGGCGGAGGTGATGGAGGTGAATGCGCAGCTGGGGGGAACTGGCACGAAATTCGTCGCCGCCGTTCCGGAGCTGAAGTGCTTTCGAGCCGCGAGTGCGATAGCGAGCGCGATGTGAACGGCGTACCAATGAGGTTTACGGTCTCGGTGCAACGGGCATGGTGGGGTCGCAACTGCGCGGCCCATCTCGAGAAGACCGGTCACGAAGTATACGCTCCGCGGCGCGACGAACAAGGCGCGTATAACCGCGATCTTGGGCACGTGATCTATTGTATCGGCGTCACCGCAGATTTCCGCCGCAAGCCGTTCGAAACCGTTGCGGCTCATGTGACCTTTCTTGCCGAATTGCTGCAGCGAGCGACCTTCGATTCCTTCCTCTATCTTTCGTCGACAAGAGTTTACCTCGGAGCGGGGAGCACCGAAGAGGGCGCAGCTTGCAGCGTCAATGTGAACGCTGGAGATGACTTCTATAATCTTACAAAGCTCACGGGAGAGGCTCTTTGCTTCGCCAGCGGGCGCAAGATCGTCCGCGTTGCAAGGTTGTCGAACGTGTTCAACGCGGAGCCAAGGAGCGAGAATTTTTTGAGCGAGATTGTGCGCGACGCGTTGAACAAGAAGGAAGTGGTCCTTCGAACATCTCTTGATTCGCAGAAGGACTACATCTCCATCCGGGATACGGTAGAACTGCTGGCGAGAATCGCGGTGGACGGGAAGCACACGCTTTACAACGTGGCATCGGGCAAGAATCTGTCCAATCGCGAACTGCTCCATGAGATCTCTTCGCTCACGGGATGCTCGGTGGTGGTCGTGCCCAATGCGCCCGTGATCGACTTTCCACGAATTTCCATCGCGCGACTGGAGGCGGAGTTTTCCTGCCCTCACAGGATTTGCTGGGCCAGTTGCCTCGGATGGTTCAAATTTGATGAGCGATGGCACCGTGATCAAAATAGACTTGGATTCTGGCTCCGTCGAAGAGCAAACCACAACCTTCTGCCGAAGCTTTCCGATTGGTAGCCCGGAAGCGTTCCGCTTGATTTCCAAAGCGTGGCTGCGCAGCGGGTGGGACAGCAAGTACGTATACAGCTTTACTTGGCTCGGGCGCCCGATAATCCAGTCCCCAAGGACATGCTGCGAATCGAGGAGATCCTCTACTCGGTTAAGCCCGATGTCCTGATCGAGACCGGCGTGGCCCACGGGGGATCCTTGGTATTCTATGCCTCGCTATTCAAGGCGATGGGCAGGGGGCGGGTGGTTGGTGTTGATATAGAAATAAGGTCGCACAACAGAAAGGCGATCGAAGCGCATGAACTGTCTCCGCTGATCACGCTGATTCAGGACAGCTCGATCGCGCCGGAAACTCTGGAGCAGGTGCGCGGGCAGCTTCGGCCTGGGGGATGTTGCCCTGGTGATACTCGACTCGAATCACACAAAGGCTCATGTGCTAGAAGAGCTCAGGTCGTATTCGGAGTTCGTCGCACCGAACTCCTACATTGTCGCAACCGACGGGATTATGCAGGACCTCGTCAATGCGCCGCGCTCTCAGGCGGACTGGAGCTGGAACAACCCCGCCGAGGCCGCGGCTGAATTTGCCCGCGAGAACAATATGTTCGTAATCGAAGAGCCCGTCTTCTTGTTCAATGAAGGAACGATCACGGAAAGGGTGACCTACTGGCCCTCGTGTTATCTGCGGAGGATTTTCGGCCAGCGGACCGCCGGAGTTGGTGGCGAGCGGCAACAAATACTTGAGTATTATAGACACTGTTCCGGATCTGCACGGTCAGTGGCGTTCGAACGCTAGGCAACACCGATTGGACTATATTCTCAACGCGACTGTCCGTGAGGAGTGCCCGCAGGGGAACTGGTGGCGCCCCCGCTGTTCCTTGCCGGTGAAATCATGGATCACTTGGGGGAAAGATTTGCTATGAGCGCCAAGTTGAAAATTCTCCTGGCGGACTTGTTCTACGTCAATCGCCTAACCCAAAACCGACTGTGTGTGCCGCTGAACGTGGCCTACGTCGCCACCTACGCCAAGAAGCTCTACGGCGACCAAGTGGACATCTCCATATTCAAGGACGTGAAGCTACTCCTTGAGCATATGCGGCACGACAAGCCGGACATCGTCGGTTCTTGTTCTATTACTGGAACCAAAACCTGAACTACTACGTGGTCAACAAGATAAGAGAGACAATACGGAGACAGTGTCATCACCGTGTTCGGTGGCCCATCCGTCGACAGCATAGAGGTCGAGCATCGGAAGCTGCTTGCGAAATTCCCTGAGGTAGACGTTTTTGTCGAAGGCGAAGGTGAAGCGGGATTTGGCGAGTTTGGTCGGCAAGGCGCTTCTCGGCCGCGAAGCCGTGTTTGCCTCGCCCATCGACTGCTCGTTCTTCAGCAAGGAGCGCGGGTATGTCAAGGGCCTCAACACGAGCACGAGGCTGAACCTAGACGAGGTGCCGCTGCCTTACCTGACAGGTTACCTCGATCAGTTCCTCAAGCAGTCGTACTTCCCGCTGTTGCAGGCCACGCGCACCTGCCCCTACCAGTGCACGTTCTGCGTCTCA